>CAVTBZ010000021.1:0-451680 GCA_963733045.1 uncultured Methanoregulaceae archaeon | reverse complement strand
AATGTTCTACTTCGATTTGCTGGTCTTTTACAATCTCCTCAATCCTTTCGATGAATTCCTCGAAATCGACCTCTATCGTGTTGAGAAGGTAATTGGTGTTCGTGTTTTTTCCGCTTCGAGTTTGGTGAACATATCCAGCCCCTTATAAAACATAGTGAAAATACCAATAACTATTTTTCTATTCCTGTGAGAAAATGCAATTTTACATTTTAAACCAACGAGAAAATGGAGCAATGAATATAATTACCACCTTGAATTATCAGGCTGGTTAAAAAAAAGAGTTATGGTTTGATGGCTTTTTTGATCTTGACCATCAGATCGGCAGGAACCGTCTCGATCTTATGAGCACTCTTTGCGTGTTCTGCGATCTTTTTCATCAGCTCTGCTTCTGTAGGGGCAGTGGTCTTGAATTCACAGGCCATGCCAATATCCTTGCATGCGAACGAAGGCATCGTGTTTCACCGGATGCACTTATTATTTGCAATTATATATAAGTTACCGGAAAAATCAAAATTTGCAACTTCCGATCTCCCTATTTGTTTGTCCGTATGACAACCGATATCGGGATCGGCTGCCCCACGGCATAAAAAGACAGATCAGGCGGATAGTAAGAAATGACCTTTTATTCAATTTTTAGCTCTGTAGAAATGATCAGAAAAAAAATTTAATTATAACGTTCCAGGGGGCTTTTGGTTTCACCTCCCCGCCGTGTGTCCCTGTATTGCGATTACCACCATATAGTTAACGGGATTTAAAAAAAGGGGGTCAGGGGGATACACCCTTTGGGCTGCTTCCCCCGATGGGGGAGAGAGGGGGTCGCCTTCGAATTTTTTTTAAGTCAACAAAAAATAAACAAAATCCGGTTTTCTCCAGAGCCCAATTTTTAACAACTTTTTATCACATCGGACCGGTGAGCACAGGCAGGAACCATCCAACAACTGATGTCAATATCCAGACAACAACCGCAATCAGCAGGGATTTGAGCCAGCCGATTGTGTACAGTTTCTGCAATGCCAGCAGCCACACAATTCCCGCAATGAATGCAGCTATCAATCCCTGGCCCAGCACGTAATATATTACCGTGTAAACTGCCGTGCCGATAAGGGCAGCGAGAAATGCGGTGGTTATACCTTCCTTTTCGCCAAACAACTTTGTAATAACAAAAATTATTATCGTCGAAATGATCAACGCGACAACAAATGTCAACAGGGTAGAAACAATTGTTACCATGTTGCATCCCTTCTTCTTTTAACATATTAAAACTTCTGAGGGGACGGCGGTAAATCTCATGGAAAACCCGGGTAGTTTTCTCACGTAACCCGGCATCCTGGGAGTGATGCAAGGTGATTGCGTTTTCAGATAAGAATAACCGGACTTTTCAGAAATAAATGAAAATGAAAATCAGATTAAAGTCTATCCCAGGAAATAAGAGGATCTGTCCCTAATTCCCGACTTCGATTACAACTGCTGTCGGAGCATTCTTCTTCACGCTCTCGATCCCGTTCATGCAGGAGGCTTTTGAGCTGTAGCCCTCGCTCGCGGCGATGATTTCACCATTGGGGGCCTTGAGCCTGAAACGGTATTCGCCAGCTTTGTCTGTGAAAACTTCAAATTTTCCGGTTGTCACACCATTCACCTGAGTCTGTGGAAAGTCCCCTGTCCTTATTAATGTTTCTTGTCCTGGGGGGTTCTCACCGGAAGATCTTCTCTGATTATCGCTCTTTAATGGATGCGGTCACGGTTGGTGCAGTCCAAGATGTGATGTCATTTTTCCGGAACAGGGTGAACCTGGAAGGTGAATGTCCAGCAGATTCCTGAGGTTATCAGACACTCTCGAAGCATCCGGAACTGAAATCCACTCCATTCTAAAAAAAAGAGAGAAAATTTACTTTGACATCTTTTTCAGCATATCGTCCATGATCTGGGGAGCCCGATCTTTCAGGCCGAACCCGATGAAGATGGCGATACCGGCGCCGAGTCCGAGCCCCACTCCCCATGCAATCGGGGTTACGAAGGTGTAGATGATGGTGAGGTCGATGAGCAGACTGGGAGAGTGCGAGGACGAGCACGATGAAGTAGAAGAAGACCCGCAGGAGCATGATCATCAACCCCAGAAACTCGATGTCCTGGGTCTTTCCCCATCCCTCAAGGACATCTGAGAAGAAATCAACCATAATAAATCCTACAATCAGGATAATGAGGAACAGCGCGACGTGGGGCAGGTAGACGACGATGGACTGGAGAAGACTGGTGAGGAACTCCAGCTGGAGAATATTGGCAGCGGCAACAATTGCGATCAGGTAGATGAACCATCTGACAATCAGGTCAAATAAGGTCACAACATGGGTGCCTGATTGTTCAATCGCCTGTCCGACAGAGGTCTTGAGGAGTGCATCGTCAACACCGATTTTGTCGAGGATTCCTGAAATGACTTTTCCGAGGAGACGCCCGATCACCCATCCGATGACCAGGATGACGATCGCGGCGATGAGACCGGGAAGGTAAGCAATGACTGAATAGAGCATCTGCATCAGGGCATCACCAATTGAGCCCACAGATGGTGTGGTGGCAACCACGGACTGCGGGGTTGAGACCATTGACGGTGTGGTGGCAACCACAGTCTGGGTGGTTGCATTTGATAATTCACCTAGTATAGCCATAATAACTAACTGCCCCTTTTATAGAATGTACTATATAATACTATCCTGCATACAAATATCCGGGAATCGGATAAATAGGGGGTGAAGGAAATCAAAAAGGAACGGATTTACTCGTCAGAATTCCCGACCTGCCTGATGATGGATGTTCGCAGGCGATATTTTTCATAAAAAGCATCGTGCTGTTGTTTTAGTCCCCGCCCCGGAACACAGAATTGATTACCAAAAAAGACACGGGGAGATTGCCACCCTTTATTTACCCCTTTTACCATTAATAGTCATCCTGGGGCTTGGATGTAACTACATCCTCAACCTCGGGAACCAGGAGCTGTAGCGCCTCCTGCGCCTTCTTTTGTATCAGCGAGTCCTTATGGTTCTGTATCTGGTCAAGCCGGTCAATCACCCACGGGTAATGAGCGCCTCTCCCTCGCCGGCCACAGCGGTGGCGATGATGATATCAAGGGCGGACACAACAATATGAGTATTCTTATCATGAAGAAGGGCGGCAACAATGTCAATGCCATCCTGCCGGATCAGTTCGTTCGGCCTCCAGTCCTCATCTGCGGTACTCACCGCGAGAGCTTCCACCGCTCCCTCCCGTACATCCCGCAGGGGGCTGGTGATTCGATCAAGGAGGTCTTTTATGATATCCCGTGTTATCTGTAGTTCTTCTGCCATAGATCCTCCAGCCAGTCTCTCCTGACTAAAAAACCGGCGGGGTCAGATCATACTATACCACTATAGATATAAAAAAAATTTTCTGGTCTGTTTCGTTGCAGCCGTCTGATCTCTCCTGGTCAGGTCCCCGCAGAGGGGAAGCATTTTTATTACCGGATGAGGATTATTGATTATGGCAACCAGACACCGCCCTGATCGTAGGCCTGATTATCCCAAGACCCCCCCTAGCGCTGATATCAGCCCGGACAAGGCCCGGCAAGAAGAACTGGATCAGCACCATCCTATGGACCATCCTCATCCTCAAGCTGCGCACCATCCCCAGAATAAACCAAACCTGCCTCCCCTTCACGACACCCATTCACATCTCCATGGAGATGAGTTGGGCTATCATACGAACCAACCAGGGCCCATCAAGCCCTCCAAGAAGATTACAAAGACTGGTTCCAAGAAGAAGACCTGATCCGAAATACCCCGGTCATCCAGAAATATATTTTTCTTTCCCGGTTCCTGTTTTTTCATCGGAAAACATCTGTTCCTGTGGCGAATATAATCAGGATTCTTTTTAACGACAATTGCCTGAAAAGCTCATTTTTTTAAAAAAAACATGATGAAAGTCCGGCCATGCAGAAATCCATTTCTTTTTTTTGGAAAATGAAGGGAAAATATCACAGAGAGCCGCAGATACAATTTGTTAACTGTCTGTAACCAGAACCGGATATAAAAAAACAATAAAAAAACAGAAAAGAGAGATTATCTCTGGTACGTTGCTATAGCCTGCCCGCCGTACTGCACCATGTGACCTTTCATTGCGTTTTCGAGCTCCACACGGGTTGAGCCGGGTCTGGTATCCAGCAGTGCATCCAACCCGTACACGTTGAAATAATAGGTGTGCACCTCTCCTTTGGGTGGACAGGGGCCACCATACCCAACCTTTCCAAAATCATTTTTACCCTGGACTGCATCAAACGGCCGGGTGATTACCGGATCCTTGGGAATGTTTTCCGGCAGAGAATCCCGGGCACGGATATTCCAGATAAGCCAGTGACAGAACATCCTGGACGGGCCGATCCGGTCTTCAATGATAATTGCCAGGTAATCTGAATGGATCCTTCCGATCCCTATCGCAGGGGAGATGTTCTCCCCGTCACAGGTGTACCTTTTTGGAAACATCTGTTTGTCAAAATCAATACTGATTATCAGGTTTTCCACACGGGTTTCCTCCTGGATAGCCTGTGTAATAACTTCAGGACATAATAAATATTGCGCAGATCCTGATCAGGCAAGGATTTTTCTGTTGCCAAAACCGGATCCTGTTATCCCGGGGTCCAGCGCAAAGCACAAGAATGTGAAGCGGCAAAAACACCGGATATGAAGCAATGGATTAAAGATACTGCCAGCCTTGGCACGTTTCTCTGGCTGATCGGCTATCTCGCATCGCTGGTGTTGTTCTTCTCGCCGCTTGCAGCTGACATGGGATGGATCCTTCTTGCCATCTTCACCCCCATCACGGTCGCTATTGCATGGTGGTGGTTCAGGGCACGGGAGTCCCTCCCCCTGCAATATTACGCGGGTGTCGGGATCGCATGGATGCTGATTGCAATCGTGCTCGACTATCTGTTCATTGCCCTTTTATTCCAGGCAACCTATTACGGGCCCGATGTGTTCCTGTATTATGCGTTAACATTTTTCATCCCGGCAGGAGTCGGCCTGTACCTGATTCGCACCCATAACAAATCAAAGATCAGTCATTCAAACAATATTCTCTAGAATTATTTTTCCGGCAGTATCATTCCGCATGCCCTGCAATACTGCTAGGGTATTGCATTGCATGATTACCCCGGTGTTTTTATAATCCTGATCCGGCGCTTCACACATCCATGACCACCCGGAGTTTTGCATTGCAACAGCGCCTCGCCAGACTTTATTATTGTACGAGAACAGGTATTGATTGCTTATACCGTGTACGACTGGATCTGATATGAAATATCCAGTGGGGAAGACAGAATCATGAAAAAAGTGCTATTATTCTTTATGCTTATGATTGCCGGTGCACTGGTCTACATCATGTCCTTTACCACAGACGCTACGTCTTCGTCCCAGACAATTTCATCCACCATTATACCATTGATCATAACCTATGGATTCTTTGGAGTGGTTCTCTTCATAATCGGAAAAAAAGGGCACGATTTCATCCTGTCTCGATGAAGGAAACCGGAAATTAGAAAACCATCATTTTTTACACGTTCCTTTGCGATAATCGTTTCACAGGGGCAGATAACGCCCGGGGATTTTTACAACCTCCTGATATCAAACCCATTATTTAATGAGATACATGCCTTGTTCTTTTTTGATTTGTTACCCGGACGAACGGTATAATACCTGTAACACAAGATAGTTTCTGGTATATGGCACTCCTTGGTATTGCAATTCTCATCCTCGTTATTATTATCTTTGTCCTGGTTGCCTGTTATGTTGTCAGGAACTTCAAACAGCTGGCAATCAACGCAATTATGGGGCTTATTACATTGCTCATCGTGAATTTTTTCCACCTCATGCAGTATGCCGGAAAACCCGATATCGGGTTCACCTGGATCACCGTCATTATCTGTGCTCTTGCCGGCCTGCCCGGGGCATTACTTCTGATTATTCTCAGCCTGGCGGGAATTACGCTCTGATCCCGGATATAATCCAACGAGAAAGGCGGATCCGGAAATAAACGAGGTGAAGGATTGAAAGGGAAAATCCATCATAACAGATGAATCAAAAATTTCAGATATCTGTAACCCCACGTAGTAACTATTGGAAGTTTTTGTATGAAACAGACTGCACTGCTTTTCTGTATCCTCATTATGCTCGCCATCACTGCACCGGTGATGGCGCAGGGTCTGGATCCGCAAACGCCGGAAACCATGGCTGCTGAGTCTTCGATTATCCAGGGAGTCACACTCGAACCAAGCATCGAGCCGGTTACCCGGGAGCCCACGGTATCTGCGCTGTTGCCTACCCACGACCTGACAAAGGAACCAACGACCCCTGCCGCGCCAGAGGTCGGGTGGGTGAGCATCACATCGACTCCTTCAGCAGCTTCCGTCGAACTCGATGGGAAGACCATCGGTATCACACCGGTTGTCGGGCGCGAACTCGGAGCCGGGATATCCTATACCGTGCGGGTGTCGAAGGAAGGGTACGAGCCTGTACTCTGCCAGTATCATGGTCAAAGCGGGTGAGCAGTCCGCGGTCGATACGACACTGAAGATGGTCCCGACCCCGGAACCGACAAAGGAACCCACTGTTGTACCGACCCGGCAGCCGATTGGCGACGGCAAGGGCTGGATCCAGGTCAGCGCGAACGTCAACGGCGCAACCGTTTCCTTTGACGGACAATCCACGGGATGCACCATCGCCTCGGGTTCCTGCGATACCGAAGTCGCCGTCACCGGCACGCCCTACAAGACATTTACCGTCCAGAAACCCGGCTATGATACCTATTACGGGGTGGTGAACGGCTGGCCAATGCAGGGTGAGACCCTCAACTTGTACGCGACCCTGAACCCGGTCCAGTCGTTCGGGTCGATCGTCGTCACGTCCTACCCGACCGGTGCGATAGCGTACCTCGATGGCCGGGCCGGGCAGTATACCACGGCGACGTTTACTTCCGTTTCGGCGGGCACAAGTCACACCGTTCAGGTAAGCATGGCCGGGTACCAGACATACACGACGACCGTATATGTCGACCCCGGAGTCCCGACCCGGGTGAGTGCCAACCTCGTCCCGTCACCTCGGGAGACCGGTTCGCTATCGATAACATCGAGCCCGGATGGCGCCGATATCTATGTTGACGGCAGGTACTGGGGATCAACACCTGCTGTCGTTCCGGGCCTTGCCCCCGGCAGCCATACAGTCCGGGTCCAGAAGGTCGGATACGATGAATTCATCTCGACCGTCACCGTGTATGCGGGCCAGAGGGTCCAGGTCCCGGTAACCTTCTCCCCCGCACCGGCCAATATCGGTGCAATCGAGGTAAGCTCGGACCCAGCGGGAGCATCCCTGTCCCTTGACGGGCACTACATGGGCCTTACCCCTGTCAGCGGATCATTTGACCTGACAAGTGTCACGCCAGGGCTCCACACAATCCAGCTGATACTTGACGATTACCAGACCTATACCCAGACCGTGAAGGTGACTCCTGGCAGGATCGTGACACTCAATGCCCAGCTCTCTCCCATCCCTCCCGGTCCGGTAAAGGACACGACCGGTCAGATTGTCGTGACATCGTCACCCGCGGGTGCAAACGTCTTCCTCGATGACAACTTCCGCGGGATCTCCCCGCTCACCCTTGCCGATATCCCTGACGGGTCGCACATCGTCAAAGTGAGGATGGACGGTTATACCGACCAGACACAGGTCGTGACGGTGACCGGGTCAGCGGTTACCCAGGTCGTCGTGAGCCTTGCCGAGATCGTGCCGACCGCCACAAAGTCACCGGTCGGTGTGATGACGGTGCTTCTTGGGGTATTCTGTATTGGCGCATTCGCAGTTCTGCGGCGCCGGTAAATCCTTTTTTTTAAAGAAAATTTATCCATGCACGAGACCCGCAGATCCTGTGGAGTGTTTGCATTTATCCCGGCCTCGCGAAAACTACAAGTGTGCTTTCATTGAAAAGACGGGCACCTTTTTTAAGCAGAATTGGCAGCACATCGTACGAGAATCCTTTTAGTGTCCTGCCAAGCCAGGAATGAAGGGGAGACCGTGTGGGAACAGTGGGTGAGGATAAACCTGGTGGATATTTATTGTTTTTTAAAAGAATTGCTGGACGGACACAGAGTTTCTGTTCTGGCAGATCCAATAAACCTTTTTACCCCGTCGCCCTTAACATTTCTGCGTGGACGCCCTCTCCCATGCGCTGATTGCCTCGATCATGTTCTCTGCCCCCGGGTTACTCCCCTTCTCCCGTTCGCTATCCTGGGAGCGGTGATTCCGGATGCCGATATCCTCTTTCCGGCAATATCTGACACAACCCCCACTCTCTACCTGTTCACGCACGGCGGGATTGCGCACAGCATCTCAGGAGCGTTCGTACTATCCCTGATTGTCTATGGCACGGTCGTCCTGCTCGGGATTGCCGGCATTATTCTGACCGGCACTATTGCTGCTGCCGGGGCGTACGCGTTTACCGCAGTCCTTGCCGGCGCCCTGCTGCATCTGGTGATCGATGTGGCTGCATACCCGGGCATCCCGTTCCTTGCCCCGTTCTCCGACCGGAAATACACGCTGGGAATCCTGCCCGGTCCCAGCATGCTCCTCGCCGTAGCGGCCGCAGGGTGTGTTGTAGCGGTAACGTTCTCATTCCTGCCGTTCTCTTCTGCAATCATGCTCTACGGGGGCATTGTCATACTTTATATTGCTGTCAGGACCGTCATGTTCATGATCGCGGCAGTAAAACTTCCCGGCCGGAAGATCCCGTCAAGCAATCCGTTCCGCTGGCTTGTGATACAGGAGGATGAACGATCGTATATTATCCGGGATTACACCCTGTTCCACGGGTACTCTGAAGAGGTTGTATTTGCAAAGTTCAGGAATACGGATGCACATGAAACCGGTGCTGCTTCCCGATTTTCAGAAGTCCGCCGCTTCTTCTTCTTTTCATACATCGTGACTGCCGAACGTGTGGGATCTGTCCTTGTCCTTACCGACCCGCTCCGGGAAAAAGGGTACCTCTACTATCCTATGAAATTCAGGCGGGTTGAGGTGAAACTGTGAAACCGTACCATTACCTGGTCCTGCGAGTTTCGCCGGGGCAGGGATGCCGGGGGCATGGTGATAAAACGGTATGTTAATTTGTCCACTCTTCACAATTTTCCTCTACTGCAGGAGTCAGTGATAACGCAATGAAACCTTCCAAACCCGCCCAGGAAGCCGGTATTTGCAGCCGCTGCGGCGAATGCTGCCGCTGGCTCCCCATCATTCCCGTCCGCCAGTGCAAACCCCACCAGGTGCATTATTTCCGTGAACGGGGCCTTAAGGAAGCAGACGGCTTGTTCCTTGCATATGCCCCGTGCCGTCACTTACGCGAGGAAGAGCCTGACAGCAGCGGGGCCAGGACGTGGAGCTGTGCGATTTACGACAGACGGCCAGCCACCTGCCGGGACTTCTGCGGTAAAACCTTAAGTGGCGGAAAGAGGTATTATGTCCCCGAAGGATGCACCATGGCGGGTGAAAGGGGCGGTTGTTGATTTTTTATCGAAGGGGGATTATTCAATGGATAAATTCATGCAGGCCGCTATTAAAGAAGCCAGATCAGGACTGGCTGAAGGTGGCATTCCTATCGGCTCGGTGCTGGTGATTGATGGGAAAATCGTCGGTCGGGGACACAACCGCCGGGTGCAGCAGGGCAGCGCTATTTTACATGCAGAGATGGATTGCCTTGAAAATGCGGGTCGGCTCAAATTAAAAGATTATAAGCGGGCGATCCTGTATTCAACGCTCTCTCCATGCGACATGTGCAGCGGCATAGCCCTGCTTTACAAAATCCCCAGAATTGTAATCGGTGAAAATACAACATTCCGGGGACCGGAGGAATATTTGCGTTCGCGGGGAGTGGAACTGGTTATCCTTGATAATGAAGAGTGCATTCACCTGATGCGTGATTTCATCGCCTCCATGCCGGAGTTATGGAACGAAGATATTGGGAAAGAACAGACGGTATAACAGATTAATGGGGATAATACCGATGGATTATGTTAACCAGCCACAAACTCCTGCAGCAATACTGGCACGATGACCGCTACGACGTCTCGAAGGTCCGGGTCTGGTATATCGACCGCGGCGCACTCAACGACCGGTCGAGCGTGAGCGGCACGGACATCATCCTTGAGCCGTACTACATGAGCATCCGGATAATCGATGGCGAGAAACCCGTACCATATCACCGGATCCTGCTGATCACGTATGATGACAGGATCGAGTTCGAGAACCGTAAGATCCATGGACTGGCATACCAGTTCATAAAAGAGAACCAGTATACGTGAGATAACTTCCCGGCAAGCGCCCCTCTTTCCTGTTCACGAGGTTTTCTGGTAAACAGTCCGGCACCTAAAAAAACCTGCCTGGGCATTCTTTCCCACCCATTCAGTCGCACCCGCTCTCCGGTTATATAACCAACAAAAAGGGTTTAAAGGATGAGGGGATAGTAACAGTTTCTGAGTAGTGCACGCAATACGCCCAATTTCCTTTACCGGCGACCTGTAGTTTTTTCGCATTGCTCACGACACCTGCCTTGAACACAAGAGCAGAAAACCTGAAACATGGTGATGTATGATGAATCCGAAATACCTGAGTACTATAGCCGAGTCTTGACAACCTTGTCGGGCTCGCATCCAAAGAACGCAACGCAATGGAAACGGTGAGCGAAACTTTCCCCTTCCGCTCCAATGACTATTACCTGTCGCTCATTGACTGGAAAGACCGGCACGATCCTCTTCGCAGGATTGTCATCCCCGATCCTTCTGAGCTCAATGGAGGGGGCTGTCTTGACCCTTCGTGCGAAAAAGACTTTACCAGGAGACCCGGCCTGCAGCATAAATACAGCCAGACCGGACTCCTTCTCCTGACCGATGTCTGCGGGGGTATCTGCCGGTTCTGTTTCCGCAAACGATTATTCATGGGTAACGAACGCGAGACCGTGAAGGATGTAACCGAAGGCATTGAGTATATCCGTGAGCATACGGAGATCACGGATGTCCTGTTAACCGGTGGAGATCCCCTGACCCTCCCGACCCGTAGGCTCGAAGAGATCCTGCGCCAGCTCCGCGGGATTGAACATGTCAATATCATCCGGATTGGCAGTAAGATGCTCGCATACAACCCGTACAGGATCCTCAATGACCCGGACCTCCGAAGAGTTCTCTCGCGGTACAGCACACCGGAAAAACGAATCTACCTGATGGCACATTTCAATCATCCACGGGAACTGACAAACGTTTCAATCCAGGTTGCTGAAGAACTTCAGAAAGCAGGTGTTATTATCGTCTGCCAGACCCCGGTTCTTAACGGTGTCAACAGTGAGCCGGAAATATTTACCGGGCTCTTCCGGAAACTTTCATTTGCGGGTATCTCGCCATATTACATCTTCCAGTGCCGGCCATCGATCGGAAACCGGTTTTTCCAGGTCCCGGTGGAACAATCATATGAAATTATCCAGAAATCCTGGCAGGCATGCTCAGGCCTTGCGAAACGGGCCCGGTTTGTGATGTCTCATGCTACCGGTAAAATTGAGATAGTGGGAAAGACCGCAGGTCGGGTCTTTATGCGATACCACCAGTCGGCCGATCCCACAAACATCGGGAAATTCATGGTATTCCGCAGCAATCCGGTGGCACGATGGTTTGATGATTACCGTCACATCCAGATGGGTTTCGAATCAAAGATGTCGTGGTTGTTTGAAAACGGGCTGGATATCGTGAGTGAAAAAATCCCGTTCCCTGAAAACAGCAAAGCAGGTTTCGAAGGTTCCCCGGGTTTCCATCTCTCTGAAAGAATTGGGCAGGCAGCAGGGAATGTGCATAGCGAACTGCCCCCGAAGGGGCAATACTCATAGTCACAGATTTTTTTTAATCCATGTTCTTCAATTTCCACGGTTTTTTACTTCATTCAATTCTATGAGATTTGGTATCACCACTGAACATCCTTAAAAAACTGGTTATTCTGTATAAAAATAGACCCGCTATAGAGAGAAGGAGAAAACGCAGGGGATGGGTCGTTCCGGAGCCGTTTTATTCCTGTATTGTGCAGTTATGGCACGAACCGTATTCCGGGAAAAACTTTTCCCCGTAAACCATCAGCGGCAATCTCTATGCCGAACTTGTCCGTGATGGCACAATGGAATTCTTTTTCACGGATTAATTTCGGGAATCCTTCTATCTGGTGGCGGAAGGTCCGGACCCATTCACTCCAGAGCAGCATGCACTGGACATTGTAAATCCCGTTCGGCTGCACATGGTGCGCCAGAAACTCGTCAAAGACCCTGAGTTCGTAGATCTCATCCTGGCTGACATCGATTCCGTTTAACCGGAACTGTTCGCCAAACCGGTCCAGCATCTCAAGGTTTGTCTTGTCAGTGAATTCCGGGGAGATGTTGTCTCCTGCACTCAGGGTTCTGCCTTTGGAACGGGGAATTTGTTCCGGCCGGGGTGTCCTGAATGCGATACAGGTTCCTGCGCTTTGCGTGGCTGACATAATGAATTACCAGCAAAGCATGCAAAGATAGAGTTTATAGAGGGTTACCTGAAAAACAAAATTTGAAACAAAATTTGAAAACAACACCGCGAATGACTTCGCTGATGGAGAAATGGTTTGACTGCAAAAAATATTCCGGAAGAAAGGTCCCTTTTAAAAAAAAAGAGTCTGGAGATTTTATTCATCAAACCGGGTGTGAATATGATTACAAAGGGAGGCAAAGAGACGGTACCTGCCCGCTCCGGATACTCTTAAAAACCCACCGGACAAAACCATGATTTATGTCACCCGGTTCCCCGAATGCCAATATCGGGCAGGTTTTCATGGAGCAGACAAAGTACCGGTACATCACACCATCCGACCAGGAGAAACACCTGCTCCAGCCGTTGCTTGAAATTCCGGCCGATACGGAAAAACCGATACTCGATCTCCCGAAACCGGAGACGATCAGCGTCCCTTCCCGGGATCTGCGGACTGCTATCGAAGAACGGCAGAGCGTCCGTGCGTATGCAAAAGAACCCCTCTCCATTCCCGAGCTGGCTTTTTTGCTCTGGTGTACCCAAGGAGTGAAAAAGGTTGCCGGCACGTATGCAACCTTCCGCACGGTCCCGTCAGCCGGAGCCCGCCATGCGTTAGAAACGTACCTGCTCGTCAACAATGTACAAGGGCTTGAGCCAGGACTGTACCGCTACCTGGCCCTTACCCACCGTCTCCAGCAGCTCGACAGCGACCCGACACTGCACATCCGGATTGCAAAAGCCTGTCTAGACCAGCAATTTATCATGCGCTGCGGTGTGGTATTCCTCTGGGTTGCTGTCCCGTACCGGATGACCTGGCGGTACAGTGAACGGGGTTACCGGGAACTGCACAAGGATGCCGGGCATGTCTGCCAGAACCTGTACCTTGCGGCATCGGCAGTAAGCTGCGGCGTCTGTGCCATCGCCGCGTATGATGACGATGCTATGCATGCCATTCTCGGCATTGATGGCGTGGAGCAGTTCCTGATTTATCTTGCTGCGGCCGGTAAGACCAGGCCTGCAGAGGGATTGAAAAAAAATCTATTCTGATGTTTTTTACCGGCTTATCGACAAAAAAATACGGTATCAGGATATACACCGGTACATCCAGTTCCGGATGATAACCCTCGTGAAATCATCACCACGGGCATCTGCATTCCGGTAAGCGGGAACGGGACCTGTTTACCTTCCCGTTCCCCCATCGCTGAAGTTTATTTTTTCAGGATTCCGGCTGCAAATTTTTCAACCGTCGCAGTGAATGCACCGCTGTCAACATCTCGTTCAACCGTTGATGCTGATGAGCCAAAACGCATCCCCTTCTTTTCAAGATGCTTTCTTACTACGGCAATCGCTCCCTCTGCCCCCATGCCTCCCATCTCCGCAATCACGTGGAACTTTTTTCCTTCTCCGCCGCTCACAGAAGAACAATACATGTTGACATACGGAGGCACCTTGTGGGACCAGACGGGAGTTACAATGATAAGCTCGTCAATACCTGCAAGGTCGGTTTTGCAAGGCTTTATGGACGATTTCATCGACAGGAATGCCTTCATCCCGCCAATTGCTATATTGAATCCTTTGAGCGGTTCGATCCTGACCAGCTCCGCATTCACCCGTTCAGCAAGGGCAGTCGCAACCTTCTGCGTGTGACCCTTCCATGAATAATACGCGATACGAATGACCATGAGAAATCACTTCAGGAATACTATATCCCTATAATAAAAAGGATTTGGGCAAGGGTTTGTCTTATTTACGAACAAGGGAAGATCCAAGCTGGCATCAGAATATTTAAACTACAGATCGGAATAGACTGGTGATGACATCGAAATACTGGATTATCGTTGCATCAAAAGACCATGTAATGCGGGGTGTTTCTCTGGGAATTGCACAGTCAGGGCATGGCAAACTATCCGGACTTGCACGAATGAACAAGGGAGACATGATTGCCTTTTACTCACCGAAAGTGCTATTTGAGAGTGATGAACCCCTCCATGCTTTTACAGCAATCGGTGAAATTGCCGATGAAGACGTGTTCCAGGTTGAAGAATCACCGGATTTCAAACCGTTCAGGAGAATGGTGAGGTATATAAAAACCGGAGAAGTCAGGATCAGAGCGCTGATTCCGGATTTAACTTTTATCAGGAATAAAAAATCGTGGGGTTATACGTTCAGGTTCGGCATTCTGGAAATTCCCGAAGAGGATTTTTTCCGTATTTCAGAAAAATTTCCAAAAGTATCCTGACATTGTAGCAGATTATGCTTTTTTCTAATTCCCCTGCCCGGTAGATGAGATCTTTTCAATCGTCCTCCTCTTCTTCGATCCTGGGCCATATATACTCATCATCGGCGGGGTCCTTCTGATAGTCATCATCGTCCCCCGGATCATGGAATGGATCCTTCTCAGTGTCCTCAGGATCCCATTGGTCATCTTTACTTCCCCGGACACCATGCCCATTAGGGCCCTCACCGCCGCGATGACCAGTCTCTCTTTGCCCTCTTCCCATCCGTTTTACCTCCATCCCCTCGCTTCTTTGTTTATAAACCTCACTCTTGTTTCTAGAATTAAAAACTTTCGCAGCTGACCCGGTTATCCAGGATCCGGAAAGATTCTTTCCATGGATTAATGATCTGAAAGACAGATGTCGCGCGAAAATACCCGTTAAATTCTCTCATCAGTCCGCTTTTAAACCATAAAAAAATCATAGTCTGGTAAGAACCTCCCCACAGTATTCCATACTAAAATCTGCCGGCATCTGTTCAGCAAACCGGTTCATACTATTCCGGACACTGCCCGAACTTCGTTGAAGCATTGCACCGATGCCTTGCCAGATTTTATTATGTAACCGGATCAGGCAATAATTGAGGAAGACTCCGATGACGCCAGGGATGGCATTTGCTCACATAAACAAGGAGGAGGTGATTATAAAATCACTACACAAAAAAATCGTGAGAACAACCGAGCCCCTTTTTTTACATCATAAGTCCATGAATCCTCTGAATTCCAGATGGTACCCGATTTTAACCAGACCGCATTATTGAGTGTATACAAAAAAGTGCAATATCCGATTTTACAACATCCGAAAACGCGTGGATCATATGAGAAATGCCAGGACCTCACGGATATTAAGGATCAGAAATGGATTCTGTGATCAAATGCCCTTCCGACAGGATGCTTCCAGAGTCCTTCCATCCGGCAGATGAACTTTTACTACATATAACCTGTCAGTAAATCCATACGTTGAGGGAATTTTGCCTTTTAATTCATCATACCCTACATACAATTTCATATTCCCGCTGACTCTTGTCGCATACGTAGTAGTTTGCAGATCAACTTTTTCCAGAATTACAGATTTGCTGAATATTTTTCGATCCCTGGTGTTCGTCAGGTCACCATCTGCCGTCATTAAAAATGTCCATACTTCGATATCCAGTGAAAAATCAAGTCGTGTCCCTGCCAGCACACTTTTATCAGTGTTGTCTGACAATGTCAGGTAGAGCGCTATGCCATCATCTTCATCATCAGCATCCCGGTTTTCATATTTTGCAACGAGTTTGACACGAGTAACAGCCGATGTATCGATTGGGATCGGGGTAACTGTTGTTTTTTGGGTTTCAGTCGGGGTCGGGAAAGCGTGCTCTGGACATCTGATTTTTTAAGAGAGACTGATAAGCAACCCGCAATAATCACCAAAATGACAAAAGCACATATCACCACCAGGATCCCACGTTGCATTATCTCCATATTTATATTGCAGTTATAAAGTCTGTTTTTACTCTCCTGCAAAGGGTACACTTCACAGCAGGAATTTGCTTTTTTTTTTAAAGTGCTACAGCGGATGTACCAGCCCGGTATGTTTTAGCTTCCGGAAGATGAGGCATGCTCGATGTTATATGGAGGGATTTTTTTTATTATAACAAATTTTTTATACTTTGGACAGGCTCAATAACCGTATGGTACCGGGAATCCAGATCCCGCAGCTCATCCAACAGGAAATCAGCGGCAGAAAGGGGGGAAAAGGGCAAATAGACCACAAAAAATACAACCTGCCCGAAAAAAAAGGAATCCGGGTTGTATATCCCGGAACCTGAAGACATTCCCGCAGAAGTACGATGTAATTATCCGGAATGGCAGGAATTCCTTGAGCGGTATCCCATGATTAATTCCATACAACGTGAAGATTTCCCGGACTATGGGGTAAGTTTTGTATATGTGGCGCATATTTACTGCACAAAAAATACTGCGGAAGAAAGTTCTCTCTCCCAGAAAGAATATGAAGATTTTTTTAACGATATCGGGTACGAATATGATTATTCAGGGAATTTTGAATCACGATGGTTTGAAGGAATTGGCGTAAAAATCAATTGATTATGGGACCGGGCAAAATTGTCATGCTCATAGAATAACCCGGTCTGCTTCTGTTGAAATACCCATTATCACCCACCACTGCTGTTCTGCATCCACGGTTCTCCTTTTTTAATAATCAAGACTATTCCATTACAAAAATTCACAGATCACTGCGATGCATTCTTTGAGGAGGTCCGGTACCCGGGGGGGATGCGGGGATTGCCACTTCAACCGGGCCCATAAAAGGCCCGCATGATCACCCGGGCAGGTGACTGTGGATATCCTGAGAGGATTGATTAAAATCCAATACCGCTCGTACCATCATATATGTATGCGATCGAGGTTGATCATCTTTCGAAATACTTTGGCAAACTCATCGCTTTAAACGACATAACCTTCTCGGTAAAGGAAGGCGAGACGTTCGGGTTCCTCGGCCCAAACGGTGCAGGAAAAACCACAACCATCCGGATCCTGACCGGCATCACGGTACCGACCGGCGGGGAAGCGAAGATATTCGGTAAGGATATTGTCAATGAAACAATCGCGGCACGCAGGACTATGGGAATCGTACACGAGACCTCGAATATCTACACTGACCTCACCGCGTGGCAGAACCTGATGTTCACCGCCCAGCTGTATGATGTCGGAAAAGCCGAGCGCGAGAAGCGGGGCAAAGAGCTCCTCGATCTCTTCGGGCTGTGGGAGCGGAAGGACGATAAGACGAACGGGTACTCGAAGGGCATGAAGCGACGGCTCACGCTCGCGATGGGGCTCATCAACGACCCACGGCTCATCTTCCTCGATGAACCCACCTCCGGTCTTGACGTCCAGAGCAACCTCATCATCCGGGACGTCATCCGGGACCTCAACTCACGGGGGGTCACGGTCTTTCTCACAACCCACAACATCGAGGAGGCCAACCTCACCTGTGACCGGGTTGCAATTATAAACCGGGGCATGATCGCCGCGATTGACTCCCCCGAGAAACTCAAGAAGACCATCCAGAGCGTCCAGTCGGTCGAGGTCGCACTCGACCCGGTCCCGGCGCACACAGAAGAAGGCCTCCGCGGGATCGCGACCGTCAGCGAAGTACGGAAGCTCGGGGACAAGTTCCGGCTCATCACGGAAGACCCTGCGGCCGTCATAGACGGCGTTATGGCATACGCGAAGGCACAGGACGCCCGGGTAATCAGCGTCAACACCTACGGCCCGAGCCTGGAAGACGTCTTCATCAGGCTGACTGGCCTCGAAGTCCGGCACCACGGGGTGAAGACCGTTGACTGATCAGGCTGAATGGTTCACACAACTCAGGGTTGAGTTCATCGCAGCATGGGCAATCGCCAAAAAGGACATGCTCATCTACTATCTCAAGCCGAATATCATCGTTTCTGGCATGCTCTTCCCCCTCTTCATGTTCCTCGCTTTCGCAGTCGGAAGGCCAGGGACACCCTCGGTTATGATCCCCGGTCTCATCGCGATCACGATTCTTTTCTCGGCATCGTCGATCGAGCCGGTCTCTATCCCAATCGAGCGGCGGATGAAGACCTTCGACCGGCTCATTTCCGCCCCCGTCTCCCTGCACGCAGTTGTCCTCGGAGAGAGTTTGAGCGGGTTCCTGTACAGCATCGGGATCGCAGCCGTCCCGTTCATTGCGGGGATAATAATCTTCGGGACCCCGGTCCTCAACGCCGCCCCGCTCATCATCGGCGTCCTCCTGACCGCGTTCTGCTTTGCCACGATGGGAACTCTCTTCGCTTCGTACCCGACCGAGAGCCCGGGCGACATCATGTCGATGCTCAACGTGGTGCGGCTCCCGCTCATCTTCATCTCCGGCATCTTCATCCCGCTCGAACAGATCCCTGCCGTGGCGCAGCTGTTAACCTACATCTCACCCCTCACGTACGGCAACGATCTCATCCATGCCGCCTATTCCGGGACAACCTACTTCAGCCCGGTCGTGGATATTGGAATGCTGCTGGTGTTCATCCTGATCTTCCAGTTCGCGGCAAACAGGCTGTACAAGAAGTTCAACGGGTGATCGGGTCAGAAGATACGGAATTTCCAAGAAAGCCGTTGCCAGCACTGGATCAATAATTCATCAGGCTCGCAGCCCTCCGATTTCGGGGTATTTCACCATCTGCTGATAGGAATTCTGCAGGACGAATTTTTTGTATTTATGCCATTCCATCACACCATACGATTATATATAGCGAGCAGTATGTATTGTTCGTAATAAATCATTTTCTTTCAATGTCTTTTACAAGCTCAGATCGTGGGGTGGCTGTGGTGAAGTATGTTTGAAAAAATTCTTTTTCCAACAGATTTTTCAGGACCGGCTAAGACTGAACTCACGTGTATTACCAGTATTCCGGGAATCCGGGAAATAATCCTCCTTCACGTGATCAGGCAATACGGGCTTCCGATGGGAGCAGAGATGATCGAAGGCCTCGAAACCCAGGTTTCCCGGGTCTATCTTCATGAAGCAAAAAGCTACATTGCAGCGCTCAACCCTGATATCCGGGTGACCCTGAAAGAAAGGACATCAACCGACATTACGGGAGCAATTCTTGAAACAGCGGAAGAATTCAGTGCCGGCCTAATTATTATTCACGCAAATATAAAGGGTATCATGGCTTGCGTACTCCTCAGTTGCGTTTCCTCGAAGGTTCTCTGCCGTATCAGTAAAACCAATATCATGATTATGCCCAATAAACTCGTTGAGGCCCTGACCGGAAAGACATACGAAAAGTATTGTCCTATGATCTTCTCCCGTGTCCTCTGCCCGACTAATTTCTCTGATCTCTCGTTGAAGGCAACATCTCTCACCGGAACTGTAAAGGGTATGGGTGAAATCATTCTCCTGCATGTAGTGGAAAAAGGAGAGGACTGTAACGAGGGTGAGGCGATCAGAACGGCAGAGAAAAAGATCAAAACAGTCCGCGACAATCTTGCGGCACGGGGTATCAAAGCCAGGACTATCGTAGTGACCGGGAAACCTGAAACCGAAATTCCCCGGATCGCACAAGATGAGGATGCGTCACTCATCTGGATGAGATCAGCAGCTCAGGGCTGCCTTCATGACTTCTTTTTCGGCAGTATGGTGCATGATGTGGTCATGAACGCGAAACACCCGGTAATCATAATCCGGAATATTGAATAGCAGGGATTCCAAAAATCACGGGTTTTTAGTTCCCTTACACTTAAAAAAATGCTGGCAGGCAGCGTCCCTTCCTGCAGAAGATGTGACAGGGGAGTTCCTGAACCGGGAGGCAAGGAGCCGGCTCCTGGCATCATCATTGATTGTGCCTTTTTTTGCAGGGATCGATCGATCCGCAGTTTGTTGATTACCGTCTGGTATCAGTAGCCTGTCCGGGCATCACCCGCACTTCGAAATGTTTTTATCCCCTTTTCCCGAAAATAAAGACAGGAATAGAGGAAAAGATCTAGTATACCGACGGACATGTTCTCAGTTCTCTATGTTGATGACGAGCCAATGCTGCTGGAATTGGCAAAAATCTTTCTCGAAATGACCGGGGATTTCAGGATTGACACACTCACTTCAGCAACAGCGGCACTCGATACCCTCACCAGAACTTCGTATGACTGTATCGTATCCGATTTTATGATGCCCGAAATGGATGGTATTGTCTTTTTAAAGGAGGTTCGTGCCCGGGGAAATTCGGCACCTTTCATTATTTTTACCGGTAAAGGCAGGGAAGAGGTTGTTATTGAAGCGATCAACAGCGGTGCTGATTTCTATCTCCAGAAAGGCGGTGACCCGAAATCACAGTTTGTTGAACTTGCCCATAAAATCAGACAGGCAATACAGATCAAGGGAGCGCAAAAGACCATGCAGGACCTCGTGCAGGGTGCGCCAATCCCGGAGTTTGTCATTGACAGTAATCACCGCGTAATTTTCTGGAACCGGGCCCTTGAAGAATACAGTGGTATTCCGGCATCCGATATCGTAGGCACAACAAACCACTGGAAAGCATTTTATCCCTCACAACGCCCCTGCCTTGCTGATCTCATCGTAGACAGGAATGTTGATGGTATCACACGGTGGTATTCAGGAAAATACGTGAAATCCCCCATCGTGGCGGATAATTTTGAAGCAACCGATTACTTCCCCTCAATAAAAGGAGGGACGTGGTTGTTTTTCACGGCTGCACCCATCCGGGATCCTTTCCGGAAACATTACAGGGGCTATTGAAACCCTCCAGGACGTCGGCTCGATCCGGAAAAAAGAAGAGGAATTGAGGGCAGCATACGAACAGATGCAGGCATCATTTGAGATTGCAAAAGTAAGTGGAGAGGAACTCAATATTCAGAATAAAAAGCTTGAGGAGAGCGAACAGCGCTACCGGAATGTTGTTGAAGACCAGACAGAATTCATCTCACAGTTCCTGCCAGATGGGACCCATGTTTTTGTCAATGAAGCCTATTGCCGGTATTTCAATAAAACCCGCGACGAGATCATCGGTAAAAAATTCAGGCCCCGTATCCCTGCTGAAGACCAGCGTCTTGTCCGGGAGCATTTTGCATCGCTGACAAAAGAACATCCAACGGCCATTATTACCCATCAGATATTTTTACCCGAAGGGCAGATCCGTTGGCAGCGCTGGAGTGACCGTGCAATTTTTGATGAGAAAGGGACGCTCACCGGATACCAGTCGGTCGGGCGTGATTTTACCGAACAGAAACGTGCGGAGATCGCCCTTGTCCAGTCTGAACGCCGCCTTACCGGTATTATTAATTTCCTTCCCGATGCGACCCTGGTCATTGACCGTCAGGGAAAGGTCATTGCATGGAACAAGGCGATCGAGGAGATGACCGGTATTCCGGCCGGGGACATGATAGGGAAGGGAGATTACGAGTACGCCATCCCATTTTACGGTATTCGTCGTCCCATCCTGATCGACCGTATCTTTGAATCTGATGATACTATTGCCTGGCAGTATTACGGTATTATTCACCAGAAAGGGGCACTCCTGATCGCCGAGACCGATCTCCCGCACCTGAAGGGAAGGCGGGCCGTGCTATGGGCAAAAGCCTCCCCACTATACGATGCTGCGGGAAAGATAATCGGGGCTGTCGAATCCATCCGGGAGGTTACCGAACGACGGCAGATGGAGGATGCTATCAGAGAACGCGAACTGCAGCTCAATTCCTTAATGGAAAGCCTGCCCATCGGGGTATTCCGGAATACTCCGGGTTCCTGATAGTACAAATATCATGGCAAACCCGGTTGTCGTACATATGTTCGGCTATGATACACCAGAAGAATTCAGGAAACAGCCGATGGCTGACCTCTTTGCTGAACCTGTAGACCTGCAGACAATTTCCGAACGTCTCATACGTGACGGAAGTGTGTCCGATGCCGAGGTTCAGCTCAAAAAGAAAAGCGGAGAATTGTTCTGGGCCAGAATTTCTGCACTGGCCGTTCCCGGTCCAGATGGAAATATCGCATATTTTGATGGCGTGCTGGAGGATAGTACTGACCGCAAACGGGTAGAACAGAGCCTTAAAGAAACCAACCGTAAACTCCACCTCCTTTCCAGCATCACCCGTCACGATATCCTCAACAAGGTCTCGGTCCTGCTGGGAAATCTTGAGCTCGCAAAAACGAAGTCTCACGACCCTGCCATGGCTGACTATATAGCAAAACTGGAATCTGCTGCAATAGCAATACGGGAACAGATAGAGTTTACGCGGGTTTACCAGGACCTCGGGTCTCATGAACCTCACTGGCACAGGCTCGACAAGGCCATATTGGGATTGCAGGTTCCACGATCACTATCCATGCAGGTGGATCTGCCCCAGGTTGAGATTTTCGCAGACCCGATTCTGGAAAAGGTCTTTAACATTTTTTTGGATAATGCTGCCATGCATGGCCAGAAAGTAACAACACTAAAAGTTTCATCCCATGAAGGTCCTGACGGGCTGGTGGTTTTCTGGGAGAATGACGGAATTGGGATCCCTTCAGAGGAGAAAGAAAAAATTTTTACCAGGAATTTTGGGAAGTATACCGGGCTCGGGCTGTTTCTCGCCAGTGAGATTTGTTCTGTCACGGGAATAACTTTAAAAGAAACCGCAGAACCCGGTAAAGGAACACGGTTTGAGATGCTGGTACCCGAAAGGGAAGTACCGTTTCACGGGTTCCGGGAAAAATAATCAATCTCACAAATCCGGATGATAAGCGATAAAAACAGAACCATTAGTAATACAGAAAGCAACCGAAAAAAAGTATCAGATTTTTTTACGCCCATTTTCCGACAATGGTCTGGTCACCGCTCTTGCCGAACCGGTAGGACATATCGACCACGCCATCGAGATTGTTATCAAAATACCAGTACCCGCTGGATGGCCGGAATATGCTGAAGGAACACCATAACAAAAGGAAAGATCGTGTGATCATTCGGTTGGCAAATCACAGGAGAAAGTGCAATTGATAGGGAGTGTGGATTATTTTTTAGTGAGGTAATTTTGGGGATATAAAAAAACGGCGTATTCCCAAAAGGGATACTATATTTACCGGAAAATTAATATTACGATACTATATGCATGATACCTATTCGCCACCATTGTGGGCGGTGCTGGGATGTCTTGCCAACATCATTCTCTCTGTCGCGATGATCTGGTATCTTCTTCTCTTTTTATCATCGTGCAGCACATGCGTAGCAAGACCTTTCGCGTATGCCTTTTTTATCGGGTTTGGTATGATTTTCGCGCTGAGCAGTTTCGAACTCTTCAAACTGTTATTCGCCGGGAGAAAGAAATCCTGCCCGGTGTGCACCATGGTCGCCAGAATTGTAGAGATTGATGCCGGGCTCCAGAAGTAAGAGAGATACTCTTTTTTAATGAGAAACATCCACTTTTTCCAATGACCGGGAGTGCTGGAGGAGAAAAGAAAGATCGCCCATACAGTGATCTCACAAAGGTACGGTTTACCAACCTTGACAAAGTGATGTACCCGCTCCTTTCCGTCACCAAACAGGAAGTGATCACATACTATATCAGAATGGCCCCCCGGATACTTCCTTATCTTTATAACAGGCCGCTGACCCTGCACCGTTTCCCCAACGGTGTTGGGGGTGAAGGGTTTTATGAGAAAGATGCCCCCCTGAAAACCCCGGATTTTGTAGAGATCTTTACCCACCCCGGAAAGACCGTTGACCGCGAGCTCCATTTCGTTCTGTGTAACAACCTCGATACACTCCTCTGGCTGGCAAACCTCGCGTCCCTTGAACTCCATTGCACGCTCTCAACCGCAGTTTCATATGATTCGCCCGATCTCCTCCTGTTCGATATTGATCCCGAACCACCATGCACGTTTGACGATGTGATCGATGTAGCCCGGACTATCCGTGAACACTTGGAAAATACCGGGGTCAGGTCATTTGTAAAAACCTCGGGTAAAAAAGGACTCCATGTGGTAGTTCCGCTGTCAGGAGGCCATACGTTCGATGAGATCCGGTCCTTTGCCCATACTATCGGAAAAACCATAGCACGGGACTCACCCGATGTGGTCGCTGAGTTTGCACATTCCCGGAACCCGGGGACAATCTTCATCGATTATCTCCAGAACGCACGGGGAAAAACCATGGCAGCCCCTTACAGCCTCAGGGCTACACCCGGTGCAACAGTATCCGCCCCGCTCAGCTCGGGAAGCCCTCAGGCATGGGATACATCCCGAAGATTTTAATATCCGGACGATACTTTCAGGAAGTGAAGACCCATGGAGGGACATCTTTGACGAAAGGCAGTCATTCAGAGGATAAAACCACTCACCGTTCACCGGAGGGCACGGCAAAAAAGAACACCCCGGAACTTCATAGGACAGGACCAGACCATCCGGCAGGTGCTGATGAGCATAAAGGTGGAAAAAAGGACCAGACGGTCACCCTGGTCCTAAAGGAAGCCCAGCCGGATGAACCTGAACAGAGAGGCAAAACAGGACGGGCATTCTGGAGCGGGATCATCACGATAGGACTGGTCAATGTACCGGTCAGGCTGCATACTATGGTAAGGGACAGGTCATTCCACTTCAGGCTGCTCCACCGGGAAGATGGGCAGCCGCTCAGGTATGACCGGGTCTGCACAAAAGACGGGCGGGTAGTCCCGTGGGCTGATACCGTGAAAGGGTATGAAGTGCAAAAAGGCAGGTATGTGGTCTTTGAACCCGATGAACTCAAAGCGGTCATGCCTGAATCTGACCGGAAGATCAGGATTGAGAAATTTGTATATTTTCTCTCGCTTGACCCGACCTTTTTTGAGACCCCGTATATCCTTATTCCGGACCGGAGCGAAGAGGCATACAGCCTCCTCGTCATCGCACTCCAGGAACTGGGAAAAGCTGCAGTCGGCACGATCACACTCCGGACAAAGGAATATCCGGTAGTAGTGCATGCATACCAGGACAGCCTTATCCTGACAACCCTCCGGCACGCAGATGAAGTCACTTCCCCCAAGGCTTTTGAGCAGCTGACAGGCCTACCGGAACCAAAAGCCTCCGAGCTTGCCCTGGCAAAACGGATCATCAATGAGCTTTCAGGTGATTTTTCAATAACGGATTATCCTGACCGGTACCAAAAAGCCTGTACTGGAACTTATTCAAAAGAAGATCGACGGTGAGAAAATAGTCGCCGAAGAACCGCCACATCCTGAGCAGGCAAAAGAGCTCATGCAGGCTTTGGAAGAGACTATTGCCACACTTGCCAGGAAATGATTTATTTTTTTGAGGGATCATGCAGTCCGGATACAAGCCCATGTTCGCAAAAACCGCTCGCGGTCCTTTCAACAATGATGAATGGCTTTTTGAGATCAAATGGGACGGTATCCGGGCAATCGCAACGGTGAACAGGACGCTGTCCTTAAGGAGCCGGAACGACCGGGAACTGAGCGGGCAGTTCCCTGAACTCACTGAGCTCGTGCACCTTGCACCGGGCACGGTCCTCGACGGTGAAATTGTCGTGATGAGCGGGGGGGAGCCCGATATCCAGTCCCTGTTCTCCCGGTTGCACCAGGGGGACAGGAAAATACATTTCTCCGGTGAGGAAGTCCCCGTCACTTACATCGTGTTCGATATTTTGGAGAAAGACAAAAAATCCCTCATCAGGCTGCCGCTGGCTGAACGGAGGAAAATTCTGGAACAGGCCGTTTCTGAAGGTCCCCATATCGTCCTCTCTGTCCCGGTCATGGCCCGGGGTGAGGACTATTACCGGGCGGCCATTGCACGGGGACTTGAAGGAATCATGGCAAAGCGGATGGACAGCCACTATGAACCCGGCCTGCGGAGCGATACCTGGCTGAAAATAAAGGCGGAAAAGACCTGTGACTGCGTGATTGCCGGGTACACGCCAGGAAAGGGGAGCCGGAGCCAGACGTTCGGTGCTCTTATTCTCGGACTATATGAGAACGAGAGTATACCCGTTTCCCATCCTGACGAGACAGGCCGTTCAATCGGGACGCGATCATCCAGCCATTCTGGATCAACAGGAGACCGGCTCGTGTATATCGGCAACGTCGGTACTGGGTTATCAGACAAGGATCTCCACGATCTCATGGACACGTTCTCATCCTTAAAGACCGGCACCCCTCAATTCGTGGTCGCAGATCACGACACTGCGCTGGTCTGGGTGGAGCCGGTGCTGGTTGCTGAAGTTGCATACATGGAAGTAACAAAGGACAGGAAACTGAGAAATGCCCCGGTTTACCAGGATCCGTTCCGATAAACTGGCTGAAGAGTGCACCACCGATCAATTCGCGGATGTAACGATTGAACCTGGAGAGAAAAGCCTGGTAAAAGATGAGAGAACTACGCAAACGAAGAATTATACAGGTGATGGTCCTGTACAGGGAAAACCGGAACAGGCCAGCATACAGAGATCTCCAATAGACAAACATTGAAAAGCTACCAGCAAAAGCGGGATTTTTCAAAAACGAAAGAACCGGAGGGGAAAAGTACCATGACAGGAAAAGGAAATTATTTTGTAATCCACGAACACCACGCACGTCATGTGCATTATGACTTGCGCCTTGAACGCGACGGCGTTTTAAAAAGCTGGGCAGTGCCCAAAGGGATACCCGAAGTGACCGGTAAAAAGCACCTTGCCGTGGCAGTCGAAGACCATCCTCTGGATTACGGTCATTTCGAGGGAACTATCCCGGAAGGTGAATACGGGGCGGGCAGCGTTACCATATGGGACAACGGCACCTATGATACAAAACTCTGGGAAAGTGATAAGATCGAGATAACCTTCCATGGCAAAAGGCTGACCGGACTGTATGTCCTCGTACCATTCAAACGTGCGGGGAAAGACGAATGGCTCGTATTCAAAACGGGAGGATAACAGTACATTTCCGGGGAACGGTGAGGGGGTAACAGGGAGGTATCTGATGCTCCTCACTGCTAACGCGGGTTCCGCTGCATGGCAGTATGAACGATGCCTGAACCTGGCAGAGTCAGCTGCTCGATTACCTCGAAACCATAGTGTTCATAAATGCCGATGTTCTTGTCATTCTGGGTATTGAGATAACAGGGAAGCTTCCGGGTATCCAGCCAGGCAAGCATAGGCATGATCAACCTGCTTGCAACCCGCTTTTGCTGGCACGATGGATCTACACCGATAAAAAACAGGTAATAATGAGGATAGGGAGCATGTTTTTTATGAAGAGTATCAACAGCGGTTGAAAAAGCCATAAGGCGATCCATAATCTTTTTCCCCAGGTGTTTCTGCAGCCGCATACCTCCGGACCGAAACGCTCTCCAGAACGTTATTTCAGATTTCGTCGAAGGCAGCCAGACAGCAACGCCTTCAATGGAGGGCGAGGTTGCATATACGTCACCATAGTTCATCCCGTACTGGAGTTCGAATTCAAAAAGATACCGCGACAGTTCTTTTTTAGTCGCTATATCCGGCATGAGATGGATCAGTTTCGGATCATCAAAAAATGCCCGGGTGAGTATTTCACCAGCCTGTTCAATCTGGTGCCTTGACAGTCGTTCAATATCTCCTTTGAGCTCCGCCATCACTCTTCACCAGTGGGATTTTGAATACTTATTTTTATATAAAAGTTTCCTTATTTTTTACAGGAGCGATCATTTCCTGTTTTCATTCATTTCCCGGTTTTTTGCCATACTCGGGCATTCTCCTTGCACTCAAGGCCAGTTTTTTCGGGGAAGCCTTGACAGGAGCCGTACATTGGATTTTATGAAGAATGCAACGCATTGCTCCGCACAATCTTTGTTTTTACCTTGTCCCAGGTTTTGGTAACGAGGAAACTTTCGTCCATATTCCCGATCATCTTCCCGAACTTCTTCATCGGGATTGCCAGCGTCAGGATATCCACCGGAACACAAGGTCGTGCTGATGGATCAAACATCCCGAGCACTGCCCGCGGCTGGTCACTCGCCTGTTCAAGCCGGGGATAGTGGATGATCGAGGAGCACCCGGAACCAAAAGGACAGATCACACCATTCGGGTCGGCCTGGTCGAAATTGGCGAGCGTGAACAGTGCTGACAGTATTTCAGGCCGTGCAAAGAAGATTACCACGTCCGGGTTGTCCTCCGGTGCCAGCTTATCCCATCTTTTGAATGTATAGCATTTGTCTTCCGCTGGCAGGGAGATGTGCCGGGCATCCATCTCATCGACAATCTCCGGTGTCTTCTTGTAACGCTCCCCCTCGACAACGCCCGGTTTTCCTGATGAGAGGAAGTACCGGAAGTTTTCCCTGCGCTGCATTTCATAGCCCAGGTAGAACAGACCGCCGCTGCAGGTAACCGAGGTTCGGTCAAAGACAAGAGAAGTCCCATTCCTCACCCGGGCAAGGTCGCAGATGATGCATCTCCAGCCGGCAGGAGTCTTTGCTTTCTCTGCCGTCACGCTGCATTCACCAACCGCAAACGTGATGGGCAGCTCTGCTCCGGGGCAGTACTGCTGCCATAGTGTTACAAACCGGTCGCGAATTCCTGTATCCATGAGAGGGTGTTTCTCTGCAGGCCGCATATATAGGATTGTATTGCAGGGGCGAAGACGAGGAAACAGTGCCTGTCCCCCCGGACCGCTCCTGCGCTGTGCGATAGTGTGGTTATTACCTTATCAGGAGGTATCGCAATGGGGGGGGACCGAAGCGGCGGGTGTGAAACCCCAGTGAGCGTTCAGGTGTTTTGAACAGTACCTGCAGAACCTGAAATTCAATTTTTTTGTCAAATTCAGGACGCATACCATAAGTTATTCGGGAGAATTGGTTCGACAAATAAATCCGGATTCTTATCTGCTGTCCCTCATCATGAAACATTCAAAAATGAGGAAGAGCGTTACGCATATTTATCGTATGATAATCGCGTATGAAAACAAATAGGAAAAAAGGTTTACTCACCCTTGACCGGGGTGACACCGTCGACTTTTATGTATCGTCGCTTCAAGTTGTGCTTGCTGCCGATGACCGCGAAGGTGCGTTCCTCTGCCTGCTTTGCATTGGGTGCCTCGATCACTTTTGTGTAATGCGCCCACTCTTCTCCCATCAAAAAGGTACCTTTAACCTCAAACTTCTGATTCTCCATAACCATGATTTTCACTCCAGAAATCCAAATATATCCTCAATCCTGCCCAGTTCAAACCCGCTTGTCGCATTGCCGGCAATGTAACCGTTCTCGTTGACTAAAAGACCTGTACCAACCAGCCCGCTGCCCATGTTAATCGTACCGGTACCGACAGGTATCTTTGCAACTTCTTCAATCCGGGCAATCTGGTGGGCGGTAGCACGCGGGTGCACGATGACCCCCTTATTGGTGGCAACACCGGCCATTCCGACGGTTTTCACTCCACCCAGCGTAAGGTGGATCACCTCTACTTCCAGGAACTCCCCGATCTCGTGCGCGAGTTCTGAAGGCATATCCTCGTGAACTGCAGCAAATGTATCATTTGCCATGATCACATTACCCGCAGCGTTCATCGACTCCTTTAAGAGCAGGACTTTACGGTATTTTTCGAGGATTGCAATCTCTTCTTCGGTTGCAAGTCCGCTCATGACAATCCCCCGGCTATTGCCGGCAACGAGTGAGCCGATAATAGCACTTCCCTGGATGGTCGTTTCTACGAGTTCAACCTCAAGTGCCTGGATAAGTGCCTGTTTATAATCCTCCGGCGATTTCCGGAGGGATAATGGCAATCGTGCCGAGAACCCGGGAAAAAACCCCGATGTTCGGATCGCCTGCAAGCGTGATCGTGCGTTCCATACTTCACGATTCCGGTGCAAGTTCTGCCTGAACCTGCCCGTCCTCCATCTTCATGGCACGAACCCTGATCTTTGACGGCGGTTTTGTACTGCCCCGGCTCCATACCATCTCATTGATACCCTTGTCGAGCTTCACATCGTCGCTCTTCATGTGCTTTGCTAGGTATTTCCTGATATCTTTTATGGCACCATTGCTCCGCTTCCAGCGGGGCATCCGGCGTGCATCCCGGAGAGGGATGACATATACATGCTCCTGCAATGTTTCTGCCATGATCTCACACCTTTAATGTACTCTTGCGCCAGTTACGTCTCTTGGGGTGCGCAACGACGGTGCGCTTGGTTCTTACCATCACCCACTGGGGCACACGCCGGTTCTGGTCGCATGCTTTTGCCAGTCGTATTTTTCTGCCTTTGCTTAATTTACTCATGTTCCTTCACCGGTACTCAATGTATTATTTTTTACCGATAACCAGGGACTGGTCATGATACGCCGGAAAGAGGGGCGCGGGATCGATCCCACGGGCGGCTACTGCCTCCCGGATCTCGGCTTCGTAATCCCCGTTCATGATTGTTCCGGTTTCACCGTATTGTACCATAAGAAATCGGTCAACCAGCCGGTCGACTTCAGGTTTGACATACCCGAGCAGGGGTCGCACGTATGAACATCCTGTCCGGTTTCCAAGGCTCTGAACCTCTCCCCGGGAAAGCATCGGTACCCGGTCGTTGAACCGTGTACCGTCACCGACCACACGGTACATCGAGGAAAGTGTTTCAACGGCAACCTGGTGTACTCTGTTGATTGCATCGTTCGGATACCCGCACGTTTTCACCAGATCTACCATGTCGTCCAGCAATCCTGTGTCAAACACTCGTTTTATCAAGGGAAATCCCAGCACTTGTGCTGCAGCATCCACCGACGGGACCTGGCGGGACGGGTCGAACACAAACACGTTGAGTTCAACCTCGTAATACGTACCCAGCATTATTGCTGCAAGGGAACTGTCCTTTCCGCCGCTGTAGAGCACTCCTGCCTTCATTACCTTCGTGTAATTGAATAGTCACGTTTCTTTGGCGCAAGCTGCCTGAGCAGTTCTTTGAGCTGTGAATCCGTGATCTTGTTCTTGAGACGTCCGCTCTGCGCAAGCTGGACGAGCTGCTGTTCAACAGCACCGGCAAAATCCGGTTTCGTCAGCTTGATGGTGTTTAAGCGCTCCCGGGCATTGGGCTCGAGAATCGACATAAGCACCATCTGCATCTGAGACTTAATGTGCTCCTGGCGTTCGAGTTCTGCCTGCATTGCCTGTTGGTCGCCAGCCTGCTGCTGCAGCTGTGCCATCCTGCGTTTGCGGAGTTCACTAAGTTCGTCGTCTCCCATGGGTTTACCTCACTTCTGTTCTTCAGCTTGTTCCGGCTTTTTGCCTTCAGCTTTCTTGACTGCCGGTTTCTTTTCGGCCTTCTCGCCCTTGGCACCTGCAGCTTTATCGCCTTTCTCCTTTTTGGAGTCAGACTTCTTACCCTCTGCCTTCTTGGGCTCGGGTTCGGCAACAGCCTTTACGCGCTTTGGTACTGGTGCCGGGGGATTGATCGTCACTTCCCTGGCCATGCTGTCAAGAAATGCCATGCCGGCAGGGGATACTTTACGGCCGGTCTTGTCATGGACAATCAGCCCTGCTGCTTCCAGCTGCTGGAGGGATTTGCGCAGGATTGACCCGCTGCCCTTCCTGAACGCATTGGGCTTTGAACCACGGTTCTTTTTCCCGCCGTAAAAACTTCGCATCCTCTCGACGCCCAACGGGCCATCGACATAGACGCGCCTCAACACTGCCGCTACCCGGACATACCACCAGTCCGGATCTTCAGGCGGCATTTCTTTATGTGCCCCGGTCTTGGCAAAAGCAGTCCAGGGCGGAGGGGTGATTTCCTTCCGTTTCCTGAGCTCCTCTGCGACCTTCCTGATAAGGTGATCAGGAGTGGCATCGAATACTGTTGTCATCTAGAGACCTCACTGTTGAATTATTCAATAACAGTCTTTACTTATTGGAGGATAAGGTTTTTATATATTTCGAGAAGAGGAACATCGCGGTTTTTGTCGGTAAAATCCGTTTTTATTTTTTACCGGATTTCTTTTTTTCTTCCAGCACCATGGTCCTGCCCCGCACATCCACGAGCCTTGCCCGTGCCTGTGAGGCCACCACCTCCGGGTCTATCTCAATGTTCTGGAGCCATTTTACCTTGATCATCTTTCGTTTCTTGAGTTGTTCCACGATCTCATCAATCATGGTTTCGGTACAGCCCTGTTTGCCGATCCATACGGTCGGTTTAAGGTCCTGCATCGATCGGTCAGGTTGATTGGACATGAGGTCTCACCACACGGTATCGTGTCTTTTTATTACAGGAATGACAGGTAACCACCACAGTGCTCCGGTGCACCCGTACCCGCATGTTCTTTCCCGGTACAAGGAACGTATAACAGTGGTGGCAGAACTGGTACCGGTACTCCCGGTCGATCCGGATCCGCTGGCGCATTGCAATCCTGCGTGCAAGATCAACGTAACGGTTACTCCGTTCCGGATGGGCGCTGAATGCCTTCTTTGCCTGTTCAAACAGGATCTCGATTCGTTCCCGGGCAATCTTTTTTGTCACCGGGCTGCGGGATCGTTCCTTCATGGTCTCGTTTTGTTCCTTGATAATTGTGCTTTACTATCAGCGTGTGGGATAAAAAAGGAACGGTGGGTTTATTCGTTTTTATGGTATACCGGAGGAAACCGGGTTACCGGATCCGGACGCGTCTTCCCACGATTTCCAGCCGGTCTTCACAGAACAGCCTGATAGCTTCGGGGAAACACTCGTGCTCGTGCTGTAAAATCCGGTCGGCGAGTGAATCCTCATCATCATCGTCCTCCACGCAGACACAGCGCTGGAGGATGACAGGACCGCCGTCAAGACTTTCATCCACGAAATGCACCGTGCACCCGGATACCTTCACACCATAATTCACTGCCTGCCGCTGGGCATGCAGGCCGGTGAAACTCGGCAGGAGGGCCGGGTGAATGTTCATCATTTTTGCGGGGAATGTGCGGACAATTCCTGTGCCGACGATACGCATGTATCCTGCGAGCACATAGAGATCAGCGTCGACCTCCTGCATGGTGGACAGGAGTGCCCGTTCATAGATCTCGCGCGTGGGAAACGTGGCGTAATCGATAATCCTGACCGGTATGTGTGCGATTCCGGCCCGCTCAACCGCATACGCCTTCGGATTATCAGTAATCAGGGCCACGCAGCGTGCCGGGATTTTTCCGTCCTGTATCGCGTCAATTATTGCCTGGAAATTTGAACCCCTGCCTGATGCCAGTACCGCAATACGTTTATCCATTGTCCTCTCCATTAAAATCCCCCCTGGGCCGGATTCAGGGAGTATCATCCACTTTTGGCGGGTGGATAACAATCTTGGCTTTCACAATCCGCCTCCCGTGCATCTGCATTACAACCAGGGTTATCTTTCCATCATTGACCTCAACTTTTTCTCCGGGGTGCAGGGGGAGGTGCCCCAGCCTGTCGATGATGAGGCCTCCTATAGTCTCATAGGATTCATCAACGGGCAGATCGATCTCCATCCGCTCGTTGATTTCATCTACCCACATCTGGGCATCGACCACATGAACGCCCTCGGAAATCTTCTGGATTTCAGGCTCCTCCTTGTCATACTCATCAAGGATATCCCCGACGATTTCTTCAAGGATGTCCTCGACAGTCACAATACCGACAAAACTGCTGTATTCATCGATGACGATCGCCATCTGTACCCGGTGCACCTGGAGTTCTTTTAACAGGTCGTCGATCTTTTTTGTCTCGGGTACAAACATCGGGTCATACATGACATCCTTCACAGCCGCATCTTTCCGGTGCGAGATCATGGCAGAAAAGACATCCTTGACATTCAGGATACCGTTGATATTGTCTATCTGGTCGTGGTATACCGGGATGCGGGAGAAACCCGTCTCATTGAATATCCTGATCGCCGCTTCAAAGGAAACCGTATCTTCCATGGCAATCACATTCACTCTCGGCGTCATGATCTCGCGGGCGGTGGTATCAGCAAACTCGAGAACTGAATAGAGCATGTCCTGCTCCGCCTGTTCGATCGTGCCTTCCTCCTTGCCGACATCAATCCATTCCTTGATCTCCTCTTCAGTTACAGACGGTTCAATAGTCTCTTTGCCACTGCCAAACTTCGGGTTCATCCGCTGGACCAGCCAGATCAGGGGGGTGAAAATACGGGAGAGTACCAGGACGACCGGTGCAACGGTGAGTGCAAAAGAATCCGGTGCACGTGCTGCATAAATCTTGGGCCCGATCTCGCTGAAGACCAGCAGGATAATTACGACGAATCCGGTCGCGATCCCCACACCAATGTCACCAAATACCTGGATCGCGATGGCTGTTGCAAGTGAAGCGGCAGCAACATTGACAATATTGTTCCCGATAAGAATCGTGATGAGCAGGTGCTCAGGGGATTCTTTTAATGCTGCCAGAGCTTTGGATCCTGGCCGGTTCTCGTTTACCAGTGTCCGTACTTTTGCCCGGGTAATAGAGATCAGAGCTACTTCCGAACTCGAAAAAAACGCCGAAAGAAGTATACAGATGACAAAGAGCAGGATTGAAACTGTATCCTCGATCATCGCATTTCACGCTGTGCTGGTGCACGCAGATTATTGGGGTTCATAAATAAAAATACACTATCTGTATTCGGGGAGGAATAAAATAAACCTGTGCATTATTCCATGCATTCGTGCATAAAGGCGCAATCCCGTGCAAGCAGTGCGACCTTTTCTTCCGCAGAATATTGCCTGTCGAGGTTCAGGTCCTCAATTTCAAGGGTAAGACTGCCCTGGTAGTGGTGGTCTTTTAAGGATTCCATAACCGTTTCCATAAATGCAGAGCGGTCCAGAGGGAAATGCGCCTTACCCCGGTCAAACCGGCTGATATGCACGTTGATGAGCCGGTCATGGCAGATCTCGATGTAACGGATCACCTCATCTTCGGATTTTGCCATGGCATGGGCCACATCCAGCGTAAAGAACAGCCATGGTTCATCGTCCAGGAGTGTACGCATCCGTTCAGGAGTACAGAGCAGCGAGTTCACGATTGGTTCCATGTTTTCCATACCGACCTTTACGGAGCTCCTTGACGCTGCCTCACGAAGTGCAGAAATATAGTGATCAAACCGGACGAAATCCGCATCACTCGGGGGTCGTTTTGCGGTTCTCCGGCCGGGGTGAACGGTCAGGACGTGGGCTCCCAGATTTTCAGCTATTGGGAGAGAACGGACGGTATAATCCACCGAAACCCGGGCTACTTCCGGGTTAATTGAACAGGGATTCATGTCCAGGATTGGTGAGTGGACCGTCAATGTCCTGATCCCAGGATGTTTGTTCCGGCACGCGATTACTTCATCCACGGGCAGGTCACGAAGCCAGAAATGCGGGGTTTCCAGCCAGAACTCCATCGCGTTCAGACCGGAACGGGATACAAAAGAGAAAATTTCGCTGACAGTGTACTCGTGAAAGAACATGCTCGCGACGGAAAACGATACCATGGTAGTACTATTTGATATGCGGTTTTAGCCTAATAATGGTTGATGGACTGGTTCAACCGCCCCGAAGTCACCGCCGTTCCTAAAAAAGAACCATTACATGTTTCCGAGATTTCAGCGATCATAGAGGGGCTTTTAGACAATCCGCTCCTGCAGGATATTCTGGTCAGAGGGGAAGTGACCAACTATACCCACCATGCGCGGGGACACCGCTATTTCTCGCTCTCGGAAAAAGGCGGGGGCAACACCGCTGCGGTTATTAAATGTGTCATGTGGCGTTCCGATGCAGAACGGCTTTCATTCAGTCCTTCTGAGGGCATGGAGATAATCGTAGCAGGGACGGTCAGGGCCTACGCACCCCATGGGTCGTACCAGCTGCAGGTTAAAGAGATGAGAAAAGCCGGCCTGGGAGAGAAATACCTACTCATTGAACAGTGGAAAAAGCAACTTGCCGCTGAGGGGTGTTTTTCCGTGGAGCGGAAGCGCTGTCTCCCGGCCTTCCCGGCACGAATCGGTGTGGTTACTTCAGAAACGGGTGCGGTAATCCATGATATCAGGACCGTTGTGGGAAGACGGTATCCCCTGGAGATTATCATATCACCCACGGCAGTTCAGGGCGAACAGGCACACCGTGAGATAGCCCGTGCGATTACCCGTCTCTCGGGTATGGTGGATGTGGTCATCGTTGCCCGGGGAGGTGGCAGCTTTGAGGATTTGTTCCCCTTTAACCATCCGGATGTTGTGCGGGCAATTGCGGCATGCACTGTTCCCGTTGTCAGTGCAATCGGGCATGAAGTGGATATAACATTAAGCGATCTCGCCGCAGACCTCCGTGCGCCTACCCCGTCTGCCGCTGCAGAACTGGTGGTACCGGACCGGATGGTGCTGACTGCCCGGTTACAGGAACTCAAATCCCGGCTGAACGCTGCCCTGCTGGACAGGGTTACCTGGGCACGGGATGAGATTTCTGATCTCCGGGACCGGCTCCGCCCGCAGAGGTTCTGCCGGAGAATAGAAGAGAGAAAACAGAACACCGCTGACCTGTCGGACCGGCTCGAACGGGCTTTTTCTAACCGGCTCGAACGCGAACGCCTGCTTCTTGCGGGGATGAAAACTGCACTGGACAGCAGGAACCCGTTGGGCGTGCTTGCCCGTGGCTATTGTGTGGCTGAGAAGCAGGGGGGAGTCGTGAGGAGTGCGGGCGGCATAACGAAAGGAGACCGCATGAAAATCAGGTTTTATGACGGCAGCAGCCAGGTAATCGTGGAGCAGGTGGATCATGAAAGAAACCTATGAGACAAAGATTGAAGAGTTGCGAAAGATTATTGAAAAGATCGAAGACGGCAACACCGGGCTTGATGAGAGCATGAAGCTCTATGAACAGGGTGCAGTGCTGGTAAAACAGTGCGAGGTACTGCTCACCGAAGCGGAATTAAAAATTACCACGCTCAGCCGTGACGCATAGCGGACAGGGTAACGATCAACTCTTTTCCCAGAACAAGGTTTGCCATGAGTGTTTTCGGCAGGGTTGCGGCCACCTGATCAGACATTATACCGATTGTCCGTCCGCAGACAAAGGAGCTCCGTCGCCAGACCATGTCGGTCGGATGATCCAGCGTGAACAATGAGGAACCTCTTGATTTCACTTCTGCGGTTACCTCCCCGCATGACAGCCGGGTAAATAGAACCGCATCATCATGGGTAAGTACACGCTTGAATTCAGGTGACAGCGCGTTGCAGCCTTTGTCCGCTGCAATACCGATGATGCAGTTGCCATTTTTCGTGAGGTGGCCCTCCATGGTTACCTCAAAGGTAGTCGGGTGGTTGCCAAGGACGAGCGGGTGTCCACGGCAATAGATTATTTCCTGAGCCTCCATGCTTTATCATGTGAGGGTTGCCATTCATATTCAATGTTTATCACCGTCCACTGCCCTGAGTGCAACGAGGAGACCGAACACGAAGTAATCGCCGAATCGCACGATCTGCTCGTCCGCTGTACTACCTGCGGTCACCACCAGCGCATTAACAAAGAAAAAGAACCCAGGTCAATCCTGGTCAAAACGATAGTCTCAAAAGAAGGGACATCGATGGTCTGCGGAATTGAACTTGGAGAAGACGACGAATGCAGTGTCGGCGACCATCTCGTTGCGGAATGCGGGGATGAAGCGTTCGGTGTTGAGGTAAGCTCCATTGAATGCGGGGAGAAACGGCAGAACCGGGCAAAGGCACCTGATATAACGACCCTGTGGACCCGCACGATCGAACAGGTAGTGGTAAAAATCTCCATCCATGACGGGAGAAAAACCGCCCCGGTCTACATGGAAGTTGACGGCGAACAACCATTTGTCGTAGGCGAGATGTATGTCGCTTCCGGAAAGAGATTCAAAGTCTCTCACCTGAAACTGCGTGACGGGCCGTTGATGAGAAAAGAGGGCTGGAAGACGGTTGCCCATCGGATCAAGCGGATTTACGGTTGCCGGTTATAAGTATTTTTTTATTGCTGCTTTGAGTTGTTCGGTGTGAACAACTCCTTCAAACTGCTCCATAACGGTCCCGTCTTTGAGAATAATAACCGTTGGTGTTACTTTTAACCCGAATTCCTTGATATAGTGCTGGTTTTTTACTGCATCGATCTCCTCAATGGTGATATTGAGGGCTTGTGCCACTTCCGTATTGATCGGGGTCTGCTCCATGCATCCCATGCACCCAGGCTGGTAAAAACAAATCACACGCACTACCATGAACATGTGTAGACAGCTAAAATAAAAAAGGGTTTGTGTGGATTTTACCGTTTGTTGATAGAGGCAACCCGGACATCAATCGCCGGGTAGCTGAAATCAACTATGATACCTTCTGATGACTTGTTTGCAACTTCACCAATCCGCAGGAATGCGTTTGCCGTTGTTGAATTTGCGACATCCTCTGGATTATCCGAAATACCCATGAAGAAATTGTCCCCGACACTGATATCGGTCAGGTTGATCTTGCTGAGCGCGAGCTGTTCGGCTGACCAGTCATGGGTCATCGGGGTTTCTGGAGAAATTGCAATCCGTTTCTGCTCATTAACCTTCATCCCGATAATCCCGGAACTTATTGCATTGTATTCCGAGGAAAAAATCGCCAGCTGTTTCACGGTTGTCCCGGTTGAAGAATATACCGGAACCGAATAAATGGGTTTTTCCATTGTCTGGTTAGAGACGATGGTAAGTCTGTTTTGACCCGAAAATTTCACGCTTTTGTGCCAGGACCTGGTCGTACGTTGTTTTTTCCGAGGTTACAATGGGTTTTCCCCCGGCGTCAAAGAGAGTATAATCTATGACAACCGAATCACCTGGCTTTACAGAAGTAAACATGACCAGCCAGCTGGAACCCATGCCGGAAATAATCATGAGTGCGACGAAAAGCACACAGGCACCCACAATCAGTACCTTTTTAACGGTTTTCATCGATTCCTCTTTCTTTTTCTTTTCTCCCATGCTTTTGGATCCTCCTTATTACATCATACCCAATCGTCATAAACTATTCCGCTTCTTTTGGTATAATAATAATGTTTATTAGTAATAAATACTAACTTGGAGTTAACCCATTATTTCTGATATCCGCTTGAATGATGGGCAATTTTAGAATGGAGTGAGGTATATGGTGTGGAGAAGACATCCATTCGAATCTATGTGGAAAGAGATGGAGGACATGAGGGCAGAGCTGGAGACCATGTTCCAGCAGACATCTCCAGGTGGCAGGTTCCTCCTGCCTGCCGGAGGTTCTGACCGCATGCTTCCTGCACTACGAGGTGAATTCCGGGTTGATGTGCGGGAACATGATGGTGAAATAATCGTAGCAGCAGATCTTCCGGGTGTGGAAAAAGAGAATGTGTCGCTTCAGCTCTTAAATCCGAGAACACTGGAAATTTCGTGCGAACGCAAAGGAGAAAAAGAGGAAAAATCTGAAGGTTATTGGGTCCGCGAACGGACGTATGGATCACTGCAACGGATAGTAGTATTGCCCGCTGACGTGACAGAAGCGGATGCGAAAGCCTCATTTAAAAATGGTGTGCTGGAAGTCCGGTTCAACAAGTCAAAAATCTCCCCAAAATCAAGGATAGAAATTGAATAATGCTATTTTCTCCCCTTTTTTCCGATGACTTTTACGTACTCTTTTCGCCAAAATCTGTAGGGATGGATAAAAAAAGGGTCAAGGACTATATGACCTTGGATGTCGTCAGTGTCGATTTTCACGGCACGGTAAATGACGTTATCGATAAAATCCAGAAGACTCACCATGACGGGTTCCCGGTTGTAGATGGCGATGAAGTGGTTGGCTATGTTTCGGCCAGGGATCTTCTCTTTGTCCAGCTGGACGCACCGGTCAAAGACGTGGTATCCAAAAGTCTGATCGTTGCCGATCCTGAGATGGATATTAATGATGCTGCCCGGGTAATCTTCCGGAGCGGGATCCAGAAACTTCCGGTTGTCGATGAGAAAAACCACCTGCTGGGGATTATTTCCAATTCCGATGTAATTCGCTCACAGATTGAGCATGTTTCCCCGGAAAAGGTCTTTAATTTTATTTCTACGTTAAAAAAACTCTACGGGGTTGATCCAACGCTGGACCGGGGGACTGTGCCGGTCAGGGAGATCCTGCCCACCCAGTCAAAGATCTACGAGGATGAACTGGAAGGGCGCATGTACGAGATCAAAAAAGGACTGGCAGAGCCTATTATTGTGGTAAAGCGCCCGGGAAGGATTATCCTTGTTGACGGGCATCATCGTGCAATCGCGGCCAAGCGTCTTGGAATTACTGCAATCGACGCCTATATTATCGAAATAAGGGAAGATATTGAACTTGGCATGGAACGGACCGCACACGCGATGAACTTAAAATCATTGGAAGACGTACAGGTGCTCGATTATGCCCGGCACCCCCTTGTTGCAATTACCCATCGGCTGGTCAAAAGAGGATAAATGCGTTTCCTGCGTCAAATGAACCGGGAATTTCTTTTTTTTAATGAATAAAAAACCGGTTTTTCCGGTTCATTACCGTGTTGTTTAAAGCGGCCCTAGGAGCCTTCATAGCGAAGGTCATACTTTTCGTTCAGGACATGTTCTTTCACTACCGATCCATCCGGTACAACAACTTCAGGCCAGAGGCGGGTCTTTGAGTGAACGACCACCCGGTCCCGCAGGACTACACGCGGGCCGATGACCGTATCGTTCTCGATACTGCAGTGTTCTCCGATATGCGTATCATTGTCCATGATGCAACCCGATATGGTACTGTTCGCCCCCACAATGACACGGTTGTACAGTGATGATGAAAATACCTTGACGTTATTCCTGAGAATACATTTTTCCCCAATGCTCGTATAGGGCCCGATTAACACATTATCGCCAATGGTTGTTCCCGGGCCGATCGCCACAGGACCGATGACCCGGGTGTTTTTACCCAGCGTAATCGAATCCCCAGCTGTACCGGGCCCTGGATCTGTGCTCCATGCATAGAGAGATTCCCGATGATATCGGTAAAAGAAATGTTCTGCAGCATCCAGCGCTCGGCCTGCCGTAGAGAGTGGGGACTTCCCACGTCCGTCCAGTTACCCCGGGCAAGCCAGCCTTTCAATACAATCTCTTCCTCCATCATCCGGGGAAAAAGGTCCCGGGCAAAATCATATTTGGTCGCGGGCGGGATGTAGTCAAAAACTACCGGGCTGCAGATATACATCCCGGTACTTGCAAGGTTGGAAAAGATCTCGCCGGGCGATGGTTTTTCCTTGAAACGTTTAATCTCATACCCGACATCGATTTCAGCAATACCATACTCGCCTGGATCATCTATGGAGATCAGGCCGATTGTCGCGGTTGCCTTCTCTTTCTGGTGAGCACGGTAAAACTCAAGCACATTCAAATCAGTAACATGGTCCCCACCAACCACCAAAAAATCCTGGCCGTCAAGGTGCCGCTGGGCGTTTTTTACACTACCGGCGGTTCCCAGCTTGGTTTTTTCATGGACATAGGTAATCTCGACACCAAAAAGAGAACCATCACCAAGAGCTTCTTCAATGGCAGTGCCCATGTAACCTAACGTGAGCACCACTTCCCGGAAGCCCATATTCGAAAGGTGTGAAACCAGGTGCTGGATCGATGGGCGGTTGACAATGGGAATACAGGGTTTTGGCCGTTCAAACGTCAGGGGACGGAGCCGGGTCCCTTCCCCCCCACACATTATGCACACCTTCATACCACAAATTTTGTGCTGAACAGGTTTAAGCATAGTGCTGGACATTGTTTTTCCTTATCGCTGGAAAGAGGGGAGAGGGCAGGGAGTTTTTAGTTACTCGTGCAATCGTGGATGGAACAAGATTGAAATGACCTGATGATCGTTATTCTCCATAAGTGATTTTTAACCAGTATTCATGAGTATAATATCCTGCAGAGCTAAACAATAATAACAGGTGATATAAGTATCCATGACTGAAGAAGATATCCGGATTCTTCCGGCATTTCAAGGGAAAGTGCAGTGCCTTGCAGAAAAAAAAGAACCCGTGGAGAACTGCGGGTTCTGCATTCATTGCCGCGAGTTCGGTATAGGTGGGAAATTTGTAAAATCCCCATCGCTTGCCTACTGCACGAAATGCCGGGTGACGGAGCGTGTGGATTTTACCAAAGTTACTTCGGTGAAATGCGCTGACCGTCAGGGTGAAGGGTTTCACAGCATAACGAGCATCATCTGTTGAACTTTTTTTATTGTAAAAAAACAAAAAAAAGGATCCGCAAGAATACTTAATAACCTGGATGCAAATGGAAGATCCACTTTCCTGAAACCGGGGCTTAAACACGATATCCCGGAACAGGTAATATATTAGTATCACACAGCACAGGGGAGGTTTTGGGGGACAGGCACTGTCCCCTCCTATTGCCCAACGGTACATTTCACTTAATTCATTCGATGATATCTACAGAGTCAGGAAAATATCATCGTTCACGAGGCCAATAACGCCACTATCGCATCCATATCAACATTTTCTTCATACAGATCTGCCAGCGTGTCATAGGGATCGGACTCGCCTGACGGTATGGGTGTAAAGGGTAATCCTTTCCGTTCATACAGGTACGAGAGGAGGGCATTTGCAGCTGACGGGTTTAAAAACAGTCCATGCAGGTACGTTCCAAAGACCAGGCCATCATCACTCACCCTGCCATCACCTTCAAAGGCTTCACGATTCCTGACGGATTCAGTTTCCCCCATATGGATCTCGTAGCCGCTGACCTCCCCCATAGTTGAAAGAATGGGGGGGACCTGACAGGCATTCCGCCTTACCTGGAAAGTATTTTTTTTATAGGACGCAAACCTGGTGACACAATCCAGGAGGCCCAACCCTTCATAGGTGCCGGCACCAGACTCAAAACCCTCATCAACGAGCGTTTTTCCAAGCATCTGGTATCCCCCGCATATCCCGATGACCGGGATACCTTTTTCCCGTGCTGAATGAATTTTACCATCTGTACCCGTCCGGACCAGTGCGGACAGATCGTCGATGGTGTTCTTGGTCCCAGGGATGATGATACAGTCATATCCCTCCAGTGAAGCCCCGAATGACACATATTCTACGGCAGCATGCTGTTCGAGCAACTCAAAATCCGTGAAATTGGAAATTTTCGGGAGCCTGATAACCGCAATCCTGACCAGCGCATGTTTTGTTTTTTTATCCCCTATTGAAAGAGAATCCTCACTGGGAAGCGGGATGGAAAAATAAGGGACTACCCCAAGGACCGGTACTCCCGTGAGTTCCTCAATTTTTTTCACGCCTGGAGCAAAAATGGCAGGATCTCCACGGAACTTATTGATAATAATCCCTTTCACAAGCGCCCGGATATCGGCCGGCATCGAGCTCAATTGTGCCATAAATTTGCGCAAACACACCACCCCGCTCAATATCAGCAACAAGGATTATCGGTATGCGAAGGATTTTTGCAAGCTGGGTATTGGCAATATCACGGTCATAGAGGTTCAGTTCCGCAGCACCACCTGCACCTTCTACAACCACCTGACCGAACGAGGACTCCAGCCGTTGAAACGATTCCAGCGCTTTTTTAAGAAGTTCAGGAGTTTCCTGGTAATACGCCGCGATATGGACATCCTTGTACGGACGCCCGTGAAGTACAACCTGCGAAATGCAATCGCCTTTTGGTTTGAGAAGGACCGGGTTCATATCGGTCTGGGGAGTGACTTTTGCAGCAACAGCCTGCATCGCCTGTGCCATCCCGATCTCTCCTCCATCCGGCGTCACGTAGGAGTTCAGGCTCATATTCTGGGACTTGAATGGCGCAACCGTTATACCGCGCCGGACAAGGCAGCGACAGATTGCAGCAACAGTCACACTCTTTCCAACATGGGACGCTGAACCCATAACAAACAGGGACATGCCAGGTACTAATCAGTGGAATTCCGGATCATAAAAAACAGGGCTCTGGTTTCTCTTTTTTTTAAAATCCCGGAGACTGTTCAAAAACGCTTTTTTTGGTCTTCCCATCCGGAATTTTCTGACTGCGATACGGAAAATACCCTTCCGTGCCTTATCAGTAAAAAAGTGTAAGGAGAGTGCCAGGTACTGCCCCTTTCTGTATCAGTCATACAATTTTTATCCCGTTATCTCAAGAAGGATTCACAGAGCCGGTAAAAAATCCGGTTTTACCAGGGTTCCGGGCATATTTCCATAAAAATTCCCCCATTTTGGCCAAAAACGTCTTTATTCCTTCAGGTAATGCCAAGTAATAAATAACCAGAAACGTAAAAATACATGTAATGATTGGTGGGATTTGCCCGACGTGTGGACTACCTAAAGAACTCTGTATCTGTGAAGAGGTAGCAAAAGAACAACAGAGGATCAATGTCAAAGTGAACAAACGCCGTTACGGGAAAGAAGTAACCGTTATCGAAGGATTGGATCCGACTGATATCGATCTTGAAGATCTTTCAAAATATATGAAAAGCAAGCTCGCCTGCGGGGGAACCGTAAAAGGAAACTCGATTGAACTGCAGGGAAATCACCGTGACAGGGTCAAGGAACTGCTTTCCCTGAAAGGGTACAGCACGGAAAATATTTCCTGATTTTTTTCTTACTTTTTTTTGTTTAAACATCTGGTATGAATTGATATGGTGACTACCGTATTTTACCGCACCAGCATTGAAAAAAAGTTCAGATAAAGAACCTGAAGGTTACCCAGGCAATGAACAGCATTATCGCCGAGTACTTCAGGCCGGCAATTACCCGTCCCTCACCCATCTGTCCGGCAACAAGCCCGGAGAAGAAACCCTGGAGCAGGCCCGCATGGGTGAATAACCTCTTGTACTGGAAAAGGTCAATCTGCCCCATGAACCCGCGGGCGCCTGAAGAAGCTGCCGAGGCACCAGCGGTCGCCATCGTAGTCAGGAAGGTTGAAACCAGGATGGCAATGACGAACAGGAATACAGCGAAGGACACGAGCACGATAATCACATAGATCAGCATATTGTTGCTCCGTTCCTGCGAAAGGTTCACTACTTCAAAGGTATCTTTTGCGGCTGCCCGAAGTACTTCGCTGATATCCCCGCCTGCTTTACTTGCTTTTGCAATCAGGTCAACACTCCGGTCCGCAAGAGGAGTGCCAAGATCTCTTCCAAAACGATACATTGCTTCAACAAATCCGGCACCCCAGGACATATCCATGTCGAGCTTCCTGATATGAGGGGTGAGCGTCGAATATTCCGCACCCGCAACAATATGAACGGCATTCGGAAGAGTCATACCGGAATCATTCATTCCCGCAAGATCCCGGAAGAAATTCGGAAGGGCATTTTCCAGGTTTTTTACCCGCATTTGTTCCTTTAAGTCCAGGATCGCTACCGGCACAATCGCAATCAGGACTGCAAAGATAACAAAGTCATCAACCAGCGTCGAGGTAAACAGGACATCGATTCCATAGGATGCCACCGATGAAATAAAACCGCCAATAAAAATAATCAGGGCTATCGGAACCGAAAGAATGAGAATGTTAACAGGTTTTTCTGTTAGTACCCTGGAACGGGTGTTTTAAGAATTTTCCCAACCCTTCCCGGGTCTGCCGTTCCCGCTCAAGACTCCTGGTGATTTCGTCAGCTTCCAATTCGGCAGAACTCAATTCAGCAGATTTGAGAGGGGGCGGGGTTTGATCGCCCCGGTTTATCATATTTTTGAAATGGTCTTTGATACTCATTTCAGGACTCCGGTGTCATGGAACTGATCATGATAACAAACATTATACTCCCTAATGGGATCATGATGTAGATGACGGCATAGAGAAACATCGGCTTGTTGTCCCCTGAAAGCACCGACATGATCGACTGGAGGATAATCAAAAACAGCGTGCCTGCGACCATGGCAGTCACATATGATTCCGATACAAGAGCCAGGGTTTCTAAGAACATTTTCTGGGTCTGCCGGTTTTCCAGTGCATACTGCTCGGCTTTAGTCCTGAAATATTCCGTGATGTTCCCTCCGCTCGCAACACTTGCCATCGTCCCCTGTAAAAATTCCTTCATGCGCCTGCTTGGGGTACTTGAAGAAACCAGGCGGAGAGCATCGATCAAATCCCTGCCGAAAATATCGATTTCACGCGAAATATAGCGTGCCTCGACTGCACTCTGGCCATATATCGGGCTGCTGCCAAGGAGACGGAATACCTCTGCCGGTGTGATACCGGCAGTAGACATCGAAGTGATATAGTTGATTGCATACGGCAGGCTCGCATCAATATTCCTGCGCCGGTTCCCTGCCTCCAGGCCTGGATAGAGGATAAAAACAAGATAGGTCAGCCCGCCGAACACCAGGAGGGAGAAGATCGTGATGAGTATCGTTCCGATTATAAGCGTATATGCCGATAACCCGACCAGTATATCAGGAACTTCTCCCCTGTACTTTATCATGTTGGGGATCTGGAACACCCAGTCGACAACCCCGATTACAACGGCACCGGACAGCCCGACAATGATGGCAGAGATGTATGCTGTGGAAAGGTAGACTTCGAACGGTGTCTTGAACCTGGCAGAAATCAAATCATTTCTCAGTGCTGCATAATCCTCCCTTTTTTCCTTCATCCGCTTTCCCAGAAGGTTGAAACAGAGGCGTTCAAAACTATTCATACAGATCCTTCCTTACCTTTTCTATGACTGCTTCAGGATCACGGTGATAGGAGATGAGGATCTTTGCCACGTCTTTGTAATGCCGGATCTTCTTGATCCGCATCCACTCAAGCACTTCCTGGCGACGCTTTAACTCCTCACGCATGCGGTTTTCTGACCACCCTTTTGCCTCCATGATTTCCTCAAGGAGATAGGACTTTCCCGAGTAGATGATCTCATCAGTTGCTGACCGCCATTTGAAGACCTCGTTCGTGATCAGTTCGTTTGTCCTCGGATCGATGTCCAGGATTTCGACGATCTGCTTGTTTCGCCGGATTCGTTTTCCACCAACCCGGCCCTGCACCTGGACACAGATGAAATCAAGCGCGGAAAGCATGTTCCTGGGAACATCCATGGGGGGGTTCTCAATACGGTGGACAACACTTGCCACGGAATCTGCGTGGGTTGTGGAGTAGGTTGTATGGCCGGTGCTCATCGCTTGGAAGAGGGTCTGGCATTCCTTGCCTCGTACTTCACCCACAAGTATATATTCAGGACGCTGTCGCATCGCAGCCCGCAGGAGCTCGTACATGTTGATCTCTCCTCTCCCGGAGGTATCAAACGAGTCGCGGGTAATGCTCGGGATCCAGTTCGGGTGAGGGAGCTTCAGTTCACGGGTATCCTCAAGAGAGACGATCTTTGACATTGGGGGGATAAACAATGAGATGGCATTCAGGGCCGTCGTCTTCCCGGATGCAGTTCCCCCGGCAAATATTGCAGATTTGTTATTTTCGACACAGAGCCAGATATAGGCAATCGACAGCGGGGCAAAAGTACGCCATTCAATAAGATCGGTAGGTGTGATCGGCTCGTCCTTGAATTTACGGATGGTGAATGTCGAGCCGTGAGCGGTTACTTCCTGGCCAAGTGTCATCTGGATACGTGAACCATCCTGCATTGTCGCATCAAGAATGGGTTGGGCAATGGAAATGTATTTTCCTGAGCGCTGGGCAAGCTTGGTAACAAACGAATCCAGCTCATCTGCACTCGTATAACTCAGGGTGGTCTTCATCGACTCATAGTTTGAGTGATACACAAAGAGCGAGGCATGAACCCCGTCACAGGAAATATCTTCGATATACTTGTCGTGCATTATTGCATCGATCAGACCATCGCCAAGGAATTCCTTGTGCATGTTATAGAGGATAATCTCGCGCTGCACAGGTGTAAGCCTGATGCCAAAATCCTGGATGACATCGTTTGCTGCAGCCCGCAACTTGATTCCGGCCTCCTCTTTCGAAATGTCTTTTGTGTTAATATCAAGCGTTTCAAACAGGCGTTCTTTCAACTCTTTTAACAGATCAATTTCCGGCTCGGTCAGGACTGGTTCGAGTACCTTGTAGGTGTACTCATGCGTGGAGTGATCATAGATAATCTGGATATAAGCGAAGGGTGGGTTAACCGGATATATTTCCACTTCCTCGATGCCGGGTTGAGGTCTGAAGCTTATATCAACCAGCGGACCATGCTTCTTGGGATCGTATTCTTCAAGAGTGGCATGAACTGCCTTGAATAGTCTGGACAAACCGAATTTTTTAGGCTCATCAAGGCGCTTTTTCGCTTCCAGTCCGGTATCTGTACTAATATCGAGATCCTTAAAACCGGCAGTAGAGAAATTTTTCTTCCAGATCTCATCGAAATCCGGAGGCAGGTTACCGGTGCCTTCAAACGCACTGATACGACCGTGCAGTTTAAGCTCTTCTATCTTGAACGAAACACCTTTGGGAAGGATAAGACCGGAGATATCGGAGACCTGGTCGACATTGACAATCTTTTGATCGGCATCTGTCACCTGCTCATCAGCAACAAGATCCGCACTAGCAATGTTTTTATTTGCCAGGCCCCGAAGAGCTGCCTTGGGGTCTTCATCGATAATCTCAATGACATCCTCCTGTTCTTTTGTTTTATCGTCTCCGGAGGAGCGGACGGGTGGCTGCTTTGACCCGCTGCCTCCTAAAAGTTTACCAAGGGACTCCCGGACATCCCTCCCGTCCATCAGGTCATCAGGTTCTGCACGGAGCTTTTGCGGCTTCTGGATAGTTTGAGGAGGTTTTTCCTGCAGATCATCTGCATCAGAAAACTCGAGATCATCATGCTGTGATGCTGGCGATCCTGTGCGTGCAGGGACTGAAGACTCTCTAACGACAGGAGCGGGTTCCTCTGTTTTTGATGCGTCTATTTTTTTTCTGAGAGCATCAAAATCACCAATTTTGGATGCAGAGCGGTCACCCGCTGTTGATGCCTGAGGCTGGGCTTCAGTATCTTTTGATTTTGGCGCCTCATCGTTCTTTTTGTGTCCTTTAATCCTGCTGATCAGGGAATCTATATTATCCAGTGCTTCATCATCATCATTGTTCAATCCAGACATCACCCTCTTTGAACTAGATTTGAGTGTCCATTTATATTAAATGATTTTTTTTTACATTTAAAACTATAAATAGTATAGCTATTGATATAATGAACATTCTGGTCGATTTTATTAAAAACATATCATCTTCAATGTTGGAAATCCGTTTATTAACCGGAAATCTCTGACTGGATATTTTTTAATACAACCCTGATCAGACCGAGATGCGCATCTGCCGTGGTAAAAACACAGAGATAAAGGTCCCCGCACGGCGCAATAATGAATTTATTCTCATCTGTTTCGAGGATCATCTGGTCAAGAGAACCGATCCGCATGTCCCTTGCAATTCTGGTTCCCGCCCGCACAAGATCTTCTGCGGAAGCAGTGACATGCTCAAAATCCGCATCACCGATACACTGGATGGAAAAACCTTCATAAAATGCAGCAACCGCAATGACCCCGGCCAGGCCCTTTATCTTTTTTAATTTGGTTTCATCGAGAGGCTCGGGTATTTCTGCTATCTTGTAGAGTTCCAGGTCTTCACTATCGGTATCCGAAGGGCGTACAGGTTCATGAATGAGGAGGCCTTCTTCAAGGCAAATCTGAACTGCACGGGAAAACTCTTCATCAGAATATTTTCGCACGTTGAATGTCTGCGGGGAACTAAAATCGCCATCTGAATCCATTTGCATGAGTGCAAGGGCAGATTCCACACGAAAAGATTCGCGGGCATTTCTGAAATAGGCAGCAACCAGTTTCCCATTATCGACAAGAATGAAACCATGACCTGAGGGAGTTTCAGTCTCCATCAGTCCGCGGAAAGTTACCAGGTACTGGAGTAATCCTTCTTTATGAGGATTGGTGATGATCCCTTCAACAGTACCTGCGGGTAATCTCATAAAAAGACAACTGCAGATCAGAGTGCGGCAATAAGCCGTTCTTTATTCTTCTTTAATTCGTATCTGATTCTCCCGATGTTGGCTGTGGTATCTGCAACAAGGGCGATGAGTTCATCAGCTGAAAGGGGTGATAATATGATAGGACCTTTTTCCAATTCTACAAGCATCTGGGAGAGTTCCCCCTTTCCGAGTGTAATGCCCATTGCTTCTGAAGTCCCAAGTCCGGTTGAAGCCATCGCCCCCAGAGCTTCAATGTCCACTTTACCGGAAACAGCACTTTCAATTACAAATCCGTCTCTTCCTATCACGACCGCAGCTGATACCCCTTCAATTTTTAAAAATTCCTCCAATAATGGCTTCAGCATTTACGTACCCTCAGATAGAAGATTCTCTCTTGTTTTTTTTCTATTAAAATGTTGGTCTTTCCATTCTGGTGTGATAATGAAGGGTAATCACATAAAAATATAAAAAAAACAATCAGTTTTTTTCTGGTATAATCGCGGGGAAATTGTCTGTTAATGATATGATTTCACAGAATTTCGCCACCCATATACCGCCAGTAAGTCCAAAAAAAAGGAAACTATATAGTAGGATATCATAACAGTACAACATAATGCAACTCCCGAGGGGTACATTCCTTAGCATTAAAAGGAGTAAAAAGGTTGAAGACCTTTTTATGGAACTCCAGGAGACGAAATTCACCGGGGTGTGCACAATCTCTACCAGGTCCGGGAACGGGACGATTGTCTTTAAACAAGGTAAGCGTATCCTGGCACAGCACCGGGACAAAAGCGGGGATAATGCCTGGAATGAGCTGCAGGATATTACCGAAGAGAAAGTGGATGCCTCCCTGTCTACACTGAATGAAGCTCAGGTTCAGCTCTCCCTTGAATTCAATAAAACCTGCCTGGTCTTAAAAGGAGGGAAGTCAGAAAAAACCATCCCCAGTAACATCCCGGCTCAACCCCCGCAAGCGATACCCTTTTCTCCGGTAAGTCCTCCAAAACAAGACCATACCGTACACGGGAAAAGCCATCAGAAAACGGGTATATCAATAATTGCTCCCTCACAAACACCGGGTACGGTTGAGCCGTTGCATACTCCGGAACCACCAAAGATAATAAGTGATACCCAGCTCCCGTACCGCGGCCCAGATAGCGTCAGTACAGCTAAAAACACAGATCCATACAAAAAAACCTGATGACAAGAAACCTCATGACCTGTCTTCCAGCCTGGAAGAATCGAATTCCAGCAGTTTTGAAGAAGATATCGAAACCTTTGAGACTATGGATGTGGAGGCAATCAGAAATAAGATCCGAGGTGAATGTAAAACCCTGATCAAAGACCTCAATCTTGAACACCTGACAGAGAACGAAAAATGAAGAGTAAAGAGGCAGGGTAATGGTGATTGGTATACAACCCGGGTCAGAAAGCCCCATGGTTATTGTCATCATCGGACTTCTCGTTCTCGCGATTATTGCAGCTGGTGCGCTGTTCATTAAAAAAATCTTACATAAAAAGCAATTGCTTAAAACGAGATCCAAAATCGCAGACTTTCCTCGTCAAAACCAGTATTTTCAACCTGAAATTAACCTGATACGAAGGATGGTGCCGGCAATACAGTCCCAAAGAGTACGCAATATTGCAGATCCTGCACAAACAGAAATCGATGTCCTGAATGGAAGAAGTGATATTACACAGAGTCTTCTGGCACTTGTCGCAAAATATTCCCTTGACACATTCACTATCGCAACATCTGACGGCCTTGTATTCGCTTCATCCGGGGGGGATGATGCCCAGACCAATGCAGCAACCTACAGTTTGATAGCGTCCAGGGATCCGCAATCGAAACTCCCTACGGTCATAGTTCCCGATCTTAACCATGAAGGTTCCCCCCTTATAGGGATAATCCGTACACAAAACCCGGTATCGGAGGAAATCGTAGAGAAAATTTCAAAAGATACACAAAGAATATTAAACTGGTGGGTATAGTTCAATAATTAAAAATTGGGTAATCTTATATAAATCAAATAGAAATATTCACATGACAGGGTGTTTAATGGTCAAGGTTTACACAATTGCTTCCGGAAAGGGTGGTACTGGGAAGACGACCGTTTCTGTTAATCTGGGAACAATGCTCGCTCAACTCGGTAAAGAAACCTTCCTGATGGATGCTGATATCGGTATGGCTAATGTTGGCCTGCTTCTTGGTCTGCAGGATGCACCAGTCACCCTTCACGAAATTCTTGCCGGTAAAGGTAAAATCGATGATGCGATTTACGAATGTCCGGCGGGGCTGAAGGTGATACCGGCAGGTATCTCTCTTCAGGGATTCCAGCAGGCAGATCCGGAAAAAATACGTGACGTTATGAACGAGATTGTCAAGCGCTGCGACTTTTTATTGATCGATGCCCCTGCCGGAATCAGTAAGGATGGCATTGTTCCGCTTGCAGTTGCGGATGAAGTTATTCTCGTAGTAAACCCGGAACTCTCCTCTATTGTTGACGCCCTCAAGACAAGAATACTCACAGAACTTGTCGGAGGTCACGTCCTTGGGTCTATCATCAATCGTGTCAATCAGGACAATCCTGAAACCATGATTAAAAAGATGGAGAAAGTGCTTGGGGTCAAGGTTATCGGGATTATTCCCGAAGACCCGAATGTCCGTCGTGCAGGTTCTGCAAGAATTCCTCTCGTGATCAAGTTCCCGACATCCCCCGCTTCAAAGGCGTTTCGCCGTATCGCCTCCGGCCTTATTGGTGTTTCGTATAAAGAGGAGGACGTGGAAGAGAAGAGAGATGGATTTATCGAGAGATTCACAAAAGCCCTGTTTACCAAGAAAGCCTGAATAAAACAGGATTTTCTCTGGTATTTTTGTTTAAGGGACTTCGCTTTATTAAGTCGCGGGATACATGGTCAGGATTTTAAAAAAAATGATCGGCGTTTGAATTTTACGGTCCCATGATTTTAAAAGAGATCCCACGTTTAAAACCATACTATTGATAAATCAGAAAAAATGTTCCAGAATGTTTTTAAAAGAAACGGAATATGCGTGTATTATAGGGAAGATTCCTGATGTATTTTTGCCATTTTTATCTGGGCCTGTGTTTTTTCCCTGATATGCATTAAGATCCCCGATAATGTATCCGTATCATCCAGGACGGGCCGTATTATAACGCTGACACGATATCGTTTACCGGATTTCGTTACAATAGCGGTATTGGACTCATGATTGACCACAACATTCTGGCGGACCACTTCCGGAATGGGATCTTCCAGCTGCGAATCCGTCTGGTCATGGATGAGCATCATTACATCCCTCCAGTACTTCAGCAGAATCTCATCTTCAGGAAGGTCAAGAAACCTGGCAGCATAAGGATTGAAAAAGATAATCCTGCCCTTGGGGTCCATGATGATGATGGCATCCATCATAACCATGATCTTTTTTGGTTCTCCCACAGGATAATACTGAAGATTTTTCTTGCGGATAGCATGATTGTAGAGGGAAAGTTCTACGTTTGAAATGAGTTCCCGGTCAGAGAATGGTTTGAGGATGAATCCTAATGGTTGCGCTCCCTTTGCCTGGTCCAGAAGGGCATCATCGCACATGGCAGTCAGAAAAATGATAGAGCAGTGAAAGAGCTGGAAAATATATCTGGCTGCCGTAACTCCGTCCATTTCTCTGCACAACATTATATCCATCATCACCAGATCCGGCTCAAGTTCTGCAGATTTCATTATTGCCTTTTCGCCAGAAGCTACCCTGCCGACGACACGGTATCCTTTTCTTTCCAGCATCGATGAGATAATACTGGCAATAATGTTGTCGTCTTCAACAATCAGGATTCTGGGGACCGTGAGACATACAGTAATAATTGGGTTGACGGGTAAAGAGGGTTATAATACGATGAGAATAAAGGTTATTCGGGTTTATTGGTTATCGTGAAGACACAGTGGTCGTCACCCTTTGACCGGCATCTGACTTCGCGGCCCTGCACTTTTATCCCAAAGGATCCTTCAATAATTCCGGCAAGGAGACCGGCCGTGCAATAGCAGACATTTTTTCCGGTATTCCCGAATGCCTCGGATTCTGCCGTATGTTCGAGCGTGATGGTTTTCTCTTTCTTTTCTTCGTTCCACTCCATTTTGATAATCCTGAACCAGCCCATTTCGGAATAGAATGCGAACGCCATATCAGACAGGAGTTTCGGGTTGGTTATACCCATTTTTTTGTAGTGCCCGACATTTTCTTTGCCCATATCCATATAGGCCCGGTAATTTACTCCTCCCGCAGGCATCTCACCCATGGTCTTTTTTAAAGAGTTCATCATGGAGGTGAAGATAAAACGAGGCATTATAACAACGGGATCATCTATCAGCCTGATCCGTCCCTCAAGAGGTTTATGCTCGATATATTCAGTGATTGCAGAGTCTCCTTTAACGATTGCCTCCGCTTTCCATTTCCAGCTCGAGTCCCGTTGATCAGCAATAAATTCGCAAAAATCATCCCCGTTTGCATGGCACTTTGTCTCAATGCAGAACCAGTTTTTACCCGTAACAGCGATCAGGACACCTTCAATCCAGCCCCTGTGGATACCACAGACATGCATCTTCCAGTCCTTAAGAACCTCAGATTCGAAGGTATGGCTGGTGCGCAGCACGATTCTTGTATCGCTGGATTCTGTACATTCAAACGGTGCACCCCACCCCTGCTGGTGCTGGAGCTTAAATACCAGCATAAGAAATTCCGCCGGTGAAAGATTCATACCGAACTTTATTAACAGGTTATTTAACCCCACCGACCCCCTGCCTACTGCGTTGAAGAGCTTGCGAACCGCCTGCACAGCAAGTTTTTTGTCGAGATTTGCCTCATACATCTCGTAGATGGCTTTCACCAGGTAATTTGGATTGCTTGCTGTTTTAACCCCAAAAACTGAATACGATCCGGCCAGAGGGTCCAACTCAATATACTGGGCAATGGTTTTCTCCCCTTTTATGAGCCCCTCAAAGTCTTCACGTCCGATCTTCATAAAGGAGAACTCTGTTATTATTCGATTAAAGGATTTCGTCTTTTTAAAATCAGACAACTGTTTTTGCAGTAATGGTAAAAACACTAAGAAAACAGGACACGTACAAGATTAAATTTCCAGACGTTTTGCTGCGTCAAGGTCCAGGAGAATTTTTGGTTTTGATTCATCGAATGTAATGTAAAATGTAGTCAGGTTCTGGGAGCGATCCTTGACAATGCAATTGTATTTCCCATGCTTTAGTTTAAAACTGGCAGTCCCCTGCCCCGTAGTAATGTCATTCCCTAAAATTTTTCCCTCACTCCGGATTGAAATGCTCACACCATTTTGCGGGATCGTGTCTTTCAGGACAACAACCGTGAGTACTCCCAGTCCCTCACTTTTTTTTCCTATCTCCGGAATCAGAGAAGGTAGACTCTTTTTTAAGTGTATCTTTTCAAAAATCCGTGACCCCATAACAACAGCATCGACTATATCCGGCTTCACGTCATAAAACTCAAATTTTTCATGGCCGGAAATCATTAACACCGCTTTATCACTGTACAGCGACCCTTTTTCATCGATATAGATAGCACCTTCAGCTTCTCCGTCAATGAAGGCGAGGTAGAATTCCCGTTCGTTCTCTTTTGCCGCTGCAATCCCGTTGGATCTTCCTGCCTGAGGCAAACCCGAATAGGTCATGCAGGGGAAAAATCCCGACATACTTTGACCCCTTGATAATATTATCCAGCAGGTCATGTATCACATTCGGGATACTCTTTTTTAAGTGTGTCTTTTCAAAAATCCGACACCGCATAACAATAGTCTCGACGATATCCGGCGTTATTTCATAGAACTCGAATTTTTCACGGCCGTTGATCATCTTCGCTGCTTTATCACTGTATTCAGTCCCGTTGTCATCGATATAGATGGCCCCCTCTGCCTCACCGGCAAGAAATGCAAGATAATATTCCCGTCCATTTTCTTTTGCAACTGCAATCCCGTTGTAACTCCGGGATGAGGCAAACTGGAACAGGTCATGGAGCGTAAAAGTCCCCAGATGCTTTGAGCCTTTGTGAATATTTTTTATCATGTCCTGAATTTTCATGAGAACTCATCTCATTGGGTATTGTCTTTGGGAAGAGATTTGTATGTATTTTTTCTTTATATATAGTGGAAATATGTGCAACATGTGTATTTGACATTTGCGGAAAAATTTTTCGGCCTTTAAAAAAATTCATCGCCATGCATAAGTGTTCATAAGGAAATAATATACCGGATTTATGGAAATTCTCTACCCGATGGTAATCTCAGCGGTTGCGGTACTTGCCACTCTGATATATGCATCATATCTTGATATCAGGGACCGTCGTGTCCCGTTCATCTGCTGGATGCCGATGCTCGGGGTGGGCAGTATCTGTACCGGATATCTCCTGTGGCAGACTACAGCCAGTGTAAGTCTTATAACCGGTTATCTTGCCCTTGTTGCCTGTTTTCTCTATGCAGATTACCTGGACAGCCGGGGAAGAACAGATTCCCCTGGCCTTACCTCATATTATAAAAAATCCTCAATTTTTTACTACCTTGTACTTGTCCTCAGCTCTTCCTGTACTTTCCTGGTTTGTTTTTGCACCATCGCTGAATATCCAGCTGATTCCCTGGTACGCAATGTATGCCGGCATACTGGGGTATATTTCATACATGGAATATACCGGTAGACCTGAAGAAAAACCCGGAAAGAAAAACAAGAAAGCGGAATCAAATATCCAGGAGACCCTCAGCCGGTGGTATTTTGTGCTGATTATCATGATTTTTTCGATTACCTCAGTTACTCATGTTGTTTAGTCCACAGGGCTGGGGATCCCCGGCCCTGGTAATACTGCTCATGACCGTGTTTTGCGGGGTATTCTATATTTTTGCAAGGATGCATCTCTTTGGCGGTGCAGATGCATGGGCGCTTATTTTCATTTCATTTTGTATTCCCACGTTCCCGTTTACACCACTCCTCGGGAACCCTCCGCTTGGATTTTTGTCATTCTCGGTTCTTATCAATGCACTTATCCTGAACCTGGCAGCCCCGGTCGGGATCTTTATCATGAATATAATCCGCGGTAACCGGGCACCGCTGATGTACATGTTCTTTGGATTCCCGGTAAACGGTGACAGGATCCAGGATGAATGGGGATTTGTCATGGAAGATTTTTCTGAAAAGAGTGGGAAAGTCGAGCCGGAGATTCATCGGCTTCTGGGATTCGATCAAACGCATGTATGCCGATGAAGGCCGAATATATACAAAGGACCTCCGGGAACATCCTGAAGAATTCACAAAGGAACTGGCGATATACCGGAACGCTGGTACCGTATGGATTTCTTATGCGGTACCATTCATTATCCCGATAACGGCAGGGCTTATCACTGCAATTGTTTGTGGGGATATTCTTTTTGCAGTCATGAAAATTCTGGCAGGAGGGACTTAAAAACATGCTCAACCTGAAATTTGTGGACGGCCTGATTCCGGTCATCGTGCAGGATTCAAAGAGCCGTGAAGTGCTGATGATGGCGTATGCAAACGATGAAGCCGTCCGTCTTACACAGGAGACCGGGTATGCCCATTACTACAGCCGGAGCAGGAAGAAACTCTGGAAGAAGGGCGAAGAAAGCGGGCACTTCCAGAAGGTAGTCACGATTCTGACCGATTGCGATGAAGACTGCCTGATATATTCCATAGAGCAGCAGGGCGCTGCCTGCCATACCGGGTATATGTCTTGTTTTTACCGCACCCTTGACGGAGATGTTGTGGGGAAAAAGGTTTTCGACCCGGAAAAGGTGTACGGGAAGAAAAAGATCCCCCACCCTTAGTACCCACTTATTTTAGAACCAATCAGAAAACGAGATTATGGAAATTTACTGGTGTACGAAGAAAATTTTTATAGTCAACGGGATCAAAAATGGTGAAGATTTTGATCCGGCTTAACTGCCCTGTTTCAAAGCTGGTTGTGAATACGTGGAGAGATGGGAAATAGATACATATACGGAAAATTGGGATGCAAAATAGAGAACCCAATCCCAGCTCCGGTATCTCCGTAAATTTAATGTGGTCTCAGGAGTTTGGTTTTCAATTTTAACGCTTTGGATTCTATCATTTTCCAGGAAACAATCGCAAATCCTAAAGTGATAAAAAATGAGGAAATAAAAAAAGTGGAAATTGTCAGGTACTTTCCCGCTATCATTACTATTGTCTGTTGTATAGGAAATGCAAAAATATACAACCCATAAGAAAAATCTCCAAAAATCCAGAATTTGTTTATCAAAGGAATTTTTGTATGAGCAAATGTTAAAATTATGTAAGGTAATGCAATAAATGAGAACGGGACAAAAATAATAAATTTTAAGGTTATTATCCATGATATTAATAAAAATATCGCAATTCTATAATCATACACTTTTTCATTTCTTAAAGCAAAAAATGATCCAATTAAAAAATATACAGGATTGGGAGACAATAAATGATTCAAAATAATATTATTTTGGATAAATAATAATTTCATATCCCATGAATACCATACTAACGAATAAACAATAATTAACAAGGTAATAATTTTTTTATTTAAAAAACCAAAAAAGCCTAATAATGCAATGAGAACATACATTTTAAATTCCCAAAATAATATCCAGAGGGATCCGTTCACGGCATCAGGAACAGGATTGTTCTGAAAAACACCGGGTAGATACACTTGTTTTAATATTGAAAAATTATAAATGAATCCAATATAATTAAAATTCTTAAAATATTCGAATATTGAAAGATTCGTCAGAATAACACCCAGAATAAAAGATGTTCCAAATACAACAACGATATATCCTGGATAAATCCTTAAAATCCTCTTCACAAAGAAATTATCAAGAAAAGGATCTTTTTTCCAGCTCATTGTAATCAAATATCCACTAATTATAAAAAAAATAAATACAGCAAGCGTACCTAAAGTAATTTCTGAATAATTTAACAATGTGAACGGATCAAGATTTGTTATACCCAAAAGTAAAGGATAACAATGTGAAAATATAACCATTGTTGCAGCGAAAAGGCGTAAAAAATCAAAATTATTGCTAAATCTATTTAATTCAGTCATTTTTCACCAGAAAAAAATTTGTATTTTTTATTTATTATACATAATAGGTATCGGGTAAAATATTATAGTGCAGTTTAGCAGTCCCTGGCCGATTGTGAAATAGGACTCTTATGTTCCTGTCAGATGCAAAGAAAGAGATGTACATAAATATTTTTACTCACACAAAAATAACCCCTTTTTAACCATATCCTGTGTATTAATTTATCAGATTTTCGCTATGAATTGTGGCTAATTATCTTTATTGAACAGATCACAATCAACACACAACCAACTGCACCAGATTTCCTGTTTTTTTCTGCAGCAAGCCTTGTTTTTTTAAAAAATAAATTATATTAAAGGAGGGGACGCCTGTCCCGCCTAACCGCCCCTGCGCTGAGTGCGATAATGGCGTATTACCAGATTAGGAGTTATCGCATTCGTGGGGAGCCGAAGCGGCGGGTGCGATACCCCCGTGAACGTTTGAATTTTTAAAGCATATCTGCAGTGCAGTTTTTATTCCAGAAAACGATACGGTAAGAGAAAATAAGAAATGCATCAGCAGATATGGATAACCTGAACCGGGCAGAGATCCGCTGCTTCCTGTGCACAACAGCAGAGACAGTCCGGCACAATTCCCTCAGCCCGGTTACCATTGAAGCGGTATTCTTCGACAATTTCCGAGAACGAATCGCAATGGTTCTGGTCAAATACTTCCGGGCAGGTATTCCAGCACGCCCCGCAGTTCACACAGGCCCCGCGATCGATAGTGACGTTCATTTCTGTAATTCCGGTTTTATCTGGTACACTGGTTGACGGGCGGAATCATAAAGGAAACGAAGAATGGTGTGCTTTTCCCCGTATTGGGTTTCAGGCCGGTGAACAAAAATCAGTGTCTTTGAACACTAGTAATAAATTCTGACAGAAAGCAATTCACCATTACATCAGGAATGAAAATATGGCGGAATTTCAACCCCCGGTTTGTGATAACAACCACGATTTGATACTAATGACACGGGTGTGGTCGGATGGTCATGGGAATGCTGTGTATCAATGCCCGGAGTGCGGGAGAAAAATGCAATGCAGGGATGGTTCCGGCGGGCGGTAAAGGAAAATCTTTTCCGATTCTCCTTATTGCGAGTGAGAATCATGCTCACGATTTTATGAAAAGACCATGCTGATTCAGTAGCGATTTTTTATGACATTTATCCTGCTGTATTCTGGAATAGTGAATTTTATTGGAAAAGAAATGGCGGATACTGATCCATCACCCCCAATCCCTTCGAACCCCTTTTAAACCCTGCGAGGTAATATCTATCGTACCAACGATCTTTGGATCGTTGAACCAGATAACCGGCGGGGGCGGCTTGGATGGCGCTCGTGCCGGTGGGGGACGTGCGAGCGCTCGCAGGTTCCCGTCCATCAAGAGAATAGCATAGTATACGAGAGCATACCATATGGGAGGAATAATATTTTATGATACTAGTACCAGATACGAGCGTCCTTATCGACGGACGTATAACCTCGATGATAAAAGCCGGTGAATACAAAGGCGCAACAATAATCGTTCCTGAAGCAGTTATTGCAGAACTGGAAGCCCAGGCAAATAACGGGCGTGAAATAGGATTTTCTGGATTAAACGAACTGCAGCAGCTCTGCAAAATGGCAGAAGAGAAAACGATAGAACTCAAATTCTCCGGTATCCGGCCGTCACTTGAGCAGGTCAAACTCGCAAGCGGCGGTGAGATCGACGCAATGATCAGGAATATCGCCATTGAGAATTCAGCACGGTTCATCACCAGCGATTTCGTGCAGGCTGAAGTGGCGCGGGCAAAAGGACTGGATGTCATATACTTAAAAGCCCAGGTGAGCGATTTCGTTCCCCTCGGTATCGACCAGTTCTTCGATGAACACACGATCGCAGTCTACTTAAAAGAAAGGGTCTGCCCCTCTGCAAAGAAGGGTACTATAAACGACATGAAACTGGTGAAGATCCGCGAGCAGCCGACCAGCGAATACGAGCTCCGTGCCCTTGCACAGGAAATCCTCGAACGTGCGAAACGGGATCCTGACGGTTTCATTGAAGTTGAGAAACGGGGAATCACCGTTGTCCAGATCGGTTCGATGCGGATCGCAATCGCACGCCGCCCGTTCTCGGATGGCATGGAGATCACCGCAGTCCGGCCTATCGTTGATGTGACGCTGAAAGACTACGCGAAGGCAGACCTCATCACAAAAAGGATCACCAGTGAGAAGAGAGGACTGATTATTGTCGGATCACCCGGTTCAGGGAAAACCACGCTCGCACAGAGTGTCGCAACTTACCTTTCTGAAAGTGGTTTTGTTGTCAAGACCATGGAAGCACCCCGGGAACTCCAGGTACCGGACCAGATTACCCAGTATACGATGCTTGACGGCAGCATGTCCAACACTGCCGACGTGCTCCTGCTCGTCAGGCCGGACTTTGTCATCTTTGATGAACTTCGGAAAAATGAGGATTTCAACGTCTTTGCCGATATGCGGCTGGCCGGCCTTGGCATGGTTGGTGTCATCCACGCAAATGGTGTGCAGGATGCAGTCCAGCGTTTTTCCGACCGCGTGGACTTCTCTGTCCTGTCACAGATAGTGAACACGATTATCTTTGTCAGGCAGGGTGTGATTACGAAGATATACGATTTAGGTTTCACCATCAAGGTCCCTGAAGGGATGGCGAATGAAATGCACATCCGTCCCGTAACCACCGTAACCGATCACGAAACGGGAGAACTGGTGATTGATGTCTTCCGTTATGACGGCGAGACAATCGTAATGCCGATGTCCGCAGTGACAAACGCTTCAAAAAAGGTCTCTCAGCCGGCACTTATCCAGAATGTCGGGGTTTCGGTTGCATCTGCCGGAAATATCCGGACACCTGTTCCCCTGCCGGAATTACCTTCCAAGAAGGAAAGCGAAGAGCGTCCCGGCTGGAAACTGATGGAAAAAGATATCCAGCGAGAGATCGGGCGTTATACCGAAGGCTTTGTTGATGTCCAGATGATCAGCGATACGAAAGCCATTGTCTACATCGATGACAAGGACGTACCGGCAGCAATAGGCAAAGGTGGCAAGAATGTATCCGCAATCGTGAACAAAATTGGTATCGGCATTGATATCAAGCCCCGCTCTGAATTTGACCGGCTGCAGATGCAACCGCAGAAAACCGATATGGATCTCAACATCGGGGGCGGGATCAAGATACAGACTGATAAAAAGCAGCTTACTATTGTTGCCCCGGAACAGAGTGGCAAGATTGTAGATGTTTTTGCGGGAAAGGAATACCTGTTCACTGCCACAGTGAACGAAACAGGAGAGATACACCTCTCCAAGAACTCAAGCATTGCGCAGGAGATGATCCGGCGCTACCAGAACAGCGAGATTATCAAGCTGAAGACCGGTATAGTCCGGAATTTTTTTTGGATTTTTTGTAAAATACACGAAGGTGAAATGGTTTGAACGCATTTAATCTGGGAAAATTTGAAGAAGAAGCACAGGAGCAGTGGACTCATGCCTTTGAATCCAACCCGTCGAACCTCGAAAAATTCTACCTGACCGTCGCCTACCCGTATCCGAGCGGGGCGATGCACGTCGGGCATGGGAGGACCTATATCGTCCCTGATGTAATCGCGAGGTTCTGGAGGATGAGGGGTAAACAGGTTCTCTACCCGATGGCGTTTCACGTCACGGGAGCACCGGTTATCGGTATTTCAAAGCGAATCGCAAAGCAGGATCCCCAAACCATTCACCTCTATCGCGATCTCTATAAAGTCCCGCAAAATGTCCTGGATGAATTTACCGATCCGCTGACTATTGTCCGCCATTTCGCCAGTGAGTACCAGAGAGTAATGACCGCATGCGGTATGTCGATTGACTGGCGCCGAAGGTTTACAACCGTTGATCCAACCTACAGCAGGTTCATCGAGTGGCAATGGAAACATCTCTATGATGCAGGGCATGTAATCAAAGGGGTTCACCCGGTCCGCTATTGTACTGTCGATGATAACCCCGTTGGAGACCACGACCTGCTTGAAGGAGATAAAGCCGAAGTAATAAAATTTACCCTGATCATGTTCCGGTACGGCGATGCATTCATCCCCACCGCAACCCTCCGCCCGGAAACGATTTACGGGGTTACGAATCTCTGGGTAAACCCGAATGTCACGTATGTCAGGGCACTGGTGGATGGCAGTCCATGGATTATCTCACAGGAAGCAGCAGAGAAGCTCGCGTTGCAGGACCATACCGTTGAGATAACAGAACAGGTTGCCGGCCAGGACCTGATTGATAAAACAGTAAACCACCCGCTTTGTGGCACGGTCCCGGTACTTCCGGCCGACTTTGTCGATCCTGATATGGCAACCGGGCTCGTCATGAGTGTTCCGGCCCATGCCCCCTTTGACTATATCGCACTCCGCGACCTCCAGCAGGCAGGAAAATATACTTCGATCAAACCTGTGCCCTTGATCACAGTCGAGGGATATGGGAATATTCCTGCACAGGACGCAGTTGAGAGAGCGGGGATTACCCACCAGATGGACAGCCGGATGGATGCACTCACGCAGGAAATTTACTCTGCCTGAGTTTTCCAAAGGCAAACTCTTTGAAAAGTATGGGGGCAAACCCGTTCGCGTGGCACGCGATGATGTTGCAGCGCTCATGATCGAAAAATACGGTTCAAAGATCATGTATGAATTTGACACCCGCCCGGTTGTCTGTCGCTGTGGCAACAGGGTCAAAGTCAAGATCCTGCATGACCAGTGGTTCTTAAAATACAGTGATCCCGCATGGAAAAAACAGGTCAGCGACCATCTTGGGGACATGGAGCTGGTCCCTCCTGAAGTCCGAGCTGAGTTTGACCGGACCGTGGACTGGCTCAAGGACTGGGCATGCACGAGAAGAGTCGGTCTTGGTACCCGTTTCCCGTGGGACACATCACAGCTCATCGAGCCGCTCTCGGATTCAACTATCTATATGGCGTACTATACCATCGCCCACAAGATCCGTGAAATTGACTCAAAACTCCTCACACCGGAGGTCTTTGACTACATCTTCCTCGGGATAGACTCTCCTGAGTTGCCCGAAAAGAAGAAACTCGAAGCAATGAGAAAAGAGTTCCTGTACCTGGTACCCATACGATTACCGGTTCTCAGCAAAAGACCTGATCTCCAACCACCTCACATTTCAGCTCTTCCACCATGTCACGATTTTTCCGAAGGACAAACTCCCGCAGGGTATGGTCGTTTTTGGCATGGGGCTCCTCAACGGCGCCAAGATGTCATCATCAAAAGGAAATGTCTTCCTGCTTGAGGATGCTGTAAATGATTTTGGTGCCGACACGGTGCGCATGTTCCTGATGGGCAGTGCCGAACCCTGGCAGGACTTTGACTGGAGAAATGAACTGGTTATATCGACGAAAAAGCAGATCGAGCGGTTCTTCAACACAATAATTGAATCCAAGGATGCTGCCGGTGAACCACATGATATCGATCACTGGATAATCGAGCCGGTTGCAGTCGCATATCGAGCGTACCACCGAAGCACTCACCAACTTCCAGACCCGTCAGGCGTTGCAGGAAGCCTATTTTGGGATCGAAACCGATCTCAAATGGTACCGCCGCCGGCTCCCCGGTAACAGCGAGGGGAGCAGGGAATTGCATACGCTCTGCTCGGTATGGGTCCGGCTCCTCGCCCCGTTTATCCCGTTCACGGGGGAACATCTCTGGAAAGACCTTGCGGGCGAAGGACTCGTTTCGTTTGCTCCATGGCCGGTTGCAGATAAGAAACTTGTTAATACCCGGATCGAGCTCGCTGAGGAGCTCCTTTCCCGGACGGTAGAGGATATCGAATCGATAATGAAACTAATCCAGATCACTCCCAAATCGATCACTATATCCATCGCACCTGAATGGAAACAGGAAATTTTCCTCCACATCGCAAAGGCATCGGATCGAAATACTGTAATTAAGGAGATCATGAAGGATGATGCAATGCGCAGGCGGGGCAGGGAAGCAACTGACGCAGCAAAACAGTGCACTACGTTTATTCACCGCCTGCCCCCCTCTGTCGTCGAACCACTCGCAAGAGAGCCGGTCAACGAGCTGGCAGTCTTTCAGGCTGCGAAGGGATTCCTGGAAAAAGAATTCGGAGTGCCTGTCCATATAACCCAGGCAGAGTCAAGTGAACATGCAAAAGCGGCTACCGCATTACCGTTTAAGCCTGCGATTGTTATTGAATAATACCCTTTTTTACCTTGATTGCGGAAATCCCGGGAAAACAAAAAAAACTAAAAAGGCAGGAAATCAACCTGCATTATTTCCTGATTGCGTTCTGCACCTTGAAAATGACGTCTGCTGACAGCACCTGCATTTTGTGGGCAGGTTCTGCATGGTCAATAAATTGTCTCATAACTTCGTGGTTCGTTGATCCATGAGCTTCAAACGGGCAGTCGATTCCGATATCTTTACACATAAATGAGGCCATTTTTCAAAAAATCTCCTTCTTCAGACTGAAGCACAGGTAAATATCAATAAATGCAACGCACTGACGCATGGCGCCAATGCCTTTCAGGTCATTGGATTTGTGGGAAAAAACAAAAATATTCCAGTCCACCCACAAACAAATTATACCGATAAATAACATTTTGTTCAGGGAATAATCATGAGTACACGATTCCGGATTAATCTGGTGATAGCAGGATTCCTTCTTGCCATCAGTATAGTTGGCGTTGTTTCGGCAGCAAGTCTGGTACAATCCTGGAAAGATCGTCCAGCGTTCGATGGTTCATTTTCCGGGCTGATGTTTTCTTCGGATGGATCAATGGTATTTGCCGGGGGCAGTCAGTTGTTGGTCCGTTCATGGGATGGGGACATCCACTGGGGAGGGCGATCAGGTATTATAGCAGCCATGAACTCTGATGGGACCCGAGTTATATCAGCACTTGATTCAGGTGTCCGGGTATTCGATAAAAATGGTGAAGAGGTATGGACCAGGATTTTGGGTAGTTCCCCTATACGTGCGGTCGCAGTATCAAGGGACGGTTCACTCGTTATTGGCGCGAATGAGGAGGGATTCATACAGTCATGGGATACCAATGGTGTAAGGTGGGGACTGAACGAAACCGATCTGGTAAAAAAGATGGCAATTTCTCCCTCCCAATCCCTTGTCGTTGCTATTACTGAAGCGGGCCTGAAATTTTTTTCAACTGATATGAAACAGACCTGGGCAGATGATAAAGAAGGAACCCTTGATTCTTTCATTGCCTTCTCCGCAGACAGCAGGACTGTCATTACTTCAGGAGATAAAAGGGTCTGGTCGCACACAAACTCCGGAGAACTTAACTGGATGCGGGAAGTGACGCAAAGAGGCATCACTGACATGGCCTGCTCAGAGGACATTACTACTATTGTACTTGGCAGAAAGGATGGGGATGTGCTGGTGCTCGACAAAATGGGGCAGGAACGCTGGAAATACCCTGCAGATTCGTGGATAAACGGGGTGGGGGTTTCTTCCGATGGTTCAATAATTGCCGCGGGTGCCCTTGACGGAACACTCTACATCCTGGATCGGGATGGAAATCTGCTGGCAAAAACGAAAACCGAAACGCTCATTCAACAGGGATCGGTTCAGGTAAGCAGGGATGGTAAACATATCATCGTTGCGGATGAAGGATCCCTGTACGGTTTTGAGCTGAAAGGGCAACCCGAAGTTACATCTACAGAGACACAGGTTCCCATAACGGAAGTTCCTTCTAACTGTCCAACCTGTCCTACACCAGTCACCATAAAAACAACTCTGCCAGCAACCGTTTCATCGCCAGTCGGGACAACTATCCCGGTGACAACCAGCACTCCGGAAGCATCACTTGACCCGTTCCTGGCCCTCATTGCATCTGCGGGCGTGTTGTTCATTGTGATAAAACGCAATAGTTGATGCAGGAGTCAACCGAAATGGAGAAGCAGGAAAAAATATTTTTTAGAAAAACTTTAACCGGACACCGCCTGCCTTAAAATAACCAAAGGGCATATGCACCCTATCACCATATACGGTCTTGAGCAGGTTGATAAAACGGTCATCCTCACCAATCAGATATTCGAATTTTCCACCGGCTGATTCGATGATCATCCGGAATTCGGTATACTCCATATCGCCGGATCCTGAATCCTTTAATTTCATATGTATAGCGGTGATCTGGATGTTTTCGATAGCAATATTACCGGGTGTTTCCGCGAGTGACTGATCAGGAGACATCGACTCATAACGCAGGGCAAACCGGAACTGTGCAGCCATCTGGTCTTTCATGATTGCAAAAAAACCCTTGCCTTCCGATTTTGCCTTGGACTGGGCCTCCAAAATAGCAGCATTGAGTAACGTCTGTGTCATCTGCGCAACAATCATGCGCCGGTTCGTAACAACAAGCGTGATCGTATCCCAGCTGGCTCCAAACATCTTCATTTTACGCGCGTTGCGAATTACCCCTATCACTTCTTCACCGGATGCTGCCGTCGATCCTGCTGTAACCGGAGTTGGTATGTGTGCAGCTGGTGGAGTGGGCTGGGTAATACCTGATGTGAGAACTGCTCCAACGGCAGTCCCGCACCCTCCACAGAATTTTGTTGTCGCACTGATCGGAACTCCCACAATTTTTGCAGGTCAGGCTTTCGGGTGATGAGACAGTCGGTGAGGGGGTTGGGGCAGATACTACGGGAGTCCCGCATATCCCGCAGAATTTTTCCGTCCCGTTAATCGCGCTCCCGCAGGATCTACATACGGGAACAGAGACGGGAGGTGGAACTTCGGCTTTCAGGGAATGAGGTGGTAACGGGGTTGCAGGAAAATCCTCTACTTTTGCAAGGCATTTGCCGCAGAACTTATCACCGGGACTGATTACGTATCCGCATGACCGGGATAACCGTGTCCCCAAAGGGGGCGGGGAATAAGATACAGGGGGGGGGAGGAGGCGCCTCAGTAATTGGGGGAGGCGGGGGCGGTGAGACCAGGGAAGCAGGTGTATGATCCGGTGCCGGGACGTTTATAGGAAAATCCTCTACTTTTGCAAGGCATTTGCCGCAGAACTTATCACCGGGACTGATTACGTATCCGCATGACCGGGATAACCGTGTCCCCAAAGGGGGCGGGGAGTATGATGCAGGAGGAGGGGTATAAGGGGGACGTGGGGATGGGGATTCAGTGATGGGGGGAGATGGGGAGATCGGAGTGGAAGGCGCGAGTGACGGAGACTGAAGTTCATCTGCTTTTAATCTACAGGTATCACAGGTCGTCTTCTCATCAGGACCAAGAGGATTACCACAGGAAGCACAGGTTTGAGTGACCAAAGGCTGCACTGCAGCGGGGATGTTGGATGGCGATTTTTCCAGTTGTGACGCCCCACAGTTCCGGCAGAATTTTGCAGTGGGTCCGACTTGTTTACCGCATTCAGGGCAGAACGGCATGATAATCACGTTACAAGAAGTTGCACCCGCTCTCTTAAGAGCATTACTTCTTTATTAAAACAAAAAGAAGAAAAATTCATTATCCGACCTCTCCACCAGACCGTTTTTTATGTTTAGCGGACAGGATGGGTGCAAGCGTCACGGTCAGAGCGCTCTTTTTGTGGCACCCGTGGCACCGTTTTCCTGGGTACTTGTGGAACACAGAAGTGTATACTGCTGGAAAAACTACAGTTTCCCTGTCGAAATCACGGGAAGTAAGTGAACATTTTTCCTTCGCAGGGATTATCGTAAAATTTTCTTCTGCACACGTAAGAACAACAGCACTCATCAGATATCCCGGGCAGAAATGCCCCATCAACGGGAGCACTGTATTTTCCTGCGACAGACAAACCCGCCTTACATCGGTTCCTTACAGGGATCCGGGTACCGCTGAAATGGTTGATGCCCAGGTAAGCGCGCGGGTCGTACTGCCCACATTTAAAACAGACACCACCTCACCGATAAAAAATCCAGTATCAGGCCTACTACCGTTTATCAGATGAAGCATGGGCATGATGAGGAGCACAGGAAGCCGTCGCTGATGATCACAAACAACCACTTACATGTCTCAGGGTCCGTGAAAGGGAAAGAATACCTCCTGTCGCTATCGCGATATGCAGGAGGAGGAGAATGCTCAGCAGCACAAGATATGGGTTTTGTAAAAAGAGTAATTTTACGGTTTGGGTAAACGAGTCCAACGGTAATTCCTGCCCGCACCCGTGTCCAGGCAGGGTTGTCATTTCCGGCTGGCAGACCAATTGCTAACCCCGACCGTTACAATTCTGGTGACCTGCAACTACCTCCCTTTCACAGGTTTCATCATAGAACAAGCCGGTTATTCGGGCACACTCTTTGCCCGCTTCACGCGTTCTTTTGTTGAAAACCCGGTAATGGCGTCCAGATATTTCCGGAACCTTTTATTGGTATCGATAATCACATCATCCTGTGCGCCCAAGTCAGACTGGGTGTCGATAATCACCGATTTGCCATCAGCCCCGACAAATACATCGAGGCGTTTGAGCGCTCCGGATATAATCCGGTATCCTTTTGCTGTTTTTTCAGGTTCAACATCAAAACAATTCTTCAGTTCTACCGCAATCCGTGCATCAAGGTCCTTGGTAAATCCTCTTTTGACAGGATATTCTTGCATAATACTTTTTTATGTAGTGGGTGTATGTTAATCTAATGACGACCGAATCTCCTGAATCTAATACAGGTCTGCTTTCACGTCTCGATACTATCCGCCATGATCTCGTCGAGATAAAACCGAAAAAGGACGTCAATGTCATCTCAAAACCGATTCCTACGAAAGGTGCTTCGGTGTTGATTGGCTTTCCCGGGAGCGGGCTTGTCGGTACTATCGCACTGCAGTATATGGTCGATCAGCTGGAATTTGAGCAGATAGGTACCATGAATTCAAAGTTTTTCCCACCGCTGGCGATGATGAATAAAGGTGTAATCAATGATCCCGTCAGAATTTATTTTAAAAACGATATTGCGGCCATTGTTGCTGATATTCCAATCCATCCTATGATCTGCTACGAGACCTCCCGCGACATTTTGGACTGGCTCGAGCCGTTCAAACCAAAAGAGGTGCTGACAATTGCAGGAATCATCACCAACGAACCGGAGAAGCGGGTGTTTGGTGTTGCGACAACAACTGATGCACTCAAAAGGATAGAGGATCACACCCTGGTCCTCCCTATCGGGAGCATATCAGGTATTGCGTCCAGTATCCTCACAGAATGTAAAATCCGGGGCATCCCCCGTGTACGGGCTTTTAGGAGAAACAGTAAATGCACCGGATCCACGATCATCGGCTGCCACAATCGAGGTGCTCAACAAGATGTACAATCTCGGGCTTGAGGTACAGCCACTCATCGACCAGGCGGTAGAAATTGAGCAGAGCATGGGTAGAATTGCCGAGGAAGTACAGCAGTCTGCTGAGCAATCCCCGAAAAAAGATCTTCCCATGTACGGGTGATTACCATGAAATGTGCTGCCTTAACCGGGATTTCACCGGATATTATCAAGGATCTTCGAAGGGGACAACCCCACACCATTGAACTGCAGAGCACGCATAACATCGTGAGCATAGCCGAAATTGTACCCGGACCTGACACTCATATTTTCATGACCTCGGTTGATCTTGATGACTTAAGCCCGGGCGATTCTGGCATATGTGTCATTGTGCTCGCTACATCAATATCGATGAAACGGGTGGTGGAGTTCTCACATGGCTCATATTTCGAGGAGCGTGAGCGGATGTCTGCCAGGGTGCAGGTAAAGTACGGTGCGTCTTCGGTTGTCAAGCAGGTTTTCCATGAAGAGATATGCGGGCCAACGCAGGTAGAAGTGCTCAAATCATCCTGTTATCATGCAGGATAGGTAAATACCCAATTTTTTTTAAAACAATAAAATCTGATGGAGAAATCCTTTTTTTGCGGAATAAAAAATGGGAACGACTTTTCACTCTGCCATGTCTGACACGACGCCCCGGCGACGGATTTGTGGAAAAAATTTTAAAAATCCCCTCCGGGAGTTATGCGACAGAGAGGCTTTGAGGAGGGGTTTTTTGTATATCGTTCATTTTTCATGATCCGGATTTGAACCAAACCGGTTCATATCCGTTTCAACAGCCCCAAGCAGATTATTGTTTCCGGAGGTACTACAAGCGCAAGACATACTGCTCCTACAACTGCAAGAACGTTAATTGAGGACTCCGGAGTCGGGGAGGCGGTCGGCCAGGGGGTGGGTATTTTTATTGTGCTTATCCTTGTTGTTGTACGTGTCGCCGTTGTTGTCTGTATTGTCGTGACTGCCGTTGTATCCGATGACGTTAGCCGGGAATATACATAGGTCCGGTTTCCTGCAGTTACCGTAACACGATCAGACCAGTCATGGTAACCGGGTTTCTGCACAAGAACTGTATACGTTCCAGGAGTGATATTGTAGACAGTCAGGGGAGTTCTTCCTTTATAATCCGAACTCACGTATGCTAATGCAAAGGATGGATTTGATTCAATATAGAAACTGCCATTGACCGGTGTATCCGAGGAATAGACGGTAAAAACCAGCCCGCAAATGCTGTCCGTTGCATCATTTTCGACACATACCTCATAACTGCCAGGGGTTCGTCCACTCAGATCGAAACTTCCGGTAATTTTTGTCGAGGAAACCACAGAAGTTACAGTTCCTGGTATGTCATTATAACCGGTCTTCTGGAGTTTTATCGTTGCACCACTCAAAAATCCGGTTCCGGCCAGGTTTGTTATGGACACAATTTCATCGTTCATTCCATAAATTGGAGTGATGCTTGTAAGGGTTATCGCAGCAGACGGGATCCTGATCTCAAACCCTTCACTTTTCGTTGCGGACTGCCCATTGGGGTTTGTAACAACGACATTCCAGTAACCTGACGTTTTTCCATTGAGATCAAAGTTACCGCTAATTTTTGTTGAAGTTACAGACACACCGGTTGCCGAGATATTCGTTTGTCCCGTCTTTGTAAGTTTAACAGTTGCATCGCTTGAAAAACCAGTGCCGATCAGATCGGTGATGCTCACAATACCGGTATTATATCCATAGGCCGGTGTTATTGTCGAAATAGTGGGGGCAGCAGGTAACAGGACGAGAACTGCAGTGACGGTAATGGTCTGGTTATTGGTTACAGTAACAGTTCTCGTGTCATTCTGATATCCGGCTTTTTGCAGCACGATACTGTGGGACCCGCTGGTGATGCCTTCAATCACTTTCGGTGTTATCCCATTATTGATATTATCGATATAGACCGTTGCCCCGGCAGGTGTTGAGATTACAGATATATTACCGACAGCTGATGCTGCAACCGGGAGGAGGAGCGTTAAGGAGAACAGACATAGTACGCAAAAATATTTTTTTCATAGCACTACTTCCCTATATCTCAGGCAATAAAAAAGAAATAGCAACTGCAATCTGATATATTTTGTTAAATTTATTTTTTGCTTCAGGAATTTTTTTTTAAACACACTATGACACAGATTAATTATCACGGAACGCGAACCTTATTGGCATCAGCTGGGCCTGTGGCTTAGCTCGGACATAGCGCCGGGCTTCTAACCCGGATGTCGGGGGTTCGAATCCCCCCAGGCCCGTTCTTCTGGAGTATTGCTTTGGTTTTTGTGAAAAAAAACATATATCAGACGATCCTGCACCCCCCGTCACCCCCTTTCCCGGAAACAACGATTTGAATTAGGAAAATCCTTGTCCGGTATTGATCTGTTCCTGGTTTAGCACCCACCTGCTGCATTTTTTTGATAATTAAAAAGGAATAATCCCGTGATTGAAGGATCCATTGCCGCAACACGGTCTGTAACAGGAAATGATGAAAAAATAACCCTAATTATGGCAATATATATTGCTACTGACAAAAAAATATACTATCATACCAATGTCAGAACACTGTCCTTTCTCCGGCCGTAATCATCCAGGTTCAGATCCTTCTGTACTGCACCATATTATGCCTGTACTGATGCTGGTGATGCTTACCTTTACGCTGGTAGTTGTTCCTGCTGCTGCTGCGGGAATAGCGACAGTAAATGGTATCTCACCTGAAACGGGTCTCAACACGACCACTGTTTCAATCACCGATCTCACCGGCACCGGTTTTTTGCCCGTGCAACGGTGATGCTGACTCCGGTGAATGTCCAACCGGATTCACAGAGGAAGTCTTACAGATGGAAGCGGCAGCGCTCCGTTCCTGAATAACCCGAATAACGTCTTTGTGACCGGTAACTATGCATACATTGCAAGTGCCGGAAGTAATGCACTCGAAATCGTTGATGTGTCGAATCCTGCCAACCCGGTACATAGAGGGAGTATCGTTCATGGCAGCGGTGGGGCGCTCCTGAATAACCCATATAGCATTTTTGTGGCCGGTAACTATGCATACATTACAAGTGCCGGAAGTAATGCACTCGAAATCGTTGATGTGTCGAATCCCGCTAGCCCGGTACATAGAGGGAGTATCGTTCATGGCAGCGGTGGGGCGCTCCTGAATAACCCGTATGGCGTCTTGTACTCGGTAACTATGCCTACGTGGCAAGTGCCGGGAACAATGCACTCGAAATTATTGATGTGTCGAATCCCGCTGGCCCTGTACATAGTGGCAGCATAGTGCATGGCAGCGGTGGGGCTCTCCTGAATTATCCGGAAGGCGTCCACGTGTCAGGTAATTATGCGTACGTGGTGAGTTATTATAGCAGTGCACTTGAAATAGTCGATGTCACCAATCCCACTAGCCCGGTTCATTTCGCCAGTTTATCAGATGGAGGTGGTTCCGTTCCCTGCCTGAGTCTCCCCACCAATATCTATGTCTCCGGCAATTATGCATACGTGACAAGTGCCGGGAGCACTGCACTCGAAATCGTGAATATAACAGACCCCGCAAACCCGGCTCATTCCAGTCGCCTGGATAATGGGAATGGCACTGCTCCTTTCCTGTACGATCCACGAAGTGTCTTTATCTCAGGCAATTACGCTTACGTAGCGAGTGCGGAAGATAACGCGCTTGAAATTGTGGATGTGACGGATCCTGCAAACGCGACTCATGCTGGAAGCCTTCAAAACGGTAGTGGCGGGGCGCTCCTGGTTAACGCGTCCAGCGTTTTTGTGTCAGGTACCTACGCGTACATCGCAAGCAGCGGCAGCAATGCACTCGAGATCGTAGATATCGGAACGATCACCGCCACTGGCGTGAATGTGGCTTTTCCAACTGATATTACCTGCACGTTTAACCTGACCGGCGCTGTACCCGGACTATATAATGTCGTTGTAACCAACACGGATGGATCATTTGGCACGCTTCCCGGCGGGTTCACGGTCATCGGGGCAACACCTACCACATCACCAACTCCAACTCCTACACTAACTCCTACACCAACTCCTACACTAACTCCTACACCAACTCCTACACCAACTCCTACACCAACTCCAACTCCTACACCGACTGTGACACCATCACCATATATCAGCGGTGAATCCGATAGTGACCCGACCCCGGTGCCAACCCTGGGACCCAGGAGCACGGTAACCGTAAATGTCGGGGGGGACTCGAGCGTCTACCGGGCGAATATCATGGGGACTGGGCATTCCGATCTAATCCTTACCGGTTTGAGAACATCCGGGCCCGGGGAGAGTATCTCACCGGCACCGGAATCAGTATACGAGTATATTGATCTCGTACCGGGACGATACAGCACTATTGACGAGGCAAACATCTCGTTTACCGTTACACAGTCGTGGATCAGCGAGCACCAGCTTTACCCGAGGAATATCATCGTATACCGTCTTACGAACACCACATGGATGGCATTACCGACGTTTCTGGTAAAAACGGAGACAGTACGCTCCTACTATATTGCGGTATCCCCCGGCTTCTCACGGTTTGCGATAACCGGAAACAGAACAGTTACCTCAGGATCGCTGGTTCAGGAATCGGATCCGACACTTCAGACCTTCACTCAAGAGGTTCAGGCCACCGCAGCTCTCCCGGTGTCTACGGCAATAAGCACACCTGTTGCCCTGCAGACTACTGAACCTTTGTCACAACCTGCAACCCAACCCGCATCCGGATTACCGGTCATGGTTATTATCGGCGCCGGAATAGCCGGGATTATCATTCTTGCCGGACTGGCTGTATTCATACGACGACGGAAAACATCTCTGTAAAACCGGGTATGAACCGGCCCTGTTCACACCTGTACTATGCAAATCGTTCTATATACGAAAAAATCCTGCCTCATGGTTTCTCCGGACCATGGTGGCCAGATTTTTTTTTGTTTTTCATTACCAGTCCGCTATGGGGCATCCCGTCGGGGACGGTTCTATTCCCCTGAATCTGCAAATTCCCGACAGGCAAGCAGGGCAAGGAAGGGCATCAGAAGGATCCAGTAGTGGAGATACTGGCGTACCAGGAGAGTAGAAAAGAGGACAAGGATCATAATGCCCAGCGCTTTTTCGTTTGGAGTACGGAATCCTTTTTTCACGGCACTTGCGAGGGCAAAAAGAAGGGTCGGGATGACAACTGCTATACTGAAGAGGATATTTGCTGCGTACGCCATCGGGGTTTCGGGCACATAGGTTGAAAAAGTGGTCACGTTGCCGGAGTTATACAGCGGTGCAATCAGGTAAGTATAGTATACCGCATTGTTTCCGACTACCGTGCCATATGCAAGGTAAAGAGCGGCGAACATGCCCCCGACAATGATGATGACAGGTAACAGGAGCCGGTGATAACGACGGCAATTGTGAGCCCACATCAGGTACAGCAGGGGAATCAGCGCAAGGAAAGCATACTGCTTGAACCCACAGGCAAGACCGAGGAACACACCTGATAGAAGTGTACTGGCACTCCCTTGCAAAAATCAGGGCGATGAGCAGGAGCAAGACCGTAAACTGTTCGGAGAAAAGGAAATAACCCTCGGTAAAAACCGATACAACGAGAAATAGGAGCCCGGGAGTATATCCGGTGAAGCAGCCATAATCTTCCCATCCGATCTTCCAGATCAAGAGGGCACAAATTATGTTAAGGATCGTCATCATGAGAATATCAATCGAACCTGGCGGTGATACGAGATCCATCAGGGAAATGGTAAAGAAGAGCAGCGGGGGTTTTGGATCGATATAGCTGACATAGGGTTCGGATCCGTTGATGATAATCTGTGCCATCTGATGAAAGCGGTCAGCGTCCAGCGAGGTCCAGGCGCTCGAGTGAACCTGGAGGGAATACATGATAATGGCAATAATTCCTGCAAGAAGGCAGTAGGTAAGAAGGCACAGAGCGACTTTTACCCACGGTTTCAGAGGTTTATATTTCAGACCCATTGATGATCTTCCCAAAAAAATCCTCCGGACGTTATTGGTTCCGCGTTTATCACCGGTATGACATCCGCAGTAAGCATTCCTGCACACTATCTAAAAACTGCATTCCAGAAAATATTTTATGAAATTATCCAGGAAAATATGCAAGGGGAGTACTATTAAATCTTGTGAAGTTTACCTCGTGAGGGTTCCGGGGATAAACCTTGAATATTACGGAGTGCGCTGAATTACAAAAGCGGGAAGGTAGGAATGCTCCTCAGTTTCACTCCTGCACTCGATACCGACAGGGTTGGATTACCTGACCTTAACTATCGTTTGAGGATGAGTCCCTGTTGTGAAGATAAAAAATCATGTTCGTTCAGATTCAGAGCATTTCTTCGAATTAGAGATTTTTTTTACGAAATGCATGAATGGATGTCAAAAATGAGAGAGAGATTATTCCTGTATCTGTTCATCGCCCAGCTGATCGTCAGTTGGTTTTTGAAGGATCTGGACATCAGCGATATTATGCTGGCGCTGGGAGAGTTTTTTTGCCTTAAAGATATTCTTCCCGTCCTTACCGATTGCAATTCCACGGTCTTCGTCCCGTACTTCAACCTGGACAGTCTGTTCATCGGGCTCGCCTTCGAACAGGATGGAGGTTACCTGAGCGGGTAAAAAACAATTCCTGATAAACTGTTCAGGGTTACTGTTATATTCCACAACTTCAATTTTCTTGCCCATCACTTCGGAGGCTTTCTTGATGGATGCACCCTTCTTTCCAATAGCTAATCCCATATCACCAGGATTTATTACAAAGATAAGGCGTGCATTACGTTCATCAACAACACAGTCACGGCTTCCCGCACCGGTCAGACTCTCGAACTGGGAGATCAGGCGCATACAGTCTTCAGTGAGTTTAACTTCAACCATATCATGCCCTCTTAAGAGAGAGGATATCTGATTCGCCAGGAGTGACAATTGCTGAGTGGTACTGACCATGAAGGGTTTCCCGCATGCCTTACCGAGTGCCACGCTGGAGCCCTCAAAGGTATGAATGAACAGATTCTCGTAATCGGTAAGTTTGGATTTGAAGTTCGCCGGACAATTTCCCGCGATTACAATCATCTGGGCTTTACCTTCTTTAATACATTTTTCCGTATTGTTCTGGCCAAGAATTACATTTCCCGTTTTGATGGCTCTTCTGAGTGAAGCATTAAAATCCATGTACAATTCCTCTGGTTTTCTAAGGGTTGTTCGTTTTAATTATCGTGTTGTCTGATTGCAATGAGTTTTACATCACCGGTGCCGAGTTGTATCGGCTGGCCGACGATAACATTTTCGGTGACACCGCTCAGTTCATCGATTTCGTTTGCGACTGCAGCATCGAGCAGGTGGTTGACCGTCACTTCAAATGCCGCACGCGAAAGAACACTTTCCTTCTCTCCGGCAATACCGTGGCGCCCAATCTGCTTGACCTCCCCTTCCATACACATCATGTCAGAAACGAGCATGATGTGGCGGACATCAACAAGGATACCCTGCTCATTGAGCGTGGAAACCGCTTCATGGATGATCGCATTTCTTGCTGCTTCGATACCGAGCACTGACGCGATTTCACTGATATTGTTGGTGCGGGTCCGTGTGGTGTCCACTCCAGCAACATCAAATACATCTTTTATGTTGGAACCTTCAGTATAAAGTATATACTCTCCGGTCTCCTTTCTGACGACGACACGGAGAATATCGTCAATACCCTGAACGATCACGTTTCTCACATGTTCAGCGAGTGGAAGAGATTCTGGTAACTTTCCTTGTTTTTTGGCGAGAATGTAATAGTCGCTTCGTCCTCGTTGATCTCGTGTTCGAAATCACGGTAGTGTCGACGGTCGCGGATCTTCCTTGGAGCGGTTTCCATGACATCGGCCGGCGAGATCTTCCGCTTATCGCAGACTTTTGTGTTGAGGTGCACGATCACATGCATATTCTCCATATCAGTGGTAATATCCCCAAATTCATGGAGCGGAGCTGCTTCAATCTGCCAGCTCACCTCACGCGCCCGGTCACGGTCATTGCGATACTCGGGCTCAAGATATACGGTCATCGTTGGAGTACTGGGCTCCTTCCTGGCATCCATAATCTCAATAAGTCGCGGAAGACCCAAAGTTACGTTAATTTCAGCAACCCCCGCATAGTGGAATGTACGCATGGTCATCTGGGTACCAGGTTCACCGATAGACTGGGCGGCGATGACTCCCACCGCCTCACATGCCTCGATCCTTGTAGACAGATATTCCTTGAGCACCCGTTCAAGAATCTGCGTGAACTGGGAATCGCTGATCTCTTTATTATCAAGATATTTATTCAGTTGATCTTTGGTCTTCTTCGGGAGGTCTGCCGCCTCAATTTTCGTCTCGTACTTTTCCTGGAGCGTCATTTTAGACCTCCACTTTTAAAATACTCTCAACAATACCTTTGACATCGACAGGGTCGCCAAATGCGCTCTTGGTCGGATCAGTGCTGTCTTCACCATACTGGAACTGGATGATCCTTCCACCGGTTGACCTCACGGTACCGTCATAGGCGACTTTAAGATCCTGCAGTGCATTAATCATCCTGCGCTGCAGGTACCCGCTCTGCGAAGTACGGACTGCAGTATCGACAAGCCCTTCCCGGCCACCAATGGCATGGAAGAAGAATTCGGTCGGATTAAGACCGCCCTTATAACTATGGGCAATGAACCCATGGGCATCAGAGCCGCGATCACCTTTCTTAAAGTGCGGTAACGTGCGGTCATCATAACCACGGACAATACGCTCACCACGAACGGACTGCTGCCCGATACAGCCTGCCATCTGGGTCAGGTTCAGCATCGAACCCCGGGCACCGGAAACAGCCATGACAACAGCGCTGTTGCCAAGGCCAAGGTGCCGTCCGGCAATCTGACCGGTCTGGTCACGGGCTTTTCCCAGTACCTGCATGATCTGCATCTCAAGCGTCTCTTCGATATACGCCGGGCATGGGTTCAAGCTGCCCGTCTTCATATATCTTAATACGTCGTGTGACGTCAGTCGCCGCACCATTCAGTACTTCATCGATCTGCGCATATTCAGTCTTCGACAGGTCTTCGTCATCGATACCAAACGAGAAGCCATCGAACATGATTGCACGGATGGAGAGTTTCGTCATGTCGTCAATGAAATCTGCCGCACGTCGCATGCTGTAGTGACGGATGATACGATTGACTATCTGGCCATCGAATGCACCAATCGCCTTCTTGTCGATGGTGCCTGCTTCCAGGATGCCATTAATGATTCGTACATATGCATCGCGTTCACACATCTCCTTTTTACAGGTATCGCAGTTCTGGCATGAACTTGCATGGAAAACCATGTTCAGCTGGTCCGGGAGAATCGCGGAAAAGACCTGCTTGTTGCTCCAGGTACCGGACCCCACCCTCTTCTTTACCGGGCGGTGGCATACGTTCAATATGTGCGTACCGGAGCAGGTAGAGGGCTTCTTCCTTGGTGAACCACCGCATACCATGCGTCAGCATGAAAATACCGGATACATGGTCATGGATACCCCCGATGATAGGACCACCAAAACGGGGCGACAGGATATTTTCATGCACAGAAAGAAGGATGGTTGCCTCAGCCCGTGCTTCTTCCGTCTGCGGAACGTGCATGTTCATTTCATCCCCGTCAAAGTCTGCGTTATAAGGGGGACAGACAGCCGGATTAAGCCGGAATGTCCTGCCTTCCATTACCTTGACACGATGGGCCATGATGCTCATCCTGTGAAGCGATGGCTGACGGTTGAAGAGAACAACATCCCCGTCCCGAAGCTGCCGCTCTACAGTATACCCGGGTTCGATCAGGTCAGCAACAGTATCAAGGTTGCCATCTGCGAGCCGAAGTCTGCGATTATCCGGCCGGATTACGTAATTGGCACCGCAGGGGTCATTGACATCCGGGCGGAGAGGTCCGTTCCGCACAATCTGCTTGAGTTCCTCAATATTATGAGTGGTAACCCGGACAGGAATGGTCATCTCGTTGGCAACCGCCCGCGGGACACCTACCTGAGATACCGAAAGATTCGGGTCCGGAGAAATTACCGTACGGGATGAGAAGTTCACCCGCTTACCGGAGAGTGACCCACGGAACCGCCCGTCCTTACCTTTCAGGCGCTGGGAAAGGGTCTTTAAGGGTCTGCCACTGCGGTGGCGTGCGGGTGGACATCCTGCCACCTCATTATCCAGGTACGTAGTCACATGATACTGGAGCAGTTCCCAGAGGTCCTCAATGATCAACTGGGGAGCACCGGCATCCTGGTTCTCCTTGAAACGCTGGTTAATACGAATGATATCCACGAGCTTGTGCGTGAGATCGTCTTCAGAACGCTGCCCGTTCTCAAGAATAATCGACGGGCGCATCGTAACCGGCGGGACTGGGAGTACTGTGAGGATAGTCCATTCCGGGCGTGCAACATCCGGGTTGATACCGAGAGGGAACAGATCCTCATTGGGTATCTTTTCCATGCGTGCCCTGATGTCGGCAGGTGTGAGTTTATGCTCAACTTTCTTGCCCTCCTCCACCATCACTTCTGAAAATGTGGTTGGTTTCTCGAAGTTAATCTTAAGCTTGCTGGTCTCCGCAGTGCGGGCATATACGTTCTTTTTTCACGTCTTTTTCCGAGAGCAGTTCGCCGGTCTGATCGTCTTCTGTACCAACCACTTTTTCTATTTCATCGGGGCTCAGCAGGACACGCCCGCATGAGCGGCAGGTAACTCTCAGCAGCTTCCTGATCAAGCGCGTGTATCCGACATGGATTACTGGTTTTGCCAGTTCGATATGCCCGAAATGCCCGGGACACTCGCTTGCTTTCTGGTCACAGGTCTTGCACCTGATACCGGATTGATGACACCGAGGTTTAAGTCCATCAGACCCTGGGGATACGGGAACCCGTCATCATCGTAGGTATCCGCCCAGATGATCTTCCTCACGCTCATCTCACGGATTTCTTTTGGGGATAATAATCCAAATTCGATTTGTCCAATTCGTTTAGGGCTTGGCATGACTCACCTCCTTTTTCAGACCACGTCTTGCAGTCTCAACCTTGGGGCAATCCCCATACTCTTCATCTCATCCAGCAGGAGTTTAAAGGCATAACTCATCTCGACAGAATAGATGTCTGTTTCATTACCACAGGCAAGGCACCGGGTCATGTTGCGTTTGCGGTCCAGCATTGCGACCATCCCACAATGAGCACAGACATATTCATTGACTTTATCGGATTCATCCAGTAAACGTTCTTTGAGTGCCATTGCTGCACCGTGGCCAATCATGACATCACGTTCCATTTCCCCGAAACGGAGACCGCCTTCCCGTGCCCTGCCCTCAGTTGGCTGACGGGTGAGCACCTGTACCGGACCCCGTGAGCGGGCATGCATCTTTGAAGACACCATGTGGTAGAGTTTCTGGTAGTAGATGACTCCAACGTACACATCCGCCTTGAATTGTTTGCCGGTAATGCCATCATACATGATTTCGCGACCGGTATGGGAGAATCCCAGTTTCTTGAGCGATGAACGTATATTTGATTCAATCTCTCCACGGAATGCGGTTCCATTAATCCGGCGCCCTTCAAGTGCCCCGACTTTACCACCGATCATTTCTAGCATATGCCCGACGGTCATACGGCTTGGGATTGCATGGGGGTTGATTACGAGGTCGGGACACAGCCCGCTCTCGGTGAAAGGCATGTCTTCCTGGGGGGTAATCAGCCCGACGACACCTTTCTGACCGTGACGGGATGCAAACTTATCTCCTACCTCGGGGATACGAAGGTCGCGGGTCCGGACTTTGACAAGCCGGGAACTGTTTTCTCCTTCGGTGATGATCACGGTGTCGACAATACCATGCTCATTGCTGCGCATGGTAACAGACGTATCACGACGTTTCTCAACGGCAATAAGCTCACCTGACGGTTCTTCAAGGAACCGGGGAGGGGAGGTCTTGCCAATCAGAACATCTTTTTCAGCGACAACCGTTTCAGGATTGATCACGCCGTCTTCATCCAGGTTCTTGTATGAGTCGGCACCGTGTGCACCGGGAACATCCTCTTCAGGGACTTCAATACGGTCGATCTGACCACCCGGGTAACGGCGTTCTTCCCCTTCATAGGTTCTGAAGAAATGGGAGCGCCCGAGTCCCCGCTCGATGGATGCCTTATTGAAAATGAGTGCATCTTCAATATTGTAACCCTCATAAGACAGAATAGCAACGACAAAGTTCTGCCCTGCCGGACGATCATCAGACCCGATTAATTCGGAGGTCTGGGTGTGGGTTAGCGGTTTCTGCACATAGTGGAGCAGGTGCCCACGGGTGTCGGGGCGGAGCTTCATATTGGCGCATCCAAAACCAAGAGCCTGCTTGACCATTCCTGCACCCATGGTTACACGCGGACTTGCATTATGTTCCGGGAACGGGACATGTGCAGCACCGATACCCAGTATCAGGGAGGGGTCAATTTCCATGTGGGTATGTTCCGGGGTCACATTCTCCGGGTTCATGGCGATGAGAAGATCCTCTTCCTCTTCAGCATCAATAAACTCAATTAAACCACGCTGGATGAAAGATTTGACATCGACTTCTTTTCTTTCAAGTTTTGCAAGGTCTTCTTCGGTGATGAGAGGTTCGCCGTTCTTCAGGACGATAAGCGGGCGGCGTGCCCGGCCGCGGTCGGTGAGAATTACGACATCCCCGTTGTATTCCTTGTGCGATACGTTCAATTCAGATGAGATGGCCCCCTGGCGGCGCATGGACCGGATGTTGGCCACAAGCCCTTTTGCATCATCTTCCAGGCCGATAAGTGCCCCATCAACAAACACACGTGACTTCTTCATTGTGTTTCACCCCGTATATGTTCGACACCGAGGTTATGCAGGAGCCGCATAACTTCCGCTTCATCATCAACACCTTTGGAAATTTCGACCATCTGTGCAAAGTTCTTGACAAGACCACAATTCGGACCTTCGGGGGTCTCGCTCGGACAGATCCGTCCCCATTGAGTCGGGTGAAGGTCACGGGCTTCAAAGTGTGGCTGCGAACGTGAAAGCGGAGATATAACACGACGGAGGTGTGATAATACAGCCATATGATCGACACGGTCGAGCAACTGGGAGACACCGGTTCTTCCACCCACCCAGTTACCGGTTGCAAGCGGGTGTAAGAGCCGTTCTGTAAGGACATCTGCTCGTACCGCAGTTGCGATCGACAGGTCGCGGTGGCGCATGCTGGCACGTTCAAGCTGGTATTTGATATCACGAGTAAGCCGGTTTAAGGAAATACGGAAGAGATCCTCCATGAGGTCCCCGGCAAGTTTCAGCCGCTTGTTGGAATAGTGGTCCTTATCATCCACCCGGCGTTTGTTCAGTACGAGATCGAAACATGCTTCTGCCATACGCCCCAGAAAATGACCCTTTGCCAGTCGTACGGAGAGCACGGCTTCCTGGTATCCTTCATCGCCTTCTTTTAAGTGTGCGGGCATCGAGTAGTTGAGATGTGGCAGGAGGTAATTGTCCAGTACCAATTCTGCCCGCTTGCGCTGGTAATCTTTCGTCTGGTTCGGTGCCAGTTTCTTGCCGACATACATGATACCGCCCTCAACAGAATCACACTCGCTCTCTTCTAAATTCTGCATCATGAACGTGAGAATATCTTCATCGGGAGATACCGCGTTCACGACCTCCTGGTCGTTTGTCATGCCAAGAGCACGCATAAGGTCAACAAATTTCAGGTGACCGGCAACAGACGGGAATGACACCTCGAGCAGGTTCTTTTTATTGCGTTCGACAACAACCAGTGCACGGTATCCGCGGAACTGCGAGAAAACTTTTGCAACGTAAATGCGCTCGTTATAACGCTCGGTAAACTCGGTCATGATCTTGTTGGAAGCAAGATCCTCAAGTGTCATGAGCACACGTTCAGTACCGTTTACAATGAAATATCCACCCGGATCGAATGCATCCTCCCCGTGCGAAACACGCTGTGCATCATCCATGCCAAACAGGTTGCAGGAAAGAGATCCGACCATAATGGGCAGCTGCCCGATTGTGGTAATTATGGGTTCCTGGCGTTCGTCACCATGAACAAGAGTAAGCCCAAGCTGAATCGGTGCTGCATAGGTAAGATTGCGCAGCCGTGCCTCGCAAGGGTATAATTCACCCTGAGTATCCATCTGCTTCCCGAACAAGCGGACGTTTAACGGTAATTGTACCCAGTTCAACCCATACAGGTTCGTTGTTTTTCCCCCGGTTCTCGATATCAGTTTCGATAACCTTCTGCTCGTTGACCACTTTCTGAAGATTGTGCTTTAAGAAATAATTGAAAGAGTCAAGTTGGTGGCGCGCAACATGCTCCCGTGAAAAATATGCCTTCGATAAAATGCTTCTGTCGATCAGACTGACCACCCCAAAAATTATTTTTTCGGTCTCTTGACTACGAGACGATAGGCCTCTGCCCTGCCGGCAGTATGACTCATCCGGACAATTCGTATAACATCGTCAACATTCGCGCCAATAGTTCTGACCGCTGGATCATCATGGAAAATTTTAGGTAATTGTTCCGAAGTAATGTTGTAGTGGGAGAAGAGCGCAGACACCTCCTCCTCACTCATGATTTTATGATCTGGCACCATCGCGTGCTTCAATACATTCAACTTGGTGCTCAATGAAAAACCCCCTCACAGATAAATAAATTTCCTCTCAGATGCATCACCGCAAAAAACCCACGATTTCTCGTGGAAACGGGCCCGGAGGGATTTGAACCCCCGACCACCTGGTTAAAAGCCAGGCGCTCTACCGAACTGAGTGACGAACCCAATACGAACTAAGATGTACAGCATTATAACAATGCCAAAAAACTATAAAAAGGTTCTCCCTATGATCAGGATTAAACTCTGTTTAATACGAGGTATATTCTCCCGTGTAATTATTGCTATTTGATAACCTGGCAGAATATCCTGAGGGCAGGAATTTAATCCGGTATATGGCATTCACGAAAAAAATCAGAAAAGGTATGTATCATTTAGGGGCTGCATTTCCGGTTAATTCCCCTTTTATCTGCTGGAGCCGGCTTTCCTGGAACTTTATATTCATTTCCATATTCCTGATGGCGTTTGAGATCTCATCACTGATCCTTGCTTTTGAATCATCGAAATTGTACGTAGTTTCGAGGATCTTCATAAGGCGCTTGTTTACATCAATGGTTTTACTTAATCGGGCATATTCAGAGATGATCTCCGGATCAAAACCGGATTGCCGGGCAATGTCCATATCTGATTTAATAGACTGTCTCCTGTGGAGAACATGCTCGATCGCATCATATAACTCACGGTGAGTGATTGGTTTTAATACATAATCTTCAATATAAATCCCGTATTCCTGTGCTTCAGACGGTGAAAGCTGTTTTGCTGTAAGCATGAGCACCGGGATCTCTTTGGTCTGTGGGTTCTCTTTGATTTTTTCCAAGGTTGCCCACCCGTCAACGGGTTCCATCATGATATCCAGAAGAATCAGATCCGGAGTTACGGTTTTTAAGATCTCGAACATTCCTCCCCCCCATATGCAGCAACGGTGCGGTATCCACCTCGCTCCAGCATAGTTACAAACACATCAACGATAAACGGACTATCATCGACAACAAGGATAGTATACATCACCTCGCCCTCCCGATCATTTTTGCATCCCTTTCTCCTGAATGAATAGAATCAATACATGTAAAAATATGCTCTTTTAACATGGTCCGGCACCTGTTGCGCTACCCTGTGTAATTCATAATACCTGATTGAACCATATATACATATCTTTTTTTTGCGCCGATAAAGGTGTTACGAAAGGAAAACATACGAAAAAACCCCAAAAAATCATACGGGGTGCCGGGTATCCTGACGTTCTTTTCGATAACAAGATAAATAAACGAAATGAACCAATAGTAAGAGAGCGGGGCCATAGGGTAGCCTGGCCATCCTAGGAGACTGGGGGTCTTCTGACCTGAGTTCAAATTCAGTGGCCCCATTTTTAACATTGTTTTCTGGTCGATACTATGAAGATTACCGAACAATGCATTGACTGTTTACTTTCACGTGTTGACCTTGAATGTGTATTATGTCATGCCAGTCCCTCACTCAGGGATACGACAATGGCAGAATGCGGGGAGATCCTGAACGGCATCCGTTCTGAACCGCTGAGCCATCCGCAGATCGCAAGCCATATCCACCGCAGGGCCTATGAACTTTTGAGAAATCCCGATCCGTTTGCAGAACTCAAATCTCTGGGTAACCGACAGGCTGCAGAAGTCTGCAGAGAGATCCGTGATGACCTGTCAACGTTTCGCGATTATGTCCTCGCTGCAGTCATCGGAAATACCTTTGATTATGGGGTTAAAGGACATATAGTCGAAGAAGATTTTTCTGTTTTTTTCAGGAGGGAATTTGCACGAGGGCTTATCATCGATGATACAAAGAAAATCGTCCCGCTCTGCTCCCGCGTTGTATACTTAAGTGATAATTGTGGCGAGATTGTTCTCGATCGACTCTTAATAGAATACCTCAGGTCGCAGGGGGCTCATGTAACGCTCGCGGTAAAAGATGCCCCGATTCTCAATGATGCAACATTGAAGGATGCAAGAGATCTGGGACTGGACAAACGTGTTGATCTTCTCACGACAACAGGAGGGGGGGCCGAGATCGGTATCAGTATGGACAATATTCCTGACGATCTCCGTCATGCCATTTCCCGTTGCACGATCATCATCGCAAAAGGTATGGCGAATTTTGAGTCCCTGTCCGAGATGGACAATCTCCCACCGGTTGCTTATCTGATGGCAACGAAATGCAAACCCGTCGCCGATGAAGTAGGCGTTCCTGTAGGGTCGAAGATCGCGCTGTTACGTACATGACAGCAGCATACTGCTCTTCTTCAGCCGATATCCCATAAGGCTTTATCCGCCTATTCTAATCTTTAATCATGGTACATCCTGGAAGGAATTGGCATTGGATGGCTGCTCATCATAAGCGGTGCTGTTCTCCTCCTTGTTGAAGTATACAGCCCGGGTTTTTTTGCAACAGTACCTGCCACCGTGATGATCTTTTTGGGCATATTATTCGTGCTGGGAGTGGATATTTTCAACTCCGGCTGGGGCGTTGTATTGGGTGTGATAATCGCTATCTGTTCTGCAGGGTTCACCGTGTGGATGTACGGGAAGATCACGCCGGACGAAAGTCCGACTACGATCAGCCGTGACTCCCTGATTGGTATGGAAGGGCGGGTGAAAACGCGGGTTGACGCAACAACGATTTCCGGTAAAGTGCTTATTGCAAGTACTGAATGGAGTGCCCAATCAAATGGATCTGATATACCCCCCGGGAAAAAGGTAAGAGTTGTTGATTCACAGGGTGTACATATTGTTGTAGAAGAGGTGGAATAACATGGCAGTTTTCGAGACACTTGTTGTTATATTTTTGATACTTGTAATAGTCGCCATTTTTGCAAAAGGCGTCGTGATTGTCCAGCCGTATGAACAGGGACTTCAGATCCGTCTTGGACAATATGTCGGTCGGATGAATCCCGGTTTCCGCTGGATTGTACCGTTCGTCAGTGAAGCGATCAAACTCGACCTGCGGACTCACGTGATAGATATTCCCAGCCAGGAAGTGATCACGAAAGATAACTCACCGACGAATGTTGATGCAATCATCTATATCCGGGTAATTGATCCCGAGAAAGCGTACTTCGAGGTTTCAAACTACCGGCTGGCCACTGTTGCACTCGCACAGACAAGCCTGCGCGGGATTATCGGCGATATGGAGCTGGACGAAGTCCTCTATAACCGGGACGTGATCAATACAAAACTCCGTGATATCCTTGATCGTGAAACTGACCAGTGGGGTGTCAAGGTAGAGCGGGTCGAGATAAAAGAGGTGGACCCGATCGGGGCGGTCAAGAGTGCAATGACCGAACAGACGGCCGCCGAGCGGGCCAGGCGTGCTGCCATCCTGCGTGCTGATGGTGAGAAGCGCTCAGCGATCCTCAAGGCAGAAGGTCTCCGGCAGAGCATGATCCTTGAAGCGGAAGGAGAGCGGCAGAGCAAGGTTCTCCGCGCAGAGGGGGAACGGCTTTCAAGAATCCTGCAGGCACAGGGAGAGGCACAAGGGCTGCGCATCCTTTCAGTGGGGGCAGCACCGCTCGACAAAAAAGCGATCACCGTCCTGTCCCTCGACGCATTAAAGATTATGGCGAACGGTCAGGCAACCAAGATTATCTTCCCGTTCGAGATTTCGCAGCTGATCCGCCAGGGCGCAAAGTTCCTTGGTGCAGCTGATGAGACACCAGAAGAAGCTTCAGAACGCCCGGTGATGGACGAGAGTATCCTTGGCGATATCCCGAAGCGCGAAGCAATAGATGCGATATTAAAAGAGATCCAGGATGCAGTACCTCATGTTTCTGAGGATGAACTCAAGGACACGAGCAAACGCAGAATCCCGGTTGAAAAGGAAAAAACCGGGTCGATGCCAGGACCAGCAGAAGAGTAAACCCGGTTCATACCTTACAATCCTCTTTTATATTTCACAGGAACAACTGGTAGCGTATGTTTTTACCATTTATGCTCCTATACCGTGATAAGGTATGTATTATCCGAATTTCAAGGATACCATCGCGGAATCTCCCTATATTTTTATCCTGGGTGTAGCCGGGGATAGCGGGTCAGGTAAAACTACCTTCACTGAAGGTGTACGGAGCATCTTTGGAACTGACCTTGTATCCACCATTACTCTCGATGATTATCATAGTCTCGACCGGGACAGCCGCAGGAAGCAGGGGCTGACGGCACTTAATCCTGAGGCAAACCGGATTGAACAGACCGAACAGGACCTTATCCTGCTCAAACGCGGAGTACCCTATCGAAAAGCCCGTGTATAATCATACGACCGGCTCTGTTTGATCCGCCGGTTGTCTTCCATCCAAAAAAAATTCTCATCCTCGAAGGACTTCACCCGCTGTTTACACCTGCACTGCGCAGGTACCTTGATTTCACGCTCTTTGTGGATCCAACAAAAGAGGTAAAATCTGACTGGAAAATCCGTCGTGACGTAAAAATGCGGGGTTATGCCCGTGAAGCGGTTATTCAGGAAATAGCCGAACGGGAACCGGACTACGAGCGCTATATTGCTCCCCAGAAAGAATTTGCAGATGCGATAATCAGCATTGATTATTCTGAATATGGCAGGCACCTTGGTGAAGAGAGGAATGTCTACCGTGTCACATTATCCCAGAACAGGATGAAACAGACTATTGAAAATATTGATCTCTCCCTCGACCTGTAACTCAATCCTCTCCCTTTCAGAGCGTAACTTTTCTCTCAAATTTCTGACGAGTGAACATGACGGGCATAAAATGGGCGAAATGATTATTGATGGAGAGTTGAGCGGACATGTGGTCAAAAAACTTGAGCAGAGCATCGAAAAGCAGACACAGGTCCATCCGATTTCCATATTTAAACACCGGAATTATGTCACCGCCGGGGATCTGGTACAACTGATTCTCTGCTGGCGAATCATTCACCGACGGATTTTTATTGAGAGAGTACGATAATGGCGCTCAAAGGTGGACCGGACAAAAAAAGTCATTGCCCGTAGACGATAACGAGGGATTAAAAACATGCATAAAAGAAGAAGATCTGCCAGAAGTATCATCTGACCTGCACCCTGATGTTCGCAGGATCCCAGTATGTATATACTCAAATGAAAATGTATCATGGCGAAGAAATCATGGTAAAAGGACCTGTCTTTGTATGAAGAGGATTGCTGTTATGACCGGAGGCGGGGATTGCCCGGGGCTCAATGCGGTAATCCGGTCTGTCGTAATATCGGGATCAGGATATGGTATTGAAACGCTGGGGATCCAAAACGGGTGGCAGGGGCTTATTGACGGTGATTTTGAATTACTGAGCAATGCTTCGGTTTCCGACCTTCTCCCACAGGGTGGTACAATCCTTGGAACATCAAGAACGGATCCACTCAAAAATCATGCTGATCTGGAAAAGATCCAGAAAACGCTCCAGACAACCGGTATTGATGTCCTGGTTGTGATCGGGGGTGACGGGACACTGTCAGCAGCAAATGATATCGCGGGTAAAGGAATATCCCTCGTAGGCATTCCAAAGACTATCGATAATGATATATTTGGCACTGATCTGACAGTTGGATTTGATACCGCGGTCTCTACCGTAACGGATATGATCGACCGGCTCCACACGACCGCAGAATCACACCATCGAATCATGGTGGTTGAGGTGATGGGACGCAAGACCGGGTGGATCGCACTTATGGCAGGGATGGCCGGAGGAGCTGACGTGATCCTGATCCCTGAGATACGTTTCACCATGGATGAGGTCTGCAGCGATCTAAAATCCCGGTATACGTCCGGGAAAAAATACTCAATCGTAGTTGTTGCCGAAGGGATACATCATGAAGATATCACCGATACTCCGGTTCCCGAATGTAACCGCGACGAATGCGGACACGAGAAATTTGTAGGTGTAGGGAACCTGCTCGGAAGAGAACTCGAATACCAGATCGGAATTGAGACCCGGGTAACGGTTCTTGGCCACGTCCAGCGTGGCGGCACACCCACTGCATTCGACCGGAACCTTGGAACCTGGTTTGGAACAGCAGCGGTAGAACAGATAGTGAGCGGAAATACCGGCCATATGGTTGCCCTGCAGGGTTCCCGGATTGGTACAGTCCCGCTCAAAGATGTTGCATCAAGGATAAAACCGGTAAATCCGGATCTCTGCCAATGGGTAAAAACATTTACGGGCGGGATACGGTAAAAAGTCCCCAACTTCACCATAAAAAATAATGGGTATAGTGTCATTTTAACCACCAACTTTTTCAAAATATTCGACGGGGAAAAAGAATAATTCGATAACCAGAATAATTTTCAAAAAAGTGAAACGCGGATTTTGATAAAATAAATTCGGAGTATGTTTACCGAACTCGTTATATCGCATCTTGGGGACGCCACAGCGGCGGGGACGAGCCAAAAGCGAGTCCCCGGGAGCGTCTGAGTGAGCCTTTTTATTCAACAAATCCGAGATTTTTAGTCGCTAGAATGTGACTATACCCAAAATAATTTCAGATATGCAACAGGTATGGCAGTGCAATGAGCGATATCAGGACAACAAGCATGAGATAACTGACGGCACCGGTTATATAACCTGAATATTTCATAAGGCCGCGACGGTCAAGCAGCCGGTCAACACCCTCTTTAAAGATATAACCACCATCGAGCGGGATCATCGGGATAGCATTGAATATACCGACATTGAGATTTATCCAGGCACACCAGAAGAGGAGGTGCGCAAAACCCCAGAATCCTTCAAAGGGGACACGGTAGTAGGTCGTATCGGGAGTTTCGAATGCAAGGATTCGAAGGAACTGGACGCCGGAATCGCTCGCAAAGGGGATTATCAGGAACTGGAAAAAACCTATGGGTGACAGCATCCCGTTTATTACTCCCATAACGGCGTTACCGTCATAGTCACTCTACCCCCATAAATCCACTGGTCCTGTCCGGAATATCACCCGGCCATGCTGACAGCGTGAGCGGGTAATCCCTGGCAATGGTATCCTTTTCTGCCGTAAGGATCAGTGTAGTTCCGGGTGTTGTGGTGTTCAGGATTGTCGACACATCATCACGACTGCTTACGGCAACTCCATTCACTGCCGTTATTACAGATCCCGGAGGAATTCCTGCACTGGCAGCAGGATAATCTTTGTAGACTCCATGAATGATCGGCTGGGTGACCGGAACGACAAGCCCCATGCAGAGAATAAGGAGAACAAAACACGAAAATCCTACAACGAGGTTATTCGTGATACCGGCCCCAAACATGCGGATCTTGGCCATTCCTTTTGTCCTGTCAAGTTCCTCTTCATCGGGCTCAACAAAAAAACCGATCGGGATAATTGCAACCAGTGCCCCCATGGTCTTCACTTTGATATTCTCAACCCGGCAGAGAATCGCATGCCCGAACTCGTGAACGGCAATGGTAATGACAAATGCCAGCCAGACAGCAAAGGTGGATGGAACATATTCGTTAATACCGGGAAGGAGCAGTATGTTTTGTGGTTTGTAGATCCCGGTGGGTTCAGGCTGGACGATCAGGGTGTAACGGACAGAAATGAAAAGCATGACGGTGATAAAGACCGAAACGATGATCACGGCTACAACACCGGCAGTCCCATAGATCCGGAAGAACGTGCGGAATGCTGCAAATTTATCGAAAAATCCGATCCTGTTCGTTTTGATCGCCATGATCGGGCCATAGAAGGTGATGTGATCCTCCCAGAGTTTCCGTGAGTGAATATAGTACGCTATCGCTGCGTAAACAGTGATAAGAAAAATGATCAGGAGGATCCAGTCCATTCTCATTTCATTGTATTGCAGGCCACATAAAACAATGGCTTTGTGCAATCTGACGGGAAATTAAAAAAATGATCAGAAAAACTTTGACAACTGGCTCTGCTGTTTATTTGCGATCAGGTTGGTTACGGTCTTCCAGCTTTTCCGGGCAATTGGCGGGGCACATTTATGTTCATCGAAATACGCAGAAAGGAAGGCAATGGTGACCGGATCTGATGGATACCCGCTCCCGATATTGCCGTATTTTTTTGAGAGCACATTTATTGCCCGGTCACGGGTAACTTTTGCGACTATGCTTGCTGCGGAGACCACCTTGAATGTCTGGTCAGCGTGGTGCTCAGATACGATATCGCAGCTCTGTTCAAGGTAACTTTTAACCATATCTGCGTACCGGAACGTATTCACGTCACATGCATCGACATAAGCAACGGATGGTGAAAGCTTGTTTATCACCTGTGCATGTGCCCGGGCAACACAGACATTCATGGTTATACCCGTGCGCATCTCATCGATTTCATGCGCGTCGATGCGTACCGTTGCCACCCTGAAACGCTTCCTGATAATGGTATAGAGGTTTTCCCTTGTTTTTGGGGAGAGCAGTTTGGAATCCTGTACATCAAAATCAGAAAAAACATCTTCTGAAGGTATACCGACGGCAGCGATCACCATTGGTCCCAGCACGGATCCTTTTCCCGCTTCATCAACTCCGCAGATCACATGGATTGGTTAATGCGCAAAATATTTCAATGCCGATGATGGAAACTGCTATTCATGTATATTATCATCGTGGGGCTTGGGGGAATCGGGAAAAACCTGGCAAAACAGGCAGTTGAGCATGCCAACAATGTTGTTGTCATCGACCAGGATGAAGCCCGGTGCAGCGATGTTCTTGAGCACTACGATGTGCTGGCAGTAACAGGCAACGCGACTGACAAGACAACGCTGGAAGAGGCCGGAATTGACCGGGCTGAAGCCCTGATTGCGACCACAAGTGATGATTCGGTCAACCTTATGACCTGCTGGCTTGCAAAAAAATTCCGTGTCCCGAATGTTGTTTCGATCGTCAACCAGTCCTCGCACTCGGATTTTTTCAAGGAAGTCGGGGTCCGTATCAGCGAGAATCCTGATGAGCTCGTCGCATCACGTCTTTACTACTGGACCCAGAACCCTCAGCTCCAGCAGCTTGCATCCATACCGGGGGGGACTATCTTTGAGATAGTTGCTGAACAGGGTGCACCCATTGTCGGGCACGAAATCCATGACCTCAAGGTAAAAGACTTCGTTTTCATCGCAATCCGCAGATCCGGGGGTGAGCTGATCATTCCGAGTGGAAATGTGAAAATCCAGCCGAATGATATCTTCACGGTATTTACGAAAAAAGAAGCTGAAAGCGATTGCCTGCGACTCCTCAATAAACAACTTAAAAAATCAGCGGATTGATGCTGCGAGCACACCCAGCTCAAGCATCAGTTTCGGGTTAACCCGGATAATTTCTTTTATCAACGAGAGCGTGGTGAACTCCGTAAGATTAATTTTTGAAACGGAGTGGATGATCTCGTTCAGTTTTGTATCAGGCTGTTTAATCAGGTATTCCTTTATGTGGTAATTGCGCTCGATAGATTTGCCCATCTTTCCTTCCCGCCACGTTTTGTCATATGGCATAAGCGCATTTTTCGAAACATTGCCCTTTGCGATACATTCAGCTGCGACCTCAGCGGCAAGTCTTCCGGTGTACATGCCATTATAGATCCCGCCTCCGGTGAGAGGATCGACAACCCGGGCTGCATCACCGGTAATTAACAGGCCATCTGCTACTGTACAGTCAAGAGGACGGCAGACAGACACACCACCGGCAATAAACTCGATTGTTTTCCCATGAGGGAATGTCTTTTTCACAAACCTGTCAAGGTAATCCTTGGCACGGTGACCCTGACCACTTTTTTTACCGGAAATACCTATCCCGACATTTGCAGAACGGTTACCTTTCGGAAAAACCCAGAGGTAGCCTTCAGGTGCTACTTCGTTACCCAGATAAAAAACAGTCGAGTGTGCATCGATATTGATATCTGCCATTACATACTGGACAGAACTCATAATCTCACGGACAGGGATCGTCGTATCAATACCACACCACCGGGAGAATTTTGATTCAACACCATCAGCGGCGATGACCACATCAGCAGTAACCTTCATAACGTGACCGCAGCTCTCTATCGTGGCTCCTTTGACATACCCGTTTTCCATAATGGGTGCTGATGCACGGGTCTTGACAATAACATCCGCCCCGGCCTCTGCGGCCTTCCAGACCAGCTCACGGTCGAAGATTTTTCTGTCGAGAATATACCCGACTTTGTTGCCCGCGAGTTGAGATTCAAGTTTCATCAAAAAGCCATCGGGGGCAACAATGCTTGCTCCGGTCATCTCAGCCTGATATCCAACAGGGATTGGGATCGATGAACTCGTGAAGGGCTTCTTTCCCGATTCCCTCGGCGCAGCGGACAGGAGCACCTATTGCAGGGCGCTTTTCGACAAGACATGCAGAGAGTCCCTTCTCTGCTGCTGTTTTTGCGGCTATCGCCCCCGCAGGACCTCCCCCTATGACCAAAACATCATACTTATTTTTCATCCATGACCTCCAGGGCACCCAGAGGGCATACTTTTGCACAGATACCACAGCTCGTGCAATTCTTCTCAATGCAGAGGTAGGCATCAATCAGCTCAAGAGCACCCTCAGGGCAGACTGATACACAACAACCGCAATATCCACAGATATCCCGATGAACATTAAGCATTGAGTAATCATGTTTGCTTCTTCCTTCAATAATAGTTACGATTGGTGGATTTCATTTACTGTGATTCGCCATACGAACACTGTCGCTTTGTCAATCCCTCAATGCGAACGGGAGATAATTCGCACGAATTCCAACAGGTAACCGGACCGGATCAGGCAGACTTTTTTATTTTTTATGCCCGGGCAGGGCTGTTATGCTGCTGCCGGGTTAACAACCCGCCCGATGAAAAGGACAGTTCCGGTCTCATTGTCCTGTATCAGGAACAGGAACGGGTGGTCGGCCCGGAATTTGGGGATGGGATTTTCCGGGGCCGCAGCACTGTATTTCATGATAACAGCAGTAGCGGCAGCGGCTTCTGTCCCCTCCTCGTTCACATACACAAACGCTTTGTGAATCACATCGCTTATAAAGAGGTTTTTCGTGCCGTCCATTCCGGAGAAATCTGCCGCCGGGGAAAACGCCTTCGGCATGCCTAAAGCCGTGAGTGATTCGGGCAACCGGTATTCTGTCTCCATTTTAAACTTCGGGAACCAGACCTTCACACGCTGCGACTGAAATTTCCCGGTTATTAACGGGAGCGCTTTGGGATCAAGGGCACGTTCTGCCGATGAAAGGTTATTGACTTTCGGGAGCAGGACAATCATGGAAAGCTGCTTTCCGCTGGTATGCTCGTACGGCATCTCCAGCACCTGCAGGTCAGCTGTATCCGCGTACCTGAATATGGCACCTTCATCTGTCCTTTCCATCATGGGGACACGTGTTGTTTTATTACTGGTTACCCTGAAGTCGGCATCGACGGTCTTGTTGATATCGAACTGTTTTATCCACGTCCCTTTGAAGTAGACCGCATTGGTGATCACGAGCCGGACCAATGGGTCAATCGCGCCGGCAGGTATCAGGTCTTTGATCCTGTTGTTGGTCTTTTCTTCCACCCACTGGTTGATTGTAACCCGTGAGTCCTCCGGCTTGTTGATGAAATCGAGGTTTGTCGTTTTTGCAGAATACCACCTATCAGCCGTATCCTTGTAGTCAGTGAGGAACGGGTAAGTCTTCTCCGCCCATAGAGCATTTGCAGTCCGGAGGGTGTAACTGGTATCACCGCTGTTGATACCGGTTATTATACCGGAGAATCCCTGTTGCCGTTCGGAATCATTAGCGGGAAAGTGGAATACAGATTGGATCTCGTCTGCAGTAGTGCCGCGGGCACCTTCGTAAGTTATCGCTAGCGCCGTCGAGATGGAAAACGGCGAGAAGAAGATATTTTTTCCCGAGTTATCCTGGTCCTGTGCGAGATGCAGATACAGGTCAGTTGCAAACCGGTTATTTGCATCTGCGATATTCTTTTCATTCCCCGAAACCGGGCCGGGTGTAAAAGTCACCTGCGGAATTCCTGAGGTTACCTCCGGTGTGGGGGTCAGGACGGGAGTGACCTTTGAATCCGGACTGCCGGTGCACCCTGCAATGACAATGACGCACAGCAGAACAGCTGCCGCCAGGGTACCTATTCCGATAGTGTTTCGTCCCATGGCAGAACCTTTGTCACCCGGTCTGGTTAAATCTGGCGTTAAGAGCGAAAATTTTCGCGGTTATCTGATGAATAAACAAAACTGGATGCTATTTTGAAAAAGGGGATTATTCAAGGCTGAATTATTCCTGCACGCTTTTATGTTTTATGAGATTTTTGAATCCGTTCAAAGCTTCAGCCCTTTTGCCACACACTGCCCGAGTTCAATATTCACCTTCCTCGAGGTTTTCCACCATTGAAGACGTTTATGCTTGCGATCTGGCGATATCGAAGCGATCAAGGTTCATCACTTTGGTCCAGACCGCCACGAAGTCCTGGACAAACTTCAACTGCCCGTCCGCGCTTCCGTAGACCTCGGCCAGAGCTCGGAGCTGGGAGTTCGAACCGAAGATGAGATCGACACGCGTGCCGGTCCACCTGACTTCGCCAGTCCTGCGATCGCGCCCTTCAAACAGGTCGCTGGCGTCCGATAACGCCTTCCACTCCGTGCCCATGTCGAGCAGGTTCACGAAGAAGTCATTGGTAAGCGCCTCCGGGCGCCTGGTGAAGACGCCGTGCTGCGATCCGCCGAAGTTGGTCTTCAGGACGCGCATGCCGCCCAGGAGCACCGTCATCTCGGGCGCGGTAAGGGTCAGCAATTGCGCCTTGTCGACCAGCAACTCCTCGGCCGATACTGCATAGTGGGTCTTTGAGTAGTTACGGAAGCCGTCCGTCTTCGGTTCGAGCACGGCGATGGAGGCCACATCGGTCTGATCCTGCGAGGCGTCCATACGTCCTGGCGTGAAAGGAACCGTCACCTCGTAACCGGCATTCTTCGCAGCCTGCTCGACGCCTGCACAACCGGCCAGAACGATCAGGTCAGCCAGCGATACCTTCCTGCCGCCAGACTGCGCCTTGTTGAACGCGCTCTGTATGCTCTCCAGCGTCTTGAGAACCTGCGCCAGCGGGCCGGCTGGTTGATTTCCCAATCCTTCTGCGGCGCCAGACGAATGCGGGCACCGTTGGCACCGCCGCGCTTATCGGACCCACGGAAGGTGGACGCCGACGCCCATGCGGTCGAGACCAGCTCCGACACTGACAGGCCGGAAGCCAGGATCTTGCCCTTGAGGGAGGCGATGTCCTGTGCATCAATCAGCTGGTGATTGACGGCAGGGATAGGGTCCTGCCAGATGAGATCTTCTGCTGGAACCTCCGGGCCGAGATAGCGTGAGCGCGGACCCATGTCGCGGTGCGTCAGTTTGAACCACGCCCGGGCAAACGCGTCCGCGAACTGGTCCGGGTTCTCGTAGAAGCGCCTTGAGATCTTCTCGTAGACAGGGTCGAACCGCAGAGAGAGATCCGTGGTCAGCATGGCTGGCGCGTGACGCTTCGATTTTTCGTGAGCATCCGGCACCGTGCCTGCGCCCGCACCGCCCTTCGGCGTCCACTGGTGCGCACCGGCCGGGCTCTTCGTCAGCTCCCATTCGGAACCGAACAGGATTCGGAAGAAGTTGTTGCTCCACTTCGTTGGCGTGTTGGTCCAGGTGACCTCCAGGCCGCTGCTGATCGTGTCACCGCCTTTGCCAGTGCCGAAGCTGCTCTTCCATCCGAGGCCCTGCTCCTCGATGCTCGCCGCTTCAGGTTCAGGCCCCACATGGGACGCAGGACCGGCGCCGTGGGTTTTGCCAAATGAGTGACCACCGGCGATGAGCGCAACCGTCTCTTCGTCGTTCATGGCCATGCGGGCGAACGTCTCGCGGATATCCTTGACCGCCGCGACCGGATCCGGGTTGCCGTTCGGGCCTTCCGGATTGACGTAGATCAGCCCCATCTGCACGGCAGCGAGCGGGTTTTCGAGGTTCCGGTCGCCTGAGTAGCGTTTGTCATCCAGCCATATGTTCTCAGAACCCCAGTAGACCTCATCGGGCTCCCAGGCATCCGCACGACCGCCAGCGAAGCCGAAGGTCTTGAATCCCATCGACTCCAGGGAGACGTTGCCCGCAAGAATCATAAGGTCGGCCCATGAGATTTTCCTGCCATATTTCTGCTTAATCGGCCAGAGCAGCCGGCGCGCCTTGTCGAGGTTCACGTTGTCGGGCCAGCTGTTGAGGGGCGGGAAGCGCTGCTGGGCGGCACCGGCGCCACCGCGGCCGTCACCCATGCGGTACGTGCCGGCGCTGTGCCATGCCATGCGAATGAACAAGGGGCCGTAGTGGCCGAAGTCCGCCGGCCACCAGTCCTGAGAGTCGGTCACCAGCGCCCGCAGATCCTTCTTCACGGCCGCCAGGTCAAGGCTCTTGAACTCTTCGGCATAGTTGAAACCCTTACCCATGGGATTGGACAAGGGCGAGTGCTGGTGCAGGATTTTAAGGTTCAGCTGATTGGGCCACCAGTCCCGGTTCGTTGCGCTTCTGCCGGGAGCGGGTTTATCTGCTCCGCCCGTTACCAGAGACTTGCTGTCATCACTCATAACATCATCTCCTGTTTTTCGATTCGGTGAATGTCCTGGATAAGCACCGGGCCTCGCTGTCCTGCGATCAGGGAGTTCTGGTTATCAGATACCGGAACGCCCTGGTTTGTTGTGAGGGTTTTCTTGGCCATGGTTTGTCACAAGGCAGAAATAGCGGTGTGGGGGCAATAAAGATTTGGTTCAGGGAAAAACCTGCCAACTTAACGTCAAAAGAGAAGAACAAAGGTAGGATACAGTTCACCCGAGTGAGAAAGTACCATACTTTCCACCGCCACCGGGATGCAGGGTGACAGTTCCGCTGCGGAGGGCGGATAGCGCATCGGCCACCTTCTGGTGGATGGGGCGGATCTCGGAAACCGGTGCATCAATAAGGACTGCGATCTCGTTTTCGAATGTACTGACAAGGGACGCGTAGATTGCCTTACACTTCTTCGTATTTGGCGACGAGGCCTTCTCGACGGTCTGGATGATCTGGCCAAGCGGGAGGATATGGACGTACTTCGGGCGGGGGTGCGGTTCACCGCCACCGGCCAGTTCTTTTGCCCGGTCAGATACACCTTTCTTGATGATCCCGCCATCAGCCGGGCATCGCCACCGTAAGTCTACAGCCTGTTCAAGGGAGTATTGCGTGAAACACCGGGTGCAGGCCGTACGGTTGTACTTCCCTTCCTCCGGGAAGAACCCGGCATTCATCTCGATTTCTCCCGTCTTTATGCTTCCGAGGACACTCTTTGCTGTCCGGTCCCGGAGCCGGAAACGGCTGAACTCGCGACCGAGCTTATCCGGATAGGGGCTGTGTGCATCTGAATTGGTGAGGAACGGGACGTTGTAAAGGTCAGGAATCGCTGCACCGTAGGAACTGTCCGCCGAGAGACCGAGTTCGAGAAAATCGATTTTCTCATCCCCGTAGCAGGCCGGGACGCTGTCGAAATACGCGTACATCGCGGTCCATGGGGTGAAGGCATGAGCAGGGCCGATAAGGGCACCGACTTCGTGGGCAAGGGCGGCGATCTCTGCCCCGCTCAGATAGACATGGGGACGACCGCTCGTCTCAAAACTCTTGCACTTTCCGGCCAGAAGGTCGCGGAGCTGGCTGAACTGGGCGAGGTCTTCGGCAAGGATCAGGTGGTGGACACGTTTCTGGTCCTCGATCTCGCCCTGTGCGACGATGACAATCCCCGCATCATTCTCGAGATACGGCTCCCATCCCTTCTGCCACGTTGGCTGGAGTGCATCTCCGGTGCCAAGCACGTGGATACCCTTCGTCACGCACCCCGCGAGCAGCTGCTCCGGCTGCATGAAGCGGGAGACGGCTATGGAATACGGGGAGTGGATGTGGAGGTCGGCGTTGGCGAGCATGTGTATATAACCGGTTATACCTTGCCAGATATAAGTTGGGGGATAGCCCATATGATGTCAAAGGAAGGTCCCGTCACCAGGCACGGAACAATTATTTCTCCTTTCACCCGAACATCCTGTCATGGAAATCATAACGGGAATTCATTGGGTAGACGGGGTCAACGGCAATACCTACATTATCATACGCGACGGAATCGTCATCATAGACACAGGAATGCCGGGGAGCGGGAAGACGATCCTCTCGTATATCCGCAACACACTGCAGCGAAAACCCGCCGATATCAGGACAGTTATCCTGACTCACTTCCATTCCGATCATATTGGCGGTGTACAGGAACTAAAGAAAGCAGTTCCCGGCATAAAAATCGCGGTCCACGAATCGGATGCAGAATACATCGCAGGAACGACCCCGCTTCCACGGTACAAAGGACTTACGGGCCTGCTCCTTCACCTTTTCGTTCTGCTCAGGCCCTCATTTTTCACACCGGACATACTCTTAAAAGACGGCAACCGGATCGAAGGGCTCACCTGTATCCATCTCCCCGGGCACACACCGGGTAGTATCGGGCTGCTGGATGAGGACCTGAAATGTATTTTTTCGGGTGACATACTCAGGTCTGACGGGAAAACACTTTCAGCGGGGCCTGCCGGGTTCACCATGGATCCGGCCCGCGAACAGGAGTCCATCCGGAGGCTTGCAGGTCTCGATTTTGACCTGCTGCTCGTCGGCCACGGAACACCACTCCGCCCACAGGCAGCAGTTAAAGTCCGGGAGTATGCCGCTGCTCTGCAGGTCCATCATGAGTTAAACAAAAAAATACCCGATTATTCCGTATAATCATGTCAGGAGAATAAAAAAAGGGGAACTGGTATTATCAGGTCAATAAAAAACAGGGTGAAAAACTTCACCCGATATAGCTCAGCTCTTCATCTTTCTGCATCCTGCTGCCTTCTACTAACTTTTCGATGAACTTTTCCATTTCGCAGGCACGGTCCTTGAGTTTGGTAGGATCGACCGGCACATCGATCAGTTTTGAGAGTGTATTGAGCACGTTTGTCGCGCTCATCGGGTCGACCAGGTACCCGCTCGTTTCGCCCATCAGGCACACTGCATCAATGCCGCGCTTTGCGGAAAGTCCCAGCATAAGCCCGGCTGCACCGATAATCCCGCCACCGGGTTCTTCCCGGTTAAACATGACTCCGGCAGATTCTAATTCCGGGCGCAGTTCTGTACGGTTCACCGCACCCATACCCGGGGATCGTTTACCAGGTGTCCGACCCCGAATCCCCCCAGAGTGTAAATACGCTGAACCTTAAGCTCTTCGGCGATCATACAATACTGATCAGCGAGGAGATAATGCCCTTCATTCGATGTACTCTGGTGATCACCCACGAGAAAGATGAGGTCTTTTCCTGAAGCCCGGTAAAACCAGAGTTCGTTCCTGGCCAGACGGGCAAGACCGTTTTCTTCGAGAATTACCTGGGGAGGAAAATAAATTGAATGAATCTCTCCAATCTTTTCGGCTCCCAGCATGTGAATCATGTACTCAGCAACAAGTTTTCCAACCTGCCCGATTCCGGGGAGTCCTTCAATCAGGATTGGATTTTCAGGTTTCTCGACCGTGAAAGTATCGAGATACCGGATAGAGATCTCCTCAATCATTTTTTGCCAGCCTCCGGTATTTTCCATACCTGTCTTCAATCGAAAAGCGTGCAGGATGTGCAATAACGGTAGGTTTACCACACTTTGGGCAGGTGGTAGAAAGAGTATAGGTGTTGTCCTGTGTGCAGTGACGGATGTGACCGCTCATTGATTCTTCCCGGACTTCGGCTTTTTGATGAGTTTTCCCTCGCCTCCAGACTTTTCTATGACCGCAATTGCTGCATTTGCAGCTTTCTCGATCGCTTTCTCTGCTTTCTTGTAATCAGGTGCGGTCACTTTTATCCGGTACGTCGGGGCACCAAGATAGAGGAGCTCAATATCGACACCGGCAATTTTGGGCTCGGCACTTTTCAATGCCTTTTTGATCACGGATATTCCATCAGGAAGAGTGGAGGTGAGGTACAAATGACCGGTCACTTCGACTTTGGGGACCTTGACATTCTCATGAGCTACCTGGAGAAGTGTTTCGGCTACCTTTTTTGAGAGTTCAAGTTTTTTGAGTGTCGTCTCGCTGTCAATCACAAGATCTTCAAATACCGGATAGAAAGCACCGTATTTACTGAAAATCACGTCCTCGAGAGCAAGAGCCGGTTCACCTGTCTGTTCTGCTACAAAACCCAGCCACTTCTGTGCTTTGCTCTCGTTTTTCCATTCGCGAATCTTCTCGCGGCGCTGGTGTTCGTTGACATCTTTCAAGGAAAGGTCAATATGCCCGCGGACCCTGTCTACGTTGAGGACTTTGCAGACAATCTTCTGTCCTTCACGAATATGGTCACGGATGTACTTGATCCAACCGGTCGCAATTTCTGATATGGGTATGAGCCCCTGGCGACCACCATACTCATCCAGCGATACAAATGCCACGAAGTCCTTGACATTCTGCACGGTGCAGACAACCAGTTCCGACTCCTGTGGCCACTCTCTGTCAAGCATGGAAACAATCACTTGAGATCTGACAGGATCTCTGCCTTGATATTTGCTTTTCCCCCGGTGGGAAGCGCAAGATCATGTCCACAGACGACACATTTCACTATAGTGCTTGCCTTTTCAAAGACCGTCTGCTCGTTCTCACAGTCCGGACACTTTACTTTGAAAAATTTACTTCGGTTTTCCCGAATCTCACGTACCATTATGCGCTCACTCCGTCAGTTCGAACTTTGCGACCCGGTAACCCTTGCGCAGGTGTGCTTTTCCGCACGTAACACAGCGGTATCGCACATTTATCTTTTTCGTCGGCTTATCGCCGCCGGGCACTTTTGAGAATTTTCCCATATTGCCTACTTTTCCTCTGCGGGCCTTCTGGCGGTCAATCCAGTGGAGGCCGGTTGTCTTGCCTTTCTTTACCTTCTCGACCTCATGCATCTGATGATTCCTGCAGTGTGGGCAATAGGTGTTAAATTTTGCTGGCATTTTCATAAAATTTTCACCGATAACTTGAATTAAGAATACCAATATTATTTGCAAAGGTTCATATTTAAGACTATGTTGCGTTCAGTTAAGACTGCAGCATTCCGTTCGGGAAGCGTCACTATATCTCCTTTTAAGAGAGTATAAATCCTCCCATCAATACCCATAAAGGAATCCATGTCCTCAAGTACCCGAACGAGTACACAGGGAGGTGACAGAGCTGCGTTCGCTTCAGGTGTTGCATACTGCACTGCTGCCTCACCCACGCCTTCATCCTGGTCAGGTTCGGGCATACTTCCACGGGCTTCTATGTCTTCGGTTCTCCCACTTTTTTCAGGATGCGGTATATTGTGAAGCAGGATGCCCTTGCACTGTGCAATACTGGTAGTGACGGTGTCAAACATCTCTTTTTCACTGAGGTACCATCCTTTTGACTTCTTCGCGATCATAATAATTCCCTTCCGCATGCATGATAGTAAGCGCGAGAATCTTGCGTGACCGTATTGCAAAGAGGCTCACGCAGTGTCTCTTTTATCGCGAGTGTTTCCTCAATAAGTGAGCGGGCATCGTCAGAAAGTGGGTCTTCGAATGCATATACTCTACTGGTAAGAGAAGCAAGCTCCGCATGCCCCCGGTCGAAGAGATCCGGGGCAACTGCTGTAAGTCTTCCCGTTTCCCGCTCAGAAAGCAGGATGCTGCGCAGCTCGTCAAGCCCCAGTGGCCCCATTATCTTCTCCTTCGTTTTAGGAAATTTCCGCCATACCACGGCAGCAGAGGAATACTGCTACAGCTTCTGGTACTGTAGAGATGCCTTTTTGGAGTTCATAAGTACTTCCGAGCAAAGGTACCGTGACCGGGTGGAAAAGATTTACCCGGACATCCCGCTCTGAAAAGACTACTGCATCTACAAGCGGTTCAAAGTCATGAAGATCACGGAGTTCCAGGGGCTGTACACGCATCCCGCTCCCGCCATGCAGTGATGTCGGCATCCGTATCAGCCGTTTGGTGTCAGTAGTGACCGGCTCATCAGCCAGGGCGGCACGGGAAAGCAGACGTTTTTTGAATTCCCCTTCCTGCTGGGTCAGGATGGTGTGGAGCACACGATTTTTTACAATCATACCCGAGGGATGGCGTTCGATCCTGGAAAGCATCTCCTCGCGGTTTTTAAGAAATGAGGCAGCTGAATCCTTGCCAATCCCCTCAATACCCGTGAGATGCACCATCGCTTCTTCCTCGGTCAGGGTTCCCAGCCATTGAAGATATTCAAGAAGAGTTACGCGGTATCGCATCTGCCAGCCATCTGATGTGGGTTTTTTCGAAGAGAGCATAGCAGCAGGATCGATCCCGATTCCGCAGACATAATCTATAAGCTCCCGGCGTTCGGAACTTCCCCATCCACGGAATGCGATGTCCTTGACATGAACATGGTATCCTCTGCCACCGGAAAAGACGAGCTCGATAGTTTTTGGATTAATTCCCAGCTCACCGGTGAGCATTACAAGGAGTTCTCGGTTTCTTCTTTAACACGGGCCAGCATCTGATCATAGGGACCACGCATAATATGGTCTGCATCAAGATCGAAGATCAGATCGGCCCCGCACCAGCCCTTTTCTGCCATGGTCCCGGCATCCGGTTTCTCGTAATATGCCGTTGAGTAATAGGAATGCTGGGTACGAGATTTTTTATGAACTGAAAGAGTTCATCCTTTCCCGAAAAGCCGATATGGCGGCGCATCCGCAGTGTGGTTGACTGCGGACTGAACAACACAAAACCCCATTCCCGTTGCTCAAGTGATGAAGGAGCAACAAGGATGGTATTTTTATAATAATCGGTGAAGCGCTGTCGGAGAAATTCCGTTGTCGCCGGGTTCATGGCAGTTCCTTAATCATATAAGGCCCTTTGCGTTCATAGCCCTGTCTCCGGTAATAGGGGCGGACACCCATACCACTCATAATAGCAAGACGGGAGAAACCTGAATCCAGGGTAATCTCTTCTGCCCGGGAAATAAGCATTTTTCCATAATTCCGGTGTTGCCATTCTTCGGATTCGGCTTCTTTCCCCACCGGTACAAGACTCCCGTATACATGGAGTTCCCGCAGGAGTGCAGCATGTTCAAGCTCATGACTGTTTATGCGGGAAGGGAACCGGAGCGGGTAAACCCGATTAATGAATCATCGGCAACAGCAGAGATGAAATGCTCCTGTCCCCCGCAGCATTGATATTTCAAAACCCGTATCTCTGATTCTGCCAGGGAAGGGAGTCTTCCAATTTCCCGGCATCGTATGCAGCGACAACTCCTGCCGGTTGCCTTCAGCCGGTTCTGAGCAAGCTGCCTGAAATTGGAGTGCCGGGAACTGGCAACAATCAGTTTTGCCGGGATATCGCGCTGGATCCGCTGGAGCCGGGTATACTCAGGGATCAGCAACTTTGCATATGCCACGAGATCAATCATATCCTCTTCACGGTAAGGGAGATATGCACCCCGCTTCCAGTGATCTTCAATTTCCGAGCCCGGGGTAACGAGAGTAGGATAGATTTTGAGGAAATCCGGCATGAAACGGGGATCGGAAAAGAGGGTCTCGAACATTTTTTTATCCAGGTCAATGGTCGAACCGGGAAGATTGGGCATCATATGAAACCCCACTTTCATACCTGCGTCACGGAGGAGTGTGTTAGCTTCAACGGTATCTGCTACGGTACACCCCCGCCGGTTATATGCCAGGATAGTATCATCAAGATGCTGCACACCAAGTTCAACTTTGGTTACACCAAGACGCAACATACGATCAACATGCTCACGCCTGCACCAGTCAGGGCGGGTTTCAAAAGTAATAGCAACACAACGGATGGCAGAGGTCTCATTTTCTGCCTGCACAGGATCCACATCGCGTGCCTCGGCAGTCTGCTGTGCCACCCGGGTATGTGTTCATCGCTTCGATACACCGTGAAACAAACTGCTCCTGATATTCCGGCGTTCGTGCAGTCATCGTCCCGCCCATGACAATCAGCTCTACCTTGTCAACACGGTGACCGAGGAGTTCGAACTGCTCGAGTCGGGCGTGCACCTGAGCAAACGGATCATAGGAGTGTTCCCGTGCCCGCAAGGCTGCCGGCTCCTCACCAGTATAGCTTTGCGGGGATTGGTACGGATGGTCGGGACCCCCCGGGCAGGGAAGGCATTTGCCGTGCGGACATGGTGCCGGGGACGTCATCACCGCGACAGGAGCTGACACCGGAAAGTGTCCGTGTCGGTTTCACGAGAAGTATCTTCCTGAGGATCTCACGATCCTCAGGTGATGCGGCCGCAAGTATTGCCGAGTTTTTTGGTACCGCAGACAACCTGTACTTCCGGCAAAGATTTATCTTTGCTGCAACGATAGCATCGTCACCGGGCTGAAGGGTAAGGATGCGGGAGATCATCTCCCGGAATGCAAGATCCTCATCCATGACAGAATTAATGTTCGGCTGCAACTTTTGTGGATGCAGTCTCTGAAGAATAGTTCACCACAGGGATATGATGGCCGTGGATATGGGTCACAATCTCGTCTCCCAACGTAAGAAGCGCATCTTTGTGGGCTTTCTTATCCTTATGAATATGGACAGGAGAAATTTCAAGAGAATTGTAGCGGTCGGTTCCGATTTCTTCACTGGTGACGCCTTCATAGTACTTTTTGATGTGAATCATCAGCATATGTAAATGTAGCAACTCTTCCTTTTGCACACTATCACCTTCTCCAACTGTTTCTTTTTCTTGTGATGCACATATACTTTTTTGGTGAGATTTATATCTGGAAACCTGCGGGCTGCTGGATCTCTTGTTGGGCTGGCAATTGGGGATGCATTGGGTGCGCCCCTTGAAGGATCTGCCCAGCGCGAGTCTTGGGTGACAGAAATGCTTTCCGGAGGGCGCCATTTCCGGAAAAAAGGTGCGATCACGGACGATACACTGCAGGCTGTTGCAATCGCTGAATCGCTCGTTGCATTTAAGGGATTTAACCAAAAAGACATTATATTACGTTTACTTCGCGGATATGAAAAACGTCCGGAGTGGTACGGTCCGACATCATCAGCATTCTTTGAGCTGGTCAAATCCGGCACCCTGCCGCACAAGGCTGCGTGGCTCGTTCATAAACGAAATCATGGCAGCCGGAGTAATGGAAGTGTCATGAGAGGATTTCCTGTCGGTATCTTCTATCACCCGGCATACGTATACACCATGAGTCTCAGGTGCTCACAGCTCACGCACTATGATCCGGTCCCCGGACACTGTTCCGCATGGCTGAACGTGATGGTGAGCGATATGTGCCGGGGTGTTTCCCGGAAATAAGGCATACATTCATGCACGGTCTCTATGCACGAATCCGGAAGTGCACAGAATGCTGGGGAACTATACTGAGTATGATCCGGATTCCTCTCTTGACGCGGTGCTCTGTTCGCATGCAGCGCTGTCCTGTTTTATGCGAGCCCGTACCTTTGAAACTGCAGTCCTGTCAGCGATAAATCTCGGGGGGGATACTGATACTGCTGGTGCCTGCTGCGGGGCGCTTGCCGGTGCATACTGGGGACTGGGAGCAATCCCCAAGAGATGGATACGGGATCTTGAAGACTATGAAAATATCCTGCATTGCGCAGAACAGCTCTGGAATTGTGCAGAACATTTCCAGTAGACGATAATTGGGATTTCCATCATCCGTTACAACCAGCATTTTTTTGGTTATGCGCACTACCGGATTGGATCCAGAAGCAAAAAACAGGACCGTTGAATCGTAATTCCCCCATCGTACATTTCGGGTTGGAAAGGTCTTTTTAAAAAAGATGGCTGTCAGGCTTCCTGTTTCACGACAACCGAGGCAGATGCGTCAAAAGGATTTCTTCGCATCGCCAGACTGAAAAGATACGGATAATGAATCTTGAGATATTCCATATATTTGAGCCATTCAAGGATCAGCTGTGTATATACACGACTGATATCGTTGATGAGATGGCTTTCATCGGAGGGAGGAAGAGAGGAGAGGTCGCCCCGAGCCTTCATCTCTTCGGTCAGGTGGTTGAGCGCAAGGATGAGATTCGTGAACGATTCGTGCTCAAAAACCATCGGGTTTTCGACAAGCCGTAGTAAAAAGTCCTCTTTACTGAGAAGAAACTCAAGCAGTGCCTGTGTGTCGACCCGGGTGAATTCAACACTACACGTGTAATTATTCAGGCATTCCTGCACATCACGGAACGATTCATTGTGCCAGTCAGCGCTGATTACGAGGCGCTGACACTATCGATAGAAGAATCGGCCGCGGCAAATTGTGCGAGAAGGGGGGTTCCGACAATAGAAAAAAAGGTCCCGATTACCAGGTTCAGCTTCTCCATACGTCGTTGCTTCTCACGCGATTCAAGCATCTGGTCGATGATGAGAGTGACTACCAGTACTTCAATCGGGATGAAAGCCAGGTCACCGATAAAAAAAATGAACAGGTGATGTGAATCCTGAAAAATCAGGTAATGGGCAATGAACATCGCAAGAGATAACGCAACAAGAACAATTCCTGCAAAGAGTTTCCACCGGGTATCCTCTTTCATTAAGAAATGAATGGGGTGTTTGCCATGATTAAAAATCCGTCTTTGATGCACGAAGGGGGCTCATGCAGGGAGATTTACGGTTTTGTCGAAGGCTTGCGGGAAAAGGGTATGTTCTATTGTAAAAAAATGACCCGATTTTCCCGGTTCCTGTTTATTAAGATACTATTACGTCGGCATAAGAGAGACTAGCTTCAATGCCCGGCCCTTTTCGCAGATATCGGGTGCATTGCCCAGGTACCTGAAAATACAATATACTTTTCATCTTCTAAAACGCCATCCGGGTGGCAAAGCGGGTAACTCCGGCAATCGGTCTTATTGCAGGATAATCCGAGCTTTATCTTTGAATTTATAATAGCCATATCAGCATTAATGAGCGCCGTGACTGGTGCATCCATAACCTCTACGGCCGTTGCACCATTGAGATGTACCCTGCATTCATGTTGAGTTGTCCGGACGGATACAATACGGTATTTCCGGCCTTTCTGAAGGTTATTGCACGCCTTTTTTACTTTACAGGTATCGCAGCCGGCAACTTCACCCTCGTAAATGAATTCAACACCCTGTCTGGCCAGAACCGTTCCGATCAGCGTCACTTTCGTCTTTGCCTCAGCCATAGGAATACTCCATTAGTCCCTGTATAGCATCTGTATAAGATTCTGTGCTGATTCACGCGTCAAACCCATATCAAGAATTGTGAAGCGCTCCGGACGGATAGTTTTTGCCATGAGAAGCGCCTCAACTGCAACTGCATCATCAATACCCACATCAGCGGGGGTTACCGGGGCACCGATACATTTCAGTGAAGCACGGATACCCCTCCAGTCTCCACCGTGTAGATACATGGAAATGATTGTCCCGATACCACAACTCTCGCCATGCAGTGCTTTACCGGGCGCGAGCTTATCTAGCGCATGGGAGAACTTATGTTCCCCCCCGCTTGCAGGGCGGGACGAACCTGCGATACTCATCGCGACTCCACTGGATACGAGCGCTTTTGTGACGAACCACGCGGACTGTTCCTGGTGCGGTTTGATCAGGTGGGCATTCTTTACCAGTATCTCAGCAGTCATTTTCGAGAGCGCTATGGCGTACTCACTCATAGGTTCTCCTTTCACCCGGTGGGCGAGCTCCCAGTCCAGGATCGCGGTGTAATTGGAGATCACATCCGCACACCCGGCAGCGAGGAGCCGGTGCGGGGCGGAGGCAATGATACCCGTGTCAGCAACAATTGCGATGGGCGGCTGGGCATCCAGTGATGCATGCCCCTCAACAGTAGGCACCGAGGCACGGGACGAAGCAATACCATCATGGGATGCCGCTGTGGGAATGGAAATAAACTGGAGGTCGAGGTTATATGAGACAATCTTCGCAGTATCGATTACCCGGCCGCCACCGATACCGAGAATAAAGTCCATTCCTGCCGCAGCTTTTTGAGCCTTCTTAATGACGGGAACACTAATCTCTTCTGCAATAAACGGTTTCACGGTATAGTCATTTTTGAGAATCTCCCGGACTTTATTCCCGGCGCGATCCATGGTACTCTTTCCGGATATCAGGAGCGCTGAAGTCCCGAGTTTGAGATCTTCACACACCGATGGGATCTGCCCGAACACATCATGGCCGATTACGACATCGCGGGGCAGTTGCATCCATTTGGATTTATCAAAAACTTTCGGTTTAAGTAATTTTATTGCATCTGCGCTCATTCTGATCATTGATGATTAGTGATTTCATATACAAATATTACATCGATCCAATCAGGTTTGGGGAATCCTATAATATAGTCGACACCCTCACATACGCGATAATCCTGGTCATCGGGGTATATTTATTTTACCGCTGGATGTCGAAATCCACGTGGTTTTCAGACAGTGGATTTACTATTGATGCCGGATTTATCCTTGCAACCCTCCCCTATGTCGTCCTCGGGGGTGTATTGCGTGTCGTGCAGGATACCGGGATGATCGAGGGGTACTTTCAGTTTTTGCTCGTGACCCCGCTCATTTACTTTGTTCTCTTCTTTTTCACCATCGCGATGCTGTTTCTCTCGCATTACCTTACCATTATGGGATTTACAAAGAATGTTTGTACATTTTACGCGTTCGCCGGCATAATGTCCACGTTTGTCGTTTCACTTGTTCTTCTTGCATGGGGCATCAATCATGCCCATGTAGATCTCTTTATACTCGTTATCATCCCTGTCATGGCGATTACCGCTACCCTGCTGGTATGGGCTTGCATGCGTTACCTGCTCGGCTGGAAATACGTGACCGATCCACTCTATCTTACACTCCTTTTTGGTCAGCTGCTTGATGCCAGTGCGACAAGTTATGGGATCGAGCTTCACCCGTCTGTTCAATATGTCGAGCAACATGTCGTAGGTTCCGGCCTGATTGAGCTGACCCACACCGCGTTTGTCATGTTCCCCTTGAAACTGGTTGTGCTTTTCCCGGCAATCTATATCATGGAGTCTACCGTAAGGAGGCAAATCCCTCATTCTGGCATCTCGTCCTGCTTGCCATGATAGTAGTTGGTTTAGCACCGGGAATCCGGGATATGACACGGATGGTATTATATGTCTAACACCCCGTTAACAAACGCGATTATTGTCACATTTCTCCTCTTTTTTACAACGATGACCGTTGGCTGGGTTGGAACAATGCAGAATCCGGAAATCGGTGAAAGTCTGATGAAATTGTTCGAAAAAGAAGTAGCAGGCCAGATAGCAGGAAACGAGTCCCCGGATATTTTTGTCAAGCTATTCTTCAACAATCTCGAAGCATGCATCTTCCTCTTTTTAGGGGGAGCATCTTTTGGCATCTTCACGATATTCATAATGAGCCTGAATGGTATTGTGATAGGTGCGATCCTGGAAATCGTGCACAAGGATCACTCGGCAGCTTTTGTCGCTGCAGCGATTTTGCCCCACGGGGTCTTTGAGATTCCTGCTTTCATTCTTTCCGGGGCACTGGGGATCCTGCTCGCCCAGTCACTCATTGCTGAGTGGTATAATGGAACAGACACTGCACAAGATGCAAAAAAATTCAGCCGTATATTTATACTCTATGTAATACCGCTCGTGGCAATCGCCGCTTTTATCGAGGCTTTTATTACGCCAATAATCATACATTTAGTAGCTTAGAGGATCTGATTCATGGACGATGATACGGGCGCCCTGCCGCCAAGACAGGACTTTTCTGCATGGTATAATGATCTGTTATGGCGGGCGGAGATTATGGATGTCCGCTATCCGGTCAAGGGGCTGTATGTCTGGTTTCCCTACGGTTTTGCTATTCGCAAACATGTATATCAGAAACTTCGGGATCTCCTTGACTGTGATCACCAGGAAACACTTTTTCCCCTTCTGATTCCTGAACAGGAATTCATGAAGGAGGCCGAGCACATCAAAGGATTCGAAGAAGAAGTTTACTGGGTCACGCATGGCGGGACAACTCCCCTTGAAGTGAAACTGGCGCTTCGCCCGACAAGCGAGACCGCCATCTATCCGATGTATGCTCTCTGGGTCCGCTCACATGCTGATTTGCCAATTAAATATTACCAGATTGTAAACACGTTCCGGTACCAGACAAAACAGACCCGCCCGCTGATACGGTTGAGGGAAATCACCTCATTTATGGAAGCCCATACCGTTCATGCAACATGGGATGAGGCAGAAGAACAAGTAGAGGAGGCAATCCGGCTCTTCCGTGAATTCTATGACGGGCTCTGCATCCCGACCCTTGTTTCAAAACGCCCGGACTGGGACAAGTTCCCAGGTGCCGATTATACGATCGCCGTTGATGCAATAATGCCAAACGGCAAGACACTCCAGATCGGCACCGTGCACCACCTTGGCGATCACTTTTCCAGGACATTCAACATTACCTACGAGGACAAAAACGGTGAGCAGAAACTCGCACAACAGACATGCTATGGCATTTCAGAGCGCTCGATTGCGGCCCTGATCAGTATCCATGGCGATGATAAGGGACTTATTCTCCCACCGGGCAGTTGCAGCGCTCCAGGCAGTGATTGTCCCGATTACCATAGGGAAACGTCATGAGGATGTGATGGCCGCGGCGGAAAAATTATGTTCAGATCTTACCTCTGCGGGTTTCCGGGTGAAACTTGATACCCGGGATATGCGTCCGGGAGCGAAATATTACTGGTGGGAGCTCCGCGGTGTCCCACTACGGCTTGAACTGGGGCCCAGAGATCTTGATGCGGGAAAGGTAATGGCAGTTATGAGAACCGGTCAGAAAAAATCGATCGAACTCGCAATGATCACCGATGAGATAACCCGCGTTTTTGGCGAGATTACGGAAACGATTCGGGCCCGTGCAGAAGAGCATACAGGATCTCATCTCTGTCCGGCAGGATCTATGGCGGATCTCAACACAACGCTGGATGAAGGTAAAGTCGCAGTAGTTCACTGGTGCCAGAAGCGGGAGTGTGGAGATGCGATTGAGAAAAAGACGAACGCGAGTATCCTGGGAACTGATGTGCGTTCGTGCTATGTTCCGGCTACAGATGGCGCGTGTATCGAATGCGGGAAACCGGGCAAACCGACGCTTATCGGGAAAGCGTATTAGCGTGCACATTACGGAAGGGTAACTTTACCGGAAAACCAGACTGTATTGTAAGTGCATCTTCTCCGGAATCCTGCTGGCTTGTTAAAGCCCGTTCCTTTTTTTATGGAAAAGACCATAATAATAGATAATCATCTGAGGCGGCGGCAGTGAAAAATAATCCCAGAGAATCAGGATCAACATATCTTCCCGAACGGTATAAGCAGCAGATTGAAGCAAAGAAGAAACGTCGTCTTTATAAAAAAATCGCCGTAATCTGTGTGGTAATCGCAATTTGTGCAGTGGTGTATCTGATAGTAAGTGGAGGAGCACCTGAATCACAGAATCATTCCCTGTTTGTGCTTCCCGGAACCACGGTCGTATCCCCAGAAAATGAATCAACATCAACAACAGGTGATCTCAATAATCCTCTGTCCCGGAACAGCACCGCAGGGGAAAACCACGGCATCAGCATTGGTGAAGGAGTGCCTTCCCTGCCAACCCATGATATGCTGTCACTGGACAATGCAACCACATTTCTTCGTCTGGACTACCCGGCACCGGCATATACACTCATCAGTGTAAATGTAACCGAGCGATACGGAGGGAGGAGCATGTACGAGTTCAGGATCAGACAAACCGGTTCTGGTCCTGATGATACCGGGTTCTCCGCTTTTATCGACGCCAGAACGGGTGATCCCTACACGCTTGGGCAGGATAGCGCCAAAATAACTGCTGATCGGGCAAAGAACATCATTAATGAAGCCTTTTTTATACTTCACCCGGATACGATCCGGGTAAGATATGATAATAGTCCTTCATCTCTCCGGGCGTGGATCTTTACGGTGAACCGCGACAACACCACGCTCCTTACCGGAACCCTGGACCCGGAACCGGCCAGGTATTGTCATTCTCCCGGATCATATCCTGGGAGGGGCGTCCGGCAGATCCGTTACTTGATATCAGCGCCGCTCAAAAAATTGCATCTCGCTATATTACCGAAAAGAACCAGGGTCCGCTTCCCCTCAACATGAGTGAAAGTCAATATAATCCACTGAAAGTTACCCAAAAAACGGTTGCCGGACAATACGTTTTTATGTATAATCGTATCGTCCAGGGAATCCCTTGCGATAGGGACGGATTCATTATCGCTGTCGATTCTGTAACCGGGGAGGTCACGGAATATGATCGTCACTGGTATTCTCCTGACATCGCGTTTTCTTTGACCGTGGATCCCCTTGTGACACGGTATGAAGCAATATTTTCCATCCTTCAAAGAGCAAAGGAGACACATCCTGAATCAGTAAACGAACTATCGATCGTTTCAGCAGAAATCCGCTGGAAAGATCATCAACCGGCAGGAACTTTACCTCGTCCGGGAAGTATTCCCATGGCGTGGAAGATTCAATTTACCGACGATATTATCCTTGCACAACAACTGCCATCACCAGCAGTAGGCTGGGTCGATGTTCAGACAGGAAAAATCCTCGATTTCTATTACCCGCACTAACCTTTTTTAAAATATCAGCTGGGGATTTGTTTTTTATTCCAATTCGTGCTTTTTCAGAAATTTTTCCTGCGTTATCAGGGTTTTTGAGGAATCGCATGTACCCTGAAAAGAAACAGTTTGTCACTATGACAAATAATCAGAAGTGCGGAGTTAACGGGTTACTCTGATAATAAAGGGTGTCTGCCTGAGACTGATTTCACCGGTGTTTTTGGGACCTGGACATGTTTTACCTTCGTTATGGCAAAACATGGGGAAAAATAAATGAAACGGAATTAAAAAAAAGGTTGGGTAAATCAGCACCTGTCACACGTATACTCAACAGTAAGCTTTGTCTGGCGCATATCACCGTGGATTGATTTCCTGCCGCCCCGGAAAAATATTTTTTTGCACTTTGCACAGTGCTTGGGTTTTATATGGTCCCATGTATTCATGGGAATTTCGAGTGCAAATCCTGTTTTGATCCAATCCTCAGGAGGTTTCTGAACATTCTGTTCATAGGTTGCGACAAACTCCATGATCTGGTGGGGAGGAACACCCATATCAACAAATTTTTTGAAGACAAAATAATTGAAGACCAGCCACGAGAGATCCGAGCGGTCAAGGATTCCTTCATATTCCCCATACGACTCATCAAAATCCTCAAGTGAGCATCCGCAGAGAGGGCATTTTCCGCCAACGAGCTCATCGAGAAAAACCTCTTCCTGGCACCCAGGGCAGGTCGTGTGAGGGGATTGCATGCGTGATGTCATTTCATTCTCCTGAAGGTTGAAAGAGTATTGATATTCATAGGTACTGGAATAAAATTAATTCAGCAGTAGTGTTTGCTGCTAGTATTAGCAGGGTCTGCACATATAGGTATCACCAGTGCATGTATTCCCCGATAAAAGATTTACTGTTGGGACAAAAGGTTAGTCAGCGGAAGGTTCTTCGCGTTCCATAACCAGTGAACCAAAGACCACTTTTTCGATTACCTGCGCAACATACTTGATGTGCATCGCTTTCTCCAGATCTTCATTCCGGTGGATATCAGCATAGAGCTGGAGCCGCATCAGTGAAAACCGGAACCTGTCAAGCGTGTCATCATCAAGTTTCATCGCTTCGCGATAAATCGGTTCAAGCAGGTCGGGAAATGCAAGCGGATTCTCAAGGCATGCTATCACTCCAGTATAGAGAGAGATTGGAGCTTCCTTTCCTGAAAGAACCCGCAGGTAATCCATATTATCCCTCGATAACTTTAATGAGCGCTTCCATAACCTTATCAACTGCCTCCCACGTAGGGCTGTTTCCGCGACGGATAATAAACGGGCGTCCCTCGTCTCCTGCTATGCGCATGTCGATATCGATTGGAATTGAACCGAGGAACGGGACTGACAGTTCATCGGCAATCTTTTTCCCACCACCTTTGCCGAACAGGTCTATTTCCTGTTTGCAGTGGGGACAGGTTAACCCGCTCATGTTCTCGATGACCCCGATTACCGGCAGGCCAAGTTTCTCGATAAATTTTGCTGCCTTGACCGCGTCCATGGTGGCAACATCCTGGGGGGTGGTCACGATGACGGCTCCTCTTACGTTGGGGGCAAGTTGGGCAATAGTAAGGGCCTCGTCACCGGTCCCGGGCGGGAGATCAACAACAAGATAGTCCAGCGATCCCCAGTTCACTTCGGCAAGGAACTGCTGGATTGCTCCCATCTTCATCGGTCCCCTCCAGATAACCGGAGTGGTGGTATCCGGCAGCAGGAATGCCATCGACATGACCGCAAGCTTTCCGGTCACATGGACAGGCTCAATGCTCTTCTCAAGCACCGACGGCCGCTCATCTTCAATACCCAGCATCTTGGGGATGTTCGGGCCATGGAAGTCCAGGTCGAGCAGGCCAACATTTTTTCCATGGTTGGAAAGGGCATAGGCGAGGTTGACTGAAACTGTGGATTTGCCAACGCCTCCTTTCCCCGAAAGGACCATAATAACATGCTTGACATCAATTTTAGCTTTCGGGGGTAGTCCGGTCGGGCCGCTCTTGGCTGATGAACAGGTAGTGGCAGTCGGGCAGGAGGAACACTCGTTATTGCATTCCTCATCCTCTGATTTCTTGTTTGTATCTTTTTTTGTCATGGGATGCCTCTGGTTAAAAGGAATAGTACTATACTCTCATCAGTTATCCTTTGCATGCAATAAAGATGTGGAGATGACGGCAAAAAACAGGGTTGTCCGATCACAACACTAATCTGTATGACCGAACCGGCTGGATATCGGGTGCCGGGATCCCGTCTCCCGCAACGATCCAGATACCGATCTCTGTCGCTGAGCACCAATACGCGCTTAATGAACGAAGAAATAATTCGAGCAGCGGTTCAAGAAAAAGAACTTCTGGCAGGATTTATAAAGTATCGCCTTTCGTAATGCATTCTAATATGTCAGAGACTGGCTCTGCAGAATAGATAAAAAAAATAAGCGCATGTAAGCTGAAGGAGGTGACAGTATCTGTCCCCCATTACGTTCCCGGCGCTCGGAGCGATGATGACGTATTACCTGTCCAGGAATTATCGCCTCGGGGGGACCGGGTGGAGGGGGCGAAACCCCCGTGGGCGTTCAGGTTTTTTAAAAAATTCCTCCAAATCCCATAGACGGGTAAATGAAAAGGAAACGAAACATTAATTTTCTCATATCCAGTTTTTGTAATAATGGAGCGTCTTATTGTTACCCTGGATTTTCTGGAGTTCCCGCCCACACATACCTGTGATGGGGAGAATGTCTCTCCCCGCCTCATTCTCAAGGGCCTGAATGCGGCATCCGTTGCCGTCATGATCTTTAATCCTTTCGAGAAATCCTGCTGTTCATATACACCATGGATCATCTGGAACCTCCCCCCTGTTACGCTGATCCCGGCAGGCATCCCACGGCAGGGTATAGTCACTGAGCCCATCGCAGCAGTGCAGGGCATTACTGACACGGGAGATATCGGTTATACCGGTCCCTGTCCACCGATCGGCCAGATGATTCGGTACCAGTTCAAGGTGTACGGGCTTGACGCGATGCTCGACCTTCGGCCCGGGTCTGATAAACACGAGCTTGTCTCAGCGATGAAGGGGCACGTAGTACAATTTGGCGAAACCGTTGCAATCTGCTCCCGTTAATAAAAACACGACTGTTGTACCGGTGCAATGCATTTATTATTCTTCCCCGGGTATCATCCGCAACCAAAGAACCGTATCAGGACAGTCAGGTGAAACATGGGAACAATAACGTGTTGGAGCTACCTGCCAGTACCGATACTGTAATATCCGAATCTCCGGTCAAAGGCTGATGAAAGACCAGCCTGCAATCAACAGCGGGCAGATGATTTAACAGCGATACGTTTTTAGCAGACAGCATCAACCTGATTTTTTTTAGGTACCATATCCGGTTTCATGCTCTTCCATCAGAATTAATACACCCGGACACAGAATTGACGTGAGCTATGAGCCAACGGAAACATGTACGCACATTAGAGAAAGGGCTTGAATCCTCCATTCGTTCAATCACGGAAAAAAGGGAGTCACTCCTTTCACCTCTCGCTGCGATTAGTGCCGATGCCGTGCGGAGGCACAACAGAAAACCCGAAGATATCCGTACACCGTACTCCCGTGATGCCGACCGTATCATCCATACACGGGCATATACCCGGTATATCGATAAAACGCAGGTATTTTCACTTGTAGAAAACGACCATATCACTCACCGCGTCATCCATGTCCAGACTCGTTTCAAAAATCGCAAGAACGATCGGTCGCTGTCTCCGATTAAACGAGGATCTTCTTGAGGCAATTGCACTCGGGCATGATATCGGGCATATTCCGTACGGGCATTTTGGTGAGACCTGTCTCTCAACACTGTGTGAGGAGTACTGTATAGGAAAGTTTTTCCATAATGTTCAAAGTGTTCAGTTTCTCGATCGAATTGAAGATTGTGACCTTACTATGCAGGTACTGGACGGCATTCTCTGTCACAACGGGGAAGCTGACGATGTTAAAATTTCACCTGAACCCTGCCTGACGTGGCTGGCATTTGACAAAAAAGTGCAGGATAATACAGAGGGCAGACGCACCAAGGCTCCGATGACGCTGGAAGGGTGCATTGTTAAATTTGCCGACACCATTGCCTACATTGGCAGGGATTTGCAGGATGCCCGGGAAGTGGGACTGATCGGGCGTGCAACTCCACTTCCAAAGGATTGCCGGGATATTCTTGGAGATACCAACCGGGAAATCATCAACACACTCATCTACGATCTGCTTGAAAACAGTGATACTGAAGATATTGGTTATATTTCGTACAGCCGTGATGTGGAAATGGCTCTTATTGCACTACGCACGTTTTCCCGGATCAATATTTATGAGAACGAAAAACTCACTTCAGAACGGGAAAAGGTACGGCAGATGTACACAACCCTGTTTGCGACATATCTTGAAGATCTTGAAAAAGAGGCAAAAGAAGCAAAAATTTTTACTGATTTTATCGATACCAGCTGGATCAACCAGGACTATCTTCAGTCAGCAACGCACCCTGAGCTTGTCCGGGACTTTATTGCAGGTATGACCGACCGGTACTTTGCAAAACGATATGAGGAATGCGTGATACCACGCAGGTTTGAGGGAAAATTCCATTGAACATCTGGCTGCAGCTGTCAGTCATACTTTCCTTTTGGCCTGACCCAGCCGGTAAATCCGCAATAGACACACCCGACACCATCACAATAATGGCACGCTCGTTTCGGTGAGGAAACCAGCACGACTCCGGTCTTATCGCAATACAGGCACCCCATCCCGCTGCAATGTGCACACGTCGCAGGTTCATAATCTTGTTTTTCTGGCATTATGGAAAGAAACCCCCGTCGCTCTGGACCTGCCCCCGGTGAACAGGCAATAAAAAGGTCATTCCGCCTCCTCCTCAAGGAACCCGTCAAGTGCTTCAAGCAGTTCTGATGAAGATTGGAAGCGATTTGCCGGATTCTTTTCGAGGCATTTTAAGATAATCTTCTCCACTATTGCCGCATCAGAATTGTACGCTGACGGGGGAATCGGCTGGTTCCTCAAAATCGCATTGCCTACTTCAACAATGCTATCACCACCAAACGGAACTGAACCGGTAACCAGTTCGTAAAAGACCACGCCCAGCTGGTAGATATCAGTGCGTTCATCGGTTCTACCAAATTCAGAGGGGGAAACCTGTTCAGGAGACTGCATAGGAGAGAGAGAAACCTGCAATACTGGATTTTTTTACTTCGTTTGCCAGGACTTTGCTCATGCCCCAGTCGGTGATCTTTGGAACAAAGTCCTCATTGAGCAGGATATTGTGGGGTTTGATATCTCTATGGATGAACCCGTGTTTATGAGCATATTTCAGACCATCTGCAATACCTCTGACAAGGTGTACGGCTTTCCAGACAGGAATTGGTTTCTTTGTTGCCTCCAGCGCCTCGGGTACGTATTCCATTTCAACAAAGGGAACCGGAAGGATATTGACCGCAGTCACTTTTACAATATTGGGATGTCGCAGGGTTTCCCATGCTGCGATCTCGTTTAAAAAGGATTTTCCGGTCATTTCATCGAAACTTATCGGGATCTTCACAGCAACCTTCAATCCATCTGATTTTCGGTGGGCGGAGAAAACCCACGCGATTCCGCCTCGTCCGATATATTTGACCTCAGTATATTTACTCTCCAGTTCATTGGGGAAGTAGCTCATTTGTTCTGCTATGGATGTATAAGCCTTGGGGGTACCTGGAACTGTTGTACTACCTGCTTTTGGAATTGTTGCAGCGGAGTTGACCCGCCTGGGAGAGGTTCTGTAAGATTTTTGTACGAGGGTTGTTTCTTTGCTGATTGACAAACTTTCCTCCTTACTCTCTTTATACTTCAGCTGCCTGAAAATAATCAAAACTACAGCACCTGCCAGCAGTAGCACAATAAGTTCTATCACCAGGAAGTCTGTAGGTTGGCCATCACCATTTTTTCCAGAGGGTTGAGAAACGACCGGTGATTGTGTCGGGGTCACAACGGATGCAGTAATCGTGGGTGATGTTGTTTCAGATTCCCGGGGAATTGTCGGCAGAAGATTCGGGTACTGATGTTTCGGTTTCCAGAGGGACTTGAACCACATTATAATAATATTCGGTTGGATCCATCAGCGGATAATAATCTTTGATATCCTGATCAAAAATCGATTTCGGGTTTGCTCCAACCTTGACGTTGTTTGGTGAATCTCCAATCCCGTCAAAATTTTTATCCCTTCCACTGTAATCACTCCAGTAGTTACCCATTGGGCTCTGGCGTTGGATACCCAGGTAGGTATAGGAGTATACATCAGTGGAGTTCCATACCGAAGTTGCACTTCTGGAAAGTACATTTCTGGAGGTTATCAAAATTATTCCGGTAGATCTGGTTGGAGAGGGAGTATTCGTCAACATCAATTCCTATTGAATTTTTTGAAAATCGGTTACCTTCAATCAGGTTATTGTTTGAGGCTTGAAACCTGATTCCAGTCTTGCTGCTGTTGGTAATATTGTTGCTATTAATAGTATTCCTCATCGCGGAATCGAGTAGAATTCCCTGAACATTGTTCAGGAAAGTATTTCTGGTAATATTATTCTCATGGGAATTGATACGGATGCCATTTTGCGAATCAATGTTCCTTATGATAAATCCTTCAACTCTGCAGCCATTAGCAAGAATTTCAATAGCGTTGCTTTTATTTCCCGGTTCAATTACCGGTGCCCCGCCCCCGTTGTCTCTGCCGATAAGATCAATTTTTTTATCCAGACGGAGATTTTCCACATAGGTGCCACTATGAACAAGAATGACATCCCCCGCTAAAGAGCGGTTAATTGCCGCCTGGATGCTGGAAAATTCTGCACCTGAAGGACCAACCGTATATTCCGAAGCAGCCGCCAAAGGGATAATGAAAATGAGCATAAGGAAAACGAGTACGCAGATAATGCGGTGTTTCGGACTCATAGGCGTGACTTTTTTATTTTTGATTTTGTTGAATGGGGGATTGGTTTTTATTTCGGACTACGATTTGGATAAATTTTTGGATTCTTCAGTCTCCCTGTGGGATGATTATGAGAAGTTTAACACCAGATACTCCTTTTGAAAATTCAATAAGATCTCCATCATGGATGAAAACGGGTGAATTTTTTTCAAGTCGTTTATTGTTGAGCCTGGTACCTCCCGTACTCCCGCAGTCCTCGATTTGCCAACCCTCAGTGCTACGAATGAACAGACCGTGGGGCTTTGAAACGCGGGTGACTGCAGTATACCCGTCAGAAAGAACAATATCATCATCTGGAGAGTACGAGGTCAGATTCTCGGGATCGACCCTTCCGATACGAACCTGATCTTTTTTCAGCATAAACATCTTCCCATCATCTGGTCCTCCAAGCACGGTCAGCTGTGGGAATAGTCCCCAGGAGCTCTTTTGAAAGGGTGTTTTTTACCTCTTCCAGACGGCGGGAGATCTCGCTCCCTACGATTTGCACCCGCGTATTTGAAAAGAGCCCCAGATTTCTTATGATGGCTTCAAGCCCACCAGGGACAATAGAGTATTCCCATACGGGATGAATACCCTTGGAGGTTGGAGCACCCAGTCCCGCCTCTTTTTTAATTATCCCGACACTCAGGAGTTTGTCAAGATGTTTTTTCGTATTTTCATCAGCTGGTCTCGATCTCCTTCGATATGGCACGGGCATCACGGGGTTTTTTTTCGAGGAACTTTAATATTCTGAGCCGCGCGCTACTTGAAAGCACATCGAGATACTCTGAGAGTTCTTTCAGTGAGTCTGAATCATCATGAACAATTATTGTCGGAGACTTGTCCGCAGGATTCATAGCACTCCACCAAGATCATATCTGATCTGTATTCCTATAACAATATGGTAATCAGATTATAAGGTCGTGACGGTTTATATTCTCTCCCTGCAGTATCAATCCTTTCTGGTTTTTTTATATAACCAGGGAGTTCAATACTTCAACCATCACGATTTTGGGTATTTATCTGCACATACCTGTATAATATATTCTCAGGTGATACACGAAACGTATTCGGGGTGTCACCGACCCATCCAATGCACATTGAACCAGAACAAAACCCCATACTTCGAGACAACAATGGAACGTTAAAAAATCTCTCTCCAGAGACAGATGGGGCCTCACCCCTCTGAATCATACATCAACAATATAACATCCTTTTTTAAAAAAAAATGGTTTAGTTCCGTTTCTTCCGGATCAGAATACCACAAACACCTGTAACGACCAGTGCAGCAATCGCAAGAATACCTGTAGACGGGGATTCCGGTGTATCAGTTGGATAGGGCGTCAGCACAACAGTTGTTTGTTGCACTGTGGGTTTAGTAGTCGGGATTGTCGTGACGGATACTGCCCGGGTTTACCACGGATGTAGTGGGGGTTACCACAGCAGGTGCAGTAAGCTGGATATTGTCGATATATCCCTGTGCATAAATGCCCATCCTGCCGTAATCCCCCTTCGAACCAAGGTATAACCTCTTCATTCCGTTCAGGTTTTCGGCAGTGTTGATATAGTACACTCCAGATCTCCTTTCCGGTTTTTTTCTCATTTACATTCATGCTGAGGGTCTTTTGATTGTCATCGTAATTCACTGCAACATGGTAGGTTGTGTTTATTTCATACTTTGCTGTTGGTCCATTGTAAGCCCTTGGGTCACTGGATGTCTGACTGCTGACTTCTATCAGTTTACTGCCTGGTGTAACCAGGTGAAGCACCATGATCTGGCCATATTTCGCCTGATTATTGGTGAACATTGTGAGAACATTGGGAGCTTTTGAAGGATCCATTTCACTTCCCGCCATGCCGAATCTGAACGTTGCTCCATCGTCAATCCTGTTCAGGATCATATCATAATCGAGAGAAAATGATCCTCTGTCATAATCTATGACCGTATAGGCATATCCACCAGTGCTGGGTTCAAGGGAAAAGTGGTACATTCCCGTGTTTGGATCCCAGTAGTTGGTTGAAGGATTGTTGGTATCCCAACGGGGATCTGAGGTAAATGAAGTCTGGTATATTACCCTGTCAGAATTTTCATCAGAAACTGCCTGAATGGGTGGTATCAACACCAGCAAACAGGCTGCAATGATAAGGTACATCAGATATTTTTTAATCTCCATAAGTGTCTCTCCGGTTTGAGTTGTAGTTATGCGTGTTCATGCCCGATTTGGTTAATCAGATGCCGCCGCTTTTTCAGGGAACGTTCACAATCCCCGTTCCGGGAATGAAATGTTGGCATTAATATAGTATACATATGCTGTCTTGGTCTTTCTTAAAAATATCGAGTGTCCATAAAACAGCATAACGAAAATTTCAGGAGGTCTTACCGGTTACCGGGATTTGCTATCCGGTTTTTTTGGTAAGTTTTAATTCCGTTCAATTCCCTGCTTTCGGACATGAAAAATGTATTTTCTTTTACCTGTTCAGAAATGATCGTATAAACATCATATTTATCTTTGAAATCACGCAATAATTAGAGAGCAGAAAATTTATTGCGCGATAATAGTCTAGCGGTAGGACAGGAGCTGCCAAGCTTCTTAACCCAGGTTCGATCCCCGGTTATCGCATCAGTTCTATGGAGATGAAACCCGAACGCTGTGCAATACGGATCATCGCGGAGAACCGCAGGGGTGTCCTTCGGGACATCGCAACTATAGTTGCTGAGCATGAAGCAAATATCGTGATGATCAATCAGGAAGTGTTCGATTCCGGACCCTATACAGGGATGGCGGAACTCTATTTTGAATATGATGTTGGTGAGGGAAGCGACCGCGATCGGCTCCTTGAGGAATTGAACAGAATTCCTTCAGTCGTGAATGTCAAGGCATACCAGCCGTTCGGCCACATCTTTGGATCACGGGTCATCATAATCGGCGGTGGTGCGCAGGTTGCACAGGTTGCACTCGGTGCGGTAAATGAGGCAGACCGGCACAATATCCGCGGTGAACGAATTTCAGTGGATACTATTCCGCTCGTAGGTGAACGGACACTCGCGCTGGCAGTGGATGCAGTTGCGCGGCTGCCCCGTGCATCAATCCTTGTTCTCGCCGGTTCAATTATGGGTGGCGAGATTACAAAAGCGGTCGATCGGGTTCGGGAGGCAGGCATCCCGGTTATTGCATTGAAAATGGCAGGAACGGTACCCGGTCATGCCGATCTTGTAGTAACCGATCCTATCCAGGCGGGAGTTTTTGCGGTAATGCATATCAGCAGCAAAGCGGTATTTGACATCAACCGTGTCCGTGGGCGTGAATTCTAAAATGGACATTGTAGAAAAAGCTGTTTCAGTGCTTATGCACGACGGGACCATAATCTATCCCACGGATACTATCTACGGACTTGGTGCTGATGCATTTTCTGATGAAGCTATTCTGAAAGTCTATGAAGCAAAAAAGCGTCCGATGGGAATGCCGGTGTCTATTGCCGTTGCTGATTTTGATATGCTTGCCGCGGTTGCCCGTGTTGAGCCCCGCATGCATGAATTTATCGAGGCATTCCTTCCCGGCCCGGTTACGATAGTTCTCCCCTCACGCAGGGTTATCCCCGAAATCCTTACCGGGGGAACTGGTATGATCGGTATCAGGATGCCGGCACACGACCTTGCTTTGCAGATTATTGAACGGTTCGATGCGCCCATCACGGCAACAAGCGCCAATCTTCATGGTGCAAAAGACCCGCAGACACCTGAGGAATGTACGGTACCTCGCGAACTTTTTATAGATGGTGGCAGATTGTCCGGAACTCCCAGCACGGTTGTCGATCTTACAAATAAAAGAATCCTCCGTAAAGGAGCACTGTCAGAAGCGGTTGAAGCGTTTCTGGAAAGAATCTGAATTTTACCATGATGCCTGTCCGCCTGCGTGATTTCATCGAGGATTCTGATGGCTGGCTCTATGCTGTTTCTACCTATGACAATGATGAAAGGGTCGGCTGTGTTCTCAGGTATGTTCCTGATGAAAATGGTGAGCGCGTAAACCATTCAGGAAAGCATTTTAAGAAATATGATTTTGAAGAGGCTTATGCGTTTATCGCACGCAATAAACCGCACTATTCAAATCTCGTCCAGCGCATTCCGATCCATGATGTAAAAAAGGTGTTAAAACCGGACATGGAGATTTCCCATATCGCTTCACGTCACATCCGGGTGCAAAAACTCCTGGATCTTTTCAGGCTGCCGGCAGGAACTATCGGGTGTACCGGATCACTGCTCTGCGGGCTCGAGAATGAACAATCTGACATCGATATGGTAGTATACGGAAGACACTGGTTTATCGCACAGGAACTGGTCCGTCAGGGAATCCTGGCTGGGAAACTGGAAGGGCTTTCACCGGACATGTGGCATAAAGTATACGAAAAGCGGAAACCGGAGATCTCCTTTGACCAGTTTGTGCGTCATGAATTGCGGAAATGGAACCGTGGGCAGATAGATGGCACCTATTTCGATATTCTCTACACGCGGTCATATGATGAGATGAAAAGTGTATCCCCCGGTAAAGGGGAGGTTATCGGTAAAATGCTCATTGAGGCAACGGTTACCGATGCGTCTCTTTCGTTCGACAGCCCGGCACTGTATGAAGTGGAACACGAATCGGTGAGCCGCGTCCTCTCATTCACTCATACGTATAGCGGGCAGGCGCTTGCAGGTGAGACAATCGAAGCCTGTGGTATCTGCGAGCGGCATGGCAGTGAGACCTGGCTGGTTGTTGGGACGACACGTGAAGCGCGGGGCGAGTATATAATTTCCCGCACGCTGCTGGACCAGTAATCATAGCAAATCCGACAGCCGCCGCCCGGTGCTGTTCTCGCAGCGCTCCTTGTATTTGCACCGGTTGCACGGAGCGTTCAGCGGGTGCCGTGGAAGGGCTCCCTCCCGTATCTCACGGATCTTGTGCAGGGTGGCAATTACCTGTCGCCGGTCCCGGGGCTGGACCACATGAAATCGTGAGACACCGTCAGGGATATATTCCACATATCCGCCACTCACCTCGTTTCCGGTCATCTCCTCCAGGCAGAACGCGATGCATGCAATCCGTAACCGGTCTGCTGCATAGGTCCCGAACGGCATGGCACCGGCAGCACGGACGATTGAAAAAGCACCGTCATCAATTATACGGTCCACCATACCAACGATACCGTACTTTTCTGAAATCACCCGGACATCAGACTGGGCTGCCGGTTTCCATGCACTTTTATTGCACGAGGCAATGCAGGTGTCCAGAAAAGGGCGGAGTGCCGGATCCAGAGCCGGGCAGACTGCCATCACCTCTGCCCATATCTCTTCCGGATCGAGAACATTTCCAAGATGGTACAAAAGCTGTTTACAGATTACGTACCTTTCGGATTCAGTCAGGGGATCGTTTCGTTCGTAATAAAACCGAACCGGGCATGCGTGTACCCGTACAAGGTCTGATACTGCAATATAGTCCCGGTGCCCAGCTCAGGATAATTCCTCGTATTAGGGTTGTGAACCAATCGGATTATACTTATGGAATCAATCCCGATGGGGAAAGAGTAAGATATTACTTTTTTTAATTCCTGACCAACATATTTCATGCACTACGGCAAACCTGATCATCATGACAGGACAGGAAATATCCGTTAATATTCCCCCCACCCTTGATCCGGTTTACAGCAACATGATCCAGATTGCCTATAAAGATGACGAGTTCACGTTCATGTTTCTCCACCAGCTCCCGCAGGTGAACCAGGCACGGGCAAAGGCAATTGTCTCTATCACACCGGCGCATGCAAAAAACCTCCTCGGAGTACTGACAAAAACAGTCGCTGACTACGAGGGAAAGTTTGGCACCATCTCAGCCTCTAAAGAGGCGCACGGGCCCGAGAAGGTTACTACGCTCAGCGGTTATTCCTGATACACATATTTTTATTACGGCAAGGGTCGATATTGTGAGATATTGCGCCGCCGTGGCTTAGCGGCATAGCGGCTGATTCGTAATCAGCAGGTCGAGGGTTCAATTCCCTCCGGCGGCTTAATTGTGTGAAAGGAACATCGGTTCATCTATTCCGGTTTTTGTCTTCATTGCACGTGAGAAATCCGACACCGGTTCTCATGATTATTATACAATTCGCGACAAGGGCTTACCACTAACATGAATAATTTTTCCCGGATGAGAGGATTTTCTGAAATATTAAAAATCGCACTTATCCTCGTGACAGGTGTCCTGGTATTGCCGCTCGTAATTGGTTTTTACCACCATATTGCGATGGCAGAAATACTCGGACTGGTTGCATCAATGCTTATCCTCCAGCCGGTTGCCGTTGTCGTCGGACTCGGGCTTGGCATCAGTCCCATTCCATTACTACTCATCATGTGCTCATTCGGATTGTCCGTCATATTCGTGCTGTCTGGCATTTGTGACATTTTTGCGGAACGGTCAGAATGGCTCCGCAACCACCTGAAAAAAATTGAGGCGATTACACAAAAATCAGAAATGTTAAAAAAATATGGAATTTATGCACTTATTCCTTTTATCTGGGTTCCGGGAGTCGGGTTGTATGGATGTATACTGATTGCGTGGCTGTTTAAATGGAGAGGAGTAAAAGCAGTATCAGTCATCTTTGCAGGATGGATGCTTGCAACAGTCCTAGTCCTGCTGACATCACTGGGAATTCTGGAAATTATCTTCTGAAAAAAGGAAATAAGTTCCGGGGAAATGCCCGGGGAATGGAAACAATCACCGGCATTTATCCCGGCAGACAGCACTGAAAAATCTGATTACTCCCGGACAGGTAAAATATCGTTATCGCTTTAACCGAAAAGGCGGTAAATGGAGTCCGGCACCGTTTTCGCTAGAGTCAACCCCGATCTTACCGCAATGCCTTCTTGCCTGCAGAGATCAGATTCTTGAGTTCCCGGGCCGCTGCTGATATATCCTTGCTACCAACTACAGCAGAGATCACTGCGACCCCATCAGCTCCTGCTGCGATAACTTCACGCACATTGCCCGGTTTTATTCCCCCGATAGCTATGATGGGAATAGTAACGTTTCTCCGGATTTCCCTCAACCGATCAAGACCGTGGCCAGGTCCGGCATTATTTTTGGATAATGTGGAAAAGAGCGGACTTATCGCAATATAATCCGCCCCTTCCCGTTCCGCCTTCAGGGCTTCATCAACGCTTCCTACTGAGACCCCGATGATAAACCCGGGCGGTGCAATCTGCCGGGCAACATCCGTACGGATATCATCCTGCCCAAGATGAACACCATCAGCACTGCACGCAATGGCTACATCAAGACAATCGTTCACGATAAATATGGTTCCGGTTTTCTTCGTGATACTGCGGAGAGCCCGGGCGACCTTATGGAGCTCGAGGCATCCGCAGGTCTTGTCACGTAACTGTATAACATCTGCACCACCGGCAATTGCCCGCTGTGCAATTTCTGAATGGGATAAACCGCCGGGCAATCGATTCATCGGTAATTACGTATAAATCGTACATCCTGAAGGGACCATTAACTGGTTCTGATCTTTGCACCCGATACAAGATCATGGGGCTGTAATGCAGCCAGCTCATCGAATAATGCGACCTTAAATGTATACGGGCCCCGTGCACCTGATGCCGCTTTCTCGCCCGCGATCCCAAAAGCTGCAAGAGCTGCTGCAGATGCGATAACGGGATCATCAGATACTGCTGCAAATGCCCCTGTCACCGATGCTGCCATGCATCCGGTTCCGGAAATGCTGCCCATCATCGGGTGACCGTTATCAACAAGAAGAATACGGTCGCCATCAGTCACAATGTCTGAGACACCGCTTATAACTACAGTCAGGCCTGCTCTTTTCGCAAACTGCCGGGCAATACTAACGGGATCTCCGGTCATACCAAAAGAATCCACTCCTCGTACGTGTGCTTCTGCACCGGCAAGCACCCCAATCTCACCGGCATTGCCCTTGAGAATCGTGATCTCCAACTCATCGAGTAATCGCAGGGCACTGTCGGTCCTGAACCGGGTCGCACCCGCACCTACAGGATCAAGAATAACCGGTATCTTCCGATCGTTTGCCATGCCGCCTGCAAGTATCATGGATTCAATCTGTCCCCTGTTCAGCGTCCCGATATTAAGGACAAGGGCGCCGGCGAACGTGACCATCTCACAAACCTCCTCAGGAGCATCAGCCATGACTGGCGCTGCACCAGCGGCGATCGTAACATTTGCACAATCATTGACCGTGACATAATTGGTGATATGATGGATAAGCGGACGTTTCTCCCGCAGGTGTGCGAACAGGTCAGAGAATTTTTTGCTTTTCATTATGAATCTCCCGTTTTAATCTTTATATTTTTTAATAGGCATGTCACAGAATATTTTGATGCGGAATGATTAAATCGTGCCTGTACTGGATGCAGCGGATACAAAAAGACGTAATGGTATCCGGACCTGTCTGCCTTCATCGGACGAGTTCTTCCAGCGTCGCGATGAGCATGTCTATTTCATTTTCTGTATTATACAACGCGAGGCTCACCCGCACCGTTCCCTCCGGCAATCCAAGATGTTCCATGAGCGGCTGACAGCAGTGGTACCCGGATCGCACCATGATGTCAGCACTATCATCGAGCTGCTGGGCGACTTCATGGGGATGGAATCCATCCAGTGTGAACGAGACAACCCCGATACGGGGAACCTGCGGTCCGGGGGCATAGACATGTACCTGGTTCATCTGTATCAGCCGGTCGATCAACCGGTTGGTAAGTGTTTCTTCATGAACCCGGATCTTTTCCATGCCAATCTTCTGAAGATATTCTGAGGCGACCCCAAGACCAATGCCGCCGGCTATATTGGGAGTTCCCGCTTCGTATTTCTGGTACCCTTCTGCGGTTGTAAAACCGGTTTCAGTCACCGTCTCGACCATCCCGCCACCGAAGATCACCGGCTCAAGCACAGGCTCCTTCATCCAGAGGACTCCGGTACCGGTGGGTCCGAGCATCTTATGACCGGAAAAGACAAAAAAGTCACAGCCCAGCCGATCAACATCAACCGGCATATGGGGAACGGACTGCGCACCGTCAACAAGTAAGAGGACTCCGTAATCATGGCAGATCTTTGCAATCTCCTGAATTGGTGTTACTACACCAACCACGTTTGATGCGTGAGTAACGGTGATGAGACGGGTACCGGGAGTGATTGTACGTTCCAGTGCGTCGAGGTCAAGGGAATAGTCGTTATGAATACCGATAACATCGAGCCTGACATCCTGCCGGGCAAGATTCCGCCACGGAAGCAGGTTAGAGTGATGCTCAAGAATTGACGTGATCACCCGGTCTCCGGATTTCCAGACAAGGCCCTGAGCCACCATATGTATAGCTTCAGTAGTATTTTTTGTAAAAACGGTGATTCCGTTGGTACCACCGATAAATTGCGCCACTTTGTCATGGGCATGCCAGTACCGTTGTGATGCAATCTGGGTGAACCGGTGTACACCTCGTCCGACATTTGCACGATAGCGATGTTCGAATTCAACCATCGCTTCAACTACGGGCTCCGGGGAAAAACTTGTTGCTGCATTGTCAAAATAAATAATGTCCCCGAGAATCGGGAAATCCTTCCGGATTTCGTTGACTGCAAATCCCGCATCAGGTTCCTTTTTTTGGTCTTTTTCCATTGATCTTCCTGCCATTTCATCACCTTTCGCCTGAGTTGCGCGGACAGGTCCTGTCCGCAGGGTATAGTCATCATTCACGGGGATACCTTTAGACCTGCACAATTCCCTCATCTTGGGTGGCAGAGCACGCCAGCGCCAGAGACCCCACGTACAAAAAGCATCGGGCAGCCCTTTTTTATCTGCCCATTTTTCCAGGAATGCATCCCAGCGCCGGGCATATTCCGGCTGGATGATCCGGAGTTGCTCATACTCGCTTTCAAGCATTGCGGGGCAGAGGTAGCATCCGATTCGTTCAAGTCCTTTATCGTAAAGCGGGTTAATTTCCACTTTCTGCCACCACAGGTAAAGGAATACCTCAAGAGCCCGCCAGTTCCGTATCGGAGAAATGTTGAGCTGAAGCGGGTTAGCCGGGTTCTGGCTTGTCTCTTCCAGATCGGCCCTGTTCCAGGATTCGTACCAGCGGTTTCCCTGAATGGTAACGCACGGTCCGACTCCGGCAAGATAGAGTTTGAGCGGGTGCAGCTTGAGCAGTTTGCAGCACCAGCGGTTATCTTTTCCCGGCGGACCCGCCTTCTCTGCCGCCTGCCAGAAGTCCCCGGCCTTCCGGACAATCTCCACACCCTGTGATCGGACAAAGTCCACTGTTTCAGGAAATTCAATACCCGTGTCAATGAAGAATGCTTTTGTCACTCCGGCTTTTCGTGCGATATTGAGGACCGCAGTGCTGTCCTTCCCCCCGGAGAAAGAAACATTTGCGGTCGGACGGTCATTGATATGCTGTTTAATCGTGCGTATGGCATTTCTTTCAAGATTTTTCAAGTGATACCGGTTCTTTTCGACTGCAACTTCCCATCCTGGATTGGGAGGTGTACGGGGAACAACCGGAATGAGCTCTTTGACTTTGACAGCCCCGTCTTTTACCGTACCTGTTCCGAACCGGTTTTTTATATTTCACGATTACGGTTCCTTCCGGAAACGGTGTTTTGAGGGGGATTTTTTTACCTCCAATCCGCCCCTGCTCTTTTCTGGCATCAGTCTGGAGATCGAGGTCCAGGATCCCGTGTTTTACAAAGGACAGGATATACGGCAGCGCTTCCGGAGCAAGATCGAAACTGAATTTTCTTGTTACCGGATCAAAGGTGAGCCACCCGAATCGTTCACCGTGCATGATAACAAGATCAGCACGGTCAACACCTCCGGTTTTATTGAGAAGAATAATTTTTGGAAGGGGGACTGTACCAAACCGTTCAGACAGGAGTGTTCTGATAAGTGCAGTGTCTGCTGAAAGTGCAGGGCGGACATCGTAGGGTAAAAGGAGCTCGAATCTTTTTCCCCTCCCGGCCACATGCACAGCTCCTTGCAATCAGGGGGACATTACAGTCTGTGCACCAGTAGAGAATTTTTTTTACCGGGGGTTCGCGTAACACACTCATTCATTGCATTTTTCAAAGAGATAAGAGAAGCGATAGGGGAATAATTGCAGGGCAGCGTATCTTGATTCCTAAAAAGCCGGCACACCTGACATTGATGTTTAATATGAGTTTTTCAGGCCAAAGTATATACAAAAGGAATCCCGAATGAAGATTGGTGAAGGGTACTATGGCGAAGTTAACTGCTGAAATGAAAGAGGCATTTGCAAAGATGAAGGTTTTCCCGGTTGCAACTGCAACAAAGGAAGGGACTCCCAATGTTATCCCTCTGGGTATTGCGGAGCTTATTGATGACGAAACGGTCTGGTTTGTGGACAATTTCATGAACAAGACGCTCTCTAACCTGCGCGTTAACCCCAAGATCGCATTTTTTGTATGGGGGCCGGAAATCAAAGGCTGTTACCAGGTCAAAGGTGTGGCTGCTATCAAGACAAGCGGTAAAGAGTACGATGAAATGAAGGCAAAAATCAATAAGAAGAACCCGGCCCTCCCGCCCGATCACTCGTTATCGTGAAGATCACAGAAGTCTTCGAATGTAAACCCGGCCCGACAGCTGGTGCAAAAATCTTTTGATTCTTATTTTTTCCCGGTCCTGAAAAGTACACTACCAGTAATACCAGGTCATTGACCCCCATTCTCCCATGGATGAGGAGGCACCCCCGGGAGTATAGCCCCTTGTCCCCCTTTTTTACAATCCGGTTAACCTTGTGAGAGATAATTACACTATGGGGGCATATACCCGGATGGCGGGGCCGGAGGTGAAACTAAAAGCCCTAAAGAGATTTATGATTCAATTTTTCTCCGGCATTTCTACAAAGAAAAAAAAGATTGAAAAATATGAGATTTTATTTCGAACCGGGCTTGGACACCGGAGCAGCTGCGACAATTTTGAGCGATTCGGTAATTTCGGGAAGTAATTCGGCCGGTATCCCAATCACCATCTCGCCATCTTCTATACCGGAAAACTTCCTTGAACCGTCACATCCAAGGGAGAAGTTTACCTGCCCGTTCAGGTAGGTCTGGGCACAGGTATCGGCGCATACGGACTGGATACCGGCGAATTCCGAGTTGATCCGGCCGCCCACCCGGAACAGCACACTCTGGGCAAGTTTCAGCATCGACCAGGGAGTTGTGACGATAAGGACAACCTGCGGATCAAACGGAGTTTTTTCAAGGGGTGCATAGAGTGTTGCATATGTTTCATTCGTCTGGAGGTGCGGGACGCGGTCGATAGTTCGCTTACAGGCAGCGGAACTTTCGAATTTTCCCAGTTTGTAGTAGAAGTCCCCGGTCTTTAGGCTCTCGGTGAGTTCCCTGAGACCCAGTGCCCATGCGCCACCGTTACATTCGTGCTTACTTGCTGTTGAAAAAAAGATTTTTCCTTCTTTCCTTGCAAGACTAATCATGCCACAGTGCCGTATAGTCTTGTCAAGTTCCTGCATTCCCGCCGGAATGTCTTCTTTCTTTGTCGCAAACCTGAATGCTACTGGAGAGCCTGATAGTTTTAAGTATTTTTTCAGGGTCTCGGATGCTTCAGTATAATTGATCGGGATTTTCATTGATGTTGTCATACACTTCACCTCAAACGTCCTCCACGTGAAGGATGCTACATCTAGACCATGTGACGGGAATTATTTAAACATAGTGACTGTGCCAGAGAAATTCATGATGACTGTTTTTCCTGCTACAATAAACAGGTATGAAATTTCAGGGTAAATCAACCGGGTCCTGTGAAAAAGAATGATGATTACCCGGTACTTTTACATCCCGAGATATTCGAGCAGGACCAGAAACCCGATCATGAATAGTTCCATCAGAACAATAACAATCCACTGGTTCAGTTTCAGGAAATCCGGGACCGTAACCGCTGGAAACCTGCCCCACACGAGTATATGGGTTATCAGCAGGGGTACATTTCTGCAAAAAAACCCGCCCCAATCAACAGCCCGACCACCCCGCCAAAAAGAGCATCAAGCGCTCCTGTTCCGACTGCCCCGGCAACCGTTCCCGGGCAATATCAAGGAGGGCAAAACCGACACCAAAGATAAGTCCGCCAATGACATTGGAGCCGATTGACCCTTCAGCCGCGTGCAACTTCGCATACCCGAAGTGTTTGAGCAGGTGAAACCCAATCATGCCGACAATAACTGCTGACAGCATCAGTTTCATGACCGTGAAATCAGTAAGGAGAAGCTGCCCGGTAATTACATTATAATCGGTAGCACCACCCTTCTGGAGAAGAAATCCAAACATAACACCGAAGAGGAGTCCGAGTAACGATCTGTGCATTTTTGTTTTTATGGAGTGTGACAAGCATTCTCATTTCCTCCTTTTTTGTATGTTCCTCATCACGCACCGATAACCCGGAAAATCAGCATGGCGGTAGCGATGCCGCCAATAAAGAAACAGCATGCTGTGATAATGCTGGCAAGCGAGAGCTGGATTGAACCATTGATACCGTGACCTGCCGTGCAGCCCCCGGCCCAGCGGGCACCAAAACCCAGAAATATTCCTCCGGCAAGAGCGACCGCGATCCGGAGAAATGGATTATACCCGAATGCATTCCCCCAGTCCCGGGGAATCCAGAAAATATGAAACTGCCCTGAGATGAACGCAGAAATAAATGCACCGATAACAATCCCGGGAATTATCATGAATGCCCAGTCCACCTGTGGTATTATCTCGCGGTAATATTCTTTCGAAGCAACACGAACCGGGTCAATCGCTTTCCCAATCAGACCGCGGGCCTTGACAAACGCTGTAGAGCACCCGATTGGGCGGTCCGACAGAATGAACGCCAGGCAACTCAAAACACCGATGCCGGCACCCGCAATATAGGGTGACCAGAGCGGCTGGGTTAAGTATTCGAACATGACATGCACCTCCTTGCCTGCCCTGATGTGCAGGTTTACAGCGTACTCCTGTGAGTGAGTGAATAAATGTTTGCTAAACCGTTCCCCCACTTTCACGACATCCGGGTGAACAATTCCGGAACTTGTTATGAGGGATAATAAACCGGAGTAAATAATAAAACAGGATTCTTTGTAATACCCCGGCTACACGACAGGACGCTAATAGAGCCCGGACACTTACTCCAGGATACTGATGATTTGCACAGGGCAGAGATCTGAAGCTTCCCGTGCACAGGCTTCAAGATCCTCGGGGATTGTTCCCTCTGCGATGTTGCCATTAACCCGGTATTTTTCGATGATCCGGCTGAATGAGTCATCCGGGTCCTGTTCAAACAATCCCGGGCAGGTCTCATTGCATGTCCCGCAGACTCACGCACGTCTCACGTTCGATAATCACCTTCATAGATATTCTCCTTATTTATTGGTTGATAGTAGAGCCGATGCAATAAAAGTACCGGTCATATTAACAACCTGTCTTTTTTATGAAGCGGGTACCATTACCCCCCTTCGGGTTTGTGTACCCGGGCTGGTTTAAACCGCCATATCTCTAAAAACAATAACGTTATTCCTGACCAGGAATTTTTACAAAAAGTGCACCTTTTCCCCGGTTCGCCACATCACCTTTGTAAACATCTGCGATGCTTTTCCATTCGAGTAACTCCCGTCTGCCAGTCTTTTCAAACGTGGGAATCATCTCGTGCACTCTACCGAGAATCACACATGTACCGCTCTTCATGTTCGCACAGGGTCGGGTCGCGTCACCTTCAATGATCAACTGACCTCCCCGCATCTCCACACCAGGGAAATCCCCGGTGCTGCCATGGACATGCACCTTTCCACCTGCAAGGTATTCAGCACAGAAATCCCCGGCATTGCCAAAAACCTCGACACTGCCACCCTGCATCCCTTTCTTCTCGCCACGGTATCCGGTTGCACAATAATGACCGGCATCGCCCCGGCAAAGAATTGTCCCGCCCCGCATTTCGCGCCCGAGCCAGGCATCCGCATTCCCGAGGATCTCGATCGTCCCACCACTCATGAAATTCCCGCAGTGCATTCCGATATCCCCGCTTATGACGATATTGCCGGTATCCATGTATTCCCCCACCCTTTTTATCCGCGATGTATCACCTTTTAAAACAACTTCGATGTTTTCCGGTGAGAACTGCAGTACCTTCAACAAAGATCCAGAAGAGCTCTGAGAGCGTGCGCTCCTTGTTACCCTCGTATACAACAAGATCTGTCCCTTTTAAGAAATTACGGGGGATGATCGCTTCTGCTTCTATGGGGATAGTGGGCTTTTTGCGCACTTTGCTCTCCAGGATTACTCTCACGTGAATGCCTCCGTATCAACCTGCCGTCCGCGGGGGAGATATGTGTCCTGTACCGGGTAATTACCCATTCTCACGGTATAGAACTCCTGGAACCTCCGGATAAATTCAGGATCGTTATCCACCCGGAGGTCTTCAGGAATTTTGGCATTTACCCAGAACGTGGCATTTGCACCATCAACAATGATCTCCCCATCACGGGATACCACGCGCCCCCGCTTGATCGTGAAGCGGGTCTTCTGGAACCCTTCCACTACTTTACGATATTCACGTGCAGGGTCCACAGAATCGGTCCGGATCGGATATATTGCAATATCGGCTTCCGCACCGATTCCAAGGTGTCCCTTACCCTGCTTTATAATACCCAATGCCTTTGCCTGCCCTGCCCGGGTCATAACTGCAATATCATGCCAGTCCATCTCCCGGTCAAGAGCACAGAGTGATGTCCTCCCCTCAGTGTCAGGATGGAGCGTGGCACATTCCTCATCACGGTACCGCTTGCTCATCAGGAGCCCGATCACCTCAGGATACTTCACAAACGGAGCGCCATTGGGGTTATCTGTTTCGAGCAGACACTGCCACGGATTTTTTGTGAGCAGCGCCAGTTCAAGACCGATCGCCCACATGACACAGTTGACCGCACTCTTCTTGGAGTACGTTACCGGTATGATGCCGGATCCTGTTTCCAGTTCCACATCATGGTTGCTCCACTTGTTATGGTGAAGGCAGTGAAGATTAAACTCCATCGGCCCATCAGCGGTCATGGTCATGGTGCGGCAGAACATGATCTGGCCCATGTCCATAACAATCTGGGGTTTGTTGTTGACTGAACGTGTAATCTCTTCTGCCTTTGAACAGATGTTGCGCCAGGTCCCGCCACCGTATGCATGGAACTGCACATGGGTGGCATACAGGGTCTGGCGATCAGGGTTTAAATCAGGCACAAGATCGAATGTTTCAAGGGTTGTCTGGTAATTCCCGGGCTTTCCGAGGTTGTTACAATGCAGGTGAACAGAGTGGGGGAGCCTGAGGAACTCGTTTGCCTGGATCATGGTGCTTATGATCTCGGCAGGTGTCACCTCAAAATGCGGGACTGGTTCGTGGATACTGGTTACGTCCTCTCCCCAGCCCCATGCCTCGGTACCCCCGGGGTTGGTGAGTTTGATCCCGTAACCTTTAGCCGCATTCAGTGTCCAGCCGACGATGGCAGCTGTTTTTTTTATGTTCTTCTCCCGTACAGCATCCATGACTGCCCAGTTGCCGTCAAAGAGGGTGTTGGCCATCATGTCCTGGTGGGGTGTCGCCGTGAACTCTTCATGGGTGTGCCGGGCTTCAAGCGGTGCCATCGCACCTTCGAGCAGCGTTGTATATCCCATGGCGCTGTACCGGTAACTGTTCCCGAACGTTGTGGGGACATAGTAGCCGCTCGTTACATGCATCCTTCCGTGACGCCGCGTCCTTCCCGCCCTCATATCTTCCGGGCTCATATACCGCCCGAAGTTCACCTTGGTTCCACAGACATGTGTATGCGAGTCAATGCCACCGGGTAACGTAAGACACCGTTGGGCATCGATCACCTCTGCCCGATCGGAAACTGATTCCACGATACGCCCCTCGCGGATAGCAATATCCATGATATCACCATTGATGTGCCTGATAGGGTCAATGACGCAGGCATTTTTCACCAGGATCTCTGTCATGGGTCCATACTCCCGTTCAGGTGATCATAGATCTTTTTTAAGATTTCTGCATCGTCGGGATATCCCCGGTCGATGACTTTTTTCATCCGTATAGGCACCCCGTCCATCCGGTATGCGGTTCCCGCGGCGTCAATGCCTGCTGCTGTGCAGGGAATATGGATGCGGGAGAGGGCGGTCGTGGCATTCAGGTGCGGGTCAATAATCACCGTCGGAATCTTTGCCAGGTGGGAAGCAGCCAACCGGGGGAAGTTTGCTCCGGGATCACTTGCCACGATGAGTGCTGCATCACATTCGCCCTTCCGCAGGATATCCACCGCGGTCGTCTCGCCCGGGTTGTAGAATGCAATGCCCCGGGCAAAATCGACAGCGAAAGGATACCCGGTCATCCACGTGAATACTTCATTGGAACCATAGACATTCCCGTGACCCCTCATCGGGGAGATAACAAATTTCGTATGCCTGTTGAGTTCATCGGTGAGTTCGATGGCGTTCCTGACATTCTTGTATTTCCCACGGCTCATGGTCAACCCGAGTCCAAAAAAGATCGCCCCGAACTTTGCTTTTTTGCAGATACCGGCAACCCTGATCAGCTGCTCCTTTGAGATACCGGCAACTTTTTTGGGGATGATCGATTCTTTGCCCCTCACGATTGCCCGCAGGGCAGAAAGAACTGCATAATCTCCACCGGGCTCCACCAGCATGAATTCGTCGGCTATATTTGCAGTATCGTTCCTGCGTGTATCAACAACGACAACTGTGCGTTCACGCTGGGCATCCGGAACAAAGAAACCCGTCGCATAGGTCGTATACCGGCTCATGTGGCGGGGGTGCGCCTCGATGGGGTTGCAACCCCAGTATATAATCACGTCTGCCCGGTTTTTTACCTGGCCGAGAGTGCAACCAGGATGACCGACTTCCTGGATTGCAAGGATAGACGGGCCATGGCAGACAGTGCTTGTGTTATCGATCACCGCCCCGATACGCTCTGCGATATGCACACCCACGCTCTGGGCTTCGCCGTGAGTACTGCTCCACCCGTACAGGAGTGGCCGGTCTGCATCTTTGAGAATTTCCGCAGTTTCTTTAACTGCTTCATCGTACGAGATTTCCTCCCAGCCGGTTGAAGTACGCCGGATGGGAGATGGTGGCCGGGTATCATGCATGAATGTTGCCTCGGCAAGGGAGCAGCCGTTCTGCACCCGCACAATCCTGTTTCCCTCCACTTCGAGTTCGAGATCATCGCAAAGGCAGCCGCAAAACGGGCAGACTACATCATCAATGATCATACCGCAACCCCCCGATCTCTTCCATCAGTTCGCCGACACTCTTCACGCGTTCCTGGGTCGGTTCGACCTCGACAATCTGGCTTTTAAAGTCAGGCATGCCAGTGCCATGTGTTTCTGAAGAGATGATATGGTTGGCATACGGCCCAATCGTTACAAAGATCTCACCCCGTGTAACACCCTCTGCTGAACGAGCGGAAAGAACGACATATCCGGTTGTGGTTGTTATCCGGACCCTTGCTCCATCCTCGATTCCCAGCAACATCATATCCACGGGATTGAGGAACCCGACCGATGCCACGGCCTGGTACTCATCTGATCCCTTATGTTCGACGGAAGCACCCTGAGGCACAGTGCGCCCGGTGTTGAGGATGCACTTCACTTAAGATCCCTCCTGTACTGGTTGCTGGGATCCTTCGAGGATCCGGGCGATCCGTATAGCACTGGTCGGGCAACTGACTTCACAGGTCTTGCAGCCGGTGCACTTATCTTCATGAAGCACTACGACATCTCCTGCCAGCACCCGCATGATGACATCGTCATTCGAGGAGTGTCCGCCGGCTCCCATCTGACCGTCGATCACTTTATTTACCGGGCAGGCGGTGCAGCAGTTCCCGCAGCCCGTGCAGAGATCCAGGTCGATGGCGATACGAAACGAGAAGATCAGCGAAGTCCTTTCACGTTCCATGGTCTCAAGGATCCTCCCGCTTTTCAGGACTCCGTTCGGGCACGCTTCCACACAGAGCCCGCAACGGATACAATGCCCTTTGTTGATCCGGGGCATCCAGCCGTTCCCTGCATGCACGACTTCAATGGCCCCCGGAGCCGGACAGGCCATCATGCAGAAGAGGGAATGCTGGCATATCTTTCCGGTCGGTTCCGGAAATCCCCGGAAGTACGAGGGAGTTGTCAGTGGAGCGGTCTTTGCAAACAGGAACTTTTTAATCCACTCGACCCGGGCGAACTCTTTTAAGTACCAGACCAGTGACTGCCCCATGTTACCGCTCCGTACAGGCAATGCAGGGATCTGCTGAAACAAATGCCGACGTGACATCAGCTATCGAGTCTGCCCCGATGATCATCTCGTGGCAGCAGGCTTCGATGTTCATGATAGACGGGGTCTGTATCTGGATATCGACAATCCGCCCGTATTCATCGCTTTTGATAAAGTACGTCGACCTCCCCGCGGGGTGCCTCTCCGCTGTATCTCGTCTCCCCCGCTTTGCAGATGCCCCCGCCCCGTATGACTCCCATGGGGAGATCCTGCAGGCATTTCCGGATAAGACTGATGCTCTGGAATACTTCATCAAACCGGATCATAACCCGTGCATAGTTATCGCAATCCGGACGGCTGACCGGCACAAACCCGAGTTGCCGGTAGGTTGGATGGTTGAACCGGCAGTCAGCAGCAATCCCGCTTCCCCGTGCAGTCGGTCCGACAGCATGGGCTCGTTGTGCCGCTTCCTGTGTCAGGATACCGACACCCCGGCTGCGCAGGGCAATCATCGGGCCATTAGCAAACATTCCGGAATACCTGCGCATATCCCGCTCGATCCGGTCAAGAGAAGCCTGTAACAATTCTGCATCATGGCGGGGGATATCGCACCGGACACCTCCAGGAATGATGTATGCGCAGGTAACCCGGGCGCCTGTCAGGAGTTCGAGCTGATCCATTACCTGCTCCCTTATATCGAGCAGGTACATCCCCAGTGTTTCATGCTCGATAGTATAGCAGTACCAGAAGTTGGCAAGAAGGTGGCTCTGCATCCGGTCAAGTTCGTTTACAATCACACGGAGGTATGCAGCGCGCGGAGGGACCGTAATACCACTGATCTGTTCCATTGCCTCAATAAAAACCATGTTATGAATTACCGAGCAGATCCCGCAGACACGTTCTGCAAGGAACATAACTTCCTGCCATGGGCGTCCTTTCATGATCCGCTCAATCCCCTTCTTCATGTACCCGAGCTCGACTTCTGCAGCGATGATTCGTTCCCCTTTTGCCTCGCATTTGAGCCGGACCGGTTCTTTGAAGCAGGGATGAACAGGTCCCAGCGGGATATTGACATCCACCGTCCGTTTCATGGGTGACTTTCCTCCCAGTTGGCAAATACTGAATCACGCACCGACAGAATTGCCTGCAGGATCTCGGTCGGACGGGGTGGGCAGCCCGGCACTTCTGCAGCGATCGGAATGTGTTTTTTTACCGGTGGATCAACAAAGGCTTCCCTGCGATTGAACAGGCATCCGGAGATCGGGCAATTGCCAATGGCAACAGCTGCTTTGGGATCAGGAATTTTCTCCCAGACCATGGCAAGTTTCTCCTCCCATCCCGGAGTATAGGCACCAATGACAAGGAGGACGTCCGCCTCACGCGGGTTGTTATGGACAAAGATTCCGTACTGTTCGATATCGTAGCGGGGTGCGAGGCAGGCAAGCACCTCGATGTCACAACCGTTGCATGAGCCGACATCGACATAAGCCACATGAATAGAGCGTGCCCTGACCTTGTTTTTTATCCGCTGGAGAATAGTCATCTTCGTAATTCCTCCCGTATCATTTTCCTGCCATATGCGATGGCATCTTCCATCGCAGCACCTGCACGTATACGGTCGCTTACCGCATGGAAAATGGGTTCCATTGCGGCACCGGATAGTATCTGGAGATACAGGGTATATTTTTCCCGGCCGAGCGCCTGAGCAACCGGATTGTCCCGATCGGCGTTTGCTTCAGCCATTTCAGCTCTGGCCGGGAGATTTTCCAGCAGGAGCATGTCAAGATGCTCGATTAAGTATCTTCGTAACTCCTGAACCGGGATATCCAGTTCTGCAGCAGTTTTCCGTACCAGGAAATCATGCCGCTGAGTGATGAGAATCCTGTATTTCTGGGGGACGAGATCTTTCTCATAGAGATAGGTGGTCACAGGATCCCCCTGTACTTCAGCATTCCATAAACCAGGAACAGAAGCACTGCCGCCCAGAGTGCGATTATCTCCGAAAGATGGAGCCGTTGTTCATCGTGTATAAGGTAACAGGCTGTAGCAATGCCAAGGATAATGGCAACAACAAAACCTTCAGACCAGATTGCCAGACGGTCGATGATCTGGGCGATGCTCAACAGGACATACATTGCCCCCCCGAAGAGTACTGCTTCGCGGATCATGGATGCACCACCACCAGTACAACAGCAGCATAGACGAGCATCAGCCCGGTTACCATCATCTGGATGGTTACAGAATCGAAGGGGGACATCATCGGGGTGATCGCACAGGAAAAGGCGAGGATTACAATAAGGAGGATCATACCTGCCAGCAGCCACGGAAGGGTCAGCGGCCCGATAAATACACTCAGGAAGACAGCAAGCAGGATATAGGTTTTCAGGCCATTGCAGACCTCGAGCCCGGCGCGCCAGATACCGAAATGTTCGGTCTTGTACCCGCTCACCAGCTCCTTTGCCTCAACTATCGAGAACGGGCCAAAGGGCATTTTGGAAAGTATTACCAGAAACATTGCGCATGCTGCGGGAAATGCAATAAAAATGAGCGGGCCGGACTCCTTCTGGTACTGCATGATGGCGGCGAGATCCAGCGAATGTGTGTAGACCGCGATCACGGCAACACTGACAAAGAGGGGGATCTCTGACGCGGCCGAGATGACTGAACGGACGCCCCCATACTTACCGTATGGCGACCCTGATGAGAGCCCGAAACCATGCTCTACGATCTTGTGAAGCATATAAATCCCAAGAATTACCAGCAGGCTCCCGCCACTGACCAGCACATAAAATGCTGCAGTCCAGATACCGATTGCAATCAGAACGACAGCGACAAAGAGGACCGGGCTCGCGGTTACGGGGATCCATGTGGTCTTGAAGGAGAACTTGAGCATATGCAGGATTTCCTGCCAGATGGGCGGTCCTGGCCGCCGCTGGATCCGGGCGATCAGTTTCCGGTGGATCCCCAAAAGGAGCAGTCCAAAGAGTGTGGCGAGGACAAGTTCTGCGATCATATCAGTACCCGATGAACGGGATGTCACCTCCCGATTGTCCTGCCATCCACAAAAAAAAGAGCGCCATGACTGTGATGGGGAATGCCGGCACAAGCACCGCTGCACAGACCGGAAGCGGTATCAGTCCCATGATGAATAAGCCAGATGAGAGCACACAGATACCCGCACCCGCCCAGAAAATCCGTGCTATGGTCGTTTTCTTCATGTTCATCACCCCAGCATTACAATTTCGACAACCCGCAAAAAAATCAGGAGTGAGGAGAGCGAGCACATAATCACGTACGGGGCTCCCGGAGCCCGGAACATCTCTGCTTTTGCCGCGTAGAACGGGGCCATTCCTTCACCAATCACGCCGATCATGAGCATTGCCCTGGCTATCAGCGGGACGGCCGGCACGGTACCTTTCATCAGGCTCGATCATGGAGAGGGAGCCGGTCGCTGCTGCGTACACTGCTGCTCCGGCAAAAAGAGGGACCGTTGCCGAAAGAGTGACCAGCCCGTACTGGTACGCGGCATCCTGCACATGCGGGCTTTTGACTGCAGCGACAATCCCCACATTGGTAATTCCGACCATTGCGGTAAAGAGAGTGAAATTGAAAATATCCCCGGTCACCATTGCACCCATTGAGGCAAGACCGCAAGCGATTGCCATGAAACGCCGGAACCGCATTTCAGAAATACTGATTTCCTTGGCCCGAAATGCATCGCCACCAAATGCAATATCCACCTGTTTTTCCGGACGGCTGATGATAGCCAGCAGCGTGAATGCGAGGGCCAGGAGGAAGAGCGTGAGGGTGTATGGCGAAAAGTACACGAGTTCATCTCCGAACTCCAGTACATAGAGGGGTATACCCCCGATGAGATCAGCCATGCTGCTCCCCCCACATGGTCCCGACAAGAGACATCTTTACAGTCACTTTCAGCAGAATGCCAATGGCAGCTCCCATGAGTGCTGCAAACCAGTATGCCGGAAGGAACATGAAGACAAAGAAGGCAAAAATCCAGAGCGCCCATGAAAGGCCACCTGCCATTTCGAGCAGATTCAGATCCTCCCGGTAACTCCGGGAGATGATGAGAATGACGAGACCAAGGCCTGCTACTGCGCCACCGGTGAATCCCGAAAGGATCATACCGTATACCACAAGGAAGATCGAAAGAATGAGGGGTGCGTCAGCCTTTGCTATCACCTCGATGTCAAGTCCTTTTACCGGATTTTGCCTGATTCCCTCTTTTGTGCAATAGATCTGGGAGAGGGCAAGCAGTTCGGCGATTCCAACCGTAAGGCCCGGGAGGATTAAGGCTTCAGCAAGATCGGTTCCCAGAAGTGCGATGACACAAAGCGACAGGATTTCAATAAGATCGATAAGGAGGAGCTTGTGGAGGTCATCCCGCTCCCTTGAAAGTGCAAAGAACGCAATGACTGCAGCAATCATGACAATAAAAATCCCGTAACTGTACTGTCCCCACATGGCTATCCCTTCCGGTAAATATACGAGGCTATGGCAAATGCAATAAACAGGATCGTTGCTTCGACTACCGTATCCAGTCCCCTTGTGTTATACAGGATTTCATCGATAATTCCTCCCGGATGCGCAACAATTGTCGTGCCAAGATGATGAGTGACCTGTGACAGATACAGGGACAATGGCGTCAGGTAGGAGGTTACGAGCCCGGCACCAGGAGAATTCTCCGGGTACTGGGCGGCAATGGTTACCTGGGTGAAAGGGGGTCCCCCGCGGTCGTACGGGTCAAGAGAACTGTTCCGGTCGATCGTTTTTGGATAGAGCTGGCTCCCACTGTACTGGATTGGCAGGAGCAGGATACCCGCAATAAAAAGGAGCAGGCAGGCACCGGCAAAGAGTGGCATAATATTTTCATAGTTGCACAGGAAGTGCGAGATCTTTCTGATAATCATGAAGCCGCCCCCCGTTTTTGTATCACCCGGACATAGATAAATGTCGAAAGTACGGATATCGCACCGAACGTAAGGAGGGCAAGCGCTTCATTATACGAGAGCATGATGAGTAAAAGGCCAAAACCGGGAATTTCGAGATTGATTAACCGTGTCACGTAATTTTTGGGACGGGGAAATGCAGCCGCAACAGTTCCGGCTACGAGGATGAAAAGACCGACAATAAATTCCGGTTCGAATCCATATATCATGAGGGTTCTCTCCTCTGGCAGGACATCAGTATAAAAATAGTGGAAAGCGGGGCGATGAGCGCCAGTGCTCCAGCTACATCAAGATATCCGCGGTCGACAATGAAAGGGAAAATCCCGGCAATCATAACGGAAAGTGAAATAAGTTTGTCAAACGGGTCGCGCCCGAGTATGGCAGAAAAGGTGCCGATCAGGACAAGGGCCATGCATGCAGCCATGACGATCTCATCCATTGCCTTTCATCCCTCCGGACCAGGTACTTGCAATCGCGTTTGACTCAAAGGTGGATCCAACAAAAAACGCTGCTGCAGCAAGAATGGTGAGCGGATGAGGCAGCAGAAGCGCAATAATTCCGGTAACAGCAAACGAGACCACGTTCAGAAAGGGGAGTTTGCGCATAGTATTCCGTTCGGTGACAACCCGCAGTGCTGCATATACCGCAATTACGGCACAGACATAAATCGCTATCATGTGCACCCCTGCAACAACCGGCACCTGATCTTCCATAGCCGTGCGATAAGCCTGCTCGCATGGGCTGAGGAAAGTCCCTGAATAGTAAGGATGGCAATTACCATGCCGGCGATGAAATCGGAAGCTGCAAACCAGCCTGACTGGACAGCCCCGTATACGATGAATGTAGCAGTGATACACCCGGTTGTCCCGGCATAGCCGGGATCATAGCAGATCCTGTTTCCGATATACACGAGCAGTGCGGCTAAAAGGCCACCGGGCAGACCTGCACAGTATACTCCACAGCCTGCAAGAAGGGTCCCTGCCGAGGCATCAGGAGAGGAAACGATATTTCCCATCATAAAGCCCCCGTTCAGATTCCCACCGCCCTTCTCAACCTCCACTGCGATCGCGGTTGCACCGGATACTCCGCCACGCTGGGGCAGTCTGAAGATCATGTCGATGATCATAAAGTTGAACCAGCAGATGAGAGCAGCAATAAGAATCCGGATGGGTTCATCAAACATGGGATGCACCGTAAAACTCTGGTTAACACTGTAGATCTGAAGGATAACGGATAAAGGTTCTGATATTGACGAATTCCTTTACCATAAATGATGAGCGGATCATATGATACGTGGAGCTCACTTGAACCACATTTCCGGTTAAAAGAAGACACAAAGATTTTCGTGTTCCCTTTCAAGAATACTTAATAATGGCCTTTTTATCACCTTCCTCTTCAAATATCGTCAAATCCCTTGGAGTTGTTTTTGGTGACATCGGCACCAGCCCGATTTACACGATCGGGGCAATCCTGCTTTTCATCCTGCCGACTGTCGAAAATGTTCTCGGGCTCCTCTCCCTTATTGTCTGGTCGCTCATCATCGTTATCTCCGTCCAATATGCCTGGCTTGCCATGTATCTGGGAAGCAAGGGGGAGGGAGGTACAGATCGTTCTCAAAGGGCTCCTCACCTCCCGCCTGAAAAATCCACACGCGATTTCGTTCGTGTCTGTACCTCACCATCATCGGGGTTGCCCTTTTTATTGGCGACGGTGTTATCACCCCGGCTATCAGTATCCTGTCAGCGGTCGAAGGCATCCGTCTGATCCCGGGATTTTCGGGCATATGGGGGGGATGGATTCTTTTAACCGGCATTTGTATTGCACTTGGTCTTTTCCTTTTCCAGAAAAAAGGAACCGGACGTGTCGCATGGGCATTTGGGCCGGTTATGCTCATCTGGTTTCTTTCTCTTGCGGTTTCCGGAATTATCTCGATCGCTTCCGCACCTCAGGTTCTTCTTGCTCTCAGTCCTACTTACGCCGTGAGCTTTCTGATGGAGAACGGGACTGGTTCCTTTTTTGTCCTTTCCGCTGTCCTCCTCTGCGTTACCGGGGGAGAAGCACTCTATGCCGATATGGGGCATCTTGGACGGGACCCGATTGTAAAGGGGTGGTACTGCATATTCCCGGCACTCGTCCTCAGCTATCTTGGGCAGGGTGCATTTATTCTCAATAATCCGGAAACCCACACCGTTCTTTTCAGTATGATACAGGGGCAGGCTGCTGTACTCTACGTCCCGTTCCTCCTGCTCAGCATTGGTGCAACCGTAATTGCGTCCCAAGCGATGATCTCAGGAATGTTCTCCATCATGTATCAGGGAATGATGATCCGGGTAATCCCCAAGATGAAAATCGATTTTACCTCGCCGGAACTAAGATCCCAGATCTATATCGATGCCGTGAACTGGATGTTGCTTGCGGCGGTTATTGTTGTAATGCTGGAATTCCAGTCCTCCGAAAACCTCGCATCCGCGTACGGACTCGCCGTTGCCGGAACCATGACCATCTCGGCGATCCTGATGACGATGATCTTTATGCTAAGGCTGGAAATGTATAAAGCGGCACTTTCCGGTGTGCTAATCGTTGTTGATTCAGTCTTCCTGTTCTCGGCCTTCCTCAAGATTCCCCATGGAGCGTACTGGTCTTTTTTAATCGCGGCAGTTCCGTTGATTATCATAGTAACGTTCATAAGCGGGCAGGACCAGCTCCACCGCTTGCTCAGGCCGCAAAGAATAGAGGAGTTCCTGCCGGAGTACCGGCTGAAATATGCAGACCTCCCCAAGGTCCGGGGAACCGCACTCTTTTTTACTGCCGATAAGAACAATATCTCGCCCTATATCGAACAGGTGATGTTCAGGAACGAGATAGTATACGAGAACAATATCCTGGTTTCTATCAGGATCACTGATCACCCGTTCGGTATCCAGACAAACTATGACCGTGACCTGGCCCCGGGCCTCCAGGCATTCATGATTACGGCCGGCTACATGGAAATCGTCGATATCATCGGCCACTTACGGAAAGAGGGTATCGAGGAAAAAACCATCTTTTATGGTATGGAAAACATTATCAGCGATAAATTCTACTGGAAGCTGTACGGGATCCTTAAGAAAGTGACACCGGCTTTCGTCCATTTCTATGAGCTGCCTCCTGATAAGATTCATGGGGTAATAACGCGGGTCGTGATGTGAAACCGGCTCATCACTCCCCCGGGCCGATCTCCATACGGATCATCTGATTTTTATCCCGGGGAATCTTTCAGTATAAACTGGGAAAAAACTATGTGAATAGGTTTATCGTGCTCTGTTTCGTAGATTTCTGTGACCGGGATCTTTTCAATGAAAAAAGTAGTGATCGAAGTACCAAAAAATAAAACTGAAAAAATACTTGAAAAATTCAAGGACACTCTTTATTCTATACAAGAGGAGGAGAAATCAACCAGATTTATCCTCTATGTTCCTGATGAGATGCTGGATGAACTGATCCATCAGACAGAAGGTTCAATCGGGAAACGGCCTGATTCCCGGCCTCTCTGGACGGGACTTATCCCCGATTACGAGAGCCTGGCCATAGGGGATGACCGGATCACCCGCATCGAAGTATCAACACCGGATTTTGTTATCTCCCCCTTTGTGGAAAAAATCAGCAAACAATTCAGTTACACCAGGAAGAAAGAAGAAAAAACCCCTATTGAGAAGATAATCGCAACAACGCAATCATATACGGAATTTGATCAGAAAAAATTTATTCTCGCTGCCATTGCCGGATTAGTGGCAATGATTGGGTTATTTCTGAATAATACCGGGATCATTATCGGTGCGATGCTTGTATCTCCATTACTTGGTCCGATTTATGCACTGGCGGTCTATATTGCAATCGGGGACTTAAAAACAACCCTGCGCTGCATTGAGATACTGGGATTGATGGTGCTCATGCTGGTTATTATCTCGGCCATAGCCTCATTTGCGCTCTCGTTCATCATCAACCTGGCGCTTACTCCGGAGATATTGTCACGCATGGAACCCAATGCTATATTCATCCTGATGGCGGTTCTCCTTGGATTTGCTACCATGATAGCCCTGGAAAAGGGTATCCCTGAAGGAATAGCCGGGGTGGCGATTGCAGCCGCACTTCTCCCTCCGGCGGTGGTGACAGGAATATCATTAGCCCTGTTTCCTGAAGGTGCCGTAAAAGCTGTAGTCCTTACTCTTCAGAACGTCGTCGGTCTTATCGCAGGCAGTATTATCGGAGTCATATTTCTCCAGATCGGTCCACGGGATCTCTTTGCCCAGGCCCAGTCGCGGCAGATAATTATCCGCGTCGTGTGGTTCCTGAGCGATCATCATCGGATTTCTGGTAATAATCTCGTTCCTCATCGGATAATTCTTAAAAAAGGAATGAATGATTTTATTCTCCATTCTCCCGGTTTCCAGAACACTGGAAAATTAAGTTCCCGTGGAGGGTCCAGGATTTACTTCAGTCCTTCAGACAGAAAGGGGATATTGGTCATATGAACCCCCGGTTTCAACGGTCACTCTGCCGATCCAGGTCCACTGATAAACCCCTATTTTATTATTCTGGTTTTCTCACGGAAACAACGATACATATCGTCCTACCGGTTCTGGTTCACACGGGATACAGGCAGTCTGTCCGGGGACCATCAGCTGCCATCCGCTCTCCGCATCCAGATATCCACCTGCCGGAACGGGATCTCGATTCCCTCATCGCGGAACCGTTCAAGGATACGGGAATTCATGTAATCCTGGACATCCCAGGAATTGTCATAATTGTTGGTCCAGAGAAGGAGCTGCCCGTTCAGGCTCGATTCCCCGAACTCAAGAAAATACACTGACGGGGCTGGATCCGACAGCACCCATGAAGTTTTCTCCATTGCTTCGCAGGCAATTTCAAGAAGAATCCTTTTTACCCGGGGCATATCGCTCCTGTACGCTACGGAGAACGGGATCCTCACCTTCATTTTGATATCCGGCTGCGCATAATTGACCACAATATTTGAGGTGATTTTGGAGTTCGGGATTGTCACGATCTGGTTATCGAGCGTTTTTAACCGGGTGCTTCTCGGCCCGATGCTGATGATGTCTCCAAAATATTTGTCAAATGTGATCCGGTCACCGATCCTGAAAGGTTCGTCTATGGTAATAATTGCTCCACCGAAAAAATTCGAAAGAATATCCTGGGCTGCCAGGGCAAGTGCAATTCCTGCAATTCCTGCCCCTGCAAGGAGCGGGGTAATATCAATATTGAAATTTGACAGGATAAGCAGAAAAGCGATAAACCATATCATGTACCTGGCGATAATTTCGAGCAGCGGGAGAAGCCGGTCATCGATGTCTGTTTCTGTTTTTTCTGCTACTACTGAACCATAGGTCCGTAACAGGTTGTACGAGAAGGAAGAGACAATCCACGCACCAATCAGGATAAAAAATGCATTCACGTACTGGTCAACGGCAAACCCGACAACAGTAGCAGGAAGGATCTCAAAATGGGTCAATGCAATATATATCGAACCGACAATAATCGTGATAACCAGCGGTTTTCCCAGTGCTCCCAGAAGGATGTCATCAAGGTGTGATTCGGTTCCGGATGCCTTTTTCGTCAGCCAACGGAGAATGATGGCAGCAATTCCCGCAACAACAAGACCGATGATAATGGTGAGGGCTGCATAGATTATGCCGGTATCCATTATTTCATCCTCTTTGTTTCGGGTTCTGTGGCAGTAATACTGATACTATCACTCCCCCGCCAGCAATTTTTTATACCAGACATTCATGCATTCCATTGATCCACAGATATTGGTATTATTCGGGAGCATCCCCCCGTACTGGTAGCCGGCACGGGCAAATGTCATGTTGATCGGGTATGACGTTGCACGGGCGATTGTATACGCAAGCGGGATGTCTTCTTTTTTCATTTCCATTTCCATGGCATGAAGAAGGTTGCCGGCAAGTCCCTTTCCCTGGAAATGAGGATCGGTTGCAAAGTCTGTCATCTCCGCATTATGAGCCTCAGCATTTATCTCGCAGGATGCAGCGGCAACTATTTTTTTTGACTTGTGGATACAGAAATACCGGATACCTTCTTTCATGGTTCTGGTGATAAAATCCGGATCAGATATGGGGAACGGGTATGTCTCGAATACAGCGTGGAAGAGAGTTGCGATCTCTTTTGCATCTCCCGGGTGGGCGTGCACTACTGAAAAACCCGCAGGCAGCCGGGGATTGTACCGCTTCTCCGCATAGCCGAATGCCGATGATAAAACATCTGCAATCGTCCGGGAATCTGCTACCTGGTTTCGATCGGCATCAAAATATTTCCCCATGAAAACAGCAGTGTCGGTTCCATTAAAGTAAAAAGGGACTGTCGCTTCAACAACATAACCGGCACCGGTAAAAAACGATGCCGAGGATTCAGGTACTTTTACAAAGATTTTGGAATAGCCTTCTTTCTTTGCAAGCTCATCAAGCGGCCGGATAATATCCGGTATATCTTCACGGGATACCCGCATGGCATATATCCGTTTGTTGAAATGTCCATGCTGGACGAAACTTTTTCCTATCTGCTGGATTATATCAGTCGCCATTGCCCTGTCTCCTGTCAATACGGTCAGTATTCTCCGGTATGAGCGTGGTTGTTGTATCATAATCTGCAAGCAATCTGGCAACACCGACCACTTTCGATTCATCAGCCCGGTCTACGTTCAAGTGGAGTCTACAACCGGCACAATCACCATCGCAGAATATCCGGTCATAATCACAAGGTTCCTGGTAGGTGCAGATCATCCCTTCATAATTGCGGAGTACGACCTTATGCACCGACCAGGTCAGGAGGTAGTTGGGGAATACGGGAATCTTTCCTCCTCCGCCGGGAGCATCGATGACATAACGGGGCACGGAAAAGCCGCTGGTATGGCCTATCAGGTTCTCCATAATTTCGATTCCCTTGGAAACCGGAGTACGGAAATGGCTGATTCCTTCTGACAGGTCACACTGGTACAGGTAATACGGACGGATACGGTTTTTCACGAGCTGCTGGATAAGCGCTTTCATGATCCGGGGGCAGTCATTAATCCCGGGCAAGGATACCGACTGGTTACCAAGCGGGATGCCGGCATCGGCAAGTTTTGCTACTGCAATCTGTGCAGATTCGGTCATCTCCTTGGGGTGATTGAAATGCGTGTTCACCCATATCGGGTGGTGTTTTTTCAGCATGGCTACAAGGTTATCAGTCACCCTGAACGGGAGCGTGACCGGAACACGGGTTCCGATCCGTATTACTTCCACGTGTGGGATGGCACGGAGCTGAGTGAGGATCCAGTCAAGATACTCATCGTCGAGCATTAACGGGTCGCCACCTGACAGGAGGACGTCGCGGATCTGCGGGGTGTTCCGGATGTATTCAATTCCCGCAAGGATCTCTTCCCGGCCAGGGATCGAATCAATATCACCAACTTTGCGTTTCCGTGTGCAGTGCCGGCAGGTACATCGCACAGGTATTGCTGACCAGGAACAGCACCCGGTCAGGATACCGGTGCGTAATGCACGGACATGGGCTGTCTTTATCCTCTGCCAGCGGATCGGAGAACTCGTACTCTTCGATGATCAGCTCCTTGGGTGACGGGAATGCCTGCTTGAAGATCGGGTCATTCTGGTAGTCATTCACATCAATGAGCGAGATGTAATAGGGGGTTATGTTGAGAGGAAATTTATCAATCGTTTTCTGGAGCTGTTCCCGCTCCTCGCGGGTGAAACGGATACCAAGAACCTGTTCAACCGTTGCAAGATCCCGGATTGCATGCCGGAGCTGCCACCGCCAATCCTTCCAGAACTCGGGAGTCTTCTCAGCATCAATGGTATCCCTGATGATCGACAGGTTTTCCTGTTTTTCCCCGCCCCCCTGGGGGCCTCTCAGGACAGATACAATGTCCTTTACCGTATTTTTTACCTGTCCCCCGAGGTCCTTCATGGAGAGCAGGGAGCCGACGGTTCCTTCGTTTTCTTTTGGCTTTTTCAGGCCACTGGATATTCCGGTCATGATACTCCTCCGCACATCAGAACAACCAGTGCATTATCGGTACTTTCAGGAGTAGCAGCCCGCCTTCATGGGCAGGTGTGTTCTGGTAATCATCGAACCAGCGTGCAACCGGATTACTGCGAAATACCATGAATTTCCCGATGTTGGCAGGATCGGGGGACTGGTGGTACCGCATGAAGATCTGCCCTGCAGTTTTTCCCACGATCTCGATCTCTGCCGGTTGCATGGGACATCACGAACCGTGCCCGTTTCGCAAGGCCTGAACAGGCCTGCCAGGATTTCTGGACCATTTCATAAGACTGTTCAACGGGTACCTGGAAGATGCGGTTGCCCAGGGAGGGCCGGCACTGGAAGAGGTAATACGGAGAGATTCCCGCAGATGAAAGTTTCCGGAAGAGTTCGGTGAATATTTCCGGATCATTGTTGATGCCGTTGAGAATTGGTGTCTGGCTGACTACCAGAACCCCGGCTTTCTGCAGTTCGTGTGCTGCCCGGATTGACACGTCAGTCAGTTCCCGCGGGTGATTGAAATGTGCCATCAGGTAGATGCGTTTTTCCGGCGTACTGTAGCGTGACAGGACAATGCAAAGATCTTTGTCATTGAGGATCCGGTGCGGGTTGTATGCAAGCATCTTGCTGCCGATACGAATAATGTTGACATGATCAATTTCCCGGAGTTCCCGCAGAACCTTTTCGAGCTGGCTGGTTTCGAGAGTCAGGGGATCTCCCCCGGTCAACAGGACATCCGTAATCTCTTTGTGCTCACGGATGTAGTCAATACCGTCAGAAACATCCTTTACGGTTTCACGTTCGGTACACATAAACAACCGTTTCCGGAAACAGAACCGGCAGATCCCCCCGCAGACATCGGTCAGGAGCAGGAGTCCGGTCTGCGAATATTTGTGCTGCAGACCGGGTTTTTTAGTAAAATCTTTTTCGCAGGAGGGGTCAAGACATCCACCACCTTTGAGCTCATTTGAATCAGGAATAACAATCAGCCGAAGCGGGTCGTGGTCATTCTTCCAGTCAATCAGTGACAGGTAATAGTCATTGGAACGGAACGGGAACGTGTCACTCACCGTCTCCATTGCATTACGTTCCTTGGAAGTGAGCCCGACAAGGTTGTCAAGCTCTGATATAGTACCAGGTATTTCGGATTCATCATACATCTCAATGTTTGGATAGTGCACTGCCCGTCAGAGGGCAGGAGTTGAGTAATGTGCAAAAACTACTGTTCACCAGTAAAGGAAATTGAGCGTATAGATATACACTACTCAGTAGAACTTTACTAGGAGCCCATCCTTTAAACCCTTTGTGTGCAATTTCAACTTTACATGGCGGAAAAGATAAACGGAGGCTGAAATTCAGTCAGAGTAAATCCAGAAGAATGGGTCAGGTTGCGGGGGGAGGCTCGGATTCCTGTTGCCCGAACTGCCTGAATATCCATGCATAGAGATTTCTTACAGGTGTCCGTTCCAGCAGGATAACCAGTACCCGAACAGATGACCATACTGAAAAGGATGATCGAATAGGTCGTTGTTTCGATAAATTCTCCCCCGAGGACACCTTTCTGGAGCGGGATGGCAGCAAGCACTGCGGCTGCCAGTCCTTTGGGGATCATGATCGCCATCACGCTTGCATCCCAGACCGGGATTGCCCGTGGCACGGAAAAATAGACTAAGATCGTGCGGATAATTAACGCTGCAAAAACAATTGCACCACCGATCAAAAAGGAATCGGCACTCGAAAACTGGATTGAGAGCCCGATATAGATGAAGAAAAATGTTTTTAACAGCTGGACCAGCTGGGCAAGAAATATTTTTTCGGTAGGATTGAGTTCTACCTGGGGTATATCCTGTACCTGATGGGAAGAACCGGGAAATTTTAAACGAATCAAGGTTCCCCAGCGTAACACCGAATGCAAGAGCGGCAATGGCGCCTGAATATCCCAGCATATCTACAATGCCATAAATGATGAAAAGGAACCCGGGAGTGAGAAAAACACTCTTGATCATCCCGAGCTTGTGGTAGATCGCTGACCAGAACACTCCCCCGACCACGCCGAGAATAACGGCCATAAGGAGAGCCGCGATTAACTTACCCGCTGTAATCCGCAGGTCAACAGTCCCCAGCAGATAGACATCGAGTACCGTAAGAAAGACAACGATACAGAGAACATCGGTGACTGCAGATTCAAGGGCGAGGATCGCACCACCGTCTTTTCGGAGGTGTAAAAAATCGATCATCGGGATGACGACTGCTGATGAAGTCCCGCCAATAATTGTACCAACCATCAGAGCGGGAAGGAACGTGAGAAAACCGCCGAAATAAAGTACAACCGTTGCCAGCAGCATCGTGGCGATAAAAGACGAGATGGTGAGAGCAACAGTACCCCGGAATGATAATTTTATAGCATCAACCCGTAGGTGGAGCCCGCCTTCAAACAGGATGATTGCAAGTGTCACGGTGGTGAAAATCGGCCCGACGATCCCGAAGGACTCGGGGGATACCAGTCCAAACACCGGCCCGATAAGCAGGCCGATAGCGATCAGGAAGAGGAGGTCGGGAATCTTGGTGAGGGCAAAAACCCTGTTGAATATATTTCCAAGAAAAATAAGGATACCGAGAAAAAGAACGGTAAGTGCGACATCCATTCCTCTATTATTCGCCGTTCTCTTTTTTTAAGCTTATTGATTTACAGCCGGAATTAAGCGGTACAGCCATCTTTTTTATCCAGTTCACAGGTTTTTATAAAAACCAAAAAGTGTTTTTACTGTCCTTTCCTATATATTGCGATGGATACCCTGTTTACTTTGCCGGAATTCCAGATGAGCCTGCTCCTGTTCGTGGCTCTTGCCGGTGACCTTGTTGCATCGCGTATCAACCAGTCAGCAGTCATCGGGCTCATCCTCGTTGGGCTTATCGTGGGACCCAGTGTTCTTGGGCTGATCACGTATACAGATTTCGTCCGAAGCATCGCCCATCTCGGGGCGGTCATCCTCCTGTTCGTCATCGGTTTCGAGTTCAATATGAAAGATATTGTCCAGCCGCGTAATTTTGCCATTGCTTTGATCGGTGTTATCGTGCCATGGGTCGGGGGATGGGGGCTTGCAATCATCTTCGGATTTGATTCTGCAAGTGCAATCTTTATCGGAACTGCCTGTACGGCCACGAGCATTGCAATCACGGCAAATGTTCTTAAAGAGCTGGGCAAACTCCAGACCGAAGCGGCAAAAGCGATCATCGGTGCTGCAGTGATCGATGATGTGCTCGCATTGATTGCCCTTGCGATTAGTGCCGACGTCGTAAGCGGCTCTTTCTCATATCTTGGGGTTGCGATCGTAACGGTAAAGGCGATCGCATTCATCGTGATCGCAGCAGCATTCGGCCTGCTGGTTGTCAGTAAGTTCCTGGCAAAACTTGATACGACACCGTTCGTGCAGAAATACCCTGAGTTCATCTTCATCTTTGCCATGATGCTCGCCTTCCTGTATGCGATGTGCGCCGAGGCAGTCGGGCTCTCGGCGATTGTCGGGGCATTCATTGCCGGGGTTTCATTCAAGGATATAAAGCTTCACAGAAGCCATAGTCTCAAAGAAGGAGTCGAGTATCTCCAGATCATCTTTGCATCGATCTTCTTTGTCTCGCTGGGGATTATTGCCGATCTCCATGCGGTTACTCCTGAGATTTTATTATTCCTGCTGGTCCTGACCATAGTAGCAATATTAACAAAAGTAATTGGTTGCGGAATACCGGCACGGCTCGGGGGCTTGTGCACGAAAGATGCAATCATCGTCGGATTCGGGATGTCACCCCGCGGTGAGGTTGCGATGATCGTAGCACTGATCGGCCTTGAAAGAGGGATCATCGGGCAGGGGGTTTACGTTACCCTGGTGATAATGAGCCTGCTGACCACCATTATTACACCGATCGTATACCGCAACTGGTTCTACAGGGGAGAGTACTGCACGTACGATGCCAAGGGCAACAGCATTGACGGGGAACAGTAATGGCTGATATTCATTATTTGCCGGATTCGCCGGTCGTATTCTCTACACCCGGTCTTCTCTGCAGCGGGAACTCCCCCCTGCAAAACCCAACTTCGGGAACAGGCAGGAGAAAACAGCGGCTCGGGGTATATTATGTATGAAAAAGTTCTCGTTCCGGGAGATCTCTCAATGAACTCCCGTTATACACTCCGCTGTCTCAGGCACATACCGGTTTTACGCGAGGTGAAGATTCTTCATGTTGTCTACAACAGGTATCCTTCGGATCCTGCTGACCCGGATGATCCCGATCGTGAGTATCAGCGGCTGTGCCTTGAAAAGATTAAAAAAGGTGCTGAAGTTCCGGACGTGACGGTCATGACGGTGGTAGAGGAGATTGAGGGGGGTGAAATTTTCGAAGTTGTCAATCGTATCACCGCACAGGAAAAAATTTCGCTTACCCTCATGGGTAAGAGGGGGAGAGGGATCATCGACACTCTGTTTCTCGGCAGTGTCGCTTCAGATGTTCTCCGTTACGGAAAGACGGATCTGCTGCTTGTCAATAACAAGGGGGCACAGGATCTCCCCTGCCCGGATCTTTTTTCCCATGCCCTTATCTGTACGGATTTTTCCGATCCGGAAATTGTATCACTCTGCAGTAATGAATTGCCATGGATCCGGAATGTAACCCTCTTCCATGCAGTGACAACCGGGGATTCAACAGAAGAAGTCAGGTCATTGGTTGATTCTGCACGCGAAGGACTTGAAAGAATGCGGGACGCCTTAGCCCCGGTCTCCATTTCCGCCCGGATACAGGTTTCTGTCGGAAGCGCTGCTGAGGAAATCATCTCATTTGCACAAGAGCATGATATTTCAATCATTATCATGAAATCAACAGGAAAGAGGAATTTTTTGCTCAATCTCCTTGGCAGCACAACAGCACGGGTGGCCCGGAATACCCAAAAACCGGTTCTGGTGATGAGGAGATCCAAGGACAGTATGTAATACGGCAAAGGAATCGCGGGAGGAATCCGTACGAGTCCGAAGGTAAATATTCCTGCCCCTTTTTTAACTAATCTAACGATAATCTCAGTGTACGGAAATGACCCCGGATAAAAACCCCGTCTCTCCAGCCGGAAATGTACCAGTATCCCCCTGCTGTAACCGGCAGGTACTGGCGGAAACCGCATGGCATGCTCTTCAAAAAGACGGAGTCTATTCACTGCTTTCATCTTCTTACCATGGACTGGATGCAGATGAAGTCCGGGCAAGACAGCAGATATTCGGCAGCAATACACTCCCTTCAAAAAAACCCGTGGTACTCTGGGAAGTGATCCTCAGTCAGTTTAAAAGTCCTCTTATCTATATCCTCATGATTGCCGCCATCATATCATTCGGCATCGGGGAATTTACTGACGGAGTGTTTATCTTCGCGGTCATTTCGGTGAATGCGATCATTGGTGCGTTCCAGGAATGGAAAGCCGAGAAAAATGCTCAGGCCCTGCAGGCACTGCTCCGGATTATGGCGCATGTCCGCCGGGACTGGTATAGTATAACGGTGGATGCCGGAGAGATCGTACCAGGGGACATTGTCCTTCTCAGGGAGGGGGACCGCATCCCGGCGGATATACGGATACTGCAGGAATCTTCGTTGAAAGTTGATGAATCACTCCTTTCCGGAGAATCACTCCCGGTGGAGAAAACCGCAGCGGCCCTGCCGGAAAAAACACCGTTTATGTCCCGGTGGAATATGGCCTACGCCGGATCAACAGTGGTATCAGGAAAAGCCGAGGGTGTTGTCACCGCTACCGGGCTCCTCACAGAAGTCGGGAAGATCGCCAAGAGTGTTGTCGCCACGGAATCGGTAAAACCTCCCCTTGTTATCCGGATGGAGATGTTTTCAAAGAGGATCGGGTTTCTTGTCCTTGCAGCGTGTGGTGTCCTTGCAATAGTTGCGATATCCCGGGGAATTCCTACCATCGATGTATTTTTTATTGCTGTTGCCCTTGCTGTATCTGCCATCCCCGAGGGACTGCCGGTAGCCATCACTGTAGCACTCTCGATAGGCGTATCCCGGATGGCAGCAAGAAATGTGATTGTCCGGAAACTGACAGCCGTTGAAGCACTGGGGAGTTGTACGTGCATTGCGAGCGACAAGACCGGGACACTGACGCTCAACGAACAGACGCTGCAGCTTGTTGCTTTGCCTGATGACCATTCCTACACCCTGACCGGTGAAGGGTATTGTGGCGATGGCGAGATCGAACTACCTTCAGGGGGGCGTATCCCGGATAATGACCGGCAGCATCTTTTGGAGATTGCCAGGCTCGGGATCATCTGTAACGGGGCAGAGCTTACCCATACCGGAAAGGAATGGATCCACATGGGTGACCCTATCGATATCGCGTTTCTCGCGTACGGGTATAAGCTCGGTCTCAATCCATATGATGTGAGGAGCAGCAATCCGGTTATTGACGAGATCCCGTTTGAAGCCGAACGGAGATATGCTGCAGCTTTTTTTATGAAGGTACCCGTTCCCGTGTGGCAGTCAAAGGGGCAATGGAAGTGATCCTCCCGATGTGCAGGGACCAGTTAACCGGAGAAGGGCTCTCACGGCTCGATTTGTCGCAGCTGATGGAACGGGCCCTGGATCTCTCGGCACAGGGTTACCGTGTCATTGCCATTGCCAGCGGGGAACTTGCTCCGGACAGCGACAAAAAAGGACTGGACAGCAACGATATCCCTCCACTCACCTTCATGGGATTTGCCTGTTTCATCGACCCGGTTCGACCAGATGCAATGGAATCGATACATGCGTGCCGGCAATCGGGAATCCGTGTCGTTATGGTAACCGGCGATCATCCTGCAACTGCGCTCGCAATCGCCCGGGACATCGGTATCGCCACATCATCTGAACAGGTTATCACCGGTTCCGAACTTGAGGTACTCGGGAATTATGAAGATCCTGAATCCCTTAAAAAACTGGCAACAATATCTGTTTTTGCCCGGGTGGTTCCTCTCCAGAAACTTGCTATTGTGAAAAGTCTCCAGGAACTCGGACATTACGTTGCCGTGACCGGGGATGGCGTCAATGACACGCCGGCCCTGAAACAGGCGAATATCGGTATTGCGATGGGGTCCGGTACCGACCTTGCAAAGGACACGGCTTCCATCATTATTACCGATGATTCATTTTCCTCGATTGTTGCCGGTGTCCACGAGGGCCGCATAATCTATGATAATATCCGGAAGGTGACCTACCTGCTCATATCCACAGGCTTTGCCGAAGTGGTCCTCTTCACGCTTGCCCTCGTTGCCGGAATGCCACTCCCGCTCCTTGCCGTACAACTGCTCTGGCTTAATCTGGTGACCAACGGGATCCAGGATGTGGCGCTCGCATTCGAAGGAGGTGAGCCGGATGGCATGAATAAAAAACCACGACCCCCCTCAGAAACGATCATTAATCGCCTGATGGCTGAAGAAACACTCGTTTCGGGACTCTATATGGGGGCATCTGCGTTTGCAGTCTGGTATTTCCTCATCGGAACCGGTGTTGAAGAAGCCGCAGCACGGAATCTGGTCCTGCTCCTGATGGTTTTTTTAGAGAACTGCCATGTCTTCAACTGCCGGTCGGAACGCATGTCAGCATTTCGCGTACCGATCTCCCGCAACTATTTCCTGATCATCGGCGTGATCGCTGCGCAGAGTATCCATATCCTGTCAATGTATATACCCTTCATGCAGGAGGTGCTGGGAGTTTCGCCGGTAACGTTTGAGGAGTGGCTCATCTTCCTTTTTATTGCGCTCATACTGATTGCAGTGATGGAAGTGTACAAATTCGTGGGAAAATTCCGGAATAACGAGGCAAACGGTGTGCCGTTATAAGGGTATTGACCGGGCAGGGGTTCCACTGCATCAAGAAACAGGTCTGGCAGGATTCCATTGATCGTCACCCTCGATGGCCCTGAAACGGCAAAATCCGGCAAACATTCCGGATGCGAATGATCACATGAATGAGGGGATAGCATCAGGTCATAAAAAAGGATATCCTGCTGCTATCCGGGAAGTATGGAGGAAAAAGAAGCTGCATACTAAAAAACTTCGGATCTTAAGGTTGAACAACAAAAAATCCTTTTTTTGAGTATAATGATGCAGATATATAAAGAATATCAAGAGAGAATATTCACAGAGTCACTTCTCCGGCCTGTATCTATTTATTCCTCACTATCATATTCCCAACTATCACCTTAATAAAAATAAAAAAGGTTAATATATTGTAAAGGCAGGAATTCAAATCACGAGAGAAATTATGTTTGAAAAACTATTGCTCTGCACCGATTTTTCCGAATACGCCACAAAGATTCTCAGAGTGTGTCCCGGGCTTGCCTGGAATTCGGGAAATTGTTCTATTGCACGTGTTTGATGCTACCCATTACCACATCCAGGGATGGACATATAACCCACAGATTGAAAATGCAAAAATCAAACTTGAAGAACAAAAAAAACATTTCGAAAGTTACGGATTGCAGGTCACAGTCAGACTCGACGTGATTACATCCGGAGATGTTCCGGGCTGCATCATATCTGCAGCAGATAAGGAGAATGTGTCACTCATTGTCATTGGTGCACGCGGCGGGAATTTAATAGAGAGAACGTTACTCGGAAGAGTCGCGGGGTCTGTCCTTCGTACTACAACCCACCCTACACTCGTCCTGAACCACAATGTAATTGATGATATGAACGGGGTGCGGTTCGAGACCGTTTGCCCGGTGATACTCTCAAAAGTTATCTTCCCCACTGATTTTTCACAACCTTCGAAGGCGGCTCTTGATGTATTAAAAGGGATGCAGGGGATTGGAACACTTGTACTTATTCATGTAATCACCGAAGGACAGACAGCTGCGGAGATTAAGACCTTAAAGGAGGATACGCAAGAGAGGCTGAATACCCTCGTTAAGGATCTCGCAGCAAAAGGGATAACCGCACTATCCCATGTGAGATTTGGTGATCCTGTTGATGAGATTCTCCAGTGTGCCAAAGAAGAAGAAGCCTCACTTATTTTTTTATGCTCTCATGTGGAGGGGTGGCTCAATATGCTTCTTAAAGGGGAGAGATGTATTGATATGGTTATAAAGGCGAAACGACCTGTCCTTGTGGTGCGGGCAACTCATGATCTCCCATAAGGTATCCTTTTTTGACCAATAACGAGAGACCTGAAACATCCGTTGTGATACATCTCTGCCTGAGCCAACCGTATTAGTACAGACGAATCAACTGCCCAGTTCCGGGTTATACTTCAATCCCCAGCAGACCAATAAAATAATAATTATTACAATAACGATACTACTGATATTACCGTAATATCAGACAGACCAAACATACAAACCACAATGTACTTTTCGTCAATCATAAAATTTTTCCAATGGTTAACCATATATTAAGAGCCTGCTCCTGCGGAGTGTTAACCACCTCTGTGCAATGCAATAAAATACCAAAAAATGTCACTGTCACCAGGGGTCATGAAAAGATTATCATGGCATATCAAAGCGGGTGTTGTGAACCACCGGAAGGTCCGAAAAAGTACCGTGATCGGGACGCACCCTGTCATCTGATATGAACTCGTATCTGATCCGTGGCCCACTGTTTTTGGCCCGGATATGAGAATGCTTCAGGAGTATGGAGGCAGGACTCCAAATTTTATTTCCCCAGGCGTTCCGTGCATTTCAACGCTTTTCGTCCGCGATCCGTGATGCTGTAGATGATCCAGTTGCCCTGCTGTTCACCAGAAATAAAATCCTGTTCTTTGAGTATGCCGAGATGGTACGACAGTTTTGAATCCGCAATCCGGACAACCGCCTTGATAACACAGACGCAGAGTGGCTGGGAGAGGAGTGCATACATGACCGTAAGCCGGATGGGGTCGGCAAGCGCCTGGTGCAGCCGGCTGCCCTCGTGAAGTGTCGATGGATCCGGAATCCGCTGGAGAAGTCCTTCCATCCCTCCCTGTTTGTTGAGATCCTTTCTTATTAAGTCCGGAAGGTCCTGGCTAAATTCGCAGCACTTCTTTTTCGTGGGCGGTGTCCGTTTTGGTGCCATGAGAGATTCAAATTAATATGAAATAGTAAAATATATAACCTTGTCCTGTTCACATTGATTCAATAAAATTTGAAATGATGTGAACGCCATGGAAGAAAAGAAATCATGCACCTGCGGTAGTGAAGGGAAAAAACGAGTTATCTATTCATGTCCAGGTATCGGATCGAATGTCAGGCAGATTTCCAATGCAGCAGCATGCCGGTTGACTCTCGAAGGGTTTGGTGGCGGATCATGTCTGGCTGGTGTCGGTGGTGGCATAGATAAGCTCGTTAGGGTAGGCAAAGAGGCTTATGAGCGAATCGTCATTGACGGTTGCCCGGTTGCCTGCGCCAGAAAAATCATGGAGGATAATAGACTCACCATAGACCGGTATGTCATGATCACAGAGCTCGGGATTGTCAAGACTCCGGGGCCTTCATTCAATGAAAACAATGTCCGTACTGTGATCGATGCGGTCAGGAAACCACTGCAGTGATAGTATGAAGCGGCACTCCTGCGAGGACCCTGGATGAAAGCGCTGATAACCTGTTCCGGTCTTTCCAATACGGGCCAACTGACAACACAGGTAGCGACAATACTTGTGAACCGCCATCCGGCTGCTGTCACCTGGGTAAAAGCACACAAAGACGGGGAGAACATCGCAGACGCAGCAGAGGAATCCGATATGATTATTGTTCTGGAAGGGTGTTCTGATCACTGTGCTTCAAAAAAAATCAACGGCTTGGGAATCAAAGCAGATATTATTCTGGTAGCAACAGAACTCGGGGTAAAGAAAAATGGTATGGCCGAGGTTCAATGGAACGACATTGAAAAAGTGATTACGGTTATTGAACAGAAAATAAACGGAGTATAAAAACCATGCAGGACTATTTACAGGTTTTCGCAGATTATTTGACCTATACCCTGATGGGACTGGTACAGACCAGTCCACTTGGCTCTTCCGTGAACTTCTTTATTTACGATTCGATCAAGGTCACCCTCATGCTGGCAGTGATCGTATTCTTCGTCGCTATTATCCGGACGTTTATCACGCCACAGAAAGTGAAGAAATGGGTGGGGGGACGTACAGAGGGTGTGGGAAATGTGGTAGCTGCAGTCCTGGGTATTCCCACACCATTCTGTTCCTGCTCAGCGGTTCCCCTCTTTATCGGTTTTGTAGAATCCGGTGTTCCCCTCGGGATAACCTTCTCGTTTCTTATTGCATCACCTTTGATCAACGAGGTCGCAGCGGCTATGCTGCTCGCCTTGTTTGGCTGGCAGATTGCATTGATCTATATCGTATCCGGTCTTTTCATCGCAATCATTGCCGGCATCATCATCGGGAGACTTCATCTTGAAGGGGAGGTTGAGGAGTTTGTCTGGAAATGCAGGATGCACGATCAGCCGGATAAGGTTATGTCATGGAAAGAGAGGGGCGATTATGCCATCAGCGAATCAAAGAGTATCACGTTAAAAGTACTTCCCTATATCCTGGTCGGTATTGCCATCGGTGCGGTTATCCATGGCTACGCTCCTGCTGACTTCCTCGTCAATATCGCCGGGAAGGATAACCCTCTCGCTGTTCCGGTTGCGGTGCTTATGGGTATTCCGCTGTACTCAAATGCAGCGGGCATGATCCCGATCATGGAAGTGCTCACTGCAAAAGGCATGGCGATGGGTACTGCACTTGCGTTCATGATGGCCGTCATCGGTCTCTCACTGCCCGAGATGATCATCCTCAGGAAAGTGATCAAGATCAAACTGCTCGTGGTCTTTGCAGGAATCCTTTTAGTTTCATTCACGCTGACGGGATATTTATTTAATATGATACTGGGGTAACCTGATAATAACAGGAAATATGTCATGACAAAATCGGATAAAGCTCTTGAAAGTTTCATGAGCGGTTTTACCTGCTCTTCGGCAGTATTCTCCGCGTTTTCCGACGAGATGGAACTGGAATGCGGGACTGCAAGGAAGATTGCCTGCGGTTTTGGTGCGGGAATCTCAAAGACCGGCAATATCTGCGGGGCAGTATCCGGCGCAATTCTTGTAATCGGCCTGAAATACGGGAAGACAGAACAAGGTGATGATGCGGCCACTGAGAAAACCCGGGCACTGGTCCGGGGATTCATACAGGAATTTACCAAACGTCATGGTTCGGTCAACTGCACGGAACTGCTCGGCTATAACCTGAGTAACCCGGATGAGTACGAGAAGGCACGGAACAATAAGCTGTTCGTCACGAAATGTCCCGAACTGGTAGCGAGTGCAGCTGCAATCCTTGAAAAAATCCTCTGAAACTTTGAACTGGCCATTGCAATTGCACTGACGGCATTTGCATCGATGCCTATGGTCGCCGGCTCAACAGTTGTCTGCCCACGTATAGAAATACCCGTCATGCTGGCAATCGTGTGGCTGCCGCTAAAACGAAGAGACCGTATTCAGCAGCAGAAAAAAGCATCGGAATCTTGAAAGGAAGTGAAAACATGGAAACTGCGATTCGGCAATGAAACAACAAAAGGGGGCACAAGGGGTATCTGCTTTTTAGGTGGGCCAGAGCCCCTCGTGATGCTCATTCTTAAATATCGGATAGCCCTATGCAACGTATCGAATTCTGAACAAAGAAATCAGGCGAGATGAATTACTATGCCAGAAGAAAAGAAGAAAAAAGGATTTTTTGCGGCGATTAAGGAATCGATGAACAAGAGTGGCGGTTGTTGTGGCTCCGGTGAGACCTGCGGTGCAGCTCCCGATACTCCTGAAGGGAAGGAAAAGAAAAAGACCCCACCGAAATAGTGAATTGTGCAATGTGATTAACAGGTCTTTACCCTTCCGGGAATGGACTATGACTTATTTTTCCTGTGGATTGAGGTAATCGAATCTATGGATAATAATCAAACAGAAACACCCGTATACTGGGATGCCCTGGTGTTTGGACTTGTACCGATCATTGTCGGTATTCTCATCATCACCAGCTATGCCCTCTCGTTCTTCGACATAGTACCATTCTACGTGAGCGGGGGTATTGCCCTTGCTGCCACCCTTTTTGGAGGATATACACGTTTTGTCTCGGGGTTCCGTGATATGTATAACAGGAAGATCACGGTTAATGTCTTTGTCGCTGTTGCCCTTATCGCTACGATGGCAGTTGGCCAGTTCCTGTCGGCTGCACTGATCGTATTTATCATGGCCGTGGTGGGTTCATTCGAGTCCTATACCCTTGATAAAACGAAGAAAAATATCAGGGGCCTGTTGAATTTCGCTCCGAAAATGGCGAATGTGCGTCGCGGCACTGAAGAAGTTTCGTTGTTGGCTGCAGATGTCCAGATTGGCGACATTGTAGTCATAAGGCCCGGAGAACGGATTCCGGTTGATGGGATCGTCATTACCGGTGCGAGCAGTGTAAACCAGGCTCCCATCACCGGAGAATCTATCCCGGTCGAGAAGACCTTGGGCAGTGAAGTATTCAGTGCGACCATGAATGAGACCGGACACCTTGAGGTCCGGACAACCCGGGTAGGTGAAGATACCACCCTCGCACGGATTGTTCACCTTGTTGAAGGTGCACAGGGCACGAGGGCCCCCATTCAGGGGATTGCCGACCGGTTTACAACCTGGTTCCTCCCGGTAGTCCTTGTCATTGCTCTGATCGGGTATCTCCTGTCAGGAAAAGTTCTCGTCTTTGTCTCCATCCTGCTGGTTGCATGTCCCTGTGCGTTCGCGATTGCCACCCCGACTGCAGTCACCGCCGGGATCTCCAACCTCGCCCGGCGGGGTGTCCTGATCAAGGGAGGCAGTTTTCTCGAACTTTCAGGAAAACTTGACACGCTTCTGGTGGACAAGACAGGGACATTTACTCTCGGCAGGCCAAAGGTTGTAGAAGTCATTTCCCGCCCCGGATATCAGGAAACGGATGTAGTCCTTCTTGCAGCAACCGGTGAAAAATTCTCGGAACATCCCCTTGCCCGGGCCATCCTCGCAGCTGCCAGTGCCCGGAACATCACCGTCCCGGATCCTGACGAATTCAAAAGTGAAACCGGTATGGGTATCATCGCACGGTCGGGTGAACACAACCTGATTATTGGTAAACCGGAATTCCTCGGGATGAACGGTGTGCATCTGGGAGAGAAAGTCTTCGGCATGATCACACAACAGATGGACCAGGGAAGGACCGTCATTATCGTCTCCCGTGATGCTACGGTAACCGGACTGATCGCCATTGCGGATGAGGTCCGCCCGGGAACTGCGGAGGCTGTTACCGCCTTAAGGAAAATGGGGGTGAAGAACATCGTCATGCTCACCGGGGATAATGCAACGGTAGCAAAGGCAGTGAGCGCCTCGATCGGCATTGACGGCTACCAGGCAAACCTCCTCCCGGAACAGAAACTCGATGCGGTAAAGGAACTGCAGGCGAAAGGGCAGATTGTGGGGATGATTGGAGATGGTATCAATGACGCTCCCGCGCTTGCAAAAGCAGATGTTGGCATCGCGATGGGTGCATCGGGCACAGATGTTGCGATCGAGACTGCCGATATCACTCTCATGAAGGACGATCTCTGGCAGTTTGTGGACTTCGTCTGGATGTCCCAGAAAGTTATCCGGCGGATCAAGATCAATATCGGGCTCTCCATGGTGTACAACGCAATCGGACTTTTGCTCGGTGTCCAGGCCCTGCTCTCACCAATAACTGCGACACTCTATCAGGAGGCGGGATGTATATCTGTTGTACTGAGTTCGACCCTCCTGCTCTGGGCAAAACCGGGTTTCAGTCATGAGACCGGACAACGGAAACAGAAAAATGAGTAACTTTTCTGAATATGAAAAGCCGTTGATCCTCATTACCTGCCGGGGGGGTCTCCAAAACCGGGAAAATTAGGACACACGTCGCGGGATTCCTTGCGCATAAAGAACCGGATCTTTTCGGGGAACACCTGCATGTAAAAACAATCCACCCATGAAACGGTGATCAATGGCAGCAGGTATTGCAGGAGTTGTACGAGCAGGTCTTCATCCCGAAACTATCATCCATTACCCTGATCGCCCTGCTCTTTACGATTATTGTGATGTTCTCGCTCAAGGGAGAGTATATCGTCAATGTTCATTTAGATGTCGTCCGGGTTGCAGTCCCGTTGCTCTTTTACTTCGTTATCATGTTCTTTGCAGCTTCTGGGTGTCCCACGGCTCGGTATCGATTACCAGAAGTCCGCCTCGCTCTCGTTCACCACTGCCTCCAACAACTTCGAACTCGCGATTGCGGTTGCTATCGCCGTCTTTGGCATTGCATCACCGGTTGCATTTGCTACGGTCATAGGGCATCTTGTGGAGGTGCCGGAACTGATCGGCCTCGTGAATGTTTCACTCTGGCTCAGGGTGAAGTGGTATGGTGGAAAAAGCGACAATATGTGCGGTCGCATATAGCCAAAATTTGAATTACAGACAGATTCCATAAAGAATTCTTTTTCCAGAATAATTGCGCTACGTTCCCGGTACCTGAACTATATACCGGACAATGATAGCAATTTTTGAAACTCACACGAGGGAATATATATTCCATAAACGGATTACCAGTTATCACATCTCAACGGACTGATGCGTTATGACCGAAGAACCCAAACCCAGGCTGATTAGGGAGCGGTTGGATGTCTGCGAGCTTGACAGGGCAAGAATGTCACTCCTGAACCCGACACTGATTGCGCATAAGAAGAATGATCGTACAATTGATGAGAACGCCAAACCGGTTCTGGACCTGATGTTACGGGAAGGCATTGAGACCGTCTGGGACCGGTACGAGATGCAACAGCCGCCCTGCAAGTACTGTGAATCCGGTTCCTCCTGTTCACGCTGTACCATGGGGCCCTGCCGTATCATACCACCCCACCGGATCCGTGGTGTATGCGGGGCAGATGCCGACCTGATCGTTTCCCGTAACCTGCTTGACACGATTGCAACTGGTGCAGCAGCCCACTCAGACCATGGCAGGGATATTGCCGAAACACTCTGCCTCGTCGGAGCGGGTAAAACACAGGATTACGCCATTTCTGATACGGTAAAACTCAAACGGATCTCAGAGGAGTTTGGGATAAAAACCGAAGGAAAAAATCCCGTTCAGCTCGCTGCCGAGCTTGGCGGAGCACTGCTTGACGAATATGGCATGCGAAAGAATACGCTCCAGTTCCTCAACCGTGCCCCGAAAGCAACCCGGGAGATCTGGGCCAGCTTGGGCATTACGCCGAGGGGTATTGACCGTGAAGTGGTGGATTCGATGCACCGCATCCAGATGGGTGTTGGTGCTGATTATGTCAATATCCTGCTCCAGGGGCTGCGGACCTCCCTTTCGGATGGGTGGGGAGGATCGATGATCGGAACAGAGGTTTCCGATATCCTGTTTGGCACGCCGACAATACAAAGCTCAACAATGAACCTTGCAGTCCTGAAAGCAGACCATGTAAACATCTCGGTACACGGCCACAACCCGATGCTCTCCGAAGTGATCGTGAAAGCCACTGCTGATCCGGAGTTGACAGCGCTCGCCCAAAAATACGGTGCAAAAGGGATTAACCTGGTCGGGATGTGCTGCACGGGCAGTGAACTGCTGATGAGAAAAGGTGTGCCGATGACCGGCAACCATCTCAACCAGGAAATGATCATCGCAACCGGCGCCCTTGAGGCGATGGTTGTAGACTACCAGTGCATCTTCCCCTCACTTCCCAGGACTGCAAGTTGTTTCCATACCCTGATCATCTCAACAAGTTCAAAAGCCACTATACCCGGCTCGTACTTCTTCGATTTCCATGCCGAGGATGCCTATCTTACCGCGAAGGCAATCGTGCGGATGGCAGTGGAAAATTACAAAAACAGGAACCCGCAGCGTGTCCTGATCCCGGGAGAACCCATGCCGGTGATGTCGGGGTTCTCCAATGAGGCGATCAAGAACGCACTCGGCGGTTCATTTAAGCCACTGATCGACCTGATCGCTGCCGGGAAGATCCGGGGAGCGGTAGGAATTGTCGGGTGCAACAACCCGCACATAAAGCATGATTTCGGGCACGTATTGCTGACAAAAGAACTGATCAGGAAAAACATCCTGTGTGTTGAGACAGGCTGTGCCGCAATTGCGTCGGGAAAAGCCGGCCTCCTCGGCCGGAAGCAGCGGCGCTGGCGGGTGATGACCTCCGGGCTGTCTGTGAATCGCTCAAGATTCCGCCCGTGCTCCACATGGGTTCCTGTGTCGACAACTCCCGTATCCTCGTGCTCGCCGCGGAACTCGGCAATGCGCTCAATGTGCCGATCCACAAACTGCCCATTGCCGGTGCAGCACCGGAGTGGTACTCGCAGAAAGCGGTCTCCATCGGAACATACTTCGTTGCCTCCGGTGTTTATACGGTGCTCGGTGTGATGCCGCATATCTCCGGGAGCCCCCCGGTTGTATCGCTCCTTACCGAAGGACTGAAAGGTGTGGTGAACGCCAGCTTCTCTGTTGAACCGGACCCGGCCAAGGCAGCTGTACTCATATCGGATCATATCGAACGCAAACGGACCGAACTCGGGATATGAGTGTGTACCCGGTCGCAGGCCGTGCGCCGTCAGGAGGAAAAAACCAACTCCCCCATATGAGCGATAAAGGAATCCGGATAGTAATTACCGGGAAGGGCGGGGTGGGTAAAACCACGATCACCGCAATTCTCGCCCACCTGTTTGCGCAGGAGGGAAACAGGGTGCTTTCGGTTGACGGTGATCCCCAGCAGAACCTCGCGGTGACCATAGGTATTGCGCCTCTGGAAGCTGAAAGGATTGTTCCGGTTTCGCAGAGGTACTGAGGTACCTGCGGGAAAAAACCGGCGCCGGCCCGGGTATATCCCCCGGAGGGCTCCTCACCCTCAACCCCGATGTCAGTGATGTTATCGACCGGTTTTCGGTCAGGGTTGCAAAAAATCTCCGGCTTCTCGTGATGGGGGGTGTCAGCCAGGCTGGTGGTGGGTGTCTCTGCCCCGAGTATACGCTCCTTGCCGCTATCTTCCGTCATATGCGACTTCTTCCAGACGAGGTTGTGCTTCTGGACACCCCGGCTGGCATGGAGCATTTCGGCAGGGCTGTTGCAGACGGTTTTTCCTGTGCACTGGTTGTGGCTGACCCGTCCTATAATTCGCTTACCGTTGCAAAGGAATCGGCAGGGCTTGCACGGCAGCTGGGGATTGAAGATATTATACTTGTCGTGAACAGGGCAGGCAAAGAGGCAGATATTGATAAAATACGAAAGAGACTTGACGGGTTTACGGGATTTTCCCGGATGATTTTTTTACCCTTTGATCACGGGATTATTCATCTCGAACCAGCAGTCAGTCAGCTTGTTTCAGAAAATTCAGCATTTGTTCGGGAAGTCAGGGTTCTTTCAGAGATGATTACGGATAAGAATAAAAGCCGATAAAGAAAAAAGGCAACATTTTACTTCCGTTCACCCTTTTCCAGGTTTCCCGTGCCCGTGGTCGCCCGGCACCCACCGTCCGCCATCCTTCGTCAGCTCCTTTTTCCAGATCGGGACACCCGCTTTGATAGCTTCAATAATAAACCGGGATCCGGCGTATGCCTCCTCACGGTGTCCTGCAGCAACAATGATGATCACGATATTCTCTCCTACTGCCAGCCGCCCTGTACGGTGGATAATATCGACATGCAGGAGCCCGAACTGCCCGGTTGCATCCCTGGCAATTTTTTCGAGTTCCTGTGTTGCGACATCCTCGTACGCCTCGAGCTCCATCTCGGTGATATCATCATCCCTGACAACACCATCGAAAACGACTACAGCACCCGTCCCGCGCCTGTATGCTGCCTTAATGAGGTCCCCGATATCGACATCATCTGTCTGGATTGAAATCATGGTTCACCTGTTCTATCCACCTGCAACCGGCGGGAACACGGCAATCTCATCGCCATCCTCGACCGGGGTCTTTGCTGCATCTGCGAGATCAATCCGTTTACCGTTCTTCATCAGGATCACAAAATCGCGGAAGGCGCCTTCATTATCAAAGATGGCATCGTATCCTTCAGGATTTTTCTTTACGATGGTGGTGATCAGCGAAGTAAACGTCATTCCTGCCACTATATCCGTCATAATATCTGTCCCGAGCAGTTCGCGGAACCGTGCAAAAAACCGGATTTTAACGGTCATTTCTTCATCCCCGCTACAGTCATTTTATTTCTTCTGCTGCCACACGATTCGCAACCAGGGTTCCGTTCAACGCTGATCTCCTCAACCCGTGCCTGTAACCCGTCCCAGATGAAGAGTCGTCCCGTGAGCAGTTCTCCGATCCCCAGCAGGTATTTCAGTACTTCATTTGCCTGTACCATACCGATGAATCCCGCAGTAACTCCGACTGCCGGGAACACTTCCGCTGGGGGAGCTTTGGGAAAGATGCATTTCAAGCAGGGGGTCTTTCCGGGAACGATCGTGGTTGCCTGCCCGTAGAATCCCCGGATCCCTCCGTGGAAGAGAGGGATCTCCTTTGCGATTGCAACGTCGTTGAGCAGGTACCGGGTCGGGTAGTTATCCAGGGCATCCACGATACCATCCGCTTTTCCCACAAGACCTGCGGCATTCATCGCTTCGATTTTTATATTGATGGCATGCACGGTAATGTCCGGGTTTATTTCCTGTAATTTTTCTTGGGCTGAGTCGGTCTTTCTCCTGCCGATATCCCGGTCGAAGTGGAGGATCTGGCGGTTCAGGTTCGGCTGGTCAACCACATCCATATCAACAATCGTGATTGTACCCACACCGGCAACGGCAAGGTAGAGGGCAACGGGTGATCCAAGGCCACCGGCACCGGCTATGAAAATATGCGCTTTTTTGAGACGTTCCTGTCCTTCTTTTCCGAAAGACATGATTTGCCGCTTGTAGCGTTCCTGTTCCCGTTCTGATAACATTCTTCACCAATAACTGTGTGCAGGTATTCCCGGATCATTGATCGCACGTGAGATCTTCATGAGGATCGTGTGAGTGGGGATTTTTCCCGGCCCAGGGTTCCAGCCCCTGTTTCTTCCGGTAATCGTTGATTGCATTGTGGATACCTTCCTCAGCAAGAACCGAGCAGTGCATCTTGATAGGTGGCAGACCGTCGAGTGCCTCGGCAACGGCCTTGTTCGAAAGCTCCCACGCCTCCTCCAGTGTCTTTCCCCTGACAAGTTCAGTTGCCATGCTGCTGGATGCTATTGCAGCACCGCACCCGAATGTTTTGAATTTCGCGTCAACTACGATATTATTCTCGATTTTCAAAAATATTTTCATGATATCCCCGCAGACCGGGTTGCCGACCTCGCCAACCCCGTCAGGGTTTTCTATCTCGCCGACATTACGGGGGTTCTTAAAATGATCCATCACGGTATCGCTATACATTGCATCCCCCTTCTTTTCCGCTTTTCTCGTAGAGCGGCGACATATCCCTCAGTTTCTTCACTATTTTGGGAAGGACTTCGAGCATGGTATCCACATCCCCTTCCGTATTTGCGTCACCCAGCGTGAGACGGAGCGAACCGTGGGATATTTCGACCGGTAATCCTGTTGCAAGCAACACGTGCGAAGGTTCAAGGGACCCGGATGTGCAGGCACTTCCTGTCGATGCACAGATCCCTTCATCGTCAAGCCACAGCAGCATCGATTCTCCTTCGATAAACTCAAAGCTTACATTGAAATTGCCCGGCAGCCGCTTGAAGGGGTGCCCGTTAAGCCGTGCGTTGGGAATTTTTTCAAGTACCCCGCTGATGAGACGGTCCCGCATCGGGCAGATCTTTGCGTTGTGCCCTTGAATATCCGCAGTTGCCATCTCAATTGATTTGCCGAGACCCACGATGCCGGCGATATTCTCCGTACCTGCACGCCGCCGGCGCTCCTGGCCGCCACCGTGGATCAGGTTCTCAATCCGCACACCCTTTTTTATGTAGAGTGCCCCGATACCCTTCGGACCATAGAACTTGTGGGCGGATAGCGAGAGCAGGTCTATGTTCTGTGCTTTCACATCTATGGGAATATTACCAATCGCCTGTACCGCATCCGTATGGAAATATACCTTATTCCGGCGGGCAATAGCGGTAAGCTCGGTGATCGGCTCAACAGTCCCGATCTCATTGTTCGCATACATAACGGAGATCAGGATTGTCTTCTCTGTGATCGCTTTTTCCAGTTCCGACGGGTCCACAAGCCCAAACTGGTCGACCGGAAGGTAGGTTACCTCAAATCCTTCCTTTTCCAGGAACTGGCAGGTGTGAAGCACTGCATGGTGCTCGATCTGTGTAGTGATAATGTGATTGCCGCGCTTCCGGTTCGCCAGCGCAACACCTTTGATCGCCCAGTTATCCGATTCGCTCCCGCCGGAAGTGAAATAAATTTCATCGGGGTCAGCACCGAGCGACTTTGCGGTCTGCGCCCGTGCCAAATCGACAGCCTTCTTCGAGTCACGGGCGATGCCGTATATGGAAGAGGGGTTGCCAAAATGTTGTGTGAAATAGGGGACCATGGCATCCACCACCTCCGGTTTTACAGGTGTGGTTGCCGAGTGATCCATGTAGATTGTGCACTGTGCTCCCATGTATTCCCCTTTACCTGAATATGTGCGTTGATCTGGGGATTATTCTTTTCTGCGCTGTTTATACCGGAGACAATACTTGAAGTCTCCGCAAGGGTATTTTTTTGGCAGGTGGACAGGATTGCTTTTGTTTCGTCCTGTAGATAACAATTGTGAATGCAATATATTATGTAACAATTGTGATAATTTAAACGATGTGATACTATGGAAGCCCCCTGTCAGAAAATTGTCTGGAACGTTCTGCCGGGCAATCCGGGCGGCACTCGCAGTAGAGCTTGTGAGGTGCGGGGCCTCCCAGGTTGAAGCAGCACGAATGCTGGAGATCGCGCCATCAGCGGTCTCACAATACCTGTCGGGTAAGCGAGGCTACCGGATCGAGTTTGAAGACGACGTGAAAAAATCCATCGCACAGTCTGGCGCAGGATCTGATCGATAAGAACCCGGTCAATGTAATCGAACGGATCTGCGGGGTCTGCCGGCAGCTCCGCGAAGGGGAAGAGGGGTGTACCGGCCTCGTTTCCGAGCGCTGCGGTTTATAATTTTTTTACATTTTCTCTCCCGCCCCACAGAGTCAATTCCCACATTCTGGTGTCCCGATGAATATCGAAGAAAAAACTCAGGCATTGAAAGAGACAATTGCATCAAGGGAATCGATGCTTGTTTCATTTTCCGGGGGGGTAGACAGCACCCTCCTTGCGGTGCTCGCACAGGAAGTGCTGGGCAAAAACGCAGCGTGTGTCCTTCTTGACAGCCAGGTCATGCCTCGGGCTGCTGTTGAGCAGGCACACCGGATTGCACGTGAACTCGGACTCGACCTGGATATCATTTCAGTACCCCTTATCGAACATGAGGAATTCCGGAAAAATCCGGCTAACCGCTGCTATTTGTGCAAAAAGATCTCTGTTCCGTATCTCAGACAACGGGCAGAAGAACGGGGCCTTGCCTGCATTGCAGACGGGATAAATGTCTCGGATATGGGCGAATATCGTCCGGGACTTGCCGCATCAACCGAAGAAGGGATCATTCATCCTTTTATTGAATCCGGAATAACCAAACAGGATATCAGGGAAATAGCCCGCGAATATGGTATTTCTATCTGGCAGAAACCCTCGGATGCCTGCCTTTCATCCCGGATATCATACTGGGAGGAAATTACCCGGGAAAAGCTCCGGATGATTGAAGAGGCAGAGGCGTTCCTTGAAGGTCAGGGGTTCGGACAACTCAGAGTACGCCTGGATGGCGCGAGTGCCCGAATAGAAGTGCATATAGATGAGATGGAAAAAATAATGGGTATGCGACCCGCAGTGGTGAAAAAACTCAGGTCAATAGGGTTTACCTATGTCACCCTCGACCTCGAAGGCTACAGGAGTGGGAGTATGGATGATGTATTGTGAGGTATACTTTAGTCCTGCCTCAGTATTGTCTATAAGACCCGGGGAGAGTCAGATATGAGCGAAAAGATGTACCGGAAACTGCCCTGCATTAAGGTTGAAGGGGATACGTTTGAAAATGCACTTCACGAAGTCGTCGAAGAAGTACCTATAGCACTTTTTGTCAACGGCAGGCACGCGATGACTGCGATGATGAGTCCGGTGCAGCTCGAAGAATTTGTTACCGGCTACCTCTTTACCGAACAGATCATCAAAGGTGTCAACGAGATCGAATCGATCAGGATTGAAAAGAACCGGATAAGCGTTATCACCAGGAACCTGTTCAAGGTGCTCGGCCCAAAAAAGACAATCCTATCGGGTTGTGGGGGCAGCACATCGTATATTGATGCAGAAAAACTCCCGAAGATCAAGTCTGACCTTGTGATCGGCACAGAGAAAATTAACGAATCAATCAGGGATGTGCTCTCTTCGGATCTTCACCGGACAACCGGAGGCATACACGTCGTTGCCTTACTCGATACAGAAAAAGTCATATCGGTTTCTGAAGATATCGGCAGGCATAACGCAGTTGACCGGGTGATCGGGTTCGGGCTCCGTGCAGGTATCGATTTTTCCCGGACCTTTATTGTTTCATCGGGCAGGATCTCTTCTGAAATGGTGCGCAAATGCCTCATTGCAAATATTCCCATGATCATTTCGCGCAGTGCAACAACGACATTATCCGTGGAGATTGCAGAAAAGACCGGGCTTACTATCGTCGGTTTTGTGCGGGCCGGAAAAATGAATATTTACTCGCAACCGCAGCGGATTGCCGGGACAGAGACGGTATCTGGTCTGTTACCTGAACAGTGACTGCATCAGCAGGCATACCTGGCAGAGTTCCCCGCTGCAGGGATCACCACACTCACGGCAGTAACGGAGGGCTTTAGGAATAACCGGGCCTTTGCAATTGCGCTCAATTTTTTCTTTGCTCTCCAGAAGATGGATCATAGTGCCGGGATGCTTGTATTCAAAACGTGAGAGCATCGACCGGACCTCCCGTCGCAATGCATAGCGGGTATACGGGCACTCGGGGAGAAGGGGCCATGCATCTTCAAGCATAAGATACGTGGCAATCTCTTTTTCTGAGATCAGGGAAAGGGGCTTGATCCTTGGAGTAAACTTCCCTGATGAATTACCACCCGAATTCCGGATAAGGCGTGGCAGATCACCCCTGAACACGTTCATCAGCACCGATTGCGCCTCGTCATCAAGGTTATGACCTGTAGCCAGCTTGGTTGCCCCGACCTTTTGAGCACCCACAACCAATGCTTTTTTCCTCAGAATGCCGCAGACACTGCATGCCTGGCTTTCTCTGCCTTTGAGCAGTGTATCAAGTGAATCCCCGAACAGTTCAGGAAAAGAAATGCAGTGATACTCTATCCCGAGCCGATGGGTGAGCTGTTCTGCCGACCGGATGGTATCTTCACGGTAACCGGCAATCCCTTCATCTATCGTTATTGCAATGAGCCGGACACCCCCCCATGCCGGAATGAGGCGGTGCAGGATCAGAAGAAGTGCTGTGCTGTCCTTACCTCCGCTCAGCGCAACTGCAACGCAATCCTTAGGGACTATCATGTTCCGGGTTGTTATGGTATCTGCGACACGCTGTTCAACATCAGCCGTAAAATGAGTCCCGCAGAGGTGACGGTTCACCTGGCGCTGGTAGATTACTGCCGGTTCTGTGCACAGGGAACACGCCGGAATATCTGATTTCACATCCTCCTTATTCAAACATTATCCCCCGTGTGCTATCCTGATAACCAGGATCTCATCTCCTGCTTCAATAATCGTATCCTCGGATATCAGCATACCGTTCCGGGATATGATCACCTCAAGGGGATTAATACCCTGTTCGAGCAGTATCTGTTCGGCAGGAGCGCGGCTATGCTCAAAAATCCGTGTGACATTGTCCGGAAGGAGAAGTCTCATGCGTTACCTTGTAGTTTTGTGAGCAGGTTTCATAAACATCCCGCTTTCGGGACAGGTATTGATACATATGCTCTGTAGAATTCATTTTACTGGAGTATGAAATGAAAAGCACAGAATACGAAGGAGGGAACAGTGCCTGTCTGCCCTGCGCTGCGCGATAGGGCGGTATAACCTTTTTTAAGAGTTATTGCATTTGGGGGGAACCAGGCGGCAGGAGTGAAACCCCCTGTTGAGCGTTTTAGTTTTATGCAACAGTTCTACAGAGCCGATACGTAGTATCCTTTTAAAAAACGACAACGAATCCACTATAGCATTCATGTATTTGATACACAAAGATCAACACATACAATTACAGGAGTGTGCCGGGTGCAGGATACAGCGATAATCCGTGATGAAATTCTCAGGCTGAAGGATGACCGGCACGCGATTATTCTTGCTCATAATTACCAGACCGCTGATGTGCAGGATATCGCTGACCTCACCGGCGATTCGCTCGAACTGTCCCGTGCAGCCGCCACCATGGAAGGCGATATCATCGTATTCTGCGGCGTGGACTTCATGGCCGAGACTGCTGCGATCATCTCCCCGGAAAAAATGGTCGTGTTGCCGGATCGGGATGCAGGCTGCCCGATGGCGGATATGATCACCGCAGACGAGCTGAAACTCGTTAAATCCCGGTACCGGAAGCAGCAGTTGTCTGTTATGTAAATACAACAGCAGAGGTTAAAGCAGAGAGCGATATCTGCTGTACCTCTTCAAACTCGGTGAAGATAGTCAACTCATTAGAAGAAGACCAGATAATTTTTATTCCTGACCGTAATCTGGCAATGTATACCCAGAGATTTACCAGAAAAGAGATCCTGCCGTGGGAAGGTTTCTGTACCGTTCATGACCAGATCACCCCGTATCATGTGCGTCAGGCACACAATCTTCATCCTGATGCGATTATTCTCGTGCATCCTGAGTGCCGCCCGGAAGTAATCGATCTCGCAGACCATGTCGCCAGTACATCAGGTATCATCAGGTACGCATGCAATTCCTCAGAAAAAGAGTTCATCATTGGCACTGAAATCGGTATCCTGCACCGGCTCACCAGGGATTGCCCGACAAAGAAATGCTATCCATTGTCCCAGGCAGCAATCTGCACGAACATGAAAAAGACGGACCTGATAAAAGTCCGTCATGCTCTCCTTGAACTGCAGCCCCGGGTCACGGTACCGGATGAGATAACTTATCGTGCCCGCAGGGCGATCGAGAGAATGTTAGCAGTCTGAAAAGAGGAGTTACTTCCCCTTATTTTCAGGAGAAGGGCTTTTTCGTTCCATGAGTTTCCTGTACATTTCTTCACCAACACATTCCTTTGCGTGCCTGCACCACTGGATGCATGACTCGATATCATTGTATACCACAAAGCCGCACCCGCTGCATTTCACGGAGACATCGTTTGAAAAAAGTTCCACCTCTTCACCACATTGCGGGCACTTTTTTATGGTGAGTGTTGGAGTCCGCAGGTTTGCGGCACCGGGGCAATGGTCGGGCATGGGTTTTCCTTAGTCCAGTATCAGAGTTAAAGAATTCAATGGCCGGATAATGCGTTCATCATCAGCATCCGGTGTATTGACCAGAGGAGATACCGGGTATACCGCCATGTCCTCTGCCGGATATGGTGCAAGTATTTCCTTTAAGTCACCGGCGTTCAGGGGGGTTTTTGAAAGCCAGCGATCTTCATGTGCGGGCAGGAGAACCGACGGCATACGGTTGTGGATTTTTGCAACAAGTTCATTGGGTTCAGTCGTGATGATCGTATAGGTGCAGAGATGATTTCCGTCCGTACCTGTCCATTGATCATAGAGACCGGCAAATGCAAAGAGCGGGTTTTCCGGCAGGTGGAGATAAAACGGGACCTTTCTTTTACCTTCTTTTTTCCATTCGAAAAAACCTGATGCCGGAACAAGACAGCGCCGGTTCTTCAGCAGCTCTTTAAAGGAAGGTATTTCTGATACGGTTTCCGCCCGTGCATTGATCGGGCGTTTTGCCGTGTGTATGTCCAGGGTCCGGTGAGGCACCAGCCCCCACTTCATCATGACCAGCTCATTTTTTCCTTCATGGACGATAACCGGCATTTCACTCCCGGGCGCGATATTGAACCGTGAACGTGATCCGATCATAGGATTAAATACCCTGAACCTGTTGCCGAGATCATCAATAAAGATTAACGAATACCTGCCACACATGGTGCGTGATCCTTTCCGATGTTCGTTCAACCAGTATATCATCCTGCCGCTGGAGTGATGAAAATAATCTGCCTGCATACACCGCTATACAAAGATGTAATATCGCTTATCGCCAAGTAACCGGCAACCAATGGCAGAAAATCAACTCGTCTCGACAATAAAGTATGTAGCCGCAACAAAACCGGCATTTTTCCTGTCCGAGATTATTCCCTACCTCGATGATCCGTTGCCGGTGGACCAGCTGTTCAGCATTATCTCGCCAGAACTTTCCGGTATGGGACTCAAGGCTAAAAAGATCAAGGGGGATTTTGAGATTGCACGAATCCCGCCCGCTCAGCCGTATCTTATGAAACAAGAGGAATATGAACACCAGCAGGCATTTTTTACCGAGAGAATAATTCCACCGGCACTTGCGCAGGGTGTTGAAAACTACATCGCAAAAAAAGTCGGGAAGGACTGGACTGATCCGGTCATCATAGAACGGCTCCGCCGTGCAATTGTTGCCCAGAAAGACGATTACTGGAAGCCTTCCCATAAACGTTCACTGAAATACATAAAAGGCTACAGCGTTCTCGGGTATCTTGCCTACCACTTCCCGGTGTATTTTATTCAGACGGAACACCTGCTTGAAAAGCTTGCCCGGGACGGTCTGCTGAAAAAAAGCATGACCATCCTTGACGTGGGAACCGGGCCGGGTGTCGTTCCAATCGCGATTGCTGATTTTTATTCACGGCTCGATGATGCAGAGGCGACCATATATTCCATAGAACGGTCAGAAGAGCATATCGAGGCGTTTACCTACTTACGCGATGCCGTTGTACCTAAAGGGGGCAGGGTATCCATCAAATCACCGGTCAAAACAGATATCAGGTCGACAGACATGGCCAGGCTCCCCAAAAATATTGATCTGGTATTCTTTTCCAATGTCTTAAACGAACTTCCGGACGCCACCATGGAATCCAGGGCAGATATTGTCGAAAGCATTGCAGGAAATCTCGCTCCCGATGGTTTGATCCTGATTGTTGAACCTGCAGATGAGGAAAACGCGACCCGGATGCGGTCCCTAACCATTGCACTGCAGAAAAAAGGCCTCTCCATTCATAGCCCGTGTTCATTTATCTGGGGTTCGACCTGCACCGCCCCCCGCTGCTGGAGTTTTGAGACTGCACCCGCTATCCGGCTTCCCCGGCTGATGGAGACCCTTGCCCATTGCGAGGACTCATACCGGTACGTGAACACCGATATCAAGTACAGTTACGCAATCCTGCGTAAGGATGGAATGCGAAAGGAGAGTTTTCGTGTACCCGCCGGGTCAAAATTCCTTCGGTTATCCAAAATCCATCTGCATACCGGTAAACGGATTAACGTCATCAGCTTAAAGATGTCCGGGGAACTGGGGGATGCACGTTCTCATGTGTTTAAAATCTGTGACGGGACGGCAAAAACACCGGTGTATGCGGTTCTGCCATCGTATCATATAACTCCGGAAAATGACCTGATCACATCCGCACCATATGGGTCGATTCTTGAACTGCGGAACGTTCTGGTGCGGTATAACAAGGCGCATGACGCGTATAACCTGCTGGTGAACCGGAATACGAAGGTCTCCCTTGTCAGAAAGGAGTCGTAAGATTTAAGGACATTTTCCTGAAGCGATGCCCAATATACCACCCCATTCCTTGTCGGCCATACCGGTTATATGATATTTATTGAAATCCTGGGGACGATTCAATCCCGGATAAAAGCGGGGAAAGACTGAGAACAGGGTCAGAAAAATGGTCAAAAACCGGGTCATAATTGGTGTAGTGCCGGAACACCAATGCGTACTTTGCCAAAGTGTACTTTGCCAAAAAGGGGGCATTCATACCTGACGAACTTGCCCTGCTCCCCTGCCACAAGACCCCGGACAGGAGCGTTCAGGTAAAACCTCTTCTTTTTCCATTTACTCTGTTTTTGAACACTCCGGTTCTCTTCCCTGTCAATAACAGCATCAACATACGTAGTAGTCTGGGTCATCAGCAGGGGTCAAGCCCTTTTTCAACGGCAATATTATTTTGTTTTTTCAGGGTGTCCAGTACCCATTGTCCCGGGTTCATCATGGCCGGAATGACTATGGTCGGGTCAGAAGGGTTTTCATCTCAGCTCACCAAAAAATAAGAACAGATCATCACGTACCGTGAGTATCCGTACAGGGAGTTTTCGTGTCACTTTCAAAAGGCTGTGTTCTCTGCCACCAGGGCGCAAAGATGGTCCTCTTTGTTACCGGACGATGTAATCGCTCCTGCTGGTACTGTCCGCTCTCGAGTGAAAGAAAGGGATCAGACACAGTTTTTGCAAATGAGCACCCGGTTGATATCCCGGCCCAGGTGATTGAGGAAGCAGAGAACATGAGTGCCCTTGGCACGGGAATTACCGGAGGGGAACCGCTCCTGTGCCTTGACAGGGTTATCTTCTATTGCCGGTTGCTCAAGGAACATTTCGGCCCTGATCACCAGATACACCTGTATACTGCACAGGCACCGGGTGAGAATCGAGCTGCAACAGATGAAAGGTTTCGTCGATGAAATCCGTCTTCATCCCCCGCATGAATGCTGGAGTGAAATTCTTTCCACTGATTACATCAGGTCGGCAAAAAGGGCAAAGGAGTTGGGGTTCGATATCGGAATTGAAATTCCCGCTCTGCCCGGTCTTGAACTCCTGATCCCTGCACTTCCTTACTTGGATTTCCTCAATATCAATGAACTCGAATGGGGTGAGACGAATGCGTACCAGATGCGGGAGCGGGGGTACGAGCTTGCAGATGAGCTGCATAATGCAATAGAGGGGGCAAAGGGCTGGGCTGAAGAATTGTGCCGGCACGACAAGGTGCACTGGTGTTCGTCTGCATTCAAAGACTCGGTGCAGCTCCGGGAACGACTCAAGAGGATCGCAGAGAATACTGCCCGTCCTTTTGATGAAATTACTCCTGACGGAACCATTGTATACGGTGTGCTTGAGCCTTTGCCCGGGGAGATACTGATATGCACCCGGTACTGCGAGCAGGAATTTGAGGCAGGAAGTTTTGAGAACTGCGATGACCGTATTGAAATGGCATGGTGGCTTCTTGAAAAAAATTCTGATGATTTGCCCGGGAAGAAGTATGTTATTGAACGCTACCCGAACAGAGGTATGGTTGTGGAGATGACACCGATATGACACTGCGCTCACTAATCGAACCGCTCTATGAGAGATACTTAAAACTGCAGTACCATCATGTACCCAACCATATCGCCATTATCCAGGATGGTAACCGGCGCTATGCAAAACGCCTCGGAATCGACACGGCCAAAGGCCACCGGGCAGGGGCTGACAAGACCGAGGAGATGCTTGACTGGGCACAGGAACTCGGTATCCGGCATATCACGCTCTATTCTTTTTCAACGGAAAATTTCTCAAGGAAAAAGGAGGAAGTCGACCACCTCTTTGCCCTGTTTAAGGAAAAGTTCCTTGCGATCCTGAGCGACGAGCGCGTGAAGAGATACAAGATCCGTGTCCAGATGGTGGGCGACCGCTCGCTTCTGCCCCCCGATTTAAAAGAAGCAGTGGATGCGGCAGAAAAAGCGACAAAAGACAACACGGGGTTCCATCTCAATATCGCCCTTGCCTATGGTGGAAGAAACGAGATCGTGCTCGCGGCCCGGGAGATACTTGACGATGTCGAAAACAACAAGGTTGCACCCGGCCAGATCGATGCAGCCATGGTGGAAAAGCATATTCATGGGGGCAAAGGTATTCCCCCGGTCGACCTTATTATCAGGACCGGAAACGGGTACCGCACCTCAAACTTCCTCCCGTGGCTTGCAAACGGCCATGAGTCAACAGTATACTTTTGCGCCCCATACTGGCCTCTTTTCAGGAAAATCGACCTCATGCGTGCAATCCGCATCTATGACCAGCGGATGTCGGCACAAGCGGTTTAACCTTTTTTTATTCGGGCAGGAATGCTCTGTTGATGGCGGCTTTTGCCATTATACCCCAATAGGATGAATGCCGCCACCCCCGATAGGACGCCCCTGCGGCGGATCAGTGACAAGGCGTGATGCTGCAAACCTCTTTACCCCACCATGCCTCTAAAGAGGCCCTGAGGCAGGGGACAATCGCAAATCATTTTTATTGATTTTCATGATTCCATAGTGAATCCGATCGGTTCATACCGGTTTTGACCGGAAGGAAAAGATCGCGTATTATATTTCTGCCCAGCAACAGATCAACAGTAAGAATGGCAGGAAAAAAAGAGAGCAGCGCCCTGTGGCGCCAGGCATCCGTTGTGATCAGGGCTGATATCTTAGAGCAGGCCCGACAGCAGAAGATCGATATCAGCGAGGCGGTAAACCGGGCGCTTGCGGAGAGACTGGGGATCGACTACCGCCAGCAGAAGATCCCGGAGGGAGTTATCGCAGAACCGGTAATCATCGCCTCAAACGAGGCACCAGCCCTGCCAGACCGCGTTCCGGCAAAACCGGGAGCCCCGGCGAGCTGCTGCCATTATCAACGCCGATGACCCGCTGGTAGCAAAGACGATAAAGACACGGCAACTCGTAAAAGAACTACCTGCACCTAAGGTTCCGGCACCCGTTCCCATGCCGGTTCCTGCTCCGGAAAAAGTGGCCCCGCCCCTCAGAGCATCGTCTCCAGCAACAGGAAAAGCAAAAAAGCCTGCACCGAAGAAAAAGAAGGATGATGCCGCAAAAAAGTTCTTCGCATCCGTAATCCTCCGTGAAGATACCGAGAGTGCACTCATTCCAAAAGACGATATGTACTATGCGTTCGAACGCTGGTGCCGGGACCACCGTGTTACACCGGTCCCCGATAAGAAATCCTTCTCGGTCACCTTAAAAAACCAGTTCGCTGTTAAGGAAAAGATGGTGAATGGCAATCCGGCATGGGTTGGGGTGAAGGTGAAGTGATTATTTCCCGAACCTTCTGATCCGCGACTGGTAATCCCTTAGAACCCGTAAAAAATCCAGCTTCCGCAGGGATTTCCAGTTCACGTCCGAGAAGAAGAGCTCGGAATAGACCGACTGCCAGATGAGGAAATCGGTCAGGTGGGCCCCCCCGCTCTTGACCACGACGTCGGGAGTGTACTTGAAGGTCAGGTAGGATTCGAGCATCTTCTCGTCCACATCCGACGGGGAGACATGGTTCTCCGCCATCTTCCGGATACAGTCAGTGATCTCGTCCTTCCCGCTTTTCCCGATCGCGACGACAACATCCATCCCGCTGCCTGAATCTCTTCCTCGTCCCCGATGTGGAGGATAAGGCGGGCGATGGTGCTGATCTTCCGGATCTCGGGGAGGCAGGCTTCCATCGCGCCGGGGTCGTGTGCACCGATGTGGAAGGTAATGCCGTGGATGCCGCGGTTTTTCGGGGGGTGGGATTTTTCCACGTGTTTTTCCACATGTTTTGATATCTCGCTGCACCACGAAGTGATCCGGAACAGGTTGGCGGGCGCATCTGCCATATCCTGCCCGCTTATCATGAAGCATACATGCCCCGGCAACTCGTTAATCTGCCGTTTGAGCAGGTATTCGTAAAGCCAGTAAATCATCAGTACCCCAGAAACACCCGTAAAAATTATTTTTATATTTTTTATCTTTTCTTTTGTTTATACCTTATAGTATTGCAAATAGTTCCCTAACGGGGATTCCGCAACCCAAATCAATAAAGTTGTCAGGAGCCCAGATCATACAAGAGTAACACTATGCAGCTCTCCCTGCGGGAAGATTACCTGGAAGCCCTCCAGCATTTCTCTGAAAAAAATGCTCATCCTCCTCACTTCGAAGAGCTTGCCGAAGCACTGGGAAAAGCAGAGGCTAAAGTGCGTTCCGATATGAAAGAACTCGTTTCCAGCGGGGATGTCTCTATTTTACCGGGCGAACTGATTACGCTGACCGGGAAAGGACGACAAACCGGAATAAGTGTCATAAAAAAACATGAGACACTCCAGTGCTTTTTATCAGAAATTCTCGGCATGGATTCCACCGCTGCATCGGATGAGGCATGCACGCTCGAACACACGGTATCCGATGAAACTATTGACCGGTTAGACGAGTTAATCGAAAAAAAGGAGGGGCAGTGGCACCGTGGGCGGGGCAGGTGCCTGAGGCAGGAAATACCCCTGCAATGCAGCGTGGAGGATAAGAACTGCCGGTATCCAAGCATCTCCGATTGTAATGAAGGAGACCATGTCACCATTCATTGCATCCATGGCAGGGCATGTGCAAAACGTATCCTTGATCTTGGCATGGTTCCCGGGGAACGAGTCTTAATAAAACGAAAATTATCCAACGGTGCCCTGGTTGTGCAGGTCAAGGGGTGTGATGTCGCACTGAGTCCTGAAGTTGCGACAGAAATTGGTGTGGAGCGTTCGTAATGAAGATCGCGTTCCTTGGGAATCCCGGGGCAGGAAAATCCCTGATTTTTAACCAGCTCACCGGTCTGGGCGTTGAGGTAAACCGGTACCCGGGCACCTCGGTAACGCTCGAGTGCGGCAGCATCTGCTATAAGAAGGAAAAGACCGAGATTGTTGACCTCCCCGGAATCTATTCCCTTGATGGCAGCTCTGAGGAAGAAACACTGGTGCGGACATTCCTTGAGCGTGGCGGGGCGGATGTCATTGTTGCAGTCCTCGATGCCACCAGGCTTGAGAGAAATCTCTACCTTTTTGTGCAGGCCGCGGAATTCTCACCGAGAATGATCATGGTCATCAACAAGATTGATGATGCTGAACGGCAGGGCCTCCTGATCGATGCCGATAAACTCTCCTCATCCTTTGGAGTCCCGGTCATTCTTACTGCTGCATCGGAAGGCAGAAATATAGAAAAAATACTTCCTGTGGCTTTGAACGAGGCAAAACCTGCTCTTGTCCGTATTCCTTATGATCTCCACATAGAAGCAGCGTTAAAAAGTCTGGAAAAGACCATGGGAAATCCTGTCCACAAAAACCTGCTTGCCCTGCAGGGGATCGGGGATGACCCTGTGCTCCTTGATGCAGCAGGTGCAATCGCGCAGGAGATCGAACTGCGTCACCAGATGTCGGTCCGCCAGATTATCGCCACCAACCGACATAATTTCGCCCGGGGACTTACCGCAGCAGCCGTCAGTAAAAGTGAAAGGAAAAAATCCTACGATCTCGATAGTCTTCTTACCCGGGCCTTTCCCGGGGTCCCGATCCTCTGCACTGTGCTTTTCCTGCTGCTGCTCTCAGTTTTTATGATCGGGTCATGGATGGAAGTAATCATTGTCGAGTCGTTCACCTCTTCGGTCTTACCCCCGTTTACGGCACTGGCATTGCCACCCCTTTGGGACCGTATCGGCTTTTCCCTGCTGATTGCACTTCAGGCAGGTTTTGGGATCGCATTCCCGTTTATTTTCACCTTCTATCTCGGGCTCTCGCTGCTCGAGGATACAGGATATATGACGCGTGCCGCATTCCTTGCAGACCGTACGATGCACCGCCTCGGCCTGCACGGGGAGGCGATAATCCCCATGGTAATCGGGTTCGGGTGTACGGTACCTGCCGTGATGAGCCTGCGTATCCTGAAGACACGCCGTGAACAGACCATTGCAGCGTTTCTTATCAGTATGGTTCCGTGTTCTGCCAGGACCGTGGTCATTGCCGGCATCGTTGCTGCTTTTGTCGGGATATTCTGGGCATTTTCCATTTACCTTATTGTATTCATTCTCATGATCCTGACTGCTGTCATGCTCAGTCGCATAACTCCCGGTGAACAGTTTGGCATGATTGTTGAGATGTCTCCTCTCCGCAGACCTAAGGCTCGCCTGGTGCTGGCGAAATCATGGCTCCGGATTAAAGAGTTTCTTTTTATCGCGATGCCGATTTTAATCATTACCAGCATCGGGCTCGGACTTTTCCAGTATTTCGGGTTGACCGAAGCCTTCCAGCAGCTGGTTTCACCCATAACGGTCACCCTGCTGGGATTGCCGGGGTATGCATCCACGGCGCTGTTATTCGGGATATTCCGGAAAGAACTCGCTTTTGAAACCCTTGCAGTCCTTGCCGGCACAGCCGACCTTGGTTCGGTGATGACATCCACCCAGCTCTATGCATTCGCAATCGTAAGTGTGCTCTTTATTCCCTGCACTTCCACGATTGCAGTCCTGTACCGGCAGCTTGGGGCATGGATTACCGCATTAATATCGATTTACACGGTATTCCTGGGCTTATTGATAGGAGCGGTTATTAACCTTCTCATGAAATGATTAACCGGTTTACCTGCTGGGGGAAAACCCGGAACCGTACAGATTTTTTAGGGGTGACGTGGTTTTTAGAGGGGATGAAGGATGAACATTATTCTTATGGACCTGTACCGTGGAATGCAAAAGATTCCCCGGGTCCTGTGCTGAACGGGGAGGGATACAATGCTGTCATTTATAGGCCTCGGGCTCTACGACAAGACGGATGTTTCAGAAAAAGGGCTCAACAGAATCCGTAATGCAGATCACATTTTCCTTGAAAAGTATACTTCCCGGCTCATGGGCACATCTTTTGAAGAGCTGGAAAGATATTATGGAAAAACTCTGCACCTTTGTGGCCGCGAAGACGTTGAACAGCACCCTGAGGAGATTCTTTCCAAAGCAGAGCACGAACACGTTGTATTTCTCTGCGCCGGTGATCCCATGGTCTCCACCACCCATGCAGACCTTCGGATGCGGGCTGCAGCGAGGGGAATAAAAACCGAAATTATTCATAACGCCTCCATCTCAAGTGCTGTATGCGGACTTTCCGGGCTCCAGAACTACCGGTTTGGCAAGTCCTGCTCGGTCCCTTTCCCGCAGAAAAACTGGTTCCCCACCACATCCATCGATGTCATCATGCAGAACCTGTCACTGCGGTTGCACACGCTGGTGTATCTTGATATCCAGGATGACAGGTACATGGTTATATCAGAGGCGGTTACCCTCCTTGAAAAGATGGCGGACGATAAAAAAATGCACATATCCCTGTATGTCGCCATTGCACGGGCAGGGTCGGATAATCCGGTAGTACGGGCGGGCACTGCAGAGGCGGTGAGATCAGTTGATTTCGGTCCTCCGCTTCACATCCTGATAGTCCCTGCGGAACTTCATGACATGGAACGGTCGTACCTGGAGATGTTTACCGGCTTATGAAGATTACAGAATGCCAGACCCTTTTTACCTCAGCACTCTCAACAACGCGTATTCCTGCACCGGAGAGCACTCATTACAACCGGACCGCTGCTCTGGTCCTGGAAATGGCACGGGCTTATGAAAGCGACGGGATCAGGTTTTTTGACTTGGGAGATCCGGTCAATGCACTTGCGAGTTATTACTATGGGTTTGGCTGGCTGCATTTCGGTGTATCTTCAGGACTGCTTACGGTGACGCATCCCACCGTATGCCCGTTGAAGGACCCGCTTGAGATACTCAAACCCCCGTTCCGGGTAAAACTTGAGGAGAAGACATCCCGCTATGCACACCTGCTCAATACTGCCAGGACCTCGGTGGCCTGTGCCCCGGATCCTGCTACCACCAGCGGTGTTTTTGCCAGTCGGCTTCTTTGCGTTGCCGGGGTGTATGCCAGTCGGGGCTTGTATCTTATGCAGTCCGGAAAACCTGAAGATGCTCTTGCCAGTTTCAGTTACGGGCATGGCTGGCTCGATGCCGGTGTGACCGCCGGGTTCTTCCGTATTCTGGCAGAGCGGGATCTTTTCACGGTCTGATGAAAGGATCCGGACCCCCGCACGGGTATCCGGTCTTCTGCAAAAGCACAAAAATCATGCCATAAAAGTGTTATACTTTGTCCAATAACCTGTTAAGATACTACGCACATACATAACGTGCTCGCTTGACAGGAGGATCCGAATGGAGAAATCACAGGTAAAATGGCTCTATATTTCAGTAGGGTTCTCATTCCTCGTTTTAGTTATAATCCTGTTTCTCACCATCAATGAAAATACAATCCAGTATCTTCAGCAGGTCAACCCCGTCTTCCTTCTTTTGGCATTTTTAACCCATATTCTTTCGATGTGCTTCTGGGCATGGCGTGTCCAGAAAATGTCCGGCTCGCTTGGTTACCGTATTGGTTTTTTTTACAGTCTGAACCTTGTTTTTGCCAACCTCCTTGCAGCTGCTATCACTCCTTCGCAGGCGGGGGGAGAGCCGGTGAGAATTCATGAACTCTACCGGGCCAAGGTGCCACTCGGGGATGCAACTGCTATTGTGATCGTGGAGCGTGTTCTGGATGGCATCGTTCTTGCCATCCTTGCAGCTTTTGCAATGATTGTCCTTGCCGATCAGTGGAAAAGCCTGGGCGCAGTTTCGCAAATCATAACCTTGATCACGTGGATTTTTGTTATAGGATGCCTGCTTCTGTTTTACCTTGCTATAAGGAGACCTGATGTTGTAAAAAGGGTCATACACCGTATTGCATGCTTCTTTACCAGAACCTGGGAAGTCACCAGGGTAGAAGCATTTACCCGGCGGGCTGACAAGGAGATAGATAATTTTAACGGGGCAGTCATCAAGTTTGTGAAAAGTGCCAAAGGAGGACTCCTGTGGGGACTGTTGTTTTCGCTTCTCTATTGGATCTCAGAGATTCTCATCGCATCTCTTATCCTTCTCGGGCTTGGGCAGCCCCCGATCATTCTTGAATCTTTTGTAATTCAGACTCATCCTCGCAATCCTGATGATGATCCCGCTCACCCCGGGCAGTTCCCGGCATTGCAGAAGCTGGTGCATATTCGATGTATGCCCTGTTCATCCCTGCTTCAATCGTGGGAATATTCGTTGTCATATGGCGGATCATCCTCTTTTACTTTAATATTGCACTCGGTATTTTCTCAAGTATCATTATCGTTCGCAGAGAAGCACGATGCAAGAAATGACTCCACGCCAACCTTAACTCTTATCACCGATTACAGCAATCATTGTGCACGGACATGACCCAGGTAAAATGTGAGGTGAAAGGTGTCTTTGTCACCATGAGCGATGCCACTACGGTCCCCCTCGTAGTACTTACTGACGGGGGTGATCTTAGCCTGCCGATATTTATCGGGCTCTGGGAAGCGGTATCCATCAACAGCGCGAAAAACAAGGAAGTTTTATCCAGGCCTTTCACGCACGACCTTTTTTTGGATCTGGCTTCAAAATTTTCTATTATCTTCCACTACCTGCAGATAGACAGCATTGAAGACGGGGTTTATTATGCCCAGCTCGTGCTCTCTGCAAACCAGCATAAGGAATTTGTTGACTGCCGGCCCAGTGACGGGATTGCCCTTGCACTCCGTGCAGAGGTCCCCATATTTGTTGATGAGAACGTACTTGCATCTGCTGGCCAGAAAACTTCGGATCTCCCATCTATGATTGACCTGTCCACGTTCCTGCGGAAATGAAGTTTACAGCGGTTTACTGCTCTTCTGAGAACCTGTACATGAATCAATATGGTTTACATTCGAACATTGAAAATCGGACTGTGCAGGACCCCGCCTCGTGGCCTCTTTAACGGCACAGCCTGTCAGTGCGCTTTTTGTTTAGTCACTGATCCCGCCACGGGGGCGTTTTATCGGGAACGGGGGCATTCATCATACCGGGTAAACACAGAAGCAATAACCCTGCATCATGTCTGATCACTCCCATTTTTTTTGTAGAAATGGTTGTAAGTCGGGACGAAGGCACGAAAAAAAGAGAGAGAACATCTCATACTATATTGTATTTGTAAGAAAACTCAGTGAGCAGAGATAAAATACAGGAGAGAGTTCAGATTTTTTTTTTAAAATATATCTACAAAGTCCTATTTTCGCCGCTTTTTTAGTTCCTGAATCACATCGGAAAGATCGATATCTGCTGCACGGAGTGCAACGAGAAGGTGAAAAATGAGATCTGATGCTTCTTCGATGGTACGTTCATTCATACCGTTTTTCACGGCAATAATAAATTCTGTTGACTCTTCCCCTACCTTTTCGAGCACCTTATCGATACCCTTGGGATCCGAAAGCAGCCTGCTTGTGTATGACTCCGGTGAGGGATTTTTTGCCCGCTCCTGTATAACAGACCAGAGGCTCTGAAATTATTGCAGGATCGACACCGCCTTTCATGCTTCCTCCTCGACGAGAAGGACTTCTCCGACATCGAACCCGAAGAACCTCCGCGAAAGGATGCGCGCTTTTTCGATATTACATCCCGATTTTCCAATGGCAATACCAAGGTCGCTCCTCTGCTTCACAAATACATTCAATGGCCCGTTTTCCGCACCTTTTTCAATCCTCACCACTTCGGCCGGTTTGAAGATATTGGTGATAAATTCTTCCGGGTACCAGCATATTCCACCATTTCAATCCGCTTGCCAAGAACACTCTGGAGACGCTTTATATTATCTCCTTTTTTCCCGATGGCAAGTCCCATATCCCCCTGCCGGATTACATAGATTACCCGGTCAAAACGATCATCTATCACACAATCGAGAGCCGTGGATTTTGTGAGAATTCGTAATTCCTACTGTACCTTCGCTCTTTAAAGCCGATATTGCGTTCCATATCAAAATCAATCCTATTGTATGCGCAATTTTTCAGATATTCGAAATTTTTTTAACTGTTGATACTATATCCAGCACAGCTGGACCTGTCAGTGAGTTTAAGGAATATTCACACACTGCTACTGTAAAAAAGTTGTGAAGGGATCCTGGTACATCAGCGGATCGTGTAGGTAATGGAAACCTGTGCAGTAACGGTTACATCGCCCTGCTGGATAGGTGTAGGAGCTGATGGATGCTTCCATGGCATTATCAGTCCTGTAATTCTGGAAAAGGACCGGGGCATAACCGCCGCTGATATCGACACTCTGCACACCGGTAACTGTAGTTCCCAGTGCGCCGGCAACGGTATCAGCATCTGCGCGAGCACGCGATACGGCGTTTTTTAAGGCCTCAGTCCGGAGTACCTGTGCCTGTTGATCGGAGAGCATAAACTGTATGGAACTTGCCTGGTTTATCCCGTTTGCAACCGCGATATCAATGACTTCACCGGTCCTGTTGACATCATGGAGCGTGACCGTGAGCGTGTTGGTTACCTGGTAGGTCCGGATTTTCTGGCCAAATGGAGTCTTGACGGTATCATCATACAAGGGGTAAATGTTGTACCCGGTGGTTTTGAGTGCATCCTTAGGCAGGCTGGCGGCAACGAGTGCATCGATCACCTTGGTCATCTGGACTGCATTTGCCTGCTGTGCAATTTTAACATCGATATTCTCGGTCGCAACCGGCAAAAGTAACCTGTGCCCGGTCAGGAGTTCCAATCACATTGCCGCTGCCGGTTGCATGGATCACGTTTTGATCGCAGGTATCTGTCGAGGCAGCTGGAAACACTTACCATGCAGGTCATCGCAATTATAACGATGGTCAGAGTAAGGAGCAAGGTCTTTTTCATCATGATTATCACCTTACCTTGTCTGGAATGGAGTTTAAAGATCGCTTTGACTGCGAAAATACCTGCAGTCATGTAAGTGATCTGATGCCCCCAAACTACAATATTATTGAGCACGTACAGTACCCCGATTGAGCATGGGAGCAACGATCGTAGAGAAAATATTTTCTAAAAAGTGTGGCAGGGACATACGGGCAGGCGAAGTGGTAATGGCCCCGGTTGACGGAGCGATGATCCATGATATCACCGGCCCCCTTGCCATCCAGAAGTTCTACGAGATGGGAGGGGAACGGGTATTTGACCCAAAACGCATCATCATGCTCTTTGACCACCAGATCCCGGCCGACTTGATCGAGGCGGCGATGAACCACGTGTATATGCGAAAATTCGCAGCAGAACAGGATATCCATAATTACGATATCTGCGAAGGGGTCTGCCACCAGATCGTAATGGAGAGAGGGCATGCCGCACCCGGGGAGATCATTGTCGGTGCCGATTCCCATACCTGCATGTACGGGGCAGCAGGTGCATTTGCAACCGGAATCGGTTCTACCGATATGGGCTTTGTGCTCAAGTTCGGTGCCCTGTATTTCCGTGTACCGGAGAGCATCAGGGCAGAAGTAACCGGGAAATTCCAGCCCCGGGTCGGGGCAAAGGACCTGATCCTGGCTATTGCCGCAGACGTCGGTGCCGCCGGGGCAACCTACCAGGCGATCGAATTCTGCGGGAAGACCATAGAGAGCCTTGACATGTCGGGCAGGATGACCTGCTGCAACATGGCCATTGAAATGGGGGCAAAGGCAGGTATTATCGCACCTGATACGGTCACCTGGGAGTACCTGAAAAACCGCCGGGAGATGAAACCGTTTACGCTGAACAGCGATCCGGATGCCGTTTATGCTGAACGGCGTTCGTATAATGTGGAAAAACTGGAACCGCAGGTTGCCACACCCCACAACGTGGACCAGGGAGTGCCGGTAGGCAAAGTTGTTGGAACTCACATCGATCAGGTCTTCATCGGGTCGTGCACGAACGGCAGGTTCGAGGATTTCGCAGAAGCTGCAGAAGTACTTGGTACAAGGACTTTCTCGGATAAGGTCCGGGTCATCATTATCCCTTCATCGCGGGAGGAGTACTTAAAAACCCTGAGGGCAGGACTGATCGAACGGTTCGTCACTGCCGGGGCTCTTGTAGAGGCACCTTCCTGCGGGCCCTGCATGGGTGGGTCATTTGGTCTCCTGGCACCCGGGGAGGTCTCGCTCTCCACATCGAACCGGAACTTCCGGGGCCGGCAGGGAAGCACGGAGGCTTTTGTCTACCTTTGTTCCCCGGCAACGGCAGCAGCGAGTGCGATAACCGGTGAGATCACCGATCCGAGGGAGGTATAAACATGCGTGCCTGGAAATTTGGTGACAATATCGATACGGATGCGATCATACCGGGACGGTTCCTGACCATCTACGATGAGAAGGAACTGGCGAAACACGCATTTGAAGGAACCCGGGATGACTTTGCCAGGCTAGCAAAGAACGGGGACGTGATTGTTGCCGGAAGGAACTTCGGCTGCGGGTCATCCCGCGAGCACGCTCCACTTGCCCTGAAAGGGGCCGGTATCAGGGTAATCCTCGCGCAATCCTTTGCCCGGATCTTCTTCAGGAACGCCATCAATGTCGGGCTGCTTCCCCTTGTCTGTGCTGATACAGGTGACATCAGGGACGGGAGCCCCATTATCGTCAGGGAACACGAGGGAAAAGTGATTGTCGGAGAAAAAGAGTATACATTCGAACCGGTCCCTGAATTTATGTATAACATCGTGGAGGCGGCAGGGCTTGTCGGCTATGCAAAACAGTTAAAGGAGGCACCGGTATGTACAAAATCGCAGCGATAGGCGGAGACGGGATCGGCCCGGAGATCCTGGCTGAGGGAAAGAAGGTGCTGGAGGCCGCAGGAGAGCGGTTCAACTTCGATATCCAGTGGACCGATTTTGATATCGGGGCTGACCGGTACATCAATTCCAGGAAACTCGTAACCGAAGATGAGCTCAATGAGCTCTCGAAGTTCAAATCAATCTATTTCGGTGCTATTGGCGACGAGCGGGTGGCACCGGGTATCCTTGAAAAAGGTATCCTCCTTGCACTCCGGTTCCATTTTGACATGTACGTCAACCTCCGGCCTATCAGGCTCCTGAGCGGAGTAGAGACACCTTTAGCGAACAAGACTCCTGAGGACATCGATTTTGTGGTAGTCCGGGAGAACACCGAGGACTTCTATGTCGGGATCGGGTCACGGTTTAAGAAGCACGAGAAGAAGGAACTCAACGTAATCCGCGATATGTACAGCGTGAAGTTCGGCCTTGATATAGAGAGCGATGCCGAAGAAATTGCATATCAGATCGGCGTCATCACCCGCGAAGGTTCACGCCGGGTCCAGTCATACGCCTTTGACCTTGCACGATCGAGGAAGAAGAAACTCACTTCGGTTGACAAAGCGAACGTGCTCTCGGACGTATACGGGCTTTGGCGGGATGTTTTCACAGAAACCGCTCAGAGAGTACCCCGATGTCACAACCGAGTTTACCTTCGTTGATGCCATCACCATGTGGTTTGTCAAGAACCCCGAGTGGTTCGATGTCGTAGTCACGCCCAACATGTTCGGAGATATCATTACCGATCTCGGTGCCATGATCCAGGGCGGGCTCGGGCTGGCACCCGGAGGGAACATCAACCCGATGGGCACTTCGATGTTCGAACCTATCCATGGTTCGGCACCGAAGTACAAGAATCTGGGAGTGGCAAACCCCATCGCCACGATCTGGGCCGGATCGTTGCTGCTCGATCATATCGGGGAGCACAAAGTCTGCTGCTGCGGTTGTGACTGCCATAGAACAGAGCATTAAGGACGGCATTGTAACAAAGGATATGGGCGGTTCGGCACGGACAACGAAGGCGGGTTCGTATATTGCCGGATGCGTGAAGAAAGCGGAATAATTATTCAGGTAATTTTTTTATTTTCTCGCTCCTGCACCACCGGTCCGGTTTTTTGTTGCCGCCGGGCCTGATTTTGATCCCCGGTTTTTCCAGTCATCGATGTTTTTACAGTCATGGCTGAAGGGAAGGCGGTGCTCTCCGCAGTAATAGTTATGGCAGTAGTGGCAGAGGAAGGGGAGATAGACCCGTTTCCCACATACTGAGCAATTGGCATAGAGCGGGACCTCCTCCTTTTTTGCAAAAAGGTTCGAGAAGAATTGCCCGATTCTATCAAAAATTGTCATTAGAGATTCAGTATGACGTTTTTTATGATTAACATATTGAAAATGCTGGCGTGCGTTGGGCGAAAACAAGGAGGGGAGCAATTTTATGGGCGGGTAAGGAAAAGGGGATATAATTTTTTATAATCCGAAAAATCCGGGTTTTTTCCAGCCGCAGATATTCCCCTTATTTTAAATCCATTCAACCCGCGTATCGGTCAGGGCTCCGCCTGTATTCCCGGTATTGGTAGTGCCACCGGGCTCAACGAGAAGAACCGTGCAGAGTTCCTCACATAGGGGTTTGTGATCCACACCCCGTGGTATGATGACGAGTTCCCCCTCTCCCAACTCAAGGGTCCTTTCCCGTAATGCAATCTTCATCTTCCCTTCGATAACCATGAACATTTCATCAGTTTAATCATGACGGTGCCAGATGAATTCCCGCCGTGTCTTGACCAGTTTGAAGTGATAGTCATTGAGCCGGGCGATTATCTTGTAGGCATGCAGTTCGTGGATCAGCCCGGCTTTTTCTTTCAGGTTTACAACCCGGATGTCCATGATCGATCTGGGTCGCTGACTATCCTGTTTTTTTCTACAGGGAAGAACAGGAAACAGATGAGAACAATGTTGAGGACGGAGGGGATGAAGGCAGGAAATGTAAGAAAAAGAGAAATAATATTTTTTTCCGGGGAGCCGCTGGCCCTGCGGCAGCCTTAGTCCTGGATAAGTTTTTTTAAGTCCTTTGGAAGTTCGGGAAAATCATCATCATCAGCATCATCTTCCTTATTTTTTCCCAGGGACAGGAGGGAGCGGAAGTACGTCATTGGCCCTTTTTCATGTTCGTGGGGTGGGCGGTTATATGTGCGTTTTTTAGTATCATTAAAATCCCTGAAGAGATCTTCAGCTTCTGCCACCGCTTCTTCCACGAGTTTTTTCTCGGTTACGTCCACCATGGAGCCAACAATTGAGACGGTCTTCCCGTTCTTCACTACCGGGATCTCGTTAACCTCAAACCAGATGGTGCGCCCGTTCTTCCCTGTCATCTCCAGCCGGTAGGGGGGTTCCCTTCTTCCTGATGTTATCGCCCGGATCGTGCGTTCAAGACCCGCGGCATTCAGGGGGTTGTCAGTCAGGTAATCAGTCCATATACGTTTTCCTTCGTGCGGACGGCATCCCAGCAGCTGGCGTATCCGGGGGCTGACAAACTTCATCACGTGATCAGGCCGGTGCGAATAGTACATCGGGTTCCCGTTCTCAAGGAGGATCATGAGCTCGTCGTCCTTCTTTTTTATTGCCTTCTGCTCATGTTTCATCCGGGTAATATCACGACCGGTTGCAACAATTGCCACAACGGAATTGTCAGTATCAAGAACCGACCTTGCTGCCCAGCTGATGCATCGAATTCCCTTGGGAGTATGTATCCACTGCTCAACAGGTACAGGCAAATGGATGCCGGAAAAGCTTGGTCAACTGCGTGGCGACAACATCGGATACCGCTCTCCCGTTACCGGCATAAAAACGCTGCCGGTTAATTCCTCCCGGGTTTTTCCACAAAAATCGCAGTACGAAGAATTGACAAAAAGAAGACGACCCTCCGGACTGAACTTGACAATAAGGTCCTGCTGTGACTCGACAAGGTCCCGGTAAAAATTCTCCGTTTCCGCCGTGAATACCCCCCCTTTACAGGTTATTGAAAATGGTGTCCCAGTTTATAAAAAAGAGACCCCGTTTTCCCTCAGGATCATCTGTTGCAGGACTATTAATGTTGCACGATATGTGCAGGTTCCCGGTTTGCCATGGTTATACCATGGCAGATATCTGCTTCTGATCAGTTGAGATCCTTCGCAACTTCAGCGATTGCAGGGCCGGGTCCGGTATCTTCACGATATATGCATGGCGCTCTTTTCCATACAGGACATTGCGGAGCGTAGTTAAGGATACCGTGTAACTTCCTTCGTTGAAAATATCGATATTGAGAGCTTTGCCGGAAACTGACACTTGGGCGAGCCCACGGGTAGCTCCAAGATAATAATTCCAGTTATGGATTATTTCCTCGACCTGCACAAGCAGGCGGCCGGAGACCGCTTTTATCAGGTCAGAACGTCGGATTGCGTACCGGACACCCAAGATATGCAGTTCGATGACATCGTGAAAATTCCCGTCACTATCAAATGCCCTGTATCCGGTCCGCTGGAGATATCCTGCTTTTTCCATCATACACGACCACCTTTTTGTCGTAATACGGCGTTGGGAGTTTTGTTATATAACCCATCAGTCTGTGCGGTGTGAAAGTGAGTAAACGCGAAGAATCTCCCATTACCGGGATACTGGCAGCCATTCCAGGATCACTTCTTCTTATCAATGCAGGAATTGAGTACCTGTTCGACGAACAAGAGCGTGCCGGTAATACCTGCGACAGGATGCGATGCCAGATTCACCCTTCCCCTGACTGGGGGGGTAAGTCCGACGAAAGCCGGGTGATGATCCACGGACCGTTCAAATGAGGATCCGATAACGAGATCGGGATTGTGCTGCCCGATAAGCGTCCTGACTTCTGAAAGTCCCTGTACATGCCCTATCGGAAAGGGGGAGGGACCGGGTTCATTGCGGGAACCAATATACAGAATATCTCCATCAAGGTACTTCTTCAGGGTTTTTGCTGCAAATGCGGCATAGGAAAAACCACTAAAAATCATCGACCGGGGGGGATCAAACCTGCGGAGAAACTTGTCGCATGCCCGGACGATTCTTTCCTCCTCTCTTTCAATCTCATCAAAAACAGGACCGCATTCTGCATCCGGATAAACCGAGGCAATTCTGTTAAAAGTTGTGGTTATCTCTTCAAACCCGAGCGTTCCCCCCAGCAACTCACCGACATCACTGGAAAAATCCGCGTTCGTTCCCAAGGTAAAAGGAGTGGCGTGCTTCACGTTTTCGAGCCGGTCCGAGCAAAAAACAGTACCCACCGGCACTGATGCATTACCAAGTAATCTTATCATTTCGCGTACGTTACCGAAGGAAAATGGATCGAAAAGACAGGCCCCGTCAATATTTATCCCTTCCTTATCCGGATCGACTAATGGTGCCAGGGCGGAGAGTGCATTTTTGTATCCGTCCTCGACATCTCCTGAAAAACCCGGACTGTCAACAAGGAGCACATCGTAGTTATTGAGTACAGACCGGATATCTTCGCCAAGTATGGCGGGAATGCAGGTCATGACCACTGCAATTTTTTTTCCCGTCGCGTCAAGCGAGTCAAGCACTTCACACAGTCGCTGCTCTGACCCGAAAATCACCTCGTTCTCCACAATAAAGGTGCCATAGAGAGGCGCATGGAGAACTGTGGCAGGATAATAGTAACATCCGCTTGAACCGTGGATCACCACCGCAATACCCTCAAAACCGGCAAGGCATGCTGCTGCTCCCGTCATCGCACACGGCCAGAGGGGATTTTCACACTCACGCATGGAGTGCACGCCTCCAGCGGTGGAGCATCCGCAGGATCCCGGTTGTTCCCACGGGAGGTGATAGTTCGAGGGGTACCCTGCACCCGTCATGATCGATTCGAATATCGATCCGATCTGCAATTTCACCGGCAATCCTGAATGATTCCGAAGATGCAAGGTCAGGATCGAACGTTATTGAAATGCCCCTGATATCCCCAAACCTGCTAAGGATATCTTCCTGCAGGGCTTTTTCTGCACCTACAGCGTCCGGACATTGCAGATTAAAAGTCTCTGCAACGGACTCAAGAAAACCGGTTGTTCCTGCAAGGCCGACAGGAAAAGACGGGATATACGGAGTACCGAATCGTTGTCGCAGGTGTTCGCCGACAGGACTCAAATCATTGTCACGAAGAATATTGAGCCGTGCAGCCCCGAGACGGCGTATGTCGCTCATGGAGCAGTCCCTTATGAACCGCAGGTTTACCGGTATCCCGAGTGCGGTAAGTAACCGCAATACTTCACAAAAATTTTCATCAACTTCATACTCCAGATTTTTTTCTCCTATAATATTCACGCACCAGTCCTTTGTACAGGGTTGTGCAGTTTCTGCGATGGCATTGAGTGCATTATTCACGCCATTCTGGAATGTTCCCCCGAGGAATCCCGATGTCGGAACCGGTATGACCGGGACACTTCGATCCTTCCGGCAGACAGATTCGACATCATCACCGATAGTATCAACAATACAGGTTGAAAGTACGAAAATGGTGCTGACACCACGGTCTGCGGCCGCATCAAGGCTGCGGTCGAGAGCGCCCTCTCCACCATAAATAATATCAATCTCGGAGAGCCCGGTTGAAATTAAATCCGGCAGGGTGATACGATCGTTGTCCAGCCCGGTTGCATGCAGAAGTGAGAAGTTGTGATGGGTGCACCCTTTTGGCCCGTGTATTATGGTGACCGCATCCTTAATCTGGGTAGTCAACGAGAGTGCCCCGGTGAGCGTGCAACCCGCGAACCTAGATATATTCAATGGCGAGGGATTCGAGGTCATCGATTTCCAAGGGAGTGGGGATAGTAAACAGGGTATTTTTCATAATACGATCTGCAAGGGACCTGTACTGTGCGGCCTGAGCTGAACCGGGATCATATTCAAGCACCGTTTTCCGGTTGAGTTCTGCAAGCTGGACAACTCGGTCACGGGGAATAAACTGGATCAGGGAACTGTTCACACGCCGTGCAAATTCCGCAACGAGCTCTTCTTCCCGGGGCTGGTTCTTTGCATTACAGATTACACCGGCAAGGCGGCACGTGCTCTTTGTCCGCGATGACAGGCGTTTTATTGCTTTGCAGATATTGTTCGCTGCATACAACGACATCAGTTCGCCGGAGGTAACAAGGTAGATATCCTGTGCATAACCTTCCCGCATAGGCATGGCAAACCCGCCACACACGACATCGCCAAGGACATCATACACAATGACATCGCCACGAAGTGTTTCGAATTTCTCGAGAAGCTTGAACGTGGCAATAATCCCTCTTCCGGCACACCCCACACCCGGTTCCGGTCCTCCCGCCTCGACGCACCGTACTCCGTTGAATCCTGTAAATACTATATCCGAAAGTGATAGTGCAGCCTCGCCCCGGACCGTACCAGGTCCATGACCGTAGGAATAAAACTCCCGTGCATCAGCATCCGTGTGCTGTCCCGTTTGGGATCGCATCCAATCTGCATGATATCAAGGCCCTGAAGGGAAAGTGCGGCTGAAAGGTTAGCGGCCGTGGTCGATTTTCCGATACCTCCCTTGCCATACAGGGCTATTTGTTTCATCTCCATACAATACGCTGGCAATTTATATTAGATCATCTGATGTTAAGAAAAGTAAAGTTGTTTTGAAAACTCCTCTTCACGGGAAAATAAAAATACTTCATTCTGTTCCCTTGAAAACCGCAATAAAAAGCATCATTACCGGAATCACTTCCAGACGTCCCACCCACATCACAAAAATAAAGATCCACTTTGAAATGATGGGCATATCCGGAGAGACATCACCGGTATTAATCCCGCATGAGGAGAAGGCAGAGACTACTGTAAAGACGATATCGGTGATAGAATATGCCGTGAGGTGGAACTGCAATATTGCAAGTGTGGCGATAAAGATAGTGGCCACAGAGAGGATGATGATAAGCATGTTCTTTGCAGCCTCAAGTTCTGCGGTTGCCCGTGGAATTATCCTCCCTTCGATCTTGAATGGCAGGAGAACCTTCCCGCTGACAAAGAGCCTGCGGAACCACCAGAACAGTGTACGGAAGGCAAGTGCTACCCGCCGGAGTTTTATTCCTCCGGCAGTAGACCCGGATGCTCCCCCGATGAACGTAAGCAGGGTAAGGAACAACAATGTAACGCTAGCCCAGGAATGCAGGTCAGCATTCTGGAAACCAGTGGTTGTCAGCGCTGACACGATCATAAACAAACCCTGTTCCAGTGCCTCCGGTATTCCCAGGTTCCCAAAATAAACCAGATCATAGGAGACTACTGCAACACCGATACCTAAAAAGAGAAAGAACAGTTTCACCTGTTCATCGCCAAAAAGACTCCACCGCCGGTTTTCGATGATCTGGTAATAGAGTTTGAACGGGAGAGCCCCTGCGATCATAATCGGGATGAGGAGGAATTCAAGGATCCTGCTCTGGTAATATAATATACCCCCTTCGTGCAGGGTAAACCCGCCACTTGATACTGCCGAAAAAGCAAGATTGACCGATTCCCATAAGGAGAGTCCGGTGAACAGGATAAGACTGATGGCAATAAATGTCAGCAGTCCGTAAATCTTCCAGAGTGCCCGCACGGTCGCGATCATACTGGGCATCAGTGGTTCCTCTCTCCCTTCAGTACGGAAAATCTTTGAACTTAAAAGCCCGGTACTGCTTGCCAGTGCAATCATGAACGCGATGATGCCGATTCCCCCGATCCATTGCATATAGGATCTCCAGAAAATCAGTGCATGGGGGGCCGTGTCAACCGACGGGATCAGGGAAAACGCCGTTCCTGTCCACCCGGCCATCCCTTCAAAGATTGCATCGGTAAATCCCATGTCCAGCCCGAGCATGAACGGGATACCGCTCACCATGGCACACGCAAACCAGAATAGCGCTACAGAACACAATGCAGTAGAAAGCCTCACTCCCCGCTCATTCCGGGGTAATTTTCGTAAAAGCATTCCAAGGATGTAGAAAGTGACCGGGACCGATATCATGGGCAGGAGCATGTCCCACTCTGCAAAGATTACCGCAACCAGGACAGGAACGATAGTTACCGGGGCGATGAAGGTAAAAATATCACCTAGATCGGCAATAATCGTAGAAAGATGCTCAAGCCGGTGCATCACTAATGGGTTACCACTCGCGCTCTATTAGTGTTTGCTAAAAAAAGAGTGGACTTATCCGCCCTTTTTAAGAGTTATGCCTTGTTTGTCCACAGGCCATGAACATTACAGTATATCCGGACCTTGGCACCGGTATCGGCGATGCAGAACTCGGATTCGGGTTTTTCCCCGGGTTTGAAACCCCGTATGTAGACGTTTTCCCCGGATCTTACTTCTGCCCACTCGATATAGTGCTTCTCCTCCATGGGGTGGGGAACGGAACCGATTCTGACCATGATTCCCGTTCCGGATTTTTCAACGACCGGGACATGTTTTTCCTTCCCGACATCAGCCGTCTTTTCCTGTTGCAGGATCATGGGTTTCCCGCAACAGACCAGAGTTCCTTCGGCCGCATGGACTACCTTGATGATGTTTCCGCACACTTCGCATTTGTATACTTCAAACATTTTTGTCATACGAAATCCTCCTCCATTACACTATGTTACTTTCCCGGTGCTTCTTTAAGATTTCGTCTGCCAGCCGGTTGAGTTCCAGGAACGTCTTTTCATCGGGAAGGCCCTTCACCATGACAGGCTCGATGATCTCAACTTTCACGTGGTCGAGCATTTTTACAAGAGTTTCCACGGTCTTTCCGCCCCAGCCATATGATCCGATCACCGATGCAAACCGTACCTTGGGCTTGAGCAGGTTTGCCAGATACGTGGCATACACGACCTGCGGGTGGGGACCGAAAAGCACGGTCGGTGTAGCAATAACCACCGTTGCCGTGTCAACAAGGGACTTTGCAAGCTCCCCGATATCAGTTCGGGTAAGGTTGAAGGGTTTTACCGAAATTCCCCGTACGATCAGTGCATCGGTGAGGTGTTCTACCATTTTCTGCGTGCTCCCGTGCATCGATACGTACGCAATAACGACCTCATTTTTCACCGTGTCGGACACCCAGTCGGCGTATGCATCAAGGATGAACTGAGGACGGGGGTATATAGGCCCATGGCTGGGTGCGATCATTGCAGGCAAAAGCTCCCGTACCATTTCCACATATCCTTTGATGCTGTTGCGGAACGGCATCATAATCTCGGCATAATACCTCTTTGCGGAGCCATAGATCTCACCCTCGTCAGTCACATAGAGGTCGCTTGTACCTGTGTGAGACCCGAAGAGATCACAGGAAAAGAGGATTTTATCCTCACGCAGGTAGGTAACCTGGGTCTCGGGCCAGTGTGTCCATGGGGTGAGGAAAAATTCAAGCGTGCGGTCGCCCAGCGACAGGGTTTCTTTGTCATTGATTATCCTGAAACGATTTTCCGGAAGGTGGTGATGTGCGATAAGAAGGTCCTTGCACTTCCCGTTGGTCACTATGAGCGCATCGGGGAAAAATTCCAGTATCATCGGCAGCGAACCCGAATGGTCCTGTTCTGCATGGTTGACAACCACATAATCGATCCGGTCGACATTCATCTTGACAAGATTCGAGATCAGCTCGAATTCTTTTGTGGGATCGACTGTGTCTATGAGTGCTGTCTTCTCACTGCCGTGGACAAGATAAGAATTGTAACTCGTGCCGTCCGGGAGCGGGATCAGCTCGTCAAAGATCCTCCGGTCAAAATCAATCGCCCCTACCCAGTGGACGCCTTTCACAATTTCCCGTGAAACCATAAATACCAGTGATTACTCCTTCCTGAAATTTTTCTTTGATGCACCGCAGATCGGACACTGCCAGTCATCAGGCAGGTCAGAAAATTCTTTACCGGGCGGTATGTTCAGTGTCGGTTCTCCTTTTGTGGGATTGTAAACATGCCCACATATGTTACAGGTATATTTTTCCAGCAAATGAAAAACCTCGGGATATTGTTAACCAGGTACAGAATAACGTGGAGATTTGAATTAATCATTTCGGTACACCACAAACCCCGGCAAAAGCCCGGACCGGAGATTACTGGTTCGTGTGCTCTGATGCCGGATCTTTCAGATAGTACCGTTCGGCAAAGAACCTGAATGAATGATTTTTCTTCCCTGCAGAATCGATTGAGAAATACTTGAGGATTTCAAACATAAAATCGATGCGGGAATCATACTTCAGTGGGATGAGATTATTGAAATCCTCCTTTGTCAGTTCATCGGTGAAGGGGAGGTCCGGGACATTAAGGCTCAGTGCCGCATCAGGTGAAAGGCCGGCATAATACCGACTTTCGATCTCTTTAATCACCACTATGATACTTCCGCCGTCAATATGATTAAAATGGGAAAAGAGGACTTGTTTTTTGTCCTTCACCGATCGTTCTGCGTCAATATCTGCGACAAAGATATAGTCGTTCTTCATCAGCCTGATACTTTTTAAAAAACTACTCACTTTTGAGCGTTTGATGCTCGCATAGGGTATGATCTCGACCGAATCATAACGGCTGATCAACAGTGGCTTGATGATACGCCCGAAAAACCGGACATCGTCTTCACCTTCAACAAGAATAAAAAGGCGGCTTTTCATGCTTTTTTACAGTCCCAGCAGGTTCTGAACGTACAGTTCTTCGATCCCGATCTCATTTTCCAGAAACATCCGCACTTCTTCTTTATCGGCGGGACGCGAAATAACAGAGAATCCTTCGGTATCCCGGGATATAAGGAGGAGGTGCTCCAGCGAGGCATGTTTCACTACCTCGGTAGTATGGGTGGTGATCATCACCTGCTTTCTTTTTGATGATTCCTTCATCATGGTAATAACCCGGGCAACCAGGAAAGGATGGATGTGACTGACAGGTTCTTCGATGATGATGAATGGTTTATCCTCAAAATAGAGCGCGATGATGAGGGCAAAGATGGTCATAGTCACCATCTGAAAGTGAGGGGGAAGGGAGGTCGTGGTTCTTTGAATATTTTTCACGGAGCGTGAGAACCAGGGAAATGTCCATGAACTTTTCGACGGAGAAATCCTCTATGAAGGGAAGTACATCCCGCAGCAGGTTTGAAAATTTCCGCTTTTTTCATTGTCGCCGATAATATTTTTTAAGACGACCGCAAGGTTCCCGCCATCCTCTTCCAGTTCCCGCATTCCCGTTATCGCCACTCCCTTTTTCATGAGTTTTGTATCGATGTCATAGACTGCAATGCGATCAAAGAATTTTTTCCCATAGAACAAAGGATAGGCATACGGGGTTTCCAGAAGAAGTGTTTTTTCAGGCAGGTGCTTCCCCCGGAAACAGAGGGGAATGATGTCCTGTTCGGAAAAAGGGCAGCCTTTCGGCAGATCCACAGCGTAGGTCAATTTCCCGCCATCACTGGTCACCCGTATCTCGCCGCGTCCGATAATCTGTTTTCCGGTAATGCTTTTATTTTCACGTTTGCAGGAAAATACTTCACAGCCGATAGTGATCCGGTCCATCGTGATGGAAAAACCGTCGTTCCTGGAAGGAAACCTGAGTGCAAATTCATACGAGGACAGGCATGATTGAACAGCGATGAGCGCTTCGTCTTTTCCATTCCACTCAAGGAACTCAGGCTTTAGATCGGGCTGGTAAACAACCTTCACCCGAAGATCGTGGGAAGCCCCGATCTTTGTGTTCTGAAGATATTCTGAACCGCCCTGCATCGCGATCGCATTGACAATCCCGTGTAGTGCGATATCCCGCAGGAATTTAAATATGCTTATGAAATTGGATTTTCCCGCCGCATTGGAACCGATTACCACGTTGAACCGGGATAACTCAATATCAAGTTCTGAAAAACTTTTGAAATTTTCTACATGAATGCGCTGAATTGGCATACTGACACCGTATCTCATCGTCACCTTTGAACAAAAAGAAGATATTGGTTATGCCTTTTTTTACAGATGTTTCCTAGAAAGATATCCCAAAGTCTGCCCGGGATTCAGGATCAGGAAACTATAGTTGAGGTACCCGGCAAAACATACCCAGCCAAAATAGGGGATGAGCAGCAGTGCTGCGGGTATGGAAAACCGGAACAGCTGGATGATTGTACAGAGCAGGACCTGCCCAAAGCAGTACAATCACCATGAAACCAAAGAATGTTGAATGAAGGCCAAAAAAGGCAAACGACCATCCGATATTCACTATGAGCTGGAAAATAAAAAGGACCAGTCCGAATTGCACTTCCGGATTCTTTAACCCCGACTGAACAACCAGGTACAGGGAAATCCCCATAAGAATAAAGAGTGAGGTCCAGACCGGTGCAAAAACCGATGACGGGGGAGTGAAATCAGGTTTGTGCAGGCCGGCATACCAAGTGGTAATCGCAGGCGTGGTATAATAAGAGCCGATGTACCCTGCAAGCAGGCATATGCCAATAGCAATAACGAAAGTAAGTATCTTCTTTCCTGGCATTAACTCTCTGGGGTAGTGTATGAAATGTGGGTATATAAAGATTGTTGGATATAAAAATTTCAACCATACTGGGATTCATGCAAAATGACAGCCATCATGGTCATGGAATCTCATTTTCCTTTCCGGAAAAAACGCAGGGAATCAATCCATGAAAAAACACCAAAACCTCTCGGGTGTTTTTCCGGAAACACCCCCTCGGCAATGGATTTTACTTCCTCGACGGAATAGAATGCATTCGGGTTAAACTGCTTGACAATCCCCACGACATTATGCAGGTCCTGCCGTTTTATGATGGTAAAGACCATTTTCACCTTGCCGGTCCCACCAGTGCCATCGATACTGGTTACGCCATAATTCTGTGAACGGAGGTAGTCGATGAGTTCCGTTGGATCCTTTTTGGTGATGATCCGCACGCTGGTGAGCCCGAGCGATATTTTTTCTTCGATGAGCATGCCGATGTACGTTCCTGAAGCAAACCCGGCCCCGTAGGCGATATATGCAACAGGATGCGTCAGGTTGTTCATGACCTGGCCGATGGCAAGCAGCCAGATGATCACTTCAACAAAACCGATGATGGGTGCGAGATACTTAATCCCCTTGGAGATGAAGATTACCCTGATGGTGCCAAGGGTCACATCACAGATCCGTGCACAGAAGATCAGGACCGGAATAATCACATACGTGAAAATTTCGGGAGATATGAACGATTCAACCATTCTTGTCTATTTTTTCTTCGATCGCGGGTGTTAATAGTTTGTGGTGGTGAGGGTAGTGGCGCTGGAGAAATGGACATGAACCGACCGGGTTTGCTCTGAAACCATGAAAATTGTAATCTATACGACGAAACCCGCCTCATGGCCTCTCCGAGGCACGGCGGGAAGGAAATTTTTTTAAATTTTGGTCACCGATCCGCCGCACAGGAAGCCCGTCGGGGGCAGCGGTATGCATCGTTCCTGATGAACAGATAAGTAACAATCCCCACATCATATCTTAAAATACAATTTTTTAAAGAGAACCCCTCAATTCACGTCAATTCACGGGTACCTTTATTGTCACAAAATTCCGTGAGAGATACCAATGAATACCGATTAACGAACACACTGCAAGTCCCGAACTGACCCAGACGAACTGCACAGTGCTTTGCAGGTACAGCGGGTTGATGCGATCTGCCACGCAAAAAACACTGCCTGCGCATACTACAAGGGACGTTGCATACACATCCCGGACGGCAAAGAAAAAAATTGCCGTAATGATACCGATAGAAACAGAAAAGAAAAAAACACCCTTATCCAGGATCGGCGAAAAGTATGCAAATGTCGTTATGCCGTAGAGCATGCCCGTTACCGCAATGCCCACTGATACGGACATTATTGCCCCCCCGCTGCGGACAAATGCCTGTACATGGGTGCCTATCAGAACCCAGCACATCATCACTGAAGCAATTGCCGTGGGCACCAGGAGAACAAACGCGTATACAAATGCGAGGCGGTCAGTCCCGAAGGGGCTGAAAACGATGACTGCCCCGTAGATACCACAGCATGTCAGGAACACGGAAAGCACTGTTCTCCTGAAAGACCGGAACCCGATCTGGAACATATTGACGGCACCGGATACAAATGCTGTCCGGATGCAGACCAGCGGTGCAACCATGCCGGTGAGGATACAGGCAACGAGGGTATATACAAAGACGCCCGGGGGGTCAAAACGCAAAAAAATATGTACACTCCCTGCGAGTAAGAAGAGCTCGAGCATCCACGCCGACCAGAGTGCAAACGGGATCACCAGCAGCCGCATGGTTGCGGAACGCAGAGCCTGGGATTGTTCTCCGGTCACGTATACCTCCTGCCCGGGTAGTGTCGCGATGTGCATGTACGCATCATTTGCAGATATCCGTGCGTTGCATGGTAAAAAGTATATTCCTGTTTGCCTGTTTCTCTTCAACCAGTCGGGGGAATATTGGGTGGAAAAAGGTTATGTTTTTTGTAAAAATACATCCCGGAGCGATTGTTTTTTGTCGGGTGCTCTTCCCTCATGCGTACCCGTTTTTTCATCAAATGTCGGCAGGGACCGTGTAAAGAACGTGCCGAGTGCAATCCGTGCATCGCTGTTATAATCCCATTCCCTTGCCTTGCTGCACGCGGATTCAAAATTTGTCCGGTCATGATCGGAGAGTTCGTACACCCGCGGAGAATAGTAATCAGCGGCGGGAAAGAACGTGGCACAGATCTGGAGCACATCGATAAAGGAAAAGCCCTTGTGGGATATACCCTCTGTAACCAGCTTCTTCATGAGGTCCATTTTTTTTGAATATCCCCGTGCAACATACGTTGCCCCGCTGGCAAGCATCAGCTCGATTGGGTTGATTGGATATTCCGCAGTACCCGACGGAGTGGATTTTCCCTTAAAACCAAGGGGGGAAGTAGGAGTAAATTGTCCGGTCGTGAGCCCGTATACCCGGTTGTCATGGACTATAACCGTGATGTCAATATTGCGTTTAGCAGCAAAGATCAGGTGGTCAAGCCCCTCGGCGTATGAGTCTCCGTCACCAGTACAGCAGATTACCGTCAGATCAGGGTTGCCCAGTTTGATACCGGTCGCAACCGGGATCGTCCGCCCGTGAATCGAGTAAAAGGTATTGATGTTCAGGTAATCAGCGATTTTCGCGTGACAGCCGATGCCTGACACCAGAACCACATCATCCAGTGATTTTCCCTCCTTTTCCATTTCAGACAGTACATTTTTCAGGGTATGCTGGATGGAAAAATTCCCGCATCCCGGGCACCACGTGTTCTGTGCATCCGTTATGAGCTGGCGTTCGGTCATACAACCACCCCCTGTACCTTTTCAAGCAGATCTTCCGGGGAGATCGGGCGCCCGTCATACCACAGTATCCGGTCATCCACTACGATCCCGTGCTGTTCTGCAAGCATTGCGAGTTGCCCGGTCGCGTTCTCCTCGACTGCAATCACTTTTTTTATCCCGCTCATCGCTTTTTTTACCTGGATTGCGGGAAATGGCAGGAGGACTATCGGCTGGATCACCTTAATTCCGAGGCGTAAAGCAATTTCATTGCACACGCCCTTGGTAGATCCCCAGCACAACAGGGCAGTTGATGCATCAGGCTTCCCTGATACATTGACACCGGGATATCGCTGCATTTCCTCAGCCAGGCCTTCCCACTTGCGCAACCGTTTATTGGTCATCTGCATCGTAAGAGCAGCATCTTCTGTCGTGATACCAGCCTCATCATGCATGTAGCCATTCGCCTTGATCACCGCATCTTTCATTCCCGGAAACGCGAGCGGTGAAATACCGGACGGCGCATCTGCATAACGGAGATAGGGAGCAGTTCCCTGCCACGCGGGTGATTCTTCCCGTACAAGTTCCGGAATATCGTCCGGGCTGGAGCTGTATGTCCCTTCAGACAATGTCTTATCGGTAAGGATAAAGGCGGGAATCTGAAATTTCCATGCCATATTCATGGCAATTTCTGACCAGTACAATGATTCCTGTGCATCCCCGGGAGCCACAACCAGTCGCGGGTACTCCCCCTGTCCGGCGTACCTGATAAACTGGAGATCAGACTGGGCGGTATAGGTCGGAAGCCCGGTCGAGGGCCCGTCTGCTGCGATACCAGCAGCACGAGGGGCAGTTCCGCCATCCCGGCAAGGGAGAGTCCTTCGGTCATGAGGCAGAATCCTCCTCCTGAAGTACCCACTGCCGAACGTTTACCGGCATAAGCAAACCCGAGTGCCATGAGGATGACTGCAATCTCGTTCTCCGGGTGCACGACCGTAATGCCGAACTTCTCTTTGTGTTCAGCGAGGAAATGGAGAAGGCTTGACGACGGGGTCATGGGATACGAGACATAGGCGTCAAGCCCTCCTTTGACCATACCCAGGCCTATGGCTTCATTGCCGGTGAGGAGCGGGCGGGGAGTATTCTGCGCTCTGCCAAGAGGGAGGACTGTCCCGAGCTGATCGTATGCCTTCTTTGCCACTTTCAGGTTCAGGTCAATTCCCTTGGGGATGTGGGCATTGAAAACTGCAGTAACAACATCCCACTCAATACCTGCTGCTTTTGCAAATCCCCCGATTATTGCCGAATTTCCCATGATCGCAGGAGCATGTTCCCCGGTCAGGATTTCCTGTACCTGAATACCCTGCCCCGCAGATCCCTCCCCAGATGATTTCACCAGATCTGCATTGTATATGATCGCTGTTTTCGGGCTGCATCTGTCCCGGTGCCGTTCCAGTGTCTCATTATTGAGTGCCAGTACCAAATCCACCGTTTTCCAGCAGGCCCCGATGTCCTGTTCCGAACCCCGTATGATCGCAAAGTTATGCCCTCCCCGGATCAGCGAGGGGTAATCGAAATACATGTACAGCGTATAACCAATAGTATTGAGGAGCTGGGCAACCAGAGTCCCCGCACTATTAATCCCATCACCTGCTTTCCCTCCGATGAGCACAGAAACGTCTTTCATGATGATCTCCCGTATGTTCTGATACTTTCCCGGAGATGTAAATATGTTGGTATGGGGTATTTCCGGGATTTTTCTATTGAAGTGTGACGGTCAATGTGCGGTTCGCTGCTGATGCATACGGACAAAACGCCGGCAACCTCCTGAACCATGAACAGGGTTGCCGGATGATAGTGATGATTATGTTTTAAAAGCAGATACAAAGCCCTTTTAAAAAAAGTAATTCAGGATCCGCTGAATGAGAAGAGGAAGACCCCCGGTCCATGAAAGCCCGCTATTTTTTCATGACCGTCTCTAAAACATTTTTCAAGTCTTTGATGTTGTAGGGTTTGGTGAGTCTTGCACAAAAACCGTATTGGGAGAAATTCTCAACAACCGGATCATTTATGTATCCGCTGGATACGATGGCTTTTACTGCAGGATCGAATGTACAGGAGCTGGTCGATTGTCTCCCTGCCCCCCAGTCCATGACCAATAGAGAGATCCAGGATGACAATATCGAAAGGAACTCCGGCGGCTTTCTCCTGTTTATAGAGGTCTATGGCCGTTAAACCATCCAGAGCAAACATAACATCATAATCAAGAAATTTCAGGACTTCCCGGGTCATATCAACAATAACCAGCTCATCATCCATCAGGAGTATTTTTGCTTTGCCGGGCATGTAAAAACCTCAAAGTTCGCTTGGGTATTCCTTATTCTTCAGGACTAAATACTCCAATTATGGTATATGAAGTTATTATCCTCTTTTTAAATCAAGGTTTTTATTTTAATACATTCATTTCTTTAAGTGCACGCAACCGTGCGGCTTCTTTCGTATCTTCAACCCGGAGAAGAAATGTCCCGTGGCAGGGTTTTGTATACGGGAAGACGATAAAGTCGCGGTCGAGACCTATCGCAATTGGAGGTAACCCGATGAGATGGATATCGAATATCTTAAAACCCGGCTGGACATCGATATATTCTTTAAAATTCTGTTTAATGTAATCCCTGCATTCCTTGAACGATCCATCCCGCATGAGGATTTCATAGTTCATCGATTCTACACAACCCATGGTGCCACCTCATCGAGTGCCTTTTTAAGAGGCAGGGGATTGTGCACGGCTTTTGCCGAGATTACCGTACAGGGGAAGTCGATCTGTTTTACCAGATCGTCGTAATGTTCTCCATACACTAAAACGAAGATTTTCGATGTGGAGATTGCACCCATGGTCGCTGCATAGCTGATACCGGCATCGTTGTGGATGAACACAAAACAGCGGTCAAATTCCCGCTTTTTCTCGGCAATCATGGCAACTGCACGGTCGAGATCCATGACCTCCCCCAGGTAGCGCCGGTCCGGGTCTGCAACAACAAGAAGTGTATTTGCCGCTTTATTGCCGGCAACCACCGGTACGATGGCGGATTTTTTGAGCTTGTTAATCAGGTACAACGCGATGCTTGTCTGCACAGGTACCTGCGGGCAGCCGAGCACGAGGAGTGCCGATAGTGGAGAGGTTTGCGGTTCATCTGACAAATGTACCAGTTCCTGCGGGTTTGTACAGTTCCATTGATTCAGCCACAGCCAATAACTTTGCGCTTGATTACAATCAACCTGGGGGGCTTACCGGTTATGGTTCAGGGACGCCCGTTTCCTGGTGTACCCATTCCAGGTAGGGGAGATACCCGTTGCTCACCGGAAGTGCAATGATTTCGGGTACTTCATAGGGATGATGCGCCTTAATTGCCGCAATAACCTCATCTGCTTTCTCTCCTGTTGTCTTGGCAATGAGGAGGTGCTCCGGTTCGCTGCAGAACCCGCCATTCCAGCGGTAGTATGAATGCACCGGAACGACATTCACACAGGCAACCACTCTCGTATCGATAAGCATCCTTGCCAGGATTTCAGATTTGTCCGCGGGAGCTGTGGAGAGGACGACGATTATATCCGGTGACATGCTCATGTACGTCCTCCGGTGAGCAGTTGCAGGATGTTATACATCCCAAAGGACGTCGTAACCTGAATATATTCCTGCTTGTTTTGCATAGGGCTCATTTTTTCATTCCGGATTAATAAGCGTACTCATGTACCTTACTTCCCCGGATTGCAGGGAATATGAGGAACGTTAATTACTATAAATCCGGACACATCTTAGTACTACCTATGTACGCATCACGAATGGCCAATCTCCCTCCGTATCTTTTTGCCCGGATTGACGAGATGAAGGCAGAACAGCAAAAAAAAGGTGTTGATATCATAGATCTCGGGGTCGGAGACCCGGACCTTCCCACGCCTGGTCATATTGTTGCATCGCTCTGCGAAGCCGCAAAAAATTCTGAAAACCATCACTACCCTTCCTACGCCGGCATGCCGGCTTACAGGAGTGCAGTGGCCGACTGGTATAAAAACCGGTTCGGGGTCTCGCTCGACTCGGGAAACGAGGTTGTTGCCCTTATGGGTTCCAAGGATGGTATTGCCCATATCCCGGAGGCATTTGTCAACCCGGGTGACTACGTGCTGGTACCAAGTCCCGGTTACCCGGTATACCGCACGGGCACGCTCTTTGCCGAGGGCATTGTCCATGAGATGCCACTCAAAGCGGAAAATGCATTTGTCCCGGTGCTTGATGATATCCCGAAAAAGGTCATACAATCGGCAAAACTTATGTTCATCAACTATCCGAATAATCCCACTGCAGCAGTAGCTCCTGACGGGTTCTACCGTGAAGTGGTTGATTTTGCACAGGATCATGATATCGTGGTTGTTTCGGACAATGCCTACTCCGAAATCGCGTATGACGGGTATTCTGCCCCCTCGTTCCTTGAGACAAAAGGAGCAATGGAAATCGGCATCGAGATGCACTCGCTGTCAAAGACCTACAATATGACCGGCTGGCGCATCGGTATGGCGGTCGGGAACAAAGATATTCTTGCCGGGCTCGGGCGGGTCAAGACCAATGTGGACTCAGGTGTCTTCAATGCCGTCCAGCATGCCGCCATAACGGCACTGCGGGGATCGCAGGACTGTGTAAAAGAAGCCTGCGCTATCTACCAGGAACGGCGCGACGTGCTCATTGCCGGGTTAAGGGACCTCGGTTTTGATGTCCCCTCCCCCAGGGCAACCTTCTACGTGTGGCTGCCAGTACAAGACTGCATGGCATTCTCGGCAAGGCTGCTGAATGAGGCCGGCATTGTTGCAACTCCGGGCATTGGCTTTGGCTCAAGCGGGGAAGGATATGTGAGGTTCGCGATTACGCGACCGGTTGACCGTATTCAGGAAGCAATCGGGCGCATGAGGAGGCTTGACCTGTGAAACTCCCTCACCACCTTACCATAAAAAACGGTCATCTGCATATCAGCGGGCAGGACTGTGTTGCCCTTGCAGAAAAATACGGGACACCACTTTATGTTACAAGCGAGGACCGGCTTGTCGAGCAGTTCGAGAGTGACAAAAAAGCCTTCGGTGTCCGCTACCCCAAAGTCCACGTGCTCTTTGCAGCCAAAGCCAATGGCAACCTCGCCATAATGCGGGCACTTGCACAGCTGGGGGCGGGAGCGGATATCTTCTCATCCGGAGAACTCCATCTCGCACTCGAAGCAGGTATGGCACCGGAAAAACTGCTCTTCAATGGCAGTTCAAAGACTCCGGCAGACCTGAAACTCGCGGTTGAAAATGGTGTGAAAGTGTCAGTGGATTCACTCGACGAACTCCACCAGTTGGACGCAGCGGCACGAGCCGCGGGAAAGACCGTTAAGATCGCATTCCGAGTCAACCCGGTGCTCAAAGTTCCCACCCACCCGAAGATCGCAACCGGTCTTGCCACGAGCAAATTCGGTATTCCCCATAGGGAGATTCCCGCTGCGTACCAGGAAGCTCTTGCGTGTAAAAATATCCAGCCAGTGGGGATTCATTGCCATATCGGTTCGCAGATCCTTGAAATCGAACCATTTGTCCGTGCAGCTGAAGTGATGGTGCGGATCGCAAAGGAGCTCACCAACATGGGCGTGAAACTCGAGTTCATCGATCTCGGCGGAGGGCTTGGCATTCCGTATCACCACGACACGGACCCGGCTCCCACGCCGGAGGACTATGCAGCAAAAGTAGTCCCGGTTTTTCAAAGCCGTGTCGAAGCATGCGGGATTACCCCGGAACTCTGGATTGAGCCTGGCCGCTCGCTCGTTGCCGATTCAACAGTCCTCTTAACAAGTGTCAACTCCACAAAATCTGCGCACAAGAAATTTGCCAATGTGGATGCCGGCTTCAACCTGCTCATCCGTCCCGCAATGTATGATGCCTACCACGAAGTCATCGTGGCAAACAAGGCGGATGCCCCCCTCACGACGGAATACACGGTAACGGGACCTATCCTGCGAAACCGGCGATATTCTTGCACCCGACAGGATACTCCCAGAACTTGCAGCCGGGGACATCATCGCAGTCCTTGATGCCGGAGCATACGGGTACGCCATGTCTTCCCAGTATAACTGCCGTCCCCGCTGCCCTGAGGTCCTGATACACGGGACAGACGTATCACTGATGCGCAGGGGCGAAACTATCGGGGATATCACCGCTACCATGCAGCGCCCGCCGTGGCAACAGTAAGGAGGCGTTAAGAGCCGTGCTGTTCCATTACGCGCTGGTCGATGATCTCATTTCAAAAGAAGAGTTCGAACGGCGCGTAGATACCAAGATCGAAGAGTGCGGGGACCTTGTTGATGAACCGACTGCAGCCATGCTCGTTATCGGTGAACTGGGGCGCCAGCACGTGAAGATCCGGGACTTGCCGGTAAATCAAGCCTTTTTTCTTTTTTTGGGAAAGTTATCGACAAGACCGAACCAAAAGAATTTGACCGGAAAGACGGGGAGAAGGGCTGGGTCGCTACCATTCTTGCCGGTGATGAGACCGGGACCACGCGGGTGGTCTTATGGGACGAGAAGGCAGGGGCTGTCGCAGACATTGCAGCGGGAGACGTGCTGGAGATTATCGGGCGGCATCCGCCAAACATGTACACAATGAGATTTACGCACTTGCCCTGCGCAAGGCAGGCTGTGAGATCACATGTTCCCTGCCCGCAAAAGGTGTGACCGGGGAGAGCCTGTCAACAAAGCCGGTGGATCTTGACGCAATGCTTCTTGCACGCGAAGAACCCCGTACTTTTAACCGCAGGGATGGTACGACCGGAGAGATGATGGAAGCAGTTATCGGAGATGCCGATGTGCCGCCCGGGTAGTAGCATGGTCACCCGCCATCTTTGCCGGTATTCTCCCGGGCGGTTCCATCCACATCAAAGGTGCTAAACCGGACCGTCGCGGGGTGGGAAGAGCCTACAGTCTCGATGAGAAAAGTTCCGTGGAGGTTACCGATCAGGAGATCCCCGTACCATTCACCCCGCTCTGTTCCGTTGGCGAAGAGGGCATCTATTCGATACAGGGGAATGTCAAAGAAGCAAAAGAACCCCGTCGTTTACCACCCGTAATGGGACTGTATCATGGGTACGAAATATTCTCGTGAGTGATGGAAACGATGACCTCAGAATTGTGCTCTGGGGTGACAAAGCGTTACTCCCGGTCCTTTGCGGGGACCGGGTCGAGATATACCATGCGACTGCCAGACCCGGTCGTTTCGGGGGGATTGAGCTTGGTGTCGGACGGGGGAGTGCATTTCGTGTGCCGGAAGAGAAGTCCCGCCCGATTGTTTTTCAGGGAACGATTATCTCCACACCGGGATGCACCTTTATCGATAATGGTATCGAGCGTTATCTTATTGGAGGGGATCTCCCGCACGGGATTGAAATGCAGGTAACCGGACTCTTTCCGGCAGCCGGATCATACCGGAACATACCCGGACCATTGACACCGGACCAGAACATATACTGGTGCAGATCCATGCGTTTATCGAAGAACTGGACACGTAAAAACTACACTTTCACCCTGCGTAGTCCGAGAGCATATATGCCCATGTTTAACATCTTGATGTGCCATAGGAGATGTGCAAGAAATGGCTGAAGGACCTTTAGAGATTGAAGATTTACCGGGCGTAGGCCCGAGCACCGCAGATAAACTCCGTGAAGCAGGATATCTCTCGGTTGAAAGTATTGCAACTGCATCACCTGCCGAACTTTCCGAGATCTCGGAGATCTCCGAGTCGGTTGCAAAAAAGATTGTCAAAGCCGCACGCGAAGCCGCAGATATTGGCGGGTTCAAGACCGGAAAAGACATCTTCGAACAGCGAAAAGATATCAGGAAACTGTCGTTCCGTGTCCCTGCACTTGATGAATTGCTGGGAGGAGGCCTGGAGACACAGGCCATTACCGAGATGTATGGTGAGTTCGGTTCCGGTAAAAGCCAGATCGTCCACCAGATGGCAGTCAATGTCCAGCTTCCCGAAGAAGATGGCGGGCTGAACGGGAGTGCCATTTATATCGATACTGAGAACACATTCCGTCCTGAGCGTATCGAGCAGATGGTGCACGGGCTTGGGATCGAAGATGCGGACCCGCAGGAATTTTTAAATAACATCCACATTGCCCGGGCACACACTTCGGATCACCAGATGCTTCTTGTGGAAAATTCACGGGATCTTGCAGCGGAGTTAAAAGACAGCGGACGTCCGGTCAAACTCTTCATTATTGATTCACTCACCGCCCACTTCAGGGCTGAATATGCCGGACGGGGAACACTCGCGACACGCCAGCAGAAACTGAACCGGCACATGCACGAGCTTCTTCAAGCTCATCGATGAACATAATGCCGTTGCACTGGTGACAAACCAGGTAATGTCCAACCCGGCGGTCTTCTTCGGTGACCCGACAAAACCCATTGGCGGAAACATTGTCGGACACACGGCAACCTTCCGGCTCTACCTGCGCAAGAGCAAGGGCGGAAAACGTATCGCACGCCTTGTCGACAGTCCCAATCTTCCCGAAGGCGAAGCCCCGTTCATGGTAGAAGAGGCAGGTCTCAAACCGTGTTAAAAGCGCTCCTTACCGATATTGACGGGACGATCACAGATCCGTCCCGCTGGCTCAATACCGGTGCAGTTGAAGCGATCAGATCGCTTGTTGATAACGGCGTCGAAGTAGTCCTTGCAAGCGGGAATACTTCCTGTTTTATGGACGCTCTCTGCAAGATGATAGGAACACAAGGATCATTTATTGCAGAGAACGGGGGGGTATTTCGTGTTGGTTATACCGGCACCCTGCGTATCAAAGGCGACCAGGGCATATGCAGGAAGGCGCTGGAAATCGTCCAGGATTATTACCGGGAACGGGGAACAGAACTTGTGCTGTTCAGCCCCACGTACCGGTTTGCCGATCTGGCATTTGCCCGCACGGTTCCCGTTGACGAGGTGAAAAAAATCCTTAAGGACTGCCCGGTGAACGTGCTTGACACCGGATATGCGATCCACCTCCAGTCACCGGGTGTAGACAAAGGAACCGCACTGGAAGCGCTCGCACTGGAAATGGGACTTCTGCCATCAGATTTTCTTGCGATCGGGGACTCCCTGAATGACATCCAGATGCTTGCAAAGGCAGGGATCGGAGTAACAGTAGCAAATGCCCATCCCGATACAAAGGCAGTAGTTGAGTTTATTGCCAAAAAAGAATATGGAATGGGGTTTATCGAAGCGATTGAAAAATATTCTTCTTATTTTCGCGCAAGATAGCGGTCAACAACAATATAGTCCTTGATGTCCTTTACCGCTTCAAACGGGATCACCAGAAGTTTATCATCTTCCATGTTGTACCCGTCAGTGACAAAGGTCTGGTCAGGATGGACAATCATTGCCTGGACCTGTCCGGAATCAAAATCAACCCTTATATTTTTTAGTGTTCCAACGAGCTTTCCTTCATTGGTCATAACCTTTTTCCGGGAGAGGCTTCGGGCAAATACACGAGACATAAAAAAATATGACGCGTATAAATATTTAAAGTGTTCTAAAATGGCGCAATAAATGTGAGTTTTTTTGATATTGATAACCCAATTTGAGTTATTTGATGAATTCGGCCGCCATGCGTATATCGGATCCCCGCAGGGTCTTTCTCCCGGCATGATCTGACATTTTTTTGGCTTCCTTTGCCAGAAATGTCCCATATTCCTCCATTAATACAAGGAGGGTCTCTGTCGCATCGGCACTTACCCGCTCGGCACCGGCTTTTTTCATGATCCGTCCAACGGCTGAATGGGATAGTTCTGTCATATTCTCAGTCCTTTGCAAGTAATGTAGTCCAGATGCATTATATATATTGGTTCACAGGGAAGGAAATACCCGGATAATATCCGACTGGGTAAGCATCCCCACCGGTTTGCCATTTTCGATAACAATCAGTCGCCCGATTTCGCGTTCCTTGAACCTGCTGATTACTTCAAAGAGTTTGGTATCCGAGGGAGCTTCGATAACATCGGTGGTCATGACAGCAGAAACTTTTGTTGTGAGTGGCAGATTTTTTTCAACCGCTTTTGCAATATCACTTATCGTAATGATCCCGGCAAGGTTTTCATCATCGATAATGGGAGCACCATGGATACGGTTCTTATTGAAAAGGACAAGAGCATCAAAAAGTGTGTTTGAACTTTTTAATGTCTTGAGCGGGGTATCATATAGTTTTTAATTGATTGTTTGGGAAGCGAGATCATCTCGGTGGTCACAATGAGAAGCAATTGTTTCGATTCGTCTTTCCCGAATACCTCTCCACGAATGAGGAGTTTATTGACCGGTGTGGGACCAATCGTAATACGGTCTCCAATTTCAAAGAGCTTGGCACTCCCGAAAAGTTTGATGACCGCATGGCAGATATCCGGGTGGCAGAGCGTAGTAAAATCGATTTCCTGGACGGATGCCCCGGAAACAATTTCTCCATCCCGGCTGATACTGACATCATAATTCCCTTCAGCAACATTCAGGTTGAGTTCTTTATAGGCAAGAGCAGTGGGAATGTAACCTCCCTTCGGGCCAGGCACGCCGTCTACAAGCCCGATTGTCTTGAGCGCCTGCATCTGGTTGCGCACGGTCCCCCGGGTTCCGCTGGATCATGTCGGCAATATCTTCGCCTTTGATGGACCGCGAGTGCTTGTGGTAGAGAGTGATGAGGGTAATGAGGATATCCTTCTGGATAAGCGACAAGTCCATAACGATAAACCGTATAACTCTCCAATATATAAATAGGTTGGAGATTTGTGGAATTCGAAAAAATACCTACAGTGCCAACGGCAGATGAAATCCTCGACAGGAGTTTTCGCCGTGCGGCAAAAAAAATGAAGGAAAAGACCAATAAGGACCGGGCCAATGAAGAGTTTGTGCGGGCGGTTGGCGCCGCAGTCCATGACCGGCTGGTCTACATCATACGCGGATTTCCTGAATTCGACCAGATCCCCCGGTTCTACCGTGAGATGGCTGATATCCTCTTTGGCATGGACCGGATACGGCAATCGCTGGGTGCCGTTGGCTGGGCTGCAAAACATACAAAGATGGTGGGAAACCAGCTTGCAGTCCAGACACGGAAGTCTGACGATACGACCCTGGTGCGGAAAAGGACCGTTGCCCGGCTCGCCTCCATGGTGCACCAGATAGACAAGGACCTGCGGTTCCTAAACGAGGTCAGGAATGTCTTACGAAAGCTCCCCCATGTCGAGGACGCATGCACTATCGTGATCGCGGGATATCCCAATGTCGGTAAATCATCGTTCATCCGGCAGGTCTCTTCTGCCGCACCCGAGGTTGCATCGTACCCGTTTACGACAAAAGGCATCATCGTCGGGCACCGGGACATGGGGAGGGAACGGATCCAGTTTGTCGATACGCCGGGTATTCTCGACCGTCCGGGAGAAGAACGAAACGCCATTGAAAAACAGGCACTGTCTGCGATGATGAATGTGGCAGATATCATACTCTTCATCCTTGACCCTTCAGAGCATTGCGGCTACCCGATGGACGTCCAGCTCAACCTGCTTGAGGAAGTGAAGGGAATGGTCGAGTACCGCTGGTTGTTGTGGCGAACAAATCAGATATTTCGGCAGCTGAAGGGTATCTCACCATGTCCACTCAGACGGGAGATGGGGTCGATGCGGTGCTCGCTGAGATACTGACACACAAGCCGGAAAGGGTGGAACGAAAAAGGGATACAGCTCCGGATATCCGGTCTCCCCTCCCCCAGGAACCTGAAGAACCGGATTTGAATGAAGGTTCCGACACAGATGTAGATGGCAAACCCAGGCGGAAACCAAAACCCAAGAGGGCCAGGAAACCCCGGACCGTAGTGTCACGGGATAGTGTCTGATTCATCAGCCAGTGAATTTTACTCATTATCCTCATCAGTTATGACACCGAAACCACCTCTTCCCTGGTGAGCGAGGCGGTATTTATTAAAAAGAGGTGAGAATGGATTATTGCCTGCCTGCAATTTTTTTAAATCAGCCCATCAGCGCCCATCCCGCCAGGAACCCAAGGATAGTGCCGCCGTTCAATGGCGGCAGGCCCGCCTGCGGTTTTCCGGGAAGAGACAAAGTAGAGTAAGACGGTCAGTCCGGCAAGGGACCCGACTATGGCTCCCAGTGCCGGAAGGTTGATGATACCTCCAAGCCGCCAGCCTTTTAAAAAGACGTTTGCGGAGACTACCAGTATTGAGGGCATGATCAGGTCCCCCATACCGATAATGAATGCTGATCGTTCCCCGCCATCATCCAGTTTCCCGATCCCGTCGCGAATAAAGGAGTAGTCGCGCCGTTTCGGCACAACAAACAGTATAGGGGTTTTTAAGTCAATCACGCCTTCGGCAAGCGTGATCATGTGTTTTGTTTTGTACACGGAGATCGCATCATAGACTGCCAGCAGGATAAGGAGGATTACAACCGGGATGATATCAAGCGAAACGCCGAATATCGAGGCTACCCCGGCCCCGATCAGGATACCAAGGCTGTCTATCACGTACCATTCCGGGTATACATAGAGGAGAGCGGTTGCCAGCACGGATAAGATGAGTACCACGAGCATTGCAAGGTCGGTCGTTCCCATGACTGCAGTCACAAGAGCGGTAAAGATATAGCCGAACGTAAGAAAGATCGAGAACCCGATAATTGCAGCAATCACTTTTTTTAAATCGTATTTGATCAGGACCAGTAAAAAGCCGGTGAACACCAGCAGGATCGCGATAAAAATAAAAGGATTTGCAACAGAGCCGGGGTCTTCAAATGCTGTGATTCCTGCAGCCTGAACGGGAAGCGAGATCAGGATGGACCCGGTTTCCACTAAAAGGAGCAGGAGTGGCATCACCAGGAAGGGAATGATTCGTTTGATATCCAAGATGCATCTCCGGTTAATTAGTTAGATTAATTACTGTGCTCTCATCATCTAAAAGTATGGACATACGTGAGTACCTTAGTCGATATCCTGCTCACCATTGTAATGGTCATTTCCACGCTCGTCCTCATCAACCGGTTCTGGCAGGATCTTACCATAGCAATAGCAGCAACTCTGATGATGCTTTCACTCGGGGGACTCTTCCTCTCGCTCCAGATAAAAATGCGCCACCTGGAAAGGAGTATTGTGCTCCGTGAACGAATTTTACGCAACAATCTCGAGGAAATCTCCCGGCGGATGGCGGAAAAATTCGATATGTCAATGACCCACCTCGATGAACTGGTCGGCGAATATTCAAAACGGATATACCGTTAATTTTTTACCTCGTGAACTATCATGGGCGTTGCTCTGCGGGAGATTATTGCGGATTACAAGACACCGGTGACGTGGGAATCACTTCCGGGTGTGGCAGCCATCGATGCAAACAATGCGCTCTACCAGTTCCTGACGATCATCCGGCAGCCTGACGGGACACCGCTTATGGACGAACAGGGGCGTGTCACGTCACACTTATCCGGGATCCTCTTCCGGGTCTCGAATTTTATGGAGAAGGGGATAAAGCCGGTCTTTGTCTTTGATGGTAAACCCGCCGCTCTCAAGCAGGATACCATTGAAGGGCGTCGGAAGATCCGGGATGAGGCGGGCGAGAAATGGAAAGATGCCCTTGAGCGGGGTGATGAGGCCGAGGCATACAAACAGGCGCGGTCGTCTTCCCGGGTCGACACCACCATCGTCGAGACCTCAAAGGAACTGCTCCGGCTCATGGGCCTCCCGACCGTCCAGGCACCAGGAGAGGGTGAAGCCCAGGCCGCATATATAGGGGAGAGAGGGGAGGCACGCTACGTGGTATCACAGGACTACGATACCCTCCTCTTTGGCGCCCCTAACCTTGTCCGGAACCTGACCGTCAGCGGCAAGCGGAAGATCCGGGGACGGCAGATCACGGTAAACCCTGAACAGATCGTCCTCGCGGGTGTACTTGACGGACTTAACCTGACCCGCGAGCAGTTAATCGAGATTGCCATCCTCGTCGGTACTGATTTCAACCCGGGCATCAGGGGGATCGGGGCAAAGACCGGGCTGAAGATCGTACAGCGGGGAGAGTTTACGGCAACGATCAACGAAAAACTCCCGGATTTTGATCCCTCACCGGTGATGGACCTCTTCCTGCACCCGGAAGTGACGGACGAGTATACCCTCGAATGGGGCCATCCCGACATCACCGGTATCAAGAACATGCTCTGCGGGGAATACGGTTTTTCCGAGGACAGGGTAGAGAAGGCAATGGAGAATTTCTGCGCTAAGGCCGGGCAGAAGACGCTCGACAGCTGGTTTTAGAATCAGTCTTTGTATGGTACAGCAATAAAAAACACAGAAGATCAATACAGGTGTTCTACGCCTGTTCTGGGGTGGAGGTAACCCTGCTCAGAAAATTTAAGCATTTGTCTTTTCTTTTTTGATAGTAATAATCCAAAATAATAGCCCTAATACGGCAGCAGCTGGGAAAAATGAAATATTCAATGAAAATAATCCGGGTTGCTTTCCCGCTTCACTACCCTGCTCAATGGGATGTAAAGGATATGAACAATAACCGCATTCAACACTGCTGTAATAACCACGATGGGAACATATATCGCAAAAAATTCCGAAAAATTACCATGATACATGGGGAGTATTGTCGTATACATAAAAACGGTTGCGATCCCGGCGAATATAACACCGCTCGCAAGTGTGGCAATAAATGTAGTAATCATCGGGGCCAGATTTTCCCTGTGCCTCAAAACCCGATAAAAAATAAAACAGACATAGGCACCTGCAGGTTCACTGATCAGGTTTGCCAAGGGAAATACAGAACTTGAGATCAGCATTGAAAGAATCCCGGCAACGAAACCGATTCCCACTGCCTCGTATATTTTTGGCTTGAGAAGGATGATCGCAAGACAGTAAAACGCGATGATCAAATTAGGTGTGAGCGGTGTGTTGAACATCGCAAGGAAGTATCGCAGGATCGCACCGATGGCAAGCAGAATTCCGACAATTGCAATATCTTTTGACTTCATATGCATCACATTTTTTTTTATGAGTGGAAATCAGATATTTTTTTAAGATCTTTACGGATGAACAACCGCATGATTGATTACCTGATACCATCATGTCATCTGCTTTTATGTTTCTGGCATGAGCTCTCTTTCCAGATAAATTACTATCATTTTATAAAATGATGCAGATACATGATTCTGGCATCTTGAGACGATTAATTTTTGCATAATGGTTACGGAAATTATGAAACCGGATATAGTGTGATATCAAAAGAGTGGCATTTTTTTTAGAGATACTGTTTGAATGCGAGAGTCAAGATGCGAAACCTCCAAAATCAACGTGTGTTTACACCGATACGGAATATTTTGTGTAATAATATGACACGGAATTCCCAGAAAGATCTCCATACCAACGGGGATCCACACGCAGTTGAAATCCTGCAAAAAGGCCTATGATCCCGAAACACAGCGTGGTACTTTCCTAAAAAGAGACACCCTCCCGAATTGAATCAAAAAATACCCGCAGCGGGTATACCACGAGTCGCGGATCTGCCAAATCATGAATCGGTACACCGGAATAACAAGAACATCAGACCAGATTCCGTGTGAAATTGTTGTAAGCAAACAACTCAATTCGGTCTGTTTCGCCGCATAAATTCACGATACAAGGTTTGCGCATCTCTTGGATGTGCCTCTTGTTTGACACGATCCGGCCAGGTCCCTCTATGAAATGCACGAATTGCCGGACGCATTTGTTGTAAAATCCGAATACTGGAATTCATAAATTGAACCTTGTAGCACCTGATTATTCGGTAAATTACCACGTTTAGAATATTAGTATATAAGCGTTGCTAAAAACTTTGAAAATGGTTTATAATTATCTTAAGGATAACTACCGGGTCACCGGTGAGATATGCCACAAAACGCTGATATGAAGGTTTCAGGAGAGTACGCTTACCTTTTCCCTGCTTCCCGGATATTGATATACTCGTCATCCTTCCACTCATCAAAGGTGTCCGGATGCAGGGCATCAATTCCGTAACCACTTGAAAAAATAGCGGGTTTTTAGAGATTCCAGCCCGATAACCAGTTTTTTTATATCTCCGAACGTTTCCTTGCAAACAGCAGCGCCACGAGGACACCTGCGCCTGCAGTTAATGGAAGGAAACCGGACACCCCGTTAACGGACGGGAGCAGCACGACATCGACCTTCGTTGTCTGGTCAGTAGTTATCTGTACCGGAATGCTCTGGGTGACAAAACCCTCTTTTGTCACATTAAGCAGGTGATTGCCCTGGGTAATATTCGGGAGCGTTGCCGGCGAGATGCCGGCAGCCGAACCATCGAGCGTGAGCCGGGCTCCGTCCGGAGTTGTGTTGACAAAGAGCGAGCCGGTCAGCAGGACAAGGGTCGCGTTGACCTCCGAGACGCTCCCGGCCTTAACGGAAACCGGCATCGACAATGCCGCGTATCCAAAATGAGAGAAAGTTACATTATAGGTACCGGGATTGAGGTCGCTGACGGTAAGCGGGGTCATTCCTTTGTATATGTTGTTGACAACAACCGACGTCCCGTCCGGGATCGCATTGAAGTCCATAGAGCCAGCCTGTGGCGGCTCGGAAGACTGGCCGGAGCCATTACTGGTCCCTGCGCTGAGGGAAGGTACCGAAAGACTGACGGAGATGGTCTTGTAATCAACCGTGGTGAGGTGGGAACGGTCAGCCGGGCCGTCAGCAATCCAGACGGTATAGGTACCGGCATCGAGCCTGCCACCCACAGAACCGGTATACCACTTATAGACCCAATGACCGTCAGCATCTACATCTACCCGGGTTGCGCCACCCTGTTCTGCAAGGCGGTTGATGTTGTCAAGCGCTACACCATTGGTCGGGAGGTTTGGGCCGGTCAGGAAGAGATAGACAGTGTCACCGCCATAAGAATATCCCGACAGTGTCACGACATTTCCCATAGAGGTCTGCGTCTGCCCAGCTGCAATGGCCCCGGAAAAGAAAGCCAGCACAGTGATAAGCACGACCATCCCGCGGGTTGTGGTTCGAACAATTTTTTCCATTCTATCCTCGCAGTCATCCTGTATGTACCCGTGCCGGCACGGTAGCTCCGGGCGAAATCGGGGTTATTGACAGGTACGAGAGATCTAAAGTCCGATGATATAATCCTGCCGCTGTTCGCATTGCGTCATTGAAACAACACATGATCCCGGGTCAGGGCATGAAGTATCAATTGTTCATTAACCGCCCTTTGGAATTCGGGCTTCAATACTATAGGATTTGATGTGTTTTGTCGTAATCACAAAACGATACTCTTTATTTCCCTCGTAGAATTTCTGTTTCCAGGGCCTGGGATCTATACCTGATTTCACCCACAAGGTTTTGTCAAGTCCTCCCTCAGGTTCAACGGTTTCCACAACCCTGTCGGAATTTTTTGTATCAATAACCTGAATCGACAGATACGGAAACAGCGCAGAGTTCGATCCTGAAGCCGAAACCGAATCCTGTCCCCCCGTGATGAGCGGATCTGCCGTATACCAGAGTTCCCAGTAACCTCCAGGGACATAAAAGGTATCCGAGGTCTTCCCTGACTGGCCAGTAACCGTAATCAACGTGGTGAATTTTTCACCTTCGGGAAATACCGAAGTCGGAGGGGCAGTTGTCTGTTCTGTTGCCAATGTAGCGACGGAGCTGCCGGAAGTAGAATTTTGTGTTATACACCCTGTCACCAGAATGGAACAAATCGTGGCGATAACGAGAAGCAGGGGAATTTTCATAGTGTGACCTGAATCCTTATCAGGAGATTAATATTTGGATTTGCAGCGGAACATTTCGGTAACCCTTTTTCATGATGTTCTTATACTCGTTAAATGACTGAGGCTACATATGCCATGATATTCCCGCAGCGTCCTGCTGCTCATTCCGGTTGAACATTTTTGTCCCTTTCGTAACAATTATCCACTCATAGCAGGTATGAACCAGTATGGCACTCAAAGAGAACATCCTTGAAGTCGTGGGAGGTTCCCACGTAGCAGCTATTGCCACGGTTGATGGTAAACTGCCGGCAGTACGTTTCATGGTGCTGAACGGTTTTGCGGACATGACCTTTGTCGGGGCAACCATGAAGAGTACCGAAAAAAGTAGCCCAGCTGAAAAAGAACCCCAATGTGGCTATTTCGACTTGGTCGGGCAAGGAGTTCTCCGACCCCTACGTTGAAATGAAAGCAAAGGGTGAAGTCCACGAAGATCTTGCAACCAAGAAGAAATACTGGAACCCGATGTTTGAACAGTATTTCAAAGCAGTGGATAACCCCGATTACGTCGTCCTGGTCTTTACTGCAGCAGAGATCATTTACCATGGAAAGAACATGATGACCGAGGAAGTCTGGAAGAGATAACCTCATTCTTATTTTCTTTCCTGGTCCCGGGAATATATCGTATTATGGTGAATTTTTCCCGCAGGGAAAATACATATGAGATAACGGTATGAAAAACAGGACCATCCGCCAGACCCTCTCGCTGAATGCGACCGCCCATGACATCTATGAAATGCTGATGGATGAGAAAAAACATGCCATTTTCACCGGAGGCTCTGCAAGGATCAGCAGGGACGTCGGGGGAACGTTTGTGACCAACGACGGGTATTCAGATGGCACCAACAGGGAACTGGTACAGGACGAAAAAATTGTCCAGACATGGCGTGCGAGTGGCTGGCCGGATGATCATTATTCAACGCTGACCATCACCCTTTCCCCGGTATCTTCAGGTACGGAACTTTCCTTTGTGCAGACCGGGGTTCCCTATGACCAGTACGAGGAGATCAGCCAGGGATGGTATGACTATTACTGGAACCCTTTGAAGGCAGCACTAAAAAAGAATGCAAAATAATCCGGACTAGGACAGAGGTAATCTGGCAGTCTTTATTATTCCATGAGAGGGAATGAGAGAGGGTGAAACGCGGGATACCTTACTCCATCGCCATTATCTGTTTTGGCGTGAGCAGCCACTGGAGATCACCGGATGGCCGTTTGTCGAATGAATAATTCCTGATTTTTGCCATGCCGCCTTTTGCGAGGATGAGAGAGGCGGAATCATTTCCGGAGATGATCCTGCCGATAAGCGTCGATAACTGAGGTTCATGCCCAACGACAAGAACCACAGCATCGTCCCCGAATTGTGCAGCCTGATAACAAATAGTATCCAGATCGCCCCCGGGCGCAAGTTCATCCCAGACAGCGAGCCGGTCTTTTCTGGCCAGCGACCGGGCAACGATTTCCGCAGTCTCATACGCACGGGTCAGCGGGCTGGTGGCGATAACCTTGAATTTGAATTTTTTTTGCCGCATCCACTTCCCCACTATTCGCATCTCATTCTTTCCATCAGCCGTGAGTGCCCGTTTGTTATCATCGGGTCCATCGGATGGCTGTCCCGCCTTTCCATGCCGGAGAACGAAGAGATCCATACAGGAAGAACATTGCTCCCGGGATATGAGGTTTGTTATTGCGAGGATCGGGGAGATTACCTTATCTCGACAGATCCGGCATTCGGCAGGCTCCAGGAGGTGTGATGTAGGTGAAAACCTGACTGTATCTAAAATAAGCCCGTAAAATGCTCCTTCTGGCAAACGGACGAATGGGTTTTTCGTGAAGAGAAAACAGTGTCAACGCTGAGAGAAAATACGAATTAAAACGAGTATTTTCCATATTGGACCGATTTGCAGGGATTTTGACCTGTCAATTTAGCGGTCTTGCAGCAGCCCCCTTTTTTCGCTGGATAGGTAGCACGGTCAGCGTGAAAGGAACACCGTTTTCGCAATCGATCATCCCGGTCCGGGACCCCAGGTAACCTGCACTCCACCCAGCAGTGTGGGCGGGATCGTGGTCGATGTGGCGCGTCCCGCTCGGGCTGGTGTGATGGGAACGGAGCTCTTACTTATGAACAGGAGGGAAAGGGCTGGATCACTTTCCTGCGTCTATTACTGCACATCAGATTTTAATGCGAGGGTACGGCTAAAAAAACCCGATTGCAAGGCCTCATTGCCTTGCAACATACTATTAATAAAAAAAGACCATACGTCGTGTAATAACACCTCTATGAAACCAATTGTGCCATTTGCCCTGTTTATTGCGGTCGGATTTATATTCGCTACCGGTTGCATAGCCATGACAAGCAAGAATACCGAGAATGCAACGACCAATATTACGGTTACCCCGGTTTCCATTACACCGGTTCCCCTTGTGAATCAAACAACAAACACACCCGCTAATGGAACTGCTTCAAATTCAACTTTGAAAGGATCACTGAGAGTGTCTATCAGCGGGATATCATATCCTGCAAACATGACAGTCATCCTCGACAACGAGCCTGTCGGGACGGTGCAGCCAGCCACACCATTGTACCTGATGGTTCCCGAAGGCAACCATACGGTCATGGTCTGCATGGATTCGGTGTGTAAACAGGAGGAAGTCACGACCAGATTCGGAAAATACACGACCATTGACTTCAGTGAACGGATACTCAGGGATGTTAAATTCCCGGACCCGTTCGCGCGACCATCTGCACAAATCCTTGATTATTACAAGAATGGTAATGCTGTTGGCGTGACCGTGGAATTTTACAATCCATCAAAAGAAGATCTCACGATGTCAGCAAGTGTCAGTTGCGGGTACAGCTATATTGATGACCGGACCAGTTACAAAATGGGTGATTGTGCAAAGGGTACGTTGGTGCAGCAGGTTAAGGCCGGGCAACGCGTATCAGCGGACCTGACCCTCTATTTTGTCAGCGGCCGCAGCTATAGTTATAGTATTCCGGTAATCGATGAACTGATAATAAAATAAAAAAGACGCTCTTTTTTTAAAAAAACCCAGTTTCACACCGTCCCGGGTATTCACTTCTTATTGAAGGAATCAAAACCAAAATCATGGAATCGTACTGGTGCATGAAGAAGAATTCGATAACAAACTGGATTTTATATGGAGCAGATCTCCCTCTGGCCTTGACCCCTTGCCTTAAATGTGAATGTGTGATGTGGAAGGATGGGGAGTGCATCCATATCCGTAAAGTGGGGAAACCCAAGAAGTCACAGGTCTTTAGCAGATGAATTGGCCATTATTCGCGCTCTGTTGTCACATGGTATTTTACATAAGGCATATAACATGACTCAAACAATACACCACGTCATGTCTGATAATTACCACCAAACAGGAAACCGCAAATGAGCGTATACCACTTTTGCACAGATTGCGAATACATCAAAACCAAAATTGTTCCAGGACTCGGAATATTGACGGTAAAAGAATTGTCATGTCCGGCTCGATTCAATCCGAGGGAAGGCAAGTGGATCCAAAAGGATGGTGTGAATCCGAACGAATGTCCACGGAATGAAAATTTCATGCACATTCAGAAACAGGCTTGTGAGCGTAGACTTCGATGAATGTGAACGCGACAGGTTATCCGGGGCCACAAACACCACGAAATGCGGAGGACCTGTATCGGGAATACCTTGAGAGACATCCTGCGACCCCCACTTTTAACATCCTTCGAGAATAAAACACCATAATGACGGATAATTCATCCTTGCGGTTTTCAGAGGCGATGGCATACGTTCTTTCTATCGTTGTTTCAACCGCAATGACTTCTTTTATTGTCGATATTTGTGCCATGCGAACCGTGCACAGAAAAAACACTGGATTATTTCTTCCTTTTTGCATTTTGTCTTATAATAGCGTATTCCAAGATCAGGCTTTTCAAACTGTTATTCCCGGCAAGAGCGGAATCCTGCATGATTTGTTCTTTGATTTCCGGTAAATAGCGGATGAATGGTTCATCGGAGCGGTGAGGGAGGGAGGAGGTTCTGATAACCATTGCAATACGACACAATCTCATCCGTGTTGATTAGATTCCTGTACCCCTTGTAGAAAATCCGGGTGCCCGGATACAAAACCCCAAATCAAAGTGTATAAACACTCTCACGGAATATTTTTAGTAATAATCCGGCACCCGGTTATCAGGAAAGAAACCGGCATATCTGCCAGACCTCTCAATACCATGGTGACTTCCATGCAGCTGAAATCCTGCAAAAAGACCTACAATCTCGAAACACAGCGTGCTGCCCCTCTTGATGAGACACTCGCCCGCATTGAACCAAAAGTGCCCGCAGCGGGGATAACACGCGTTGCGGATATTACCAACCTTGACCGGATAGGAATCCCGGTCTTCTCCTGTATCCGCCCGACTGCAGAAGCGGGAGCAATCACCGTCTATAACGGTAAAGGGGCAACCGTTGAAGAGTCACGGATTTCGGCGATCATGGAGGGAATCGAACGATATTCCTCGGAACTGCACGACCGGAAGATCCACCTTGCATCCTACCAGGAAATGATGGCTCACGGGAGGGTACTTGATCCACAGGACCTGATCCTCCCCAAGGATGCAGATACGGACCGGCTTATGCCATGGGTGGAAGGGTTTGATATTGCAAATAATACGCCGGTCATTGTCCCGGCACACGCAGTTTTTCACCCGCTCCCCCAGAAATTCCGGCAGCTCTTCCGCACGAACACGAACGGGCTGGCGTCAGGAAACACCATAGAGGAGGCCATCTTCCATGCCCTCTCGGAGGTCATTGAACGGGACGCCTGGTCGCTGGTCGAGGCTTCCCGGATACCGGGGCAGTGGTTGAAAATATCGATGACCCGACCTGCCTTGAGATGCAGAAGAAATTTGCCGATGCACAGGTTGAAGTACGGGTACGGGATATCACCAGTGACATCGGGATCCCGACCATGGCTGCAGTCGCAGACGATGTCCTGCTCAAGGACCCGATGCTACTCACCATTGGTATCGGGACCCATACCAGCGCACGGATTGCGGTGATGCGGGCGCTCACCGAAGTTGCCCAGAGCGGCTGACGCAGATCCACGGGGCACGGGAGGATACAACCATCGCCGAGCTCCGGAAAAGGATGGGGTATGACCGGGCAAAGCGGATAAACTGGTACTGGTTTAAGGATAACGGCCATGTGGATTATGACCGGATCGCATCGTATGACAGCGATGATTTCCTCACCGATATCCGGTTTGTAATTGATGCACTGGGAAAAAAGGGGCTCGAACGGGTCATCGTGGTTGACCTGACCCGGGAAGAGATCGGGATACCTGTTGTAAGAGTAATTGTTCCGGGGCTGGAAGTCTTTGCCATGGACCCAGCCGCCGTGGAACCCGGTGGATCATGCAAAAGATCATCGTCTTTCTCGGGCCAAGTCTTGATCAGGCAGCGGCAGAGAAGATCCTTTCCGCTGAATATCACCCTCCAGCCAGGAGAGGTGACCTCCTTTTTGCAGTAGAGAAAGGTGCGACGATTATCGGGTTGATCGACGGTGTCTTCCACCAGGAATCTGCGGTTGCACACCGGGAGATCCTTACAGCAGTAAAAAAAGGTGTCGTGGTCGTGGGTGCATCGAGCATGGGCGCTCTCCGGGCTGCAGAGATGGACACGCTGGGCATGGTGGGCATCGGTGAGATCTACCGGATGTATAAGAGCGGTGAACTTGAATCCGATGATGAAGTGGCACTGGTGTTCGATCCGTCATCGGGCATGGCACTCTCAGAACCATTGATCAACATCCGGTTCACCCTGAAACGGGCAATTCAGGACGGGATTATAACTCCTGATGAACACGATACGCTTCTGGCTTCTGCCCGTTCCCTCTTTTATCCAAAACGGACCTACCGGGCAATCGTGTCCGGTCCGGGGAGAGTGTTGACGAAAAAACGAAGGAACGTTTCCTGAGCTGGGTCACAACCGGTGCGGTCGACCAGAAACGAAAGGACGCGGTTGCGGCACTGGAGTATATCAGGAAAATTGTAACCGATGGAATCACGGGCAGTGTACACGGGTAATGTGCTTTTTTTAAGGAAACACATCGGAGAATGAAATTAATAGGTTTCCCGTTTCCTGCGGAAGAGTAAGAGCACTGAAACACCGATTGCACAGAACTGCACGAAAACCAACAGCGATGCCAGTTGTGTTCTCACCAATACCTGCATAAAGGATGATGAACAGGCAGACTGATGCAATCTCGATAAATTTCCTGCACGCGACAGGAAAGAAAAAATCATTGTTTTTCATTCAACACGATTTCCAATGTAAATCATTGTATGAGAGGTTTTTTTACATCCGGTTCTATTTTCAGGTCAAAGAAATTTTACCGTATTTCCTTCACAACGACAACGAAATCCCCGTCCCACCCAAGCGTTATCGTGGAGTTCCCCAGAACTTTGTCAGTAGCGGGATCCGTTGCTGTCACGGTTACAATGACCGGATCAAGGGTGGATGGAGGTCTTTCCATAAACGACCAGTAGAGTTTTTCGCCATTATTGAAAACCGGGTTTCCACGCTCCTGTACGGTGAAATTCACCGGGCCCCATGACTGGAAGTAACCATACGTGGCATTCCACGTAAATATCGCAGCGAGCCGGGTCAAACCCGCTCGCATTCACTTCAATGCCGACGCCGACAGTTGAAGACATCATGGGAGAGTACCGCAGCGGGGATGCGGTCAGATGCAAAGAGGTCTGGGGTATTTTGGTGGAAGATACAGCGGGCACTACCGAACATTTCCCGTTTGTACACCCGCAGCTGCCCGGCACCGCAGTCCAGAGGTCCTTCGCAGGACGCAGTACACAGGAGATTACACACATGTATCGATTCCTGCTGGTTCACGCAGGTTGTCGGGTGACAGCACTGGGCAGGCACACAGTCAGCATCAATAGTACAGGTCTGGTTATCACCAGGCACTGTTGTCACCGTCATAGTCGGGGTGCTTGTGATTGTTGTCCCGTTCAATGGTGAAGGCGATGTTGCCGTGCACCCGGCCAGGAAGAGTGCCACAATACAGATGACAGGGAGTGCGATCAGATTTCTATCCATAGCAGGGAAGTACCGGTTATTAGATTATTAAACAATCGAGATCGTATCGGGATTTTACGGTGATGAAAAGAGTCAAAAAATATGTGAGGTGCAAGGGGCAGGAAGGAGTTTTTCAGGTTTTAAAATTCCTCACTTCACCTTTCCCCAGACGTATATGAACCGCTGGATTGCGGTGATATGCCCAAAGAAGCCAAACAGTACCAGCAGCCAGCCAAGCCAGCCAAGTCCGTAGAAACTGACTGGAATAATGAGGTCGATAACACCGATGACAAGGATCAGTTACCGAGCGGTCTGATCTCCCGAGCAGTCCGCCATAATATCGTCCGACACCCACTGCCTGTGCCTGTGTACCGAGATAGGATGCCATCAGGACACCGGTCAGGGCAAAGACACCGATCTGCCATGAGACCATCCCCCGGCAAAGATACCGGTGATGATGAATATATCAGCATACCGGTCTACGGCATGGTCCAGGAAATCCCCCCGGAGGCTCTGGATCTTCATCTCACGGGCAACAGCACCATCCATCCCATCGCAGAATGCGTTCAGGGCAACCGCAACAATTCCAAAAAGTTCCAGCCGGAGATAGAAAAAGACCACGGCAGCTGCCGATGCGATCAGGGCTGCAATGGTGAAAAAATTCGGGGTCAGCCTGCATTTTATCGCGATCGAAACCAGCGGGGCGAAGTATACTTTGGCATGGGAGCGGTACTGGTCGAGCGTCATTCAGTGCACCTCAAGAAATTCTGACCAGTCGATGGTGCCGAACGCGGCCGGTATTTTATCCTGAATGAACAGTTCAATCCGGTCTGCACAATACGCCACATCCTGGCCCGTGGTATCCAGCTCGAAGATCCGTTCCGGGCTGAACTCCTCGATAGTCTCGACCAGGCAGACATCAAGGGCTTCAGCATCGGCATTTTCCTGGACCTTTTCCTTCCGGTTACTCCCGCGGTGCAAGGCGTTTTTTCAGCTCATCGGGACGGCAGCGGAGGACAATGATCCTGTCGCAGGGGAGCAGATGGGCGATATGTCCCTCAACAAATCCATCAACCGGAACGAATTCCGCAGCCCAGCGGTCAACGTCGATAATCCGGGCATCCCTTTCCCGGTCATCACCGGTCACGTATGGCCCGACCGTGTCAGTAAGGTGGACAACGGTATGACCCCGCCGGGCAAGCTCGTCCCCGACCATTGATTTCCCGGTTACCGGCGTTCCGGTGATGCCGCACATCATAGCGCGTTGATCTCCTGTATGAACCGCTCGTTCTCCCAGCCATCTCCGATGCTGACCCGGATATAGTGGTCTTCAAGGCCGGAAAAACTCCGGCACGAGCGGACAACCACGCCTTTTCGGGCGAGATCCCCACCATCTCGTCGCTCCTCAAGGGAGTGACATCCACCATCACGAAATTCGCGTCCGAAGGGAAGACCGGGTATTTGACCTCGGTCACGAACCGCTCCCGCCAGCGTTTCACGTGTGCGATATACCGTTCTGCACGGGCGGAATCCATAAGCGCTGCAGCGGCTGCAGCGGCGGAGACCGAGTTTACCGTAAACGGGGTACTGGCACGGTTATACCATGGGGGCAGCCACCGGGGGGTAAAGGCATAGCCGATGCGGAGCCCGGCAAGGGAATACACCTTCGAGAATGTCCGCCCGAGGATGAGGTTTTCGTGTTTCTTCATCAGCGGGAGATAATCGGAGTCCGAGAATTCTACGTAGGCATTGTCAAGGAACAGGACGCCTTCGATACCTTCGAGGATTTCTTGTACCATTCTCAGGGCTGGTGGCATTGCCCGTGGGATTGTTGGGAGAACAGAGGACAGTTATCTTCGCCTCGTGTGCCGCCCGGATCAGGGCCTTTGGGTCGACCAAAAAGTCCGCTTCCCGGGGAACCGTGACAACCTCTGCACCCTGTCCCATGGCCGCAAGGGCATAGAAAGAGAAGGTGGGCGTCGAGACAACTACCTTCTCGCCGGGCTCAACCAGCGTGCGGATGAGCGTCTCGATGACCCCGTCCATACCGACACCGGTGACAAAGTGATAGTCGCCATAGCGCTCCCGGAGTGCGTTCATCAGGATATTGACCCGCTCATCGGGATACCGGTTCACGGTCAGGAGCGCTTGCTCGGCAGCTTTTTGTGCTGCAGGAGAGATTGGGTCCGGGTTTTCATTGCTTGCAAGCCGGGCGATCCGTTCGATACCGTACTCACGGGCAATATCTTCGGCTTTTTTGGCAAAAACGTAGCCGCTCTTTTTTTTATAGCATGACCTAACCAAGCGCTCCATTCAACACCCTGACCACACGGTCAATCTCATCATCGGAGATTACGAGCGGGGGGACGAGCCGCAGGTTTCCGTCGGCTGCACAATTGACCAGTACACCTTGGTCTGCACATATTTTCTGGATCTCCGGACATGTATCCCCGACACTGATGCCGATCATCAGCCCGCGGACACGGGGATGGTATTTTTCCAGTCCCTTCCTGAAGCGCTCTCCCTTCCTGCTTATATCGGGCAGTATCTTTTCGATTACCCCGAGCGTGGCAAGTGCTGCCGAACATGCCAGCGGTCCGCCGGCAAACGTGCTCCCGTGTTCACTCTTTTTGAACTCGATCCCCTCACGGGCAACAAGTGCACCAATAGGAAACCCGCTCGCCAGACCTTTTGCAAGCGTAACGATATCAGGCTGGACCTTCGTGTGTTGGATCGCGAGCCATTTGCCCGTTCTCCCCATGCCCGGTCTGGACTTCATCGACGATCATATAGGTACCGGTTTTGTCACATATCTCCCGGATCCCAGTCATGAAGCTGTTAGGAGGAATAATAACTCCCGCCTCGCCCTGTATTGGTTCGACAATAACACCGGCAGTATCGTTATCTACCGCTTTTTTGAGCCCTTCCAGATCGCCATATTCGACAAACGTGCAGGGAATTCCGAGGGGTTCGAACGGCTCACGGATTGCGGGTTTGTGGGTTACGGCCAGGGATCCAACGGTCCTGCCGTGGAACCCGTGGGTGAACGCAACAAACTTCTTTTTTTTGGTCCTGACGCGGGCTAACTTGAGCGCTCCGTCGGTCGCTTCTGCACCGGAATTTGAGAAAAAGGCTTTGTGCATGCCGGTGATTTCGACCAGTTTCTGTGCCAGCTCGCCTTGGTGGGGAATATAGTACAGGTTGGAGCAGTGGATGAGCTCATGCGCCTGGTCGCAGATCGCTTTCACTACTGCAGGGTGGCAGTGCCCGGTGCTGCACACGGCGATTCCTGCAACACAATCGATATACTCCTTACCTTCTGCATCCCAGACCCGGGAGCCTTCTCCCTTTACAATTGCCATGTCACGCGAGAACGCGGGCATATAGTAGCGCTCATCGAGCGCTTTAAACCGGCTGGTTTTGTCCATTCCAATCACTTAAACTCTTGTATGTATCTTCCTGATGTGGTATCTTTGTGCTGTCCGGAATCATTCATATTCGATGGTTGCCGGAGGTTTTGCGGTAATGTCATATACCACCCGCGCAACACGGGGAATATCAGCGGTGATCCGCGACCCGATTCTCATAAGGTGCTCAAACGGGATCTCGACAGGATCGGCTGTCATCCCGTCCCGTGAATTCACGGCCCGGATTGCAACAATCCAGCCATGGATCCGGTTGTCGCCCTTGACACCGGTCCCAAGACCAAGGAGCGCAGCAAAACACTGCCATGGGCGGTACGTCTCAACCAGTTCTTCTTCAACGATCCAGTTTGCTTCCCGGATGATTGCAACCTTCTCCTGTGTAACTTCCCCGAGCACCCGCACGGCAAGCCCGGGTCCCGGGAACGGCATCCGGTGCTGGATCTCTTTTGGCAGGCCAAGGGCTCCTGCAACGTCCCTCACCTCGTCCTTGTAGAGATCGCGGATCGGTTCAATCACTTTGGTAAATTCCATGTGCAGCGGCATGCCGCCGACGTTATGGTGGCTCTTGATGCCCCCTTCACTCTCGATACGGTCCGGGTAAATGGTGCCCTGCAGCAGGCATTTAGCCCCGATTTTCCGTGCCTCCCGCTCAAAAACACGGATGAACCGTTCGCCGATTACCTTGCGTTTGGCTTCAGGTTCGGTAACCCCTTTGAGTGCATCGAGAAATTCATCGCCGGGATCGACAATCTGAAGGGGGATGGTATTAAAAATCGTCCGGATCCGTTCTGTCTCGCCTTTGCGCATCAGGCCGGTATCGATATAAACCGGGATGAGATTGTCCCCGATTGCCCGGGCTGCAAGGGCTGCACAGACCGAGTTGTCGACACCTCCTGACAGGGCCATGACCACCTTTTCATTACCGGCAGCAGTTTTGATTTCCGCAAGAGACTGGCTGATGAATTTTTCAGTATTGACCATGGGTATCGTTTCCTTATTTTGTCCGTTTGTTTACCTTGCATGCCTCAACAAAACCCAGGTACGGGGGTGACGGGTGGGTCGGGCGGGATTTGAATTCCGGGTGGAACTGTGTGGCAAAGTAGAAGGGATGATCAGCAAGTTCAAGAATCTCCATCCGGTTTTTATTGGTTGCCGAGAAGATCAGTCCTGCTTTTTCCAGGTCCTGAATGTACCGCGGGTTCACCTCATACCGGTGCCGGTGCCGCTCGACGATTACCTTCTGCCTGTAGAGGTCCATCGCACGGGTGCCTTCCTGCAGGTCTGCCGTATAATCCCCAAGCCGCATTGTACCGCCAAGTTCCTCGAGTCCCTCCTGTTCCGGGAAGGAGGGCAATTACCTGCGAACCTTCCCCGAATTCTCCGCTCGTTGCATCAGCAATACCCAGTTTATTACGGGAATATTCGATAACCGCAAACTGGAACCCCAGGCAGAGCCCGAGGAAGGGAATATTATTTTCACGGGCATACCTGATTGCTTCTATTTTTCCTTCAATACCCCGCTTGCCAAAACCGCCGGGTATTAAAATCCCGTCATAGTCCTTCAGCTGGCAGCGCTCGTACCGTTCCGCATCCAGCCACCCGATTTTTACTTCTGTCGAAAGCGCTCTTCCCGCATGCTTGAGCGCTTCCTTGATGCTGATATAGACATCCTCGATCCCGTATTTACTCACGATTGCAACGGACACCCGGCTGGTATACTCCTTGGTCACGAGCCGGTACCAGCCGGTATCGGCTTCACGTTTCTCAAGGGCCAGGTGTGCAGAAAGTACTTCTGCAATACCTTCTTTCTCCATCTCCATGGGGACCTCGTAGATATCGGGGACCGTTGCTGCAGAAATGACCGCATGCTGGGGGAGATCGCAGAATGCGGAGATTTTACGTTTTGTATGGGCGCTTATCGGGTGATCGCTCCTCCCGACAATGATCTCTGCATGGAGCCCGAGTTCCCTCAATGCTTTGACCGAGTGCTGTGTGGGTTTTGTTTTAAGGTCCCCCATGGTATCTTCGGGGATGAGTGTTACATGCACGAGGATGTAATCATGTGCCGGAAGGTCCCCTTCATCTGCCGGATTGCTTCTAAAAACGGCATGCTCTCGATGTCGCCGACTGTACCGCCAACTTCGACAAGGCAGATATCTGCCTTCGTCCCGTCAGGAAATTCTTCTTCAGCAGCCTCCCGGATACAGGTCTTGATCTGGTCGGTGATATGGGGGATGATCTGGACGGTCTCTCCGAGAAAATCACCCTTCCGTTCCTTTTCTATCACAGTGCGGTACACTTTACCGGTAGTGATATTATGAGCAGCCGTGAGTTCGATATCTAAGTAACCGCTCATAATTACCAAGATCGAGATCGACCTCGCTTCCATCCCGGAGTACAAACACTTCGCCATGTTGTGCCGGGTTCATCGTCCCTGCATCGATATTCAGGTAGGGATCGATCTTGACTGCAGTTACCCGGTAGCCACGGTTCTTCAGGATGCGCCCGACAGAAGCTGCGGTGATCCCTTTTCCCAGTCCGCTCATAACACCGCCGGTAACAATGATGTACTTCACGTAAACTCCCCGATTGCTTTACATTTTGACCACCATACCTATTAGTGTTATCTTATCGTGAGGAAAGGGAGGTTCCATTGGGGTCAGGACCGGGTTTTATTTCGTGGCAAAAGACCCTAGCCCCATTATCATCACGGATTCAACCTGTATGAAGTAAGATTAATTTATGTAAAAACTCCAATGTAGTAACTATGAAAATCGGGCAATCTATCCATATTCTGGCGATTCTCTTATTGATTATCGTTTTCGCCCAGCCGGTTATCGCGGCAGAAAATGAAACGCATGATGCAGCAACGGATTTTTACAATGCCGGTGTGCGTTTGCTTGAAGAAAAAGAATATACAAGAGCAATTGCAGAATTCGATCTCGCCCTTGCATCGAATACAACAATGATACGACAATCCGACGCTCTTTTTGTACACGTACCAGAATAAAGGGTATGCACTCATCCAGCTGAATAATTACACCGCAGCACTCCAGACCCTTGATGAAGGGCTTGAACAGTACGGAAATGATGAAAAACTCTGGTACAACAAAGGTTTTGTTCTTTACACACTCGGGAGGTACCAGGAAGCACTTGATTCTTATAATACAGTACTCCGGATAAACAACCAGTCTGTACCCGCCCTGAACAATAAAGGTGATACCTATTTCCGTATGGGGCAATACCAGGATGCAATCGATGCGTATTCCAGGGTTCAGGCAATTGAACCAAATGACACCTACTCAACCGCAGGAATCGCAAGGGCACGGAGCGCTGGTGCAACGGCAAACCAGACTACACTCATCATTCTCATAGTTGTCCTGGTTGTTGCAGCCGGAGCAGTGATTTATTACGTAAAATACCGGAAACCCGCCGAAGAGAAAAAGCCGGAAAAGAAATCCAAAGGAAAGAAAAAATAACTCTTTATTCGTTTTTATTCATCGTCACAGCAAAGGCTGCCGAAGTCCGGGAAAGCAGGTACTTTTTCATTATCACCGGTATATACTTCGCCTTCCGTAAATGCTACCCGCCGCCCTTTCCTGATTACCCGTCCTTCTGCAATGATATAACCACCCTGTGTCCCCCGGACAAAGCTTGTAGATTCCGAAATGGTTGCGATTCCTTCTGTATTGGATAGCAGCGGGTAAAGAGAAAGCGCCATCGCTTCATCGGCAACTGCCGCAAGTATCCCGCCCTGCAACCACCCGACACCGTTGTGCATATCAGGGCGGACCTGCATTTTCAGTACCGCTTTACCCGTGCTCAACGCTGACTACATCTATTCCCATAAGGCAAAAGAAAGGGTTGGCATTCTTTCCGTCTTTTTTGATTTTTTCCAGGTAGGACATTTTCTCCCAGATGATGTCAGAATGAAAAGGGATTAAGATTACCCTTTTACCACGGTACAATCTTTTTATATTGTCTGCAAAACGAGGTATTTGTGTATGCAGGACCAGGAAACAAAAGAGATGCTTGCCGATTTAATCTGGTTAAATGCCCTCATTGCAACAGAACTTATCCAGATAACCGAGAACAGTTCATCAATTCTCAGGAACTCCCCGCCCCCGCAAAGCTGTATCGAGGAGCACCATGCGCTCCGCAAAACAGCACTTTTAATAGCCGAGAAATACCGGCCCGGCACCATGCTCCAGCAACACCTCGAAAAACACCAGTAGAGTTATAGTGAGCCCCGGGAAAACTGTACTGTAACGAACCTGCAGGAATGTCCATATGAGCGTGTGCAGGCATAAAAACACCAATCGCCCCCAAAAATGGCAGCTTTTGGTGTTATCAGTGACCCGATACCAGATAGTGTACATCATGACTGCCAGACTCAATGCACAATGCAGCCTCGTCATCCCCGCATACAATGAGGAGCAGAGGATCATTCCGCTCTTTGATGCCATACACGGGTTTGATGGCGAACTTATCGTTGTGTGTGACGGGGTGGATGAAACAGCGGATATTGTCGACCGGATCGCGTCACAAAGGAAGGATCTGACTATCCGGTGCCTTTGTTTTGATCACCGGCTCGGAAAAGGGGGAGGTGTGATAGCCGGACTCCAGGCAGCCAGGTCCCCGCTTGTCGGGTACTTCGACGCTGATGGTTCTACCAGTATCGATGAAATGAAACGCCTTTTCCAGGTACTTACCACGGTCGATGGTGCGATTGGATCGCGCTGGATACCGGGCTCAACGCTCAAGGTACGCCAGGGCATTATCCGGCAGCTGGAGAGCAGGGCATTCAACCTGCTCATCAGGGTCCTGTTCGGGTTGACATACCACGATACGCAATGCGGGGCAAAAGTATTTAAAAAATCAGCTGATTGATGCGGTATTGCCCATGATGGTATCCCGGGGATTTGAATTCGATGTCGAGTCTGCTCTGGAGACTCCGGAGTTCCGGGTACGCGGTTGTCGAAGTTCCTATTGAATGGCAGAATAAAAGAGACTCCCGGGTACAGAAAAGAGACATGCTCGGGATGCTTTCCGTCTTTTAAAGGTCAGATTTGGACAGTTATGATTCCCGCAACCCGTGAAGAACAAAAAAAGGAAGCATTCAGGCTCTTTGAGGACGGACGGTACCAGGAGTCCCTTTCAGTCTGCGATGTTCTCCTTGAGAACGGGAAGGACTCAAGCGTTGAAGTACTCGCTGCCACGAACCTCTACTATACCGGTAAACTCGAAGACGCTGAAGTATTCTTCCGGGATCTGTCCCAGAAGATGCCGGATTCTTCGTATATTCATAGTTATCTCGCAAAAGTGCTTGAAGCCAGAAAAGATGAAGGGGCGATTGCAGAATTTGCTCTTGCAGTTCACCTCGATCCCACCAACCAGGACGCCCTCAGGAGTTATGCAGGGTATCTCATCTCGCATAAGGACTACCGGGGTGCACTGCCCGTACTCCGGCGACTGGTAGAACCCGGTAAAAAAACGGGAGATGTTCAAAACCTGATGCGTGTGCTGATCGAGATTGATGAGCCGGAGGAGCTCTCGCCTTGTCTTCTGTACTTGGGGGGGATGCCCAGAGAACCCCCGAATACATTGATGCGCTTATAAAGACCCGCAATTTCGAGGCTGCCGCCGAATCTGCATACCGGATCTACCGGGATACCAAAGATCCCGCCATCCACCGAAAATATCTTGATATCCTGTCTCGTTATGATGTTCCGGCTTCACTGGGGGCATATGCCGCACACCTGCAGGAAAATCCGGATGAGGAGATCCTGTTTGATTATATCCTGCTCTTACAATCGAAAGGAGATTATTCTGCGGCACTTGCTGCAGTCAGCACTCTCCCTGACCGAGCAGGTAACCCGGTATACCGGCTGGCCGAATGCGATCTCCTTGCAGCGCTGGGCGATGAAAGAAAAGCACTTGAATGCTATGAAAACCTGATCCGGAATGAGCTCGTTACAAAAAATGATCTGGATGTAATCGCACGTATCATCAGCAGGTACCGCCAGTACCCTCAAAGCACATGTCCCCGCTGATGAAGCCCGCCGTCGGTTCCTGGCTGTAGTTTCAAAAGATGTAAACGTCGTCAGCCTCCTTGAGACGGCACGTTTCCATGAGGATTTGGGTAATGCCACCGAGGCACGGTCATGGTATTACCTGGGCCTACCGGGCCGACTTTTTGGCCGGGGGTCCTGACTATGCAAAATTCCTGCTGGCACACGGGGAAGAGCGGGAATGTGAAAAAGTGATGCTCTATATCCTGTCCAATGTGAAAAAAAGTTCAGATGTCGGACGGGTCGCTGCAGTGGTCCTTGATCAGAAAGGCGGAATGTACCGACCTGAAACGCCTGATGGAGCAGTTGATAAAAAAACTCGAAGCCAGAAGATCGACACTGAACTCAATGGCCTGGAACTGCTTGCCAGTGCTTTTTTCATGAGCGCTGCCAATGCTCATGAAGAGATGGACTATGCTGCGTGCAAGTATTACTGTCTCTGCGGGATGGATGTCATGCCGGCTCATGCCCGTTCCATCAGCCTTGAAGATTACCTCCACCTGATCCGGGCATGCAAGGAGCGGGCGATTGCCGATCGGCCGATAATGAATGCACCGCAGACAAAAAAACGGATGAGTCCTGCTCCCCCGCTCACGACCATCACGGATCAGCTCGGGCTTTCAGAACAGGAGCAGAAGATCATTGAATTCCTCCGATCGCACCGGAAAGCAAGCGAGATGGAACTGCGCAAACTGCTGGGTACCCGCAGGGTGGTAGGAATGGTGAACCAGTGATCCAGAAAACTGCATCAAAAGGATTGTCTCTTATCGATAAGAAAGGAGTTGGAGAGGATGGAGAGGTCTATGAATATACCGGAACCTGAGCAGATGGACCGGCGCCTGTCTTGAAAGCATTAATATCATTAACGCCTTGAGACGGGGAACAGTTCCCGCGAGCGGGCTTGAGCGTATCGCCGTAGGGCTGGATGTCGAAGAGGGCGTGATCGCAAAACAGTTAGATTACGTGGCTCAGGGAGGTGGCGATACAAAATTCATCCGGGGCGAGGACGGGAGCGGCAAGACATTCCTGGTTGCCCGTGCCCTTGAGATCGCACGCACCAAGGGTTTTGTCACTTCCCATGTGATCATATCCTCGTCAACACCGCTCCATAAACTCAAAGGGATATACCAGCAGATCTGTGCAAACCTCAAAACGAATGATGAGGAGCATGCCATCAAGACCATTATCGACAATTATCTCTACTCCATCGAAGAGCGCCTAATTTCAGTGAGCGGGAGCGAAGTGGAGGACTCTGATCTTGAAGCGGCGACCGAGCGGGAAATCGAAGCAGCTCTTTCGGGCATCAGTGAAGTAAACACCGCACTTGCTGCTGCATTACGCATGGACGATAAGGCAAACAATGCGGGTGAATTCCAGCTTGCCCAGTCAGCGCTGGGCTGGATCTCCGCTGAACCCAATATCGGGCGGGAGTTCAAGCAGAAGGCAGGGATCCGGGGAGATATCGATGATACCATCGCATTTATTTTCCTTCGCGGGCTCGTATCCATTATCCACGGAGCGGGTTACCAGGGGATAGCGGTTGCAGTCGATGAAATGGAGACTACCCAGGGGCTCCAGCGTAACCAGCGGGAAAAAGGTACCAGACACTCGTACAGATCATTGATGCACTGGACCGGGGCGAGATGCCACGTTGTTACTTCCTCTTCACCGGAACACCCGCGTTGTATGACGGCTCCCGGGGCATACGGTCCAATCCCCCGCTGTATGACCGGATCAACGTTGTGCAGACCGATGCATTCCGCAACCCGAGGCAACCCCAGATCATCCTCTCGAAGTTTGACACTTCGAAACTCGAACTGGTTGCGCTCAAGATAGTTGATGTCTATGCACAGCTTATTCCGAACCGGACCGGGAACGCGTATCGCACCGGTTCGTGCGTGCAATGATTAAAAAAGTCACCACGAGATTTGGCGGGCGGGTGGATGTGATTCCCCGAATATTTTTAAAAGAGTTTGTCGATGTGCTCGACAAGTGCGAACTCTATGAGGATTACAATCCCGCTGATGCGTACGATTTCGATACCGAGCATCTCAAAGGCGAGTTAAAGAAAGAAGAAGAAGCGGTCATGGTGGTCACGTTCTGATCAGGAAAGGCATAGAAACGTATTATGGTACTGAATTACATGGTACCGGTATGAGATGGGCATTCATTCTGGTTATTGCGGCTGTGTTGACGGGAGTTATTGCCAGCCCTGTCGCGGCAGCGACCGTGCTTACCATCTCCGCAACACCCCACGAGGCACATATCGGCGATGTGGTTACGCTGAACGGGACGGTGTCAGGAATTGCGACCATCGCCGTCTACCTCTTTGTCATCGGCCCTGATCTCGATACACGGGGAGTGACACTTGATAACCTCAATATCCCTGCAGGACGCGGATTATTCACAACGGCACCGGTACTAATGCATGACGGTACCTGGTCATATACGTGGGATACCTCGGTAATCCTTGGCGAGATGCGACCGGGGAAAATATACCGTGTATGTCGTGAGTTCACCAGTTGATCGCTTAAGATATGTATCGGGAGATTTTGCAACAGTTGACATAGAGTTTCTCGAAAGCAACAGACCTTCAGCCGAGACACCGCTCGAACCTGTGTTGCCGGTAATAGCGGTTGGAGTTGTAGCGGCTCTGGGACTTTGTATGTCCCGGATGCGGGGAAAGAGGGAATAGCAGCGGTTTTTTTGGAAATTGGGGAACTTAATCTGTCTTGTAAAAAGTTCATAATATGATACATAGTATACGATAAAACCCCGCCTCATGGCCTCTCCGGGGCACAGCGGGCAGCGTGTTTTTAAAATTTTTGTAACTGATCCGCCGCGGGGGCGCCCCGTCGGGGGCGGAGGCAGGTATCATAATTGAGAGATAGCGTGGCAACCATCAACCGCTTTAAAAAAAAAGAATAATCCCCAAAGCCGACTCCGGCCCTTATCTCGTCCTAACACTGCCGCCGGATTCTTAACCGACTCGGCATGGGCGTGCAACCCCTCCGCCCCGGCAATGGTCTCAACAATATCCCCGATTGTCTCAAGACCGTTTTTATCAATTATCTCTACCGATGCAGTCTTGCAGAAATGTGCGACATCGAGCCCGGAATACATTTTTGAATATCCCGCAGTCGGCAGGACATGGTTTGTTCCGACAGCGTAATCGCCGCATGCGACTGCTGAATATTTGCCCACGAAAATTGCACCGGCATTTTTCACCCGGGTAATAACCGATAAGGGATCTGCCACCTGGATCGAGAGATGCTCGGGGGCAACAACATCCGAAGCAGCAATCGCTTCATCCATGGTGCTGACGAGCGTGTAACCGGAGTTCTTGAGCGCCTGTTCGATAATCTCTCTCCGCGGCGCAACTTTTGTCATTGCTTCAATCTCACGGCCGACTTTTGCCGGGAGGTTTTTGTCGGTCGTGATCAGGATACAGGCTGCATTGGGGTCATGTTCGGACTGGGCGAGGATATCGGAGGCGATAATGCGGGGGTCAGCGGTCTCATCGGCAATAATCCCGATCTCGCTGGGGCCAGCCGGGAAATCGATCTCGGCTTTCTCCCGCAGCATCATCTTTGCGAGCGTCACGTACACGTTGCCAGGCCCGACAATCTTCTGGACGGGCTTTATTGATTCTGTCCCAAGAGCCATGGCTGCTATCGCCTGAGCACCACCGGGATTATAGATCTCGGTGACGCCGGCAATGTCCAGTGCGACAAGGGTCAACGGCTTGATGGGCGGCGGGGAGCAGGCACAGATCTCTTTTACCCCAGCTGTACGCGGGCCGGTACGGCACACATAAGGGCAGAGGACGGGTAGGCAGCCCGGCCACCGGGAATGTAAAGCCCTACACGGTTCAAAGGGGTGGTCTTGATGCCAAGAACGATGCCGGGCTCCATCTCCTGAAGCCAGAGGTCACGGGGTTTCTGGAGTTCATGGAAGCGCTCGATACGTGCATGCGCTTCAACAAGGCTCTCGATGATCTGTGCATCGACCTTTTCGTAGGCCTCCTCGCGCTCGTCATCCGACACGGCAATGTCGGTCAGCACGCAGTGCTTCTTTGCAAGATCTCTAAGTGCAGCATCCCCCTCGTTCTGTACACGGCCAATTATCTCTGTTACAGCGGCGCGAACATCTTCAAGGCTTGACTTCCTGCCAGCGAGCCACTCATCGATCCCGACTGCCTTCCACATAGTGCCAATAGCTACGACACAAAAGATTGTTAAAGTATCGTTACCTGGAAACAGCAGAGAGGGTATACTTCTTAAAAAATGATTACCATTGGTGAATCAGTATCGGCATTTTAAATCACGGTATAAGAAGGTTTTAAGGAAGGTGATAGGGGAAAGGATTCCAGTGCGATTCCCCCGGCATTACCGTAAACGCACCCGGTGGAGTTCCTCTGCGACAACGGAACGAAGCGCAGGATCCTCATCAGCATCTGAGTATAGTTCCCGCAGCCCCTGAATTGCGCTATAACTACGGATTGCAGCCAGCGCTGAGGCAGCCCGCTCTCTTGTTTTCAGCTGCTCGTTCTTGTCCTTCAGGCGCTCAATCAATACCCGTACTGCCCTGCCGCTTCTCAGCTTGAGAAGCGCCTCGGTTGCATGCCTCCGGATCAGTGCATCGTTATCACTACAACAGTCCATAAGAGGGCGGACTGCTCTGGGATCGCCACTCTCACCCAGAGCAATCACTGCTTTAATTCTTTCACTTTTGCTCCTGTCTCCCATTGTTCCGTTAATGAGACGATATACTCCACTCGTTTTTGGCAGGGAGTTGTGCCATTCATCAACCGTTCTTTCCACAATCATATCCATCATTTACCCGAAAACGTTCGTCAGATATCCATACTTTTTCCGCCCGATACGACAGAAAACCACAAATGTTATGATCAGAAAAATGTCTGCCGCTTACTATGGGCGACTCGTACCTGCCCGGACACCAGTGTTTTTTGAAGACCGTAGTGGTACATTATTTTCTTAATGGTTATCGAATTATAAATAATTAATCATGATAAATACAAAAACCCCTCCGGGTTTATTTCGCTTTTCCCCACCTGGCATGTATCGGCCGGTATTTCACCGGAATTTTTTATAAACCGGGACTCGGCCGGTTTTTCGATTGGATTTACCACTTATCTGCGATATGTTAACAGTGTTAACATATCACTGAATCAATGTGCTAATCGAGCGTATTCATCTCATAGCCAAAGAATTATTTTTCCCGATCTGATTTTTTAATTGAATTTGCCATTATGTCTTTTTGTGTTAACATTGTTAACATTCCAAAGGTCCGGTGTGTTGGCGAAGCGTGTTCATCTCCAAAGCTATAGAACCCGGATTCATGGACCGTGCTTATCTGAAGACCGGTTTTCTGAGTGATTCATGAGTTCCTGTTATAGACGGGGAATAAAAACAATATCAGTATTCCGGATTAAAAAAAAGAGCATAACGGTAAATTTATGGTGAAAAAAATAAATATCGGCCTGGCAGGGATACTGTTTTTTTGTGCAGATACGAAGTATCCATGAAATCAGGATAGCTGAAGCAAAAAATTACCCGGAGGATAATAAAAAAACTTTATCCTCGGGAATAAGCTATAAAGCATATTGCTTCAGAGCACACACAATAAAAAGGCAACATGGTAAAAAAGGGCGGTCCTTACCTGGAAAGTGGGGAATCCATTATCCTGACGACAGACAGAATCAGGGTAAACTCTGTACAGTATGACATGCTCCTTACAACCCGCAACCTCATCCTTGTTGATGTCGGGCATACCCGTTTCCAGCCATTGATGTACCCTCTCCTGTCAATACTATCTGTAAAGGGGGGAAAACCGCCAATGGAGAACTGGTAATAAGCCTCGTTTTCCATGAGACCAGAGGCAAAGATGATCCGGGACCGATGGTCCTTGTCTTTTCCCAGCAAGCTGGTGAACAAAGGCAAACCGAACGTGATGACTGGATACAAAAACTTATCAAATTTATCGTTTCAGTGCGCCAGGAGACAATAAACAAGAGTAGTCACGGCGCTGATCAAAAGGGAGGAATCCAGCCATCTGTAAGGTGTACGGTTGCTCCTGAGATGCAGTTCCTTACAGAACAGCCCCGGATGCCCCTTCGGCACACATCGATATGATTATCATCCCTGATGAACCTGAAGCACCGGCTTTTCCGGAAGAGACTGAACCAGAAGTAATTCCTGCAAATCCAGAGGAAGAGGAAATTCCGGTTGACTCATATCAGGTTACTGAATCGCCATCTCCTCTCACGGATACCGAGGAGATTCCGGTTGACTCATATCAGGTTACTGAATCGCCAGCTCCTCTCACGGATACCGAGGAGATTCCGGTTGACTCATATCAGGTTACTGAATCGTCAGCTCCTCTCACGGATACCGAGGAGATTCCGGTTCGATTCCGTTCAGGTCAGCAAATCAACGTATGCAATAACATCTCCTGTAGTTCCGGATACCAGTGCTTTTGCAGACACTCAAAAAGAAAATGAAGAATTACTTACTACTCATGAAGCCTCCTCAATGGAAGAGAGCCAGATATCTGCCCAAAAAGATACTGGATACTCTGACCTGCCCCTTCCACCGGAACAGATAGTCACGAGTTCCTTACAATTTTCTCCAACAGAAGAGTCGAAACCCTCAGAAGCAGAACCATCTCAGTCAGGCAATGTCCAGGAGTCTCTTCCACAGCCTGATGTCGCAACAACACCTCCCCAATCCCCGGGGACAGGATCCCGAAGGAGGGTATTCATTGCATTTACTGCGATTATCGTAATTATTCTGATACTTGCAGGTGCAGGTGTGTATTATTCAGCATACCGTGCGCCACCTTTCACCGTCGAGCCTTTGCCCAGCCCCACTCCAACTATAACTCTGACAATAGATCCAACTCTGCAACAGACACCTGTGCCTGCCCCGGTCATAATTCCCGCAAACGGTGTCTGGGTACGGGTGGATTATTTCGGGGACTATTACGGATGGCTGGGTTTGCCAGGGTCACTGAGGGGGATAAACAACACAGGTGTCCAGATCTACAAGATGCCGGAAAGTGCCGGCATTATCCAGGTGAACGTATATACGCAGGACTACTCTGGAAAACCGCTTACTGTCACGGTGTACCGGGACGGGAAGATAATCAATAACCGGACAGTATCGGTTCCAAAGGGTTATATTGAACTTCTCCTGGATACCAAAACCGGAAATCCTCCCGCCTTTCCCCGGTAGTTACACAATCAGATAATCAGACAGGATCAAATGCAGGACGGATTGAGTATTTCTGATAATAGATACACCCCCCGTTCCAACGCATCCCGTGACCGATACCCTCTTATCTTTCTATCTGATTCCGCACGAACAGTCATATTCCCCGTCACCTGCAATGCCCTGTGCCCTGCATTCATCGGTCGTATCCGATCCGAGGTATAATATGTCAGGATTCCATTATATCCAATCACCGGGCATGGTAGTACGACACGAAAGGATACCAGAGAAACTGAGCAAACCAGTGGATGCCAGAAACACATTCCTCGTGTCTGATGATTCATAAGCGATCATGACCATGGGAGGATTTTAGGATAGTTTCCCTTTCATACACCACATAAAAAACATGCCAGTCACCATAAAAGCATATTGCTTAAGAGAAAGAGAATGAAAGTTAAGACAGGGAAAGTGGTATTATGGTAAACCCGTATCTGAACCGCGATGAATCCATTATTCTGACAACGCATAACGTGAGTTTCAATTCCCTTCTGACTGAACTCATACTCACGAACCAGCGCCTGATTATTTTTGACACCGGGCACCCCCAGTTCAGGTACCAGACAATCCCACTTACAACAATCGAGACGGTTATTGCCAGAGAGGACGCACAAGGCAATCCGTTCATTTTCCTCTCAGTCTCCCCAATGACTCTGGACAGTGCACCCCAATCAAAAGAATTCACCTTTTTACGGCAGGCAGGCGGAGATCGGAAACAGGAATGCGAGGCCTGGATACAACAACTTAAAGTCAGATCGCATCGATTCGCCAGAAGAAAATCCTCGCAACGCAACCTTCCCCTCAGGAAGATACCGATATAATATTTGACGATACAAAAGCCACCATAATTGAACCTGTTCCCGCAGATGAAACACCGCTGGAAATAAGTCCTCAACCCCCCGAATCCATCATATCTCCTCCCCCGACGTTCACCTTTGGGGATACGGAAAGTGAAGAAGGATCACCTGACTCTTCACCGGTCCCATCAGATACAACATCACCGGAAATAAGTCCTCAACCCCCCGAATCCATCATATCTCCTCCCCCGACGTTCACCTTTGGGGATACGGAAAGTGAAGAAGGATTACCTGACTCTTCACCCGTTCCACCGGTATCCGGTGAACAGGCGCCGCAGGCTGCAGGAGACGCAATACAAAAAGAACCATTGTCCTCCGGCTTCCATCCACCAACTGCACCATCAGCAAAGCCTAAGATTTTTACCATTGTTGGGATAATCATTGTAATTCTTGCCATTGCCGGGGGGGCATTCATCTATTCAACCATGTCCGGGGAAATACCCGTTGAACCTTCAGTACCGCTGGTTACCCCGGCCATAACCACGGCAGTAACCATTGTCCCGACACCGTCTGTGCAACAAACGCCTGCACCTCAAATTACTACCGTGCCCACAACTCAGCTCCCGTCGATGATTCCGGAAAAAGGTATCTGGGTAAAGGTAGCCTATGCAGGGAATTTTTCCGGGCGGATCGGTATCTTCCGGTGATTTAAGGCAGGTGAACGCATCCGGAGAACAGTATTACCAGCTGGCAATAACTGAGGGAATTGTCGAAGCAACTATCGAGAAACTGGACGGAACCGGCAGGCAACTCACGGTTGAAGTGTATCGGAACGGCATGATGGTTGCACAGAACTCAAAAACAGGTCCCTTAGCCACAGTTGACCTTCGTGTAGATTTGAAGAAGGTGTAATCCAGGCGTAATATATCCTGGATCACATAACAACTGCAGGCATCAGCAGGCAGGTGCTTGGGTCTGGATACTGATTGATCTGCTCAATCCTGTTTTTCATGCAAATCCGCACTGATATTTGTTACCTTCACTGGATTCACGGTAATGTCAGGGAACTTCCTGGAGATATTACTACCAGAGACCGTGACTGAATGTAATCCAATAGGCACTGACGAGAACATCAACGGAGTTACCTCTCCGGTGTCGCTGCCATCCAGGGATATTGCTGCACCCGGGGGATCACTTGCTACCCGTAAAAACCCGCTCGTGTACCTCTTCCAGCAGGAAACTGACATTGGTTGTCGATATCGGGACCGGTGTGAAGGGCAGAATGACTTTACGTTCCTGGGGAATATAACCAGGTTTTGATACCATAATCCTGTGTGGACCATCTGAAATATTGGAAAACGAATACGGTGTTGCCAGCCCAGTCCTGAACCCGTCAATAAATACTTCAGCACCCTGTGGACGGGAATCTACAAAAATATCCAGATCATAGTGCTGTCGTGGCTCAATGAGAAGATAATGATCCTCGTTCAAAAGCGTGGGCATGGTATACGAGACATATGACAGGTTGTGAAAAACAGTAATAAATGAATCAAACGGGGGAGTGATTATCCTGTCAGGAATGATTTTCCGGGTTACCTGACCATTCACCGTGAACGGTTCTCCCCGTAGATTACGGGAGTCAATAATTATTTCATGCAAAGGGGAATAGTTAGCGGCTACATCAACCGGGACGATACAATATGGATGCACATAGACATCATGGTCTGAAAATCTGATATTTGCTTTTTCCTCAGGAAAGGGATCCGTCTGATCGAAAGAAAGCTTCACCGTATAGGTACCTTCTTTGAGTCCGTTGATGACAGCTGGTGTTCTTTGGGACATCTGTACACCATTCAGAGAAATGATTGCCGGTGCCGGGCGGGAATTGATATACAGCCCCCCGTTATGAGTCTTTTCGCGCTCCGGAAGAAGCTCATCAGACCGCCATTTTGTAGAATAGACTTCGGAATAGAGATCTTCGCAGAGAGTGGTATCGTTTGAAACGCTCAGGTTCTGTTCAGCGGGAGCAAAACCGTCGAGTTCAAGTCTGATTCTGCGCTGGTCGGATGAGTTTATAGTTAATGTGAGCGGGGTGGTTTTTCCCAGATAGCTGCCATCGACAAAGATGAGGGCCCCTTCAGGGTTTGAGTGGAGCGAGAGCCTGCAGGCCGGTGTATTATCCGGTGCCGGAGTCGCGTTGAGCATAAAGGAAGAATTGACAATACCTGATTGATCGGGATTGAGGATCGTTACGTTCGATCCGGTATCGGAGACGGCGCTTCGGTTTTGGCCGATAACCAGTATGGCATTCCGGTTCACGAGGTAATCAGCATCCATTTTCCTGATAGTGACTTTCAATTAAGGCTGAATTTCCTGATTCATTAAGCCAGGGAGTTACCGGAATCCGAAGGACATTTGCCGCTGACAGGTTGTCAAACACATTATTCCATGTTCCATTATTGAATTTCACCACATGCTCGGTGGTGTTCAATGCATCGAGGCCGGTTGCAACCAGAAAAATGTCCGCGTCACTGTTTTTTGAAATATTGACGGTTCCACCAAAAGTTATCGATGTTGAAGCGTCTTTGGGGAATATACCCTTCTTTGGTTCGCTGAAAATTACATCGCATCCTTCACCTATCCAGGACCGTGATGGCAGTCCCTGTTCCTGTTCATACGCAACCAGGAGCATCACACTATCAATGGTGAACACGTACTGGTCGAAATCCAGGTTCCGTAGAGAGATCGTGCAGGTACCGTTACCATTCAGGTGCTGGAGAACATCGTATGCATAGGTCGCGGACACATTCCGGTGATCATCGCCATCGGTATCAATATAGACCCTTTCGGCATCGAGCTGCTGCTGGTTGAAATAGGTTTGCAGGGAGGGCATAACACCCTGATAAGACTGGATTCCATGGCTTTTGGACACGTACACATACAGCCGTGCCAGCGTCAGGTTGCTGCCTGAAGGCAGATCGAGCGGAATTGCATATTCCCTCACACGGTTGTTCACTACAACCGGCGTGCCGTTAGAATCAGACAACAACCGGATTGTTCCATTCAGGGTTCCCGAGGTGAAGGTTGTCAGTTTCAAACCCTTATATCCATACAGTGAACTGTCATCAGCCGGTGCTGTCCCGACCGGACTGCTCATCCCTCCACCCCAGCCCCACGAGCCTGTAACACCGGAGTTTGGAGGCAGGTTACTGTAGATCAGGATATCCGATACATATTTTACGGCAAGTCCGGTCGTAGTCGGATATTTCTCATCGCCGCTCTGGTAATAGTACCAGTATTTTGGGTCTGCGGATTCGTGCCAGTCAAAGTTCCCGAAAACGTGTTCCCCCCCCGGGTTAACTGACGTATCGGCAAAAAAGACCAGCTTCATGCCCTCGGAATATCCTGAATCCGGATACTGGCCATCTTTATACCAGGTAATTACCATCGGTCCCTGCCGTGATGGGGGAGTGTAGACATTTTTATAGGCAAATTCCTTGGTGAAGCCGTCAGTGGCCTTGATTTTCACCGTATCTCCCAATGACATACCCCCGACAAGATTGCAGAGATCCTTCAAATCTGTGCCTTTGACCGCACCCATGTCTTTTTCCGTGAACTATTGGTATCTTCTGCGGGATTCCACCGTAATTGTTCCTGTGTTACCGGATCTGGATCGTCAATAAAGACCGGCCCCTGATGATAATAATGGGTTGATCCATCTCCCTGAACAGGCAGCGAATCTTCCATTTCATGATATGTAAGGGTTTTTTCTGCCAGGATTGTTGTCCCGTCATTGGCATACTTCACGATATGGATCTGTGTTGTTGCCGCCAGAGAGGGTACAGCAAAGGTAAGAAAAACGATATACAGGGTAATGAGAAACAGGTATTTTTTATTGTGTGAAAAAATTATCATCCCGCTCCACCACCAGTTCCGGGGCATTCCTTCCTCAAAAATTGTAATTTTTTACAGATCAATGATGTAAAGTCCTTTGTGATTAAATACATTTTTTATTTGGATTTTGTTAATTATTTTTAATTAACTTAATTTGTTGCAAAAGGGATTACACCCAGTCCCCCGTTATCGGGATATCTGTAACTCAGGCCAAACGTTGCACGCGTTACCGGCGTTATATTGAATATAAACTGTCGCACTGATGGCCGGTATACCCCGATATCCGTTATACCATCTCCATTCCAGTCTCCAGTTATCGGGATATCTGTACTCAGGCCAAACGTTGCACGCGTTACCGGCGTTGTATTTAATATAAACTGTCGCACTGATGGCCGGTATACCCCGATATCCATTATACCATCTCCATTCCAGTCTCCAGTTATCGGGATATCTGTACTCAAACCAAACGTGGTACGCGTTACCGGTATTGTATTGAATATAAACTGCCGCGAGGATGGCCGAAACACTCCGATATCCGTAACACTATCCCCATTCCAGTCCCCCGTTATCGGGATATCCGTACTCAAACCAAACGTGGTACGCGTTACCGGTATTGTATTGAATATAAACTGCCGCGAGGAGGGCCGAAACACTCCGATATCCGTAACACTATCCCCATTCCAGTCCCCCGTTATCGGGATATCTGTACTTAGGCCAAACGCTGGTACGCGTTACCGGTATTGTATTGAATATAAACTGCCGCGAGGAGGGCCGGTATACCCCAATATCTGATGTCGAATTTGTCGTACCAGATGTAACCGTGATATAGTGTTCACGGACACGCATGGATGACCCAATGGTATTTATGACCGTGAGATTTACCGTGTAGGCTCCTGAAGAAGTGTAGGTAAATAACGGGTTCTGCGATGAACTGTCAGTTATCCCGTCATTGTTAAAATCCCATTTCCATGCTGTAATTCCTGTACCAATTGATGTGTCTGTAAACTGTACTGCGAGTGGTACAACCCCAGAGGTGACATCAGCAAAAAAATTTGCAACAGGCAGAGGAGTAGGTGTACTCGCCATTATGTAACCGGTCTTTAATTCACTAGCGCTGCCTCCGGCATTCGTGGCTGTAAGCCGGATATCATAGGTTCCGGCAGCGAATATCTGCGAAGGGTTTCTTGCTCCGGACCCGAACTCTGTCCAGATTCCGGACCCGGTCTTATATTCCCATTTCCAGGATGTAGGGGTATTAGTGGACTGGTCGGTGAATGTAACCGAGAGAGGGGCAGTTCCCGTGCGTGGCGTTGCGTTCGTAAAGGCTGCAACCGGCGTAACCGGGGCTGGGCTCACCGTTATATAATTCATCTTTACTTCAGAGTCTCTTCCCGCTATATTGGAAACCGTCAGGTTGACTGTGTAGGTTCCGCTACTGGAATAAACATGGGAAGGACTTCTGGTGGTGCTGTCTGTCACTCCATCGTTGTTGAAATCCCATGTATAGGTTAACGGAAGTGTACCAGTCGACTGATCAGTGAATGTGACAGTGAGAGGGGCAGTTCCCGTGCGTGGTGTTGCGTTCGTAAAGGCTGCTACTGGGGGTGATGTACCGATCCGGTACTCATGATAGATATATTCCTCACGTTATACTCTGATATTCCGCTGGAAGAGGGCCATATTCCCGAGTAATTATAACGGTACTGTGGTGCCCAGACTTGTAACATATCATTGTTCCCGAACACATGGTATCCCCAGGGATTGGACGATGTGTCGGCGAACATAATAAGCCGCATACCCTTGAAATAGTCAGGAGGATATCCCGTTCCCTGATCTTCATACCCTCCTGCACTTTCTTCTCCATTAAACCAGGTAATGACCATTGGCCCCTGTCGGGAATCCGGCGTATACACATACTCATAGGGGTAGTTAAGTGTCAGGCCGTCAGCGGCCTTGATTCTTATGATATCTCCGGTATGCGCCCCGCCAGCGAGTCCACAGAGATCTTTTACATCCGTTCCTTTCACTGCACCAAAATCACGGGTTTCGACATTCTGCCACTCTGCAGGATCATATGGATCGGAGTCATTGAAAGTTGGACCCTGATGGTAGTAGTGCGTACTACCGTCACCCTTGACCGGGAGGTTTGCTTCCAGCCACGAGTAATTTTTCGTTGTCTGGTTCAGGATTGTTATCCCGTCATTTGCATACTTCGTGATGGTGAGTTCGGTTGTTGCTGCCATCACCGGGGGGATAAGGATTCCGCCGATCAAAAACTGCAGGATTAAAACGAAAAATAGTTTGGTTTTTCTGTTCATATGATTTCACCGGATTCTATCTCAAGTCACCTCAATTCATCAATATAAAAAAAATTATTCGAGTAAAATGGTAATTGGGGGATTGTTTACAATATTTATGTAACCTGTTCTGGTGAGTCGATCGGTTCCTCTTTCATTAGATACGGTAAGTGTGACCGTATAATACTGTGAATTTCTTAGGCTCCTGTAGGTATGGACCGGATTTTGTTTCGTGGAGGTTGTACCGTCCCCAAAGTTCCAGGACCATAACCTCGGGCTTCCCGTTGACTGATCGATAAACTGGACAGTAAGAGGTGATCTGCCTGTTGTACTACTGGCAATAAATCCTGCTTCCGGACCGGGTGGCGGAGTAACCGTGATATACCGTGTTTTTACTGTTCTGTCGGAACCATTTGCATTGGTTACTGTCAGTGTGACCGTATAGGTCTGTGGCCATCTGGTGGTCGTGTAGGTATGCACAGGATTCTGCTTCGAGGAGATTGAACCATCACCAAAGTTCCAGTACCATGATGTCGGGCTTCCCGTTGACTGATCGGTAAACTGGACGGTAAGAGATGATGCCCCGGATTGTGTATCCGATGTGAAGATTGCCGTCGGTTTTACCGGTGCAGATTTCACAGTGATATATCCGGTCTTTACCTCAACATCAGAACCGCCAGGACCGGTTACCGTAAGGTTTACCGTGTAAGTACCTGACGAACTGTAGTTATAGGTGGGATACTGCATAGTGCTGTCCACTTTTCCATCGTTGTCGAAGTCCCATGCATATGAGAGAGGCGCCGTACCTGTGGATCTATCCATGAATTTAACGGTCAGTGGTGCAAAGCCCACACGTTTATCTGAAATGAATTCAGCAACCGGAGTGTCGGTGCCGGGATTACCGTGATATACCTTGTTTTGGTAATTCTGTCGGAACCCCTTGTATTGGATACTGTCAGCGTGACGGTGTAGATCTGTGGCCACCTGGCATTCGTGTAAGTATGGTCGGGATTCTGTTCCGTGGAAATTGAACCGTCACCAAAGTTCCAGTTCCATGATGTCGGGCTCCCCTTCGACTGGTCGGTAAACCGGACTGCAAGAGGTGATGCACCTGATGTGACATTCGCAGTAAACTCAGGAGCCGGTGCAGGTACCGGAGTCACCGTGATATACCTTGTTTTGGTAATTCTGTCGGAACCCCTTGTATTGGATACTGTCAGCGTGACGGTGTAGATCTGTGGCCACCTGGCATTCGTGTAAGTATGGTCGGGATTCTGCTCCATGGAGAATGTCCCATCGCCAAAGTTCCAGAACCATAAGGTCGGACTCCCCGTAGACTGGTCGGTAAACCGGAACTGCAAGAGGTGATGTACCTGACGTGACATTCGCAGTAAACTCAGCAGCCGGTGCAGATACCGGAGTCACCGTGATATACCTCGTTTTTGTGATCCTGTCGAAACCCATTGCATTGGTTACCGTCAGCGTTACCGAATAGGTCTGTGGCCATCTTGCCGTCGTATAGGTATGCACCGGATTCTGCTTCGTGGAAGTTTTACCATCGCCAAAAGTCCAGAGCCATGATGTCGGGCTCCCCGTTGACTGGTCGGTAAAGTTGACCGTCAGTGGCGATGTACCTGTCTGGACATCGGAGATGAATGCGGCTACAGGATCTGCCGGTACTGCGGTTACCGAGATGTAATCGGTCTTTACCTCATCATCGCTGCCACCCGCGCCACTAACCGTGAGTTTGACGGTATACGTGCCAGCTGCATTATAGGTATGGCTGGGGTTCTGCTCTGTGGAATCCACTGAACCATCGTTGTCGAAGTCCCATGCACAGGTGAGCGGACCGGTTCCGGTTGACTGGTCAGTGAACTGGACGGTCAGGGGTGCCATTCCGTTCTGGACATCTGAGTGAATACTGCCACCGGTGGTACCGGTACTGTGGTGACCGAGATGTAATCGGTCTTTATCTCATCATCGCTGCCGCCCGGCCCGGTAACCGTGAGTTTGACGGTATACGTTCCGGCAGCTGCATAGGTGAATGACGGGGTTTCAACAGGTACCGTCAACAGTTCCGTCATTATCAAAGTCCCATGCACTGGTGAGCGGTCCGGTTCCCGTGGATTGATCCGTGAACTGGACGGTCAGGGGTGCAACACCGGTCTGGACATCGGAAGTGAACGCGGCTGCCGGAGATTCCGGTGGTGTAACAAAGTCGATCAGGGTAATCTGAGAGATGTTGCCGACCTTCTGCCCGGAGGTGGGGGCACTTCCGACGATCTTGAGAGGCCAGACGTTTTTCGTGCCATCCACCTTCGGGAGCGGGGCTCCGTTCAGGGTGTCGGCAACGATGTAGCTGTCGTTCCTTTTCAGGACACTGCTCGTGAACATCTTTGAATAGCCATCGGCTGCTGCCACCGTTACATTGTAACCGAGATCTGCTGCACCATCATTGAAGGTAGTGGGATCGCTGTCATCAACACGGGCAAGGATACGCCAGAGAGCAATACCCGACCAGGTTCCGCTCGCATCGGTAAAGGTAAGCCGGTTACCATGGGCAAGAGCCTCAAAGTTTACCCGGTCAGCTGCTCGCTTCCCACGCCATTGAGCGTGATACTCCATTCATCGATGACGGGAGTCGCGGTTACTGAGATGTAATCGGTCTTGACTTCAGTATCAACGCCCACCCCATTCGTAACCGTCAGGTTCACCGTGTACGTACCTGCAGTTGCATACGTGTATGACGGGCTCTGCGTAGTGTTGTCTGTTATCCCGTCATTGTCGAAGTCCCATGCATAGGTGAGGGGTCCGGTTCCGGTTGACTGGTCGGTGAACTGAACCAACAGGGGAGTATCCCCGGAAACCGGGTCTGCTATGAAGGCCGCGGTGGGTGCCTGGAGAGATTTCAGCAGGCGGATTGAGGAAATATTCTTAACCACACTGCCGCCAGTAACATTCACACCCGTCAGCCTGAGCGGCCAGTTGCTGTCAGTTTCCGCAATATGTGACCCGTTCAGTGAATTAGCAACAATGTAATTGCTGTTCCGGATAATCTTGGTGCTGTCGATAGTTGTGTTGTAACCGTCTCCGGCGGTAATAACCACGCGGTAGCCTGCTGTTGCCAGACTATTGTTGAACGCATTATCGGAATGCTGATCTGCATCATCGACGAATCCGGGAAAGAACCAGAGTGGCATCCCCTCCCAGACATTCCCCTTGTTGTCAGTGTAGGTTGCCTTGTGGTTTGCGCCAAACTGGCAGGCAAGTGCCTGTTCCAAGTATGTCTTGCCGATGTTGGTTTTTATTCCTCCGATATCACTGCCGTCCAGCTCGAGCTGCCAGTCACTCTCAAGAGACGAGTATACCTTTATCTCAGTTACATACTTTGCTGAAGTCCCTGCAGCGGACGGATACTGGATATTGTCTGACCAGTAGTAGTGCCAGTACTTTTCATCCATGGCCTCGTGCATATCCCACTGGCCAAACACATGATCAGCCGGAGTGAAGAACACACGCATGCCATCGGCATACTGCGGGACATACTGCCCGTCAGCATACCACGCAATTATCGCGTCTCCCTGGTGTGACTGGACATAGGGATTGGTGTAGATATTCGAGTAACCCATATGGGTTTCATAACCGTCGGATGAAACAAAGAGGATATCCGTACCGTTTCCCATGCCCCCGACCAATTCAACGAGATCCTTGACCTTCGTCCCCTTGATTGCATTGTCGATCTTCGGGGGTTCATACCCTTGGTCTCGGCAGGATCCCAGAGATCTGCCGGGTCGAAGGTGACGCCCTGGTACTGGTAGTGGGTAATACCGTCCCCGATAACCGGCAGGGTGCTTTCCATGAAGTGATAATCGATCGTAGTCTCGTTGATTACCGTCGTGCCATCGCTACCGTATTTCACGATATGCAGTTTGGGTGCATCAACAGGGGTCTGGAAATCGGTGAGCTGGATTTCCACGATATTACCTACACTGTTGCCTCCGGTAGCACCATTGCCCACAAGCCGGAGCGGATAGGGCGGATGTTCTCCATCAGTAGAGAGCGGGGCCCCGTTCATGGTGTTGGCAACGATGAAGTTGTCATTCTTCCCGATCTGCTGGCTGTTGAACTCCTTCGCGTACCCGTCACCGGCTTTTACAATCACCTTATATCCGGCTGTTGATGCTGCATCGTTGAAGCCATTCGGCCCGTGCGGGATCCGATCATCGACCCATCCCATGAGCCTCCAGAGCGGATACCGGTATACACATTCCCGTTAGCATCAGTGTAGGTTGCACTATGGCACGAAGCCCAGTACTCGAATTCCCCTTGTGGGACCTCATCACTGATCTTACCAACAAGTTCAGCTGCCAGTCACCGGCAGGGTACTGGTCGGGCAACCCTTCCAGGCTGATCTTCGCAATGCCGCCGACACGTTGCTTTCCGCTTGTGGTTGCAGGCCCCACTAATTTAAGAGGTGCATCTGAACCCGTGAGTGGTACACCGTTCATCTTGTATGCGACGAAAAACCCATTATTATGAGCAGCTTCTGCACTGGTAAACGTTGCATTAAATCCGTCAGCAGCAGAGACACGGATGGTGTATCCCATTGCTGCACGGGTATCGTTGAAGGTATAATGACTCGATGATTCGGTATCATCAACTGCACCTGCAAGGTCCCAGAGGGGGACACCCTGCCAGACCGTGCCACTGGCCGATTAGTCCACGTTATATTATGCTGACAGGCAATTGCATCGATAAAGAAACTCTGTGTGATTGTATCGGTTACTTCTCCCTGGAGCGTGAGTGTCCATTCAGTTGGTGGCTGGGGGAGGCCGGTGAGTTCTATCTTCGTAATATTACCGACCTGCTGTCCGCCAAAGACCGCTGCACCTTTAAGGTGGAGTGGCCAGTTGAGTTTGCCGCTGGTCAGATTCACGGGAAGTGGCTGACCGTTGAGTGTGTTCGCTACGATGTAACCATTATTCCGTGCAATATCGGCGCTGGCAAGCGTCGTATCCCAGCCATCACCACTGGAAATCTTGACTGAATATCCCTGTGCAGCGATGCTGTCGTTGAAGTTGTAATGGTCAGGACCAACATCCGGGTTGTCATCAATCATTCCGACAAGCACCCAGAGTGGCACACCTCCCATATATTGCCGTCAGTATCGGTCCAGTTCATCTGGTGACCGGAAGATGGGCATGCAAGGCCCTGTTCGAAGAATGTCTTCGTGATTGCCTGATCACGGGCACCACTAGAGCGAGTTCCCAGTTCGGCGTGGAGGGTGGAGATCCCGCAATATCAACAACCGTTTTTACTGTTGCCAGTGCAACACCATTTACTTCCGTCAGGTTGGTTTTATCAACAGTCCCCTGGACATAATAGAACTCAACACGGTCCCCATTTGAAAGCTCGATTACATCGAGGCCGTTGGAGTGGTTCCCATATCCGTCCTTATACACATTGTTGACATATGCCAGCCAGTTCCATTTCTGCGATTTGTTGTAGAGATACACGTCAACATTATCCAGCAGAAGTACTTGGTCATAACTGTACCGGTCTGTCGGTCACGTCATACGTGAACCCCCCGGTGCTCGCTGCAAAATCAAGAGCTCCGAGCGGTGTTGTCCGGTTGATTGTATACAACCCTCCGGTCGCGTTGTTGTATGCCTGTTTTGTGAAGGTTTCACCAAGGGTGAGACTGACCGTTCCGTCAAAGAGCGTATCGATTACCGGTACCTGTGGAGCAATATTTGCCTTGATTTTTACTACAGCGGTGGCATTTGCTGGATCGTTGGTCGGTGAGTAGTAGAAGTTGACCTGATCATTGTTCGATAACTGAATGACGTTCAGACCATCGGCATGGTTGCCATAACCGTCCTTATAGACACCATTGACATAGGCATACCAGTATCCGGGGTTCTTCCGGATATACTTTCCAACGTCATCGAGCAACACGACCTGGTCATATTGCCAGCGCTTATCGGTCACGTTGTAGGCCAATCCGGGGATATCTTCGATGCTGCATCAAGAGTCCCCAGCGGTGTTGTCCGGTTCACCGTGTAGATACCGGTTACATTGTTGTAAGCCTGTACAGTGAATGTCTCACCGGCTGTCAGGGTAACCGTGCCGTCAAAGATGGTGTCCACAACCGGTACCGGGGGAGGAATGTTCGCCTTGATTTTTACTACTGCGGTGGCGTTAATGACCGGGTTGGATCTTTATTCGGAGCATAGTAGAAATTCACCTGGTCATTGTTTGCAAGTTCGATGACATTCAGACCATCGGCATGGTTGCCATAACCGTCCATATAGACGCCGTTGACATACGCATACCATACATTCGGTTTCTTATACAGGTACTGACCGAGGTCATCGAGCATCAGGACTTCATCATATTGCCAGCGCTTATCGGTCACGTTGTAGGCCAATCCGGGGGATATCTTCGATGCTGCATCAAGAGCACCAAGCGGTGTTGTCCGGTTCACCGTGTAGATACCGGTTACATTGTTGTAAGCCTGCACAGGGAACGTCTCTCCTGTTGTCAGGGTAACCGTACTATCAAAGATGGTGTCAACAACCGGAACAGAAGATGCGGTAATGAAACCGGTCTTTACTTCAGAATCACTCCCCACGCTGTTCGTTACCGTCAGGTTCACCGCGTAAGTGCCTGCTGTTGCATAGGTATATGACGGGCTCCGGGTTGTGTTGTCAGTTATTCCATCGTTGTCGAAGTCCCATGCCCATGATGTGGGTGTACCGTTGATGTATCGGTGAACTGGACAGCAAGCGGGGCGGTACCCTAGATCGGTGTGGCCGTGAAGTTCGCGACCGGCAATATGGGCAGGCTCATAACAACAGTCTCAAAGACCGTTCCCGCCGGGTATACCGTGGTCAGCGTCTTTAAGTCAGATGAAACGTCCGCGACCCGGATCACCTCCGCTGTTGCAGTGCGGGTTCCCGGATTCACGGTCACTTTAGTATAGCCGATCATGTATTCAAGGCTGTTCTGATATCCGGGATAACGCGGGGTTGCGAGGTTGTAGGACGGACCCCCGCCAATACCGGCAACGAAGTAATTGGTATCGTTGACTCAGAACCGTTCATAGGCGTGGACATGCCCGTTGAAAACGGCAAGCACACCGTTATCATTGAATTCGCTCTCCCAGGCTTCCCGTAAGTTCTCCCATCCTCCGAAATGCTTGGAGTCGGAAGTATAGAGCGGGTGGTGGAACGAAGTGAACTTGAACGGCTTGTCCGTCTGGAGATCAGTTGCAAGCCAGGCGCTCTGCGTGGGGAGTGCCTGGCCATGCCCAGTCATTGCTGTCGAGCACTGCAATGCGGGCGTCGGCACAATCGAAACGAGTAATACTCGGGAACGCCATACGCTGCGTAATAGTTGGCATTATTTGCATCATGGTTGCCCAGCGCCGGTAGACGGTGGTGTTCGCCATCATCATGCTGCCAGCGCAAAATACCTGTCCCAGTCGGAGAGGTTGGCGGCATCGTTCACGAGGTCCCCGGAGTTGAGCACGAATGCGACATCCGGTTCCCTGCGATACGGTCAGCAACGAGTTTGTGCCGCTCCAGCTGACTGTAGGTTGGCAACTGGTCCTGGGTGTCGCTGTAGACCACAAAGGTGAACGTGCCGCTCGCCGGGAAGGTGGAGAAGTGGAGATCACCGGTTGGCTGCCCGTCATACACGACCCGGTAGTGATAGAGGGTATCGGGTATCAAGCCAGCAAGTGTAACGTGGTGGAGTTGTGTGCTGATACTGTCAGTTGCGGTCTGATCATAGCCAGAGTTTGCCGTGAAATAGGCGTCGGTTGCATACTCAACGGTAACGGCGGTCGCGATATTCGTCTTTACGTTCACGACCGTCCCGGTTGTCGTGGTGCCGGTAGATGCGGGCCCCAGAGGAGTGCTGGTGCAACTGATGATGCATTGACCGTGATGAAGTCCGTCTTGACCTCGCTGAATCGATTCCATCAGTATTAGTCACCGTAAGATTCACAGTGTGTGTTACAGCCGCAGTATATGCATAGGTGGGATTTTGAACGGTACTGTCTGTTGTCCAGTCATTGTTAAAGTCCCATGCATAAGCGGTGAGGTACCGTTCGATGTATCGGTAAACTGGACCGTCAGCGGGTGCTGATTCCGGTGAGCGGGGTGCGCTGTAAACTCCGACATTGGCAGAAAGGCGGGAGAACTTATTCACTGGATTTACGGATTTGTCTTATGTTCGCCATCATGGTCGAACCGACCGATTCAGGTGCACCATAATTTGACGGAATTTGTTCGGTCGTGCGTACTGGTGAATCGGCGCTGCCATTCAGGGTTGTCAATTATCCGTCATTGCTGAAGTCACCAGGCATAGCCAGTGATATGCCGGTCGATGCATTGGTGAACTTTACGCAGTAAAGGTGCGTTCACCACAGAGTGGAGTGCCACCTGAAGGCTGTTCATGCTGCAGGGGTAGAACTTACATTGATATAATTGAATCTTGGTTTCCGTCATCGCTGCAGCACGGACCAGTGTACCAGAGCGAGATCCCATTCCAGTGTAGACCGTTAGTGGTATCCTGGTAAGTCGGACTTTGATAACATATCAGTTGTTGCCGTCTTGTTGAAGTCCCAGGCATTCAACCGTGATGGTTCCGGTCGATGCATCGGTGAACTGGACTGTCAGCGGTGCATCACCGGACAGTGGGGTACAGCTGAATACCGCAGACTGGGCCGGTGATTACCTGATTCGCTGTGATGTAATTTGTCTTGGTTTCGTCATCAGAACCGCCCGGTCCGGTAACAGTGAGTTTTACGGTGTAAGTTCCTGCTGCGGTGTATTGGTAACTCGGGCTTTGAACAACACTGTCCGTTATTCCATCGTTGTTGAAGTCCCATGCATACCCGTGATGGACCCAGTCGATGCATCGGTGAACTGGACGGTCAGCGGGGCGTTCCCGTGGGGGGTGCCGATGAAGGCTGCAACAGGTGCAACCGGGGTGCTTCGTTGCTATAAATATAGATCCGGTTCACATATTGGCGGAAAGACCGGTAGTGGTTGGATAGTTTTCTCCACCTGACTGATAGTAGTACCAATATTCAGGATCAGCGGCTTCATGCCAGTCATAGTTCCCGAATACGTGGTAGCCCCAGCGTATTGACAGACTTGTCAGCAAACCAGACCATCCGCATCCCATCAGGAAAACTGGGTCCAGTTAGTTGCCATCCATATACCAGCTGACCCCTATAGGCCCTTCCCGACTGGTATACTGGTACACATTTTTGTAGGCAAACCATCTGCTCAATCCATCAGATGAAAGGATCTTCAGCTGCTCGCCCGGGGACATACCACCGACAAGGTCGCAGAGTTCCTAAGATTTGTTCCTTTCACGGCACCCATGTCCTTTTCGACGTTTGTGTCCTCTGCAGGATTCCAGCGCAGTTCCTGCTCATGAGTCTCGTTTGTTATTGTCCACGAATACGGGGCCCTGCGCATAATAATGGGTAGTCCCGTCGCCCCATACCGGCAGGTTCGCTGCCATCCAGATGTAATTCACCGTCTGCGAGGCAAGGACGGTTGTCCCATCGTTCGCATACTTCACTATCTGTACTTGCGTTGTTGCTGCCATTCCCGGTGCAACCAGCACAACGAAAGCCAGACAAAGCAGAATAATACATGAAATATTAATCTTATACTCTTTCACCATAGCCATACACCTGATACGAAAAATCCCGGATGCCGATAATCGAACACGTACTATCGTTCCAGCACTTTACCGTATCAAAATTGTAATATTAAATTGTTGCATTGCATGAGAAATTAATTAAAATAGATTAACATGCACAAAATTCCAGAGGAAACAGACCTCTGCATGGCACCGGGCTGAATTTGTTCATATATCTCTAAAAAACCCTGAATATTTTTGCAAATGGAATTATTATCCCATGGATTTGCTGGATTCATATCAAAATTTTTTAAAAGTATTAAATAATTTAGTAAAGTTAAGCTATAATGAATTAATTTTCGGAGATTGAACCATTGAAGGACCAACAGGTAAAACCAGAATAGTATTCATCATCACCGGATGATCGAAAACTGTTTTACTAAAATTGTCCGGGGTAATATTCTGGCGTTTTAACTATTGTTTATTAATTGCAGGACGTGCGCGGTTTTCATCTGTTTTTATTCCGGAAATTACCATTAAAATATATCACCAAATCACAACAAGAGCCGGCAGCATCAGGTGTTTTCAGATTATACTCCTTCTTCCAAAAGATACACATCCTCCGGACGGAAGAGGGCGTTGAAGTTTTTACCTTCTGAAAGGAGATGTGAAAGTCCATCAGTCCGTTTTACTTCTGCTGTCAGAGGGATGGCCCCCCTGATTCGGATTTTCACGGAATGTTCCATCGGGAGAATATCCGTCACAGTACCGGAAACAGCGTTCAGCGCAGTGCCGTCAGAACCATCCGGTCCCTCAACGAGGGAAACATGGTCACCAGCGATCCCGATAGTCACAGATGCCCCGACTGGTGCCGAACCTTTAAAGAATATTTTGTGACCCTCAATAACGATGGCAGAGAAAGTGCCGTCACAACTGACTACTATGCTATTGAATATATTGTCAACACCTGCGTATTTTGCCGCTGCCGTGGATCGCGGAGTGCGGAATATATCATCTGCAGAACCGGTTTGCACAATGGATCCGTCAATAATAAGGGCAACACGGTCGCTGACACCATACGCCTCTTCACGCGAGTGACTCACCTGCAGAATAGTCAGGTTCTGGCTTTTTTTTATCGCCAGCATCATCCGCATACATTCTTCGCGTGTCCGGGGGTCGAGCGCTGAAAACGGCTCGTCGAGAAGAAGAATTTCAGGTTTTATGGCAAGCGCCCGTGCCAGCGCAACACGCTGTTGCTCTCCCCGCTCATTGATGACGGGTAGTGATCGGCAAGATGAGTGATATTGAATTCTCCGAGCAGTGATCGTACCGGGGTTCAGTTTCGGGTCTGGCAACCCGTCGTAGTCTCAGGCCATAAGCAATGTTTTCATACGCTGTCATATGAGGGAAAAGGGAATAGTCCTGGTAGACAATGGCGATGCGCCTGTTCTCCGGGGGGATGCAGCTGGCATCGTTTCCATCAATGATGATTCTTCCGCTGTCCGGGAACCGAGTCCGGCAATAGTTTCCAACAGGACCGTTTTACCTGCTCCAGAGGGACCCATGATGACCAGATATTCACCCTTACTGATTCGCAGATTTACATCATGCAGGCTGAATTCTCCCAGCGTGATAGACATATTCTCAAGCGCGATCATGGTCATGTCTCCCCGCTGTCCTGGTTGCCCACCGGAACACCACGAACACCGCGATACAGATGAGGATCATGATGAATGCAACACTCCGGCTCTCTGCAAGCCCACCGGTAGTGAACCGCTGGTAGATGAGCGTGGACACGACCATAGGGAAGTATGCGATCATAACGACGGCCGCAAACTCGCCAGTCGCACGGCCCCATGAAAGGAATGAACCGGAAATGAGGTGACGGGTGGAAAGGGGCAGGGTAATACTCCGGAATGCATGGAACCGTGTCGCTCCCAGGCTCCTGGCAACATTTTCAAGGTGGACCGGAACTTTTTCAAACCCTTCCCTCACAGCGTTGATGTAATAGGGGGATGAAACAAAAATCATCGCTACCACAATACCGAAGAAGGCATCCTCAAACACGATCCCCACGCTTCTCAATGGTGCACCGATGGGACCGCGTGACATGAAGAGAAGATACACCATCAGCCCGGCTACCGTATGCGGCAGGATGAGCGGGATGTCGACAAGGTTCTCCACGATCCCTTTCCAGTGCGATGTGCTCCGTGCAAGAACATACGCCAGAGGTGTGCAGAAAATAACCAGGAAAAGTACTGCCACCAATGCAGCAACCATAGTCAGGAGGATTGCCTCGATCACGCCGGATTCTGTTGCCACCGAGGCAAGGTGGGACAGGTCTGAGAGTTCCGGCACGGCAATGCTCAGGAGAGCCATTATGGTAATTACTATTACGACACTCCCCATAAGCCAGAACGACGCCATGCACAGGTCATACCGGATGCTGGTTGCCATGATTCGGGATTCCCTCACTTCATTCCTGGTTTAACCATACAGGCTGTGCACCTGATCAGTTCAGCGGTGCAGGCCACCCTTTTCCCCCGTTCTTTGCCATTCCGGACAACAACATCTGCAAATTCCTGTGCAAGATCCCGGTTTGGTGCACTATTCGGTATGGTTATGGCATAGACAATTGGCTGCCCGGTCCGGTTCTGGCCAATCGCACTGAACCGCTGAAATCCGAGGGACACCCGGACTTTTCCATACTCATCTGCAAAGTCCGGCGAGCTTAGATCAATTTCCGGTGGAAGGCGGACCCACCTGAGATCATGCCCTTCTGCTACGCTTTTGTATTCAAACGCGTAATCAATCCCCCCGGCCTCGAGATGAGACAGGACAAAGATGCTCCCGTCGCGGATTACGAGTTTCTCATCCGATGGACGGAGGACTTCCGGAAGTCTGATTGTTGCTATTCCACCGGTATCCTGGACCACCAAAGGGGGTGTGAAGTGACTGCCGATGAGAGCCGGAAATAGTGAGGTATTCCGGTAGTACCGGTCAGCGAGCAGGGTCACCATTATCGAGCGGTATCCGGCCGCGTCGAGCATCGGGTTGGAAATCCCCACACGCACGTCAGGGCGTGATAACACCTCGAACCAGTTCTCCAGGGTGATTTCATCAGCGTACTTACTTTTGTTCGTGAAAGCGATGACCATTGCATTCGTTGCAAATGGCGTATAGGTATCAGTGAAATTTTCACCGGTTGCAGGATCTTTCCGGAACATGAGGTCCGGAATAAGGGACTCATCTGCCACAGCAACAACATCTATCGGGCGGTGGAGATCGGTCACCTGCCGGATCACCTGGATGCTGCCATGCCCTTCCACCTGCACATCCACATCCGGGTGCTGTGTCTCGAAGGCTTTTTCCACTTCTTCAAACGGCTGGAGCAGGCTGCCTGCCTGGTACTACTTTAAGAACTGTTTTTGGTTGTTGGACATCCGAGGTGCAACCGGCAGTGCTGCACACCAGAGCTACCATGAGGAGTGATAAAAATATCCGGAAGATGGGTGTAGTTCTCATTTCTTTTTAATCTCTATCCTGTCCACCCATTTGACCCATGCACTGCCTTCCGTCACCACGCCCTTATCATCCGAGATTATCGCGACCCGCAACGGTCCCCCGTCATCGTAGGAGAGCGGCTTTCCGTCCTGCTCATACATCAGCAGGATCTTTAAGGGGGGTGACGGGATCTCCCTGAGGTCTTCGTTGAATGTAATGAACCCGTTTCCCTGAACCTGGTCGTAATCGAATACCCAGAGATACCCATCCGGCGCCGAGATCCAGACCTGGTCACCCGGGGAGATCCCACCAGCTGGCTTAAGGAGATCGGTGAGCAAAACCCCTTTACAGACATAGGGGCCGTATTTGATTCCGACCGTGGAGACCGCAAAACCATTGCCGGTTGTAGAGGGGAAGCGCCCGGACCTGATCAAGAGAATACACCAGTCGGGGTGTACCGTTGACCGAAAGGTTCCAGTTACTGAAGTCATCCACTGAACTTGTCACCGGTTGTGAAGAAGCAGCCGGTCCTGTACCGGTACATCCCGCACACCAGCAGGATAGGATCAGCATGATGCAGATTCCCGGTGCAGCACGGATCATCAGGATCGCCTCCTGGTAAGCAGGACGACTATCGTGATCCCGAAGAAACAGGATACTGGCAGGAGCGGGCTCTTCTGAGTTGTCGTTGCCGGTGTTGCGGCTTTGTCTTCCAGTGATTTTGCCAGAACGCCCTTGGTGCGGTGGTAGCCCCCGGTATATACCCTAACCTCATCTATCCACTTCACAGTATAGCCGCTGGTGGATGGGTACAGGTCATCGAACAGGTGGATCGTTGCCAGTGGCATCACCACCCGCATATCATTGTTCCCGAAGACATGCTTGCCTTCCGGATTGATCGATGTGTCTGCAAAGAACACGAGCCGCATCCCGACAAAGTAACCCGGCGGGTATCCTAAACCCTGCCGTTCACCGACAGTGGTCTCTTCCCCGTTATACCAGCAGACGACGATAGGACCCTGCCTGGGTTGTGACTGGTAGACATTCCTGTACCGAATTCCACATGGTACCCGTCGATTGCCTTGATCATAACCTCATCACCGGCATTCATTCCACCCACAAGGTTGCAGAGGTCTTTGACGTCCGTCCCTTTGACGGCGCCCTCGTCCTTGAAATTGGTTGTTTCATTGACGTCCCACTGCCCTTCCTTGTCCTTGACAAAGACCGGCCCCTGATGGTAGTAATGGGTCTTCCCGTCACCCTGTACGGGCAGGTTTGCCTCCATCCACAGGTAAGTTACGGTCGTTTCGTTGAGGATGGTTGTGCCGTCAGCCGCGTATTTCACTACGTGGACTGCTGTAGTTGGCGCTGCATACGCGGTGTTCACCAGTCCGCAGAGCAGGATTATGGAAATAATAAACGGGAGCAGTCTGATCGGCATGCGTCGGTTGTTTTTGAAAATCACATACATTACAAAATCCAGAGTTCATGGTCATTCCCACCTCTGCATACGATATCCAAGGAACCCGCAGGCGGCGAGCGTACAGAATGATCGTGAGACATGAGATCCCTGCCTGTGTCGGCGCTGAAGCCAGGGATTCGGCGTCGTAAGAACCGGGGCTCCCTGTGCTGCGCTGCCGGAATATATCAGGATATCAGAAACGTACCTGGACTCGAGATCCGGTAGTTGTAGGGTACTTTTCGTCTCCCTCCCGGTAATAATACCAGTACTCGGAAGCAGCGGATTCATGCCAGTCGTAATTCCCAAAAGCATGAATTCCCCCGGGATTGGTGGAATTATCGGCAAAAAAAACCAGTCGCATTCCCGTTCCGGTCATCGGGCACATATCCATCTGTGTCATGATACCATGTGATCACCATGGGACCTGCCCGGGCCGCTGGTGAGTAAACATTTTCGTAAGCAAATGTTTTGATAAACCCGTCAGCAGCCTTTATTTTTAGCGTATCCCCATGAGACATTCCCCCGACGAGTTCGCAGAGATCTTTGAGAGCAGTCCCTTTGACCGCACCCATGTCCTTCTCCTTCACATTGGTGTCCTCTGCGGCATTCCAGCGGAGTTGTTCTTCACGAGCCGGATCAGCATCGTCAACAAAAACAGGTCCCTGGTGATAATAATGGGTCTTCCCGTCTCCCATTACCGGAAGGTTTGCTTCCATCCACTGGTAGGTGACGTTTGTTTCATTGATAACCGTAACATTATCCACAGCATATCTGGCTATATGCACCTCAGTCGTTGCGGCAGAAGCAACCATAGTGAATGAAATCATCATTCCGCAGAAAATAAAGGAAAAAAATAATATTTTAGAAAAACGTAGCACTTTCCACCCCTTCCAGGCAACATGCAATCCTGCGTTCGGTTGTTGTGAATAGGAGGGATTATGTTATAAATATTGTATTTTGAGATTGAGTTAACTATTTGTTATTAATAATATTATTTTTCGAGTCCATTGGAGTGGATCCCCCGATTCAGGAAATCCTGATGCATAGCAAAAGGAACTACTGTAAATGTGTCACCAAACTGCAAATCGATACAATTAATTATGGATCCGGGGGTTCCGGAAAATTCAGCAGTCTGGTATAGGAGTGACTGAATTACTATAAGAACCGAGTAAAAAATATTTCAGGATCCTGTCTTGTAATAACCTCCCTAGTCCCTTTTGACGGCTGTCAGTAACCCGTCACAATCGTCGACAAACAGGATCGTCCTGCCATTTACCGGGCATGGCTTGGGAGATTTTTGATCTTCGATTATTACCATCCCCGTTGTAAGTGTACGCCCGTCAAGCGTACATACTTCATCAATTCCTGCAGCAAGGAGTTGTTGTACGGTTACATGGTCCAATAATATCCCTGATTTTACCACGCTGCAGGAATCTGCCTTCGTTCAGGTTAACCGCAAGACCAAGGCCTGCCATTGCACCGATCACGCCATCCTGGGTACCGCCGAGGCCTTTGAGCCGGATTTTTAAGTTTTTTGCGAGGATGCGTGCCTTTTCCTGCGTCAGGATCGTGAATTTTGCATCTTTTCCAAATGCGATCAGCGGTGGCGCAACCTGATCTGCTGGTGCAACAGCCACACCAGGATCGCTGCCTTCGATAAAATCATCAAGCATAACCTGTTGTACCGTGGAAAAAATGGTATCTGCTGTTGTATCCCCGGAAGTCTGGACATGGATAACAGCACAGCTGTTATGCGATGTGTAAGGTATGTCTGGATGGACAAAGAGCTGGTGTCGTGTAACACCGTAAACAGGGTAATCTGCCGCAAGTGTATCGGCAATTTCACGGGCCAGGCGTCCTGTTCCCCGGGAACTCATGTTGTCCGTATCATCAATGCTGACAAGAATGGTCATGAAGGTCTCTGTTAAGGTATTGAAAAAGTGGGATATATTCCTGCTTAAATGACAATATAAGTTAATATAATCTGATCTCTTCAGGGTTCCTGCTTTTCAGGGTTCTGGAATGCATGTATCAACTGGTTGGTCGCACAAAAGTTCGTTACCGGAACCGTTCATCCGATCGGAATGATCCTGCATTATGCATAGTTTGCTCCAGCCACCCTGCTGATGCGGCCGGATATGAATCGAATGCCGGCACATAGGGTTTCAGGTCAAGAACCGGTGTACCATCAAGAACGTCAACATCTTCTATGACCAGCGTTGTATCACGTACCTCGATAAGTCGCACAACTGAAAGCCCGATCGCGTTCGGGCGTCGGGGTGCTCTTGTAGCAAACACACCCCGGGGAGTGGTGTCAAGAAACGGTGTGATCGTGAGATGGTATGACGGGCAACGGTGGAACACATAAACCAGGAAAAGATGGGAAAAGCCTTCGATATCCCTGAGCCCTTCAGCATATTCGTAAAAGATCTCTACACTCCCGCGAATACCCCGTGCCCCGGTCGGCTGGATGGGCATACCGGTGATATCAGTAAATGGCGTATGGATGATACCGATTGGCACACACGAGATAGGCCCCCGGCGGTTCTTTTCTTTCTGCATATACCGGGATTACTTCTTTCTTCGGAAATAGGTTTTCAACCTGCGAACCGCGTTCTTATTGGGGAAAATATCCCGGTTGCAGGAAAATCGGTGGTTATACCGATTCCTGACCGGGTATTTTCCATAAAAAAATTATTTGTCTGTTCGTTAACCGAATTGTATCATCAGTCTGTCAGACTTTTTTTTGGCATCTGTAGTGTACATGCGTCCGGTTGGTTATCATTCCAAAGGGACACGTATCAAATGTTGTAGTGATAAGTTATAATGTTTTTCTTTTAACTTTAAAAAATATCAAACAAAAATATTTATAAATTATCATCCAATAGTTGTTCATTTGCCAATAACCGGCACAACCCGTGGACATTACAATGGAAAAAAACCGGCGCGCTCAAAAAAATATCCTTGAACTCACTCTCGAACGGTTGCTGAAACTCTATGAGGAGAATAAGGTCTGCCCGGGCAGACTCATACGGCTGGCAATAAACCCCCGATGGAATACCGTGCTGGGTTCGAATGGGGAGTGTGGTATGGCGGTAAATTACACGGTCAATCCTGGTGCAGACAGGGACCGGGCCAGAGAACGCTCAATTCCTGAACCTGATCGGAAAACCCCTGTTCGAAATTGCTGACATGGGAATCCATTCACCCGACACCCAGAAGCGATCAATCGGTATTGCAGCACTGAATGCGCTATCCCAGCAGTTTTTGGGATCTTCGTCAATAAGGAACCGGGGATTTCTTGCACAGTGCTGGATACCCGGAGATAAACTTGTCCGGCAGTTCCCGACAATTTCCCGGCTGGTCACAAAAAATGATACGGTTGCAGTAATAGGGTACGAACATGAAGTACGAGGTCTTCGGGGAAAGTGCCGTGAGCTGCATGTCACGGATACACGCCCACAAGAGACGTTTAAGACCATGATTTTTGACAAGAGTATTATGTATGGTCCCAAAGCCATCATTGTTCATTCCGGAAAAGAAAGTGAACAGGTTCTGAACGCCGCAGATGTTGTGTTCATTACTGCTTCCACACTTGTTAATGGTACATTTGAAAACCTCATAAAATATACCGTCAGGGCTCGTCTTGTCGGATTATACGGATTTGGCGGGTCTTTAATTCCGGATGCTTTTTTTGAAAGGGGTATTGACTTTATCACATCATTCCGCATTACAGATCCTGTCCGGTTTTCTGATGATATGATAAACGATCATGACATGGATTATTCCATCAGGACCACTCAAAAGCAGTTCATATTCATGCGCCCGCTGGCAGATACCCGGGGAACGCCTATAAAAAAAATGCTCCGACTGGCTGCAGACTCCTGAACCGGTTACCATTCTGATGTACTGGATGCCAGAAAAAGAACAAGACACACGAAATATTTTCAATCATAAGAAGTCTAAAAACGGATACCGTTTTTGAGCATTGAAAAAAGATAAAGCTTACAAAAAATAATAGTATCATCTCTCAACTGATTGTCTGAAATCGAAGTGTTTACCATTTGGACTTATCAGAAAGACAAAAAAGAGGGCGCCGGGAACGTATTCCCTGCATTACTTTTTTTTTTAGTTTGCTGCCATTACCTTTGCTTTCGCTTTTTCCTCTTCTGTCTTCTGAACAGGTTTTTTCGTCCACATGAGATCTTTACCCTGGAATGCAAACGAATTCATCAACGATATTCTCACATCATTGGGAACAGATGAGGTATCTGCATTCTGGGGAACAATAAGGAGAATTTTATTCATTTGAACCTGTCCATAGGGTCCGGTTGCACTGGAACGCATACTTTCAATTTTGTCCTTTGACACGGTTTTGTCAAACGATACAAGAACTTTTGTTGATTCCTTATTTCCGGAAATCGTGCGTTCGGCAATAAATTCCCGGTCATACCCTCCGGCGTCAGGCAAAGGAGTTATTTTCCAGCCATCGTACGTAGAAAAGAACCGGTTGATCTCCTGCCTGGCAAACTGGTGCATAATATCCTGGCTGCTTCCCATACTCGATCAGTGATAGTTAATCAATATTCAATAAAAAACTATGGTTTTATAGGCGGAAACTGCGCATTATTAAAATTGTAAACTATTATTCAAAAACAAAACTGTTTTATTAAATAAAATATTATTTCAAAATACCCAGTCAATGGGTGAAGAAGGTTGTGATATGGAGTCAGACAGGGTTTCATAATACCAAAAAATTCTCTATCGTTGCCACGCTAAAGGATTAATCAGACCAAAACCAGTACAATTTTTTATCTTCGTTCCAGACAGTTTTCGATGTTAAGTATAAATAATTAATAAAAATTTATTTTAACTTATTTTACTAAACAATGTGAGAAGATATATGGAAGAGATTGTTGATGAATATATTAAAATCCTGTATGCTATTGTACGCCAGGATGAAGACGCGTCATTTGGAGAAGACCAGAAACAAGCAGCCAGGCAAATTAAAAGGCTGGCTGGTTCGGGAAATACTGATGCTGCCATCGCTTTGGATCATCTTCGGCATGCACCGGGTATGCACCCGTTCCTGCGGGAAATAATTTTCTCATGAATTTGTTTCCTGATTGTATACAAAGGTAGAAGTATAATTTTTTTTAGGAAGGAAAAAAATCCTTTCTTTAAAAAAAAAGATGTATTGTCAGATTATCATTCAGAACGAATAATCGAGCCCACGTTCTTTCCTTTGATTGCCTTTTCAATATTTCCCTTTATATGACAGTTAATAATCCTGTACTTCATGGATATTCACAGCATTTTCCAGAAGCTCGATAACCATGGGCTCAATGACCATATCTTCGAGATTCATTTTATTCAGTTCCTTTGCCGTGATATCCTTGATCAGCTCGGCATCGGGATTTTTCCGGGGATCCTCGGTATACAGTCCATCCACGTTTTTACCGATAATACAATTCTTCGCCCCAAGCACCTCAGCAATCAGGAACGCACCCGTGTCCGTGCGGTGGGGGGGTATCATCTCATCCCGGGCCGGGTGCTCGTATAGCCCATATGGGGGAGTGCCATGAGTAACCGGCAGAATGCCGAGTCTCAGGAGCATAGGAAGTTCGAGAAGATCACCGGTATGGATCCGCGTCCCGCCGTATCTTGAGAGGAGGAGCGCGACCATAATTGCATTCTGCTCGGAAATTTTTGCTGCGAGTTCTGCAAGTACACCCGTTGGCATCCCGAGATCCATACCGATATCCATGATATGGCGGACCCTCCCGCCCCCTCCGGTGACGACAAGGAGTTGGTGTTTTTTGGATAATTCCCCGATCTCTTCGCAGAGCGGTAGCATCACTTCGCGCCCATAATCGATTGCCCCGTGTCCACCAATCTTGATGATATTGATCTCCGGCGCAATGCGGATCTGCCCGAATGATTTCCGTCTCTCCTTCACCATGCCTCTCCTGACGAGGGTCTCGCCCATAAGCCCGCTCTGGAGTTCAAACCGCTTTTTCATTTCCTATCAACCTACTAGGCTATCACCAACCAAAGTTATAAGATATTGTAAACCAGTTGGTATATCAGACACCAGTCATCCCGACACAAAAATATTATAAGATACGGGAATGAGTATGGTGGGAGGAATAAAAATGAAGATTTACGTGCGAGAACGCCAGAAAGTCGGCGAGGGTGTCGAATCACCAAAATACCGCATTATTGCAGTAACAGGAGGCCAGCTCCAGATTGAAGCAACCCACTTCCGGAAATTCGAGATCGAGCAGATAGCCAAAGATATCAAAGCAGAAGTAGTTTTCATGAAACCGGTTGCAGATGACCTGAAGAAAAAAAAGCACTGAAAAAACCGTGAAAATTTTTTCGTATCTTCTATTTTCTTAATACATGCTCAGGCAATATACGCTGAACCTTTATGCTCTCCCGTACTCTACACTACTGTACGATTTTCCATGGCCGCCCTCTCTGTCGATATCCTTTTTGATGCTGCGATTCGTATCCAGCTTACAGAGCAATCGATCTCCATCGCATTCGCTCATGATGCAATCCGGATAAAATTCCCGACAACACGACGGCTGGCTGAATTTCTTGAGGTCCCCCATTATTATGTCCTGCCCTATTTTGCCATGATGGAGGAAGAGAGCTCGTCACCCGGGCAGAACGCGTGGGCATCATGACTACCGTGAAAGGGAGCCGGAAAATGATTGATCTGATGATGGTGAAATATCTTCAGGAAACTGAGGATATCATTGGAAAGCCTGTTTTTCAGGAAATCATAAAAAAGTTCCAATCACCCTGATCCATAGGGGGATTATTTTTCCCGTAATAATTTCGGGGGGTAGTTCATACTGATATATCAATTGTAAACCAATTGAATACCAATTGGTTAACAAATTGAAGTTTACAATTCAAAAAAGAAATAGTTTTTATTGATAATCACGGATATACTGCTATAAAGGATTGATGTGTATGAAACGTATCTTTGAAGTATCACTGGGCATCCTGCTGATCATCCTTCTTGTAGGAGTAGTATTCATAACAGGATGTACAACAACGCCACCAACGACTGCAACCACAACCACGCAGCCGACTGCAGTAGCTGGTGAAAAGCCAAAGCTCCTGATTGCAACCACCACGAGCCTGTACGATACCGGGCTCTTAAACTATCTCGAGCAGAAATACGAATCGCAAAATAATGTCGACCTGCAGATCACGTCACAGGGCACGGGAAAAGCGATCGAACTCGCCAAGAAAGGCGATGCTGATGTGCTGCTCGTTCACTCCCCGTCACAGGAACTGGCCTTCGTGAAAGATGGTTATGGTATTAACCGGCGATCCTTTGCATCGAATTACTTTGAAATCGTTGGCCCATCAAGCGATCCTGCAGGCATAAAGGGTATGACCCCGGAGAATGCTTTCACCACCCTCCTCCTGAAAGGTTCGAACAACACGGCTGGTGTTAACTTTGTATCCCGCGGTGACGGGTCAGGGACGCACTCTGCAGAGAAAGGGATCTGGTCCAACGCCAAATTCAATTACACTATGACGGTCGAGAAATCCGGCAACTGGTACATCGAGGCCGGAAAAGGCATGGGGGAGACCCTCCAGCTGGCAAGCGAGAAAAGGGCATATACCTTCACGGATGAAGGCACGTATCTCTGGTACAAGAGCAACCTGACACTCGTCCCGATCATCACGGAAGGGGCAAGCCTGCTCAATATCTACAGCGTCATGACCGTGTACAATGACAAGCAACCGGTCGAAAAGATCCAGATGGCGAACAATTTCGTCAATTTCCTGATATCCTCCCAGACACAGGCAGAAATCGCCAGTTTTGGGGTGGACAAGTATGGCAAGGCATTGTTTACACCGATGAGTGTCCGCGTTCCGACAGCGCCTGCGGGTTATGTCGGGGATTACAGCACACCGGCAACAGCTCTCAAGCCATAGGCGGTAGTGTCAGGCACAACCCCAACAAATTTACTTCTTTTTATTGTGCTGCTCCGGAAGGGAGAGATTCAAGAACCTGAGAAGACCAGAATGAATGGAATGAAACTCGGGGTATCTGTTCCGGGGGTAAAGATTCTCTTTTTGCCTGGTATCTGGCCATGCAGAAAGAGGAGGTGGGATGCCTCATCTCGGTCCGCTCCCACAACGAAGAGAGCTACATGTTCCATACCCCCAACGTGCACCTGGTCCCCCTGCAGGCGGAGGCTGCCGGGCTCCCCCTTATTACCGTGGAGACCGAAGGAATTGAAGAGGACGAGCCTCTCGGACCTCACCCGGGCAATTTGTCTGGCCGTGGAACGCCATGGGATCAAGGGCATTGTAACCGGGGCTCTCCTTTCCATATACCAGGCTACACGGGTTCAGCGTATTTGCAGGGAACTGGACCTGTGGTGTTTTAATCCGCTCTGGTACACCGACCAGGAGACCTACATGGAGCTGCTTATCAAAAGCGGTTTCCGGGCAATGGTCACCGGTGTCTTCTCCGCCCCTTTTACTGCCGCCTGGCTCGGGCGGATGATCGACCGGGAGGCGCTTGAGGAGCTGAAGCAGTATGCCCAAAAGCACCGCATCACTCTCACCGGAGAAGGCGGGGAGTACCAGACCCTGGTGCTGGATGCCCCATTTTTTGCCAAACGGATCGTAATTGAGGATTCCACGGAAGAATACTCCAATTACCGGGGAATTCTCAGGGTCCGGCAAGCCAGACTGGAGGAGAAATGATTTTCCTCGTGGATCTTTCCTATCGGGCTCATTCGCTCTCACGGGACGAGTTTGTGGGCCCGGTCGCCCGCATCGTAGGCCGGACCGGGCGGGAGTGGCGTGAAGCACATTATTCGGAGATCAGGAGCGATGACCTGAAAGATGCCGATGGGATCATTCTCTGCGGTACAGCCCTGCAGGACAACCTCTTTGCCACGAGAGTACAGGAGTTCTCCTGGCTCAAAACCATTTCTGTACCCGTTACCTCGGGATCTGTGCCGGGATGCAGATCCTCAGCCTGACCTTTGGGGGCACCATCAGCCCGGGGTGCGAGATCGGAATGACTCAGGTCCGGGCAGGTTCGGCAGACCCGTTCTTATGCGGGAATACGGAATTCGAGGCATACGAACTGCATTCCTTCACGTGTGACCCGCCCCCGGGATGGGTAGTAATGGCAGTGTCAGACTCTTGTATTCAGGCCATCCGTCACCCGGACAAGCCACTCTTCGGGGTGATGTTCCATCCTGAAGTGCGGAACGACGGGGTGGTGGAGCGGTTTCTTTCCCTGTGCCGAAAAAAAGATACGTGATTCTCCTCAGCCGGACGCCCGTTCCCTTCGGTGATCCCGATCAAAGCCCCGTTTACCAAAGCAGCGTCCTGTCGATGGATTCAGTTCTCATTTCAATTTTTAAAATTCTCCTTTTTGCTGAAAAGATCCCTGATTTTATTCATCCTGTAAGGTACTGTATCCTTCAATTGGGAAAAAATGAGAAATAACACGAGTTGATTCGAGTGATAATAAACGCGATAGCGCAGAATTCTCTGTACACTATTCCAGTGGTGAATGGATCAGACATCGTGCGGCAGAAAAATCCGGCAAATTGCGGTAAGGACAAGGATGAGGAAAACTTAGCCTTTTTTCTGTGTCCTGCTCGTGCCAATCCATTTCAGAAGATATGCACAGATCATCCCGATAATAAATGCGATTGTCATTGAGCTCGCAAGCGCGAGTACCCCTATTATACCAGTGATAACAAGAGATTCTGTCCTGAGGCTGTGACGGGCCATCTCTATTCCGACAAATACCAGGAGTGCCCCCAGTACCCCCACCGCGATAATGGAGAGTACCTGCGGGGACGTGAAGAAGAGGGCGAGGATAATAAAAATCACTCCTGCATAGACATTTGCTCCACCCGTCCTCGCACCATAGCGGTACTGCCCGGCAAGACCGCCGGCCCCGTGACACATCGGAAATCCCCCGAAGGGAACAGAAACGAGGTTCATCAGGCCGATTGAAGTGGAGAATTTCTTTGGGGGGATATCGGTGGAGAAGAGATCCTTTGTCAGGAGCGAGGTTGCGAGGATTGCGTTTGCGATGGTAAGGACGACCTGGGGGAGAACGAGGGTTGAGAAGGCCGATGAGAAATCAGTGGGGAGGGGGATCACCAGCTGTGGCGCAGGGATAAAACTGACGGGGGGTAATCCATACAGGAGAAGACCCCCGATAAAACCAACACCTATGACACACAGCGACGAGAGATCAGGGATATCCCGGTACCGGACGAGGATAAAAAATAGAATGATAATCCCGATTCCGAGGATAAAGAAGAACGGGTCCCTGATCACAAACCCTGCTGAAGCCTTGAACAGGAGCAGCGCAAGACCCAGCTGAATTCCCCGCACGACACTCTGCGGTACCCAACGCTCGATAACTTCAAAAAAGCGGCCATAACCCAGTACGAGAAAGATAGCACCGAGTATGAGCCCGGCTGCGGCTATTTCACCATTGGCGATCCCCCCGGCGATCACAATTACCGCGATCGCCTTCATCGGTTCAAGGGGGATCGGCAGACCGGTAATAAAGCCCGGTGAGAATGAACCAGATGCCAAAAAAGAGCAGCACGTACCGGGCATTGACATCCGATACCAGCGCTACTGCAAGGATAAGCGGGATAATCGTCCCGAAATCACCCAGAGAACCTGCAAGCTCCGATAGGGAGAATTTCATCGGGATTATGGACTCTGGCGGCACGGTTATCGGGCAATAGAAGTCATGAAATTATTCTTTTCGATATAGTTGTCGGTTTCTTGTACTTCCCACACCGCAACGCATACAAAAATCGTTTACCAATCATTAAAATAAAGTAAGGTTGATGATAAGAATTAACCTTTTCACCGGATCAGTCTCAATTGTACCGGTGAAACCAGAACACACAATTTACTAATTTCGGAAGTATCATCCATGAGCGAGATTGTATCCGGGTTTTTTCAGGCAATCAACCTGATCATCACCCTCAACCCCGAAGTGATGCAGATAGCCACACTCTCCCTCTTCATCTCGCTTGCAGCAACCATTTTAGCATCAATCATTTCCATACCCCTGGGAGGACTCATCCACTTTCACGAATTCCGGGGCAAGCGCGTACTCATCATACTCATCCAGACTCTTTATTCAGTCCCGACCGTTGTCGTCGGTCTCGTGCTCTACCTCTTCCTCTCCCGTGACGGCCCCCTCGGGGTTTTTGGGATCCTTTTCACCCCCGGAAGGTATGATCCTGGGCCAGACCGTATTGGTTATTCCCATTATGACTGGACTGGTCATTGCAGACTCTCGGAGGCATCGACCGGAATATCAGCGATACGCTCATCTCGCTGGGGGCAACAGGATTCCAGACCATCGTCCAGATTGTCAGGGAAGCGCGTCTGGCAATCCTGAGCGCGGTGGTCCTTGGCTTTGGTCGTGCGATCTCTGAAGTCGGTGTTGCCATGATGATCGGTGGCAATATCAGGGGTGCAACACGCGTGCTGACTACCGCTATTGCATTACAGACCGGTATCGGTGATTTCCCGTTCTCAATCGCTCTCGGGATCATCCTGCTCCTGATAGCGCTCGTTATCGTTATCATCATGAATCTCATTACTTCCGGCCTGTCGTTTGAATCACAGGCAGCGCTCGGGGGTCCGCGTACGTGATCCAGATAGCAGATCTCTCACGCAGGGCCAGCGGCAAAACAATTCTCGAATTGATCGACCTCGAGATCCATCGCGGGGAAATCTTCACCTTTATCGGCCCGAGCGGAAGTGGCAAGACAACAATCCTGCGTCTCATCGACCTCCTCGACATGCCGACCACCGGCACCATCATTTTTGATGGTGTTGATACTGCTGCATCGAATGAAGCCGTCCGGCTTTCGATACGCAGGCGAATGGCAATGGTCTTCCAGAAACCCGCCGTCCTGAACACAACGGTTGCCGGCAATGTTGCATTCGGCCTGAAGTTCAGGGGGATGGAGAAATCAGAGATTGATTCACGTGTTCCCGAAGCGCTCGATATTGTCGGGCTCCTGCACCTTTCAGATCGGAAAGCGGTTACACTCTCCGGGGGAGAGATGCAGCGCGTGGCAATCGCGCGGGCACTGGTCACCCACCCTGAAGTCCTGCTTCTGGATGAGCCCACGGCAAATCTGGATCCTGTCAATTCCGAGCTGATTGAAAACCTTATCCTTCGTGTTCACAAGCAATTCAAGACCACTATCATCCTTTCCACCCACGATATGATCCAGGGCCAGCGCCTCGCGGACAGGATCGGGGTGATCATGGACGGACGGATTGCCCAGGTCGGTCCTCTCCATGATATTTTTTACCGCCCTCAAAACAGGGATATCGCCCGGTTTGTGGGTATTGATACGATATTGAAAGGGGTTGTCGTATCCAATGACGAGGGGCATGCCCGTATATCTGTCAATAATGTGATTTTTGAAGTGATTTCCCCGTGTAAGCCGGGCAGGAACGTAGTTCTGTTCATCCGCCCGGAAGAAGTTACCGTCGCCGTAAAAGACGGGGAATTACCAAAAACCAGTGTCCGGAACCAGCTCAGGGGAGCGATTACAAAGATTGTGCCCTTTGGGCCATTTGTCCGCACCACTATTGACTTCGGCTCGCCGCTGACAGCACTCGTAACCCGCCGATCTGCTGATGAGCTCTCGCTTGCTGTAGGTATGACCGTGATTGCCGGAGTCAAAGCAACCGCCATACACGTCATCCCGGATTCAGGCTGACAGGTTTTTGGTCGTTTTACCTGAAAGATGTGAACAGTCAAACACTCTAATACGAGAACACCCAATAATAGGACGATGCGCTGCACGATTCTTGCCAGCGGAAGTAAAGGCAATTGCGTTTTTCTCGAAGGGGAGAGCGGGGCACTTCTCCTGGACGCAGGACTGAGTGCGAAAGAGACTCTCCAGCGGACAGACAATGCGTCCCTTGATGCCGGGAAGATACGTGCAGTTCTTGTCACTCACGAGCATGGGGACCATATCCGCGGGCTTGACGTGCTCGCCCGCCGCCTGGATATCCCCGTCCATGCAACGGAAGGGACGCTCAATGATTTTCTCCACCATCGCCGCACCTCGGATAAACGGATACGCAGTCAGGTATGCCGGCATAACGAGCGGTTTGAGATCGGGGATTTTTTAATCGAACCTTTTTCCACATCGCATGATGCAGCTGATCCATGCGGGTTCATCATCAAAGAAAACGGGATCAGGTTTGGGTACTGTACCGATACTGGCATCATTACCCCGCATATGCTCGATCTGCTCCAGCATTGTGACGCAATAGTCCTTGAAAGCAACCACTGCCCGGATATGCTGGAGAACGGGCCATATCCTGAATATCTGAAACGGAGAATCCGTTCCAAACGGGGGCACCTGTCCAATACCGCTGCAGCCCGCTGCCTGCAGGCCTTTGGAAAGGATGTGCCGCAGGTCATTCTTGCCCACTTGAGCGAGATGAATAATACACCCGGGCGGGTGATGGCAAGTGCCCGTGATGGACTGGGGTTCTTTTTTGAGGAAAAGACGATAATTGTCGCTACCCAGTGCGGGACGTCCGGTTCCTGTCCCCAGTGTATTAAACTTTAAAAAGAACGGGCTATGAAATAACGGCTCTGTAGAAATCCTACGTTTTCCGAAATAAACAACTGACCAAAAAAGCTAAACTACGGTGTATCCCTACCTTTTATTAGAGTATAGATTGTAATTTGAAGATAGCATGATGCAAAAAAAGCATAGCTTAATTTTGATGGTAGTCGGACTTTCGTTTCTGGAGGGACTGGTTATATACCTCAATGTGGTGGTGCATCCTGACAGTCAACCCGCCCTCACTATCATTATCGTCATTCTTTTTGCCATCGCAAGCGGACTCTCGGTATGGTATAGAACCAGAGTTCTAGGCATGACATACTCCTGACGAATGCAAGGATCAAAATTAAAACGATTATATCCACAATTTTAAGTGTCCCTCGACACGAGGTTAGGAGACGCCGTACCTTTCGATCGTTCTGTTACTATTTTTCTTCAGAGAACGTAGGGTTTCTACAAGCCGAAAGATAATTCATTTATGATAGGTAATGAAAACGTGGGGGAAAAAGGAGGGAGTACAGATACAAAAGGCATGTAACAAACACCCTCCTCTATGCCGTAATTATCACGGCCCAGTCTGCAATTATTAAACAGTATACTTGGTGGGGCGGTCTTATTTTTGCTATCATAAGTGTTGCCGCATTAGCGGACTGACAGATATATAGAAAACCAGCACCTGAAAGAAGAGGAACAAAAAGTCAGCGTAAAAACCTGATATACCGGTTTGCTGATATTATTTTACCTTCTCGCTGGTTATTCGCATAACAAGGTAAGGAGGCACTCTACCTCAGATCTTTTGTCGGTTGTAACCGTTATAAAAATAGGTTTTCTACAAAGCCGAAATATCCTTTTTTCATGAATAATCCAGTCAGGAAAGATTGTGATATATCGTCTTTTTATGCATTCTGGATCTTCAGCATTCTGAGGCAATACTGGTCGATTGAGTCAATCATCGCCTTTTTTGCCTGTTTGACTTTCTTTTCATCATCCGACAGGAAATCGTGCGCCACGAATTCAAGCAGGATTACGTAATAATGATGGGGGCCGAATATTACTTTTATTTCATCGAGACAGGCGTGTGCTTCAAAGTGTTTGCCCATCATCATCTCAAATTCAAAATCCAGAAGCACGAGAACGCGTTGCGGGATATTTTTACTGATCGCCATTTTCCTGAATTTGTAATAGACCTCTTCACGCGTAGTGATGATTGCCAGTTTGAGCCCGTAATAGACTGGTTCAAGATCGTCGGGATATTGCTGGGTCATCTGCTTGATTACTCCCGCCACTCCGCCGGCGTCACGGTTCTCGAACTTCAGCTTATACATCTCCCGCAGGAAATACATATCATCAAAGAACCGCTCGACTGCAATCCCCAGGAGTTCTTCACGCACATCATGTTTCCCGTCTTTTGACGCCTTCTCAATCCCGATCCGGAAATACTCCCGATTTCCGGGAAACCATTCGATTGCCTGTTTTAACATAAACCAGAAGACCTTGTTTATACCCGGGTCATCCCCAATACCCATCTCCCTGAGCCGGTTCACCGGGGGATTGATGCGGACCAGTTCGATCATCTGCTCGCGGGCGGCAAGTTCCTTTTGCGAGGGGGCTTTTACGAGTTCATCGGCACTTAAACCTCCACGCTGGGACTTGGTACGGATAAAATAACAATAGGCAATTGCCGGACAGATAATAGCATCCATGTCCCGGTATTTTTTTAACAGTTCACTAGCTTCGGCATACTTCCGGTTGTTGATCATCTTTATACCGAGCACGATATCGTAGAGAGCTTTTCCGGTTTTTTTGCGCTTATTTCGTTCAGCATGATCAAACAGCTTATCAACGTATACGAGATCATCCGACATTTTGCTCGCATCAAGTTACCCTGACGGTGATATTGTCAATGAACCGGTCATAGAGATCGTCATTGACATCCGGGAGGGCTTTTTCAAGTGTAGCAACAACGTGGCCAAAAAAAACGGGGATATTCAAATCAATTTTTTCGGAGTTTTTTTCGATATAATCAAAAAAATCCTTTTTCATCTGGTTGAGTTTTACCCTGACGAGAGCATCGGGCTGCCACTCCTCATCCATACTACCAAATCACAGTAGCTGGTTATAAATTTGTTGACCGTTTTATGCAGGAGAAACCGGAATACCCTCTATTTTATTGAAATCTGGCATTATTCAGCCATTTCATGATAACACGGAACAAAACGTTAATGCGTGCGCTTGGACAACATCACAAAAGAGAAACGTCATGCTTTTTATGGATTTTACCCGGGTGTGCGAACAACTGGACGGGACGAGCGGGCGTCTCGATATGATTGATATTATAAGTCGTGTTCTTCCCACCCTGTCACCAGAAGACTCCCGGTTTTTGTCCGGTTCGTTATGGGGCGTATTTTCCCGGACTGGAGTCAAAAAAACTTGGTATCGGCCCCAATCTCCTGTATGAAGCAATCGCCTACGTTGCGGGTATGAAAAAGGAGCAGGTAATCGAGAAAATCAACACTACCGGTGATGCCGGGCGTGCCGTTGAAGAACTGCTTTTAATTAAATCGCAGACTACATTTTTCCACGAAGAACTGGACCTTGTCCGCGTTTATACTGAACTCATCACCATCGCTGAAATGGAGGGGAAAAAATCACAACGGGAAAAACTGCTTGCGGTCCGACGGTTGCTTGGCAATGCCCACCCGCTTGAAGGACGATATCTTACCCGGATTATGCTCGAAGAACTCCGTATAGGTGTAGGAGAAGGCAGTGTTCGGGACGCGATTGCCAAAGCATTTAATGTGGATTCTGCACTCGTGGAACACGCTATGCAGGCATTAAACGATGCAGGTGAAGTCGCACGGCTCGCCAAACTCGGCCCTGATGCATTACGGGATGTCCATATCACCCTGTTCCATCCCGTGCGAATGATGCTTGCCCAGCAGGGTACGATCCAGAATATGATACAAGAGCACGGGCGGGTAGCTGCCGAGTTCAAATATGACGGTTCCCGGTTCCAGTTCCATAAAAAAGGCAACTGGGCCAGGATGTATTCCAGAAGGCTCGAAGATATAACTGCAGCCCTCCCGGATGTAATTGGAAAACTTCTTTCCTCAACCGGACATGACGTGATCCTCGATGGGGAAGTGATCGCCATAAAAGATAACAAACCCATGCCATTCCAGTCGGTTTTAAGGCGTTTTCGGCGACGTCACGACATCGCTGAGGCACAGGATGCAATCGAGATGGTCCCCGTCGTATTTGATATCCTCTACCTTGACGGAGAAACGCTTATGGATCTCCCGCTGGAGACTCGAAGGAAAAAACTCGAAAGCACGGTAACCATGTATCTCGCCCCCCAGGTAGTCAGCAGTGACCCCCCTGAAATTGAACGGACCTACAAAGCAGACTCTTGATGCAGGACATGAAGGACTTATGATCAAGGTGCCGGGTTCCCCCTATTCTCCGGGGCAGCGGGGTAAGAACTGGATTAAGATTAAGCCGGACGTGGATACCCTTGACCTTGCGGTGATCGGCGGTGAATGGGGAGAGGGGAAGCGTGCACATGTCTTCGGTTCATTCCTTATGGCCTGTCAGGATGAGGGAAAGCTTGTTGCCCTCAGCCGGGTAGCAACCGGATTTTCTGATGACCAGCTTACCGAGGTCTACGAATTGTTAAAAGACCGTGTCATAAAAAAATCAGGTAAGGAAGTTACCTTTGAACCCGGCCTGGTGTTTGAAGTGGGATATTCAGAACTCCAGGTCAGCCCGACATACCAGGGAGGGTTTGCCCTCCGATTCCCAAGGTTTATCCGGATCCGGGACGATAAAGGTCTGTCGGATATTGAAACGCTTGGAAGCATAAAGGAGCGTTATAACCGGCAGGCAAAGTCAGCACAGGCCTATCAGAAATGAAAAATGGTCCGCTGTGTGCGAAGCTCGGGAATAAGTGTACTATGCGTTACCCAGCGGTCAGATCCAAGTATACCGGATGCCTGGCCGACAGCAGCCTGGATCGATTCACAGGAAATATACGGGTCTGTCATCGCCTTTCTTACCGCTTCACGAATCACCCATGTGCCAAGCGGCGCCCAGTAATCACTCGAGATACTCCGGATAATAATAACCCGGGCTGACCGCCGTATGTCCTTCAGATATTCACACGCAGCAAGCCGTGCCGAGTAATAAGCACCGGAAATCGGGGAGTATCCCTTTTTTGTCATACCCTCGCGGTCCTGGACAATTACCTCATCTTCCCCGGCCCAGAGGGTCTGGCGCCCCCAAATCTCGATCATCTCGTACTTCCAGTCGCCCGGAACAAGTATACAGACAATCCTGTTTCCGAAAATTTCTCCCGTGAAAAGACGGATCTCTTCCACCGGAGGAAAGCGTGCGATCTCTGATTTAATCTGGCGGGATATCGTATCATCCACGGCAGTAATCGCCCACCGTGTGGGAACGAACGTTCGCCGTTTGCCGAGCAGTCCGGCTGTCATAAGCGTGGAGATCTGGTAGACATCGATAGCCGATTCCCTGAGTGCTCTGCAGGCATCGGGGGCACTAATATCAGTATCAGTGGTAATCCGGTCAACAACCCGTTCCACCCGTGCATTACCGAGGACATCCATTTTTTTTACCGTACCGCTCAAACCAACCGGTGCAACGGTCCCGTCAAAATCAAGGCTGAAGCTCACCGGTTTTTCAAACGTGACATCCACTTCCAGCGGTATGGTGGAAAGGGCGATCTCCTGAAGATTGGCAGCAACCGTATGGAGTGCTGATCTCCCGCGAATTGTACGGGCACGGATACCAACGATATCCTCAATCCCGAGCTTGCTGGCGAGCCAGTCCGGGGGATTATCACTGTCATTGATAAGCAAAGGGCCGCCATGCATATCCGGCCAGCCGGAACTCCCGATGAAGACAGAGGGCGAGCTGCCCTGGTAGCTGCTCGTACGTTTCAATAAGAGCTGCGCATGGAACCGGCTTACGATCGGGCAGCGGGGCAGACCACACATCCCTTTTCCCTTGCACTCAGCGCACCGCATCATGGTTTTTTTCTCAGGTCAACAACAACCCGCACGCGTTTATCGAGATACTCCAGGATCTCCTGAACCCAATTATCCCAGACAATCCGGACATCCGGCACTTTTTTGATGATCTCAATCCCCACATCATCATCGCGTTCACCCAGTGCTTCTGCAACTACAGAGCCGGGTGCAAATGCTGAGGGGACAATCACGTCACGGTCACCATCGACAATCCCGAATACAGGAATACCACGGTGAGCCAGGATATGCCCGCATACAGCGGTCGTATCATCCCCTATGGCAAGCACGCCACAGCAGTCATCCTGCATCCTTGTGTAAATCTCGTGCCCGCAGTGATCAATCACTGCCACGCGCCCGGTACTGGACACCTTCCCTTTCAGGAGCGGTGCTGCTGACCTGATCGGTCCGCTCTTGCACCATGCGGTGGTGATATCACCAGGCCGGGTCAGTTCAAGCTTTTCAAGACCATGGGGTTTAGGTTCCAGTCCGCTGCAGGGTACAATCCGCCCCCCGGTACTTTGAAGAACAACCACCTCTGCAGCAGCCCGTCCGATGACAATGCCATTCACATAGACCGCTTCTCCGGGAATACACCCCCGGATCTCCCGGAGATTTTCGTTTGGGTGCAGAGTGCTTTTTTTTGACTCTTTTGTATATCCAGTTACATTAGACAGGAATCCTGCAAGGTTCTCATTACCACCGTTCCAGCAATAGACTGTCCTGCCCGAGCACTCGATGTGCACCAGCCCATTTTTTTCAAGACGGGATGCAACAATATTCCCGAATATTTCACCGGTCTTTGCCGTCTTTCCTTTATTTGCCAGGAACGCAGGCCCCTGGAGTTCATTCATCACCCTGCTCGGGGGTTGCCCGTTGAATTCCACGGGTAAACCGGACTCTTCTGCCGCGGTCCTTGCCATAACACCGGCAACAATAACACGCTTTGGAGAGAGTAAATCCATAAGCCATGCTGCTTCACCCCCGTCAAAAATTTCAGGGCCGTGAATGACCATAACTGCAGAGTATGGGAGTGTTTTCATGGAAGGGCACTGATGTATCCTTGTTTGACAAAGACCAGATCCGGACTGGTACATCCGGAAAGAATGATCCGGGCAGGTTATAACGTGGTCAGCTGGCGACCGGTCGTTCTTACCACGCGGGGCTCTGTACCTGGAAAATGAAACACGCCACCCCACATCATATCTCGCCCCGCATTCCGGGCATATAAGAATCACCCCACAGACTTCCCGCGTGGATTTGACAGGTGAATCTTTACTGGCATGTATGGTGAGAAACGAGGTGTGGAAGCCATATTCATACCCGCATTGAGGGCATGTATGGAGTTCATCTTCAATTTTGAGGTTTTTTATTTCACCAAGCACCGGCATAGATCTATCCTCACATTAAAGAGTACGTTCAGGTTATAGTATTAACGTTGCCTGAGGTTTGCAATGGTAATGATGATCTCTGCAGCATTCTTCCTGCCATTGATCGATTTGTGGACGATATGGAAAGGACGCGGACAGCATGCCATAGTCTCGGCAATTTTTTTCTCAAGCACATCGAGCGTCGCCTGTTTCCCGTCAACCGATCTGCCAACACCCATTTCAACGATCTTTTTTGCATTATTCTGCTGTTCCGGGTGGTTCGGGTCCATAATGATGAGTACCGGTTTTTCAAAAAGCATAGCCTCGTGCAGGGTCGTAAGCCCACCATGAACTATTGCAATTTTTGCCCTGGCCAGATGTTCGTAAAGGTCCGGAACATATCCGTGGGACGCAAAATTGACTGAAGAACCGGGGAGGTCCGGCCCGGTATAAAATACATCAAAGAAGAGATCTTTTCTCCGGTCAGCAATCTCCTTGAGCATCTGGTACATCGGGAGTTTGTAGGGTTCTCCTCCGAAACTGGTGAAGATGGTATTCCGGGCATTGATATAGTCCGCAGGTTCGAATTCATAGAACGGTCCGGTAAACGAGTACCGCTCTTCCTCACCTTTTGGGATGACAATATTATATTCGCTGATTGTATCCGGTGGCGGATAATCGGGGACGATAACCCGGTCGGAAAGACGGATGTATCTCACGATGAGAAAATTGAGTGCTTTCCAGACCAGGTTGGTCGTGTTTCCCGGTCCGTTGAAGTGGTTCTGGTTTGTAATAAAGACACAGGGGGTCTTTTGGAGTCTGGCTGCAAGCACTCCGCCATACATGGTATCGCACACCACGCAGTCGAACCGGTGTTTGCGTATAAGATGCCCTATTCTGATAACCGATAGTATCAAATCGGGGATAATCCACTTCGAACACCAGAGTGTTTTTTTCAGGCTGAAGAAACCTTCCTCCCCTTCAAGGCAGACTTCCCGTTGGGCACGGTGCAGGTTTTTACATTGCTGTTTATTAAGGAAATCATATGACCTGCCATAGCCAGCAAAATGAATGGTGTGTCCCTGCTGCTGCATATAGTGGCTGATGTGGAGACACCGGGATGCGTGGCCGAGCCCCTCACCGCAGACAACAAATAGGATCTTCATGGTCGCTCCTGATGCTGGAATCTGGGTAGACAATACCAGGATGTCAGAATTTTTCTCCCGGTTCTGATGAGGGAGGGGCTGCACCTGCTGTGCCTTCTTCCGGAATGATGATCCATGCAAGAAGATACACAAGAACGCCAGTACCTATTGAGAAGATAGTCACAACCGCCCAGACAAGCCGGATGACCGCGGGGTCAACATCAAAGTGTTCGCCAAGACCGGCACAAACTCCGCCCAGCATGCGGTCTTTTTTTGAGCGGTACAAACGCTTCATGCTAAAACTGTTGTTTTTTCACTCATAAATGTAATGGAGTTCATGAGCAGGAAGATACAAACAACTAAATAGTGCCTGAAATTCAAGGCATACTGGGAAGAGATGAGCATGGCAGGAGATACAGACAGGTATAAAAAAGCAACATTTGGTGCGGGTTGTTTCTGGGGTGTTGAAGCAGCATTCAGTCAGGTTCCAGGAGTTGTATCAACTGAAGTCGGGTACATGGGGGGCACGCTGAAAAATCCGAGATATGAGGATGTATGTACCGGAAAGACAGGACATGCAGAGGTTGTCCAGGTCACGTACGATCCGGAAAAAGTCAGTTACGAGCACCTGCTCGATGTGTTCTGGTCAGTGCATGACCCGACACAGCTGAACCGCCAGGGCCCCGATATCGGCACAAATTATCGCTCCGTAATATTCTACCATGATGCTGATCAGGGAAAAACTGCAAGAAAATCCAAGGAGAACATTGCGGTTTCAGGAACATTCAGGTTTGGCAAAATAATGACGGTGATCATGCCGGCGCCGGAATTTTACCGGGCAGAAGAATACCACCAGCACTATCACAAAAAGCATGGGGGATCGTGCAGGATTTAGAATAATTCCCTCTTTTTTAATAAAAAAGGATAAAACATATAATGACGGAGGAGGCAGTGCCTGTCCTCCCGAACTCACCTGCGCTCAGCACGATGGTGGCAAATAACTTTTTCATGAGATATCGCATCGGGGGGACGCCACAGAGGCAGGAAAGAGGTGAAAAACAGATCCACCGTAGCGTCAGAATGAGTGAATAGTATTCACCATTCACCAGGTTTTTGTTGCCAGAACAGGATTGTCCTCATAATAAAATACATCAGGAAAAATTCCATACTGGAATTTTCATAAAAACCAGTAAAAAAATAGTCCGATGGGCCCGCTGAGATTCGAACTCAGGACCTCCGCCATGTCAAGGCGACGTCATAGCCAACTAGACCACGAGCCCGCTAAAGTCTGATGCTCTATAACATCTGTCATCTTATTATTAAAAAATAGTGGAGTGGCTTTCAGATACTATCCTGACATTATCGACATTAATTATCGGAAACCGGGACAATTATTTTATACCAGACAGGATCCACAGTGTGAATTGATAAAAATGACCGGAATACCGGGCTCACCAAACCAGCTCTTTTGCTTCGAACACGATGCCGGCCGCATTGAGCTGCTCATCCGTATAGTTTACTGGATACTCATCGGTATCGTGCTCTGGGTTTACGGGATCGCGGCAGGCATCTGCCTGTTCATCCAGTGGTTCCATATCCTTATCCTCGGGAAGCGGAACCAGGCATTATCAGATATTGCAAAGGGATACCTGGAGTATCTCGTGCATGTCATGAGTTATACCTATATCATGACCGATACGCGTCCCGATATCCTGCCGGTATCAGTGAAGGTCTACGAAGGATAATCCAATAATACCGGCAAAGGTCGTTCTATTTTAAAAAAGAGGGGAATTATTCAAGTTTGAGAAATATTTTACCCTGCCCGCCAACCGTTTTATAGTCGGTTTCAGCAACGGCATCAGGAGCATCAGGAGCGGTTGCATATATCTTTATCTTGTAACCCCCGGGCGGGAGTTTATTCACATCAATTTGTGCATAGTCAACATATTCTGTAGTGGTAATGTTCGCGCCGAATGGATACGGGTGGGTTTTCGTATCAAATAATACCCAGGGTCCATTGTCAATGGAATAGTACACATTCTCGGTGAGGGTCATATTTCCTTTATACGTTGAATTCCACGTGACAGGAAGAAGTGCTTTGATTTCCCCTGGTTCTGTTATGAGGAGGTTTGAGAGTGCTATTGTATTTGCTCCTATCACCGTGGTATTTAATTTGGGCACTACGGTAATGAATGTCTGAGGGAGCTTCAGGGTCTCGTTTCCACCATTGAAGGTAACTGTCGAATTCCTGCCAAACACATCAATCATACCACTCTGGTTGACTCGCAACCGGAATGTCGCATTCCAGTACTGACCGACTTTTATTGTTCCGATAGTAAAGTCCAGTTTATTATCAGCAGCCCAATCAGCGGACTGATCGAGGGCAGGTACTGTTGTTGTCCCATTCTGCCAGTTAATTCTTGTTGAAGCAACTGGATCGTATACATAATCGAATACCTCACTTCCAAGCATCGTTACACCGGTGACATTGACATTCTCGAAATCCACGGTCATGGTGGTGTTCACACCGGCTTTGTCTTTTAAGTCTTCAGCAATTTGTTTATACAATGTTTCCAATGAGGCCTGATCCGGTGCATGCTGATAAAATGCACCCGTCGAATTTGCCATATTAATTAACGCGTTTTTTGTATTAGTCCTCGGTACCTGCACAAAAGAGAGGGAATAGAGACGGATTTTATTGTTTGCCGCATACACTGACATATTCTGGTTTGAGGTCCAGGCATCGGTGTAATACGTTGTGGTCCGTGTTGCACGTCGCTGAGTAGTTTCGTATTGATCGTTATTCCAGTTCGTTTTACCATCATCATATCTCTGACCATCCGGTGCATTGGCAATCGAACCGGAGTGGTACACCCCGCCCCCGATATCCGGGAAATACTGATAGATATCTATAATATCCAGCACATTTCCTGCCCATACGGAATGAAGGCCGGGGCCGTCCACATCAAATCCGGTGCTACCCTGTCGTGCAAGAGGATCTCCTCCCATACTCCAGTCACCATCTGTCATGTGGATAACTGCCCGGACTGATCCCGGACTGGCACTCTGGGTCTCTTGTTTCAACGCTTCATAGAGGCCCCGGCGCATGTTCGTGTGAGCGCCGTTTGTATTTCCGTTTATGGAACTGATTTTGTTCTTGGCAGTATCGAGATTATTTGTCAAATCCTGATACAACACCGCCGATTGATTATAGGTCATAATTCCTACCCGGTCTCCGTATGCTGAATTCATCTGGTCAACAAATACTTTAGCGGCCTGTTTTGCCTGGTATAAGCGGGTACCTGGGGTGTTGGCATCTCCCATACTTCCTGATTGATCGAGAAGAAGGATCACATCGATAGGCTTAGGCTGCATTGCCCACCCGTCACCTCTGAACTCAATAGTAACATCAATAGTATTGTTTATCTCAACGGTCAGAGGGGTTACCGAAGTTTTCACACTCAGGTAAGGATAATTCTTCCAGGTGACAGGAACCGTTTTCTGAGTGCCATTCCATGTTGCAATTATGTTACAATGTCCTGTTGCCGATGCATTGTAGCCGGGGTTTTCTGCAGTTGTAAAGCTCCCTGGTATGAATTGGACCGCGGCAATTCCGTGAATATCGGTTATATTGCCTGAACTTACAAGGATTGGCGGCGATGTAACGTTATATGCGGCTTCATAAGTTATACTATCAATAGCGAAGATTACCGATTCACCTGCCACTGCATTTCCCGATTGGTCTGCAACCGTTGCAAAAATATCTGACATCAGAAGGGGGTTGGCATCGTGGCTTGCCATAGTATCGGGATTTGCCGTAAGGGATATGATCGACGCACCGGTATTCATAAATTTCACTTCCTGACTCCTGGTGACCCAGGTGCTGTTTGCAACGGCTGTTGCAGTGATATTTATAATACCAATTGAAGATCGCGGGCCATACTGAACCACCACCTGACCCAGATTGTTTGAAAGGAACTTCATTTCCTCACCCGGGACAGATGTATTTACCCACACCGGTTGCCCGTTTGTCGGGTTTCCGTATTTGTCATACAATGTGTATACTATAGTGAAAAAACTCGTGCCGTCCGCAGGAATAGTGGGGAGAGTGCCCGACGGAGAGTAAACCTGGGTCATTGAAAATGGTATACCATTTGTATTGGCATCGATCCATTCGAGTTTATCCGGTATACTTTCAAAAGCGTCCATCAAAATATTGTTGGGACCAGTTTTAGTGGTTAATTTCACTAGTGCTGATACGTTTCCGGTTGCATCAAGAGTCCGGGAAAGGGTGTGGTTATATCCGGCTTCTGCAAAACCACAATCATCAGGTGTAGGACCATGGACATGGAGAGTAATTGTATGAGGACCACGTCTGTCATCGATCTGGTTACCCCACCTGTCCGTAATTGATATATTGAAGGGTACTTCAGTTGCAACTGTCCCGGAAACCGGGTGCGAAAAATAAGGGGAATAGGGACTGTCGTGATCTATATTCTGATTTATTGTTTTTATGACGGTATAGCCATCCGGGGTAGTTATACTCGCTGAAATTACAGCAAAACCGCTTTTTGTTTTAACTTTAAAAGTGCTGGTTGCCTTACCGGTTGCATCTGAAATGGCAATAGCCGGGCTCAAAGTACCATATATCGGATTATCTATCGTAAATATTACATTGGCACCTTGAATGGAGCCTGATGACAAATTCGAAACCATCACGGTAATCGTGGCCTGATCGGCACCATTGGCTATAACCCATGGATTACTGGTTATAATCGTCGAATTATCAGGAAGATACCCTGTAGCCGTCCCAACCAGAAGCAACAGACAAATGATACTAAAAATTCCAGCCTTCGCTCGCATACAAATCATATTAAACGACATAGTTGATTATAATAATATATAAACATATTTAATTTAAAAAAACGTTGGTTCTGCTTTATAATTCTAAAATACCATCTTTATTTACCAGAAATAAAAATTTCAAAAAAAATAGTGTTATTTTTTTGAATTTTCCTGCAAGCAGACACTAAAAAACGATATAAGAACGCCATTTCTTATTTTGCATTATTATATGCCAGATTCAGCCAATTGATGTGAAATCGACAGTCACTGATTGAAAAAAAAGACCTGATTAGATTTTTGCTGAAGTAATCTTGGCAAATGTCGCAGTGAAAATTCCCGGCATGGAACGGATCTCTTCCATCACTTCTTCCGGCACTTCGCTGTCTATATTCAGCACCATGATCGCCTGCTCTCCGGGCTGGACTCTTCCCACCTGCATGCCGGCAATATTGATATTGCATTTCCCGAGGATAGTTGATGCACGCCCGATAACTCCTGGCTTGTCAAGGTGCCGTGAGACGATCACATAGCCCTCGGGAATCATATCCATGGTGTAGCCGCCGACTGCCACAATCCGGCTCCTTCCTTTGAAAAAAACTGTGCCACTGACCGTTTCTTCTCCCTTGTCAGTTTTGATCCGGATAGTGATGAGGTTCTTGAACCCGCTTGATTCCTGCGTGACCGTCTCACTTACCGTGATCCCACGTTCTTTTGCAATGAAATCGGCATTCACAATATTGACCGGCTGCTGGAGGATCGGGTCGAGAAGTCCTTTGAGAGCAAGCCGTGTCACAAATTTCATGCTCCCCGCATAGGCGGAAAGTTCACCGCCATAAATACATTCGACTGATGAAAGCCGCCCCCCTGCGATCTGGATGACAAACCTGCCCATCTTTTCGGCAAGCTGTGCGTAGGGTTCGAGCACTTCTGCCAGTTCCGGCGGGACCATCGGGGCATTTACCACGTACTTCGCAGAGCCGCCGTTTAACACCTCGATGCACTGCTTTGCTACAGATACTGCAACATTCTGCTGGGCCTCGACCGTGCTTGCACCAAGGTGCGGGGTGGCAATGACCTGATCAAGCGTGAGGAGTGGTGACTCCAGAGGGGGCTCTTCTTCAAACACATCAAGCGCCGCACCCGCTACCTTGCCGCACCTGATTGCATCGTAGAGCGCCTTTTCATCAATGATGCCCCCACGGGCGCAGTTGATGATCCGCACACCATCTTTCATGGTCGCGATACTCTTCGCGTTGATGAGGTGTCGGGTTTCCTTGATGAGCGGTGTGTGAACGGTTATGACATCGGCGATTTTAAACAGGTCCTCAACCGACATCATTTCTACACCGAGCTGGGCTGCCCGCTCCTTTGTTATGAAAGGGTCGTAGGCAACACATCTCATGTCCATTGCGTTTGCCCGCTTTGCCACCTCACGTCCGATACGCCCGAACCCGACGATACCGAGCGTCTTCTCGTTGAGCTCCACTCCCATGAACCGGGAGCGCTTCCACTCCTTCCTTTTCAGGCTCGCGTTCGCCTGCGGGATGTTGCGGGCGAGAGACTGCATCATTGCCATGGTGTGCTCGGTTGCCGCAAGGGTGTTACCCTCCGGCGCATTGGCAACGATAATCCCTTTTCTCGTTGCTGCATCCATATCGATATTGTCCACACCGACCCCGGCACGCCCGATGAACTTCAGCTTATTACCTGCTTCGATCACCTTGGCGTTGACATCCGTGCTGCTCCGCACGAGCAGCGCATCATAATCCCCGATAATCCTGCAAAGCTCATCCTCTTTAAGGTCAGTTTTGACATCAACGTCGAACGCCTTTTTTAAGATCTCGAGCCCCTCTTCAGCCAGCGGATCGCTGACGAGTACCCTTGCATTTGCCATAAAAAACCCATATACTATCTGCACCGTACTTAAAGAGGATTATTCTTTATCCGAAGGAAAATGATTCCCCTGCATAGTAAAACCCACCTTTCCTGCGATTCCTGCTTTTTTGGATAAAAGGCTAATGGTAATTATTAAACAAGAGGGAGGTAAGATCATAAGTGGTGCGAGCATGAAGGATGTGCCTAATATTCTGTGGCTCGAGGAGATCAGGAAGGAAGATATCATTTCGGTCGGGGGTAAAGGAGCGTCTCTTGGTGAGATGGCATCCATCGGTCTCCCGGTTCCGAAAGCCTTCGTGGTAACTGCTCAGGCCTTTCGAAGGTTTTTAGTTGAGACCGGTCTTGAAAAGAAGATTTTTGCATCATACGACCAACTTGATGTTGAAAATAATGAAGCGCTGGAAAAAGCTTGCCGAGGGTGCAAAAACTATGGTCCTCACGGCAAAGATGCCTGCCTTCATAAAAGATGAGATCCGGAAGGCTTACCAGAAGATTTCACCTGATGACATGATTGTAGCGGTCAGGTCAAGTGCTACTGCCGAGGACCTTCCGGATGCCAGTTTTGCAGGACAGCAGGAGACCTATCTCAATATCAAAGGGGAAGCAGCACTTCTTGAGGCAGTCCAGAAATGCTGGGCATCCCTCTATGGGGCGCGGGCGATTTATTATCGTGCCAAACAGGGATTTGATGATCATACGGTAAATATCGCTGTTGTCGTGCAGCAACTTGTTCACTCGGAAAAAGCCGGGGTCATGTTCACCTCTCACCCGATTACCGGTGAGCCCCTCACGATTATTGAGGGATCGTGGGGACTTGGTGAAGCGGTTGTATCCGGTTCAGTTTCACCGGATAAATATATTTTCGACCAGCGATCCGAAAAAGTTGACGACATACTCATTTCGAATAAGAAAGTGGAGATTATTGCTGACGGGGACCATGGTACCAAGATTGTTGATGTGACAGGTGCCAGGCAGGACGCACAGGTGTTATCAACCGTGGAGATTACCAAGCTTGCCATGTATGGAAAGATTGCTGAAAACCACTATGGTATCCCTCAGGATGTGGAATGGGGCATTGTGAATGGGATAATTTATATTCTCCAGTCCCGTCCGATCACAACGATTGGAAACAAGAAAGAGGCAAAGCAGCAAGCACAAACGCACCATACCAATGCAAAGATACTCCTGCAGGGACAGGGTGCGGCCCCCGGAATTGCAACCGGCAGGGTCGCTATCATAAGGGAAGTTAAAGATACCGGTAGCGTAAAAGAGGGTGACATTCTCGTCACAAAGATGACGAACCCGGACATGGTGCCGGCAATGCGGAAAGTGGCCGCAATTGTCACTGATGAAGGCGGGATGACCTGCCATGCTGCGATTGTAAGCCGTGAACTGGGGACCCCGGCAGTCGTAGGCACGAAGACTGCAACCCATGTGCTGAAGAACGGACAGACTTATTACGGTCGATGGCGAGAAAGGTATCATTTATGAAGGCGAGATCCCCCATGCCGCTCCATCACCGGCAGCTGCTGTCCAGCAGGCAGGTACAGGGTACGCAAATATCATAACCGCAACGACGGTTAAGGTGAATGTCTCTATTCCTGAAGCCGCAACCCGGGCTGCAGCGACCGGGGCAGATGGTGTCGGATTACTCAGGATAGAGCACCTGATCCTTGGGCTCAACAAGACACCGGGCTGGTTCATCGCAAACAAAAAAGAAGAGGATTTTGTCGCGGAACTCCACGATGGAATTAAGATCGTTCTCGATGCATTTCCCGGCAAACCGGTATGGGTACGGACACTGGATGCCCCAACCGATGAGTTCCGCAATATGATGGGAGGAGAGAACGAGCCGCATGAGCATAATCCCATGCTCGGCTGGCGTGGAATCCGCAGGGATCTCCAGAGCCCGGATCAGTTCCGTCTCCAGGTAGAGGCGTTCAAGCGCCTCTGGAAGGAGGGCTATGATAATCTCGGCATCATGTTCCCGATGGTCTCCCACCCCGACGAGTTTGTCGCAGCGAAGGCGATGATGAAAGCATGCGGTGTCGATGTTGAAAACGCCACGCTGGGTATTATGATCGAAATACCATCAAGCGCGATTATGATCGAGGACTTCATCAAGTGCGGCATTAAGTTCGCTTCGTTCGGGACCAATGATCTTGTCCAGTACACGCTGGCAATCGACCGGAACAATGAAAACGTTGCTGATATGTACCAGCCCCAGCACCCTGCAGTCCTTCACCTGATCCATTCAGCAATCCAGATGTGCCGGGCATATGACATAGAGTGCTCAATCTGCGGGCAGGCTGGTTCTGACCCGAAGATGGCAAAATGGCTGGTTGAACACGGCATATCAAGTATATCAGCAAACATTGATGCCATCGCCAAAATCCGCGAGGCAGTTGCCCGTACAGAGAAACGTATCATCCTTGAGGCTGCGAGAACCCAAGATGCTGAATAAGGGTCGATCTGAAGAAGAACTCTTCTCTTTTTTCTCCCAAAAAAAACGGGAGGACCTTGACCACAATTATATTTTAGGCTCAATGTGCACCCTCCCCCATCCTGTGGCGGTACGGGCGCACTGCATGTTCATGGGTACCAATCTCGGGGACCCCGGGCTTTTTTTGGGTACGTCATCTCTCGAAAAGATTCTCATTGAACGACTCGGCACCCTTTTCCATGGTAAGGAGGCGGGGGGCTATGCAACATCCGGGGGAACCGAGTCCAATATCCAGGCTCTCCGTCTCGCAAAAGTCTTAAAAAAGGAGGTTGCTTATCCCAACATAGTTGTGCCGGAATCAGCGCATTTTTCGTTTAAGAAGGCCTGTGATCTTCTCGGTCTTGAGATGCGGGTCGTTCCGCTTGACAAGGATTTCCGTATGAATGCACACAGAGCGGCAGAACAAATTGACGGCAATACGGTCTGCCTGATAGGTATTGCCGGAACCACAGAGTATGGCATGGTTGATCCGATTGCGGATCTCGCAAAGATCGCAGTTGCCCATGAGGTTTTCTTCCACGTGGATGCAGCCTTTGGCGGTATGGTGATACCATTCCAGGATACCCCTCTTCTTTTTGACTTTGCACTTCCCGGGGTTTCCTCCATCGCTGTTGACCCCCACAAGATGGGTATGAGCACCATCCCTGCCGGGTGCCTGCTCACACGGGAACCCGACATTCTCCAGGCCCTCAATATCGATACACCGTATCTCACCGTAAAACAGGAATACACGCTTGCGGGTACCCGCCCGGGAGCTCCCGTTGTCGGGGCACTTGCCGTGCTTGACTACCTCGGAGTTGAGGGGATGAAGGCAATCGTTTCAGGATGCATGAAAAATACGGAGCGCCTGATTGCCGGCATGGAAACATTCGGCATCCCCCGTGCCGTTACACCAGACGTGAACGTGGCAACATTCTCCTGCAGCAACATTCCTGAACCATGGAAAGCCTCGTGGACACGACAGGGGCATTTACGGATCGTCTGCATGCCCCACGTAAACAGCGACCGTATTGAGGCGTTCTTACAAGATATTGGTGAAATATATGCTTGACAAACTGGTGAAATCCCTTGAGACCTGCCCCATGATAAAAAGGGGAGATTATAATTACTTCATTCATCCCATCACCGATGGAGTTCCCATCATTGATCCTGCTCTCCTCCGCGACGTATGCACAGCAATGGTAAAAATGCTCGACTTAAACGGAGTTGACACGATCGTTGCGGTTGAGGCAATGGGCATCCATATCGGTTCTGTCCTGTCGATTATGACCGATATCCCCATGACTATCATGCGTAAACGGGCCTACAAACTTCCCGGCGAGATAGCCGTTCACCAGACTACAGGCTATTCAAAAGGGGAACTCTACCTCAACGGGGTGTACAAAGGCGACCGTGTCGTGATCATTGACGATGTGGTAAGTACCGGAGGCACGATGAGGGCCCTCCTGCAGGCCCTCAATATAGCCGGCGCTGAAGTCGTGGATGTCTGCATTGCAGTCCAGCGTGGTGATCCCGATATCGGACGTCCGTACAAGTCACTGGTCAAGATCGAAGTGACCGACAAGGTGTATGTGGTTGAACGACACCTCTGACCTCATTGAACGATTAAAAGATACGGGGGCAAAACGTGTTGCACTCCAGTTCCCCGAGGGGCTGAAGCGGCGGTCAATAATGGTGGCTGCAGCCCTGAAAGATGCCGGTTTTGAGGTAATCGTAAGTGGCGATCCCTGCTATGGGGCCTGCGATCTTGCACTGGACAGCCTTGCCTGTTCCGATGTGCTCGTCCATTTCGGGCATGCCCCGGTCGATGAACAACCGCAGGTTATCTTCGAACCCTGGCAGACAGGATTTGATGTTGCAGTGCTGGAGAATGCACTCACGTACCTGAAAGGAAATCGTGTTGGTCTTGTAACCACAGTTCAGCATGTACATTTAATCCCGGAAATGGAAGATTTTCTCCAGTCAAAAGGAATTATAACGAGTGTTGCTGAGGGGGGCAGACGCACACCGGAGCGTGGACAGGTGCTCGGGTGTAATTTCAACGCAGCAAAAGCAACCGGTGCAGATGAAATTCTTTTTGTCGGCACAGGGCTCTTTCACCCGATTGGCATTGCACTCGCTACCCGTACACGCGTGATCGCCATTGATCCTATCACCGGTACTGCACAGGAGGTGAGCGGTGACGCACTCATGCGCCGCCGTTTTGCGGTCATGGAGAAAGCCAGGAGTGCACAGAGCGTGGGTATTATTGTCAGCACCAAGAGCGGCCAGCAGAGAATGGAACTTGCCCGCAGACTGGCATCTCTCTCTCCTGAAGCCGTGATTGTTACCATGCGGGAGGTTTCACCGGACGAGTTGTTGAACCTTGGATTTTCCTGTTACGTCAATACCGCATGCCCCCGGCTCGCGTATGATGACCAGGTACGTTTCCCGGTGCCGGTTCTTTCACCGCAGGAATTTGAGATTCTTTGTGGTGTCCGTACATGGGACGAATATACAATTGACGAGATCGAATGAAACTCAAACACCTTGAGATGGCACTCCAGCGTATTTCTGGTTACGACCACCCGCGTGCTGCACTCGAACAATACCAGACTCCTGCTCCTCTTGCTGCCCGGTTGTTGTACCATGCACTCATGAAAGGTGATATCGAGGGAAAAATTGTGTACGACCTCGGTTGCGGCACAGGTGTTCTCGCAATCGGCGCTGCCCTGCTCGGGGCGGGTTGCGTGCGAGGTGTCGATAGTGATCCACATGCGATCGAGGGTGCGAATGCAAATGCAGCACTGCTCGGCACTCATGTTGATTTTATTGTTGCCGATGTGCGGGATGCAACACTTCCCGGGCGCCTCGGCTCCTGCGATACTGTAATTATGAACCCGCCGTTCGGGGCCCAGAAAGCACACGCAGATCGTCCGTTTATCGATCTCGCCCTTTCCATTGCTCCTGTTACCTACAGTATCTTTAATGCGGGTTCTACCCAATTTATAGAAACCTATACAGCGGAGCGGGCGGAGATCGATGAACGAGTCGGCGGAGTATTTCCCATAAAACGCACCTTTTCCTTCCACACGCACGATATACAGGAAATCGAGGTCGAGATCCTACGCCTGATACGGAAACAGCACCCCGGAACCGAAGCGTCAAAAATACGATAACGGGACTTGCGGCAGCACATCTTGTCACTGACATTTACATGCCGGTGCTCCCCGCGATTCTTCCCCTTCTTATCGCAAACAACGGTTATTCCTACCTTGCAGCCGGGCTGCTTGTCACTGCGTACAACATGACTTCGTCGTGTACCCAGCCGCTTGTCGGATGGCTCTCGGACACAAAAGGTTTCTCCGTGAGCATAAGTATCAGCCTGTTCGTGAGTGCGGTATTTGTTGCGCTCATGGGAGTTGCCGGGAACTATTACCTGATAATGCTCTTTGCTATTATTGCTGCACTGGGTCATGCATGCTTCCACCCGACTGCCCTGAGCCTGGTGAACCGGCTCTGTATTCCGGAAAACCGGGGACGGATCACATCGTATTTCGTTGTGGGGGGGAATTTCGGGTATGCGATAGGGCCGGTGCTGGCCGGGGTCCTGGTCTTCTGGCTTGGACTGCCCGGGCTTCTGTTCCTCATTTTCCCGGCGCTCTTCATGATAGTCGCCCTCAAATACCTGCTCCCGGGCGGGATTGCCGGCGCGTGCCAGTCACATACCAGACCGGAATCCCAGAAAAATGAGAGGCCATCCAGAAAACCTTTCATAATCCTCATGGCCGCATCCGTTCTCCGGGCGTGGGCGGTCTTTGCCGCAATTACCTTCCTGCCGATGTTTCTGGTTACGCAAGGGTATGATCTCATGACCGCGAGCATAATTATGACCCTGATGCTCCTGGCCGGAGTTGCAGGGCAGGTTATGGGAGGCCATATTTCTGACAGGATAGGGAGAAAAGAGTTCATGATCTTTGGCCTTGCCGGAGCTGTTCCTTTCTTTTATGTGTTCTTTGCGACCTCTGGTATCATTGCTATCATATCACTCCTGATCTTCGGGCTCTTTCTCTGGTCAACATTTGCTGTTGCAGTGGCCATGTCACACGAGCTCCTTCCCCAGAACATCGGGCTCGCATCCGGCATGATGCTCGGTCTTGCAATAGGATTCGGAGGACTGGGTGTCGCTGTAAACGGGATAATCGCCGACCATTACTCACTTGCTGCAGCACTGGGAACCATTCCGGTCCGGATTATTGCAGCTCTGCTGCTTATTGTAGTACTACCTTACCCCTGGAAATCGTTAAAACGGCGTCTTGAAGGGAGAATCGTATAAGGGGTTGTTCAATACACTTATAAGGAGCGATTCACAAAATAAGAGAGATTGAGGAATAATAATGGATAAAATGGGACTATTTGCAATAATTGTTGGCTTAGGCTTATGTATCATCGGGGGCTACGCAATCTGGGCCTTCCTCCCGCAAGTAATCGACGCGGTGAAAGGACTGGTAGGAATTGTAATATTACTTGTTGGTCTCATGCTGGCAATATTTGGCATTCTCATTGTCAACGATTAAAGGAAACAAAAAAAAGGAGGTACCGGTTCAGGGGCAGTTCAGACTTATTCTTTCCCCTTAACGGGGATACCATCACACGGCCTACAGCTCCTCTCAGGTGCGGTTGTACCCGAACAGGTTTCTGGTCATCACGGCCTGGTTTTTTAAAAAAATTCTATCCCGTCTTTATCAGGCACATCATTTTAATTTATCAGCCGGATACGAGATTCTGCAAAGCAGAAATAATGAATGGAAAACATGAATCAAAGGATTTTTTTTAATTATTTTACACTTTGACAACAAGGCATTGCGACCCGGCAGTTTCGAGTACTGGCTCTGGTTTGCCATCAAAAAAGTCGTCAAAGGCTTTCTTCACACCAGGTGCGGTCATATAATCATGAGAGAGGAGGATTCCCCCCGGGCTCATACGGTTGTAGAAGAACTCGAGGCACTGCTTTGTGCTCTCGTAGGTATCCACATCGAGGTTTACCATCGAGAATGTTTTTTCTTTCACGGGATCTGATGTGCCCGGGAAGATGCCTTTATAGAAAAAGACATTATGATCGTTTTTCAGGTAGTCTTTGACACTGTCAAACGATGCGGCAAACTTTCCCTCATAAAACGGCCAGACCATGTCGATGTCATCCACTTTGGGCAGACCTTCAAACGTGTCAAAAAGATGGAGGGATTTTTCCCCTTTTACTGCGCAGATAATCTTTGCAGAACCACCTTTATAAACACCGACTTCGGCAATATCGCCCGGGACTTTCTGCGTTTGTTTCACCGCCATGTAAATATGATATGCCTCGACATCTTCTATCAGGAGTTCTGTCTCTGAGCGGATTTTTTTTAACGTTTTTGCAAATTCTTTTCTTTCTGCATTACCGTAATGGGAAAGTCTGCCCCGGTTTGCGATATCGTTTCCCAGAAATGGCTCAAAAAAAACGAATTTCCGGAATTTAATAAGGTGTTTACTCGGAAGAAGAGAATCAAATACCAAAAAGAAATTTTTCTTTGGGAATATACTCATGCTCTTTAAATGTGTTTTTCTTGAATTTATAGGGTGAAGGTCAGGTAAAGGTCAGTTTTTTTCCCAGCAGGTGTCCGGGTGCCAGATACCCGGTTATAATGGCAATAGTCAGAAAGACCAGTGCAGATATTGGCGAGACCAGAATGAACAGTCCTGCGAGGTAGGCCACACTGACCGAGATCAGGCCGAGTAATCTCCCTTTCTTATATGCACTGACTATGGAGATGATGATGAGGATCGTTGGCAGAAGGAGAAAAAGAGACCGGATAGCAGGATCTGAGTAAACAGTGTCGACTGCGTTCCTGAGTATATTGAGCATAACTGCCTGAGGATCAATGCCGATAGATGTCCACAGCCCGGAAAGAAAACCAAGTCCTATGACAAACTTCCAGATGTAGGTACGGGATTTTTTTGCCATGGTTAATATCCGGTAATTTCAATGATGCGTATCATCTTAGTCTGATAATGTATTTATCTGGAGGTTTTTCTTTAATGGAACCGGACTATGTGATGTCGGTACCCCTCGATGGATAGTGTCCCATGATAACCATAAGGACTACTCCAAGACCTGTGAGCACCACACCGAGGGTAAGCACAGACTGGTCCTGCACTCCAAGCAGGAAAATACAGAAAACAATCCCTGCAACAGGAATCAGCGGTAACCTGCCGATTGAGTAAGGAATCCGAAAAGCCCGGGATGTGTGGGGGGAATGATAACGCAAGACGATCACCGCTGCATTGATCACAATGAACGTAATAAAAAGCGTGAAATTGGTCACATTTGCAATAAAAGCAATGTCACCGGCAAATATGAGGAGAACTGACAGCACACCGGAGATAATTATTGCAATCCACGGGTCCGGCGAGTCGGGTGAACCCATGAAAGTATAGCCGTTAAAAAAGACGATCCGGCCATACCATAGAGAATCCGGGACGAGGCATACATGGACATCAGCGCAGTATTCGCTGTTGCAAAAAGAGCGATGACTGCAATTACAACTGCGGCGTCAGGGCCCAGTGTACCCGATACGATATCAGCAAACGGTGCATTTGAAACCGCCAGCTGCTGCCACCCCAGCAAAGATACCACAGAAAGCGCAACCAGCACATAGAGGATCACGCTTATGATAATAGCGAATATCAGCGCTTTTGGGACCGTAGTTTCAGGATTTTTTGTTTCTTCAGAAAATTTAACCATGGATTCGAATCCCTGGTAGGCAAAAAATATCAGGGCTGATGCTGCAAAGAGCCCGGAAAAACCCTGTGGCATCTCCCAATAATTCACACTCCCAAGATGAGGTAAACCTATCAGAATGATGATTACCAGTCCTGCCACCTCGATGAGTGTTGAGATAACTGCGAACCGGGCAGTCTCCTTTACCCCATATGCAAGAAGAACTGAAAGCACGATAAGAAGAACCATTGCGGAAATGAGCATCGGGACGCTGGTCAGAGCAGAGAAATATCCTGCAAAACCGAGTGCAACCGTCGCAGCTGCAAGGACTCCCGAAAGGAAAACAAGCCAGCCAATGACAAATGCAAGCCGTGAATTAAAAGCGTTTGCAACATAATCATACTCTGCCCCGGCTTTTGGGAACATGGAAGAAAGCTCCGCATAGCTTAAACCGGTAAACAATGCAATTATTGCTGAAAATACAAACGCAAGCCAGATTGCATTGCCGGCAAGTCCGGCAGCCTGCCCGATGAGAACATATATGCCGGCCCCAAGGATAATCCCCACACCTGAAAGCGTTACTTCAAGAAGACCAAGTTCCCGTTTGAGTAGAGGATTTGGGGATTGCTGTTTCATATGAATTATTCAGTTCTACATTCTTTCGCGGATACTAAAATACGAAGGGTATACCAGGGATTGATAAAAAGATGCCCTGATTACGTTACTGGATCTGCATCAACATCCAGTTCATCCAGAAACGGCATAAGCCCGGTGATGTAACGAATCGTTTTTCCGGAAACGGGCTCCTGCATTTCACCGATAGCCACGATCTCAATCATGAGCGGGAACTCACGCATTGTCTGCTCAAACGATGGGTCATTTTCCCTGGTGAACCGGAGGAAACTCCCTATCCTGATGTAGGGGCGGCCGTACTCCGGGATGACGACAAATTCTTCAAGAATGGATTCCAGTGTCCGTCTGCGTGCGAGATCTTCATCGAAAAATAAAAAGACCTCGATTCCGTAGGTGCGGCTGATCTCATCCAGCATGCGAATGTCGAGCTTCCTGTCCCTCGTCACGCCAAGAGAGCCAAGTTTCTCCTCATGAGTTTTTCCGGTGAGCGATTCCCATGCTTCCGTGGTATCCATAAAAAAGGTAGGAAGTCGGGGGGTGTAAAGGTATGGATATATGCTCCCTTCCCGGAGCGGCTCTTTCGGAGATCGTGATCCTGCATTGTTTGTTCCAGGTCCTCATTGATCACGCCCGAAGAGGACAAGGACTGTACCACTTCATTCTGGTTCATCCGGGATTTACCCCTTTCATTCTCAACCGCTGCACAAAACTGCCGGCAGAATGTACCCTGATGCATAACCCTTTTTGTATCCAAAAAGATCTGAAAGGAAAAACAGAGACCCGCATGGACGGGATGATACATAATGAAAAAGGGTTATAGTTCAGATGGTTCCTGGCCCTGACTGTCTGGGGATAAATGCATTCCGGATAAGATCATCATTGAATGCCGAAGGGACTGTACCCGGTCCGTGCATAGGTGTAGAGAGCAGTAACAAAGATACCCTGCATTGCCGAGGCAACAACCGCAAGAACGACAACGAGGAGAATAAACAGCACCACTGCAATACCAAATACAATCATATTTCCGATAAGCAATGAAGCAAACACGAGAAGCAGACCAACTATACCTGTCGCAACGAAAATGAGCATAATTGACCCGGAACCTACGATACTCTCACCCCAGGTCCTCTTCATGAGCGACACGGATTCCTTCACCGAATCAACAACTCCTTTATCTTCAAGGACGAGGATGGGAACGACAAAGAAGGTGACAAGGCTCCAGACACCCCCTACGAGAGCAGTAGCAATCCTTCCGAGGAGACCGGCCCGCCGTTCAATGATGTGCAGGATGATCCCGACCGTGGCAGAGACGAGTGCCCATGCAAAGATAGAGGGTAGATGCCGTGAAGCGCTCGAAAGTCCTTCACCGATTGACATTTCCTTCCCGTGAAACCGTGCATTCACACAGGTTATCAACGCTGTGTTGAAGAAAATGACAACAAAGTAGCTGACCGCATAAAAGGCAAACAGGAGAGCATAAAAAAAGATCGATCCCACATTCGGGATATTCATGAAGGTTCCTGTAAGGATGAGCGGGAGGGCAAATGTCAGAAGGACGACGATTGTCGCAATTCCTGATATTAACGGGAAGATAAGGAGCTTTTTATCGTCCATGAGAATGTTCCAGCTCGTTTTTATAAGCGCGAAACTTCTGCCAATGCTTTCAAACATACCATTGAATTGGGACATGGAACGAGATGAAGGTATACACGCCCGTTTAAAAATGGATGAAAAAAAGGAAAATTCAGGGCGCTTGATAAGGAGCGGACGGCTGCAGCCTGATTAACGGTCCAGTATATCCAGGGCATATGCCCCGATATTACTGATTGCCTGCTGCCCTTCGGATACCTGCTGGGCGAACACCTGCCAGGAGTGAAACATTCCTTCCCAGAGTTCGAACTGGACAGGAACGCCTGCCCATCGCGCTTTATCGACGAATGAGGCAATATCAGAGAGTAACAGTTCGTGAGTACCGGCCTGGATATAGAGACGTGGCAAACCGTAGAGCTGTGCATAAACCGGGGATGCCAGGGGGTCTCTCGGGTCATGCCCGGCAAGGTACGCCGTTCTGATTGCATTGAGTCTTTCCGGAGTTATCCAGTCATTTTCAAGATTCGTTTTTACCGATTTCCCTTCAAAAAGCAGGTCTACCAGGGGTGACATGCATACACCTGTACGGGGAAGCGGCAGCCCCTGATCACGTGCGGATATCAGCAGATCGATCACGAGAGTCCCCCCAGATGATATGCCAACCGGGATAATCCGATGGGGCTGATTACCATGACTGAGCAGGTATCGGTACGCAGCAACCGTATCTTCAATCGCTGCCGGAAAAACATATTCCGGGGCGAGCCGGTAATCAACAGAGAAAACCTGCGCTCTGGCGGCACGGGCAATCCGTATGCACAATCCAAGATGATCTTTTGTCGATCCGAACCTGAAATCCCCTCCATGGAAAAAAAGAATCGTACAACCGTCCTCTGATTCCGGAACAGTAATCCAGTAGCCATAGACGCCATTGGAGAGATCTACACGCTCAGTAATCATGTATTGTCCCCGATCATCCTGCATTTTTTCGTAGAATGCAGAACAATCCTGTCGGATCAGCGAGATTGGTTTCTTTGAGTCCGGAGTGTGGGATTTAATTATGGAAAGGAGGCCCACAGGTGAATCGCTTATCATTAATTTGGATATGGTGAAAGGGGAAGATAAAGGAAGAGGGTATGTTGCTTTGTTCTGGTAGTATGAGAGGTTTTAATTTTTTTTTAAAAGGATCTATTCCTCAAATCATGGCATAATTCCCAAAAGAGACGCCGGGATTATGAAAAAATCAACATAAAAAGCATTTTTAGAAATTCTTTAATAAAATAGCACATAAAATACCATCTTGATCCCGACTTCCGGATTCCTGTACCAACGGGGACGTTGTCAGGCATTTTCATATCAATGGAGGAGATAAAAAATGAAAATTTCGCATATCAGTATCATTACCATCATCCTTGTTGTAATCGCCGTAGCAATTGCAGGATGTTCGAGCACCAGTCCAACCACCCCTGCAACCACAACTCAACCTGCGAGCGGACCGGGCACCGGAACTGGTGCATCTTCAGGATCTGTCAGTGCAGGACAGTTATTTGGAGGCGTGGGATATAACTGGGTCGAGTACAAGATGTCCAGTGGCTCAGGCGCCGACGCGATGACGATCTATTACAAATACAACAAACAGACCGGGCAATGCACGATGCGTTTTGAGGGAGGACAAAACATGGCGGGAATGCCCACAGAGATGGACTGCACCTCAACCGGTGGAGGGAATACACAGGGTGATCCAAACCAGGTCGGTTCTGATGTACAGTTCATCAAGGTAGGTACTGAAGTGGTGACCGTCCCTGCAGGAACATTTACTGCTGATAAATACACTGCTACCTACCAGGGGACTACAGCCACGTACTGGTTTGTAAACGGCAAGCCCCTCATCAAGATGACCGGTGGGGATGCAACAGGTTCCATGACTATGGAACTCAACGGAATGGGATAACAAAAGAAATTTCTCTTTTTTTCATTGACCCGGGATGCGGGTTATTTCCAGTTAAATGTGGTATTTTAAATTTTATTTATTTGGCTCCATGCAATAGATAGTTCATCAAGTTCCTGAAATTCATCAGAATTTTTTGAGAATAGAAATTGCAGATTCACCAGAAGATGATGAATCCGGATTGGATTGATCTGTTTTACGGTGTCCCATCTTTTTTGCATATGAAGGGTGCATCCCGACAATAAAGAAAACAATAGCCATCAGAATAAAACCGAACTGGGCAACATCAATAAAAATGCTTTTTACAATTGTAAAAAAGAACAAATCAGTTACTTCAATAATAGCATAAAGAAGAAGGAAGAACAGACCTGGCAGAAATTCAAATTTGTTCCATTTTACTGCAAGAAATACGGCAATGAGTGCGGCTATCAGCTGAATAATTCCATAGAGAATAATACCCGATGCCAGAAGTGCCGGAATCATTTCAACGCCTACCTGAGCAGAAGAATGAGGGATCTACGCACATTTAAGGGTTTGCTATAATTTAGAGATATATAAAAAATAAGTGATTATGATTTCATCGCCCTGGCAGATCTCACCGGTTTTATCATTTACTGTCAATCACAAGTCTGGTGAACCACTAAGCCGAACATGTCATCCAGGTCATGAACCTCACGCTATCGCTTGTCCGATAGAATGACAAATAATTCGAGGAGCTTTCGCTCTTTTTAAAAAATTCACTAAAACAGTTACCGTGTAAAGTAAGGAAGGTGATAGCAGCTTGGTATGATTCCCGAGGACTCGCGTACCTCGGTACAACATACTACGTGAGCTGGCTTAACTTCTGGGTTCGGAATGAGACCAGGTGTGTCCCAGCTGCTATGGCCGCTATCACCACAAATACGGGGTAAAACCCCAAAGCCAAGGTCCGGATTTGAACCGGAGTGTAGTTGATCTGCAGTCAACCGCGTGGCCGCTCCGCCACCTTGGCGACCGTGTAATATGATACCCTATTTTCTATGTCAGTATAGGATATAAGGTTTGCACACAGAATTTCGTCTGGGTTTAACGTGGTGAGCACTAGTGATTGGACGTTAGTACTTGCGGACTGAACACGTCGTTACCTTCGTGCGTACATCCCAAGCCTATCAAACGAGTCTTTTACTCGTGTCCTCAACGGAGTCTCTTTTTAGGCCGGGTTTCAAGCTTAGATGCTTTCAGCTTTTATCCCTTGGCGCGTAGCTGCTCGGCACTGCCTTGTCAGACAACCGATCGACCAGAGGCGCCGAATGAAAGTTCCTCTGGTACTATTTCATTCTTACCCTCAGACTCCAAACACTCCTGATAGATAGTAACCGACCTGTCTCACGACGGTCTAAACCCAGCTCACGATCCCCTTTAATAGGCGAACAACCTCACCCTTGGCCGCTGCTGCACGGCCAGGATGGAAAGAACCGACATCGAGGTAGCAAGCCGCCGGGTCGATATGTGCTCTTGCCGGCGACGACTCTGTTATCCCCGGGGTAGCTTTTCTGTAGTCAATAAGCCTCACCAAAAGGCTATATTGGTTCGTTAGACCCGAGTTTCCTCTCGCGATCATTTGCTTTGCATGATCGCGTCAGGCCAACTTATGCTCTTGACACTCTTCTGTGAGTTTCTGACTCACATGAGTTGACCTTGGGGCACCCTTGATATTTTTTCGAGGGTGTGGCGCCCCACCCAAACTGCCTACCTACCGTTGTCCTCGTAAGAGTGAGAACTACAACAAAACTAGGATGGTGTCTCATCGTTGGCTCCCCGTTCCCCGAAAGGAACGGATATAACGCCTCCCATCTACCCTGCGCAAGGATTATCGTAATTCAGCGACAGGCTGCAGTAAAGCTCCACGGGGTCTTCACTTCCCATCAGGAGTCCCTAGTCTCTGCACTAGGACAAAAAGTTCAACGGATTCGTGTTAGGGACAGTATCGCACTCATTAATCCATTCATGCAAGTCGCCAATTAAGCGACAAGGTACTACGCTACCTTAAGAGGGTCATAGTTACCCCCGCCGTTTACGAGTCCTTCGTCCGGTTGAACCCGGTGTTCAGATACTCGCACTGGGCAGGAATCAGTGACTATACTAGTCCTTTCGGAGTTGCAGTCACCTATGTTGTTATTAGACAGTTAGTGCGACCCGGTCACTGCGACCTGCCTGATCTCCAGGCAGGCACCCCTTATCCCAAAGTTACGGGGCCAATTTGCCGAGTTCCCTTAACTACGATTAAATCCGACACGCCTTCACCTCTTCAGCGAGGGGCACCTGTGTCGGTTCTCGGTACGGACATATGATTCCCTTTTCATGGGCTCCGGGAATTTGCTTAGTTACCCCATCACGCTTTCCTCCGATTCTCACCATTACGGTACTCCACGGAATTATACGCTTGGACGGGACGACAGTCCCGCTGAGCATACCCCAAAGCGTCAGGGCTTGCGCTAAAAATCACATGGTACAGGAATATTAACCTGTTTCCCTTTCGGTACGTTCGAGTTACGACGCACCTTAGGACCGACTAACCCTCGGCTGACGAACATTGCCGAGGAAACCTAGCCCCTGCGGCGGATGGGATTCTCACCCATCTATGCTTCTACTATTGCCAGAATTCTCAACACTACACGGTCCACTGGAACTTACGCCCCAGCTTCTACCCATGCAGAGCGCCTCCCTACCAGATCACCTTTCGGTGCTCCGTGGTCTCTGTAGTAGGCTTTAGCCCCGTCCATTTTCACCGCCCTAAATCTTGACTGGTAAGCTGTTACGCACTTTTTAAAGGATAGCTGCTTCTGACTCACCTTCCAGTTGTCTTTGACCTAGGACCAATTTCAGTGTTTACACTTAGCCTACATTGAGGGACATTAACCACGGTCTGGGTTGTTTCCCTTACGCATTACAAGCTTACCCCGCAATGCGGACTTCCAACCATCTAGGGTGTTGGGGAGTTTGGAGTTTGACAGGGGGGTGAGCAGTTTCCCGCCCAGCTCCCCCAATCAGTGCTCTACCTCACCAACGACCTCCGGTTAGGTCATGCTGCGACATGTTTAGGGAGGAACCAGCTGATGCCGGGCTCGATTAATCTTTCACTCCTATACGCAGGTCACACCAATGATTTGCATATCAATACGGCTTGCGGTCCTCCACGCAACTTTCGTCACGCTTCAACCTGCCCACGCATAGATCGCCCGGCTTCGGGTCTTATCCTACTGACTCCACGCACTTTTAATACGTCGTCCCAGGCATTGCTGCTACGGACTTGTTGGTTTCCCTGTGGCTTCCCTTTTGGGTTAACCTTCGCCAATAGAATAAACTCTCTGGCCCGTTCTTCAAAACGTACGTTACGACACTGGCAGGCATGCCCGTACTACCGCCTCGCGACGGGTTCCTTCACATGCAAGATCCTTTCATGCCGCAACTCGCGATCACCTACCAATTTCAGGCACTTTTAACCACCTTTTCAGGGTTACTTTTCAGCATTCGCTCACGCTACTAATTCGCTATCGGTTTCAAGTTGTATTTAGCTTTGGAGGTTGATGACCCCCGAATTCACGCGAGAATTCCAACCCGCGTTACTCAAGACACCACCTAACCCTGTCTGCTTCTGCGTACGGGACTATCACCCTCTATAGTGTGCCGTTCCAGGCAACTTCCGCTTCACATCCAGGGTCGTACAGTGGGCTTATTACACCACATCTCCCTTGCGGGATTCGGTTTGAGCTCTGTCGTGTTCGATCGCCTCTACTAACGACATCTCGGTTGATTTCTTCTCCTGCCCCTACTGAGATGTTTCAATTCGGGGCGTTCCCTATCCTTACGGATAAACACCGAAGTGTTGGGATGTCCCATTAGGGTATCTCCGGATCATAGATTCCTTGCGTCTACCCGGAGCTTATCGCAGTCTGGCACGCCCTTCATCGGCACTTGAACCGAGCCATCCAATGGTAGGTTTATACTAATGCTCCGCTAAACCCATTTAACGTCCTGTGTGCAAACCTTTACACGGCCTCGATGAGTCATTGGTTTGACTCTCAGCCCTTCCCTCGTGATTCACATCTCGAGGTGCATCTAAACCGGTTCCAGAGGGATTCGAACCCGCTTTTATTCGTCGCCATATGACGATAGAACCTTATCTGTTGTTGACACCGGCAATTTTACAGTTTGTTTAGCAACCGCTTTGCCCTAAAATCAAATTCGTTAGGAGGTGATCCAGCCGCAGATTCCCCTACGGCTACCTTGTTACGACTTAACCCCCCTTGCAAAACCTAGATTCGACCGCCGCAAAAACGACGGCCTCATCAAGACCTCACTCGGGTGGTTTGACGGGCGGTGTGTGCAAGGAGCAGGGACATATTCACCGTGCCATGTTGAGACACGATTACTACAGATTCCAGCTTCATGTGGGCGAGTTGCAGCCCACAATCCGAACTAAGGATGGGTTTAGGAGATTGCCTTCACCTTTCGGTGTCGATACCCATTGTCCCACCCATTGTAGCCCGCGTGTAGCCCGGATAATTCGGGGCATGCTGACCTACCGTTGCCCATTCCTTCCTCCTCTTTAGCAGAGGCGGTCCCAACAGTGTCCCCACCATCCCGGAGGACGAGCTGGCAACTGTTGGCGTGGGTCTCGCTCGTTGCCTGACTTAACAGGATGCTTCACAGTACGAACTGACGACGGCCATGCACCTCCTCTCAGCTAGTCAAGTAGAGTCTTCAGCCCGACTATCATACAGCTGTCTTATCCGGTGAGATTTCCGGCGTTGAGTCCGATTAAACCGCAGGCTCCACCTGTTGTGGTGCTCCCCCGCCAATTCCTTTAAGTTTCAGCCTTGCGACCGTACTTCCCAGGCGGCACGTTTCACGATTTCTCTTCGGCACCTCGGTGACTCGTGGTCACCGATACACCTAACGCGCATCGTTTACGGCTGGGACTACCCGGGTATCTAATCCGGTTTGCTCCCCCAGCTTTCGTCCCTCACTGTCGGAGCCGTTCTGGTGAGACGCCTTCGCCACAGGTGGTCCCCCAAGGATTACAGGATTTCACTCCTACCCCTGGAGTACCTCTCACCTCTCCCGGTCCCTAGTCTGCCAGTATCCCTGAGACGCCTGTTGGTTAAGCCAGCAGATTTCCCCAGAGACTTAACAGACCAGCTACGAACGCTTTAAGCCCAGTAATAGTGGCCACCACTCGAGCCGCCGGTATTACCGCGGCGGCTGGCACCGGTCTTGCCCGGCCCTTTCTTCACCAGTTATTTAAACTGGTGGACAGCCCGATTTTACGGGCACTCGGAGTTCCCTTATCACGGTTTCCCGCATTGTAAAGTTTTCGCGCCTGCTGCGCCCCGTAGGGCCTGGATTCGTGTCTCAGAATCCATCTCCGGGCTCTTGCTCCCACAACCCGTACCGATTACAGGCTTGTTGGGCCGTTACCCCAACAACAACCTAATCGGCCGCAGACCCATCCTATGGCGGCGGACCTTTCAACTACAAAGCATTCCAGCACTCATAGTCTATGGGGTATTATCCCCAGTTTCCCGGGGTTATCCCCCTCCATAGGTTAGGTTGTCCACGTGTTACTGAGCAGTATGCCGAGGTCTTGCACCTCTCGACTCGCATGGCTTAATCGAACTCCGATAGCAGTGGCCTCTGGCAGGATCAACCAGAATTCTAATTTGTACAATGTACGCACACTATATCTGAACTGTTTTAAGGAATTAGCGGTTACTAAACAAATTTCCGCATTGCCAGTATCAACGTCAGAACCAACTCCGGTCAAGCCGGGTCTTGTTGGATCTCCATCAAAGAAATTTTTCTGTAAGATTGTGTGATTATTCGTCGTGATTGTTTACTTATTCACGGGCTAATAACATAGGCTGTGGTATTATTTATACCTTCTTACCTGCACCCTTTTGATCTTCAGAACCGACACCACCCGCAGGCAGTTTTCGTCGGTTCGTCACCAGAATTTGTGGATCACATTATTGAGCACTCAACCATTTAAGCATTACCCATGACCGGACATTCATTTTTCTCCACAGATCTATTATCAAAAAAATATTCAACAAAAAAATACATTCAGAATGTTTTGGAATTGTATTTTTAACGATATTTTCGCAATTTCAGCCCTCATGAACTGTATCGTGTAAATTCATAAAATCTGAAATGCGGGTATATCCCAACATCACATTTGTTTGTCCGAGCGCGTTACGGTTCCCGGACATTTTCTGACGGTGAACTCTTTTTTGGATTTGTAGAGATAACCCCCTGCCCGCGATCGCGCAGAAAAAATTGACCGCGTGGCTTCAAAAAGCATTACTCTCCCGCCCGGCAGATCTGCACAAAAACATCACCGAAAAACTCCTCCTGTCTGAGTGAACACCGCCCGTCCAGAGCAAGGAAGAGGAGCGGGATATAGACTTCCGGGATGCCCCACTCCAGCTGCCTGCACAACTCCGCAAGTGTCATTTCACCGTCCATCTCTATCCCTTCAAGATACTCTTCAAGAACCGTCATTGACGATTCCTGGTAGCCTTCATCATGTGCTATGCCTACAACATCCTCAGCGTAAATAAGGAAATCGTCTCCGGTATCGGTGAGACGGCGGCGTCTCCGCTCTTCTTTTTCAAGGTTTTTAAGTTCGATAATAAGTTCGAAGAGCGTGACCGGGCTTATTCTCATATTCTTCCGGTCGAGCCGGCGTTGTATCTCGTGTTCCAGACGTTCGATAGGGCCGAGCCTGCCCTCATAATCGATCTCAGAACCGAGTGGCATATCATAATCTTCGCCAGACAATTCATCATCATCAACCAGCCCCTCTTCAGTCGGATCAGCCAGCAGCTCGAGATGTTCTGATTTCATACGCAGCAGGGTGGCAGCGTAAAAGAGTGTGCGTCCGGAGACCTGGAGATTGAGTTGCCGGCACCGTTCCAGTTCTGACAGGAACCGGTCGGTCACTTCAATGATATTAATATTCCACGGATCGATTTCACCGCGCTCTGCAAGACCGACCAGTATCTCGACCGGATCTTCGATAATTCCCTGAGGGATAGGATCTGATGGTCCTGGTTCTGAAAAAAGCGGTAATTCTCCTTGTGTCCCTGCGGCATCTTTCAGGAGTAATTCTTCAGATTGGGGCACGGCCGGATCCTGTCGGGAAATAGCGGGAGGATTGATTACCGGGTCATTCCCTGCCGGATCACCCATTTGCTTTTACCCCGGTAACGAGTGTGCTCTTATCCGGCCGCAGTGTAACACCCATTATCCGCTGTGCTGCCTCAATCATCGGTTTGCGCAAAGAAACAATAACAAATTGCGACTGGGGAGAAAGCCCGTGATCATCGATGCAATCCGCTCGACATTGGAACCGTCAAGCGACATGTCTACTTCATCGAATGCATAGAACGGGGCGGGGATATAACGCTGGATAGAGAAGATGAATGCAAGCGTGGTAAGCGATTTTTCACCTCCCGATAGAGATGAGAGAAGGTGCACCTTCTTGTCGCGGGGCTGAACAGCAAAGGTCATGCCACCGGCAAACGGGTCTTCCTCGTTCTCGAGAATCAGGTGCCCGCTCCCGCTTGTCAGGCGGGCAAATATTTCCCGGAAATTAGTGTCAATCGCACGAAAGACTGTGGTAAAAGCTCATACTTCATCTGTTCGAATTTCTCAATCCGCTCAATCAGGGTAGTACATTTCCCGGGACAGTGTCTCTTTTCGCTCCGTTCGTTCCACAACCTGCCTCTGGACTTTGTCGTACTCTTCAATCGCGAGCATGTTCACGGCACCGATCTTTCGGAGGAACCCGTCAGCTTCTGCAATTTTCCCTTCTATTTCTGAAAGCGACAGGTTCGTGTCCATATCTCCCACCTGCTGCCCTGAGCATATCCACTTCGATTCCAAGAGTCCCGGCACGCTCTTCAATTGCCACCATCTGGATCGAGATCCGCTCCTTTTCAGCATCGAATTTCATGAGATTTAATTCAGAGTCCTGAATTTGCCGTGAGGTCTCGGATCTCCTGGAACGCAATTCATCGAGTTCACCGGAAAATTCCTTCTGGCGTTCTTCAAGCGCGACAATCTGTAATTTACAGGTGGAAATCTGTTCGTTTAGTCCGGCGATATCGCCATCGATCTGCCCGTTGCGTTCATCCTGCCTTTTGCGGTCTTCACCAAGTTCTGTAAGACGTGAAGTAAAGTGCTGTCGTTCCCGCATGGCATCATTGATATCCCCCTCCTTATTTCGCAACCGGCGCTCTGACTCTTCGATTTCTTTTCTCTTTTTCTCAATCTGCTCGGTGAGTCCCGGGATATTGGTATCATCAAGACGTTTCTTAATCTCCTCAATCCGGGAGTTAATCGCATTGATAGTTTCGGTAGTTTTGTCAAGGTCCGTTTCAAGAAGGGTGAGTTCGGCAGAACCGTTCCTGGTCTCTTCCTGCTGCCGTGCCACAGCCACTTCGATGGTTTGCTTTTCGACCGTAATCGCTTCAAACCTGCGGGAAAATTCTTCGGTGAACATCCCCACACGGGCGATATTCTGGTCGATTTCGTTTCGTTCCGTCCGTTTTGTATCCACTTCTTCGGTGAGGCGTTTTATACCCGATTCAAGCGTTGCCGCCTCTCCCTGGATTTCTGCAAGGTGTGCCCGTATCCTGAAGATCTCGTCATCAACGGCAGCTCCGAAACCCCGTCCGCCCGGTTTCTTGGTCGCACCACCGGTCATCGCTCCGCTCCTTTCCAGCAGTTCACCTTCGAGGGTCACCATGCGGTATTTTCCGATAAGTTTTCGTGCCCTTTCGAGCGTATCAACAACAACCGTTGCGCCGAGTGCAACAGCGAAAGCCCGGTCATATTTTGGATCGTACTCGAGCAGGTTAACAGCGTAATCAATAACCCCGGGCTCTTTGATTGGGGGGAGAGGCCGGGGGTTTCAATTTGTTGAGGGGGAGGAACGTTACGCGCCCGAGTCTCTCGGTCTTTAAGTACCGGATCGCATCTGCAGCAACCTGGTCATCATCACAAACAACAAACTGGAGCTTGTTACCTGCCGCAATGTTGAGGGCAGTCGAATACTCGGCAGGTGCTTTCCCGAGTTCGGAAATTGTGCCGTGCACATGCTCCATCGCCATGACCGCTTCGATTGCCCTGCCCCCGGATTCACCCCGTGCCTGCTGTGCTGCCTCGAGACGGAAAGCGTCCTGTTCATTTTCCCGGATCTCTGTACGGAGGCGTTCCAGCGATGACCGCTGTGCAAACAAGGTACCTTCCAGTTCTGATAGTGATCGATCGAGATCTTTTTTCTTTGAAAGAAGATCGGATACACTCTTTTCACCATCGGAGAGTTGTGACTGTTTTGCTGCATACTCTTCATCCAGTTGCCTGAGGAGCTGGGTGAGCCTCTCAAGTTCTGTCGTGCGCATCCGGCTCTTTTCTATCTGCATATCCTGCTGGTGAAGAATTTCCGATCGCTGGCCCTTCTTTTCTTCAAGCTCCTTTAACAACGCGAACAATCTTTCCCGGGAACCTTCAGTATCCTCTCCGTGTTGTTTGATCTCGGTCTCGAGTTTTTCGAGCCTGCGCCCTGGTTCCGGCTATCTCCATTGCGATGTTTGTGCGGTCTATGGAGAGCGTGCGAATCTGGTCAGTCCATTTTTGCCACCCGGGCTTCGGCACGTTTCGTATCCATATAAACGCGACTGATTGCCTCGAGATTGGTCTCTTTTTCCTTACGCAGACGCACGATTGTCTCCTCAGCGAGTTTGATCCCGCTTTTTGCCTCCTCGAGTTCGGCTATTAGTTTGAGATAGTCAGACCCGCTCTTCTTGTTGATCAGGTCATCAATATCTTTTAAGTCAGCCTTGAGGTAGGAGAGTTCATTTTCTTCAAGACCTCGGTCAGAGTCAATACGGGAAAGAAGGATCTTGTGATCATCTGTCGATCGAAGGAGAGATGCGACCTCTTTTTCCCGTTCGTGAAGCTGGGCTGCAGCCCGGCAGTTCTGGAAAAATTCGAGATCCGTTTGCCATTTTCCGGGTCTCGAGAGCATGCTCCCGCTCGCGTCTCACTCATTTACTCTCTTTGTCAGCTCCAGCAGGAGAAGTTCTTCCCGTTCAACCCGTTCCCTCACGATATCGAGTTCTGACAGGGACTGCTGTTTTTTTACATCAAACTCTGAAACACCCGCAATCTCATCAATTATCTTTCGCCGCTCGAAGTCACTCATCTCCATGATGCGGGTGACATCTCCCTGCATAACGACATTGTAGCCATGAGGTTTTATCCCATGTTTTGCCAGGTGATTGACAATGTCGCTTTGCTTGCAGAGCCGGTCATTCAGGTAATTGTAGCTGTAATAACCATTGCCCGGTCCGTTTGATTCTTCTTTTAATCTTTGTCCCGTCAGAAAATTCAAGTGCAACTTCCGCGGTATTCCTGCCGGAATTAAGATTAATCAGGTCAGTAAGTTTCTCAGCACGAAGATTCCGTGAACTCGAAAGTGCAAGTACAAAAAAGAATTGAATCGATAATGTTGCTTTTTCCCGACCCATTGGGCCCGGATATAACGGAAAATCCCTCTAAAAACGGGATTTTTGTCTTTTTCGAAAAAGACTTGAAATTGTCAATCTCCAGTTCCGTGATATGCAAAGATCCGGCTCCTTACTTATTTGCAGGATCCTTTTTGTCTTCCTCTGCAGCAACGATGAGATCGCCCTGTTTTTGCTTGACAGACGTTCCCTTCTTATTACGCCCGTATCCTGCTGATGCAACAATATAATTTTTGTCCCCCCGCCGGGGTTCCATTTTCATGGTTCCATCTGACTGCATGATCATGTCCATAGCGGGTTCCAGCCGGCGCTGAGGGGATATCGGCGGGGCGTTTATCAGACTTTACGCATAACAACCGTGCTTGAAGAACCCATGGCGCTGCCAGATGAGGCAGAAGTTGTCTGTGTTTCTGTTACAACGGGCTGCCGTTTGAGCTCCTGCCTGCTGCGTTCTTCTGTCTGTTTGGACATTTTCATTGCTAATGACTTAAGGTCGAGAAGTTCCTGGGTTAAGCCCTTCACGAGCGCCTCGATGTCCCTCATCTTTTTTTCAATCGCAACAATACGCTCCTCGGTTGCAGGTCCGGTTCCTGAAATTTCCAGCATTGGTATCAGTTACTCCTTTTGTGATCGTTCGTGCTCAAGATATTAGATCTTTGCATCAGACTGCGCCAGATTATCTGATCGTGTACTGGTGCGGCGCACTCCGTATAAATAATAGTAGTTTCGCCAATTAAGGAAAAAAGGTTTGTGCTTATTTTCATCCGAAACTCCGTGGTAAGTATTTAATCCCGGACGGGTCATGCCACTTTTTCACGCGCACAAGGATAAAAAAAGCCGATGCAGCAGCGTATAAGTTTAACACACCCGCCAGTATTTGGAAAAAGGTATTACCTGATTGCAACGAACCCTTCTCCATATGTCCTATCTGTCTAAAACTGATCCAGAAATAGCAGATATTATCGAAAAGGAGCGGCTCCGCCAGCAAAACGGACTTGAGCTGATCGCGTCTGAAAATCTCGTCTCCCATGCAGTACTTGAAGCAATGGGATCAATAATGACGAACAAATACGCTGAAGGTTACCCCGGTAAGAGATATTATGGGGGCTGCGAGTTCTACGATATGGCAGAAAACCTTGCTCGTGACCGTCTTAAAAAGTTGTTTGGTGCAGAGCATGCAAATGTCCAGCCGCATTCCGGTACCCAGGCGAACATGGCGGTCTATTTTGCGTTCATGAACCTGGGAGATACGCTGATGAGCATGAAACTCACCCAGGGAGGACACCTTTCCCATGGTTCACCGGTCAGCTTACCGGGAAATTTTATAAGGTAGCCCAGGTACGGTCTTGACCCGAAAACTGAAACGCTCGATTATGGCGTAGTAGAAGAGATGGCAAAAAAAGAAAAGCCGAAGATGCTTGTCTGCGGGGCATCTGCATACCCAAGAACCATCGATTTTAAAGCGTTCCAGGAAATTGCAGATGGTGTCGGGGCATACTGTATGGCAGATATTGCCCATATCGCCGGACTTTGTGCAACCGGTGTGCACCCGAGCTCAGTCAATGTTGTAAACTTCACGACGACAACTACGCACAAGACACTCAGGGGGCCCCGTGGCGGGGCGATAATGTGCAACAGCGAGTACGCCCCGGCAATTGACAAGGCTGTATTTCCCGGCATGCAGGGTGGCCCGCTCATGCACACCATCACTGCAAAGGCGGTATGCTTCAAAGAAGCGCTCAGGCCGTCATTCAGGGAATATAATAAACAGATCGTAAAGAACGCACACGTGCTTGCAGAAACCTTAATGGATAACGGTCTCCGGCTCGTTTCCGGTGGAACTGATAACCACCTCATGCTCCTCGACCTCACGGCACAGGGCATTACCGGTCTTGATGCGGAAATCGCACTCGGTAAAGCCGGCATTACGGTGAATAAAAATACAATCCCCAATGAGACCAAAAGTCCGTTTATCACCAGCGGGCTGCGTGTCGGCACACCTGCGGTCACTTCCCGCGGCATGAAAGAAGCAGAGATGCGCCAGATCGGTTCCTGGATCGCTCAGGTAGTAAAGGATGTCAGCAACGAAGCACTCATCAAAAACGTGCATGCCAGCGTAACTGCGATGGCAAGCAAATTCACTCTTCACCCAGAATAAAAACCCGGAATCCCCATGATCCTTGATGGAAAAAAGACTGCAGACAAGCGGCTGGAAATCCTTAAAGAGGAGATTGAAGACTCCGGACTCTACCCACGCCTGGCAACAGTGATTGTGGGTGAAGACCCGGCCTCACAGATGTATGTGAGGATGAAGCATCGTGCCTGTGAGCAGGTGGGCATCGGATCAGTCGGATTAACACTGGCTGAAGATGCAACAACTGAACACGTCCTGAAGGCCGTAGCGCAACTGAATGCCGATGCAGATATCAATGGCATCCTTATCCAGCTCCCCCTCCCAAAACAGGTTGATACGGAGCGGGTAATCGCATCAGTAAGCCCGGATAAGGATGTTGACGGGTTTCACCCGTTCAATCTCGGCCTTCTTTTTTCCGGAAGACCCCGGTTCGCTCCCTGTACCCCGAAAGGGATCATGACACTGCTGAGTGAATACAAAATTGAGATTGCAGGAACCCGGGCAGTTGTGATCGGGAGAAGTATCGATGTGGGTCGCCCGATGTCCGCACTACTCATGAATGCCGATGCAACGGTCACGGTTTGTCACAGTAAAACAAAGAATCTCACTGAGGAAATCAGGAAGGCAGATATCCTTGTATCCGCGGTCGGCAAAGCGCACTTCATTACCGGGGAAATGGTCAGACCCGGTGCGGTCGTAATTGATGTGGGTATCAACCAGTTGAATGGAAAACTGGTCGGAGATGTGGATTTTGAAACAGTAAAAGACATTGCCTCCGCTATCACACCGGTGCCTGGCGGCGTTGGCCCGATGACTATTGCAACCCTGATGGAGAACACCTATCGTGCAGCGAACGTGAGGACATGCGGGACTGTGTGGTAAACAAACTGAGAATTGGCGGAAACTCCCCGGTCCGCCTGATGGGCGTGATCAACTGCAGCCCGGAATCATTTTATACGAATTCGTATATCCCAACCGATTTCGTGCATAAAACAGCAGTAGGGATGATAGAACAGGGTGCAGATTTTATCGACATCGGCGCACGAAGTGACAGCGCCCAATACCCAGGCCATCAGCGGGAGTACTGAAGCGGAACGGATCGATGCTGCACTTAAGGAACTGGACGGCAGCGGGATCACGGTTTCGGTGGATACCATGAATCCCTGGGTACTTGATGTCTGTCTGAAGCATGAAATCCATGCAATCAACGATATTTCCGGTCTTTCATCCCCATTATATACACAAAAACTGGCGCAATCAGGTCTTCCTGCATTCCTGATGGCATCCAATGAACAGCCGGGTGATGCCACAGGACTCGAAGCTACGCTTGATAACCTTGCCAGAGTTGTCCGGCGGTGCGAAAATGCCGGAATTAAAGAGTATGTCCTTGATCCCGGTATCGGGATCTGGACTCCATTCAGATCCGTAGAAGATGACTGGGAACTCTGCCGGCATTTTTCCGAATTCGGGAAATTCGGCCAACCGGTTCTCGCTGCAATCTCAAGAAAGACTTTTATTGGAGATCTTTTAAACCGGCACCCGGAAGACCGTCTGGCTGGCAGCCTTGCAGTTACCCTTATGCTGCTGTCCAGAGGTGCATCGGTGGTCCGGACACATGACGTGGCACAAACCCTTGATGTAATACGGGTTTTCGAACGACTGGTGAAACAGTAATGAACAGTTCGTTTAAGGTTTTCGGGCTCTCCACGGGCATAATTGCCATAGGCGATTCGATCGCCGATCGTGTTCTTGCAGCGGCCCGGAAGGCCTGTGGCGGTTTTTGTGATACCGACATCCTTGTCCTTGCTGAAACTGCTGTTGCTACTGCAGAAGGCAATGTGATACAACTCTCCGCCATAACACCCTCCCCGCGGGCACAGGAACTTGCTGACCGATACCGGATGGATCCCCGCATAGTCGAAGTCGTTCTTGGGGAGAGCGATTCGGTTGTCGGCGGGATACCCGGTTTTCTGTTGTGCATGAAAGCAGGTACCCTGCTGCCCAATGCCGGGGTGGATGCTTCTAATGCCCCGCTGGGATGTGTTACACCGCTGCCAGAAAACCCGGATAAGAGTGCACACGCCATCAAACACGCAATCGAGACCCGGACGGGAGCGAAGATTGGGGTTATCATTGCTGACAGCAGGACACATGCAATGCGTCTCGGGTGCAGCGGTGTGGCAATCGGGAGTGCCGGGATCACTGCAGTTATCGATGACCGGGGCAGGAGCGACCTGTTCGGCAGAAAACTTGAGGTGACAAAACGTGCAGTTGCAGATAACATCGCATCTGCTGCCGAACTTGTCATGGGGGAGGCAGATGAGTGCACCCCTGCTGCAATTATCAGGGGACTGGGAATCCCTGTCGGGGACCAGATTGGCATTGAGTCAATTGCAGCAGACGAGTGCCTGTTTATGGGTGCATTCCGGAAAAATTCACCTGTTCTGTAGCATTCAGGAAATAATTCGGATATTTTTTAGTGCCATCTTTGCTGCATCCTGACGGGCATCCGGCAGAGACGGCCCGGAACCTTCAAATGTCCTCCCGTCCGCGATTTGTACCCCGACGGAGAAATGAGGGAGGTGATCCGGGCAGGTGCGGGAGATCTCCTTGTAGATGGGCAGGGTTTCCCCCCTTTTCTGGCACCATTCCTGGAGAGTCCCTATATAGTTTTTTGCAGGATCGTACCGCTCAATCTCTTCGGAAAGGATAGTGAGAACAAATGTGCGGGTCAACGTAAAACCAAAAATCTCATACAGTGCACCGATCAACACTTCCAGCGCACCTCCCTTAATCCTTTCACCATAGGTCTGCTGCTGTCCAATAGCACAGGGAATCAACAGGTCGATATCAAAACCCCTGCGTTCAATAATTCCCGTGAGGGATTCATTGGAAACGACTCCCATCGTTTTTGTCATTTCCCCTTCACGTTTTGAGGGAACCTGATGATACAGGTAATCAGCAGCAACAAGGTTCAGGACACGGTCACCAAGAAATTCATACCGCTGCCATTCGTCGTTTGAGATATTCCATATGACTGACTGAAGACCTGGATCAGAAGAATCAGCATTGAAAATTTTTATGAATTCCCTGATTTTTTGATTAAAATCCGGGTTTGGGTCAAGAAGTTGCTCCTTCAACAATTTTTTTTGCTGGTCATTCATTCAGGCAACTTCGATATTCTTTTTCTTTCGTTCGACGCAGACTCTCCCTTTCTCAGCGGTGAGCACAAATCCAAGTTGTTCGAGGCAGGCACGGCTCTTTCCCGTCCCATGGATCAACAGTTCGACCAGATCCTCTTTCTCATCGATATCCGTGTGAAGGCGGAACGAATCGATCACCTCACAGGAAAGCCCGGCTTCCTCTGCAATTTTTACGTGTTTGAGAAAACTCATGCCGTAATAATCGACGTGAAACCGTTGCGGCTCTTTGATAAAGATAACATTCGTTCCCCCGCCCCTTCCCGGCACAACCGCCATATCATTTTTAGTGGTAATTACCCGCTTGATTGCCTGGGCATTGGCAAGCGGAAGATCGGCCATGATAATCAGTATCTCACCGACAGACTGGGGCAGCAGTGAATTGAGCGTCTGGTTGAGATCCGCATCGCTGACAGTGATCTGGATATCCTCACTATCAAATAATTCGGTACCCACGATAACCGGACTGCAGTTTGCATCTTTTGCCGCGTAAATCACATCTTCCAGCATCGCACGGGCAAACGCTTCCCTCTCCTCCTGGCTGAGGATACAGGAGAGCCGGGTCTTGGGGTTAACAAGCTTGAACGGGATCAGGGCATGAGGGCACATTTCATACGGTGGTACGCAGTATGATAAAAAAAAGGTGCTGGTACGGTATCGGGACTAAAAAAAGAGGGGGAAAACGCAGATTTAACATCCCTCCTGTAGATAGTTTCGGAATGGATGAGATTACATTTACGAAAAAAAAAATACCGGAAAGGATTATCATGGGGGTCCAGCGCAGGACATCAAACGCAGATGGACGGAGTATTACAGATATACCAGCCTGCTGGCAGGATTATCTTTCACAGAACATGGCAAAAAAGATTCCGAACCGCGCAAAGACACCGGCAATGTTTGCGGTCTACTCTGATTATGAGAGTGACTGGGCCGGTGAATACTCCTACATGATCGGCAGTGAAGTGACAAAGGCTGACAGAATTCCTGTCGGGCTGGCAGTTGTCCGGATTCCAGCCCAGACCTATGCAGTCTTTACTGCAGCCGGGGACATGCCAGATGCAATTCTTGGAATCTGGATGTCAGTCTGGGGGACTAAACTTCCCCGTACATACACCTTCGATTTCGAGCAATACGATGCCCGGTTCACCCGCCCGGAGAATAAGGAGGCAGATGTCTGCGTGGCGGTGAATGAAGAACAGTTGAAAAAAATGCAATAATATTTTCTGATACTTCTCTTTTTTACCATACTGATTACCTGCAGAAATCGTGGGTAATCATTGCACCAGCGGTTATGGTAATCATTATGCCCCGGGTTTGATGATACCCGGGATTCATGAAAGCATTAACTTTCAATAGATGCGGAGAGTATTCTTTTGATATGCAGCACCGCGTCATCACGTTCTCCAGAAACGTGTTTCTGCCCCTCACTTCGGTCTGCCGGAACCGTTGCGGGTACTGCAGCTTCCGAACCCCGGTACAGGAAGGATGCCTCATGGCACCTGGAGAGGTAGTAAAAATACTGCAGGCAGGGAGCTGCAGCTGGCTGTACTGAAGCACTCTTTACGTTTGGAGAACACCCGGAGGAGGAAACGGGATTTGCAGACTATATCAGGAAAACCGGCTGTACCACGATTCTTGAATACTGCGAAGACATGTGCAGGAAAAGTATTGCCTTTGGAATACTGCCGCACACAAATGCGGGTATTCTCACCTATGAGGAGATGGAACAACTGCGAGCAGTGAATGCGAGCATGGGGCTGATGCTGGAAACAACCGCAAAAATACCTGCACACGCGTTTTCCAGGGGCAAGGATCCCCAGGTCAGGCTTATGATGCTGGAAAATGCCGGAAAACTCAAAATTCCGTTTACAACCGGCCTGCTGCTCGGAATCGGGGAGACCATGACCGACCGTGAGGAATCCCTTCTTGCGATCCGGGATCTCCATAAAAAGTACGGGCACATCCAGGAGATCATTATCCAGAATTTTTGTCCTAAACCGGGCACCCCGATGGCACATCATCCGGTACCGGGCACTGACGAAATCTGCACCACCATCCGTATGGCACGCGAAATCCTCCAGAAGGGAATTGCCATACAGATCCCGCCCAATCTCATCGATGCAGCCCGGCTCATCTCCTGCGGTGTCGATGATCTTGGTGGTGTTTCACCCGTCACGATAGACTATGTTAATCCGGAACATCCCTGGCCGGCGATTGAGGAACTAAAAGCCATTGCTGGTGATGCACAACTCTGCGAAAGGCTGTGTATTTATCCACAGTACATAAAGCGAGGGTGGTTCCACCCCGATCTGGAACCTCTAATAAACCGGCTCGGACAAATAGTAAAGAGCAGGAGCAGTGGATCATGAAGTGTAAGGATCTCCTCTATAAAGGCAAAGCGAAATCGGTATACACTACCGATGTGAAGAACCGGCTCATCGTCGAATTCCGTGACGACATCACAGCATTTGACGGAGGGAAAAAAGATATTCTGGAGAATAAGGGAAATTACAATGCTGAGGTCTCGGCTTTCTTCTTTGAATATCTCGAAAAGAATGGAGTTAAAACTCATTTTTTCACCATGCTTGATCCCCATCATATGGTCGTGAAAAAGCTCGAAATGATCCCGCTCGAAGTGATTGTGCGCAATATCGCAGCCGGTTCCCTGGTCAGGAATTATCCGTTCCAGGAGGGGGCACCGCTCGATCCACCCTTAATCGTGATCGATTATAAGGACGATTCACGGCACGACCCGATGCTCAACGATGAGATTATTCTCGCATTGAAATTCCTCACGCCCTCTGAATTAAAAAAGATCAAAAAGGTGGCGCTCGATATAAACCGGCTTCTTTCCGCGTTACTCGCGGCACAGGGGATCACACTTGTTGACTTCAAGATTGAGTTCGGCAGGCAGGGAAAGACGGTTTATCTTGGTGATGAGATCAGTATGGACTCAATGCGCCTCTGGGATAAAAAAACCGGTGAGTCACTGGATAAGGATGTATACCGTTTCGAAAAGGGCGATGTGATGGCAATTTATAACACGGTTGCACGGCGGATCACCAGATCGGAAAAGAAACAGTGACATTGAAGAAAAACCTATCAGAACCGTAAAAAACCATCACGGGTATGGTGTCAGACAAGAGAGATATGCTCGCCCTGATGCCTCACCCGGAGAGGGCATCGAAAGCGGATCTCTGGTTCTGCGGCGGGAACGCATATTTCCGGCCCAATGATCCCCACCCATATCGAGCACAAAGACTAATGTCTCTCATAAGAAACATACCATGAAGATACTAACATACGGTGTGGTAAGATATCATGACAGAAGAAAATGCTGATGAACAAGAGATGCTCAAGTGGGCAAAAGGATATGCGAACAAGCAGGGCTGGGCGCTCAATACTGATGAAAAACAACGCTCAACCGTTATCAGGGGGCTGGTACGGAACAAAAAAAAGTTCGGGAGACCGTATTGTCCCTGCCGTCTCCGGAGCGGCGATGAGGAAAAGGACATGGCGATTGAATGCCCCTGCGTGTACCATAAGGATGAAGTTGCCCAGGATGGACACTGCCATTGCAACCTTTACTTTAAACAAACCTGAGCTTTTTACCGGTAAATATTTTTCCCTGATATGGACAACACACCGGATACTTTCACAAAATGTCCTCAGGAGGGCATATTCCTAATCCACGGTGAATCGGTAAAAATACTTATTCTCGGCAGTTTTCCCGGCACGCAGTCTCTCATGAAAAACGAGTATTACGGGAACGAAAGGAACCAGTTCTGGCAGATTATCGAAATACTCTTTCATATTGATCGTCATCTCCCCTATGAAGTCAGGACATTTGAGCTAGCCAGGCGCGGGATTGCGCTCTGGGATGTAATCCATACCTGCTGCCGGCAGGGTAGCGCAGATACCAGGATAAGGGATCCGGTTTTCAACGATATTGCAGGGTTCCTGAAATCTTATCCGTCGCTCCATCTCGTAGTCCTGAATGGCAGTACTGCGGGCCGGTCCTGATCACCAGCTGAATATCCCGGAACATGTTCCTCGTGTAATACTGCCGTCAACAAGCCCGGCAAACGCCCGGCTTACCCTGAATGAAAAAGTAAGGGCATGGGAGATAATCCACACGCACTAAAATCCGATAAACAGTGGTAATCGGGGAATATCGTACCGGACAACAAAAAGAAAAATCCGGTCTTTCCTCATTTCCCACACCAGTGCTGTTTTTAAAAAAGGTCAGGAGCGGATCACGAGCTATCACAAAAAGGATCAGCTGATCAGCGCTCCATATGAAACTTCAGGAAGATCACGTGATATATCGCGTAGAACCCACAGAGCACTGCAGCGGTATAACCAAGGATCGCAATCCACGAGACCTCTTTTGGAATGGTAGCCGGTGATGCCTGGAGCACAAGCGATGATCCGACCACAAGTGATGCCACCACAAATCCAATCATGAGCTTGTCACTGGCTTTATCAAGCGACATCTGGAGCTTCTGGATATCTGAGTCCAAAATCTCCAGTTTGAAAGTTCCGGTTGAGAGTCTCCGGAGCATCAGGTTGAGATTGCGGGGCATATCAAAAAGGGCATCGGCAGCTTCCAGAAGGGATGTGGAGGCTCTTTTGACATATGCAGCAGAAATGGTGCCTTTATCGGCAAGTTTTGTCAGGTAAGGAGTAACCACTTTTACGAAATTGAATTCCGGGTCAAGTCGCACTCCGATATCGAGCACCATTATAATGACCTTTAAAAGAAGCATCAGGTTCATCGGGACTTTCAGCCGATAGCGACGCATTGTTTCGGTAAGTTCAGTTACGACAAGCCGGAAATTGAATTGTGAGACCTCGTAACTGCCGCCAAAATCGTGCATCATGATATACAAGTCGTCCCTTAAGGCTTCACGGTCAGATTCTTCAATTACAATGCCGAATCCCTCGAGCGAACGGAGCATCAGTTCAATATCATTATTAATAAGCGCAAAAAGGAGGTTTATAAAGATCTGTCGTTTCTCGGGACGAAGAATACCGACAATACCGAAATCCAGAAAAACGATATCTCCCTCTTTTGTCACCAGCAGGTTACCGGGATGCGGATCGCCGTGGAAGTATCCATCCTCAAAGATCATCTTGAGGTATGCATTAAATCCCCGCACCCCGATTTCATGAGGGAGGAAACCCATTGCGGTAATTGCTTCCGGATCATCGATCCGGACACCCTCGATATAATCCATGACCATTACATGAGGGGTGGTATGTTCCCAGTAAATCTTCGGGAAACGGATACCCGGAACATCCCGGAAGTTCCGGGCCATTCGATCGACATTCCGTGCATCCCGGGTGAAGTCAGAGCTCTTTTAATATCTGGTGGGCAAAGTCATCCACCATACCGACCGGGTTGTAAACCCGTATTTCAGGAAATACCGTTTCGATCCGCTCAGCCATTGACCGCAGGATGTCAATATCGGTCTCGATAATTTCACCAATATTAGGTCTCTGAATTTTAAGGGCTACACGGGTCCCGTCCTTAAGGAAAGCGGAATGTACCTGTGCAATCGATGCAGATGCGACCGGTATTTCATCGATATTCCAGAACTTCTCATCACAATCAGGACAATTCTCTTCAAGCACCTCCCGGATTTCAGAAAAGGGAACGGGTTTTACATGGTCCTGCAGTTTTTTAAGTTCGTCAATCAAATCCGGAGGGAGCAGTTCTGTCCTCGTGCTCATAATCTGACCGAACTTGACAAATGTCGGGCCAAGTTCCTCGAGAGCCAGCCGTATCCGTTCGTAAACCGTGGATGTATCAGAAGTTTTTTTCCCGGGCTTGCGGAAGCCGGAACCTGGCTCTGCCGGGAAATATTTTCTCAAGCCCGATACCTAAGCCATATTTGCCCATCACATCCGCGATCTGCGCATATCGCATGATACGGGTAACCATGCGTACAAATTGTATCTCGTGATACTTAAGGCGTGCTTTATCCGTGACAATTCTGACGGAACTCAACCGGATTAAAAACAAAAGAATCCGGCAGGTCAGATACCGGGATATAACCGGCCCGGGAAAATATGTATTGAGGGATCAATCATAATTTTGACCTCATCTGCTCCCAAGGAGAATATTTTTCAGAGTTCCTAAGAGAACTATTCGATAAAAATCCGGCAGAGGAAAAACATCATGGTGCAGAGTCTCCTGTATTTGATCTTCGGTTACTAGTGCTTGTAAAAAATTACAATCCGATTGGTATTTGTTCCGGATGCCATATTGTTCACACCCCAGATATTGGAGGTCTTGGTGAATACCTGCTTGTTGATCAGCACCCCCATACACATGAATCCTGCAGCGATACCTGGGGGGATGACGTGTTCCTCCAGCCGAATCGTACCCTTTCGCACCTCCCCGACTTCAAATGCAACAAATCCTCCATGCCGGGTAATCCGGTAGAGTTCCCGGAATACAGACCCCATAACACTGGTCCATTCATCCAGAGTCCCGGGCCATCGTAATTTCCCTGCCAATTGCTTTTTCATCAAGACCATTGAACCAGCAGCGAAGCCAGTTGTCCTCACGATATTGAACGATATCGAGAAACGGGGGGGAAGTAACCGTCAGTTGTACGCTCGAATCCGGGATTCCCGGGGTTGAACGTGCATCGCCGGTAAGCAGACGAGCTTTTTTACCTGCCCGTTTGAGATCCTTCTTTTCAGATGGAGAAAGCGTACGTAACAGGCTCTTTGTCTTGTTCAGGATGATATGATGGGTATCGCGATACTCCGGAGTCTGCTGGCGTTTTTTATTGATCCGCTCCTGACTCTGCGGTGATACAGCCTGGTTGGGGGGGAGCGTGTATACCGAAAAAAACCCTTTTGAGTGTCCGGTTAAGCGGTTGGTTGCTGTCATCGCAATCCAGCGATCAAGCATATCATCCCTGCATTCTGTTTTTCTTTTCAGGATATGTTCCCTTATAGCAACAATTTCTTTCTCGGTATCCGGATGATAAAACATAGAAAGATTGATTGCAGCCCGTTCACCTTCACGGGAGATGGACGCAAGACGTTTCTCGACATCTGCAAGTTCCGGGGGGAAAAAACGCGGTTCAGTCATGATCCGTGAAAGGGGATTTGCATCATTGGCACACGCATCACGCCCGAAAAGTCCGGCTTCGATAACTGTTGTTCCCCGCCCACTGAATGGATCATAGACTACATCACCCTTCCTTGTCAGGAGTTCAATGAAGAATCGTGGAAGTTGGGGTTTAAAACAGGCACGATAGGATATTTCATGAATTGAGGATGCCTGTCTTTGCTGGGACGTCCAGAACTCATTGGTATATTTTGGGACAGAAACCGTTCCGATTACCATATCCTCAAAGAATGTCGGTATACCTGCATGGCTCCTGAATGTGCGAAGATACCCGTCCAGGTTATCTTCAGGTAAAGAGGATCTGCCGGTCACCATGTCGTATGGTAGGTTGGCGGAAGAAGGTATAATTCTGGTGTCATGTGGCTTTGACATGGGTTTTACCAGCACCGACAAAAATTTTTTTACCAGGGATTTGGCGCATAATTATGCACACTCTGTGGCGTATATCCGATGCTGTCGTCAATTCTGCAACCCGGGGCAGATTTCAGGTTACAAAAAAGGAAGGAGAATGAAATGCACTCGCATAATTGCGGACATGATATACAGGATCAGGAGAGCGAAACTACTTTTTTATTCTTATGCATGCCACTGCCCACGATTGCGTCGAACGCTGCCGGGTACTTCACCATACCCTCTACCCCGTCGAGTGCGCCATGATCCAGGGCAAGTACCATGAATACCTTATCATCAACGGTGAATGGCGCCTCAATACCGTTGTCCCGTGCCGGGTGAAAGCCGTACCTGGGATAATACCCGGGTGACCAATAACGATCACAATACGATGACCAAACTTCCTGCATGCATTAAGCCCTTCTTCAATGAGCGCGGCGCCGACGCCAAGGCATTGGTAATCCGGGTGCACTACGAGAGGGGCAAGAGCGATTGCAGGGATGGTGGCGCGGGAAGATTCGATGGTAATGGGAGGAAACATGATATGGCCGATAATCCTGTCACCATGAACAGCGACAAGTGAAAGTTCGGGATTGAAAATCTTGGCATCCCGCAGGGTGTCTACGAGACGCGCTTCGTCTTCATGGGCGAACGCCTGGTAATTTACTTCAAAAATTGCGGGGATATCCTCGGGTATCTTCCGGCCGGATAAAAAATGAATCCATCTTGTTCTATTAGGTGGCTGGGAAGATAAGGGCGACTGCCACCAAAATGCCGGTATCAACAATTGTGTTTTTAAATAAAAAACGTACTGGAATCGTTGACAACGGGTTGCTTTTTGGTACATGAAAGGGTGTAAGTGTGATCAGCACAAACCTCCAGATAATGAACCCGACCATCAGGGCATACATTGACCTCACCCGGCTCCAGTTCTCCTTTGCCTGGCCGCTGCTCTTCTGTTCGGGATACCTGCTTGCGACCATGATCTACGGAAATTTCGCATGGTTCGATCTCGCACGGGTCTGCCTGATCGGATTCTTCGGGTTTGAAGCCGGGTTGGTTCTGAATGATTACGTTGACAGGGATTATGACAGAAAAGACATCGAATCAGACAAACTTACAAAGTACTGGAGGATTTTTGGAAAACGTCCCATCCCTGCAGGACTCATACCTCCAAACCATGCATTAGGGCTTTTTTTTATTTTTGCTGCCATTACTTCATGTCTTATCGCTACATTGCCCTATCCGCATTCGCTCCTGATAATTATCATTATGCTCTATTGTTACACCATTGAGATCTTCTACCAGATGGAGAAGCGACAAACGCAGAAATTCCCGTTTGCCCAGATCATCGGACGGACGGATTTTGCCCTGTTTCCGGTTGCAGGATATCTCTGTTTCGGATACTTTGACCTGAACGCGTTCCTGTATCTTGTCTTTTTTTACCCATTTGCGATGGCTCATCTTGGAGCAAATGACTTAATCGACGTGGAAAATGATCGCGCCAGAGGTTTGAGTACTATCCCGATCGTCTACGATATTCCCAGGACGGCTTACTGGATTGCAGGATTCACCATTATCCACGCAATGATGGCGTTCCTTTTCATGACCCGGCTTGGACTGGTATCCCGCCTCGGGCTCGTTGCCGGCCTGTGCCTCCTTGTAATTGCAAACATCGTGATCCTAAAGAATAAAACGCCTGATGCAACACTCAGGGTACTGCCACTCTTCCACGTTGCGATGGTGCTCTACGCCGGAGGGATTGTGGTGGGGGCGTTTTTCTGAATAATCCTGACATATATGTCCCCCCGTGTGTCACCCCCCGCCGGGGATTAGGGAACAGCACGATAGTGTCAGGTAATCCATCGTTATTGCATCGCGCAGGTGTGGGTTTGGGAGGGCACAGGCACTGTTCCCTCCCACATTATATTTTTCCAATACTTTACCGTATTCCGGATTTTTTCTTCATATCTTCAGCAGGCGCTCATTTTCCCGGAGCCACTTTCGCCGTGATTCGTAATCCGGCATGATCTCCCGCACCTTTGCCCAGAACTTTTTCGAATGATCCGGCTGGCTTATATGGATCAGTTCATGCACAACCACGTAATCAACAATTTCGGGGGGGGCCTGGATCAGGCGCCAGCTGAAATTGAGCGCTCCTTTATGGGTGCATGACCCCCACCTCCGCTGTGCATCGGTAATCCGGATTGATGAGGGAACGTGCCCCGTTTTCATGGAAAACCACATGCACCGTGCCTGGATTTCCTTTTGGGCTTCCGCCATATACCAGCGTCTGATATGGTTCCTGATATCGGGTATGAGCGTATCGGGACACGTAAAGACGATCGCTGCGTTCGATCGTCATGTTCCCGTTTTTAGCAATGTGCAACGGGTATGCCCGGCCGTGAAAGTAGAACGACTCCCCCTCGGTATACTCATGACGGGGTGGGGGCTGGCGCTGCTTCATCTGCTCCATTTTCCGCAGGATCCACGCGCTCTTCTCCCGGATCATCTCCTCGATATATACGGAAGAAACCCGGAGGGGTGCCCGGATAACCAGAGTTGCGTCGGAGGTCACTTCGAGAGCAATAGTCCTGCGACGCGTGCGGATAATTTTTCCAATCGGGATTTCTTCCATGGCAGATGGACAACCTGTACGGTGTTTGTAATCTGATTTAAAAGGATACGGGATTTTGCAACTGCACATCAGTGAGATTTTGTCCCGTTTATCCCGTCACTGACAATCTTACCATCTCGTAATCTGATGACGCGATGGAAATAGTCTTTATGCCAGTCTTCGTGGGAAACCATTACAATTGTCTGGTGCATCGATTCGTTGATCTCACGGAAAAGGTCAAGGACTATACGTGAATTCTCTGTATCAAGATTGGCACATGGCTCATCAGCAAAGAGGATATCCGGTTTATTTACCATCGCACGGGCAAGTGAGACCCGCTGCTGCTGTCCCCCGGAAAGTTCCCGGGGGAGGTGGTCCCGCCGGTCGTACAGGCCGATCTTCTGTAAAATATCATTACTATCTTTGATGTACTGGTTCTCGCTCCGGTCTTTCCGGAGCATGGCCGGGAGGGAGACATTCTCCATCACCGTCAAGTCGGGGACCAGTGCGTAATCCTGAAAGACATACCCGAGTTTGTAGAGGCGAAACATCGTCTCCTCGTAATCGGTAAGTTTTGAGAGGTCCGTCCCGTCAATGACGATTTTACCTGATGTCGGTTCATCGAGGAGTCCGAGCATATGAAGAAGCGTGGTCTTGCCGCTCCCGCTCGGCCCCATAATACCGAGGAACTCCCCCTTGGCAATATCGAGCGTTACCCCGTCAAGGGCCCTGACTTCGACATCGCCCATCCGGTATATCTTCCGCAGGTCGGTAATCTCAATCATATCAGTTCCTCATGGCAGTCTGGATATCCTCGCGTGAGACCTGGTAGGCAGGCACATACCCGGCCACGACCGCAGCACAGAACAGGATCACGGAATTGATGAGAAGATCCCATGGGGTGATATACAGGTATGCAGACCATTCGGGAGTCACGATGGGGTGAACAAACATGTATGCTGCGAGCAGGAGCGTGATGATAATCCCGAGGATGATGCCAAGGACGCCGAGAATCATGACCTGGAACCCGTAGTGTGCATGATGACTTCCTTGTCCACGCCGATCGCCTTGAGGATCCCGATCTGCTTGCGGCTGTTGATGGTCTTGATCGTGATGACAATGAACAGCACCACGGTTGTAATGATAACACTGACTATCAGGGACACCATGTTGATGATGGCAAAACTCTGAAGCACCTTCCCCACGCTTTTGGAGAGCAGGTCCGTCATGGTCTGGATCTTCCCGTTCACACCTACACCGTACGCGAGGAGTCTCGTTCTTGATGAACTGCTCGGTATACCCGGGTTTCGCTCTCACCGTGATGTAATCCGCCTTATCAAGCGTCTTTCCTTCCACCAGTTCCATGTCAGTCCGGGTCACATAACGCTGCATTGTCAACCGGGCTCCAGCCGGTGTAATAAATCCCTTTGACCCGGTAGTCTTTCGTATACCCGTTACCGTACTCGACCGTGATCGAGTCCCCGACACGGACACCACCCAGCGATGGCTGGAATTCGTCTTCCTGGCGGACGGAGGCATCACCGGCCATCGGTTTCCCGATGATGATCTCCCCGGTATCCCCTTCCCCGAGATAACTCCCGGCAACCATCTTCGTGTACACCGGGGATACTTCCTTCTCATCCGATGGGGAAATGGCACGCACGGAGACGCCAAGGATCCGCTGCCGGTACTTGAACGTCGCTCCCTTCGAATACTGGGGGGATGCCCGCTGTACGCCTGGCATACCATTGATCAGGTCGAGTGTGGCGTCAAGATCGGTGATGTACTGTTCACCCGATTTGGGGCTGATGAGGACATTTGAAATCTCGTAATCCACCAGTTGTTTTGTGATGCCTTGTCCAATCCCGCTGAACATGGAGGGAAGGAAGATCATGTTGGTGAAGCACATCCCGATAATCAGGATGGTCAGGATCACGCTTGACCTGCTTCCCCTCTGGAGCGACCTCAGGGCGAGCAGGAACGCGACCTTCAGTTCTTTTTGTCCCATGGGAACTTCCCGTCACCATTGACCTTCGGGAGGTACCAGTACCCGGTACCCGATAACACCGAGAATAACAAGTATAGCCAGCACAAGGATAATCGTACCTGACATATCAGCGGGGGGTACCCGCATATTCATCGGACGTGAGATAGTATGGGCACCCATATCATCTGTATACGTGATAGTCATGTTATACGGGTAGTTGCCGCCTTTCAATCCTTCCAGGAGGAATATAGCAGGGGCATCGTTGCCCGGCTTAATCTTACCGATGAATGCCTCTCTTGTCCCTTCTCCCGGAAGATCGATCTTTGCTGAGAGCTGTTTTGCTTCACCCGAACCGGTGTTCTCTATCCGGACGGTAAGATCGAACGGGGTGTTCTCGGTGAGCCGGGGGGGGTTGGTATCCACGGAAACAAACCCTAATTCAGCCTTCCCTTTCAATATTACATCAATACCGGTATCCTGGGTCTGCTGAATGCCGTCAATTGCATGGTAACTGATGAGAACGGGTATTCTGACCAGACCGGAATTGCTTTTTTTATCCGATAATAAGGCCAGATCAACAGTTTTCTGTCCGCCAGCTTCAATCGTTCCAAGGTGATACAAATCCGCATTTTTTGGTGCGACCGTCCCGCTTACGTTATCGATCCGGAGTGTAACATCATCGGCAAGGGTCTGCCCGGCATTTGTGACCGTGAGCGTCACCGGTATCTCATCGCCGGGATTTACACTTCCGGTCAGTGAACTGCCCATGATAAGGATAGCCTGCCGCTGTATGCCTACTGCAGTATTGACATTTACCGGTACAGGGTAGCGAGTGCTCCTTCCTCCTGTTGTATCAATCCAGACTTCAGGAAAATACATCCCGCTTTTTGATGGAGCCTGAATGGAAAAGGTCAGCTGGATGGATTGCCCCGGCCCTATCTCGCCCACCTGCTGAAAATCTTTGCTCTGGACAATGATACCGTTGCCTTCAAGTTTTACATTTTCAATGTTGACATTGATATCGGAGACTTTGGTAGTTGTAGCATCTTGTGTATATAACCCCGTATTTTCCTTAATGGATGCACTTGTTGCGGTATTTTTCACCATGATGGTAACGGTCCCCAGACTGTCGGGCATAAGCACACGGGGATTTACGGTATAATCGGTGATAGTAACCGTTGGTTCGCCAACGGCTGATACTGGCAGAATAAGCGAAACGATGAGCATTATTGCTAGTACCGATATAAAGGTGCGCACGTAATCTACGGATAGAACCGCATCGGGTTTTTTTCTTTTTCCTGACATGAATGAAGATATTGCTGGCATGTAATTACTCCCCGGCCTGGCAGACCGGTTATTATTGCATCTCAGGTGTACTACCCAAAGTTATTAAACTTACCATGGGTAACATAACAATACCAAGAGTAGATATACCTGAAACAGGTTTTTTATTCCAACGCGCAATCCGGATGTTCTCCATATGCCACGCATAATTCAGGAATACAAAGAAGAGGTCAGAAAAAAAATCGTCGAGGCAGCGTACACGCTCTTTCTCCACAAAGGGTATCATGCTACAACCATGAATGCGATTGCCGGGAGCCTCGGGGTTACCAAGCCGGCGCTCTATCAGTATTTCCCCGGCAAGGAGGAACTGTACGCTGCCGTTGCCGAACATGGTCGCGAGGAACTTGCCGCAATCCTTGAACAATCCTTCACGAAGCGTGATCTCCGGACCGGGCAGCGAGATCCTCTTCGATACACTTACACGATATGTACCCCAGTTCAACAGCATGTATTCAGAGATGATGCTCCTGGCCGTACATAACGACCATATCAGAACCCTGCTCAGGCATGACCGGATTGAGGATATCAATATTGTCGAGCGGTTTATTGTCCGCCAGCAGGAGGCGGGGCTGATTCCCCGCAAGCTCGATCCGCGTGTCCTTGCCATAGCCTGTGATGCACTTATCAACGGTCTCCTGATTGATATTATGGCCGGACTGGATAAAGAAGAGGCAAAGAAAATCTGGATAACAACCGTCACACAACTGATTCGGACCGATTAAGGCAGTATCTCCTTTCACCCAGGGAGACCTTTATCCCGATACAGTTCCGGGTTGAATTATTTTTTTTTAAAAAAAAGGTTACTTATGCGTGAAATATGCCCTCACGCCATCATTACCAACCGCATCAATTTTTACAAAACCCACCCGCTCGAACTGGACAACCTTGCCCAGCTCCCGTTTCACAGCAGGTTCGCAGGCACCCGATATATCGCCTTCCTGCGTGAGGAGTATGCAGTTAACGGAGTCCTGTGCAGGAAGCCACTGGATGATGGGTGCCTTTGCCGTACGGGCTTCCGCAAGCGATTCCCCGGCATAGGAAAACGTCGGTATGTTTCCACTCCATGTAATCTTCACGTTGAAGAGGTCTTTGAGCCTGACCATCGTTACTTCCGGAGTGATTTCGCTTCCGGGCAGAAGCACCGTTCCTTCAAATTCCAGTGTTCGTGAGCCCCGTGAAGCGTCACTGGGGTGGAGCATCGCGTGTGCAGTGTGAGGCTTTGCACCATCGACATGTGCCGTCACCGGGCCAGGAACAAAGAAATAACGGTTTGCCACCGGGTCTACGATCTTCTTGTTCTCGGCATAGAGGTTGTCCCACGAGAATGAGATGTCCGTATCGCCAATCCCGATTGCCAGCACTGCGTTCTTTACCGCGTCGGGACTGATCCCCCGCCGGGCAAGAGCCCGGAGCGTTCCCAGGTGGATATCATCCCACCCGGAATATGTCCCTTCGTTGATTCCAAGACGCATCTGGGATGTCGAAAGCACCACTCCCTCGATCCCCATCCTGCCATAGTGGCGATATACCGGGACCTTCCAGCCAAAATGGTCATATATGTAGCGTTGTCGCCGGGTGTTTGCAATGTGATCCTTTCCCCGGATCACATGGGTTACTCCCAGCAGGTGATCATCGGCAACGACCGAGAAGTTCATCAGGGGGTAGACATGTGCGTTGACCTTAGGATGGGGTGGCGAATCGAGAATACGGAACGCGGGGAAATCCCGCATTGCCGGATCTGGATTATTGAGGTCGGTTTTTATCCGGACCGTCACCTCTCCCTCCTTAAATGTGTGGTCGAGCATCTTCTCCCACAGCCCGAGGTTCTCCTCCACCGGTTGATCCCTGCACGGGCATGCAGTTTTTGCCTGCTTGAGCTCCTTAAAGCGTTCGTTGTCACAGGTGCAGACGTACGCTCCTCCCCGCTCGATCAGGTGCCTGCAAAGATCGTAGTAGAGCGGCAGACGATCGCTTTGCGTGACGGTCCCGGTTATGCCAAGTCCCATCCATGCGATATCCTCCTTTACCATGTCATACGCTTCGGGATCGACACGTTTCGGGTCCGTGTCCTCAATACGGAGGATATATTTTCCACCGTACTGTTTCACGTATGCATCGTTGAGCACAGCTGCACGGGCGTGGCCGATATGAAGCGGTCCTGAAGGATTGGGGGCAAATCGCATCACTACGCCATTTTCTGCCCCTTCCAGATCGGGCAGGACCTTCCTGTGCTCATGTTTTACAAAAATGGCTTCGTACATTTCAGGTGCAAGTGCCTGAAGTTTCCCCACACGATCATCAGAAGAAAGTAAAGCCACATCCGCAATCGCATCCTTTGCCAGAGCCGCAACTTCCTTTGACCGCGATCGGAATTCCGGATGGGCACCCATTATCATACCAATCACGGCACCTGCCTGGGGCACACCCCCGTGCTTCACCGAATTCTGGAGTGCACACAAAAAAAGGAGGTCTTTTAGGTTTTCTCCTGCCATCCTAATAGCTCCGGGTCACAAAAAATTCCCCGATTTCCATCAGGAGCCCCCGCTCTTTTGAGGGGGGGAGCAGGGAAAGATGCTTGTTTCCGCTTGTCACAAGATCCTGTGCGATCTTTTTCACATCATCAATCACACCGGCATCGGTCAGCTTTTTAATTACAGCATTAATTTCCGCATCGGTCAGGTCACGTTTGTATTCAGAAAGATCGATCCCTTTTTCCCGTGCTTTAATCATTATCAGTGTCTGTTTTCCTTCCCGCAGATCAGATGCCCGGTTCTTTCCGCTCTTCTCGGCCGGGGTCAGGAGGTCAATAAGATCATCCTGGACCTGAAACGCTATCCCGGTATTCAGACCGTACAGGTAAAGGGCTTTTGCCTGTTGTACCGTACTTCCTGCAAGAATTGCACCTATTCCTGCAGCGGCTGCATAGAGAACCCCGGTTTTTTTCTTCACCATTTCAAGATATTCGTACTCATCGACATCATTGCGGTTTGCAAAGGACATATCCATATTCTGCCCTTCACAGATATCAGCGCAGGTGTGGGCAAGCATTGACACTGCACGGACTTTTGCATCGTCATGCGCTTTTGCCTTACATATGAACTCAAAAGCCCGGGCATACAGGACATCCCCGGCAAGGATACCGGTCGGCATATCCCATTTCGTGTGAACTGTCTGTACACCGCGACGGAGTGTATCTTCATCCATGATGTCATCATGGATCAGCGTAAAGGTGTGCGTAAGCTCCAGCGCAAGTGCTGCATGTATTATATCCTGAGAACTTCCCTGTTTTACCGCATCGGCAGCGAGCATGACCACGGCAGGACGGAGTCTTTTGCCTCCCGCGGAGAGAAGGTGAGCACTCGCTTTGTTCAGTTCACCAACTTTGTCGACAAAATACCGGTCGATCATGCGGTCAATCTCCTGTGCAACCGATTCCAGGTACGGTAGAAGTTCTGACATATTGACCTCGTTTTAATTGATGATGAGCCGCTGCCCGTTCTTCATCATATGGATAGTGGAGTGGGCAGTATAGCCAAGTTCTGATGCAAAGTCTACATAACCTGCTGTCATCTTCAGGTGCCCATGTGCGGGAATGATATGCTGGGGATTCAGCAGATGAATAAACTCATAATGGTCCTCGCGATACGCGTGACCGCTTACGTGAAGATCTTCAAAGATGCGGGCACCGGCCATTTTCAGATGCTGTTCAATCTTGTACCGCTGCCCATAATTCATCGGGTTTGGAATGACATTTGCCGAGAAGAGGATCTTATCTCCCTTGGTCAGCTGGTAGGGAGTATCTCCAAGTGCAAGGCGGGTAAGAATCGATCCGGGTTCCCCCTGGTGTCCTGTGATGATAGGCAAAAATTTCTCTTTTCCCGCCTTCATCATCCGGCGCATTGTCCGATCGACTGTCCGTCGGTTCCCGAAAACACTGGTCGTCTCAGGGAAGGAAACAAGTTTCATCTGTTCGGCAGTGACCGAGTATTTCTCCATTGATCGTCCAAGAAGCACGGGCTTTCTTCCGATTTCATGGGCACATTCCGCAATCGTTTTCACCCGGGCAATATGCGAGGAGAACGTGGATACGATAATCGCGTTCTTGTCGTCCTCGTAACTGGTGATGGTGTCCCGCACGAGATCTTTTGCGATCCGTTCGCTTGGACACCTTCCCGGGCGATCGATATAGGTAGACTCGACAATTAATGCAAGTACTCCCTCTTTCCCTATCTGCCGGAACCGGGCAAAATCCGGGGGTTGGCCTATCACCGGAGTCCGGTCAAGCTTAAAGTCGCAGGCGTAGACGATCGCACCCTGTGGGGTATGAAGTACCGGTGTGACAGTATCAATAATTGAATGCTGTGTATGAACAAACTCCAAAATAAGGTTCTGGGAAAGTGTGTATCTCTGACCCGCCTTAAGTGCAAAGAGCTTGTTGTTCACGCCAAATTTTTGTTCGCCGGATATCTGTTGCCGGATCAGTTCTGTTGCATAGGGGGTTGCGATAATGGGTGCATTGTACCGGTGCGCCAGTTTCGGGATTGCCCCAATATGGTCAAGATGCCCGTGTGAGCAGACTATCGCCTTTACGGTTCCCTCGACCGAATTCATCATCGTATCATCTGGTATCGCCTTAATCTTGATCAGATCAAGGGAGTGCATATTCTCTATCTCCGCATCCTCGTGGATCATTACCTGGTCCAGGCGGAGTCCCATATCAAATATGACAATTTCCTTTCCACAGCGGACGGCGGTCATATTTCGCCCGACCTCATCGTATCCGCCCACTGCTATAATCTCAATATCCATAGTGTATCTCCTTGTTGTTCGTGTTGGTGTGTTTCTTTGAAATATATGCCGGTTTTAATGATGTTTCCTGATGCGTGCCGGATTGTCCTTTTCTATCATCTGCCGGGTCCTGCCCATGATAAACATTCTTGTTTTCTTAAGATCAGCAATCCGTGCTGATCCGGTCAGGAACATCGCTGCGATCAGTTCGTGGTGGATGGCCTCAATCTTGCGATCCAGTGCCTCATCACTTTCCATTGCAGGTTTCAGGAGTGGTAGTGCCATCCCGCAGAGATCAGCACCGAACGCCAGGCCTTTTGCAATATCGAGCCCTGACCTGACACCGCCCGATGCAATAACCGGGCCGCCGGATGCAAGCACTTCGGCAAGACTTACCAGCGACGGAATCCCCCATTCGATAAAATCTTCTCCGAGAGTTTTCAGTCGCTTATCAGGTTCATTTCTGCTTTCATCTGCACGGACACTCTCTACTGCTGCCCAGGAGGTCCCGCCCCAGCCACCAGTATCAATGGCGCTGACCCCCGCTCCCCAGCATTGTCTCGCTACTTCACCGGAAATACCACAACCGGTCTCTTTAATGATTACCGGGGTACGGAACTCACGACAGAGTTCGCCGATAGCATCCAGACAACCCAGAGCATTGTGATCTCCTTCGGGCTGGATTGCCTCCTGCAGGAAATTTAAGTGTATTGCAATCGCGTCTGCCTGGATCATTTCGACAGCCCGCTCTACCCATTCAATCCCGTGATCACGGAGCTGGACAGCGCCGAGATTTGCAACCAGGAATGCATGGGGTGCCTCATCGCGGACTATCGAGAAGGTGTCTGCAAGAGAGGGGTTCTCAAGAGCAGCCCGTTGTGAGCCGACACCCATGCCTATCCCAAAGCGTTCCGCGGCCCGGGCAAGCCGCACATTCACTTCTTTTGTTCCGGGATGACCCCCGGTCATTGCCGAAATAAAAAGGGGGGAGGAAAACGTGCGGTTCAGGAACCGGGCGGAAAGGTCGATAGTGCCCATGTCACATTCCGGAAGGGCATTGTGCACAAACCTGATATCGCCAAACCCTGCATCGCCACTCTCCACTTCCTGCTCTGCGCAAATACGCAGGTGATCGAGTTTGCGTGACGATGTGAACTTCTTTTTATCTCCCATTCTGGTTAATCCCCTTTAATCTTCGTCCCGCCGTGATCAGTTCCTGAAAGAAAGTCCCCAATCCGCGAGACATGGAATATGTCTGACCCGATCCCCGCAGATGCAAGGCCGAGCAGTTCATTGATCTTTCCTCTCATTCCACCGGTAACATCGGTATGCTTCGAGTTGCCGATCTGGAGAGATGGCGCCAGGTTCTGAGTGATTTCAGGCACCACCAGCCCTCCATCCAGCACTCCCGGTACATCGGTGGCGAGCCCCACACGATTGATTTTAAGTGCAACCGCGAGATATCGTACCAGCTGGTCGCCCGATACGATGCAGGCCCCACGTGAAAGGTCCATCACCACGTCACCGTGGATCACAGGGACCATCATGAGCTGCAGCATCTTTTCCAGATGCCCGGTATTCAAAGGCAACGAGCCTGCCATCATCCGCTACTGCAGCGTGGAACGGGTGTACACCAACGGCAGCTACTCCCTTTTCACGGAATGTCGCAACCACCGCATCGTTCAACCGGCTGACCGCCTGATGGGTAACAAAAATCCCTTCAGTCTGATTGGCAACGGCACCCTTATCAAGCCGGTACTGTTTTGCCTCCGGGTGCCCGCAGGAACCAGCGCCGTGAATAATAACCATACTTTCTGTACGGGCACAGGAAATTGCTGATGCTATGAAGGAAAGCTGATCATAGTTGATGGCACAGTCAGTTTTTTTATCAGTGATTACGCTCCCGCCAAGCTTTAAGAGGATGCGGTCAGACATTTTTTTCCTTCCTTGCACCGTCTGTGTCAATGCCGGTCACGATTGCACGGGCTTCACACGCTTCTATCGCACTGGCGATCCGTAGTTTCAACTGCCTGGGGCAGAGAGCTACCATGCACCCCCCTCCACCGGCACCGGTGATTTTGGCTCCAAATGCTCCCGCTGCCCTTGCTGCGAGTACAATCCTTGAAAGCTGGGGATGGCCCACCCCCAGTGCCTCGAGGAGTGCATGGTTCATGTCCATATACCGCCCCAGTTCCTTAGGGTTGTTGAGATGATGGATCGCACTCATACTCACTCCCTCGATGGCATCGAGTATCGGATCAACGATTTCGGGATGTTTCTTTTTTAAGTCTCCGACTTGTTCCACCATTTTTGATGTACTATGCGAAACAAGCGAGTCCCCTATGACAAGGTTCATATTCTGCGGCGGCAGTCTCCTTCGGGAACCACCCGTGATGAGCACAATCCCGCCATACATGGAAACCGTTGTATCGGTGGGGCTCGCCCGCCCCTTCTGCACCTTCTTTTCTATCTCGAATGCCATATTCGCGATTTCTTCACGGGTTTTATGCAGGGAAAACTCATCGTTGATTGCAGAGAGCGTTGCAACGGTGACTGCGGCAGACGAACCCAGTCCTGATGAACTCGGGATCTGCGAATTAATATAAACGCTGCCCATCACACCCATTGCTTCAAAACATCCATCTATATAGGGGGATTTTGCACGGTGCGGGCGTTTTGTGTTTCTGACCGTGACAAATACACGGGGTTTAATCGCCATCGCTATGCCGGGCTTTCCGTATACAACCGCATGTTCGCCGAACAAGAATACTTTGCCCGGCGCACTCCACGTTACCAACCTACATCACCGCAATAACTGCATACCCCACAACCTCACGACGGTCGCCGGTGACATCGCCGCTTGTAGCATACCGTACAAGCTGTGCCTTTTCTGCACCGAGTTTTCCGCAGGCAGTCACCATGGCTGTAATCGGGCCGTATCCGCAGGCAGTCACCCTTCGCTCATCAATCCGGCGATAGAACTCCTTTGTATCGAGAGTAAGCAGGGGCTCGATTGCATAGAGGTCATCAGATTTTGCCTTTTGTTCGGGCACGTAATGCGAGAAATCACTGGATGCAACAATTCTTACATCCCTGTTGGTCTGTTTGATTGCAGAAACGATCTTTTCCGCAAGTCGTATCGCACTCAAATAATCCTGCTGTCCCATCATCACCGGTGCAATCCGTGCCCGGGGAAACCGGTACTTGATAAACGGCATCTGCACTTCGAGGGAGTGTTCGTCACGATGAGAGAGTTCATCAGTTTCTATATCGAGTAATTCGACAAATTCAGCATCAGTATCAACGACACCCAGTGGTGTTTCCCATGGCACTTTCGAAACACAGTTGATGTATCCCCGGTGAGACGGGCCAATGACAACAAAAGTTCCTGAAAAATCAGAAGCGATCGTGGAAAATGCACGAGCGGCAACCTCCCCTGAATAGATATATCCTGCATGCGGCGATACAATACCCAGGGATGCTCCCTCAGACCCGGTACCAGAGAAAAATTTCTCCAGCAACTGTTCCAGATGGGAAGGATCCCGTGGATAAAACATACCAGTGACTGCGCATGTACGCATCATACTCGGATTAACCCTCTGGCAGTCCTATTATATCTAACGATCGGTTATCCAAAATGGTGATGGACCGGATTAGAGTTCAATTTCAAAGTCTTCCGGAGTAGAGCTGTTGAGATTCCACGAAGGCGAAGCAACTCCCTCGTTAGCAGGAAATAAATCATGGACAGCGCTTTGCGACCCTTGTTGTTTGTTGGGATTACCAGATCCACGTACTTGGTCATGTTGTTGGTATCGCACAAGGCGACGACCGGGATTCCACATTGAACGGCTTCGTTTATAACCTGGGCGTCCCCTATAGGGTCCGTGACAACAACGACCTGCGGCTCAATATATGCACTCAGAACAGGATTCGTGAGCAGTCCCGGGATAAACCGTCCGGTTGCCGACATTGCACCGATGGTATCTGCTAATTTTTTTGCCGGGTACTGTCCATACTGCCGGGAGGTGACAATGAGGATATTGGGTGCCTCGAACTGGTTTAAGAATTTTGCCGCGGTCTTAATCCGTGCGTCTGTTTCCCTTATATCGAGGATATAGAGTCCATCACCGCGGACGCGGTAGATGAATTTCTTCATGTCCTCGCTCTTCTGCTGTGTACCGATGTGGACACCGGCTGCAAGATATTCCTCAACGGGGATGAGCGGTTCTTTTAATTCAATTTCCATCTCGTTTACAGTGGTCATAGCTGTTCCTCAATGCGTATCAGTTCATTCAGTTTTGCAATGCGTTCTCCACCCACAATACCACATTTTAAGAAAACACAGGAGAATGCAGTTGCAAGGTGGGCGATCGTTGTATCTGTTGTCTCACCGGACCGGTGGCTCATCACCGTATCCAGGCCACGGGTATGGGAAAGACGGACTGCTTCAAAGGTATCAGTCAGCGTCCCGACCTGGTTGGGTTTTATGAGCACGCAGTTTGCGGCGCTCATTTCGATTCCATGCATAATACGATCGACCTGTGTCACAAAGATATCGTCTCCGCAGACAAGACATCGATCGCCAATCTGGTTATTGAGCTCCGCAAACCCGTCAAAATCATCTTCGTGGAGGGGATCTTCCACATACACCAGATCATTGCTGTCGACGAGATCAGCAATGTATGCGATCTGGTCTTCGGTAGTGCGAACCCTGTCCCGGTACTTGTAACCTTCAGAGTTCCACATCTGGCTTGCCGCAACGTCAATACCCATATCGACTGAGATATTCATCTCGTCAGCAACAATTCCTGTTGCCTCGGCAATGAGCTCAAATGCAAGGGCATCATCAATCTGCGGGGCCCATGCACCCTCATCACCCTTGCCGCAGGGTATCCCGCGTTTTGATAAGAGTTCCTTGACTTTCCGGTGTACTGCAGCGTTTGCGAGAACTGCCTCTTCGGCATTTGTGGCATCTCCGGGCACAACGAGGAATTCCTGGATTTCGGTCGCGTTTGCCGCATGTGCTCCACCGCCGATCACATTCCCCAGCGGAAGCGGCATTTCATCCACGAACGCTCCACCAAGATAGCGGAAGAGCGGAATACCCATCGAAGAGGCGGCTGCTTTTGCGTTCGCAAGCGAGAGTGCGACTGCGATGTTTGCACCAATTTCAGCAAAGTTCGCCGTTCCATCAATATCACGGAGCTGCTCATCAAATCCCTGCTGGTCACTGGAATCCAGCCCGATAAGTGCGGGGATGACATTCTGGATGGCATAATCAACGACTTCTTTGGACGGTTTGACTTTTGCTTCCAGCGAACCGGTACTGGCTCCGCTGGGACATGCGAAATCTGCCAAATCCGTCAGGGGTATAGATATCGGCTTCGACGGTCGTGTTGCCCCGGCTGTCCAGGATAGTCCGCAGCTCGATTACCTCAATAGTCGTCATTGTAACCTCTACTTCCTCTTTACCGTAATGGGGATGGTGTTATTGTTGTATTCTTCAACGGCGATCTCAAGGGGATCAATCCGTGTCGTAGTGATAAGTAAGGGAGCACCCATCGATATCTGCAGAGCCCTTGCTCCAATAATTCTCGCCCGTTCATACCGGGTGTACGTCTGCGCCTGCATTCTTCGTCCTCAAATGATGATTCTTTTAATTTGAATATGGGGTCGCTGAGATTCGAACTCAGGTCACTGCGTCCCGAACGCAATAGGATGGTCCAGGCTACCCTACGACCCCTCGTTCTTATGTCGATCTACTGGTATGGGTTGAGCTCATCAATGATCTCTTTATGAGTCAGGAGCATGCGCCTGCAGCAGTACCGGGAAATATTAAGATCGTCAAGGATCTTTTTAGGATCCTCGCCGTTCCCCCGCCTCTGCTTAAACTCTTCCCACGCTGTTGAGATAGGTTTCCCACAGGTGAAACATCGCACGGGTATCAAGATTTTTTACCTCTCATCATATCTTTTAGCCTAACGATAAGACTTTTGGAATTTCTTACGTGCTCCACGGCCGTGCGGCTTCTTTGCTTCTTTCTGCCGCGAGTCGTTGACGAGGAGCGTCCTGTCATAGGTGAGATAGATATCCTTAATCTGGGGATCATTGTGCCACTGAAGGATACCCCGGGCAAGAGCAGTGCGGACGGCTTCTGCCTGCCCCATCACTCCGCCACCAGCGACATCGATAATTACATCGATACCGTGAATTGCATTGGGAACAAGAAGGAGCGGTTCGGAGATTTTCATCCGGGTCACATCATTGCCATATGTTTCGAGGGGCACAGAGTTGACCCGGATCATGCCTTTCCCTGCCTTGAGGGTCGCACGTGCGATTGCCGTCTTGCGTTTTCCGCTTGTGTTTATGATCTTTGCCATGGTTCACACCTTAGAACTTCGCTCCGAGGAATGTGCACACTGCACCGAGCGTTACATATGCCGGGTTATTCAGCCGGTTCATGTGTGCGTCTTCGAGCACTTCCATCTCTTTTCCGACAAAGTCTACCGGAACACCAACGTAGCACTTGATGCGCTTCATGGCATCAACACCACGGGGGCGTTTGTACGGGAGCATGCCGCGGATGGTCCGCTTCATGAGATGGTCGGGCCGGCGCGGGACGAACGGTCCCCAGCGGGTTCCGCTGGCGCCACGTTCCCTCTTGTGCTTGTAGTTGGCAAGCACACGTGCCCGGCTGCCGGAGATGATGGCTTTCTCTGCGTTGACGATGGCAATCTCTTCTCCGGCAAGCCCGCGCTGCGCGACAAGGCTTGCAAGCCTCCCGAGAAGCAATCCGTCACCATTGATAACTGTAACCATTTTTATTCACCTCAGGATCCGGATACCACTGCCCTTCGGGTTGTCCAGAAGGAGTTGCTCGATTGTCATGCACTGTCCCTTTGCGTCCCTGATCTTGTTTGTGGCTGATGCCGAGAAATTCAAGGCCGCAACCTTAACGGACTGCTCCAGCACACCGCTGCCCAGCACTTTTCCGGGAACGATGATTGTCTCACCATTCTGAGCATAACGGTTGATCTTGGACAGGTTGACCTCAGCGTAATTTCTGTTCGGGGTCTCCAGCCTGCTTGCGATCTCGCGCCAGATCTTGGCCTCATTCTCACGTGAGTTGTTCTTCAAGAGCAAAATGAGGTTGGTAAGACGGGGGTTCGTCTTTTCCACAATTCTTGTCATTTCTTCTCATCCCCTGATATCTCGCCTAATTGTCTCTCCAGCTCGTCTGACTGATCCCTGATATACTGAAGCGCACGTTCCATGATCTCTTTTACCGGCAATGACCCATCGCTCTCCACCACGAAAATATACCGCCCTGGATCAGCAGTTATGGCAATTGCCGGTTCATCCCCGATACCACTGGCCAGACATGCCCGTTCGCAGAGCTTGCACATGGAGCAGTCGGGAAGCTTTCCATCAACAACTTCGACTTTTTTGCCCTGAACCGCCAGGATGCCACGGGGACATTCGTCCACACAATTGGCGCACGCATCACATGATTCACTGATTAATATCACGGGATGGTTCTTGAATCCGCATACCAGCGTCGGTTGCCATTTCGCATGTTCTCTTCCGGTATTGAGGATGGCATGTGCTTCAATGACGAGTTTCTGACCCTTGGTCAGCTTCACGATTGGTATGGTGTCATATACCGGAGTCGCATTGGGGTCCTGCGGAATGAGATCACTCGACATGACTGTTTTTGGACCTTCCGCACTCAAGGTTAAAGTCACCATGCAACCAGGACATCCCGCCCCGCCGCAGGAGCATTTTTCCTGAGTCGAATATGTTGAAAGATCGGTTTTTATGGGAATGAGCCCGAGCCGGTGTGCCAGCATCTCATCAAAGAACGCGCTGGTATTATCATAGATACGCACATCGTCGATTGCAAGGGTTGGCACTTCGCCAATCATTGCCCGACGGAACGCGTTCGCAAAGGCCGGGGTCGCTCCCGAAAGAGTAAATCGTGCCAGGGAATCGTCGAGACTGCTGAATTCGATCTCCATCACACTCTCCTTCCTCGTCTGCCGCCCTTCGGGCGACATGAATCGTGGGGGATAGGCGTAACATCTTCTATACGCCCGATACGCATTCCGGCACGGGCGAGGGCACGAATTGCAGCCTGGGCACCAGGTCCGGGACTGCGCTGTTTACCCTGACCGGGTGCACGGACCTTGACATGTACGCCAACAATACCCTTCTCGCGGGCATTCTGGGCAACGTTCCCTGCCATCTGCATTGCTGCATAGGGCGAACCTTCATTCCGGTCCTGCTTGACCACCATGCCACCGCTGCTTTTTGTAACAGTCTCAGCTCCGGAGAGGTCGGTGATGGTGATGATTGTATTGTTAAACGAAGCAAAAATGTGTGCAACGCCCCACTTTTCCTTATCATTTGCCGCCATCTTATCTCACTCCTGCTGGTTTGATGATCCGTACCTTCTCAGGGTGGGAGTCACTTAAGAACGGAGACTTGCCGAAATACGTGACCTGTGGCTCTTCGTTCCGTTTTACGAGATATCCTGGAATATTGACGCGTCTGCCATCGATAGCGATATGCCCGTGGGTGATAAGCTGCCGCGCCTGTTTTGGCGAACGGGCAAGCCCTTTCCGGTAGACAATACTCTGGAGGCGCCGCTCAAGCCTGGGTTTGTATCTTAAGTGCCAGGACAGCGTCAATATCCGCACCCGGACCAAGCAGTCCTGAACGCTGCATATGGGAGATCAGACTCTTCCTTCTTTGCCTCAAAGATCGTCTTGTCAACGGAGCTCGACATGATTGCGAGGAGTTCCCGTGCACCTTTGCGGTATTTCCGCAGGCGGCTCTGGGCCTTCCAGACTTCGCGCTTGTTACGCAGCCCGTACTCGATCACAAGACGGGTCTCGGATTCGATCCGCGTCTTTTCGAAGGGGCGCTTAGGAGTCTGGTATGATTTATGATTCTTTCCCGGGTATCCCATGATCAGCTGCCTCCTTCTTTCTTCCTCTTCACACCAACGGTAGTTCCGGTTCTTCCGGTCGACTTGGTGCGCTGCCCGCGGACTTTCTGCCCGGTCTCATGCCGGATGCCCCGGTAGCAGCGGATCTTTCTCATGAGGTTGACGTCTTCGTCTTTTGCAAGCGCTACATCGCCACCTAAAAGGTGCTTTGCTTCACCGGTGTAGACATCTTTTGGCCGGTTAGACATCCATGATGGGATCTTTGATGAGTATTGTTCAACAGCGGTGCGGAGCCGGTTGACCGAGTCCTCGTCCATGCGGCCAAGCAACGCGTATTCGTCGACCTTTGCCATACGGGATATGACCGTAGAGGTATGCCTGCCTACACCCGTGATGCCGGTCAGCGCAACCCTCACCGATTTGGTTCCATCCAGATCGGTCGTGCCTACCCTTACAAAATATTTTATGTCTTCTTCCTGAGCCATCCAATCCCCTCGTTTGTGTGAGATTTTCTCTTTTTAGCGCTGAGGGAGGGATTTGAACCCTCGAGTCCCAGGGGGACACAGGTTTAGCAAACCTGCGCCATACCAGGCTTGGCTACCTCAACAGAGGAATCTCGCATCTTGTACAGACACTCGCAGTGAATAGTCACTGCTCCATGAATGGTGCTTTATAATATGGTTGGGTTTGGGTAATAAGTGTTTGGCAGGAACAAACGCTCAATCAATCGGGCTCACTACATTGTCCAGCCAAACTGAATGGATTTTGATACCCGCATCACTTATTATCTAAGTTGGATTGCATTGTATTTCAAAAAATGCTGCTCAGTGTTCTCAATCCGTCGCGGGGGCGCCCCTTCGGGGGCGGCGGCACACATCGCACTTCCGAGTGTAATTCTTGCTAATCCGCTCTATTATGGATCCCTTTTTTCCTTCGCCAATTATTAGTTCCCAGCTTCGTGAATCAAGGTGAGGATCCGCACGCCACTATAGGTAACGATCGAGACGTTTCCTACAGAAACATCGACAACAAATCCTGAGGGGACGCCGGCTGAACGAAAAGTATTGAAATCCAGGTAGGCAGCAATTTGCGTACCGTTTTTATCAAAAACTCTGACTAAACTATCTGGGGAGAAAATCACAATTGAGCCGCGAGGCAACTGACCCGGTTGTGCCGGATCCAGAAAGAGATTTATAACAAGTTTCGGAATTTCCGGCTGCATCGAATTATTAATCTTAAGCGGGGGAAGGTCCAGTTTTTCCCAGTCGATAAAATTCTTCGGTTTTAAGGGAATTTTCCCGAAAGAATCGGGGGCAGGAAGAACATTGAACAGTGCATTGCCGGTGACCGGCTGGATGACTGCATCTTCCGTGACAATGTATTCGCCCGGTTTTAATGGGGAGGAGTTGTATAATGTGGAAGAATCAACAGCGAATGAAATCGTGTTGATTCCATTCATTCCCTGAATAACCCTGACAGTACCAGTTGCACCACTGAATTCTCTTGTCTGCATTTTTATACCCGGGTGAAAATTTGATGAATAGACCTGGACGAGAATTTCTTCACCAGCTGAAAGATTCGTGATAGAGGTTATCGTGAAAATCTCCCCCACATACTTGTCGCTGATGGGATCTATCTTTATCCAGTAGCCCTCTTGGGGAACCTGATAGGTTTCAATTTGCGCTGGAGTCGGGATTAGTGAGGTAGTCGGAACCGGCGAAGTAACGTTCCCTGCACTTTTTCCGTTTTCAGCCTGCCCCACACACCCAGTCACCAGCACAAGCCCCACTGTAACTATGAGAATAACAAATATTGTGTGAAGTGATGTCATTTGATGTCACCGGATTTTTTGGATAGATTGTTCCACTGAAAAGATACGTAACTCCATCAACGGATATATTTATTGAAATATTTTTATTGTCGATTAAACTGCACTGATCCGCTGCGGGGGCACCCTGCCGGGGGCGGCGGCGTTCATCGTATTTTGAGTTTACACACAACAAAAGGAACATTGCGCTCGTGCAATAACCGGCATTACTTTATTACCAAATCAATTCCCAATAGCGATGCATGAAACTCATCAGGCTTGCAATTATCGCCGGACTCATTATTACCTTCATACTTACCATCGCCATGTACCCGACAGCACCGGACCGTGTCGTATCGCATTGGAACGCTGCCGGCCAGCCTGACGGTTACATGTCAAAGATCTGGGGACTATTTCTCATCCCCCTTATCATGACAGGGCTTGTCGGGTTATTTGCTGTTCTTCCCCGCATAGACCCCTATAAAAAGAATTACGAGAAATTCAGGAACTATTACGATGGGTTCATTCTCCTGTTTATCCTCTTCATGCTGGCGATACAGATCCAGATCATACTCTGGAGCACCGGATACCAGGTCAGCCCTAACCTCACATTCCCGTTCCTCATGGGGACACTCTTTATCTATATCGGGTTTCTTCTCGGCCATGCTGAACAGAACTGGTTTGTGGGCATCCGCACACCCTGGACATTGAGCAGTGAAACCGTCTGGAAAAAGACCCACGAAATCGGGGGAAAATTATTCAAAATCGCCGGAATTATTTCTTTTTTCGGGGTTCTGGCCGGCGCGTACGCATTCCTGTTCATCATCGTACCGGTAATTATAGTCGCGGTATTTACTGTGGCATATTCTTATTTCGAATACCAGAAGGAAATAAAGATTCAGAAAGAAATAGCCTGAGATTATCCGGATCTTTGGATCCGCCTCGCGCATTCCTTATTACCTGCCGCTGCCAGTCTATGGTGTGCGAATTATGAAACAAGCTGCACTGTTTATCATTGATATGCAGAACGATTTTGTTCTGGATGGTGTGCCGCTCAGGGGGGACAGGCCCGTATTATTGTCCCGAAGATCTATCGAGGTACTCACCGGATTCCGCAAAAAAAGGAGCCCGGTCTTCCATATCCTGAGGGTACACCGCAGGGACGAATCGGATGTCGAGATTACTCGTCAGGAACTCTTCCGGAAACACCCGTTTGCCGTTGAAGGAACCCATGGCGCAGCGGTTATTGAAGAACTGACTCCACTACCCGGAGAATATATCATCCCGAAGATCCGGATGAGTGCCTTTATCGGAACGGAACTGGACCTTATGCTCCGGAACATTGGAGTCGAGGAGCTGGTCGTGACCGGGATCCAGACTCCCAACTGTGTCCGCACCACGGTCTTTGATGCAGTTGCCTATAATTATCCCGTTATCCTGATCAAAGACGCAGTCGGGGCACAGTCAGATGATATTCATGAAGCAAATATCAGGGATATTGCTAATATGGGGGTAAAGATCCTGAAAACGGCGGATCTCGGTACATATCTTGGCTGAAAAAATACGGGAATTCGGGGCCTGATACATGCTCTCCGGATCTGAATTTGTTGTTGCAGGCCTCGCTGCGGCAGCTGCCGGCCTGATCAACGCCCTCGCAGGAGGAGGGACACTTGTCTCATTTCCTGCGCTTATTGCTATGGGTGTCCCGGATCTCGCTGCCAATATCACCAATACCGTAGCATTATGCCCGGGCTACCTCGGGGGTGCAATTGCCCAGAGAGAGGATCTCCGCGGGCAGCGGCGGCGTATGTGGCTCCTCATCCCGGCAGGATTTATCGGGGGAATAGCCGGCAGTGTCCTGCTCCTCATAGCCAATGAGCAGGTATTTCATATCCTCATCCCATTCCTCATCCTTTTTGCTGCCCTGCTTCTGGCAGTCCAGGACCGGGTCCGTGACTGGGTCAGGAAGCGCTCTCATCCCGCTGGATCCAAAGGGGTTGGCAACAAAATCGTCCTGCCGGTCGGTCTCGCGGCAGTCTATGGCGGCTATTTCGGTGCGGGAATGAGTGTAATTGTCCTCGCCGTCCTGGGACTCTTCTTTAATGATACCCTGCCCCGGCTGAATGCGCTGAAACAGTGCATTTCGCTCAGTATCAATGTCGCAGCAGCAGCATTCTTCCTTTTTTCCGGTATGGTCATATGGCCGCTGGCACTGGTAATGGCAACCGGTGCACTGGCAGGTGGTGCTGCAGGGGGAAGGATAGCCGGGAAGATAAACCATGTCCTGTTGCGGAGGACCATCGTCGTAATCGGAATGATTGTCGGGATTGTGTTACTCGTACAGTTATAATCACCCTGCCAGGCTTACGGAAAGGGTACGATCACCGTGAACAAGAGGATATAAGAAGAACTGACGGGTCATTTTTATTCCTTTTTTCAGATGCCGCGATAAAATTATGGTTGTAACGGACTATGGGGGGAGTTGTTTTGTTCATGCCAGTAATGAAGGTAGATCTCGATGGGGGAAAAAGGGGACTTGTTGTTTTAGAGCGCATTGACAAGAGACTTGCGCGTTATGAGGCCCAACAATTTACCGTTTTCCATAACGGGTACCGTGCTGATATTCTTGTTCAGCATCAGGTCGATCACATCTGACACTTTTGTTGAAAAATCGACTGATATGAGTGAAGCACTCATAATATCCTTGACCAGCAGGTTGCGTATCCGGTGATCCTGGTGCTGGTCCCGGGTCTCCTCCCGGAATTTCCGCATTGCGATTGCTACATCGGTTTCTGTCACGATTCCTGTGTATTTTCCCTGATCTGTAACAACAAAACGTGTGATCTTTTCATCCAGCATGCGGCGGCGCAGGTGAACAACACGCTCATCTGCCTCAATGGTTATCACCTTCTCGATTACACTGACAATGCCGGTATCCGGCTGGTATTTTTTCAGGAGATCCCCGAAACTTACCTGACCTATTAACTTGTGATCACTGTCATACACAACAACCAGCTTGTAGTGCTGGAGCAGCGGGACGAGAACATTAATGCTTTCGTCGGGATAGACACTGGTGAAATCTTCCTCAACCACGCTTGCCACATGGATTGAAGTGGGTGCAAGATCGGAGTTCTGTTTACTGCCCAGCTTCTCTGCTATTGCCTGCCGTGATACCGTACCAACTACCGTATTATTGTTGACTGCGATGAGAGGATCAATACCTTCGCCAAGCATTTTATCAAGTGCTTCGGTAATCATTGCCGATTTGGATATGGTTGCTGGTTTTGCCATCACATCTTTGATAAAAATCTCTTTTGTCATTTTGCCACTTCCTTTATGATATCATCTCGTTTTAAGATTCCCATGATCGAACCGTTCTCAACAACAACAAGGCTGTTGATATGCTGTTTCTCCATCTCTGCCACAGCATCAGCAAGGGGAACATCAGGTTCAGTCGTGATGACAGGGGATGACATCACGTCTTCAGCAATTGTGGATACCTTAACTACATACCGGTAGGACTTTACGCCTGCATATTCTTCCTTGCGTAAAAATTTCACATCTTTTTGTCTGGATCCTGGTTTTTTGGCATAAGGCTCCAGGAATGCCAGATTGGTTTCAGTTATGATTCCAGCAAAAGTCCCATCATTATTTGTTACAATGAGTTTATCATTTCGCTCATTCATCAGGTCAATTACATGGTCGAGTGAATGATACCGGTTGACGATGAGCACATCTTCCATCACATCCTTTACTGTCCCTCCCATGTGATTTAACAGGTCAGATGTCATCAGGTCGGACTTGGTCACTATCCCGATCACATGTCCTTCATTAACAACCGGGACGGAACTGATGTCTTTTTCTACAAAAATTTTTGCTATCACCTTCGTTTCGGTATCGGGGTCTACAACGATCGGATTTTTTGTAGTAAATACTCCCACGGGTATCTGGTCAACAGGACGCCGGCGCCACGCAGCCTCTCCATGGCGGATATGGTATGCTATATCTTTTTTTGTAAGAATTCCCGTCAGCCTGCCTTCCTCCATCACCAGGAGGCGGGATATTTTGTGTTTTACCATCAGGTTCCTTGCGTAAGCGATCGTCTCTATGGGGGAGACAAAAAAAACAGGTGCTGTCATCACATCACGTGCAAACATGGCAGTTATCCCTCCGCAAATGCCCGGACAAGATCGAACTCGGTCACCAGACCAATCAGCCGGGAGCCCTCGATTACTGGTAATGCGCCGATATTTCTGGTCAGCATCTCCCGGGCTGCCTGGTTGATGCTCTGCATCGGCGTAGTCGTGAAGAGATCCCCCCCAACCAGTGTGCGAACGGGTAATTCCATGACCTCCGAGACATTACCGGTTGTCAACCGGGCAAAGACCTCACGGTTCCCGAGATATTTCATGATATCGGTTGCAGTCACTATACCATAGAGCACATCATCGCTCACGACCGGCAACCTGCGGAACCTGTACCGGGTCATGTCATGGGCGACGGTTGAGATGGGGCAGTCCGGTGCAGTTACCCGTAGGGAGGAACTCATGACATCCTCAACATTGAGGGTACTTCGCTCCGCGCCAAGTACCCGTAACACATCCCGTTCGGTAACAATACCATTCAGCACACCATCATGGTCTACTATAGGTAGCCCCCCGATCTTTTTTTCGACAATAGTTGTAACTGCATCGCTAATCCGGGATTCATGTGAGAGCGTGGTAACCTGCTGGGACATGATAGTGCGTACGCTCTCGTTTACTGCGGCGAGCAGGTTCCCGCCATGCCTGACCTGAACCAGTTTATACTTATCTCCCCCTCCCATGAAATTGATTACATCCCCTGAAGTGATGATCCCGCGCAACTTTTTTGTGCCGGCATCTGTAACGGGTAAACGGCGGAAACCACATTTTGTCATAATTTCCACCGCCCCGATAATGCTCTGGGTGGGTGGGACTGAAATGACATCGCAGGTTGCGATTGCCATGATCTCACCCTCCTGCTGGACAATATGGGATTTGAACTCAACCGGCCCACGGTCAAGTTTTCCCTGCATCTTTAAGAGCCTGTCACCCTGTTTGATGCTCCGGTCATTCTGGTTCATTATCCCCTCCAAATAGTTCAATGACCATGATACATTTATTTTTGAAACGATACATCACGGTGTTTATCAGAAATTTTTATTGTGCAAGCCATTACGTGGAATGGATCATGCGAGACTTCTCAATACATCGTGCCGGTCAACAATTCCTACAATCCGGTCGCCATCTGTAACGGGAAGACGGCTCACATCGTGTTTTACCAGCAGTTCTGCAGCTGAGGCAATCGGTTCGTCAGGACCTATAGTAATCACATTCTTGGACATAATCTCCTCAATTGTCGTGTGGGCATGCCCGGCAATTACCGACTGTACACGTCGTGTCCGGATGAGGTCGCGGCGGGAAATCAAGCCGATAATCCGCTTTTTCTTAACAACCGGAAACGCAGAAAAACCGCTGTCCATGATCATAGTGTAAATCTTCTGGATCGTATCAGTCGGACTTGCAATAATCACATCTGTGGTCATATGGGAAGCTGACATTCCCATGGAGTTCATGACGGGATATTATAACGGGGAATAGATCTGATAGAAGTACTCCACCGATAATCTGATGACCGGGATCAACGACTGCAACACTGTCGGTCTCGTAATCCCGCATCCTTTTTGCCACCTGCTCAAGTGTATCACCCGGGCTGACCATGGGGGCTTCCTTGACATACCCTTCCACGGTTACATTCGATTTCGTTGCCGTTACCCGCAACCCGTCAGTCAGATCGATATAGCCGAGGAGGATTTTTTTCGCGTCCACGACATAGACTTCCCGGAAGCGGTCATCTCGCAGGATTTGCCGTGCCTTGGTTATCTGGTCGTTAAATTTCAGCACAGGGATCCCAATCATGAAATCCTGTGCAGTTTTCATGAAATTTTGTCCTCTTCACGGCAACGGGAGCAGAGCAAGAGATTGTCAACCCGCTTGAGATCATCAGACATCTGGCTGCAGCGATTGCACATTCCCTGCTCAACGATCTCCTCGCGGTTAATTTCTATGAGATCGGCAAGGAGCTCATTGAGTTCATTGGCTACGGTAAGGAGATCCCGGACGGTTACAATCCCGATAACCTTCTTTTTTGCATCGATAACGGGCAGTCTCCTTACCTTATGCTTCACCATCATATGAGCGGCATCGCCAACAGTTTTTTCCGCACTCACCGTAATGAGTGGCGTGCTCATGATTTCTTTGACCTGTACAGTACTTGGCTTGAGATCCTTTGCTACAACCTTGCAGGTAATGTCTTCTTCTGTTACAATACCGATTGGCTGGCTGCGCTCGAGAATAATAACACTGCCAACCTCGTCGACACACATGGCTTTTGCCGCTTTTGCGACACTCGCCCCAATATCTATCATGGTTGGATTGTTTTTCATCACGTCCCGTAACGGGATCTGGGTCTCAAACTGCATTCTATTGGATGTTTTATTCATGAGTCACCTCCTTGAAGTACTTGTGCTGATGATTACAATTAGCATACTCCCTTTCAATTGTATAAATACAATTTGGCGTAGGCAACCAGTAATGCAGCGCAGTAATAGCAAAGGAGGACTTGGAAACGGTAACGGCGGAATACGATCGGCGGATTATAACAAACATAATAAAGAGCGATTTCTATACACTACTAACGAATTATGATGAATTCTTTGTTCCTTTGTACATTGCGTAGTCATGGAGGTTTCCCATGAAAATATTTTATCAGACTTATGGTAAGGCAAAGAAGAAATTTTCCAATCTCCTCAACAGGTTTTTTAAAAAGAAGCGAACCCGCATTGGCATATACGGACCACCCAATGCGGGTAAGACCACGCTTGCAAACCGCATTGCCCGGGACTGGACGGGTGATGCTGTCGGGCCGGTGAGCGAGATCCCACACGAAACCCGGCGGGCAAGGAAGAAAGAAGATATCATCATCTCCGGTGCAAATGGCAGCACAATAACGATGGATATTGTTGATACGCCGGGTGTTACCACCAAGATTGATTATCACGAATTCCTGGAATTCGGCATGGAAAAGGATGAAGCGATCATCCGTGCCCGGGAAGCAACCGAGGGCGTAGCTGAAGCGATGCACTGGCTGCGCGAGGATATCGACGGGGTCATCTACATGCTGGATTCAACACTGGATCCATTCATGCAGGTTAACATTATGATGATCGGTATCATCGAGAGCCGCAAACTCCCGGTGATTATCGTGGCAAATAAAATTGATCTTGCAGAAGCAGCACCCGCACGGATCCGTAGTGCATTCCCGCAGCACCCGGTCGTTGCAATCTCCGGGCTGGAAGGCCGGAATGTTGAGAGTCTGTATGAGACCATGCTTGAATGCTTCGGGTGATTGAGTATGCCGCACAAATGTACAAAATGCGGACGGGAATATAAGGCCGGTTCAACGGAAATCCTGAAAGGTTGCGCAAGCTGCGGGGGTAAAAAGTTCCTCTACGTCAAAGAGACCGAGATCCACAAGGACGTCCTTGACGAGAAGTCCATCGACGAAATTGCTGATGAGTCTCATGAGGATATCCTGGAAATTGTAGAGCCCGGGAAAAAAGAAGAAGTGGAAATGTATGACCGGGTAGAGACGATCCGTATTGTTTCACCGGGTTCGTATGAGCTTAATCTCGAAAAGATGGCGCAGAGCGACCAGCGGATTGTCAGCGTTGGTAACGAGGGAAATTATATCATTGACCTCATGTCTATGGCAAAAGAAAAGCCCAAAAAGAAGAAAAAGCAGAAGTAGCAGATCCTGCTATTTTGTAGTTAATTCATTTTTTATCCCGTCGTAAGGTGCGGGCAGTTCAAGTTTTCTGAAAAATTCATCAGTAAATGCGAGACTGTTGTGTACCGCCCATTCTGCACACCCGTGGCCAAAGCAGGTATCCGGAAAGAACAACCGGTTTTTTTGTGCCAGCGGGTTTTTAACAAATTTGTTCCTGATGATTCTTTCCAGTTTTTCTCCATGCGTTTCTGCGCTGTCACCCGGTGTTTTACTTTTTTGCACGACAACCCATTCCCGTTTGTAATGCATGAGGTAATTCCGGATTTCAATCAGGATCCGAATATCTGAAAAAACAGGATTATCTTCATTAAACGGGCTTTTATCTGCGATAACCAGTATTTTCTGGTATTTATTGACCAGAGGAGCACGATCAAAGTTCTTTTCATTTCTCCATTTCTCACCGATGGTTTTTAAAAGCATTTCATTTTTTTCTTCGGTAAAGAAATAGGCATCATCTGCTGCATCTGCGTAGATGCTCGTTGATCGTAGACTCAAGGAATGCAACGGATGAGAGTATAGAATTAAGAGTGAACACTTCGTGCCTGAGCCGTTCTTCATCGGAGATTTTTCCGGAGTTGGCAAAATCCTTTTCAATCTGGTATCCCAGCCTGCATAACAATGCAGCAGACTGGATATACCGGACAGAAAAACAGTCCCGGAACCGTATGTATGACTCATCATCCGTTGTTTCCAGAGGTATTTTATTCATTCTTACATTCCTTTTCTTTTCACAAATAAAAAAGAGAGGGAGAAAGAGTAGCAGATTCCCGGCAGGACACACGATTCAGTGCAAACGGCCATTCCGGAACAGTGTCCACCATGAAACTGGAGATTAGGAATATCCCGGTATCCATGTACCAGAATCGTCACACAAAATAAATAAAGAATATACTGGATTTTCTCTCAACAGAATCTGCGGCAGATACAACAGGAAACCAGCAGGGCAAAGGAAAAAAATCTTTTTTTTTAATAATCAGGGTCGGGCACCAAACTGAAAAACAAGTACTGCAACGATAATAACGATAAGAATAATGGCAATAACCGAATAAAAGAGGGTTTTTGTCAGCTTTGGTTTTCTCTGCGATTTGCGCAAAAGAATCCTGATGTTGCGGATTTCCTTCTGTGATTCATCAACCGAATCGCGTATCTGGTGAAGTAAAACACATTCGTCTTCGGGAAACTCATATCCGCAGTGCATACAAAAAGCTGCAGCGTCCTGGAGGGTGAATTTTCCGCAGCGCTCACACATTTTAACCATTGTTTCTCAACTTTTTACGATGATAATATTCTATCATGGTCAGTATGTTAATAAACTATTACATTTGTTAATTGCAAAACACGAAAAAAATCCCGCGTTTAAGAGAGTATCTTTTTAATTTTAAAAAAAAGGAAAAACGAAATTGAAGATTAATAATCTCCCATACCGGGTGGCATACCGCCGGGAGGCATTCCACCGGCTGGTCCGGCTACTTTTGATGCTGCTATGATATCGTCGATGCGGAGGATCATGACGGCTGCTTCTGCCGCACTTGAGATTGCCTGTGTCTTGACCCTGAGCGGTTCAACTACGCCGGCTTTGAGCATATCTACTGGTTTTCCCTGGAAGACATCAAGACCAAAGTTCTTTTTCCCTGCTTCATGTGCAGCCCGGATCGCAACAAGCATATCAATTGCGTCAAGCCCGGCATTCTCGGCAAGGGTACGGGGGATGACTTCCAGTGCCGATGCGAATGCCTCAATCGCGAGTGGACACGACCTCCTTCCTGGGATGCATATTTCCTCAGATGGAGCGAGAGTTCGGTTTCGGGTGCCCCGCCACCAGCGACAATCTTGTTGCCCCCCGCAACAACGCTCACTACCATGAGGGCGTCGTGAATACCACGTTCAAGTTCATCGACCACATGCTCTGTCCCGCCCCTGACGATGATCGATACCGATTTGGGGTTTTTGCACTTTGAGATATAGATCATCTCGTCGCCCGAGACCTTGCGTTCCTCGACCAGCCCAGCAGTGCCAAGGTCCTTGTGCGTTATCGCGTCGATGCTGTTGACGATGTTCGCCCCGGTTGCCCGGGCAAGGTTCTCTGAATCGCTCTTCTTCACCCTGCGGATAGCAAGTATGCCGGCCTTTGCAAGGTAATGCTGGGCAACATCATCGATGCCTTTCTGGCAGAAGATGACGGTTGCACCGCTTCTGATTACTTTGTCCACCATCGTGTGAACCATCTGTTCTTCTTCATCGAGAAACGCCTGGGCCTGCCCGGGAGGGAGATATCTTTATGGTCGCGTTCACATCGGTCTTTTTGAACTCGAGCGCCACATTGAGGAGCAGGATCTTTGCATTCTTCACGGATTTGGGCATGCTCGGGTGCGCACGTTCCTTGTCAATGACCATACCTTCGATAAGTTCTGTATCGTCTACCGAGGTACCGACCTTCTTTTCTACATTGATATGACTGATATCCACCGTGCCATCGGCATCGGTGATGAACGTGACCGCCTTCACGAGAATATCGCAGAGCCGATCCTTCGATACCTCCGCGTTCTTGCCGGTGAGTGCGGTATCGGCAATCTTTTTGAGCATAGCGGTATCGGATGGCTTCACGGTAATGGCGATCTCGTTGAGCATTTCGATTGCCTTTGACGCCGCCTGCCGGTATCCATCAGCAATAACGGTCGGGTGAACGCTTTGGGCAAGGAGCCCCTCCGCGTTCTTTAACAGTTCTCCGGCAATAATAACAGCGCTCGTTGTCCCGTCACCGACCTCGGCATCCTGGGTCTTTGCGATCTCGACCATCATCTTTGCGGCCGGATGCTCAATGTCCATTTCCTTTAAGATGGTGACTCCGTCGTTGGTGATGGTGATATCCCCCATACCATCGATGAGCATCTTGTCCATGCCTTTGGGGCCAAGAGTCGATCGGACCGCTGCTGCCACTGCCATCGCAGCGGAAAAATTATTGTTCTGGGCCTCTTTTCCCGCGGTTTCTTGTTGCTCCTTCCCTGAGAATAATAATGGGTTGTCCCCCGAGTTGTTGTGACATGGTACTCCTCATAAATTGTAAACAGGTTGTTTTTTATTGGATAAATAGGGTTACATTCTGATTCTTTTTTGGCATGTCCGAGCCACTTTTGTATTTAAGAGAAATACCCGAGAGTTGGCAGTATTTTTATTGGTTCCAATTCTGATCGGGAGATAGGTGAATTTTTCTTCCCGGCCATTATAAAAAACAACGTTTTCTTTTTCTTATCGGTAACACCAGAATTTTTTTGGGATGAACTTGTAATATCCTGTGGTTAATATACTTCATTGGTTAGTATTATTTATTAAAAAGTGGTCTGCACCAGATTACTACCGGATAAAATCCCAACTGGTCAAAATGCATTGGTATCGAATCGTCGAGATCGGAATTATACTTGTTAATTCCGTACATTCCCATTATCAAAGGTGAAATAATGATAAAAATTACAAAAGTTGCCCAGGTTGTGTCTGGACCTAATCCCCACATAGTGGATGCACGAAAGATTTACGATACTGACAACGCAATCGCCGTTGTAATCACGCTGCAGCCCGGTGAATCGTTAAAAAAACATATCACACCAGTAGATGTGTTCTTCTATGTACTTGAGGGGGTAGGTATTGTTGAAATTGGTACCGAGCGTGCTGAAGTAACAAAAGATCAGCTTGTCGAAAGCCCTGCACGGATTCCTCACCGTTGGATCAACGAGAGTCAGTCGGTTTTCCGGGTACTGGTTGTCAAAGTGCCAAAACCAAAGGAAGAGACAAAGTCGTTGTGACCGGGTGTGGACCATTGATCAGATATTTTTTTTATTCCGGTTCGTTTTGATTATGATGGTCAGACCATGTTTCCCTAAAGCTGCTGGATATATTGTTTCATGGTAAGCCGGTACCGTTCGGTATCCTTTTCGAGGTCAAGGATACGTTTTGCTTTATGGGTATTGTCCTCGGTTAAGACACATATTTCACTGGTGCAATCCTGAATTTTCCGGGCATATTCCTGCATAGCTGTTTGTGCTCTCTCAACCTCATGCTCTAATTCACGAATCCTTACACTATTTTTTGCCTCAGATTCTTTAAGGGCTCCAATTTCGGTATCTTTTTTCTGAAGCTGCAGATTATTTTGTTCGATTGTTGAACGAATCTGATCCGATTCTCTTTTAATCTCAGCTATTCTTTTAGTGAATTTTGATTCCGATTCCCGCAGGATTGTAATTTCATCCTCCTTTTCCCGGTGAGTCTGTAATAAATGCACATTCGAATTCTTGAGATCATTGTATTCAGATCTCATATCGGATAACAGGGATTTCTGATGTTCCAGATCCTGGTAGACCGAACGCAATTGGTTTCTGATTTGCCGGTTCTGATCATAGACAGCAACAAGTTCATTATTAAGTGTCGTATGTTCAACGTCTGCCGCGGATGTAATCGCAAGAATTCGTTTCCATCCAAATATTCTTCCAAAAAAACCAAGAGATTTGATTTTTTCAAATAATGTACGTAAATTTTCCGAAGTTGAGATAACCATTTCTCACATCCTCTGTACCAAGCATCCAATAATGAATAAAACAGTTATTATTATTTAAAAAAATCCCTTCCAGATCTTTTTTATATCAAATCCGATTTTCACGGTCCTCTTGTCTGTTTCACCACACCGTTGCCGTCGTGAGGCAAACCACACCAGGTGCCAGGCAGGATAACGGAGCGAGTAATAGTGCACCGGAAATCCAAAAAATCCATAATGCCGATTTTTATAACTGACAGAAATATTCAAACCAGAAAATTATTAAGCCGGCGATCATTACAGGAGCTATTAGTGCATAGTCAACAGTGTTTTGAACTAATCCCAAGGCGCATGCAGGTCAGGTTTACATCAGAACTGAACCTGTCCGGCTGCCGGAAGAAGATACCGTGGGACCAAAGGATTCGTGGAACTGGGAGGATGTTCGGGCTGGGACCCGCCGAATCATTATTGGCGCCAGGAAAAACATAGAAGACCCCACGATATTCCATAAGATTGCACTTATACCCCTTCTTGCATGGATAGGGTTAGGGGCTGACGGTATCTCGTCTTCATCCTACGGACCTTCTGAAGCGTTCATTGCGCTGGGTGACCATACCTATCTTGCAATTTTCCTCGCATTGGGTACCGCATTTACCGTTTTTATTATCTCATATGCCTACACCCGCATTATCGAACATTATCCGGGGGGAGGCGGGGGATATATCGTTGCCACCCATACGATCAGCCAGCGGGCAGGTGTCATATCAGGGAGCGCACTCCTCATCGACTATATGCTGACCATCACAGTCTCTGTCGCAGCGTGTGCCGATGCCATCTTCTCGTTTTTACCCTATTCGTTCCAGCAGTTCAAACTCGTGGCAGCCTGCCTGCTCATCGTTCTGCTGATTGAAATGAACCTGCGGGGGGTCAAAGAGTCGGTCATGACGCTTGCCCCGATATTTCTTGTGTTCATTGCAGCCCATGCACTGCTCCTTGGTTATGGAATTTTTGCTCATGCACCTCAAATTGGCACGGTCGCTGACGGGTTCCAGGCCGGACTCTCCCATGATTTGGCAGCGGTTGGTACGATAGGAATTCTGGCCATTTTCCTCCGGGCATATTCACTGGGCAGCGGGACGTATACCGGTATCGAAGCGGTTGCAAACGGGATGCAGATCATGCAGGAGCCAAGGGTAAAAACCGGAAAACGGACAATGGGATACATGGCGATATCTCTTGCCATACTCTCCGGAGGTCTCTTCCTCTGCTATCTGCTCTGGAAGATTCACCCGGTTCCGGGACAAACCCTGAATGCAGTACTGGCGACAAATGTCTTTGGGGGCTGGCCTTTTGGAGGAGTCCTCGCGCTGGTCACCATCCTTTCTGAGGGGGCACTGCTCTTCGTGGCAGCCCAGACCGGGTTTATTGACGGGCCGCGGGTGATGGCAAATATGGCAATTGATTCGTGGCTCCCCCGGTCATTTGCCAACCTCTCCGAGCGCCTCACCATGACCAACGGGATCCTCCTCATGGGAGGGGCAGCACTCGTACTCATGATCTTTTCACGCGGGTCTATTGTATTTCTCATCACAATGTACGCCATTAATGTGTTCATCACGTTTTCCCTGTCCCAGTTCGGTATGGCACGGTTCTTTTTTAAAAACCGGGTGAATGAAAAAAACTGGAAAAAGCATATACCCATCCATATTATCGGGTTTGTATTGTGCAGTACAATCCTCCTTATCACTATCTATGAAAAGATTGGCGAAGGGGGTTGGTTCACCCTATTGCTCACAGCTGCTCTCGTCGGGCTCTGCTTCCTGATCCATGGGCATTATCAGAATGTAACGAAAGGATTACGGAAATTAGATACATTGCTTGAGGTTATACCCTCCACCGGTAGTAAAAATACTGAACCTGTAAACCCCCACAGGATGACTGCAGTGCAGCTCGTTACCGGGTTTCATGGTTTTGGCGTTAATACGTTTTATTCTATCATAAAAAATTTTCCCGGCGTCTATGAAAATATTATTTTTGTCTCAATTGCAGTAGTAGATTCAGGAACATTCAAGGGCTCAGACTGAATTGACGGCACTTTCGAAATCAACACAGAACTCACTCATGAAATATGTTGATCTGGCCCGGGAGACAGGCTTTGCATCAGATTACCGGATGGATATCGGAACTGATGTTGTGGACCTGGCAGTACCACTCTGTAAAAACATTGTAAAAGAATTCCCGAATTCCACTTTTTTTGCCGGACAGATAGTTTTCCGTCATGAAAATCCATTCCAGAAGATACTGCATAACGAGACTGCTTTTGCGATCCAGCGACGTTTACAGTACAGCGGTATCACAACGGTGATTATGCCTATCCGTGCAGAAACATAAGTTCCGGGTTCAATTACCGGAGCGAAACGTATGAAGAATTGCTTTTGAACCATCTGGACGGCCAAAGCCTTCCGGGTTATCCTTTATAGCGGTAGTATTTCAACTGGGGTAATCCGTACTTATACATTGAATCGGTATAAGAATCGTACACCCAGCCGGTTTCTTCCCCTGCAGATGATTGCAATGAATAGAGACCGGGTTCTGTTTTTGTCCATTTGCCTGTATCAGTCGTTTCCCCGCTGTCTAAAAAGAAATTCATGGAAAAAAACGTATTGTTTTCATAAAAAATAATGTGCCGTTCTGATGAGGGGGGCTCACCTCCAATCCACTGCCCGACAATGGGATCAGGTGAGTTACTGATAATATGCATGCCCGGCGAGCTGGATACACCCTGCGTACAGTATGAAGCAGAAGACGATCACGAGTATGATGCCCACTGATTGCATAGTTGAGATTGAGTCGTTCTGACACATTTAAGCTTTTCCCAAGAGTCTGCAAGCAATTTGCTATATATGCGGGTAATTGAAAAACAACAAAATATTTGCACGGTCAAGGGGGTTCCACCCTGTATGACTTCCTTAAAACAACGGACTATTTGTGAGAATCCGCCATCCCCTTTAAAAAAATAATATACCCATCAGATATAGCTCAGCCTTGTATCCACAAGAGGTTCAGAACGGTCCATTGACATCATTTTTAAAATACCTGAATCGATCGAAGCCGTCAATCCGGGCTGGACCTGTCCCTGATTTGAATGAGAGTAAATTCCGGATCATCGGTTTTTCCTGACGGGGGACTGGAGGCGGATTCGATTGTTGCATTGACAACATTTATTCCTCCCAGTGGTAACCTTTACTGGCTCACATGAAATCACCTGTAACGGAAGATATCCCTTTTGGGGCGGTGGTATCCATCACCAGTCGGGGAAGAGTCATTTTCCTCAACAACCGGCTCAGGCCACTCGGACTCTCTGCCGGCCAGTTCCCGGTCCTGATGCTGCTTGCAAAGGAGCAGAACATCATGCAGGAGACCCTTGTCCGCTACTACCATCTCGACAAGGGTACCATTGCACGGGCAGTAAAAAAACTCGAGGATTCCGGATATATCCGGAGAATCGTCGATCCTGCAAACCGCAGGGCTGTCCGCCTTTTCCTTACCGAAAAAGGCGAAAACGTGGGAGCGGTACTGCAGGCAATAGACGACGAATGGGAAGAAAATATCTGTGCCGGACTATCCAAAAAAAAGCAAGAGACATTATACACCCTGATGCACAAGGTGGCGCAGAACAGCCATCTGGCCATGCACAATTCCGGAGAAATTTCTGATGCAGAAGACTGAATCACCAGATAAAACCCCGGATTCGCGGCCTGAAAAAGATATTTCCTCAGGGATATCGCTCCTGATGGGAGACCCGAAAAAAGCCATCGTGAAGCTGTCCGGGCCGATGATCGTTGCAATGTTCCTGATGTCCACCTACAACATCGTCAACGCCATCTGGGTTGCAGGACTTGGCTCGGACGCCCTGGCTGCAGTAGGGTTCGTTACCCCGCTTTTCATGATCCTTATTGGCATCGGAAGCGGAATGGGGGCCGGGGTCGCATCCGTCATCTCCCGGCGCATTGGTGCAGGGGACAAGCCAGCGGCGGACAATGCCGCAGTCCATGCCCTGCTCCTCATCGTTATTCTTTCAGTGATCTTCACGATTCCGTTGATCCTCCTCACTGGTCCTATCGTGAACCTCTTCGGAGCGGGAAAGACCGCCGGTCTCGCAACTGAATACGGGCAGATCATTTTTCTGGGGATGGCCCTCATCCTCTTTACCAACATCGCTTATGCCATCCTCAGGGCTGAAGGTGATACAAAAAGGGCGATGTACGTTATGGGAGCATCTTCGGTCCTGAATATGGTCCTCGACCCGCTGCTTATATACACCGCCGGCATGGGGATCGCAGGGGCTGCCTGGGGAATGGTAATCTCCCTCGTGACAGTGTCGGGGGTTCTTCTCTACTGGTTTTTTATAAAGAGGGATACCTATGTCACGATCTCGTATACGGCATTCTCCTGGGATAAATCGACAGTCCGTGACATTCTGGGGGTCGGCCTGCCGGCCAGCGTCGAGTTCTTCCTCATGTCTATCCTTGCGATTTTCATCAACGGCCTGCTCGTCACCGTTGCCGGGTCCTGACGGGGTGGCAATCTATACCGCAGGGTGGCGGGTCGTATTCTTTGCAATCATTCCCCTCATCGCAATCGGCACATCGGTCATCTCAGTTGCCGGGGCAGCATTTGGGGCACGGCAGTTCGCAAAGATCCGGACTGCCCATACATTCTCCATCACGCTCGGTATTGCAATCTCGCTTGCGGTAAGTGCCATTACATTTTTCTTTGCAAAGCAGATTGCCGTCATCTTCACCTACTCTCCGGACAGCGCCCATCTTGCGCCGGAGATTGCTGCATTCCTTGCAACCATGTGTCTCTTCTACCCGTTCGTCCCGCCGGGTATCATGTCGGCATCAGTCTTCCAGGCAACGGGGAAGGGGTTGACGTCGCTTATAATGACCGTAATGCGGAACCTGGTCTTCATCGCGGTCTTTGCCTACCTGATCGGGATCGTGCTCGGGTATGGCGAACATGGCATCTGGTGGGGGATTGTTCCGGGGATATCCTCGGGGGAATTTTATCGTTCATCTGGGCCCGTGTTTACATTTCGCGCCTGATAGCAAACCAGTGATTCCTGGTCCATTTTGGGCTCTATAGAATTCATTTTTATCAAAGTATGAAATAAAAAGCACAGAAAATATGGAGAAGGGGGCCGTGCCTGTTGCCCCTGCGCTGCGTGATAGTTCAGTATAACCTTCTCAGAGGTATCGCATTTGGGATGCTCCTGCTTGGTCTTTCAGCAAAACGAGACGGCATAACACTGTTAAAACTCCGGAGAGACAAAAAAATGACGGTTTATTGAGAAGTTACAAAAAACAGATTATTTTCGTTGCAGCACAAGGAACCCGGCACAAATAATCGCGATGGAGCCGGCAACGCTGCTCAATGGTGTTGGCTGGGCAGAAGTACCGGTTGGCTTTTGTCCGGATGATCCTGACGGGACCGGCAGCGATGTGGTTATTGTTGTTATACCCGGGTCCCGGAATTATCCCGGAGTTGAACGGCAATCTCCCGGTTTTTCTCAAGTTTCGGATAGGACGGATCGATAACCTTCACCCGGTCAAAAGCAGCGATTGCCTCATTATACCGTTTCATCCCGGCAAGGGCATACCCTTTATTGAACCACGCTTCGGCATTATTGGGATCAAGGGAAATTGCCTTTTCAAAAGCACCCAGTTGTTCAGTATACAGGGCATCTGCCTTTACCATATCGTGCACAACATCCTCATACCGGTAAGCGATATTGTAGAGGATCTGGCCCCGGTTTATCCACCCGTTTACATAGTCCGGATTTATCTCAAGAGAGCGGTTGGATGCCGCGAGCGCTTCATCGAACTGTCCGTTACGGTTGAGGACATCGGCTATGCCATTCCATGCTTCAAAATACCCCGGTTCAAGTGTGATTGCGTTATTGTAAAGTGCCACGGCACCGGTATAATTTCCCGATACCATAAGGTTTCGACCTGAATTGTACAGGTTCGTTGCGTCTGCGGAATATGCGGAGACAGGAATACTGATGAAGGTGATAATGAAGAGTGCGAGTAGTGCTCCTCCGGTTACTGTTTTTGAATTCATATCAACCGGAACATATCTTGTGCGAAAGCCAATTAAAGATTCTCCGGCACTGAAACAGGATTTCCAGATATAAAGACTTTTTAAAACATGACCTTCTCTTTTTTGCATATCCAACGAAACCGGAATGTCCCGTGGTTTTTACCGGAGGATTCCCGTCTCATCCACTATCCATCTGATGGACATGAAAGGACAGGATTCCGCGAAGTCCCGGTATGGTTTTTAAAAAAAATCCCGCAAATTTCCCTGCAAATTATTCAGGGACGAGAGTCATGCCTCTGGTGCAGTCGCTGTTTCATGTGTCCATAGCCACGGTAAAGCAGCAGCATAAAGTTTCCAAGAAACCTCTCTCTCTTTGCCATGCTTCGCATAAAAATTGCCTCTTCTGAAAGAAACATTTCCTTTAAATGATGGATATCCTGTTTTGGCGAGAGAAAAACGTATATGATCACTCCTGCAAAGAGAACGACGGTTCCGACCACCTTGTCAAAGACGGACGTTGAGTACAGGAGATACAGGCAGATTATCACCCCGATCCATGGAAGGACTTTCTGGCCAATTAACTGTTTTTCAGTATCCCGGGTGAGGACAATCAGGGCGAGGCAGGTGAGCAGGAATGCGAATGCAAGGTTGAATACCGCAAACGAGATCAGGCCGGTTATGGGAGAGTAGATGGAGAGGAGAAACGCGATTGTCCCCTGGACAACGAGACCGATATACGGAGTTCCGAACCTGGGGTGAAGGTGTGAGAAGAGCTTTGGAAAAAGTCCGTCAATGGACATCGCATAGGATAACCTCGCTGTGCCGAGCATTCCCGACTCATCCGAACCTGATACGGAAAACAGTGCCCCGACGGTCATGATAAGTGCACCGGCAGTGCCCAGCAGCACACCCCCTACAAGGATTAAAGGTGTAGACGAGCTCGCAAGATCTGTCCAGTTGACGGTACCATAGACAATCAGGTTCGTTGAAAGATAGAAGATTGCAACAATGGACATGCCGATAATAATTGCCTTTGGAATGGTAGTTTTTGGGTTTTTTACCTCCGCTGCCGGGAGCGTCCCGAGTTCAAACCCGACATAGGCCCAGAATACGAGGACGAGTGCAGTTCCGGTCGAGGATACGCCAAGGGGAACAAAGGGATGATAATTTCCCGATACTACAGAGGGGTGCATGATTATAAAAATAATACCTGCACCGATGAGGATCAGCAGGGGAAGGAGTTTGATGAGCGTGAGCATGTCATTGACCCTGCCCGCAAATTTCACTCCGATAATGTTGATAGCAGTCAGTCCGAAAAGAAAAATACCTTTGACCAGGATTTCCCATGGAGTGGTTAAGGGAAGAAGGTATTCGAGGTACCTGACAAATGCGATCGCGAATACCGGCAGGGAGATCAATTCAGCGATCCACATGCTCCAGCCGGTGAGAAAGCCAAAAAAATCATCGAACGCTTCTGACACGAATGCAAATGGCCCCCCGACTTTCGGCACATAGTAACTGCAGTAGGCAAAAACCAGTGCGATTACCGTGGCAAATATTCCTGCGATAACCCAGATCACCAGGGAAAAAGGCCCGAGCAGTCCCGCAATTATTGCAGATGCGACGTATATATCCGCCCCGATAACTGACCCGACAATGATGTTGGTCATATCAAAGAGCGAGAGGTCTTTTTTGAACTCCATGATCCTTAAGGATTAAAATGACCTTGTATCTATTAAATACCGGATGTGTCTTTTTTAGTTCGATGTCCATGTGTCGTTATACTTTTCCATACCATGAAATTCTCATGCAGTAGAAAAACATTGAAACAATGGGTAATCCAGAAATCAGCGTCTAAAATTTCGTTAAAAATTGAAAATAACCCATTATATTAAATATATTTAAAAAGAAACATTAATATATAATTAACATCTATTCGAATATCATGCCACAGGATTCATCCACCCGTTTTGGTATTACATGCCCCCTGGATGACAAGGAAATACAAAAATTTCATCATAGTCCCGGATTCAAACGAGCGAAATACTGGTTTTGGCCGGTTGTTTTTGGATTTACAATGGTTTTTGGGGTCTTTGATGGGATCAAGGGGGCGTTTGTTGGTTTTTTGTATGGGGTAGCTGCCGGTTTGTTCCTTCTCCATGAAAGTCTGAGAGGGGATAAAAAGTGAAGTACCGGGGAGCCTGGAGCGGCATTTCCAAAATTAGGGGGAGCATCTCCGGATTCAGGATGTAACAAATGCTGCATGAGTGATGGGTGTTCAGGTTCGATCACGGTCTCATGTGACAGATCCAAACGGAGCCCTGTACAGGTCAGGATTGGTTCTTTTTGATGGACTTGATGGTGTGAGGTTGCCAAAAATGGTGAATTTCAGCACATGGTTTCAGGACTGCCCCTATTCTGTGGTTTTTTCTCCAAAACACGGCATTTTATACCTCGAAAAATTACCTTAACAGACGCCTTTGGTTGGCAGATCTCATGTGGGATAAACCATACCTGCCAGATACTGAACAGAACACCAGTATGGACGTTACCCCAATAGTGCTTTATAACCATTTTATTACACGGACCAGGGTGAACAGGTAATGGCCATACCATATGATCCCCATGCCGACAGCCATTCCAAACGTCATCTGGAAATATTTTCTCTTTTCTGTGCGGATATCATAGAGCAAAAACACTATCAGCAGGGTGATGAACCCTCCAAAATGTGCAATACCATTGCTGGTAGACTCACCCGAATTTAAGAACAAACCGAGGTCAATGCCCCCTACAATGATCAGCGCCAGAACGACGGTCAGCAGACCGCACATGACAATAAACAGCGGTCGGGACCTGAAATATTCCGGGTGATCAAACTCCTCAAGCATATCACCCAGTATCCAGATGACGATGCAGATCATTGCATACGCGATGAAAGCCGCACCTATTGCTGAAAAACCCTGTGAATTCACACCAACACCGAGAACATGGAACAATCCGATTGTCAGAAGCGATGAGACCACCGGGACAAGGAGCAACGAACCTGCTGCCATAATCCAGAACCTTTGCCTGTTGTTCTCGAAAGAAAACACTACCATGAGAGCAAGCAGGTACGAAGCGACATTTCCCACAAGATGGGGATACAGCTGGGAATGGGTGTAGCTGAAAAAAAACAAAGTCTGCAGGTTCCAGGAACTGGTCGTATTCAAAATGAAATATGAGTCCCTGATATTCTGAGGAAGAGCATAGATGAGAAGTAAGAGTGCCGGTATTATCACAAAAAAGAAAATCCATTCGGGAAGTGTCCAGGACTTCAGGTTCGTTTTTACCCCGGCTATTTTTTCGGAGAAATTCCTGGAGATTTCCGGAGTTCCCATGGATCAGAATCGGTTGAGGGGCAGAATAAAGGTAGGGGTTTGGTTAAGCGAAAAAGAATGCCGAAAGCGATAACCTCCAATAAGCATGTCAGTAACCGATTCGAACTCCGTTCCTCCATCTACTTTTTCTAGAATTTCAGAAAAGATATCATTGTGGACGTTGTCGTGAAACCATCGCAACCCTTATAATTCCACCACCCAAATACAGTCAAGCACTTTTAAAAAATTGTGCTGACAGATGTAAGTCCGACGTGCTTCACAGGCACGGCCTCAACCAAGGCTTTGGGATTACAGGGAGTCAGTAACCATACTCGACTTTTCTGGACTTACACAATAGTTCATTAGGAGGCTACTTTATGGCACGAATGCATGCTCGAAGAAGAGGCAAGTCATGCTCTGTCCGCCCCCACCGGAAATCGGCACCTGAGTGGTCCAATACGGACGCAAAGGCGATCACCAAAGTGATCCTGGATCTCCGCAAGGAAGGCGCATCGAGCAGCAGAATTGGGCTTGTCCTCAGGGACCGCTATGGCGTCCCTGATGTGAAACTCGCCCTCGGTAAGCGTATCGGGGATGTTTTGAAAGAGAACAAGGTTGCATCCGAGATCCCCGAAGATCTCCGCGACCTTATGATAAAGGCACTCGGGCTGCGCAAACACCTGAGTGAGAACAAAAAGGATCTGCACAACAAGCGGCAGCTGAACCTGATCGAGTCCAAGATCCGGCGCCTCGTGAGATACTCCCGGGGAACAAGAAGCTGCCCGGCGAGTTCGTCTACAAACCAGAGACCACAGAGATTCTGTTGTCCCGTTAAAATCATCATCAGAGATAACCATGCCCCTTGAATCCGCCGCAGAAACGGTCGCAGAACAGATCCGGCGCCAGGAGTTTGTCGAGGTGTACGCACACCATGATGCAGACGGCATAGCAGCCGGCTCGATCCTCTGCCACGCAATGCTGCGTGCGGGTATCCGTTTCCGCATAAGGATCCGGCAGGAAGTGGATCCTGCCGAGCTGAAAGGAGACAGCGCTCACCTGCTCTGCGATCTCGGGGCGGGAATCGCTGACCTTCCCGATGACACGATAGTAGTCGATCACCACATGCCGAAGTTTGAGGGAGCGTTCCACGCAAACCCGAGGCTGGCAGGAATCGACGGAGACCGTGAACTCTCCGCAGCCGGGATGGCGTATATGGTTGCCCAGAAGATGGGGGACAACCGTGACCTTGCAGGGCTCGTGATACCGGGTATCATCGGTGACGGCCAGGAGATGTCGGGGAAAAACCTCGAGATCTTCAATGAAGGTATCACCGATGGAATCATCGTTCCGGACCGCGGGCTCACCCTCCCGGGCAGGGACATGACCGAACGGTGGTACATGGCAACCAGTCCGTACCTCGACGGTATCAGCGGTACAGAACAGACAATCGCTGATATCATCGAACAGGCACAGGACAAGACAAAAGGTGAAAATGTGAGCCGGCTTGACACCCTGCTCTCCCGGATAGTCCTGGAATCAGCGCCGAACACGACACGTGCAAGCCTCGAGTCGGTCTACGGGGATACCTACCATCTCCAGCGTGAAGTAATTGAAGATGCCCACGCACTCGCAGCAGTGATTGATGCCTGCGGGAAAACCGGTCATGGCGATATCGGGGTGGCACTTGCCCTTCGTTCTTCCCACTATCTCGATGAGGCGTGGGAAATTGCCCGGAAGCACCGCGTGAACGTGATCGACGCAATCAGGAATGTTCACCCCGCAGAAGGTTCCTCCATCATCTACGAAGTGCAGGAAGTTACCCTGACCAGCGATGTCGCCGATATTCTTACCCGTGACCTGATGAATATGTGGCCCGTGCTCGTATATGCACATAAGGGCGATTCCTGTAAAATCTCGGCACGCTGTCCGGCAGGTATCGAAAAAGAGATCGGACCACTGGTCAGCACGCTTGCAGCTGCATGCGGGGGTAACGGCGGTGGCCACATCCACAGGGCCGGGGCAACCATCCCGTGCGGAAAGATGGGGCTGTTCACCAAAAACTGGCAGGAGGCATTTGGATCATGATGCAGATCAACGGCAGGATCGTCACGGTGCACAGGAATGCACAATGCGTAGCATCAGCATTAACACCGGACAACCTCAACAGCATGACCACAACTGCTGAAGGTGACCGCGTGACGATGATACTTGCCGGCACACAGATCCGTTCAATCATCGCATCAATGGATGATTATCTCATGAATCTGGCGATTGCGGAGGACGCATGTTCGTCTTTTTCGCACATGACTGCAGATCTCCCCAGCACAAACGATGGCCAGACACCGGGCACGGTCCACGGTGAAAAAAACAGGGACTAAAAAAATAACACGGAGGAAATCCTCCAGGTGATATCATGGCAAAGAAAAAACAGGTTGGAAGAAGAGTAGAAGGCTGGAAAGCCAAAAGCTGGTTCAAGGTGCACGTCCCCGACAACCTCGGTAAGGCGTACATCGGTGACACCATTGCAAACGATGCTGAAAAAGTAGTCGGCAGGATCATGCAGGCAACACTTGGCGAAATCCTGAATGATTACTCAAAACAGCACATCAAGATGAGCTTTAAGATCGCCACTGTGACCGGGGATTCGGCATATACTGAATTCGTCGGTCACGAAGTAACCCGTGACTACCTCCGCTCGCTCGTCAAACGCCGGAGCTCACGTGTGGACTGCCAGGTTCCGCTCGTTACAAAAGACGGCAAGAAAGTGAGGCTGACCATCAGCTGTTACACATTTGCCCGTGCGAACATTACCCAGGAACATGCCATCAGAAAGGCAATCACAGACTCGGTTACAGCCCAGGCAGCAGCATGGGACCTTACCACACTCCTCAACGGGATCGTATCCGGAGAGATCTCCCGGGATCTCTTCAAGACGGTAAAGACCATCTACCCGACCCGCAGGGTTGAGATCATCAAATCCAAGGTTGAGCCGGTCGCTGCACGGATCTCCACCGTATAATTTTTTTGGTTTTTTTCTGTATGGGTTTTTGCCTAACCGTACAGGTTCGTTTTAGCGACAACGTCCGGCCGGAACGACCGGCGGGTTTAAGAGACTCCCAGCCCAGTGCCCCTGTTCCGAACGTTAATAAAAATACCCCACCCATTATGGTATCGCTGTGACCTCCATTATCACCGATCCCCTCTGCCAGAAACTCCTGCTTGCCGCAATAGCGCTCGGTGTGGTAATGGACGGGATTGATGGATCCATTGTAAACGTGGCGCTTCCGACGATGGCTGCGTACTTCGACACGGATACGGGGACGATCGCGTGGGTCATTATCACCTACCTGCTCATGATGGCAGGACTCATCCTCGTCTTCGGAAAACTCTCAGACCGGGGATATGCAAAAAAACTGTTCCTCTTGGGGTTTGTCATCTTCACCCTCGGTTCTGCAGCCTGCGGGATCGCGCCTACGCTTGACATCCTGCTTGCTGCCCGGCTCGTGCAGGGACTCGGGGCTGCGATGATCGCTGCCGTTGCCCCCCTGCTCTGCATCCGGTATCTCCCAAAAGAGATGCTTGGTACAGCCATGGGTGTGATTGCCGCAACCGTTTCTATCGGGTTTGCAGCCGGGCCGGCAATTGGCGGTATCCTCACCCAGTACCTGTCATGGCACTGGATCTTCCTGATCAATATCCCGATCGGCATTCTCGGGATACTCTTTGCGGCACGGGTGATCCCGGGCGATGAACCGGAAGACCTCCCGGGGTCCTTCGATTACCCGGGCGCAGTCACGCTCTTTGGCGCCATGGTCTTCTGTACCTTTGTGCTGGAAGAGATTGCAGCCCGGGGGGTAACTGACCCCCTGATCCTTGCAAGTGGTGCTCTATTCCTGCTCTGTTCGGGCGTGTTTGTCGTCCGGGAACTCACGACACCGGAGCCGTTTCTCAATATCCGGATCTTCGCAAAGTGGCAGTTCACCGCGGTCCTCATCGCATACCTGCTGCTCAATGTCATCTTCCTGGGCATCATCTACCTGCTTCCGTTCTATCTGACAATGGAGATGCATTTCAATATGGCGACAAGCGGACTGTATCCTCCTGATACCTCCAGCGATAGTCGCCATCCTCAGCATCCCATTCGGGCTATGGTCAGACCGACACGGTCGCCGGGTATTTACGGTCGCAGCCTGCGGACTTTTCGTCCTTTTCAGCGCAATCTTTGCGATCCTGTCTCCCGAATCCGGGATTATTCCGCTGCTCACCGGGCTTATCCTGATGGGGGTGGCTTTCGGGATCGCAGCCGTCCGGCCTCAAGCAGGATCATCGAAAGCGCTCCAGAAGGCAAGGAGGGGACAGGATCCTCTCTGATGGTGACCACCATCTATTTCGGCGGCGTTCTGGGGACGGCGATCTATGCGATGCTCTTCACTTTCGCAACCGCGAATGCCGGCGGAATTGTTGCCTTTACTGATCTCGATTCCGCAACATTCCTGACCGGTTTTCACATGACAATGGCCACCGGTCTCGTTCTTACGGTTATCCCGCTGGTGCTCTCGGCAATCGTGCCGGATGAGAAGAAAAACGCATAACCCGCATAGAACACCATAGTGGCCCGTCAACGACACGGAAGAGTCATCAGGATGAGTAAAAATTTCATCCGGTTTTTCCCCATCACCAAGAAACATAATTAGTCTCTGCATCCAACCATTCCATACGAATGGTAGCTCAGAAGATCCTCTTTATTGTACTTGATGGCGTATCCGATCGCCCCTGCCCCGAGCTCGGAGGACTCACCCCGCTTGCTGCGGCAAAAACACCTGTCCTTGATCGGCTTGCACGGGAAGGGATCTGCGGCATTATGGATACTATAGCCGCAGGAGTCCGTCCGGGTTCAGATACCGCACATCTCGCCCTGCTCGGGTACAATCCCTATACATATTATACCGGAAGAGGTCCCCTCGAATGTGTGGGTACCGGTATCTCTATGGAACCGGGGATGATCGGGTTCCGGTGCAATTATGCAACCGTTTCACACGACGGGATCATTACCGATCGGCGTGCCGGAAGGATCCATGATACCACCAGCCTGAGCACAGCAGTCCAGGAAGGGGTGGATCTCTCGAAATACGGGGTAACGTTTACGTTCCCGGTCCGGTGCAGGTCACCGTGCCTCACTGGCACTGAAAGGAGAGGGGCTCGGGCACTGCGTCTCTTCAAATGATCCGAAAAAAGACGGTGTTCCCCCCCAGAATATACAACCACTCAGGCAGACTGCGGGTGACGAAAAGACCGCAGATATCTGCAACGAGTTTGTCCGGCAGTCCAGAAAAATCCTCTTTGAACATGCCACCAATAAAGAACGGTTAACAAAAGGATTGAACCCGGCAAATATCGTGCTGATGAGGGGAGCCGGTGAAATGGGACATTTTGAACCGTTTTCAAAAAAATACGGCATTACCGGCAGTGTAATCGCGGCAGCGACCCTGGTTAACGGTATCGGTACTGTTGTCGGACTTCCGCTTGTTCCGGTACAGGGAATCACCGGGTCACAGGACAGCAACATATCCGGCAAGATTGCTGCGGCAATAACCGAATTGAAAAATAAAGATTTTGTACTGATCAACATCAAAGGAGCAGATGAGTCCGGTCATGACGGGCTTGCTGAACAGAAACGGAATTTTATCTCAAAAACCGATACTGCCCTCGCCCCCCTGCTGGATCTTCCCCATTGCATCATTGTCATTTGTGGCGATCATTCCACGCCATGCGCCATAAAAGATCACAGCGCTGATCCGGTACCGGTGCTCATTCACGGGGATGGTGTTCGGGTCGACGATGTGACGACGTTCGATGAATTTTCCTGCGCACGGGGAGGACTTAACCGTATAACCGGTGCAGCAATCCTGCCAACAGCACTCGACCTGATAAACAAGGCACATAAATACGGGGCATAATGAGATTTTCGGGGGACGATGAAAGAGAGAACCGTGAAAAACTGGCACAAGCATTGCCTGTTGCCAGACGGGACTGAACTGCAGGAGCACAGCATCAAGACTGACCGGAACATCGTTGTCGGTGAATTCTGCCAGATCGATTACGGGTTACGGGGTGCCGACGTTTATGTGGGGGAGTCCTCAAAGATTCGCGAATATATCTGGGCAAACGGGGATGTGCGGATCGGAAACTGGTGTGAAGTAGGAAACGATGTAATTGCCAAACAGGACGCTTATATTGGTGAAGGCGTGAAAATCGCCGGCAAACTGGTCGTTTCGGGGGCTCTTGACATCGGGGAAAAAGTTGAGATAAAAGAGGGATTCGATGCAAAAGGCGACGTTGAAGTGAGAAACCCGATGCCGGTATTCATGTTCATCATCATCTACTTAATGACCCTGCTGAGAATAGAAAACGAAAAAGAGCTGGACCGGATCCTTGACGACCTGTTCTCTGATGAGGACGAAAAGGTGGAAATCCCGCTTATGATTCCCGCCCGTTCAAAACTGAACCTCAAACTCTTTGCTGTCCCCTCCACCATGAAAATCGGGAAAGGTTGCCGGCTCCACGGCAATATTCGGGCAGGTTCCATTGATGTCCAGCAGAATACGGTCATCTTCGGCAGCCTCCGGGCAAAAAACCGCATTACGGTTGTTGACGGAGTTACGGTTCACGGGAATGTAGAGAGCAGCAGTACGGTCTACGTGAGAAAAGGAGCTCATATTCTCGGTGACGTGATTGCAAAATCCCTTGTGCTCCATGAAGAGGCAAAGATTGACGGAACGATTGAGGCCCCTCACGGTATGAGGATTGAGCGGGGCCCATGAGAGCCGAAGAGATCCTCGGGATCGATACGGTCAGGTTCATCGAACCTGAATTCTCTGCACTCACGGACACGGGGAACAATGTAATCCTTGCCGAAACTAAAGCGGATGAAAGCCGGTTTCTTGTAGATGAGCATGATGAACCTCTGGCGCTGGCATTCGGGGCACCGGATGGCTGGACTGCCGGTTCGTTCCTGTGCAGGAACCCTTCGGTTGCCCTCATCGAACTCTTCGAAAGTGTTCCTGGCGAGATATTCCAGGAGGACCGGGCCATCTGGGCTGGGGCAGTACGCGAGTACTTCAGCAATGCCCTCATTGCACAGGTTCCCCCGTCAATTAACGATCTGAATCCCAAGCGGCATGGGATCTTAAAAAATCTCATCACCAGTGTCTGGGGGAAAAGCCGGGGTGAGACCTGCCTCGACTGCTGCTGCGGATCCGGTGTCGGTTCGGCAGTACTGCGGGACATTGGATATTCTCCTCTTTCTTACGACAATGATGAGTCCCTCCTCTGCCGGGGCCTTACCGAAAAACGACTGCTCCCGGAAGAGACGATGTGGATCGATGCAACCATCGCGTCCCGGTATATTGAACCCGTTCCAAAAGGTGTCGCGATCATGGCCGGGGAGTTCAACAGTTTCAACCAGGACATGTGGGAAAGGATTATCGGGGAGTTATGTTCGATTAGCCATGAAACCCTGATAACAGTTGGTACCTGAGAAAGAGGCGATGCTTGTCCAGGAATGGGGAACGGTAATGGACAGGAAAGTCACGGTGAGAGAAAATCCCGCAGATCCCATCTATGATCTCTGGGTCTGTCATGTGCTGCCACAATAACTGCACCCTTTTTTATTCCTGAAGATCTAATTCTGCCGATTCCTTTGATAGGAAATAGCCAGAGATGATCCGGATTTGACAGCAACTACAAGAGATCAACTCCTCCTGCGAGGGGGTGATGATTGTTGACAGGATATCGGCAGAAAACAGAAATTAAAGCCGAACACAATCTTGTCAGTCAGTTCATCGTAATAATAACTAAAAAACGCCAGTGAAAATAGGGATAATGGTTTACTTTTTCATGTGCTCTTTTTTTTGCGTGAGCTTCCATTTCCTCTTTGGTTTTAAACGTCTTTCCGCACATTTTGCATTTGAATTCTTCGGCCATGTTCATGCACCTCATGAGGGGAATAGTCATATCAGTTTTGTTCACGGCGAAGAAATCCCTCGGCCCTATCAACTGTTTGTCCTGAAATACACATTTCCATGACGCAATACATATATGCCCCAATCTCCGATGAAAAATGAAGAGGGTTTTGATGAAAGAATATGATTATATTGCGATTGGAACAGGTTCGGCCATGGCCATCGTAAGTGCGATCCTGCAGGAACATCCCCATTCGAGAATTGCCGTAATTGACAAAGACGATCCCGGTGGAATCTGCCTCACCCGGGGGTGCATTCCCTCAAAACTCCTCCTTTATCCGGCGGAAGTTGTCAGGATTGTAGAGAGATCCGCGGAGTTCGGAATAGAGAGCACGATAACAAAAATCGATTTCCCTGCAGTCATGCAACGTATGAAAACTATCATCAAAAACGATATTGATGGTATCCGCGCCGGGCTTTCGGGCAACATTAACCTTGATTATTATCCTGCCCTTGGCGAATTCATTGCACCATATACGATCAAAGTCGCCGGTCAGACCATAAAATCCAGAAGAATATTCTTATGCACCGGGTCAAAACCTTCGCTCCCCCCCGTTAAGGGTCTCGATAAAGTACCCTATTTAACCAGCGACACGATCCTTGCCCTTGAACAATTACCGGAAAGCGTTGTAATCATTGGTGGAGGATATATTGCCGCAGAATACGGCCATTTCCTTTCGTCAATGGGTTCCCGGGTCACGATCATCGGCCGCAACCCCAGGTTTATTCCTGAAGCAGAACCCGAGATATCAGCCCTCGCCCAGCGGGATCTCGGAAAACATCTCACCATCCTCACCAACCATGAGGTAAAACAGACCGGGAAGGGATCGGACACTAAAATCACGATCACCGTTCTCAACCGGACCACCGGGAAGGAAATTACAGTAGTTGCCGATACCGTTCTTGTTGCCTCAGGAAGGGGGCCGAATACCGACATCCTGCATCCGGAACGTGCCGGGATCAAAACGGATAAAAACGGGTGGATTATCACCGATGAGTATCTTGAGACCAGCCAGCCCGGCATCTGGGCATTGGGGGATGCAAACGGGAAATTCATGTTCAAACATGTGGCAAATTATGAGGCACAAATTGTCTATTACAATGCGATCCAAAAAAAGAAAATCCCGATCGACTACCGGGTAATTCCCTATGCTGTGTTTTCTGATCCTGAAATTGCCAGTGTCGGTCTCCTTGAGGAAGAAGCCATACAAAAATCCGGTGCTGACAACATCCTGATCGGTTTTACCCGGTATGAAGATACCGCAAAAGGCATTGCAATGGGACTGAAGGATTATTTTGTGAAAGTCATTATCGAAAAATCCACGATGACCATTCTTGGTGCCCATATTATCGGACCGCAGGCATCTGTACTGATACAGGAATTCGTGACCATTCTTTCATCACCTGATCCAGCGCTGGGTAAAATTACCCGGACCATGCATATCCACCCGGCACTATCCGAAGTTGTGCTCTGGGCATGTGGAAACCTGATGTCCCCGGAAGAATATCACGACGAGATCTCCGTGCAGGCCCAGCCGGTGGCACCGGGATAATCAGATCTCTTTCCTTGCCCCTGCCAATGGAGAGAATTGAATTCATTATCATGCCGATGCCGGATACCCGGCGTGATCTTTTTATCACTGGTAAACATTATTACACAGTAAGGTTGTTTCAATGTTCAAAAAAGTGTTAATTCCCCTGGATTTTTCCGGGTATTCACAAAAAATTCTTGACCGGATCGGCGAGATTCCCGGGATTGAAGAGATAGTGCTCCTGCATGTGGTGGACGCGACCCGCCCCGTGGGACTGGTGTGGAAAAACGGGAACCCGGAATTAAAAGATACTCAGGTCATCCTGGAAGAAAAGAAAAAATTTCTTGAAAATCTTGGGTTTAACGTGAATGTACGCGCCGATGTGATTGTGAATGCAATTACCCAGGGGACTGTTGCGCTTGCGATCCTGGAGATTGCAGAAACAGAAAACGTATCCCTGATTATCATGGGTGCTCGGGGTATCAACCCGATCCAGTCGCTTCTTTTGGGGAGTGTCTCATCCTCTGTACTCCGTCATGCAAAAACGAATGTTCTTATCATGCATTTCAATCCGGCAAAGGACAGCACCCGGGTAACATCTGGTACAGTTCATCAGACACTATTCTCAAAAGGTACCTGGTACCAACGGATTTTTCCCGGTCTGCCAGCGAAGCGTCCGCTTTTGTAAAAACGATCCCGGGGATTTGGGAGATCATCTTCCTGCATGTCGTTAATCGCGTGGAATCAGACAAGGAAATCGAAGTTTACCTTAAGGATGCGCAGACCCGGCTTTCGGACCTGAAACGCGAGTATACCGACACAGGTGTTGAGGTAAAACTTCACGTCCTTACAGGAGATCCCACGGAAACGATACTCTCGGTTGCTGAACAAGACGATGTGTCCATGATAGCGATGAGTGCCTACGGGACCGACTGGTTACGGGAAATTCTCCTTGGCAGTACTACCTTCACGGTGGTAAGAAGCACACAGACACCGGTTCTTGTCATCCGGACCGTGCAGGAAAATAACACTCGCTGAAAGTAAGGTAAGGGGGTAAAGGCGCCCTGGATGCTGAAGCGCCACCGGGAGCAGACAATCCAAGGCTTTTTTTTAAGACCGGAAGAAGTTTAGCGGGATGTAGCCCCGGTAAGCTGGGAAATATCCGAATAAAATCCCACGCCCCGGATGATCTTCGGGGCAATCATCCTTGTTCCAGATACGTTCTATAAATCACAAAATACCGTGAAATGAATCCCGGTAATTAACAATACCGGTAAAGCGCTATGATGGGTGATATCCGGATTACCGGTTCAGCAGTTTTCCGGGCTCCCGTCGGTTTCAAAGGTTTTGGAAAAACGGTACATCCCTTTTGGCACCAGGATCTCGAACCGTGCACACCTTCCCGGTTCGCCGGTTTCCTTAATCGTGATCCCGGTAATAGCAAGAATTTCCCGTGAAAGAAATAACCCGAATCCGGTATTCGTGAAGTACTGGCGGGTGAAGATCCCTTCTTTTTTATCATAAGGAATTCCTACACCATTATCTTCGACAATAATTACGAATCCTTCAGTCTGTCTCTTTCCCGTACCATCCGGAGCGTTGTTACTTTTCCACCGTGTCTGTTGACATTATCAACAAGGTTGAAAAATACCTTTTCCAGCAATAAATCGGCATAGATCTCAATATCATGGATATCAATTGTGATAGCGATTTTTGAGGTGTCATGATTACCATTCGCATTCAGGATCACCCGCCTCACATTCTGCCATAGGGGAGCTTTAACGCCTAATCCCTGATAATCCTTGGTAAATGCCATCTGTTTCTGGATGGTCTCAGCAGCCCGTTTCTGGAAGTTAATATAGGACTGTATCTGGGGATCAAGTACGGACTCCTCAATAAGCTCCGTGAAGCCAAAGAGAGCAGTAAGCTGGTTACCAACATCGTGGCGGGTAACACTGTTTAACAGGTTTATTTTCCTGTTCATCTCAAGCAGGGTGTTTTCCATCTTTTTGCGGTCACTGATGTCTCCGGCAAAGATCCATATACCAGATCGTTTTCCATCCCGGATAGCCGGTGCCGAATAGAGGAGCAGGGGGAACCTGCTGCCATCTTTCTTAAGGGCTATATATTCGCTCCCGGAAAGGGTCTCACCCTGGAATACCCGCGAAAAATCGTTCGTTATCCTCCCATGTTCTTCGGGGGAAAGCAGGTTAATAATGGAAACCCCACTCTCCAGTTCCCCGGGATTGTATCCGAATTTTTCATAGGTTGCATTATTGACGAAAAGGGGTATTCCCTGCGGATCCAGTTCCATCATAATCTCCGGGAAATGTTCTGCAAATTCCCGGAACCGCTTCTCACTGTTCTGGAGTACGAGCTGGTCCTGGTCGATCTGGTCGAGCATCCGGTTTAATGTGCCGGTGAGGTGTGAGATTTCGTCATTACCCGTAGAATTTAAACGGGATATACCATCCCTTCTTTGAGTTATATTTTCAATCTGGGTATTCATCGAGATCAACCGGCTGAGTACCTGCCTGTCCAGCAGCCAGATGATTAAAAGACCTTCCAGAAGCTGGAGACCGAGGATGATGAGGGTATAATTCAGGATATCCATTTTTCCCTGGTTGTAAATGTCCCGTGGGATCTGGATACTAACCAAAAATTCGTTCTTCCCGCTTGAGCCCGGTATGACCTTATCACCCTCAATTGTTTCTTCATTGAGCTGCCTGATAATAACCGGTGAGATATCGGCAGAGGATAGCAGGGCCTTGTCGTTATCTGATAATGTAGCCTGTTCCAGCGGTATAATTGAAACCTTTGCTCGTGTCGCAGGAGATAGTTTTGCAAAGTCTTTTTCACCAAGATATCTCCCTATGAGGATAACCCCGTTTGGTGGCCCGCTGAAATCACTGTGGGTAATCGGATACGTTGAAATTAATACAAGTCCCTGGGGAAGGTCAAGTAAACCAGAGGACCTGCTTTCGAGGTTCATATTGTGAAATGGTGAGTCTTTACGGGCAAGTTCTTCGACTAGATCTGACCGCAGAGGAGTCAGTTTACGGGTTTCCCTGTCGAATCCCTGTCCGTAAACGACATCCCCCTGTGTATTGGTGATAATGATAAAGTTCAGGCCAAGGTTCTGGAAAGTGGTTGCTCCAAAATTTGCTTTGATATAGTCCTCTTTTTCCCCGGCGACAAACGCATAGGTATCATCCCATGGGCCCCAGTCTTTAACGGTCACATCCAGATTATAAATTTCATTTTTCACGTTCTGGTCGACCAGATTTGAATAATCGATGACATACCCGGTCTCTATTTTCCGGTAATTATCAAGAAAAACCGTGAAGGATATAACCATGATAACTATTATGACTGAGATGATGACACCGGTGAGTATCAGGCGTGTTTGTTCCCGGATATCCATATCAGACTACACTCCTGTAACGGGAATCCATTCCTCTTCCTGATTCAGACATAACTCCCTGACCTGACAGTATTTTCATGATCGACCGGACCTGGCACTTTTTTGCTGCAGGGCATCTTCCATTCTTTTATATTCGGTTACATCAAGGAGCGATGCAACCGCTTTTTTCGTACCAGGGATGGGCCCGATGGACAATAAAACAGATTTTATGTTTGATTCTTTGGTAATAAGCCTGAATTCGTAATGACGGGGAACATTTGTATCGGATTTCCATCGTTCTTTATTGTACGATACCATTTTTTGAAGGTCTTCCCTGTCAACAAATTCAGTCCATTTTCTTTTGCCTTCTATTTCATCTTTTGTATAACCGGATAGCTGTTCACACTGGCTGTTGATGAGCGAGATTGTATTATCTTCCTCGATAATCAGCGTGGCAGTGCCGGTATTTTCAAAAATTGTCCGGTATACCTTTTCTGATTCAGCGATGATTTCCTGACTTTTTTGTAGTTCCTCAAATTTCTGTTTCAACTCTTTTTCTGTGGCACTCAGCTGGGAATAGGCGGCCTGTAATTCTTCTTCTGCCTGTTTCCGCTGGGTGTTGTCGATAAACGTTTCAAGCAGACAGTCACGTCCATGATACATTATCGGGGCAACATTTTTGAGAATGGACTTCTTTTTGCCGTCTGCTGTGAGAAGCACCCGTTCGGAGTTGTCACAGGGTAAACCCAAATCTGTAATCGGGCATTTTCCATTCTCAGCGGGACAGATGAAATTGTGGCAAACCTTTCCCAGGATCTCCTTTTTCTCTGCCCCCACCATTTTCGCCGCGGCGGGATTTGCATCGATAATATCATGGGTTTTTGCATCGATTATCAGGATTCCGGCCTGGACTGAAGTATAAATCATGTTCAGGGAATCCCTGTTTTTCTCCAGCTCCATTTCTGTATGTTTCTGGCTGGTGATGTCCCGTCCCACCGACTGGTATTCAAAAATTATTCCATTATTATCAAAAAACGCCCGATCAGTCCACTTGTGCCATCTGATTTCCCCATCGTTCAATACGATCCGGTGGATGATGGTCGCGGTCGGATTTTCGCAGGTGAATGAACCAAAATGCTTCCTGACTGCCGGTTTATCCTCCGCTGGGATCCGGGGTATGAACTTTTTGCCGAGAATTTCTTCACGGTTTACCCGGAAATAACGGCAGAATGCTTCATTCACGAAGGTAAGCATTCCATCAGGCGTGAACCGGGTAATAAATTCTGTCTGGTCCTCAACCACCGCCTTGTAGCGTTGCTCATTTTCAACCAGGGAACGTTCAACACACTTGTGCTCAATAGCCGTTTTGACTTGATGGGCGAGTTCGGCAAACTGGGCCTTTGGCTGTCCCCCTTTCTGGAGATAAAAGTTCGCGCCGTGATTGAATGCTTCAATGACAACGTCTTCTCTGCCCTTCCCGGTAAAAATAATGAATGGGACGTCACCATATTCTGCACGGACCGTTTTTAAGAATTCGATACCGTCTTTTCCTGGCATCGCGTAATCGGAAATGATTGCATCAAAAGTTTTCTGTTTTAATGATTCCAGCCCTTCGTCAACAGAGGTTTTCGTGACAACCGAAAAAATTTGTGTCCGTTCGAGAAACACCTTTCCGAGCTCCTGCAGTGCCGGTTCATCATCAATATATAACAGTGAATACATTCAACCTCAACGAAATTCCGGAAAAGTCTGGATAATTTAATATACCCCTCTTTATTTTATTATTTTTTATTCCTAGTTTATATACTTTTCTTAAAGAGAAAATATCAAATTATCAATATTTATAATAATTCATCAAATTTTTGGACAATATTCGGCATTTATTAACAAGAACTACTATTGCAATAAAAACCTGCCGTTTGACAATTTTTATCCCTGGTGTTTCTTGCCAGGAATATCAGGCAGCGCTATAATCTCAGATTCTTGAAAAAGACCTATTTTTCCTTTCTTGTAAAGGTCGATTTTGTCATGGCAAAAATCCACTTTCGATGTAATACCAGGTGTAAAAGAACCAGAGTGCCCATAGCAATTCCGGAGATGTCATGGATTTGCGAGAGAATGGATGCCGGAATGAGCAGGAATACTTCACTGAAATACCGTGTCCACTCAGGGAATTTGACGATTCCGGTAATAAACGAGGCAAGAAAGGTGATAATCAACCCGCAATCGATAAGATAATTTATTCTGACCTTGTCTGCCATCTGTTCCCCCCACCGGTTCAAAGGATTGCAATGAACTATCCATTATACTCACTTAGGTGATTAATCTTCTTTTGTGTTTCATTTTGACAGTGCCGTGATAATGAGATCTCGTCTTTGTTCTCGGGCAACCCGGGCAACTTGCAGGTCATTTCCGGGATCTTTTTTCTGAACAATTTTCTCGTAAGACTTTCCGGAAATAAGCATACGTCTGCCCGGGTTGCCGGAAAATAGGACAATGCGCAGAACGTGCCGGATGATACATGCGAATACATCGGGATAATTAACCAATACGCGAGGGTAACGAACGGGGTCTGGCCGGTGCCGGGTTTTTTCAGGACTCGGATAAAATCACTTACCGGACCTTTTGGGAGATTGGGCGGTACTGGAAAGGGCTGAGCTGCTCCGGAACCGGAAGGATAGCAGGACTGTATCCCAAATAAGCCTGTAAAATGCTCCTTTTGGCAAAAGGACACAGATCGGATCCGGTTCCCATGGAAGAGTGTCAACTTCTGTGGAAAATAGTCTTTTAATCCGTTATTTTTGGAAAATACACGTTTTAATCAGAATAAAACATGTCAAAATAGCGGGCTTACAGCAGCCCCCTTTTTTGGCTGGATAGGTAGCACGGTCAAAGGGAAAGGAACACCTGTTTTGGGGCCCGGGACTAATACCCTCTCGTCGAAAACCGACGTGGATTTCACGATACATTATGGACCCTGTTTTCATGCAAAATATCCATGAGGAGTACTTCACCCGGGAGAGATCGCGTGGAACATTATTTGAGCGTGGACGAGGAAAATTTTTCGTTAAAGTCCGATAGAAAATTTTCGTGAAAAGTCCGGCCGGGAAATTTTCTGGTACAGAGGCCCCACCCGTCCCCTCCGGAACCCGGGGGCTGGCCAGTCTCGCGTGTTGGGGCAGCCGTGGGCCGGTGAGTGTGGGGCGTTTGGCAATTGCCGGTACAGGGACGGGCACCGGGACGTGCACTTGCCGGACATTTTGGGAGTGTAAGCGGTACTGGAAAAGGCTGAGCCATTCCGTAACCAACCTGAAGGTAGCTTGAAAATTTCTCGATAATGATCCTGCCTACTAGCCCATAATTAAATAACCAACCGAATTTAAGTTTTAGAATATGTCACCAGATGTCAGAACAGACAGCGGTGAATTCAATCTTACAGATACGGATCAACAAAAAAAACTTAATGAAAATATTTCTCAGCTTAAAGAATTACGGGAATCGGTTAAACAAAGTACCGAAGATATCCAAAAACAATTACAAAATATTGATACCAAAACTCAATTATATACGACAATCACATTAATTTTTTCAGTTATTGCACTTTTTTCATTAGGACAATTATTTGGGTTTTTAAAAATTATTGGAACATTCTGGATACCTGGGTCTTTTTTACTTTGGTTTCTATGGATGATTTTTGGGATTTTTGCGATGAAAAAAATAATCGAAACTAAAAATAAATCCCAAAAAACACAAGAGTTAAAAATTGAGAACCTCAAAAATTTGAAAAATAAGATGATGGAATGGTTTTATAAAGCAATTTATCCCCCGATAATCGGGTTAGTATTTCTCTACTCACTTACCTTGATATTCATATTCTCTATCAGATTCGGTTTAATCGAAACACAAAATCAGGTTACTTTGGAAATTCCGATTTTATCAGCCCTGTTCTTTGTGGCATTACCCTTTATTATGAAAAATAATAATAAAACATCCAGAAATGATAGATCACAGATTCACTCATTTTTTTTATTAATATTTGCGATAATCGTCGCAATGATGCTTGTTTTCATCTTACCCTACCTTGCTTTAACTGGTACCCTTCAACTAATACCGGTTTTGCCCTTCGTCGATACCCTTTTTGCATTTTTGATCATCGAATTTATCCAAGTTTTTTTTATCATGTTGTTCGCAAGTAGTGTTAGCGGATATATAGCCGATATGGAATTAAAGAATTCCATAACAAATTTAACAAGAATAAATGATGAAATAAGCAATTTTTTACTTCATCCTGATGAAATTTATGAGAATTCAATTCATCAATTAATTCAACAATATCAATCTACAAAAAAATACGATGTTCACGTAATGTGGCTGTTTATTTTTAAAACATACAGCATTATTCCAAATCAAATCTTTTTGAAAAAAGGACTTGAATAAATTTTATCCTACGAAAAAAATCCTGAAAACACTACTTATACTCCAGTTGGTCGGATTCGATGTGAGTTAAACTCTGGAAAGTGTGAATCCAGGAGAAATTTTTGGGAAAGTGAACGATTCCAGAAAGGGCTCAGCAACTCCGGAACCGGACTGCCCGGGCCCCACCCATCCCCTCCGAAACCCGGGGGCTGGCCAATCTCGCGTAACGGCCCAGCCTTGAGCCGGTCATCGCATGCCGTTTGACAATTGACGGGTACATGAACGGGCACCGGACCGGGCACTTACTGAAGATTTAGGGGAGTGAGTGTTTATCGAAAGGTACGTGATAATTAATCCGGATGTTGGTCGCTGAGTGATGTTAGTTGGGATTGTGTTGTCAAGGCAGGGATTAGGTTCTGGAAAAAAATCATTTTCATACTCGGCTCAAGATCTTGTCGACACCATACTTCTGATAAAATATCCCATATCCAAGAAGACCTTGGCATTTTTTGTGCATAATAAATTAAATAATTTAATAAATCCGCATTCAATTGAATTCTTTTTAGGTTCCTAATTATTGCCCAAACTTAGATCAAAACTTCTAATTTGTTGTGTTTCATTTGCCCTTAATATTTTAATAAAAAGATCTAATGCCTCATTTGGTTTTGTAATATAATATTTATAAACCAAGTCAGGAAGATCAAATTCTATCGGAAGGTTTTCTCTCAAAATATATTGTTCTAAAATTGTTTCGATATTTTTATCCTCGTCAAGTCGTAATAATTCTATGTTAATAGAATTTACTATCATTTTTTTGTGTGGATGATCCATATCCTGCCAAAGTATTTTTGCGTCTTTTAAAATTGAAAATGCTTTAATTCCACCAATAATTCGTATTAATTTTGATGCAATTGCTGGGCATCGCCAATCTTTTAGTTTTGTATTGAAAACTATGCGTTGAAGAGAATCGAGGTCATCTTCATCAAGATCAAAATCGGAATATTCCCTTAATGATAAAAGTGCAAGTTGACGTGTAATTTCATCGAATTCATTGTTTACAGCGACAGATAGTAAATAGGTCTTATTCGACTCACTTTTATTATTAAGAGCCCCGATCGCGATGATTTTTTCTTCACTAGAATAGTTATCTGATCGAATTATTTGTTCTAATATTAATGAGATTTTGGGATTTCTAATTTTAGCCAATGATGATATAATCATTCTATTTATTATATTATTAGTAACATTACGATTTTTTAAGATTTTTAAGAGTATAGGAAGTGCTTCATCTTGGCCTATTGTTACCAATAAACTGATTGATTGCGATTTTACAGATATTAAATTCGAATTTTTTTCAGAGGACCCCGAATATTCATCCGGAAATTCAATTAAATATTGCAATACTTGTATCAATTTTTTATGAGGTAACCAATTTAGAGCTTCGATACCATATCGGGCTGAATTTTTATTTTTTAAAATAAAATCAATAAAATCAGGGTATTTTTTATCATCTTCGAGTTTTAGAAAATATTTCAGAGCGTAACAATTAGGAATAAAATCGCCAGATTTGTCAATATACAAATTTTTCAATATTTCATTGGATCGATCATCTCCAATTTTTACCAATAAATCAGTTGCTTGTTCACTAAAGAAAATATTTTTCTCAGTAGCTAGATCAAGAAGAGGTAGAATAATTCTTTCTCGTAATCGTTTATCAGATAATTTAGTTCCTTCACTTAGACAATTTGCTGCTAAAAATAAATTTGAATGCAAAATATTATCCGGCTGGTTCAACAATTCATTAAGAAATGGAGACAAATCTCCCATACTGGAATAAATTTTTAACGTATTTCTCCAAAACGGATCGTCCTTGTGTTGAATCAAATCCATAAATCCATCTGGTTTTTCTCTCAATGCTTTTGCTGATAGATATTCTTGAAAAACTAAGTGGGGAAATGCACAGTACCCCTCGAATGACCACGATTTAATTAAGCCATGTTGGGATGCAAATTCGTCAAAAACATCTCCAGCTTGTTTTGAGTTGATTCCAAATTTTTCTAACTGTTCTTCAAGTTCGCTCACAAGTTCATCGCGTGTAAACGTGGATTTACCCTTATTATGAAATCCAAATGCAATTTCAGTTAACAGATCTTTTTTGATATCTGAATTTAATTCCTTCACAATCTCTCTTTTTGAAATACGACGTGATGTTGCCCATTCTTCAAGTAACAAATCAATGCATTTATCATACAAATTATGCATTCTTCGGGACAACTTACGCTTTTTTTCAAAAAGATAGCATGTTAATGCTAATAATAGAGGATTTGAAGTAAATTCTGGCCAACCTAAATGCCTAAATTCGTCAAGCAAATCATTTTTTAATCCAGGATCAATTTTTTCAAACCACTTGGTAACAAATACTAATGTATTATTTTGGGTAAAAGGTAAAATTTCAAATTCTTTAAAAATCGGGTAAATCTCTTTTCGACAAACTTTCCAAGATTCCGTGCGAGCACTGATAATAATAATATTTTTTGGATTTAGATAATGAATTTCCATTAGCTGATTCGAAATCTCCCTTAAAATTTTTCTCGCTTCATTTGGATCTTTTATATCAATTTCATCAAAGCCATCAACGCAAGAAAGAATTCTCCCATTTTTAATAGAAAAATCAGATAAAAATTGGGGATTATCGGTTCCACCAAGCTTTTGTATCTCTCTATTAATTGCGTCAATTATTTTTTGTTTAGATGCAAAAATATCGCGAATAGGTAAAAAAATGGGCAACAAATTACTTTCTGAAAAGCAATTTTCTATACATATATGTTTTAATAATGTAGTCTTTCCAGATCCGGGATCCCCCAATATTGCGATTGTGGAAATTCTTTTCATTAAATTATCAAGATTAAAAAAAGCTTATCCTTCTTTAAAGAAAGTATTCAATGTATTTTGCATGAATTCCAGATTCAATCTTTTCCTCAATATCTTCATTTTCTGTATCAGGTAATTTGTATTCTGATAAATAAAGTTGTACAAATCCATCAACCACATTGAGAGGTCGAGATAAATCTAAAAAAAAGGAATCTCTCAGAAACGGAAGTAAGTTATTCAAATAAACTGATTCAATCCTTTTACGCTCTTCTTCACAATCGATTGATTTTATTTCGTTTTTGTTACAATATTCAATAATTTTTTTAGGAGACAATATTTCTATTAATCTGTAGAAATTTTCTGATGAGATGGAACCTATCTCATATCGTCCCAAAGAAATAGGAGATTCGAATCTTTTACATTGATAGATTTCAAATTGTAATTTCTCCCACGTAATGAAGAATGGAGTAAATAGGTTATCTGAGTAATATTTTGCTTGTTCAATTGGACTATGATTCTCGTCTCGTTTTGTTTCAACAACAATTAAAGTCGTTTTGAAATTGTGATCTTTGCTAGAGAAGAAAACACAATCAGCTTCGGGTTTACGTCCTTTTTTATTAGTTCTGTATCCATTAATTGGAAATTTTGTTGTGAACATTTGCGAAGAGTATCCAAAAATTTCGAAAAAAGGGAGCACATGTTTAATTATCAGATCGTCTTCGGAATTGAAACTGATATTTTTTAAATTATTTATTTTTTGCAACAGTTCAACCATATTTACAATCAACGAGACTTAAATCGTATCAGTAATAAGGTCTTGGTTTTTTATCTTACCTGTGAATATTTTCGCAGCATAAAAAAAAGAATGCCTTGAATCTTTATATGTGAGACAATCCCTCATCAGATGATAGAGTTCCCTACCTCTTCCTCCGGACCTTCTGCTGCTTCCCCGGCACAACTTCATGCCCCACATGCATCTTCGTCCCCTCCGACTGCACATGCTTCGGCTTCTCCGCAGACTGGTTCGCCTGATACTGTCCCCTCGGGGATCCTGTGCTCCCGCTTCTCCGGTTCCCGCACCGCTCCCCGGCTTCCCGCAAGGCCCCCGCTTCTTCTCCGGCCGGTTGTCCTTGTGCACATCCTCGCTCTCCAGCTCCCCGATGATGTCGAGCGGCTCGAGGTTGCACTTCGTCAGCCGTATAATCTCCAGCAGCCGCTCCATGCCGATGAAATGCTCCGCCATCACTCTTGCGAGCGGTGTCATCACGAGCCGGGTGCCGTGCTTCTCGACCAACTTGTGGGCGATGAGGTCCGGCAGCACGGGCTCCATGCTCCCCACCATCATGCTGTTGATCCGGTTGAGGTCCGCTTCTTCGCCATTGCAGGCGATCGCGTTTGCCACGTACTCCTCCGAGCTCGCCTCGAACTCGTGTACGGGAGCGACTTCTTCCATCTCGCCTTTCAGCAGCTTGATGGCGATCTCTTCTTCGGTCCCCTGGTTCTCCCGCGAATAACTGCCGCCGGGTTCTGCCAGTATCACCACACGCCCGAGATCGTGGAAATCGGGCCGTCCTGCCCGGCCTCCCATCTGGTTGAACTCCTGCACCGAGAGCCAGTCGCGGCCCATTGCAAGGGCATCGAAGATCACCTGCGATGCGGGGAAATCCACCCCGGCCCCGAGAGCAGCGGTCGTGACTACCGCCATCAGTTTGCCGGTCAGGAACTTCGTCTCCACGTCCCGGCGTTCAACGGAACTGAGCCCGGAATGGTATGCGGCAGCCCTCATTCCCAGTGCATCGGCGATCGTGTGGCACCGGGCCCTGGCGTTCGTGAAGATGATCGTCTGGCCACGGAAGCCTTTCGAGGACGTCCGCTTGTACTCCTCGGTCGTCATCTGCTTGATCATCGGAATCTTGTTCTTGCGCTCGGTAAAGAGAAGATACCGCTCCAGCCCCACCGGGCGGTCCGTGTACACCACGAGCGTGCAGTTCAGTTTCTTTGCCAGGATCTTGGGCGAGCCGATCGTTGCGGAGAGGTACAGGAACTGGGCCTGCGGGGCGAGGAACTTGAGCCTCGCGATCATCCCGTCGAGCCGGTGGCCCCGGTCGGCATTTTCCAGCATCTGCACCTCATCGATGATCACGGTGCCGATGTTTGCCATCTTCTGGCCCCGGCGGATCATGTTGTCCACGCCTTCGTAGGTCCCGATGATGATGGGGGCCTGGGGATCCCGGTCTCCGACCTTCCGGGTCTCGGGAAGATTCAGCCCTCGTACCCGTCAGCAGGCCCGACTTGGCGAACGTTGCGTAGCGTTCGGTGAAGCGTTCGTACTTCTGGTTTGCCAGCGCCACCAGCGGGACTAAAAAGAGCGTCCGCCCCCGTCCCTCCAGGTAGTTCTTCATACCGGCCATCTCACCGATGAACGTCTTGCCGCTCGCGGTTGCGGCCACCACCAGCAGGTCCTGTCCCCGCAAGCAGCCCCGCTTCGACCGCAAGATGCTGCGCCGGCATCAGGCGCTTAACGCCGCTCGCTTCCACGAACTGGCGGGGGAGCGGCAGCTCATCGATCGAGGCCGTCGTCATCACTGGGTGGGCCTCGAGCTTGTCGAACATCGCCGACTCCATCGAGATCTTATCGGGCGAGAGGGTGGCTAACACCCGGTCCAGGTTGCGGTAACTCGCGAGCAGTTTCTCGAGATGCACGATCCCCTCGAGTCCCAGCCGGCCGATGTGCGAGACCTCGCGGCGGAGGCCCTTTCTCCCGCAGTCCAGGCAGATCCGCTCGTTCTTGCCAAACGTGATCGCGTTCTCGTCATTGATCGGGGTATACCGCTCGTCGAGCAGGCACATCCGGCAGAGCACCACGGGACCGCTCTTGACCTGGAACGCTTCTAAAAACTCTTCGAAGAGATGGTCTTTTTTTACCATCCGCACATCCGACTCGCGGAGCTGGGCTATCAGTTCCTTTGAAGGGGTATGATGGTACTTTTCTTCCTGCCCCATTTCACCCGGTATCTCGTGGGCCGGGGGCCGCGGGGGGTATCGTTCAGTTCAACATAGGCTGCGCCCCGCACACTCTTGCCGTCATAAAAGAGCAGTTTGTAATTGCCGCTGCGCTGGAGCTGGACGATGATCTTCATGGTGAGATCAAATCATGGATCACGTACGCGAGTTCCACGCTCTCCAGTCTCTTTAAAAAGTCCGTGAACTCTTCATCAACAATAACAATCGCACACTCTATCCCATGGAAGGCTGCCTCAATGACTCCTTCCCGTGCACCAAAGAACATATCCGTTTTTTCCCGGTCGCTTTAAGGGCGATATATGCCTCGAGCCCAACTGCCGCAATGATTCCCACATCAGAAATGACCTCCAGCAGTTTGTCCTTTTTTATCTTCCGGGAACCCCCATGCTGGATCCGCGGGACCTTGCAGACATGTATCATCCCTTCCTTGTGATCGATGATCCCGTTTAACCGTGCGACGCCCACATCCTCATCCTTTTTTGCATCCGCAATCACCGTCCCGGTTGCAGCCAGTGGCTTTTTTCCCGCGTAGAGGAATCCGCCTTTCATGTAAACGCCGACTTCATCCCCTTGTGTTACGTCTTCTGCTGCAATCGCGGTCCAGACCGATACCTGCTGGATAATATCGCGCCGGATATGCCGGGCGTAGGACTCAAGTGACTCGGCATTTTCCAGCACCCATTCGATTCCTGTCCGGGTCACTTCGTAATTGCCCCTGCCGCTTGCAGAGACCTTCCCTTCATCTACAAGTTCGCGGATATACTCTGATATCGCCTGAGGGGTAACCCCGAGTTTCTCTGCTATCTCCTGCTGCCGGACTGCCGGCTGGTGTTCGGCGATTTCCACGAGTATCTGCAGTCGTGACACCTCGCGTTTGCTGCGCAAAATAGAATATAGGGGATCCTTCACGCCCGGTGTCAAGCAGCACCAGTCCCTGTCCCTTGACATCCATGTGAATGATTCGTTTCGCGAGTCCTTTGATAAAGATAGGACTGACTGAGAATTTCCGGGAGAGGTCGTTTATAGAACTGTTACCCTTGATCAGTTCTCCTTCAATCTGTTCCACGACTTCACGGAGGTTCTCGTCATTCGAGAGCGAAATATACAGAATGTCGGAGAGATCCGAAAGGTTGCACTGGAAGTTCGCCCGGAACTTGTTATAGGTTGCACGGAACTCTTTTTCTGGTTTTGCACCGGGTTTTGGCATCCGCCACTGTTCCTCAACAAGATTTCCCTTCTTTAAAAGCTGTAGACACAGCGACACACTGTCGTTGTCGACTTGCGCCCGTATTTCCTCTTCTGTCAGCCATGATTTGTTCAAAAGTTCGTAGACCTTCTTAAACGAGGGGTCGTTGAACGTCATCAGGAGAGGAACAGGCTCTACGGGATCATTTACGATTCGAATATGGCCCGGCACAATAAAACCCTATACTTATATGGTTCCATGAATCAATAAATTTTTGCGGCATAACCATGCAAAAAACGGGCAAAATCACAGTGCGTGGAATTGTCCAGGGGGTCGGGTTTCGCCCGTTTGTCTATGCACAGGCATGTACCCTGGGAATCTCCGGATCAGTGAAAAATCTCGGTAGCGAAGTGGAGATTTATGCCCGTGGGGAGCGGTTTGACAATTTCCTGGCCGAAGTATCACGAGGACCTCCGCTTTCCCGTATTGATTCTGTTCAAGTTACCCCCATAAGTGAAGAGATCCCTGATGGCTTTTTCATACTGCCAAGTGTTCCGGTTCACTGACCGGCATGATCCCTCCTGATATCGCAATCTGCAATGACTGTATCAGCGATATCTTCCAGAAGAGCGGGAGGTATGAAAATTACTGGGCTACTTCCTGCGTAAACTGCGGACCACGGTACAGTATCATCAACACACTCCCGTACGACCGTGAGCGGACATCAATGATCGAATTCCCCGCCTGTGCAGCCTGTGCCCGGGAATACCGTGATCCTGGTTGCCGCCGCCATCACGCGCAGACCATTGCCTGCAGTACCTGCGGCCCTGAACTCAAACTGACCGATACCAAGGGGAATACAGCAGGAGGCCTGGATCCCATCCAGGAAGCAGCAGAACTGCTCGATGCAGGCAGGATCCTTGCAATGCGGGGGGTGGGAGGATTTCACCTCGCGTGCATCGAAGAGTCAGCCGATGAACTGAAGCACCGGCTCGGACGAATCGAACAGCCCTTTGCCATCATGGTGCGCCCGGACCATATCGACCAGCTGGCTGTCATTTCTGACCAGGAAAAACGGGATCTGGAGAGCCGGGTCCACCCGATCGTTGTCCTGAAAAAACGCGACCCGACGGCTCACGCCGCAATCAGTAACCTCCATACGATAGGCTGCATGCTGCCCTATACCGGGCTTCATCACCTTCTCTTTCCGGCACCTGAAACACCCGCTGCTCATTATGACCAGCGCCAATATGCCACGGTTACCCGATGATTACCGGAAATGACCAGGCAATGGCACAGCTGAACCGCGATGTGGACTTCTTCCTCATGCACAACCGGAAGATCGTGAACAGGTGCGACGATTCGGTGATCAGGGACGGGTACATTATCCGGCTCTCGCGGGGGATTGCCCCGAAGCGGACAGCAATTGATCTTGGGAAACGCTGCATCCTCGGGGTAGGCCCGGAACTGAACGCGAACGCAACAGTTTACCGGGACGGGTACACGGTCACCTCCCCACACGTGGGGAACGTGAGGAACCCGGCAACACTCGACTACCTGCAGGAAACAGTAAGGAACCTGCAGCGGCTTATCGGAGCAAAATTCGATGTTATTGCTCATGACCTGCATCCCCAGTTCCTCTCCACACGGTTCGCCCGCGAGATCGCATCGGAACACGGGCTGGAACTCATCCCGGTACAACCCACCGGGCGCACATCGCAGCAACAACGACCGACCCCTGCATCGGTATTGCGATCGACGGGGTTGGTTATGGAGACGACGGGACAGTCTGGGGGAGTGAAATCTTTTCCGGACGGGTACCGGATACTCAGACGAGTCGCCCACCTTGAACCGGTAGCCATGCCGGGCGGAGATCTCGCGACACGGTTTCCTGAACGGATGCTCTATGGGATCCTGCCGGATACAAAAATTCTCTCTCTCCTTGATTCCCGGGGCTGGTCTGACATCGAAATAGGCGTGCTCGAAAAACAGGTGGTACGTGGGTTCAATGTCATACATACCACAAGCACCGGGCGGGTACTCGATGCCGCTGCTGCCCTGCTGGGGATTTGCCGTGAGCGTACCTATGACGGGGAACCTGCAATGAAACTGGAATCCGCGGCAGTTGGCGGGCGCATCGAAGAATGGGGTCTTGATTTTTCCACCCGGAACGGGTGTGAGCAACTTTCGAGCCGTTCACTCATGCAGACAGCGTTTACAAAAATGCAGGCAACAAATGAGGGCGATGAGAGGGTGATACGAAATATCGCCGCTTCCTTCCAGTTTAACCTGGCCCGGGGAATTGCACAGCTCGCCATTCACGCGGCTGAACGGGAAGGATTACAAAAGATTGCCCTCAGCGGCGGGGTTGCCTATAACCATGCAATCCGGGAAACCATCCGTAAGGAGGTCTCTGACCATTCCTGTGAATGTGTCATGAATATGGACTACCCTCCTGGTGATGGCTGTGTTTCGTTCGGGCAGTGCGTATATGCCGCAAAACATCTGGAAACGAGGGACTAAATGTCCCCCTCATCTGTAGGAAACGGACACATTTATCAGGTTACAACATAAAAGGAAATCAACAGCCATGCCTCCATCATACGAGATCGGAAATAAGAAAAATACCATCAGAAACCTCGAAATGGAACTCAATGATCTCCGTCAGGGCCTTACTATCGTAAAGGATTTTTATTGCGATTTCAAACGCCTCACAAAAACACAGGATGCCGCAAAGAGCATTGAGCAGGAACTTGTAAAACCTCTGGTTGACAATGACAGGGAATTTGAGGGGATCTGGGGCTTCCACGAGGATATACTCGTCCCTGACCCGTCGGCTCGCATTCCACGCGCAGAAATGTTCGAGGCCTTCAGACGCTATATTACAAAAACCTCACACCGCCCTGTTGATCAGGAAGCATTCGAATTTGTATTTGCGCACATGAAACATCCGCAACCTGTTTTTACCCGGGGAGAGTGGCAGGGCTACCGGCTTAAAAACAGATAGAAATTCCCCTGCACTGATCTTTTTCTTCTTTTTATGACCCACATCCGGATTACGAGGGACTCAGAAATACCACTTGTCGGTTCACTCTACTTTGGCATCATAGATCGCGGTACCAGCCTCCTGCAGGTGCGCCCGAGTTGTGGCTGTAATTTAAACTGCCCCTTCTGCTCTGTCGATGCGGGCCCTGAATCAACAACGCGTGCCACCAGTTATGAAGTCGAGATGGAGTACCTGGTTGAAGCAGTGCAGGAAATCGCACGGTTCAAGGGAGCGGGGGTCGAATGCCACATTGATTCTCCGGGTGAGCCGATGATGTACTCCAATCTCCCGGAGCTCATCGCAGCGCTTAAGGGGATTGATGAAGTGAATATCATCTCGCTCCAGACGAACGGCACCCTGCTGAACGAATCAAAGATTGCAGCGCTGGAATCGGCAGGCCTTGACCGGATCAACTTATCCCTTCATGCCCTTGACCCGGCAATCGCACAGATGCTGGCGGGCGCTGACTGGTATGATATCGGAAAACTGACTGATGCGGCGAAAGCAGTTGTAAAGAGCGGGATTGACCTGCTCATTGCACCGGTGTACCTACCGGGAATCAACGATGCAGAGATCCCAAAACTGATCCGGTTTGCCCAGGAGATTGGCGCCGGCAAACGTTTCCCGCCGCTGGGTATCCAGAAGTTCGAGCACTATCGCTATGGCAGGTCACCCAAAGGGGTAAAAGCCCAGGAGCTGGTGGCAGTTCTTCAACCGAAGCATCAGGCCGTGGGAAAAAGAGTTCGGGATATCGCTCAGGCTTAACCCGGTGAGGGATTTTGGCACAGTAAGGCGCCCCTTTGTCCCGCTCGTCTTTTCCAAAGGAGAGAAAGTAACCGTCGAGATCCGGGCACCGGGGTGGATACACGGGGAGATGCTCGGCGTAGCCCGCAACCGGGTGGTGTCGGTATACAACTGCCCGAAAGAATCAGGACAGGTCCGGGTGAAAATCGTGGCAACCAAGCACAATATTTACGTCGGTGTGCCTATATAAGAAACGTCCCCGCACCCGGGTACTGGATTTCATGAATTTTTTTCGCATCGCAACCGGACAGTTGAACATTTGCACCGGCTTTCCAGAGAGCACATATCTGAAATTCATCCTTTTTCGTATTTCCGGTTGATAAAAGAGTGAAATTTTAACGCCGGGTAGACTTATATCTGAAGCTGCGGAAAATCATATTCATGGAAAGATCCTACCCGTTTTTATATTCCATCATGGTTTTCTTCTTAGCAATTCTTGTACTGGTCTCCGGATGCACAACCACATCCCAAAACCAGACAACCCCACAAGATACTCCGACACCGTCGACGGTTCTGACCACGATACCTCCACCAATAACGACGACCCAGCAAATCACCTCAAACCCTTCACTCCCTCCTGTCACAACAACTCAGTCTATCACATCTGATGATATAACACAGCATTTCATGGACATTGCCTTCGGGTCGGGCAATACCCAGCTCTGACCGGCTTACCTATAACCCAACTGGCCAGAAGCCAAGAGATACACTTTCGATATTCAATGGAAACAGCGCTGATATGGCCCTCCTACAGTCATTCATCAGCGAGTTCAACGACTTGTCGGCCACAAACCAGTTCTCTGAAAACATCAAGACCACATCAAATGCGGATACGGTAATACAATTCGTCGCCCAGACCGGAATGGACGCAATTCCCACAGATTCTTATTCAAAGGAATTCAAATCCGGCTCTGTTTCATATGCAAAAATCGGTTCCGGGGTCATTTATATCAATGACAATCTCAAAGGTGATTTGAGGACACATATCATCCTCCGTAGTTTTCTCTACGAACTGGGATGCAAAGGTGAGTCCCTGAAGTATCCGGACAGTATGTTCTATTACGACGACAACACAAATATCCGGCTCAGTCTGATTGATAAAAAGGCGATTCAGATCATGTACGGTGCCGGCCTGTACCGGGGGATGACCGTCGCAGATGTAAAGAATGTCGTAAATGTGAAGACGAATTAGGCGGGTTCAATCCATTTTTTTTCTTTTTCCAATGTACCCAAAAAACCTTTGAATAGTACCAGTCGAAATGTATGCAGGTGACACCCATGCCAGATGAGATTATTGTTGTAAGCACACCGTATCTTCCGGGCTACCGGATCGTAAAGACCATCGGGTTCACATGGGGGCTCATCGTCAGGAGCCGTGGGCTTGGCCGCAACATTACTGCAGGCCTCCGATCGCTCGCCGGCGGAGAGATCCATGAGTATACAGAACTCTTGAACCAGTCGCGTGAACAGGCGCTTGGCAGGCTGAAAGACCATGCAAAAGAGCTGGGTGCAAATGCGGTTATCGGTGCGCAGTTCGATTCGTCAGAGATCAGCTACATGACAGAACTGTTCGCATATGGTACAGCAGTGGTTGTTGAGAAGGAAACGGAGAAAACAAGCCCGGTCAGGCTTGAGTGAGAAAGAACCTGCTTTCCTTTAAGATAACATGTATAGACTGACTTTTCCGGATACCCGAAGACAATCTGCTCAGGCACCATCCGGATCATCCGGTAATGAGCTATCTTTTTTTAATTTTATCAATACATGCAAGTAAAAGGAATGCAATTTAGGAATCAGATAAGAGAAGAAGAATTTTCATCTGGGGCACCGAGCCCTGCCATGCTATTCTCTTCGTTTTCCTTTTTATTTTCCAGGACGTTTCTGCGGGGGCGCTGTGTAATGTCTGTGTACTGTTTCTGAAAAAAGGTATGGGTTATTAAAATATTAGTCATATTTACGGAATAACACCGGGTTCTGTTTCCGGATCTGCCAGGGGCTACACAAAAACTTACAAAAAAACCGATTCCGAAATACCGGATAATAGAATGAGAAGTTAAAAAAAAGAGAATTATCCGAACAGGGCACCGAGCCCTGCCATACCGCTCTCTTCGTCTTCCTTCTTGTGCTCTTCCGGTGCTTCTTCTGCTGCTGCGGGTGCTGCCTTGCCTGCTGCTGCGGGTGCTGCTGCTGCCGCAACCGGTGCTACGGCGGCCTTGCTGATTGCATCTTCGATGTTTACGCCATCGAGTGCTGCAATGAGTGCCTTTACGCGTGATTCGTCTGCTGTTACACCTGCGGCGGTCAGGACTGCCTTGACGCCGGTCTCATCGATCTTCTTGCCTGCTTTGTGCAGGAGAAGTGCTGCATAGATATACTCCATCTTTTTCACCTCAATATCTGTAAATTATTTTACCAGGCTTTTAACAACCTGGCTTTCTCCTGTACGCTTTACCAATAATCGCATCAACAACGTCTTTCTCGTAGATCGCTGCTTCGACTGCAAGTCCACGTGCATCCCTGACGGCTTTTGTCAGGATCGCGCCCATCGTATCCTTCGTCGGGATTGCTGCATTGACCGACAGGTTGAACGCCTGAAGTCCCGCGAGCTGGATCTGTCCGATAATGACAGTCTCGTCAACAGCGAGCACGGATGGCTCAAAGATATCGCCGCCATGGTACGCAACCTGCAGTGCAAGTCCGACATCCATCGGCTTGATATCAAGCTTGGACAGAACAGCTGCAAGTTTTGCCGAGATTACCCCGCCTTTCTTTACAACCGTCTTGGTCTCGCGGATCTTGACCTTCCCACCTTCAATCGCTGCGGGAATACCTGCCTGCTGAAGCTCTCCGACAATCGGACCCGGCTTGAAACTGGTCGGACCCTTTTCGATAACGATGTCTTCCGGCGCTTTTTCACCGGCTTTTGCCGCCATCTTTGTCTTGGTCTTTTCCAGTCTGCTTGTAGAGCTTGAACGGGTTATCGTTGGTGAAGATGAGTGCCGAGTGGCCGGACACATATTTTGTGAGTCCTTTCACATCGCCGCCCATCTCTGCGAACGCGTGCTTGATGAGGGTGTTCCGGGTCACCTTGATAACAGCAATGCCGCGGAGGTTCCTGCGGATTTGCTGTACCTGCTGTGCCGGGATACCGTACATGTCGACAAGTCCCATCAGCGTGAACTTTTTTGCGTTCTCCTTGATATCAGCGACCTCGTCCTTCTTCCATGAGGGGAGGTGGTGTGTATACAACGCCATTATTCCAACCTCACTGCAGGACCCATAGTCGTCTTGACAAAGACAGAACGAATATTCAGCGGACCCTGATCGAGAACCGCCTCAATCCTCTTGATGATCGCTTCGATATTCTCAGGCGACCTGTTCCGGCTTCATAGCTGTTGAACCGACCTTTGAAGAGAAGACCGTCTTGTCTTTTGTCCTGATCTTCACCGAGTTGCGCAGGCGCTCGACTATCGGGCGTATATCCTGTCCTCCCGGCAATCGGCATCGGCATCCTGCCCCGCGGACCGAGCCGGGGACCCAAAAACCGTCCGACCTGTGGCATGACCGCCATCTCAGCAAGGAAGTACCGGGATGTGACTGGCAACTTTCCGTGCCTCGCGGGGTGCACCGCCAAGCCGCTCAACTTCTTCAGGGCCGATAATCAGATCAACCTTGGCATCCTTTGCCTGGGTGACAATGTCTCCCTTCCCGATTACACAGATCTCGATTTTTTCACCGATACCGTGGGGAAGAAGAATCGTCTCGTCAATACGATTTTTCGGCTGCGCCATATCGATATTCTTGAGATTGATGGTAATATCGATGCTCTCAGAGAATTTACGCTCTGGCGCTTTTTCAATCGCCGTTTTCACGGCTTCCAAAATTTTGGCCCATCAACCATCAGATTCCTCCATAGTTCACGACCTTCCGATCTCCTATGGTTTTCACATATTATTTCACAAGAACACTGTCATACTTGCCTTCAGCGATGAGAGCGAGCACTTCTTTCGGGCGCTTGCCGTCAACGTTCACTCCCATGCTCACGCACGTGCCGATGACCTCTTTACTGCGGTCTTCAGCTCGTAGGAAAGCATGCCCTCGAGTTTCATGTTGGCAATCCTGACAGCGGCCTCAAATGGTAGATCACCTACCACTTTGACGTTGGGCTCTGCGGAACCTTTCTCGACATTAACCTCTTTTTTGATGAGCGCCGTAGTGGGCGGTATACCCACCGTGACGGTGAAGTTCTTCTTTGCGTCGACTTCGATCTTGACCGGGACCTGCATTCCGTTGAATGTAGCGGTCTTCTTGTTGATCTCATCGACAACAGCCTTCACGTTGATACCGAGTGGTCCGAGCGATGGTCCCAATGGGGGACCAGCGGTAGCCTTTCCGCCGGGGACGTAAAACCTCGACCACTTCTGCCATAGTCTTTGCACCATGCCGTCCCGTAGTTGCGGGTTCCAAGTTGGGTCTTTAGATATTGATGTGAAGGGAAATAAAGGTGATCTTGGATTTGGGAGAGGGGCGGTTTTTATTTTCCATATTCAGGCCCCGTTTCAGCCCCCGTTTACCCCACTAGTCCGTCCGATAAGCACTAATTAGCCGATAAACAGCGCTATTATTTTAAAATTCACCTTATTTGACCCCCGTATGACTAAATATGGCCAAATAGCAACTGAAAATGACTGTTAATAGCACCTATTGGTTAGAGGATAATCCAAAAAATGGCCTGCTTGTGATGCTGGCTACCGCAGAAAATCACCCAGCAAAAATCCGCATATAGTGGTGTTCTGCTGGCAGGATAACGGGTTCGGAACAGAGGGTCGATCCGGGCAGAGTTTTGCCTTCCAAACGCGTCCATTAAGGTACATTTTCCTGCCCATAAATTGCGTATTTCAGCGAGAAACCGGCGGATTGTGCGTATTTCAAAAACATGTGCCGGAATTTGCACATTTTTGAAACATGTACCCGGAAACGGATCGCTCATACAGGCAAACCGGGCTGAACGGGCCCTGATTAGGGGTGAAGAGATCATGTACCGGGTAGTGGGGATTAACAGGTACCTTTATGGGATTTTCCATTGACTCCTGCATTTAGTCGGGGGACTACGGCAGGAGTCGGCATTATACCAAAATAGGGAGGCGGGGAATCAGGTACTTTTTCCTGATTTAATCCGAATAGTTAGGTATGTTGCTTGTAGCAGCCAGGTGTCGTGTGCACCCGGACCATTGTCAGGACTTTATTCATCAGGTTGACCGAATTATTCCCATTGTTCGCGCAGAACCCGGATGTACCGGTATGAACTCCACGCAGATGTTTTTGAACAAGGCATGTACATCTTTTATGAAGAATGGGAGAGCCAAAAACACCTTGACGATCATATCGCCACTCCCCATATGCAGGCACATTTTGCTACCTGTGCTGCATGGATGGCAGCACCGACCAGATTAACCCTGTATGAGATATCGGGGCTGTATACCGTCGTTTTATAGTAATTTTTGGTTTAATCCATCTGTCTGTCGCGATTATGGATGATATCCGTACCCTGATTCAAAACCAGGAACTCATCTATCAGAGTCATATCTATACACCTGTTCCGGCCCCATTCCAAATCGGAGGATGCCGCCGGAAAGTGCCTGTCAGACACATGTCGGCGCGTAAATCACCGGATAGAATCGGAAACACCAGTGAGATCACTCTTGTCAGGCTGAATCTGTTTGATCCTGTCAGACATCCGGTAGAGGAAGCGTACTACAATTATTGCCGGTTATGAGGCGTTTTAGTGGAAAAATAAAAATGACGTATTAAGATTTACCGGTCCTTGAACTTCTCGACAACCCGGACGTTGTCGCCCCGTACGGTAATCGGGATGGGGACAATACTCTCGTAGAGTTCGACCGTGATCTCTTCTTTTGCCGAGTCAACGCGTTTGACAACTGCTTTCTCGCCTTTGAACGGTCCGGCGATCAATTCGACGATCGTGCCCTCATCAATACCAGCGACAACGGGTTTTGGAATGAGAAAATGCCCGACTTCAGCCAGGTTTGTTTCGCCTTTGATTACCGAACGTGCATGGGCAACTTTTTCAACGAGCTGCTCGATCCTGTTCAGCTTCTCGGGTGTTTCGATGAGAACATAGCCCTGCAGCTCGTTCGGAACGATAATCGCGGTAACTTTGACATCTATCGCTTTGGTGTCTATCGCCTTCTGGATGTTGTCAGCAACGGTCCGCTCCTGCTTTGAGGTGGTTTTAATCGCAAAGATGCGGTTTACAAACACCTCGGGCTGGGGGGGACCTGCGGCACTTCGGATACCGGGGGTGTTGGTTGTGTCATGGCCATCAGTGCGGCAATACGATGAAGAACTCGTAGATGACGAATCCAATCAGACCGACCACTAAAACACCAGCAGCAGCGACGGTCGCGATCTTAGGTAAATTCTTCCCGGGTGGGAGTGCGTGCGAGTTTTAACACCCGCATATATTTGCGGAATAACTCCTCGTGGAGTTTGTCGGCATTGATTTCAGGTTTTGAAATTTCCATATGCGCTCACTTGAGAAAATCGATCTCAAACTGTTTCTGTACTTTGGGGGTAACATTCTCATTACGACCATATATTTGTGGCGACCGTACACCCGTAACTACCAGCAGGGTCCGCATCTTATTCTGCATTTCCGGGTCAATTTGTGCGCCCCAGATGATCCGCGCACTGGGGTCAACACGGTTATAGACTTCCTGTACAACTCCTTCAGCCTCTTCCATGGTCATGTCCGGCCCACCGACAACATTGACAAGAGTTGCTGTTGCACCGCTGATATCCACATCCAGAAGCGGGGAACGGATCGCCTTTTTCACCGAATCTGCCGCTTTATCCTCGCTGTCACTCTCGCCCATTCCGATCATGGCAACCCCGCCCCGCTCCATGACCGTGCGCACATCGGCAAAGTCGAGGTTGACCAGCCCGGGCATGGTGATTAGTTCTGTGATCCCCTTGACCGCACGCATAAGCACTTCATCGGCAACTTTGAATGCCGCGTAGAGCGGGAGCTTCGGGACAACTTCAAGGAGCCGGTCATTCGGCACAACGATTACCGTGTCCGCCACATCCCGAAGGCGCTCAAGGCCTGCTTCCGCATTCTCCATACGGATGGCCCCTTCCGCGGCAAACGGCAACGTAACGATTGCAATAGTAAGCGCCCCTTCCTCACGGGCAGCCTTTGCAACAACCGGGGCAACACCCGTACCGGTACCCCCGCCAAGACCGACCGTGATAAAGACCATATCGGAACCAGAAACGACTGCACGGATCTCCTGCTCGTTTTCCAGCGCAGCCTCTTCACCGATCTGGGGGATGGAACCGGCACCGAGACCCCGGGTCCGCTGCCTGCCGACAAGGATCCGCTGGTCTGCCCGGGTGCGGATAAGGTGCTGGGCATCCGTATTGATTGCGATAAGCTTCGCCCCGTGAATGCCTTCTTCCGCCATGCGGGAAACAGTGTTCGATCCCCCGCCACCACAACCAATCACCGTGATCTCAGTCTTGAGCCTCGGCCAGGATCTGGTCAAGGTCTTCGTTATTCTGCGAGACTGACACAGGTTCGTCTCTCGCCTTTGTGAGTGCCTCTTCAACAATTGACCTATTCATGGAAACTTCTCCAGACCCCGGGATGTGGATATGAACTTCACTGCGGGAAGACACCATTTCGGGTGTAATCAACCGCCCATTGATCTCGATTGCCTGACCCGCTACGAGGTGTTTATAGTCAGGTCCTGACGGTACCCCGAGTTCGCGCGCTTTACGGGGGTCGAACCGAACCTTCTGTATGATCAGGGTATCTTTCTCCGTAGCAGTGATCTCTTTACTACGTATGATTTTTACGCACAATGTATTTAAATCATTTATTATTCGTGACGAAAGCTCCTCAAACGTGATAAATTCGGGGAGGAGACGGTTATCCTGAGTAGAAAGGTGAACGATATACAGGGTATCAAGATTTTTTATCAGGCCGGGCTCATCGGATTTCACCGCTTCATTCAATAATTCCGGATCTTATCCCGGACCCTGCACAGGGTTCCCTTACCCTGCAGGTCGTGGACGTAACACCGTGCACCGGTACAAACCTGCTCTGCCATCACCCGTACTGCCCGGTATGTTTCCCAGGAGAGGTGTCCCATTGCCGTTATCTCGCTTTCCGATAGCCGGAGAATCGCGAGCCGTGTGAGCAGAGCGGTAAGTTTGTTGAGTTCTTCGCGATTCAGCGCTTTCCGGTCAATATATGCAGCTACGGCTCCGCTCTTTACCATCATTGACTGTACCATTTCCTCATCCAGCTCCGCGATCTCCCGGGTATGTGCTATATGCCCGAACGCCCCGCGGGAGGTAAGGGATATCTCAGTCTCCCGGGTGGCGTAATGAGTTCCGCCAAACCCGATAAGGGGCACCGGATTTGCCGGAAATGCAGACAGCACACTCTCGGCAACAGCTCTTCCGGCAACCGGGTCGGTCCATTCTTTTTCTGTACTCCCGATTTCAACAAAAAATGAAGGGATAGAGAGCCCGGTCGGCCCGTGATGAGTTACTTCATAAGAAACGCGATACCCTTCAGGACAGTGCTTTGAGAGCGCACGGAGCGTTGCCTGCATCATTGCAGGGGCTGCAGGGGCAAGAGTGCGGGCAGTCCCTCCCACTTCAGCAGTCCCGAAATTCCCGGTCACGTGCACGGTCAGGACCGGAACGGGGTTGACACTGTAATGCCGTGAAAGAAATACCAGGAGATCTGCATCGGTCTGTGCATCGATATGTTCTGCATGGATCAGCCGCTCTTCAACCTCGATAAATTCGTACTCCCTCCCCCGTTCCTGCCACATGCCCTCCTGATCGGAATCGAGCAGCTGTTCAAGATGGCGGTGGATGTTCACTCCCGCCTTGTCCTGCCGGGAGTTGATAAGCGCGACCTTCATTGTGGATAGATTAGGAGTTCATTACGATTAAGCGTGTCCTGATACAGTATAGGTAAACACTATGAAGAAATACACAGTATATTGTTTACCATGGACGCAGACAAGATAGCACAGGCATTCAAGAGTGCAGGAATTGAGAAAAGCATCACCTGCCCGGAGGCATTCTCCATTGCTGCAAAGTTCCAGATTCCCAAAAAAGAGATCAGCGAGGACCGTAACGCAAACGGTATCAAGATCCGCGGCTGTCAGCTGGGCTGCTTCAAATGAGTCTTTTTTTACAGGTAGTTCCAGTTTCAAAGGCGATTGAAGAAATCAGGAATCTTGCGGTACGCTGCGGGGATGAACGGGTCCCGCTTAACGAAGCATTTCACCGCATCCTGGCACAGGATGTACGTGCTGATGTGGATATTCCGGGCTTTACCCGTTCTGTCGTTGACGGGTTTGCAGTGCGTTCTGCTGACACCACAGGTGCCGGTGATGTATCCCGTCAATGCTCATCCTGCTGGGAAGGGTTGCAATGGGAGATCCCGGACATCACCGCATACAACCGGGTGAGTGTATTTATGTTCCTACAGGAGGAGTCCTCCCGGAAGGTGCTGATGCAGTAGTGATGATCGAGCATACTGAACAAGTCGAAGATCAGGTCCTTATAAAAAAACCTGTAGCACAGGGTGAAAACGTTCTCCTTTTCAACGAAGACTTTTCTGAAGGAGAGCCCGTTGTGAAACATGGCAAACGGCTCTCGGCACAGGACATCGGTGTACTTGCAGCGGCAGGGTGCATGTCAGTGCCGGTCATAAGGATGCCGAAAATCGGGATCCTCTCGACCGGCAACGAACTGGTCCCGGTGACTGTCCGGCCGAAGGCAGGACAGGTACGGGACGTTAACTCCTACGTGATCGCGTCCACCGTGAAGGATTTGGGTTGCCTTCCCGTATTTTACGGCATTATTACAGATGAACAAGAAACACTCAGCGCGGCCATAAGCCGGGCAATTGCTGAATGCGATGCAGTACTCATCTCCGGGGGGAGTTCTAAAGACGACCGTGATATGGTGGCGGCGATTATCGCACAACAGGGGAGTGTCCTGGTTCACGGGATCGCAATCGCTCCCGGCAAGCCAACCATAATCGGGAAATGCAGCGGCAAACCGGTTATCGGGCTGCCGGGTCATCCGGCGTCTGCATTCATCGTGCTTATCGCTATAGTCCGGCACCTTATTATCACCATGACCGGTGAAACGGGCAGCAATGTCCGAACCCTTCAGGCGGTCCTGGGGCAGAATGTACCCTCCTCAAAAGGCCGGGAGGATTATGTGCGGGTTGCAGGTACAGGACGGCATTGCAACCCCCCTGTTTGGAAAATCCGGACTGCTGAACACCCTGGTGAGAAGCACAGGCATAGTAAGGGTGCCTGCAGAAAGTGAGGGGCTGGAAACCGGAACTCAGGTCGAGGTGATGGTGTGGTAAAACGATATCTCACGGTGACTTCCTTACAAGAAACCCTCTCACTCCTGCACACAGGATTTTCCTGCATCCCGTCGCGTGAATCGGTTCCCCTGATCCAGTCAATCGGAAGGGTCACTGCAGAACCGATCTTTGCCCGGTATTCGGTGCCCGAAGTTCACCTTGCAGCAATGGACGGAATCGCTGTCAGGAGCACAGAGACACAGGGTGCAAGTGAACAGCACCCGGTCACCCTCGGGCAGGCAGTAAGGGTGAACACCGGTAATGTCGTGCCTCCGGAATACGATGCCGTGATTATGATCGAGGAAGTTCATGTACAAAACGAGCGGTTTACTATCCGGAAGGCAGCACCTCCCTGGCAATATATCCGGCCTGCGGGTGAGGATATCGGTGAATCGGAAATGGCACTGCCGTCTCATCACCTCATCCGACCATCGGATCTCGGGGCTCTCGCCGCGTATGGAATCACTGAAGTACCAGGTCACTCACGGTACGGATTGGGTTGATACCGACCGGGAGCGAGCTCGTTTCACACGGAGACCATCCGTCTCCCGGGCAGGTTGTAGAGAGCAACACCGTGATGGCAGAGGCGATGTTGGGGTCACTCGGTGCACGCTGCACACGATACCCGATGGTAAAAGATGATCCGGCGCAGATCACAAAAACGCTGCAGCGTGCTGTTCTGGAAAATGATCTCGTAATTATCTCTGCGGGATCCTCGGCCGGGACAAAAGACTATACTGCAGATGTGATAGCAGGGCTCGGCGAGGTGCTGATCCATGGTGTTGCGATAAAACCCGGTAAACCGGCCATCATCGGGCGGATCGATAAAAAACCTATAATCGGCATGCCGGGATATCCCCTTTCGGCACTGACCGTGCTCCGTGAGATCGTTCTGCCACTTGTCCACAGGTTCGGGCTTCCGGGGGTCTCTTTCGGTACGGTCGATGCCCGGTTCACCGCTTCGGTGTCCAAGGATGTGGGGAGTGATGAGTTTATCCTGTGCTCGCTGGGCCTCGTGGGCAACGACTGGGTGCTCTCCCCACTGTCAAGAGGTGCCGGGGTTCAGATGAGTGCAGTCCGGTCCAATGCGTACCTGAAAATACCGGCAGGGGTCGAAGGCTTTGACAAGGGAAAAACCGTTATGGCAACCCTGACGGTTTCCCAAAGTAACGCAAAACAGGCTCTCCTCATTACCGGAAGTCATGATCCCCTGGTGGATTACCTTGCTGATCTCCTCATGGAAAAGGACGTGGACCTTCACTCCACCCATGTCGGAAGCATGGGGGGGATCCTTGCCCTGAAAACAAACGAGTGCCACGCAGCTCCCATGCACCTCCTTGCGGAGGATGGCGATTACAACATCCCCTACCTGCGCAAATACCTGCCCGGCGAGGAAGTTGTACTCATCTGTGTTGCCGAGCGGCAGCAGGGTATCGTGTCAAAAGACGGGATCGGGTTCGATGACCTGCCCGGCCACCTGTTCGTAAACCGTCAGCGGGGGTCCGGTACCCGTATGCTGCTCGATCACCAGATGAAGCAGAAAGGGATTGACCCATCGAAAATCCGGGGATATGAGCGCGAAGTGACCACGCACCTTGCCGTGGCTCTGGCCGTTAAGTCCGGAGAAGCCGATGCAGGGATGTGTGTTTATTCCGCGGCAAAAGCACTCGGCCTCGGGTTCATTCCGGTTGCATTGAGCGCTACGAGATTGCCATACGCCGCGAGCATCTTGATGATCCACGGGTATCGAAGCTCTGCGACACGCTGGTCTCTCCCGCATTCAAGCAGATCCTGGACCGGCTGGGGGGTACGATACAAAGGAGACTGGTGTGCGGCGTTCACTGCCCTGAGCACCGCTTCTTCCGGTGTCGCACATTTCATCACACCATCAATATCCCATGTTTTTATACCAAAAACCGGGCGTTTCATTTTCAATGCGATTGCAATCTCTGACAGCGTGCCGTAACCCCCCCCGATTGCAATGACTGCATCAGATGACTGGGCAACAAGCACATTCCGTGCGTGCCCGAGTCCGGTCCGGATGACGATATCGAGGAAACCATTTCCATTACCGGTATCAGGTATTATACCGATAGTCAGCCCTTGATGTTCCCTGGCGCCCTTGCACGCTGCTTCCATAACCCCACCGAGTCCGCCGCAGACCAGTGTTTCATGGTATCCTGAAATCAGCCGGCCAACAGTCCGGGCCGCCTCATATTCTTCTGGAGTCGTATCGGCAGCACCGATTACCGCAATCTGTCCCATGTTCTTCGGCGTCCCTACTCCATCCCGCCGTTTGGGTTGATCACCATCAACCGGAGCTCTGTCATCTCTTCAATTGCGTATTTCGGCCCTTCACGCCCGGTCCCGGACCCCTTTACGCCGCCATATGGCATCTGATCGACCCGGAATGTAGGAATATCGTTCACGATCACACCACCGACTTCCATCTGTTTAAATACCCGCATAACCCGGTTGATGTTCTGAGTAAAGACTCCAACCTGGAGACCGAAATTGCCGGCATTTGCCATACCTAAGCGCCGGAAAAATCATCATAGGGAGCAACTGATATGACCGGAGCAAATACTTCCTCCCGGATTACGCTCATATCCGGTGTAGTATCAACAATAACCGTGGGCGTAAACAGGGTACCTTCGAGCGTGCCGCCTGTCAGGACACGTGCACCCTGCTCAACAGCTTCCGGACTTCCCGGTACGCTTCCTGTGCCTTTGCCTGATCGATCATCGGGCCGACATCGGTTGACGGTTCGCGGGGATCTCCCGCTTTCAGTGCCTGTACCGCGATAAGAATTTTTTTTAAGGTTTGTTCGTAGACAGGGCGGTGAACCAGCACACGCTGGACTGATATGCAGACCTGCCCGGCATTGATAAAACCCCCGATCGCTATCCGGGTTGCGGCAAAATCGAGATTCGCATCCTCATGGACGATCACTGCCGCATTTCCTCCCAGTTCCAGTCCTGTTTTTTTCCGGCCCGCAATTTCACGCAGGTGCCACCCGACAGCACAACTGCCGGTGAAGGACAGGAAAGCAACCCGTGGGTCCCGCACCAGCTGCTCTGCACGATCGTGCGGGCAGGGCACCACGCTGATGGCTTCCTGCGGAAGACCTGCCTCAAGCACCATTTCACCAAGAAGCAGGCTGCATACCGGTGTTGCTGAAGCGGGCTTGAGAATGATGGAATTCCCCGCAGCAATGGCAGGCGCGAGCTTGTGGCAGGCAAGATTCAGCGGGAAATTAAACGGTACGATCCCCACAACGGGCCCTATCGGAAAACGCTGGAGAAAACCGGTCCTCCCCTCCGTATCATCGGTCCAGTCCAGCGGGATAATCTCTCCATAGATCCGTTTTGCCTCTTCTGCAGAAGTCCTGACTGTCGCCTCAGCACGGGAAACCTCTGTTGTCGCGAACTTTTTGGTTTTACCCCCCTCCATTACCATTACATCGATCAGCTCGTCAGATCGGTTTCGGATCGCATCAGCAAGACGGGAAAGGATACACGATCGTGTTCCGGAAGAGAGACTGCGGGTTTTTTCATATCCACGGACTGCGGCCGCTACTGCCTCGTTCAAATCGTCATGGCTGGCCTGGCAGACCTTTGCATAGATTTCACCGGTATAAGGAAACCGCACCTCTGCAATTTCTCCGGTCTCTTTCTTCGCACCCCCCAGGATTACAGGATATATCTTCATCTTCGATCGTTCCGGTTTATTCTTTCGTCGTAATCTGCATCTCACTACTCCGGGTAGCATGCGATATGCACATAATTACCCGTCAACCCTATTCGGTTATCGGTATTGAAACACCAGAATAAATAGAGTTATCCAAAAAATTCAAAGAAAAAATCCTGTTAAAAAGGATCTGATTTTAATTCCCTATCCCTGCCGGGTTATTTTCACCGGTACGTGATAGATAGTATCACTGACTCCGGATTCTTTCCGGTCATCTGCGCACAGGTAATACTTGCCCTGGTTCTTTATCGTGATGGTCTTTTCCTGGGGGGTGGTGATGTCATTGATCTGGATAAGGGGAGCGATCCCGTCATACATCCAGATCTTATTTACCGCATTCCAGACCGGTTTGACCGTCCGGATCTTATCATAGTCATCGACCTTAAGAAGCAAAAGATTCACATTTATTGTCCCGGGGGAAGTTACCCAGATAGTATACATCTGATCGGGATACAGGTAATCCACACCCAGCGCGCTATGAAGGGCGATACAAGAAAAGTCATTGTAACGGGTATCGATGGTGGTTTCGAGCCCCCCACTTTTCGCCGCCTGCAGTGAAGATGTCTGCTGGGTCACCGGGGGGGTTGCCGGTATTGCTGTCGTTACTGTAACCGTTGGTACGGTGCCGGTATTCGGTATCGTTGTACAGGCTGAGACACAGGCAAGCAGGATTACCAGTACGACAAAAAGGAAAGAATATCGTTGGAATTTCATGATGTTGAATTCAAAAGATATATATATATTTTTTGCGATTCTGTGTCTGCTGCAAAGTTTAATTGTAATGTAGTATCACAATCCCGAATCTGCTGCGGGAGGTGAAAAACTACTTTGTCCTCCAGCACTAACATTCCACTACGCACATTTCTGCGTCCCATAAAGATCAGAAGAGGGGTTTTGTGAAGGAAGTCACCGCAAACTTCAATGCACAGTCAATCGAGCATGGAGTGCAGGAATACTGGCGCATTAATGACACGTATAAGACCGTGAAACAGCACCGCAGTGCAGGGAAACCGTTCTTTTTTGTTGACGGACCCCCCTACACAACGGGGAACATACACCTCGGCACAGCATGGAATAAGATCTTAAAAGACAGCCTCCTGCGGTACCAGAGGATGAACGGCAGGAATGTCATTGACCGTGCAGGCTACGATATGCACGGGTTGCCGATTGAAGTAAAGGTGGAACAGGAACTCGGGTTCAAATCCAAAAAAGACATTGAAAAATTCGGTATCCAGCCCTTTATTGAAAAATGCCGTGAATTTGCCATCGGCAACAAAGTATTTATGGACGACCAGTTCGCCAGTCTTGGTGTCTGGCTCGACTTTAAAAATGCGTACCAGACGATAAAACCGGAATATATCGAGGCTGCATGGTGGACCCTGGCACGTGCTCAGGAGAAAGGAATGCTCGAACGCGGGCACCGCGTAGTGAACTGGTGTCCGAGATGTGAAACAGCTATCGCGGACGCAGAAGTGGAGTACTGGGATGAGAAAGACCCATCAGTCTTTGTAAAGTTCCCGCTCAAAGGAAAACAGGACGAATATCTGGTCATATGGACGACAACCCCCTGGACCCTGCCTGCCAATGTCGCTGTTGCCGTATCAGAAGATATAGAATATGCAAAGGTGTCTGCAAAAAAAGATGACCGTGTAGAATACTTCTGGATTGCAGAACCGCTGGTAAAGGCTGTATTAAAAAAGGGACGTTACCAGGACTTCACTATCCTCGAAAAGAAAAAAGGTTCCGATCTCAGGGACACGAAGTACGAATCCCCGCTTCACGAACATGTTCCCCTCCAGCGGGATATTGACCATAAAGTCGTGACCGCGGATTTCGTCACGCTTGAAAATACAGGAATTGTCCATATCGCCCCGGGTCACGGATGGGATGATTATGTGCTTGGCACAAAAGAGGGACTTCCGATCGTCTGCCCCGTTGATGGTGCCGGAAGGTTCAGGGCAGAGGGAGGAACGTTTGCCGGGCAGTACGTAAAAGATTCAAACGATAATGTCCTTATTGCCCTCGGTAACCACCTTCTCGCCAAAGAGACCGTAGTCCACCGGTACGGGCACTGCTGGCGCTGTAAAACCCCGATCATCTTCCGGGCAACCTCACAGTGGTTCCTAAAAGTCTCGGAGATGCGTGACCTGATGCTTGCTGAAGTCGCAAAAGTCACCTGGTATCCTGACTGGGCAGGGAGTGCACGCTTCTATGACTGGATCAAAGAGGCACGGGACTGGTGTATCTCCCGCCAGAGGTACTGGGGGATCCCTATACCTGTCTGGGTGTGTCCGAAATGCGACCAGTACCGGGTCTTCGGTACGATCAGGGAACTGGAAGAAGCAAGCGGTACCCTGCTCAAAGACCCGCACCGGCCATTTGTGGATGATGTGACCATCCCGTGCAGCTGCGGAGGCACGATGAAGCGGGTTGAAGATATCTTTGACGTATGGTTCGACTCGGCGGTTGCATCCTGGGCAACCCTCGGTTTTCCGGGAAAGACTAAAGAGTTCGAGACACTCTGGCCTGCCGATTTTATCACGGAAGGACAGGACCAGACCCGGGGCTGGTTCTACTCCCAGCTGGGTGCCAGGTACGATTGCATTTGGTAAGGCACCCTACAAAAGCGTCTGCATGCACGGGTTTGCACTCGATGCCGAGGGCAAGAAGATGTCAAAAAGCCTCGGCAATGTCGTGACACCCGAAGAAGTCATTGCAAAAGTCGGTGTCGATGTGCTCCGGCTCTACGTGCTTTCCTCGTCGAGCTCCCTGGGACGATCTCAAATTTAACTGGGAGGGAGTAGGCACCACCAACCGGGCGATGAATATCCTCTGGAATGTGTACCGTTTCCCGCTCCCGTACATGATCCTTGATAAATTCGAACCTTCGAACAGGAATGGCGTCTGGGATGGAGCATACATCAGGGCGCATCTCGGGCATATGCCGGATGAGGACCGTTTCATCGTATCCCGCATAAACTCCGTCGCTATAAAGGTTGATGCAGCCATAAAGGAATGCCAGCTCCACCGGGCAACCCGCGAACTGGTGAACTTCATCTTGGAAGATCTCTCCCGCTGGTACGTTCAGCTCGTCCGCCCCCGTATGTGGTCCGAAGGTGAATCAGATGACAAACGCCATGCCTACGAAACTATTTATTACGTAATGCGCCGCCTTATCGCACTGCTTGCACCGTTCTGCCCTCACCTCACCGAGGAAATCTACCGGAACCTCAGGTGCGGGAATGATCCCGCAAGCATTCACCTGCTGGACTGGATTGCAGGGGATGAGGCACTTGTTGATGCATCCCTTGAACAGGCGGTTGACATTGTCCGATCGTTTGATGACGCGTGTGCAAATGCCCGGCAGGTGGGTAAGCGGAAACTCCGCTGGCCGGTATCAGAAGTGGTCGTGGTGACTAACACCGGGACGGTCAGGTCTGCAATAGAACGGTTGAATTCGGTCTGCATGGACCGGGCTAATGCCCGCAAGGTCAGCGTTGTAATGGACAGGTGGGAGCGGATCGGGTGGCAGGCAGAGCCGGTCATGAAGGCACTTGGGAAAGGATTTGGCAAGAACTCCTTCAAGGTCAAGGGGCTCATCGAAACTGCTGACGGTAACCATCTCAAAGCAGAAATTGAGGCCGGGCGGACAGTAAAACTCGGGAATGGTGATGAGTTCTTTGATATCGGGGCGGAACATGTGACTTTTACCGAAAAACTGCCCTCTGAGGTATTCTCAGCCCCGATGCAGGATGCAACGGTTTACGTAGATGTCAGGCTTGATGACAGTCTCGAAACGGAGGGTTATGAGCGCGAGATTATCCGCCGTATCCAGGAAATGCGCAAACAACTTGACCTTGTCGTTAGCGAGTTTATCTCGGTAGAAGTACTGGTCAATAACACCAGGGTCTACGACCTTCTCAGTAAAAACAGCAATAACACAATTGCGGGGGAGGTTTTAGCGGTTGTACCGGACAAAGGAGTCCTGTTTTCCTTCCTTAAACCAAGCGATAAACTAAGAGCCCATGATCTGATAAAGAACTGGGACATTGAGGGGGTGACTGAGACCGTCGGTGTGACGATCGGGGTCTCACGCATTCAAAAATAACTTTTCTTCCCTCTTCTTCTGCATTCATTTAATCCTGCTTCACGCATTAGGAATTAATTTTCCCAGGAACTCTTTTCCTTCAGGAGTGGTAAACAGCGGGAGGTCACGCTCTATTGTAACCGCACTGCGTTCAGCCACCACATGCTCCTGCGTGATCGGGTTAAATCCCTCCTTTTCCGTGAGTTTCTTGTAGACCAGAACTCCCCGCCGCTGCCATGCCGGGGTCGTGGCAAGGTTGAAACCCCGCTGATGCATCATTTCATGGAGTTCTTTTGCCGGGCAGGCCTTTTAACCGGGCTGCAGCCTTTTTTGCACTTATGCCTTCCCCAATCAGGGCCTGCTGGCAATAGCCATTCAGGTGATTACGCCATGCCTCGTTCTGCCGGTTCGCCAGATATTCCATCGCAAACGCAGGCGTCGCCGGGATGACCCGTGCATCGAACGACAGGGGAGTTGTCACTCCAAGGGCAAGGGTGAGTGAACTTGCTGCAAAGGATGCCGCCACCGAATCGATCTTTTCCACCCGTCCCCCAAAAGGAAGTTGAATGAAATAGAGGCTGATCTCATCCGAGAACGTGAATGCAAACTCCGGACAGAGTCCGCTGTCCGCAACGAGGGTTTTACAGACCCCGATCATTGCGTCGCTGAACGCATCATCAAATGGTTTTTTTAGTTCGAGATTCTCTGCCAGCCGGTGAAATGCACGCCCGTCAAGCCTGACAAAAACAGGGGGAATAATCGTGATATTTGAAAATATTTCCCGGTTTTCCATACAAACAACCAGGCGGGAACAAAGAAAATATGGGAATTTTGTCCCGCAGCAAACGTGTATCTTTTTACTCTTCCATACTGCCGCTCGTGAAAGCTCCCGGCAGATGGCGGATCAGAACGATATCATCAATGGCGCTGATGATACGGTACGGGATCTTAAGGCCTTTGTAATTTTTCAGCTCAAAAGAGCTGGTCGTTGACCTTGCTGACCACAATTGAATCTATCTTCTTCTGATCCACGTCGATGAGAACATCTTCGACTTCACCGACAAACATACCTTTGTCCGTATAGATCTGAAGCCCGAACAACTCCGTAATCTGGGTTTCCATCGTTATCAGATGAAGGTATATACTTAAGAGTTAAAAAGATAATCCTTTGTTATGGACGGATCTTTTCGAATCGGGCGCTTGTTTGGGATTCCGATCCTGATCCACTACACCTTTCTCCTGGTTATTCCCCTCTTTGCCTGGATTATCGGGAGCCAGATTGTGCCCACTGCCGATATGCTCACCCAAATCTTCGAAGTACCGGTTGACACTACCCTTTTTTCTTCCGGTTACGTTCCCTACCTGATTGGCATAATTGTCGGAATCGGGCTTTTTGCAGGAGTGCTGGTGCATGAACTCGCCCACTCGCTGGTTGCCCGTCGTAAAGGGATCCGCATCAACAGCATCACCCTTATGATCTTTGGTGGCATCGCGTCAATGGAAGAGGGAGTGCCGGATCCAAAAGCTGAACTGCCCATGGCGCTGGTGGGACCGCTCACCAGCCTTGGTGTCGGCCTCCTCTGCAGCGCGATAGTCTATGTAGTCCCGGTCATCACCGCGAGTCCTGGTATCGCCGGTGTACTGGTCTTTATTTTCGGGTATCTCGGTGTGCTCAATATCATCCTCTGTGCGTTTAACCTCCTGCCGGCATTCCCGATGGACGGGGGCAGGTACTCCGGGCATGGCTGGCCGGGAGAATGCCCCTTCACCGTGCGACAAAAATCGCCGCCGACATAGGCAAAGGATTTGCAATTATCTTTGGAATCATCGGGCTCTTTTCCAACCCGTTCCTGATCTTAATCGCGCTCTTTATCTATATCGGGGCGAGTGGTGAATCGGCTGCGGTGAAGTACAGCTTCCTGCTGCAGAATGTAACCGTTGGTGACATGATGAGCAGCCCGGTAACGACCGTCCCCCCTTCACTTCCCTTAAGAGAGGTGATTACCATGATGTACTCCAGCAAGCATCTCGGTTTTCCCGTAGTCGAGCGGGATACACTGGTCGGCATGGTGACACTGGCTGATGTTAACCGAACATCTTCGATAGATCGCGAAGCGATGCAGGTCCGGGACATCATGACACGGGACCCGGTTACACTCCCGCCTTCAGCCCCGGTGATTGACGCGCTGAAGATCATGTCTGCACGGAACTTCGGGAGGATCCCGGTTGTTCAGGATGGAAAAATTCTCGGTATTGTAACCCGGACGGATATTATCAAAGTGACCGAACTCAAACAGATTTAGAATTTCAGCACCGGGTCGATACGGGAACTGCCTGCAACCTTCCGGTATGCTTCCAGTGAATTGAACGGCCGTTTTGCGAGCACCGCCGCCACCTTCTTTTTACCTATACCCGGAAGCCATTTTATCGCAGGTGCCGGCAGCGTGTTAATCTCAACAGGGACCGGCAGTGCAGTGATCGACCGCATCCCCCAGTCAACGACCACGACATCGAGGATCGTCCGTTCCGGGAGCCATACCGGAATACCGACAAGGATAGGGTAGGATCCCATCTGGCGACCGAATGAGAGAACCCCGGAGACTTCGATGCGGACTTTGCGGAGCACCGTACCAACCGGATAGACCCGCTGGAGCATCGGGAGATCAATCTTCTGCCGGTACGAATTCCTTAAAAGCCCTGAACCGGTGATCATATTTCCCAAGGGTATTATTCGTATAGGCAGGTGTACCTTCAAACGGCATCACCTGCCGGATATTTACCCGCCGGACCAGGAGACCCGCATCCCGTACCGGACGAGGAACTGCTCATTGAGATCATAGGTCATCACGGTCTCTCCCGCAAGGCCGCAGACAAAATTGAGCCCGGGGAGCAGTTCAGGTACATTGTCCCTGCGAATACCTCCTTCTTCGTTCACGATCCGTATCGCCCGGAACACATCTTCCGCATGAGCCTTGAGATTGTTTGCCGCGACAACTTCGGGATCTGCGGTTTCCATACCGAAGGCGGCGACATCGCCAGGAGTGTGATGCCGTATAATCGCACGCAGTGCCTCACGGCTCTCTTCTTCGTGCTTTGCGATTGTCGCGGGGTTTGTATTGTCGATATGCAGGGTTTTCAGATCGGGCGCAGCCACGCGGATCGAGGCAAAGAGATTCTCCAGAAGATCCGGGCGGGGTGCAGGATATTCCCCGGCACCCGCGCCAAAGGCAAGGATATCCGGCTGCCGCCCTACCCTGAAGTGCCTCGCACCGTGGGCATACAGAGCTGCGACCTCGGCAGCGATGCCGGAGATACTGCGATACCGTGGACTGCCATAAAACGGTTCCGTGCAGAATGAACAGCCACCCGATGCACCATGCGAACAGCCCCGTGCGGTCTCGAGCTCGCACATCACGTACGGGTAATCCGGGTGCTGTTCAATAATACCGCTTCCGGTTACACTCCATGGATCTGTACGGTAATAATCCAGCAGGCCGGCGGGTCCATTACCCGTCAGATAGTTGTCGAGTGCAACTGCCGGCTCACCATCAAGCAGGGCATCAAAACCGGAAATTACCTGTTTAATCGCACGCTGTCCGCCTTCAGGAGCATATCCGAATCCAACCGGACCCCCGATCAGCTTTTCAGGCCCACGGATCATGTGCCCGACCTGCTCGATCTCGTTGAGGGTCGCCGGGGTGCCTCCCAGATATTTCCCCGGCACGGTAACACCGGCGATCATGACCAGCAGTTTCGCACGGTTCATCAGGTTGATGGCATGCGGGTCTTTCCGGAGCTGGTCAATGGTCAGGTACCGCACCGTGAACGCATGATCCGCTAATACCCCGGCAACCGTGCGGATATAGGGCGATATGTACGGCGGAACACCAAGGCACGCCGGTTCGTCAACATATCCGTCAAGGATGAAGGCTTCAGCAGGCATAACCGATCGCCGCAAGGAGCTTACGCGCCCAGGATAGTTTGCCCCGCTTCACCGGATCAACATTTTCGTCATCAAGGTCAAACCCGATAATCGTAATATGTTCAGCCCCAAGTTCATCGGCTGCAAAAACTGCACGGTCACCATCGGAAAATCCGCCAAAATTATAGACATTTTTGAGCGGGGCGCTTTGCGTGGTGGCTACCACCGGGCCTTTAAATCGCGGCACCCAGTAGCGGAGCAGGGGCATATTATCCCCATGCGCATGGATTACAACTATCGTACCTGATTCGTTCAGCTCCAGGAGCCGGTCTGTAGCACCATCAAGATCAGTAAAAACCGCATCCGGACAGATTCCCTGTGCATCGAGGTACTTCAGCGGCAGCATCAGCTGCAAAAACCACACCCCGGATTTTATCAAGCTCATCTCTCAGGCAGGGTGCATTGCCGCAGACGGTGACTTCATTACCATGGGTGAGTGAAGCAAGGGATAGGATATTATCGCGGGTCATAAGGGAGGCGAGCAGCCGGGCTGCTTCCTCATCCTGTGTACGGTCGAACCCGAAATATTCTAAAATTTCGCAGTAATAGGGTTCCCATATCTCAAAATTCATCATTGGCTCCTAAAAATCCGGAAAAAATGCACGTTCATACTGTGCCGTCGATTTCCTGATATTCATAGTTCATCACATTCCTCATGTAGTTCACCGCAGCCGGGGAATGAGGCATACATGAATCCTGTCCGGCCGTTGCACACCTGTTACCGACAGATTCTCAGGTTTAAATCCATATATTCCGGTATGCTCTGCTATTACACTCCGTTCTTTTTACCTTCATTTTCCAGGCCAACGAGGTTCTTGAACTTCTGCAGTATGGGCTCGATAACAAACTCAAGCAACTGGGCTTTGTTTTCCACTTTACCGAAGTAATGAAGGGGGAGCAGGGCCGCTGCCATATTCGGGTGACCACCGGCTTCACCCATCTCCCCGAACGCTTCTGAGAGTGCATTGCCGATATGTAACCTGATATCGCGGTTGCGTGCCGAGATCACAATCGCGTTATCGGTGATTCCATAGACAAGGGCTGTATTTACCCCTTCAAGGGTGATGAGAATTTCTGCAGCCTGCGGAAGTGCATCGCGGTTCATCACATATCCCACGTTAGCGAAGAGATACCCGCTCTGGATTTTTCGTTTATTGATTGCCGTTCCAATTACATCAAGGGTCTCCTGAGAAAGGGAGGGGGACATAATCTTGTCAAGCAGTTCAGCATCCGTGAGCGGCAGGAGAAAACCGGCGTAATTAAGGTCCTGGGGTGTCACGTTGCGCTTGAATTCCCTGGTATCCGTACGGATACCATACAGAAGTGCAGTGGCAACCCGTTTGTCAACGGGCACATCGAGTTCCTGCAGGTATTGGGTAAGAATGCTTGCTGTCGCACCTATACCCGGGCGGATGTCAATGAACGTGCTCTGCGTTGCCATATGGCGGCCGTCTTTGTGGTGGTCAATAATAATATTGATTTTTGTCTGCGGGGGCACATCGTTATTCGCACCGGGTGCTGAGCAGTCGACCAGAGCCAGATAGGTGCATTTCTGGAGTGCCTCTGCAGTCATATGCTCCATCTTGATATCGAGCAGGTTGACAAAAGTCCGGTTCTCCTGGTGGCCGATGCTGCCTTCGTAGAAGATTCGTGTTGTGAGCGATTTCGGGTTGGCATGTTTTGCAATCTCGGCAAGCGCCATAGCAGATGAGATTGCATCAGGATCCGGGTTTTTGTGAGTGATGATGCCCAGCGTGCCCTCCCATCCGGCAAGGAGGGTAAATAGCCGCTGTGATATCCTGCTCGAGTGCTGTTTTTTGATCTGGAGAACAGCGGACCGTGCAACAACTTCCTGGGGGTAAAGTACAAATTCTGCCCCTGCTGCGGTGAGCTTCTTCCCGTTCAGCGGATCGGTGGAACGTGCGACAACCTGGACGGTCGGGTACCGTTTCCTGATGGTGAGGACCGCGGCGAGGTTGGAATCCCCGCTTCCTGTCATCACGAAGGCAATCTCGAAAACCGGGAGCCCGGACAGCATATCCGGTGAAGTGATATCCCGCAGATATGCATCATATTTCTGGTCCCGGAGATTTCGTACCCGGGTATCATCATTATCGACCACGACTACGCGCTCATTCTCTTTTGCGAGTTCTAAAATGATATTGTAACCGTTGGTCCCGCACCCGAAAATACAGTATTTTGTCGGTCCCGGCTGCTCAAACGCGGCTTCCTGTGGCATGTTATACAAAGATGGATCATTCCAGCGTATTAAGGGATTCCAATACGAGTATCTCCAAAACATTTATTCGCCAATATCGACCACATTATTAGGTCTAACAAGCTTGGGTCTGTAGCTTAGTTCGGCATAGCGGCGGACTCTTAATCCGCAGGTCAAGGGTTCAAATCCCTTCAGGCCCGTTTTCTTCTGGTTTTTTTAAATTTCTCCCACGAATCTGTCATTCCACAGCAGGTGTTTTCCTGCCACCTTTTCCGGAAAGGAAATACATACATTCAGACAGCATATAGCCTGTTGGAATGGAATTATGACGGATATAGGTGAAGTGATACGGAATCATTTTGCAGTGGCTTTTCTCGTTATCGCCCTGCTTTGTGCGTTCGCTGATATTATCCTGTTCAGGACCGCGATCGCCGAAGCGGTTCTCGCATATATTCTGCTGGTCAATATCGGGTTCCAGGGTATCCTTGCCGGGTTCATGCACTGGTACGGTCCTGCAGCCGATAAAACTGCAGAGAAGATCGGGTGGAAGACGAAAAGCCCCTTCCAGAAAGAGGTTGCCGCCGCTGATGCCGCATTCGGTTTACTGGGGGTCCTTTCATTCATCATCCGGGACAATTTCCTTGTCGCTACAGTCATGGGTGCATCGATCATGCTCTTTTTTATGGGTATAGGCCATGTGCTTGACTTAAAGAAAAGCAGGAACCGCTCACCGTATAATGCCCGGCTCTGTTGTGTATTTTGACCTCCTGATTCCTGTTGCCATGATTGTACTGCTTGTGCTCTGGAAAACGGGATAGTGATATTTTTGTGCATCTGTTTTAACGGGCACTGAAATCCGCAGGGCAGGGAGTTCAAATTCTTCAGGTCCATTATTCTTTTGTCACTATTCCTGAATTACTCGAATTTCCCATAAGCTTGTTTATTCCTCACAAACCAGGGCAACCATCTGTCCGGATGAATGCACTGTTTTTGACCGCAGGGTGATTTCCGTAACATTCATTGGTTAAGAAATCAATTGCCTTTCATCCTGAAGGCTAAAAATCGTGCACAGGATTCATACATGTTTTCCGTTCTATACGTTGATGATGAACCGGCATTGCTCGAGATTGGCAGGCTATTTCTTGAGCAGAGCGGGCTGTTTTCCGTTGATACAGTACCTTCAGCTCCCGAAGCGCTCCTGGCAATCGGAGGAAAAGTGTACGATGCCATCATCTCCGATTACCAGATGCCGGAGATGAATGGTATTGAATTCTTAAAACATGTCAGATCATCCGGCAATACCGTACCATTCATCATCTTCACCGGTCGTGGCCGGGAAGAGGTCGTCATCCAGGCACTGAACGAAGGGGCTGATTTCTATCTCCAGAAAGGTGGTGAACCGGTATCGCAGTTCGCCGAGCTTGGGCATAAGGTCCAGATGGCAGTCCAGCAGAGGCGGGCGGAGACCAGCATCCGCGACCATGAGCGCCGTGAGGCAGATATCATCAACTTCCTGCCGGATGCAACCTTCGCAATCGATACCAGAGGCGTGGTGATCGCGTGGAACCGTGCGATAGAAAGAATGACCGGAGTAAAATCATCGGAAATTCTCGGGAAAGGCAATTTTGAATATGCGATCCCGTTTTACCACGAACGCCGCCCGGTCCTCATCGACCTCGTCCTCAGGGACGATCCAGGCACCGCTCGAAAATACCCGGCCATAACGCGGGACGGGACTACTCTTTTCTCCGAAATCACGATACCCCACTTCAACAACGGGCAGGGAAGCTGCCCTCTGGTTCACTGCTTCTCCGCTGTTTGACACGAGGGGTACTATTGTCGGGGCTATCGAGTCGATCCGGGAGATCACGGAGCGCAAACAAGCAGAGGAGCTCTGTACGAGAGTGAGAAACGGTTCCGGGATCTATCAGATCTCCAGCCACAGGTCGTTTATGAAGCTCGATACAAAAATGAACCTGACATACGCGAACCAGATCGCGTTCGAATGGGTGGGGTATACAGAGGACGAGTTCCGGCAGGGACTTAACCTCCTGCAGATGATTGCCCCCAAAGACCGTGAGCGGGCCACGGTGGATTTTCGCGCAATACTCGAAGGGAAAGGAAGGACAGGAACTGCGGGCGAATACCTGGCCCTGCGTAAAGATGGCACTACATTTCCTATCACCATCTACTCATCACCAATTATCGTGAACGGCAGGATCGCCGGGCTTCGGGGCATTATCATTGACATCACCGAGCGAAAGAAAGCTGAGAATGACCTTAAGAACACCGTTGCATTCCTGAACAGCCTGATCGACCAGAGCCCGACACCGATGTGGATTTCTAACGAAAAGGGAATTCTAATCCTCATCAATAAGGCTTGTTGCGACTTGTTGCATATCGATGAAGCTGATGTCGTTGGAAAATATTCGATATTTGAAGATACTATTATTAAAGGACAGGGTTTCCTGCCCCTTGTCCGTGAGGTCTTTGAAAAGGGCATTGTCGCCCGGTTCCAGATTAAGTACGATACAAAACAACTGAAAACCCTGCAACTGGACCAGTTCGTATCGCTCATACTTGATGAAACTATTTTCCCGGTGCGGGATACCAGCGGAAAAATCACGAATGCGGTTATCCAGCACATCAACGTTACCGATCGCAAGAAAGCAGAGCAGACGCTGGCCGATGAAGCGACATGGCGGAAAATCCTTATCAGCCAGTCGAGGGATGGCATTGTAATCCTGGACAACAATGGAAAAGTGTTCGAAGCAAACCAGCGTTTTGCCGAAATGCTCGGGTACTCGTCTGATGAAGTCCGCATGCTTCACGTCTGGGACTGGGATACTCAGATTGAAAGGGAGAAACTACTCGAAATGATCCGGACCATTGATGAGGCCGGGGACTATTTGGAAACACACCATAGCCGTAAGGATGGAACAGTATTTGACGTTGAGATAAGGACGAATGCAGCAAAATTCGCAGGAGAGAAGCTAATATTCTGCGTGTGCAGGGATATTACCGAGCGCAAGCGGGCAGAACTGGTCATCAGGGAAGCGAACAAGAAGATCAATCTTTTAACAAGTATCACCCGTCACGATGTAGTAAACCAGATCTCTATCCTGCGGGGATTTGCAAAGATTGCTAAAATGAAGAAGCCTGATCCTGTTGTGGTTGAACTGCTCGAAAAAATCGATATGGTGGGATCTACGATCGCCCGCCAGATCGAGTTCACCAAGGCGTACCAGGAACTCGGTAAACACTCACCTGGCTGGCATCGGATCCGTGAAATTGTTACACAACATAAAACAGAGGGTATATCACTGTCGTGCACTTGCGAGGCCGAGGTATTTGCCGACCCCATGCTTGAGAAAGTCTTTTTCAACCTAATCGAAAACGCTGCAAGGCACGGGGAACGGGTAACCACAATTATTGTCAGCTGTCGGGATGATCCTGATGGTCTTGTGATATTTGTAGAAGATAATGGTGCAGGGGTACCACCCGGCCTGAAGGAGAAGATATTCGAGAAGGGGTTCGGGAAGCACACCGGATTTGGACTGTTTTTAGCCCGCGAGATCCTTGCAATCACGGGTATAACCATACATGAAACCGGGGAGCACGGGAAAGGGGCACGGTTCGAGATGATCGTACCGACGGGTTCCTACCGGATCACTTCTCCCGGATAATTCCTGATTTTTCCGCATCACGTTTTTTATTTTTTTAATTAATTCCGTTACCACCCTTATGTTTATTAGATCATCTCCCACAGAGGATACAATAGGTAGTACATCATGGACAGGATACTGTATGTTGATGATGAGCCGAGCCTCTTGGAAATAACAAAACTTTTTCTGGAAGAGACAAATGACCTTTCCGTTGATGTCGATATCTCAGCACAGCATGCACTCAATTCAATTGGCAAACAGTCGTACGATGCCATCATTTCTGATTACCAGATGCCGGAAATGGACGGCATTGCCTTCTTAAAATCCGTCCGCAGCAGGTACGGCGATATCCCCTTCATTCTTTTCACCGGCCGCGGGAGGGAGGAAATCGTAATCGAAGCCATCAACAACGGAGCGGACTTCTACCTCCAGAAAGGAGGCGATCCGACAGCACAGTTCGCAGAGGCTGGCGCATAAGGTCCGGCAGGCAATTGCACGGCGCCAGGCGGAATTTTCACGCATTGAATCCGAGAAACGCCTCGCTGACATCATCAATTTCCTGCCGGATGCCACATTCGCCATTGACCGTTCCGGCAATGTGATCGCATGGAACCGCGCCATTGAAGAGATGACAGGTGTTAATTCGGCAGATATGCTGGGCAAAGGTGAGTACGAATACGCAATCCCGTTTTATGGTTCCCGGCTGGCCGATCCTCATTGATCTTATATCAGAACCGGAAGAAGAAATCGGGAAATACTACTCGAATATTATCCTTGAAGGCACTATGCTCACTGCGGAATCTGACCTCCCCCACCCCAAAGGGAACCGGATCCACGTTATGGCGAAAGCCAGCCCTCTGTATAACCGGGCAGGGCGAGATTGTCGGTGCGATTGAATCCATCCGCAACATTACGGGATTAAAGAATGCAGAAGAGGGACTGCGCCGTGCTCAGAAAGACTGGGAGACCATATTCCGTGCGATCGGCCATCCTACGATTGTCCTAGATGCCAATAACCATATTATCGATGCCAATGATGCTGCACTCACGGCGACAGGCAAATCCCCTGAAGATCTTAAAGGAAAGCGATGTTTTGAAATTTTCCACGGACCGGATGCGATCAGGCCACCTGATGGCTGCCCCTTTGAACAACTCAAAAGAACCGGAAGCATCGAAACTGCCGACATGGAAATGGAAGCGCTCAATGGCTACTATCATGTCAGTCTGTAGACCGGTCTTTGACGCTGCCGGGAGGCTTGAGAAAGTGATCCATATTGCAATGGATGTGACGGATCGACGGCGGACCCAGGACGAGCTCAGGGCTGCATACGAACAGTTGATTGCATCACAGGAGGAGCTGAAAGGGCAGTTTGATGAACTTGAGCTGAATGCACGCCGGATCCGGGAGAGCGAATCACGACTTAAGTACATGCTGGGTTTCTACGAGAATGCTCAACAACCGGAACATAAACTCCTCTTTTACGCTATTGAAGGAGCATGCTCTATCACCGGAAGCCCCCTGGCATATCTTGCATTTCTCAATGAAGAAGAAAGCGAGCTTGCGATGTACGCATGGTCACAGACTGCCATGAAGGAGTGCTCCATGCGGGAGAAACCGGTCGTCTACCCTGTAGAGAAAACCGGCCTCTGGGGGGAGGCAGTCCGGCAGCGCCGTCCTGTCATCACCAATGATTACCAGGCCCCAAATCCCAGGAAGAAGGGTTACCCTGAAGGACACCCCCATGTCATCCGGCATATGAATATCCCGGTAATGGATAATGACCGTATCGTGATCGTTGCCGGGGTCTCGAACAAACCATCCGATTATACTGATAACGATATCAGGGAGCTCACACTTCTCATGCAGAGTCTCTGGCAGGTCTTAAAGAGACGAAGAGCAGAAGAGGAACTCCGTGCAGCTCACGAGCAGATTACCGCTGCAGAACACGAACTCCGCGTGCAGTATGAAGACCTTTCAGAGAGTAAGCAGCAGATCCGGGAGAGCGAAGCAACCCTCTCCAGCATATTCCGGGCGGCTCCGGTCGGGATCGGGTTAGTCTCAAACCGGGTCCTGATCAGGGTGAATGACCGGATCTGTGAGATGACCGGGTATTCAGCGGAGGAACTGACAGGGAAGAGCGCACGTATCCTCTACCCTACAGACGAGGAGTTCGATTGGGTGGGACGGGAAAAATATGAGCAGATCAGAAAATCCGGCACCGGAAGCGTTGAGACCCTATGGCAGAGGAAGGACGGGTCGATCCGGGATATCCTGCTCAGCTCAACTCCCCTCGATCCCACCGATCATTCAAAGGGCATGACGTTTACTGCTCTGGATATCACCGAACGCAAACGGTCGGTCGAGGCACTCCGTGAGCGGGAACAGCTCTTGGACAATACCTTCTCCAGCATCAGGGATGGTATCTCTATTCTCGATACGACCATGACGGTAGTTCGGGTCAATACGACTATGAAGGAGTGGTTTTCGCACGAACTCCCGCTGGTCGGAAGGAAGTGCTGGGAAGTGTATCACGGGCGCACAGAGCGATGTGAAGTCTGTCCATCATATCAGACCATGCAGACAGGCAAGCCGGCCCACGAGGTCGTGCCGATGATTAAAGTCGGGAAGTCCCTTGGATGGCTCGACCTGTACAGTTATCCACTCATCGATTCGGCAACCGGGAAAATGACCGGTGTGATCGAGTATGTCCGCAATATCACCGATCAGAAACAGGCCCAGGACGATCTGAAATCTGCCTATGAGCACCTTTCTGCAACCGATGAAAAACTCAGGGAACAGTATGAAGAACTGGCCACGGTACAGGCAGAACTACAGAAACGCCAGCAACAGCTCGAAGAAATTGCCGGAACTATCCCGGGGGTTGTCTACCAGTTCTATGCAAAGCCGGACGACAGCATGGGATTTTATTACATCAGCAGCCGGGCACCTGAATTATTAGGTATCAGGAGTACAGCCGTTGATTTCTTCGAACAGTTCACCATGCAGGTTGATCCCCGCGACCGTGAAGATTTCCTCAACTCGGTTAAAGAGGCAATACGGTTGCGATCCCCCTGGAATTTTGAAGGGCGGTTCATTAAACCCTCCGGCGAGACTATCTGGTTCCAGGGGATATCACGGCCGTCCGTTCGAGGAACTGAGACTGTGTTCAGCGGGGTATTGCAGGACATCACCGGAAGAAAACTTGCTGAAGAGGCACTGCGCGAGAGCGAGATAAAATACCGCACAGTTATTGAACAGAGCCAGGATGGAATCTTCATTGCCCAGGATGGCCTTCTCGTCTTTCACAACGCTGCATTTGCCATTATGACCGGCTACAGAAGTGCCGAGCTCACCGGGAAACCAATCGCCGAACTGATTGCTCCTGAAGACCGGGAACTGGTCATGAGCCGTCACCTTGAACGGCTCCGGGGAAAAGCGCTCCCGGAGGTCTACGAGTTCTCCGTTCTCCACCATGATGGGACGAGCCGGATCCGGGTTAAAATGAGTATCACTTCGGCAACATTAAGAGGGAACACTGCAACCATCGGTACGCTCCATAACGTGATGGAGGAACGGAAACGGGAAGATGCACTGCGGGAAAGCGAAGAGCGGTACCGGAGCATGTTCGAAAACAATCATGCCGTCATGCTGTTGATCGATCCGGATACGGGTGGCATCACTGATGCCAATCCCGCCGCATGCGAATATTACAGATGGAGTCGTGACGAGCTGACAAAAAAGAAAATTTACGAGATCAACACGCTGCCAGTTGAAGAGGTTCAGGCTGAGATGCAGTCAGCCCGCACGCAGAAGCGTAATAAATTCATCTTCAAACACCGTCTGGCCAATGGCATGATCCGTGATGTAGAGGTGTCCAGCGCTCCTATACATCTGGGAGGACACCTCCTGCTCTACTCTATTATCTTTGACATTACTGAGCGCAAGCGGGCACAAGAAGCCCTGATGGAGAGCAGGGAGCAGTACAAACAAATCTTCGAATCGTTCGTAGATCTTTACTCCGAGACTGACAAAAATGGCATCATTAAGGTGCTGTCTCCATCGACTTACTCAATGACGGGCTGGAAACCGGAAAAACTGATCGGCAGGCATGTCAGTGTCCTGTACGCCAGCCAGACTGATCGGCGGACATTCCTAGAGAAATTGAACCGTGAGCATCTGGTTCACGGGTTCGAAATAATGCTTAAGAAACGGGACGGCACCTCGATCCGGTCTGATCAGATGCCCGGATGCGGTTCAAAAAATCTGGAGAAACCGGATGGGATCGTGGGTTCGATCCGGGATATCACAGAGAGTGCGAGGGCACGAAAAGCCCTTGAGGAAAGCGAAAAGAAATACCGCCACATCCTGGAGAACATGCAGGATGCCTACTTCCGGGCGGACAAAAACGGGTACCTGACCATGGTGAGATCCTTCGGCGGCCCGTATCTGTCGGTACGGGTCGCCCGATGAGATGACGGGTATCCCTGCTGCATCCCTGTACAAACATCCCGACCAGCGACAAGAAGTCCTTGCAGAAACTACAGGAGAGCGGAAAAATCACCGATTTTACCGGACAAGCCGTGCGGAAGGACGGCACAACCTTCTGGGTGTCATTAAATATCCAGTTTATCATTGATGATGAAGGCCGCATCGATGGCACCGAAGGGATTATCCGGGATATTACCGAGAAAAAAACATGGAGCAGGCCATCCATGAAATTAACCGGAAGCTTGCACTCTTAACCAGCATCACCCGTCACGATGTGTCAAACCAGGTCTCCGCCCTGCGCGGGTTTACAAAGATTGCGAAGATGAAGAAACCCGATCCCATTGTTGCTGATCTCCTCGAAAGGATCGATGCAACGGGATCCGTGATCGCCCGACAGATCGCGTTTACCAAGGTGTACCAGGAACTCGGCATGCACGCTCCCGGCTGGCACCGGATCAGTGAAATTGTTGCACACCAGAAAACGGAAGGTGTATCCGTGTCGTGCACCTGCGATGCCGAGGTATTTTCCGATCCGATGCTCGAAAAGGTTTTTTTCAACCTCATCGACAACGCGATCCGGCATGGGGAACGAGTAACCACAATCGCATGCAGTACTGCAAGCCAGGACCGGAGGGTCTTGTCATAACGGTTGAAGATAACGGGACCGGGGTGCCAATGAACCTGAAGGAGAAGATATTTGAGAAAGGGTTCGGAAAGCAAACCGGCTTTGGCCTCTTTTTAGCCCGTGAAATTCTTGCAATCACCGGTATCCATATGCATGAGACTGGTGTGCACGGAAAAGGGGCACGGTTCGAGATAACCGTTCCGGAAGGAGAAACCCGGTTCACAAAACCGGACATCTGATATTGCAGGTCATGGGTTCAAATCCCTTCAGGCCGGTTTTTGGTTTTTGGATTCTGATATTATCACCACTTTCTCTTTCCCGAGATAAAACCGTCGATACCCTTCTTACTGATCGTGCTGATGTTCCGAAGATGTGCATCTCCATGGACGGGTTTGAGGAACTGCAGATTTTCACATGCTTCCGGTTCACTGCATTCCCAGCACCCGGTAATCTTTTTTTCCTGGCAGCACTTCCTGATTTTGCAGAACGGCGGGCCTCCACCATTCCTGCATCCCTTTTTGCACCGGAACTTCACCATGGCACCGAGCAGATCATAACACTGCCGGTAATACTCAAAGGGTTTGCCCATGGGGATTTTTGCAATGGCATCGGCAAATTTTTCGTATTTTACCTGCCTCAGTTCCTTGCGAAGATCCCTGGCAAGGTCAGCAATTTTTCCCGTGTGCCCATGGCAGTCAAGGCAGCACAGACCACAATATGCAACGATATCGAGATTTTTTTCTTCCATATACGTTGGATTATTCTCATGCTTCTTTAAGATAATCTGCGGGGGAAGAAAATGATACAGGAGATTTTCCAGGTACTTTTCGTGTATCCCCGCACTTCATCCGATCCTTGTATAGGAAAATCCGTATATAAGCACCTGTACCTTTTTTCCGGTATGCGGATCACCAGCTCCTCACTCTATCCATCCCATCCGTACCCAGCGGTTGTATTCTTCTGTCCGGAAATCGCGGTTCTCTTCCACGAGCGTGCGGAAATACGCCGGTTGTCCGCAAGGATCGCTTCCTGCGCCGGATCAGAATACCCATCTGAAATCGCACCCGCAAGTTTCCCGCCGAAGAGCTCGTGCAGCCTCCTCTTGTGCATCAACAGTTTCCGCTCTCCCGCCCGTGGCAACACTGATTCCCCGAGCGATCGTACGCCAAGGTAATTGAGTACATGGTTCAGGGTACGCCACAACATCATCCCCTCCGGATTCATATGTGGTCGCAACAGAGCACCCGGACTTCCCTGCAAGTACCTGGTAATGGATGGCATCGGCAAGCCGGTCGAAAAATACCTTCATCTGGCCGGAAATGTTGTCGATATAAACTGGTGAGCCGAAAATTATGCCGTCTGCTTCCTGCATCCGGATCAAGAGGGCGGGGACATCATCGTCATGCACGCAGATGCCGTTCAGCGAGCACGCATCGCAGGCCGTGCAGGGGGTGACATGGTAATCCGCCAGGTCAATTATCTCTGTTTCTGCCCCGGCTTCTGCTGCGCCTTTTAGCACAAAATCCGCAAGCTTTCGTGTGGTGCTTTGAATCGTCCGTGGACTCCCGTGGATTCCCAGTATCTTCATATAATGGTCTGCTCCTGCTTCAGGGAATTAGGTGGCAGGGATTATTATGGATAGAGGGTTCCAGGCACTGTATAAAAAAAGACTTTCTGGGGCCTGCGATACAACCACCCTTACAGGTTATTTTTTCAGGATATTTTCAAGCCCGTCACCGATAAAAGCGCCCACGATAAAGATGATAACGAAGATCATAATCTCGATAAAAATACCGAACACTCCCAGGAAACCGACATCCATACTTATGACTCCGGGAACAATGAACATCGAAACGAGCACGAAAATAATACCCAGAACGATACCGATGATCGCGCCATTTTTGAGGAGCCCCATGAAGTCTTCCTTCCCATGGTGGAAAAAGCCAAATGCTATACCAATAATAAAATTCAGCAGTTCAAGCCACATGTAAATACTCCGGATTCAGAGCAAAAGTATCATACTGCCACCACTAAATAGGTTCCGGGTCATGACGGGAATCTCGGCCCGCCATCCCATGGATAAAAAGTCTGTCAGGAACCAGGCCCGGGAACTCCACGAGGGCTTTATCCTTCAGGGAAGGGTGATGAAAGCCTGTCGCCAGGGTTTTGTACCGGTCACACGGGTTTTATGGCCCTGGCCGGAGACATCCTCGGCGAGCAGGACATCCCCCTTGCCAAACCGCCGCTTCTCACCGCTGCTCACTTCAATTTCTGCCCTCCCTTCAAGGGTGATGACATACTCCCGGCAGACAACATTGTGCCATGGAGAATGATAGTTTGCAGGGACCTCCCTGAAGAAGAAGGCCTTTACTCCCATCGGCTCGGTAAAAAAACCCAAAGGCCCCCGGGATTCCAGCTGGACCACTAAATCATCAAAATGAGACCGGTTATCCGACCCGGTATACAAGCGCGTGATTCTCATAATATCCTCCAGTTCCTTATCGCGGTTTTTAGTAATTCCAAAAACCTAGAAACAGTAAATACTACCAATCGGTGCAAAGCTATAATGTTTTTTTTATTTTTTCTCAGTTCATGCTTCACACCAATGCTGATGAGTTCCTTCCGGACGTGGGGATTGGAGTCCATATCCTGATGTTTTTTTTTTAAATCAGGAATTGGCAATAGTCCTGGATTCGTTTTAAAATCGTTTTGCCGGCTGGCTGAAGAGAAAAAAAGATTTTATTTCTTTTTGGAAGATTTGTCGTCGTGATGAATTAACCTGCACTTATTAACACACTCCCAGTTCTCTGGCAGGAACTCCCCGTCAGACCCGGGTTTTAAGACAGCGGTATCCTTAGCGCCGCACACAAGACATTCCATAAGTCCCGTCGATTCGTCAACCACTTTCATTACTTTTTCTTTCCTGATCATGCTATCAATGTCAATCTTCATTGGGGATAAAATCATGGAACAGATAACCGGATTGGATACCCCGGCTTCTCAAATCATAGCTGAAAATGGCTTGCCGTCATCCGGAACGTGATGGTATGAAGGGCGGATAAACTTTCCGCTTCCTTAAACACAGCACATAAATCCTTCCAGGTGAACTACAAGAATACCGCTTATCAGAAAGGTGTAAAACAGATGGAATTCAAAGGAAGCAAAACAGAAAAAAATCTCCTTGCTGCATTTGCCGGCGAGTCACAGGCCCGTATGCGATATAGTTTCTTTGCAAGCACTGCACGAAAGGAAGGCTACGAGCAGATTGGATCCCTCTTCCAGCAGACATCCGATGAGGAAAAAGAGCATGCCAAGCTGTTTTTCAAACAGCTGAAAGGCGGAGACGTGGAGATCACCGCAGCATATCCCACCGGGGTAATCGGTACCACCAAAGATAATCTCAGGGCGGCTGCCATGGGAGAGAAAATGGAATGGGGCACGCTATATCCTGCCTTTGCAAAGGCGGCAGAGGAGGAGGGATTTCAAGAGATTGCTCATCTCTTTAAACAGGTTGCCAAGGTGGAGGCGTATCACGAAAGGCGATATGCAAAACTACTCTCAAATCTGGAAAAGGACGAGATCTTCAGAAAGGATGTTCCGGTGAAATGGTACTGCCGGAATTGCGGTTACGTCCAGGACGGGAAAGCCGCCCCCATGAAATGCCCGGTGTGCGATCACCCGCAGAGTTACTATGAGGTGTGGGTAGAGAATTACTAAACACCGGATTATTTTTTTTTAGGCAATGAATGCCATTATCGTGCAGTCATGGTCCCTGTCCGTTATCATATGCGTGCTTTTATAATCGTGAAAACGATATCATCAGACCGGTTTTCCAATGTCGCGACTGCAGACTACCCGATCCTTCATTTCAGATTCCCGGTAATCAACCAGTTATTTCCACGGCCAGTCCCGGCCGCCTCCTGTTTATTTTTTTTCTTATCTTCATAACCATCGCAGTCGCCATTGTCCTGAACGCAAATCCTGGAGTCCCTGTTCCTGATGACGGGACGGGCACGCTTGCCGGCAATGTCTCCATCGGACCCTTGTGCCCGGTTGAACCCTGCACGCTTGATCCGGACCGTCTTGCTTCTGTATATGCTGCACGCACCATTGTCGTGTCAGCTCAGGGGAGGTGAAATTATCGCAAATATCGTGCCGGATCCGTATCCACCGGTTATTCAGTTCTGTTGAAACCCGGAACCTATAGTGTCGATATAAGGAGCCAGGGAATTGACCGCAGCCCGGATCTTCCTGAAACCATCACCATCCGGGCAGGGGAAACGGTCCGGCTGGATATCTCGATAGACACGGGTATTCGCTGATTAAAACATTTCAGCAGAAATTCTCGGTGATATACACCTTGTTGTCAGATGCAATCGCAATACCGATTCCTTCACGGTCAAATGTCGGGGTCAGGATATTTTTCCGGTGCCCGGAGCTGTTCATCCAGCCGCCAACCGTGGTCTGCGCTATTGCTTCGGGCGGGTTCCAGGTGTACACTGTCTCGCGGTTGTTAAAGTATGTGGCAGAAGAATAGAGGTTATTCTGGAACAGGTTTTCCGCAATGCCAAAGTAATAATACGAGCCGTAGTCTTTCCTGCAGGTGTAACCGGCCGCAATTCCCCGGGCCGTGGGATCCTGTCCTGCCGGATTCATATGGGCAAAATAGTCCTGTACTGCCATATCCTCGCTGTGATGCCGTGCAATGTCAGCGAGCGCTCCATCAAAGCGTAATACTGCAAGACCATTGGCGGTTCGCTGCTGGTTGATTAGATCATGCACCCGTTGTTCGAGCGCAGTTGTGGAGATTGTATAGGGATTTTCAGCGGCAGATACGGTATCAGCAGCAAGCGGAAGAGTTACAGGAGTTCGTGAAGGCGCAGCAGAATGAAACGGAGCCGTTGGTACCATAAGGTGGCAACAGGGGGGATTCACCTGCCCGGTTGGAGAGGTGGCAAAGACAGGAGTTGCGGGTGTGTATTCCGATATGCTGGATGACACAGGGGAACCAGCCCATGGGAGCATTCCTGAAGTCAGGAAGTTCAGGACAAGGGCCATAACGGCAACAATCACGCAGACGATAATAAAAAGGCAAAGACTGACGCATGGTTATGATTCCTATCGCAGCACGTACCCGCTCAACACCAACAGGAACATTGCGATAAGGACGAGGATAATAATTACCACCATGATTATCAGCCAGGGAATTCCCTTACCGCGTTTCCCTTCGGGTGCATGCCGGGATTCAGCATACCCCCCGAAGTTTGGCGGAGCCACACCACTGCCCTTGTCATATCGCATGCCCCCACGCCGGGTACTGGTTTTTTCTGCCATGAAATGATGCC
>CAVTBZ010000020.1:0-19357 GCA_963733045.1 uncultured Methanoregulaceae archaeon | reverse complement strand
GTTAACTATATGGGTGGTAATCGCAATACAGGGACACACGGCGGGGAGGTGAAACCAAAAGCCCCCTGGAATGTTATAATTAAATTTTTTTTCTGATTATTTCTACAGAGCTGTAAAAATTGAATAAAAGGTCATTTCTTACTATCCGCCTGATCTGTCTTTTTATGCCGTGGGGCAGCCGATTCCGATATTGGTTGTCATACGGACAAACAAATAGGGAAGATCGGAAGTTGCAAATTTTGATTTTTCCGTAAACTTATATATAATTGCAAATAATAAGTGCATCCGTGAAACACGATGCCTTCGTTCGCATGCAAGGATATTGGCATGGCCTGTGAATTCAAGACCACTGCCCCTACAGAAGCAGAGTCGATGAAAAGATCGCAGAACACGCAAAGAGTGCTCATAAGATCGAGACGGTTCCTGCCGATCTGATGGTCAAGATCAAAAAAGCCATCAAACCATAACTCTTTTTTTTTTAACCAGCCTGATAATTCAAGGTGGTAATTATATTCATTGCTCCATTTTCTCGTTGGTTTAAAATGTAAAATTGCATTTTCTCACAGGACTTAGAAAAATAGTTATTGGTATTTTCACTATGTTTTATAAGGGGCTGGATATGTTCACCAAACTCGAAGCGGAAAAAACACGAACACCAATTACCTTCTCAACACGATAGAGGTCGATTTCGAGGAATTCATCGAAAGGATTGAGGAGATTCGTAAAAGACCAGCAAATCGAAGTAGAACATTTCAACAGGATGCGTGAGAGAGCGGAGCAGGAAGGCCAGAAACTTGCTGCCACGCACTATGCAAAAAAGTACATGGAAATTTATGACAGATGCATGAATAATATTGATATTCTGGATCTTTCTGATACGATGAAAGACCGTGTTATTTTTTTAATGACCGGGTCAGTTCCTTCATTTGTCTATGTCGGGAGGAAGAAAAAACAGGAACATAAGAGGGCAAAGGAAGACTTAAATTGATCTATTTTTAAAAAGCTCCTTTTTCATTTCAGGATGTACGTAAAAAAGATCCATTTTTATGTATCGCTCATGGGCATCCCCGGATCCCGTTTCGTACAGTACCCTGACAAAGTGCTCCTATGAAAAGCGTATTATCAGAATAAAGCAGCAAACATACCGGAAGAATACCTGACGGTACCTGACAGGATAACATCGCATGACTGTAGCACTTCATATCGAAAACCTGACCAGGCGGTTCAACAACCTGGTCGCCGTTGACAATATATCCTTTGATATCGAACACGGGGAGATTTTTGGCCTGCTTGGCCCCAACGGCGCCGGGAAGACAACAACGCTCTCCATGCTCTCCACGATGCTCAAACCCACCTCAGGTTCGGCAACCGTCAATGGCATCGATATTGAACGGGATGAGGATGGCGTCAGGAAATCCATCGGGATTGTATTCCAGGACCAGAGCCTTGATGAAGAACTGACCGCCTGGGAAAATATGGACTTTCACGGGCGCCTTTACCGGATACCCGCAGATATACGGAAACAACGGATCGCCGAACTCCTCCGCTTGTCGAACTTGAAGACCGGCAACATGACATTGTAAAAACATTTTCCGGGGAATGAGGCGGCGCCTGGAGATCGCACGCGGTCTTCTCCACCACCCGTCTGTCCTCTTTCTGGACGAACCAACGCTGGGCCTTGACCCCCAGACCCGCAATCACCTCTGGCAGTATATCGCTACACTGGCACGCGAGAAGGGGATCACCATAATCCTCACCACGCATTACATGGAGGAGGCAGACCGGTTGTGCAACCGGATCGCCATTATCGATCACGGGAAGATCATTGCCCTTGATACCCCGAAAAACCTAAAAGACGGGATTGGCGGGGACGTCGTGACCATCCGGTCACCGGACCCGGCAGCCGTCGTCAAAGCCCTGGCTGAACCCTGGATTACCCGCGTGGAACAGCACAACGATGAAGTGATTGTCAGCCTGAAAAATGCTGAACAGCATATCAGCACCATCGTTACGCTGCTCAACGCAAACCAGATCCCCATCGAGTCCATCGCGATACACAAACCAACCCTCGAAGATGTATTCCTCTCGTTTACCGGAAAAACCATGCGGGAAGAAGAAGCGGACCATAAAACGAACATGCGGATGCACCAGAGGATGGTGAGGCATTAATCATGGACATCATCTACACCATCTGGCTCCGGAACATGAAACGCTACATCCGCTCGAAGAGCCGGATCATCGGCAGCATCAGCATGCCGCTCTTCTTTTTACTCTTTTTGGGGTTCGGCCTGAATTCTGTTGTGCAATTGCCCGGGATCGGGGGGAATTACATCGTGTTCCTTATCCCGGGCATGGTTGCCATGAGCGTGCTGTTCACATCGGTTTTTTTCCGGGATCCAGATCATATGGGACAAACAATTCGGTTTTTTGAAAGAGACCCTTGTTGCACCGGTCTCACGCCTCGAGATCATGTTAGGCCAGACCCTTGGCGGGGCAACAACTGCCGTCATCCAGGGGTTTATGATCCTTGTCCTCTCGGTGTTCATCGGCCTTGAGGTTTCAAATCCGGCTGGATTTCTCATCGCCCTCGGGTTCATGATCCTGATCGGCATCTCATTCACCGCATTTGGCATTGCGATTGCATCACGGATGGAAGATATGACCGGCTTCCAGCTCATCATGAATTTTGTTGTCTTCCCCATATTCGGTCTGTCCGGGGCACTCTTTCCGATCAGCTCACTGCCCGGCGTGGATGGGACCGGTTACCCTGCTCGATCCTCTCACGTATGGCGTGGAAGGGATCCGTTACGGCCTTACCGGCGTTTCGCAGATTAACCCGCTGGTGTGTGCTGCGGTTATCGGGAGTTTCACGGTGGTCATGACGATCCTCGGGGCATTCCTGTTCAGGAAAATAAAACTCTGAAAATGTCTTTTTTTATTCCGGAATGGCTGGGTGATGGTTATCGAATAGTCATGGTTTATTCAGGGTTTTTTGAGGGGGGAATGTTCCTTTTAATATAAAAAAAATAGAGGATTTGTTAATCTGCAGGAATCCCGGAATATAAACATATAATCGCTTCAATTTCAATTTTGCACAAAATTAGTGCGAATTTTTTTGTAGTCAGGGGATTTTTTATTATCAGGTACATCCCATCAATCAATATGAACCCCCTGGAGAAGACCAAAAATCTTCCTCTGCTTCCCATTTTTGTTGGGGCCATGATACTCATCCTGTTCCTTCTGGCTGCCGGATGCACCGGGCAGGCACCTCCTGATACCCGGCTGGGTGGAACCGGATGGACCCTGACGGGCTATGTCCACAATGGCGCGCCGGTGCAGGTCCTGATCGGGACTACAACCACTCTTGAATTCGGTGATGACGGGCGTATCACCGGCTCGGCCGGGTGCAACCATTACTTTGCCTCCTATGAGGTGAAGGGGTTGTCTATCACGGTCGGGCCCGCGGGATCTACGGAGATGTACTGCACTGCACCGGGTGTGATGGAGCAGGAGAGTACTTACCTCAGGCTCCTGGGCCAGGTTACATCCATCACGGTTGATGGTGACCGGCTCACCCTTGAAGATGCAAATGGCACAGCGATCCTCTCGTTTGCCAGGATCGTACCCACCTGCACCGGCACCCCTTGTCGGGACTAACTGGACGCTTGAATCCTTCCATACGGCAGATGCTGTTTCATCGGTTATCGCTGGCACAACTATCACCGCGGTCTTTGGCAAAGACGGGAGTTTAGCCGGTTCGAGCCGGGTGCAACCACTACTTTGCCAGGTATAACGCGACTGGGACCTCGCTGTCAGTTGGTCCGGTTGGGTCAACGAAAATGTCCTGCACTGCACCGGGCGTGATGCAGCAGGAGATGACGTATCTTGCGCTCCTCAACCAGACAAAGAACTTTACCATCGAAGGTGGCCGCCTTACCCTGGCAGATATGAACGGACAACCCGTTCTGTCATTTGGATCGGCAGGCCAATAGTCAAATGATGAAAGGAATAATCTGAGAGTTGAGAATTTCGTAGCTATCCAGCATATTTCTAAATTTTTTTAGATCGCTTAACGCGTAGTATCAGCCTGTGCCTGCCTGTCATTTCACGCAGTCAATATCCGGTGAATAGGGTTTGATATCCACTACCGGTGTACCGTCAAGTGCATCGAGCCCACGGACGCGAAGGATATTCCCCTCCCGCCCGAGCAGGTCAACCACCGAGAACCCTACTGGATTGGGGCGGTTGGGCGAACGGGTGGCAAACACTCCGTGCTCAATCATATCATGCGGGGGTGTTGCCTTCAGCATCGTCCTGTCAGCCCGGTCAAACCATGAAAGGACAATCAGGTGGGATTTCTTCTCAACATCCTCAAGCCCGGAGAGGTACTGCTCATCAATCACGAATCTCAGAAATAGTATCCGATAATCTTCCCTGCCGGGGTGCATCCTTCCTCTCTTTGTAGGGAGACTTCACATATCCAATTGGCCGGATTTCAAAATTCATGGTTTTTACCATCCAGAACTCCGAGACGTTTATGGTCTCTTCGCGGGATGCGTGCCTTCAGCGCACGGGATACAGACGCATTTCCCGTCTACGTTCCGTGTTTTTGCATCGGCAACAGATTCACCGCAGGACTCACAGGTGACCGAAGCAAAAATCCGTGCTTTCTTCGGGGCCTCCATGGCGATCTTCTCAATGTTCATGATTTTTTCTGCAGGTGCATGGAGTACATCCAGCGTTGCCTTGTGCATCAGCTCGTGGAACTTTTCCTCTTCCGGTGCTGAGGCTTTTCCGGAGAAGACTCTGACACGCAGGGCCGTAAAATCGTTATCTTCGGTCGCCTTGTTCCGGTGGAACGTGACCCGGACTGCCTTTCCGTCCTTCCTGTTGAAAAAGGTGAACGCGTGCTTGCCATAATCGTGGACGATCAGGTTGCCCTTGCCGGCGGTTGTCCCGGCAATGACCTGGATTGCGTCAACTCCGCAGGCATTGGTCTCGCAGATGGCAACAAGGTCTTCATCTTCCGGCCGTGTAACGCCAAGGGCCTCCATTGCAGCGGTTGCCGCACGGTAGCCTGAGGCAAGGCCCGGGCAGGAATGGCCGTGGAAGCGTATGCAGTCGTCAAATGTTATTATCCGGGGTGCATGGTGATGGTGGGTGTGCATTTTTCTCTCTCCAGTGTGATTTTACAAAGCGCCCGGAATCACACACCGGACGCCACCGAGTTCTCCAATCATGACCGGGAGGCCGTACACGTCCTCAATAACAGATGAGGTGACGATATCATGATTGCCGTGAATATACACGGTTTGAGTTTTTGATGAAAATGAATGTATCTGCAAAATGCAGGGCCTGGTTCAGGTCTTGCATGGTCATAATGGCCGCGATCTTATGGTCCCGGACAACTTCGCGGATTGTATTGGGGATATCCACCTGGTCCTGCTCCTGACCTGCCATAAATTCCATCCCCTGATCAGTGGACCTCGTCGTAAGAAGAGAACCTGTGCGGTATACGGGTGCTAAAAACCAGCGAAATACATATTACCTTTCAATGATATCTCAAGATAACCCATGAGGGTTCAATAAGGAGATGAAAAGAGATGAAAGGTACCCATGAAAAAGAGCATACATCCGTTGTAAAGGTAGTGGAGTTGATCGGCAGCTCACCAAACAGCTGGGAAGAAGCAACCGCTCACGCCGTAAAGGCAGCAGGTCAGACCGTCAGGAATATCAAGGGTGTTGATGTAAAGCGATGCACGGCAAAAGTAGAGAATAACAAGATCGTGGAATATCGTGCCGTTGTTAAAATTGCTTTTATTGTGGAAACAGAATAATCTTTTTTAATTTTCCCCTGTCCAAAGGGTGATAATTCTCCCTGCCCACGGATTTTGGATATGTTTATTAGGGAAAAGATCTCATTCCCGCATAGTATGCCCGGGTATCCGGGACAGCCGGACCAGATACCTCGCACAGGATCTCTCCATGGAGGAGTACAAATCGCATGTTCCCCATCGGTGATGACAATACTTCCCGCAGAACAGTACCCGTGGTCACGTATGCCCTGATTGCCATAAACGTTCTGTTCTTTTTAGTTGAGTTAATCGCAGGAGATGCGTTTATTGAGACATGGGCGTTTGTTCCCACCCGTTTTTTAGCAAATCCCGGCGGGGATTTTATCACCATCTTCACCTCCATGTTCATGCACGGCGGCTGGCTTCATATCGGGGGCAACATGCTCTATTTATGGATATTCGGTGACAACATCGAAGACCGGTTCGGGCACCTGCGCTACCTGGTTTTCTACCTTGTCTGCGGTGGTGCAGCAACGTTTGCCCAGATGGCGTTCAGCATGGGGTCCAGTATACCGAACCTGGGTGCATCGGGGGCGATTGCCGGGGTGCTCGGTGCGTACGTTTTGTTGTTCCCGCAGCGCAGGGTAACGGTCATGGTCGGCGCGGGAGTTACCCAGATGCCTGCACTGATTGTGATCGGGTTATGGTTTGTCCTGCAGTTATTCAGTGGCATTGGTTCTATTGCAGCTACTGCAGATACAGGTGGGGTGGCGTACATGGCCCATGTCGGCGGATTCATCGCAGGGTTTGTACTGGCCTTTCTGTTACGCGGGAACCGGGTGGCGTAAGCGACGAACTTTTTTTTTGGTAAATAGTGAGGACCGGAATGAACCCGGGCTGCACCGTGTCTGACTATAAAAACGGAGAGGATTAACAATCCTATACAACGAACGCCTTTTTGATCTCACCATTTTTCATGATGGATACCTTTCCGCCGCTGGATGATACTACAAACCCGATTGCGTTCGTCATACGGGTGATCCCGGCAACCGACGCGTGCCGTGTCCCGTAACCGTCGGAAATATTCAATGACAGGGTATCGATAATAAAATGCCGTCCTGAAGCCTCGATAAAGCCGTCTTCGCGAATGACAAATGCCCCGTCCATCTGGGCCAGCCCTTTAATCACTTCGGCATTTTCCGGGTTGGTGATCTGCCGTTTTTCCTTTGCCTGTCCCTCAAACGAATTGATCGTGCAGGGCCGGGAATGCTCCATTACGTGGCTGGTGTCCCCGATGACAAACGAGGTGCCGACCACATGCCCTTCCCTGCCTTCCCGGGATATCTCAAGACAGAGGTGGAATACCGCATCAAATACATTTTCCTTAACCTGGGTACCAGCAAGGATTTGGTACTTCCACGGGTCTGCACGGATCAGGCCCGGCTTGCCCGTGGTATGCTCAGTAATATCCTCTCCAAGAAGGAGCATGCCGGATATCTTTTCGCTGGCATCCCGAAGGGCAACTATTTTCCAGGCGATCCATATCTTCTCCCCGGTTTTTTTCGTATTTTCAAAGGCATGGATGGCATAACCTTCCCTGCAGAAGACGGGATCATTGATCATCGCAACCGTCAGTTTTGCATACCGGGATTGTTCCGGTACGATTGTCCCGACCAGGTTCTGTCCGGTCATCTCTCCGGGCTGGTAACCAAAGGTTGCGAGTGCCGTGGCATTGGCATGGGTGATAATCCCTTCATTGTCGGTGGTAATGACAATGCCCGGTACTTCTGCAATTATTTCCTCAAATGTACCGGAATGGATGTTTTCTGCAGTCATTACCCGCCGGAAGTCCTGCACTGACGGACCCGGGTCCTGGATTTTCTCGATAATCATGAGATGTCCTTTCAGGGGGTCGAATCCATCGAGTCGACGGACCATGATGGTGCAGGGTATCCCGGTACCGCTCCTGCTGACCAGCTTGTGGGCAGAACAATGCCACCCTGCCTCATTTTTATCCCGCGACATCGTGCGGGCAAATTCCCGGTAATCGTCCTGCGAACAAAAAAGGCCGGGGACTTCCAGCACCGGTATCGCTTCAGGGTTATACCCAAGGAGTTCTGCGAGGTGACGGTTGACCTTCTGCAGTTTTCGCCCGGAAGCAATTGCCACTCCCATCCGGGACCCCTCAAGGGCCTCAAAGAGCTGGAAGTTCCGGACGTTCAGCGCCTGCGATTCGAAATGTTCGCTGATGTACCGGAGCACATGACCGGAAGCAGCATTGAACAGGTCATTTTCATTCCTGAACCCGGAAAGGTTGTACCCGATGGAATTGTGGAGGTCTTCAATTACAAGGTTAGCAGCCCCGAGAATTCCCCCCCGGTCTTTCTGGGGTCGGCCGGGGACGATATCAACAGAAAGAAACAAAGCGCCGCTGCTTTTTACCGCATCCTGTACTTTTGTGTTCCCGGGTTCTGGACCGCACATTAAAACGAGGTTGTACCCGCGTTCTTTTATTTTGTTTACTGCGTTTACCGGTGAGAACGCACGATCAATTTTAAACCTTCGCGTTTGTATGAGTGCAGAGAGCAGCACTTTGGGGAACGGCTGGGAATTTTCTATGAACAGGACTGACGGCAAAACCTCTACTACCTCTTTTTTTTAAAAACCAGACTTAAATAACTCATAGATTGCCAACCATTTAAATACCTGTTGGAATTTTTAAGGAAAAACCGCATTCCCTTCTGTCCTGATCACAGTTCTCTTTTATCTGACGCACACTCTTCTCTTTCTCATGTTTCAGGAACCCTGGTGTATCCTATAGTAATATAATGCGAAAGGTTACATTGCATCTTGTGGTAAAGATGCACAGCATACTAAAAGCGTTTCTCTTGTGTATGGGAATAGTGTTCATAATTTCGGGAGTGTCCGCATTCACCGTAACCGGCGTTACAATTACGCCTTCCGGTACGTTAAACCCTGACGATGCGGTGAATGTATCCTACACGGTATATGCCGCGTCGGGTACATCGTTCCCCTCGTATGATGACCTCCAGTTTGTTTCCGGCCTCGATGAGATGGTGTGGTACCATTCCATCATTGTCAATGATGTGGAAAATGTCACGGCCGGTCACTGGAGGGCGCACGTTAACTATTTCCGGCTTTGAGTTGTCATACCGGAACCAGGATGAAGTTATCGTGAAGGTCACCTTGAGAGGCCGTATTCCCCAGACATCGGTACCAGGAGCGACAAAAAACCTGGTTACCATCCAGGAACTGGACTCACGCGGGTATGCGATTAACAGTTCGATATTTTCTGTCAATCAACTGATCGGAACACCCACGCCGACACCGACACCGTCATATGGCAGTCTTTCCTTTACGTCAGTCCCTTCCGGGGCAGATATCTACCTTGATAATGCGTACAAGGGGTTCACCCCGCTGACAGTCAACGGCGTGTCAAATGGCAATCATGTTGTCGTGATGAGGCTGGATTCCTACCAGGATGCTTCCCGTACAATTCCCGTGACAGGAAATTCACAGACTGTCGGTATTACCCTCGTCCCCCTCACGACCGCAACACCGACCACCCAGCCAACAGCTACCGGGACGGTACAACCCGTCCCCACCGGGCAATACGGTTCAATCTCTGTCACGACCTCGCCCCCGGGTGCACGCGTGTATGTCGATGGAGAGATGAAAGGTTTCACGCCAACGACGATCCCGGGAATCAGTGCGGGAACGCATGCCGTCCTCCTGACGAGCCCCGGTTACCTTGACCTGAATACAACGATCACGGTCACTGCCGGAACGACTGCCGAATACAGCTCCTCACTGGTCACTCCAGCAAAAACTCCCGGATTTGGCGTGATTGCAGCAGTCATTTCGATCTGCGGGCTTTTCGTGATCAGGAAAATCAGGAAGTAACACAATCTCCGAAATGTAAAAATTATTCAAACACTTTTTTTACACTACCCCCCGTGCATGAACTCCGGAGTAACCGGCTGGCGCGATTACCATTAAAACATCTGAACGCCCTGTCATTCCGGAATTGTTTCGTTGTCACCCGAACAAAAACAGCACATGATACCCGGCGTTTTATTATTTCAGGAAAATGAACGCTCATGGATGCTATTGGCTGACAGATTGTGGGAATAATCGGCAAATTCTGACGGCACACACAGAAAAAAAAGAATACTTTCCGGTTAATCCTGCTGTTATCCGAACCAGCCAAAGAAGCCCCGGTCATCCTGTTCATGCTGTGAGAGCTGTTCCAGCCTTTCCTGTTCTTTTTCCATGATCCGGATCTGCTCTTCCATCATTGCCCGGACTTCAGGATCCAGGGTTGCATTGCTCATCAGCTGGTTCATCTCCTGGATACGGGCCTGGTTCTGTGCAGTAAGGTTTGTAATTTGTAGGGCAGCGTCACGGTCTCCCCCGTATAACAACCGCGTGAACGTGTTCCGGTTCCGGATACGTTCCTCAAATGTCCAGGCTGAAACGGCGGTAGCATTGAATTCCCGTGCAATTGCTGAAACATTACGGCCGATATTCCCGCTCAGGTTTTCCATTTCCAGCAGTGTGCTGACGGAGAGCCGGACTTCGTTTTCGTTCTGAACCCGTTCACGCTGTTCCAGACTCACATTCCGGAGCGTGGCATTGAGGCTCTCGTGGCTTTTATTATAGTTCTCCCTCACTTCGGAGATGGTTCGATCCCGCGTTTGCGTGCTTTCCCTGGTCTCAGATCCTGTTTCCTGCTGTTCCATTTTTTGGGTTTCGCGGGAGGTTGTGGTGACGGTTGCAGTGACATCATCGCCATACCTTCCCTCTTGTTCTCCGGAAGAGGAGTCCCGGGTTTTGTCAGCTGCTACAGTAATGCCAGCATGGACTCCCTGGTCCTCTTTATCTGCAATCACCGGGATGGCGAACGTGGCCAGGCAAAGGATTATGATCAGGATTATCGAACATTTTTTCATGAAAAATCACTCCTTATAACGCAATCATCCTCTTCCCCCGGGATATAAATTTTTTACGCTGTGTCCCGCCATGCGGTATAATTAGAAAAACACCAAGGAAAAATCCCTTCATACGGTGATGCTACAGTCAATAGTATTGTCATACAAAAGGATGACAGACCGGCATAAAACAAGGTGTATGCTACGTTCGGTTATCCCGTTCGATAACTTCAGCAAGACTGGTTTTTGAGGCAGTATGGACAAGGGTGTACATCCCGCTCACTGATGCAGTCGCATCCGATGCTCTCTTCATGGAGAGCATGATGATCCTGATGGCATCCTGGATGCTGCCGTTTTTCCAGTGTTCCCGGATACAGGAATGTGCAATCTGTTGTGTTACCTGGTTTCCGAGCACCACAAAGTTACTTGCCGTTCCTTTACCGGTTACGGTAACATCTGAACCGGTAACCTCGGCAAGGGCATACTCGCCGGCTGTTGCATACAGCCTTCTTTTTCTGGTGATGTCTCCTTCTGTTTCACTCACCTCTCCTACAAGAATGCTGTCCCGCTGTGTTACCTTTCTTTTCTCGTCCCGGATGGTCAGCGAAATGCCGAGTTCTTCTGCCCGGTCCTGAACGTCTTTGTCGGTGATAAGCAATCCGGTATACAGTTCGTTTTCAAGGACTCCGGTGGCTTCCCTGTTCCCCCGGGTGATGATCTCCCTGGTATCCCCCGCCATGACCGTACCCTGTTTACCGATAAACGCAATCACCAGGCTCATAAAATGCACGTTTACTCATGTATTGATGAAAATGTATGAAAGGGTTGTTATGCTGCCGGTCCCTGAACATAATTGCCCCATTTTCCTCGCACTCCCGTTTCCCGCATCTCTGTCAGGGACCCTCAAAGGAACAAATTCCTGCCTCTGGTCCGGGCATTTCCGGAACACCAGGTAAGCTGGCAGTTCCTATCCCCGCTTATACCCGATCTTCCGGAGCAGTCCCGTCCGCCAGGCAACACCGTCGGGACCTTCCACACCCTTTGGTTTTTTCCCGTCAATCACGCCCATGATCCCCCGTCCCTGCACCGATTCGGCAATTATCACTTCTGCCGGGTTTGCTGTCGCGCAGTAGATCGTGCAGACCTCCTGGATATTTTTTATCGCATTCAGGATATTGATGGGATAGCAGTCCCGTAAAAAAAGGATGAACGAATGCCCGGCACTAATCGCGAGGGCATTGTCGCGTGCCAGTGCCTGTAATTCCTCATCATTGCCATCGATCCTGACCAGGCAGTCACCCGAGGACTCACAGAATGCCAGGCCGAACTTTGCGCCGGGGACTGACCCGACAACCACCTCGCTGATGTCTTCGACTGTCTTGATGAAATGCGACTGGCCGAGAATGAAATTTACCTCTTCCGGCTTTTCTACCGTTACCGTTTTGAACTCCACTGGTCCACGCATCGTGTTCACCACAGCAGTGAGATGGGTGTGCCGGAAGATAAATGGGTTTCGCATCCTTCAGGAGGAGTCAGGTCATCCTCTCACTCCGCACGGGACTATGCCGGGGCAGGTACGGGTATGAGCAAAATTTTACCTTTTACCAGGAACATGCATTTTATATTGTGCATCGCATGGCTGCAACCAGAAAGAAAACCTCTACTATTCCCGAAAACATGAACTCTTATGGATACAAAGGCAGACCTTATCGCTCCCTGTGGCATGAACTGCGGGATCTGCAGCGGGTATCTCGCCAGCACCTGTGATATAAAAAAGAAAGGTATCCGTATGTCTTATTGCCGGGGGTGCCGGCCGAGAAACAAACAATGTGCGTTTTTAAAAAAACGGTGCAGGCTGCTCACCGAAGGAAAGGTGAATTTCTGTTATGAATGTCCTGACTTTCCCTGTGACCGGCTGACGGCGATTGATAAACGCTACCAGGAACGGTACCGGATGAGTATGATCGACAACCTGGTGTTCATCAGGGATCACGGAATTGAGGCATTCTTAAAAAAAGAAGAGGAGAAATGGCGGTGTCCTGACTGCAGCGGAACAATCTGCTGCCATAACGGTATCTGCTTTGACTGTGGCATCGACCGGCTTAAGGCAAAAAAAGAGATGTACCGGTGGGAAGACAAGCAAACATAACATGTGATACGAATAAAAAAATCGGTGCGCCTGGATTCAGGCCTTACTCTTCTGGACCTCTTTGAAGACGTGAATATGCGGACTGCCGATCACTCCGGCCTGTTCCATGATCTTTTTTAAATCATCAGATGTACCGAATTTTTTTTGAGTTCTCAACAGAATCCCATTCAAACAGTATGAACACATGATTGGGATCTTCACTGTTCTGGAGAACCTGTACGCTTTTGGAACCACTGGTTTTCCGGGTGCTTTCGTGTCGGTCAAAGAATGGTTTCCATTTCCCAAAGTCTTTCACTTTATTATGAACGAGCATGTATGGCATGACATCCCGATTTACAGGAAATGGTAATAATGGTTTTTAGGACTTTCCAAATTATGGAACATGAAAAGCAAAAACGGTGTTTCAAGGCTGCCCTCTCCCCTCTGTACCGTGAAGTTCAAACCACGTACACGATAACAATCTGATTGTCAGATAACAAAATCGACAGCGGCCATTGGCCAGTCCACACATGGTGCGCCGGGGAACGAAACGACCCGTTGGAGATAGGGAAACGGGGACCCCCCCCTTTCAGATATCAACCGTCCTTCCCGGGAGGAGCGGACGAAGAAACCCTGACAGCCAGGTTATTGCCTTACGTGTCTGCCAGTATGCGTACCGCCTTAGAGAACTTACGGGCAACGAAAACCTGCGGGACACCGGGCATGATAGGAAAATGGGGTATCCCTGCCCATGAAAAGAACCCGGGACGAATCACGTTGATTCTTGTCAGGGAAACACCTGGGTATTAGAAAGACTGGCCCGGGGGTGTGCTCACCGGAATTTCACGCACAGGACACCTGGTGATTGAACCGATAAAAAAGAATTTTCCTTGTATTTTATACAAATGGTGTTTTGTTCCAGAATTTCTGCTCAGCACTGGTCAAGCATGGTCTTGATCATTTTCATGGTCTCTATCTTGAACTGGAAATGCTTGATCATTCCCTCTTTCATCATGATTTTCGAGTCGATCATGCGTTTCATCAGTGTTTTCTTCTGGTCGTCAGTCAGTGTTTCCCACATCTCCATCATGATCGCGTCTTTCTGCTGCATCATACCGGGTTGCATCCCATGTTCGTGCATCATCGTTTCATCTCCTTTTCATGTCCGTGAGGACGGACGGATGTCGTTATCGCTGGCTGGATTAAAAGGAGTATCTCCAGTTTTCAAACTTTGTGACATAACTTGTAAATCAACCCGTTTTCTTATTGTCAGATTGAAAATTCATACGAGGATAATCTATGTACCCTCTCTCTTCGCCCGTGTAGAATGTCGAACTATCCGCATTGTTCAGGGGCGCATTTTTTCTGAAACGATCCGGGAGATCGGGATTAGCAAGGAACGGGGCGCCAAATGAGATGAGGTCGGCTATACCACTGTCGATTGCAGCATTTCCGCTTACCGGATCGTAACCCCCGTTCAGCATAAGCGTGCCTTCAAATTTTGTGCGTATAAGCGGGGCAATCTGGCGGTGGGATTCTGTAGCTCCCAGCCTGCCCCCGACCGGTTCAATAAGGTGGATATACCCTAACCCGATCTTTCCCAGTTCCTCGGCACAATGAGAGAACGTTTCCCGGGTGTTTGAATCAGACATCCCGTGGATCAAAAAATGAGGGGAAAGGCGGTACCCTACCTTTTCCGGCTCCCACTCCTTTATGACTGCACGGGCAACTTCAAGGGGAAGACGCGTGCGGTTCTTAAGACTTCCCCCGTATATGTCGGTCCGTTTATTGGAACCGTCCCGCAGGAACTGGTCGAGCAGGTAACCGTTTGCTCCGTGGATCTCTACCCCGTCGAAACCTGCTTCCCGTGCGTTCTTTGCTCCCTGCCTGAATTGTTGTACGATCTTCGGAATTTCATCGGTCTTAAGGGCACGCGGGAGCGGAATTTTCTTTTTTCCCTGCGGGGTATGAATTTCTTCATCAACCGGGAGTGCGGAAGGAGCAACCGGCAGGTCGCCTCCGAGAAAATCGGGATGCGACATGCGCCCGACATGCCAGAGCTGAAGGAACACTTTTCCGTCAGCTTCATGAATGGATCTGGTCACTTGTTTCCATCCGGTAACCTGTTGCGGGGAGTAAATACCGGGAGTACGGTCGTACCCGACGCCCATCGGGCTTACCTGGGCCCCCTCGGTAATTATCAGGCCGGCCGAAGCTCTCTGGGTATAGTAGGTAACGGACAACGGGCCCGGAACATTGCCGTTGACTGCACGGCACCGGGTCATCGGTGCCATGACCATCCGGTTCGAAAGTTCCAGGTTGCCCAGTTTATAAGGAGAAAGAAGGCTCATCATGTTCATCATCATCCTTTGATAAGTTTCCAGACCTCCCCGGTCGATGCTGCAGGATCGGGTCCGCTCTTCATGCTGGTCAGGACATAGATCTCATGAGATGCATCTTCTCCAAAACCTGTCACATATGCATTCACGCGTCCGTTGGAACTGTTGGTTATCCTGAACTCCTGTGTTGTCCACATCGAGTTTTCTGCCGGGGTGAGGTTTGCCACCGAGCTCGGGTACATGCTGATTTCATATCCGGTTGGCGGGGTCGAGACCAGTATCGTACCATCCCCCCGGGCAAAGCCTGTACTCCATTCCCCGAAAATATATTTTCCTGAAAATTCCGGTAGTGCTGTGCCGCGGTAGATATAGCCGCCAACAATAACGTTGCCTACATCATGACCGGTCTCGATAATCGGACCAATCAGGGGTTCCCCATGGGATCCTGTTACCGGACAAGGACCGGCGGCAGGTTTCGAGTCATCAGCAGGATTAAAACAATGTGTCCCTTCCCGGATATTCCAGCCGTAATTGCCTCCTTTGTCAACGATGAAGACCGATTCAAAGAGAGCCTGTCCCGCAACAGCGGTTATCAGGGAATGGTTTGGCCCGGCATCGAATGACATATATGCCGGGTTCCGGAACCCTGTTGCAAAAATCTCAGGAGCATATCCGGTCGTTGTAATAAACGGGTTATCTGGAGGAATTGCGTACATCTTCCCTCCTGCAACTGGCGAATCCACATCGATACGGATAATTTTTCCTAAAAGTTTTGTGGTATCCTGCGCATTGCCCGTTCCGGGTGTATGGCCGGTACCGGTATCATCCGACCGACCTCCGTCACCAAGCGCAAGGTAGAGATACCCGTCATCCGGACCAAAAAGAAGCGGACCGCCGTTGTGGTTCTGGAAGGGCTTGTCAACAGTAAGCAGGACCTTCTCAGAGTTCATATCGACCGTTTCAGAATTTCCTGCCATGACACTGAATTCAGAGAGACGGTTTGTGCAGCTCCAGCCCGACGGTGCACCGGCTTGAAGGGGTGCAGAATAGTAGACAAATATCCGGCCGTTGTTTTTATAATCAGGATGAAACGCAAGGGACAGAAGACCGCGTTCATCGTATCCCGTGCTGAGACGCACCATGCGATCCCGCACGTCAAGGAAATGCGTATCCTGGACCTTATTGTCCGGAGTAATGATCTTTACAAGGCCTGTCTGGTCGACGACAAATAACCGGCCTGTCCCGTCAGGAGGCACGACAATCATCATCGGAGATGAAAAACCACCTGCAATTTTTTCAAGACCAATAAGCGGCTGGGGGGTGACAAGTGGGGTATGTGACCCTCCATTACTGAAAGTGGCAGCCAGGGGAGAATTCTGGTTGGTCAGGTCTGAACTCGCACCTGGTGTTCCGGTCACTCCCGGGGAAACAGCGGTGGGTGATCCAGTCCCCTGGTTTCCTGTGCACCCTGCAATTATGATGCATCCTGCAAAAAGTGCAAGAACAACAAATATCCTGATCGGGGCTGTCATGCACGCAGGTAAGCAGAACGATCCTTTAATCATTTGGGAAAGTTGCAGATTTTGAAAAACAAATTTTTTGTGATCTGAGAGCCCCATGTTTTTCGACAGAAATTACACATCTTCACGGTGTTTCAAAAATTGCAACGTGGCGAAATCCTTTTTATGTCATTAAAAGGTTCTATTATCAGAGGAAGATAGTATCAGCTGTCGAATATATATTAATGCGAAAATGGCTTTCCGGTCAATGATACGAGTTTCGGCGTTATGCACAAAAAAGGGGAAAATCTGCGTTCAGGGTTGGGAAAATTCTGTTTGCAAAGGTGTTACAAGGAAGGAATAAACTGTGGATGAGCAAATTAGCAGGGATGAAAGGATCCGGTGGCTGGCAAGTTTCCCGGAAATGAACCCAAACCCCGTGATCGAAATGGACGGGCATGGCAAAATCACGTTTGCCAATGAAGCAACCTATACGACTCTGAGGGAACTGGGTTTACCGGAAAATCCTGCATTATTTATTCCGGATGATACAGAGGAGATCCTGGTTTTACTCAGAGAACGTGCCGTTTTTCAGGTATACCGTGAAATTTGTCTGAACGATACATGGTTTTCAGAAAATATCGCATTAAACCCTGATTTACAGTTTATAAGAATTTTCACTATGGATATTACCGGGCGCAAACGGTCTGAGGAGGCGCTCAGGGAGAGCGAGGAACGGTTGCGGCTGGCCCAGGATGCTTCCGGGGCCGGGATATGGGACTGGAATGTCAGGAGCGGTGCTCTTTCGTGGGATTCCTGTATGTTCAGACTCTTTGGCCTGGACCATGAGAAACACCGGGCTTCATTTGAGATATGGAACTCGGTGATACACCCGGACGATCAGGGAGCAGCACATGCCTGGATCGAACGGGCAAAACAGGGATTCACCGACCTTGACAGCGTGTACCGCGTTATTCATCCTGATGGTGAAGTGCACTGGATCGAAACACGGGGAAAAGGAACCTGTGACGAATCCGGTCAGCCAGTCCGGATGACAGGCATCTGTATCGATATCACCGCGAGGACGCAGGCTGAAGAAGTGCGGAAAAAGACATATGTTGAACTGGAATCACGGGTACAAGAGCGGACAGCAGAACTGAAAAACGCATTTGATGCACTAAAAGCAGAGCGTCACCGCCTGTATGATGTCCTAGAAACCCTGCCGGTCTATATCTGCCTGCTTGATGAAGACTATCAAATGCCCTTTGCCAACAAATACTTCCGGGAAAAGTTCGGCGAGTCTCACGGGCGCCGCTGTTATGAATTTCTCTTCGGGCGTAATGCGCCATGCGAAAATTGTGATACCTACACTGTGCTCCAGACCCGGGCCCCCCATCACTGGTACTGGACGGGACCGAACGGTAGGGATTATGATATCTATGATTTTCCCTTCATTGACCATGACGGTTCATTCCTCATTCTGGAGATGGGTATCGATATCACTGAGCTCAGGATTACAGAAAAGGCGCTTCTCGATGCACAGCATGTTCTCGAAGCACAGGTTGCCGGGCAGACATTAGAACTCGCTCAATCTAATGTTCTCCTTAAAACTGAGATAAAAGATCACCGGGAGACCGAACTGGCGCTCCATGAGAGTGAGCAGCGTTTCAATCTTGCGCTGAAAAATGCCCCGGTGACGGTGATCATTCAGGATGTGAATATGGTCATCCTCTGGGCATACAACCAGCTCACGAAAAACCCGGCAGATATTGTGGGTAAGACCGACGCGGATATCTTCACGCCGGAAGATGCCGCCCGGCTGACCGAACTCAAGAAGAATGTTATCGTAACGGGGAAAGAAACACATGAGCAGATCTGGCTGACCGTGAATGGCGTACTGATGTATCTCGACCTGTATATTGAACCCCTGCGCGACGATTCCGGAACGGTCACGGGTATCGGGATTGCTTGCGTGGATATGACCGGAGAGAAGATCAATGAGATGGCATTGCGGGATAATGAGAAACGGCTGCGGGAAGCTGATAACCTGCTGGAAGCAGTTACCGATGCCTCGAAGGTGATTATCGCCGTGGAGGATACAAACTTCCGGTACACCTACTTCAATAAGACGTATGCATCCGTGATTCGCATGTTGACCGGGAAAGAAATCGCGATAGGTACAAGCATGATCGACCTGTTTTCGGGCCAGCCGCACGAGCAGAGGTCTGAACTGGACGAATGGAGCAGGGTTCTCAATGGAGAGAACGTGGACCAGCGTATCGAGTTCGGTGACCCTGAAACAGGGCGGACAATTTACCGGGTGCTCCATGTCCCCCTGCGGGATACCAGCGGTACCATCATAGGAGCGGGGGAAGTTGCTTTCGAAATCACCGCACAGGAGCAGGTCGAAGAGACGCTCCGGGAGATAAGCCAGTACCTCACCAATCTTATTGACTATGCAAACGCTCCCATTATCGTCTGGGATCCCCAGTTTCGCATTACCCTGTTCAACCACGCGTTTGAACACCTTACCGGCAGAAAAGCAAAGGAAGTCATTGGGCACCATCTTGAAATTCTCCTGCCGGAAAACTATCTTGCCCCGGCCATGGATCTTATTAAAAAAACCAACGAAGGGGAACGATGG
>CAVTBZ010000019.1:0-14092 GCA_963733045.1 uncultured Methanoregulaceae archaeon | reverse complement strand
TACTGTTTGATGATGAACACAGGCCCGTTGAATACCAGGGAATCGGGCGGGACAACACAGAGAAACATGAGGCTGCAGCGAGGATAAACCAGTACATCAAGGATATGGAATTCCTCTCCCGCAAAGCGCAGGAATTTGTTGAGGTGCCCCCTGAGGCAGATCTTTACCAGCTTATCGGGGAAGGTCTTTCTGAATTACTTCCCAGTGCATTAATCGGTGTAAATTCATATCATGCAAGTTCCGAAAGTTTTGTCGTCACGGCATTATTTCCCGACAAGGATTTTGATATCCTCAATACCTGCCTTGGTAAAGAATTCCTGGGATTTAAGTTCCCTCTCAGTGCGATGCCCCAGGCACTCAAAACGTTTTTATATGGGGAACTCCTGAAAGGAAAATTATTCCATACCGATGAAAGTCTTTACAACCTCTTTTTCCAGCAGATTCCCGAAAATACATGCCAGTATATCAGACAAACCCTCAATCTTGGGGAAAGGCATTATGCAATTGGCCTGGTAAGACACGGGATACTCTTTGGGGGCGTGAATTTTACTCTGCGGGAGGGTGAAAACCTCAATAATCCTTCCCTTATCGAAACATTTATCCGGCAGGGCTCTGTTGTATTACACCGCAGGCTCTATGAAGAAGCATTAAAAGAAAGCGAAACCCGGTACCGGGGAATCGTTGAGGACCAGACTGAATTAATCATCAGGTTCCTGCCTGACTGGAAAATCACGTTTGCAAACGATTCAGCGTGTCGCTTTTTCCAGAAAGAGTGCCATGAACTGCCTGGCCACTCGATACTGTCGCTGATCCCACCGGGAGACCATGAGCGGGTAATCCGCGAGATCCAGGTATTGAATTCTGATAACCCGGTACATTCCATGGAATTTCGCGTTCTTGAACCATCTGGAGATAACCGCTGGTTTCAGTGGACGAACAGGCTGTTATCAAATCATGGTGGCAAGACTGTCGAATATCAGGCAGTCGGGCGGGATATTACAGGACAAAAAGAGGCTGAATCAAAGATCCGGCAATACAATGCGGACAGGGAATTTCTCATGCAGACCGCCATGGAATTTATGGATATGCGTGGTGATGAGAATTTGTATCATTATATCGCAGATAAGATTCATCTTCTTATCCCCGGTCAGATTATTCTAATATCTTCAATTAACCAGTCCGAACGAACGACAACGCTCCAGAGTGTTGCTGGATTGGATACTGCTGTCATCGGGGAATTCAGAGATCTCGGTGTATATCTCTTTGGAAAACCGTTTTCTCTTGATAAAGATCCCGATTTTGAAGCCAGTCTCTCGATGAAATGCCTGATACCAGGACCCCAGCTCTATAATCTTTTATTCAGGGAATTTCCTGCTGAAGTATGCAATCGTCTCGAGAACAGGATGGGATTTGGAAAGAGATACGTTATGGGATTTATCCACGAAGGGAAGATATTTGGCAGTCTTATAATCATCCTGAGGCATGGACACGAATTAAAAAACAAGGAGATTATAGAGCTGTTTCTCAACCAGGCTTCCATCGCCCTGCTTCGCATGCATACAAGCGAGGAGTTAAAGAAGAGTGAAAAAATATACCGCAGTGTCATAGAGAATGTCCAGGATGTGTTTTACCGTTCCGATACCGCAGGGAATCTTATCATGGCAAGCCCGAGCTGGGCTAAGCTGCTTGGATACGACTCTCTTGAAGACTGTATCGGGTACAATATCGCTGAAAAATTCTATTTTGAGCCGGAACGCCGAAAAGAATTTCTCGATTCTGTAAACCGGAATGGCTCTGTCAGTGATTATGAGGTCGTGTTAAAATGCAGGGATGGCACACCTCGTTATGTATCAACCAACAGCCACCTGTATTATGGTGATGCAGGTTCGTTACTCGGTGTTGAAGGAATCTTCCGCGATATCAGCGAACGCCGTTTAGCTGCTGAAAAAATCCGGAACAACATCTCCCAGATGGAATTTTTCTCCCGGAAATTGCAGGAATTTATCGAGCTCCCGTCGGGTTCCGATATTTACTATGCCATAGGAAAGGGTCTCATGGAATTAGTGCCGGATTCTGTGATCGCTTCTGTCAACGCCTATGATCCCCCTGAAGGAACGTTGACGATAAAAACTCTCTTCGGAGAGGTGGCAAAGGCAACCACGCGCAAATACCTCGGAAGAGATCTGACCGGGTTTACCCTCCATGTCAATACGCCATTCTCTGAAGAGATCCTGACGGGAAAAGTATACCCCATCCGGAAAAACCTGTATTCGATATTATTCCAGAATTTCCCCCCGGATGCCTGCGACAGAATTATGCAGGAACTGGACCTGGGTAATTTTTACACCGTCGGACTGGTATGGAGAGGAGTACTTCTTGGCAATATCATCCTTGTTCTGCTGAAAGGCAAGGAACTTGATAAGATTCCGTTTATTGAATTATATGCGCGGGCGGCTTCGATAGTCCTGCAGCGGGAGATTGCTGAAAAATCACTCAAAGAGAGCCGGGAGATATTCTCGAATGTTGCAACCTATGCTCCGGTTCCCATAGCGATTATTGAAACTGATGGCAGGTATCAGTTCGTAAATCAGAAATTTATCGAGATTTTCGGGTATGACCTTAATGACTTTGAAACCGGAAAAGAGTGGTTCTCTCTCGCATACCCTGATCCGGAATACCGTAAAACAGTCATTGATTCATGGAAATCTGATCTCAAAGCATCAATGACCGGCCAACAAAGACCTGAAACGTTTACGGTTCGGTGTAAAAACGGTGTTGACCGGGAGATTACGTTCCACCCTGTCTCGCTTTCTGATGGCAAAGAGTGCGTGGTTTACGAAGATGTCACGGAACAGCATAAAACTGAAGAGATACAGAAACTGCTTTCCTCGATTGTCGAAACATCCCGTGATGCAATTATCAGCAAAACACCGGAGGGGACCATCCTGACATGGAACCGGGCAGCAGAGCAGCTCTACGGATATACACAGGAGGAGATGATCGGTCGCAATATATCGATGATTATTCCTCAGGAACGACAGGAAGAAGCAGGCGAAATAATCACCCGGATCAAAAATGGTGATTCGGTAACCAACCTTGAAACCCTTCGCATCCACAAGGACGGCAGAATTATTGACGTGGCAGTGACCATATCCCCCATCACCAATGAGGATGGAATTGTTATCGGGGCTTCTACTATCGGAAGGGCCCTATAAAAAATCTGAAGAGCGATTGCGGGAGAGCGAGGAGAAATACCGCACTGTCGTTGAAAATATGAAAATCGGGATGTACCGGAGTACCGGAGATCCTAAGGGCGGATTTGTATGGGGAATACTTCGCTCCTGGAAATTTTAAGATACCCTTCATTTGACACCCTGCGTCAGATTGATGTGGCGGATCTTTTTACCGAACCCGCGGGAAGAGAAAAGCTCCTTGCAGATCTGCGGCAGTCAGGTTTTGTAATGAACCGTGAGATATCACTGAAACGTGCAGACGGAAGCCAAATCTGTGCCCGTGTCACTGCACTGGCGAAGTGTAACCCGTCTGGGGATATTGAATTTATTAATGGAGCCGTTGAGGATATCACGGAACATAAAAAAGATGCACGGGAACTTCAGCTGCTCCGGCAGGAACTGGTTGACATTATCGATGTTGTACCGGACCCTGTCTTTATCATCGATCAGCATCACCGGGTTATTGCCTGGAATTCCGCCATGGAACACTTAACCGGTGTAAGCAGGAACGAGGTTATCGGCAATTCCGGATATGCTCGTGCATTTGAGACGAATGGCATTACCCTGCCGGTGCTCATTGATCTCCTTGAAGCACCTGATCACGAGATCAGAAAGGCATATTCTCAGGTAACGCGCGAAGGAAGCTCACTTATAACTGAAGGGTTTAACCCCTCAGTTTATTCCGGACGAGGTGCATATGTATGGATGAAGGCATCCCCGCTTTTTGATCCTGCAGGCAAAAAAATCGGAGCAATCGGGATCATCCGCGATATTTCAAAGGAGAAGAAAATTGGAGTCGCCGCACCATCCGACCGGATCTGGCCCGGGTGCGAAAGAAAAGGATAATGCCGGCAGGTGCATGGAGCGATTTCCTGAGGGGGAGGGTTCCCCCGGGCATTTTAAGCCCGTTTCATCTCTTTCATGCGCTACAAACAGCGCAGAGATGATATGGCCCTCTTGATAAATCGGGGAAAGGTCTGTGGGCAAATGATTCAATGGTTAATCCTGAATGCAGAAAACAGCGGTAGTCTCACAGGTGAGAACCTTCCACTCTTCATCGCACCGGGGTTCAGGGAGGTTGCGCTGAATTGCCAGACAGATACCAAAAAGAACGGGCATAAAATCATACCGCTTACGATGCTCTCATAATCCGGGAGAATTCCCGTGGAAGAAAGTATTTCTGAGATTATGGCAAAGGACGGAGATTTCTTCGGCATTTTCACGCTCGCAGGAAATGTCTAAGGGGACAAAGTCGAAAGATCCAGGTAAGATACCGTACGATCTGACATATTTTTGCTGCATCCCGGGAATATCTTCACAGGAAGTCTTGTCCTGAAATTTTCAGGGAAGTTTTTCCGGATTGAATGGCCTTAATTCAAAACCATATATTGTTTCAATCATTATGAACAGAGTGTAAGAATGGAACGTAACCACGTTACCGGTCCTGCCTGTTTCCAGATTTGATCAGTTTCTCCGGCTATGCATTATCCGAAATAACCGGGGAAGAAGTTTTGTTGTATTCAACTGCTGAAAACCGGGATCTTATCTCTTGTATTTTCGCAGAAACTTGCCCATGATACCTGTCTTGATTCATGTGATATTGCTCAATGGCATTCAGGTTCATTGAAATAATACTGGGCAAAAACTGAGTTGCCCTCCTGATAATTTTTGTAATGCCAGAATTTTTATGTTAAAGATTTATTTTTTTTAATTAACTTTTCAAAAGTAAAATTTAAAGAAAAATCTGCTTTGTAGAAAACCTCTTTTCTGATAACGCTCCAGGGGCTTCGCCCCGCCGCTGTGGCGGCCCCAGGTGCGATTGTGTTGTATTACCGGGATAAGGATTTCCGGCAATACAGAGGAATCGCTTGCGATGCCCCGGTATTACCTGTATGTATAATCTCTCCCGGGGTTTTGTGTACAGGTAATACGAAATCATCACAACTGAGGGTTGCCACAGCGGCAGGGGCAAAGCCTCCGGGAGCGTCCGAAAATTTAGAGGATTTCAACAGATCAGAAAAATTTTCAGACTTGATTAAAATTACAAGATTTTTTATTTGCACTCTTTGTCTCGTTAAGCTCAAGTAATAAGGCAGTATCCATCAGCCCGTCGTTGAATAAACCCTTCAGATTCAAGAGTGCCCAGAATTCTCAGTATACGAGAACGATCCTCAGAAAGACGGATGAGAAATTCCTCCTCTTCCAGAACATGCTCCCTGAGCAGCAGTTTCAGGATAATTCCCCGGATCTTCCGGTCAGAGCCTTCAAAGGGAGATTGTTTTGTGTAATGGGAACTTCGACGGTTTGGGTTGGTAACCGTCTTTTTGAGTGCCGATCCAAGATCCATCAGCGCCCAATACCAAACCCGGGGGTTCGCACGATCCAGGGTTCGTTCAACCAGCGGGAGAATCGCCGAATCGCTCACGGTTTCTGATCCGCTGAAGAAGAAATGAATGAAAACCCTGCGGATATTTGTCTCGATGAAAACAACCGGCATATTGAACGCAAATGCCGCAATAGAAGATGCAGTTGCCTTTCCGATACCCGGAAATGTGGCGAGCTGATCGACATTCGCCGGAAGAACCCCGTTATACTCTGTCATTATCTTAACGGCACATTTCTGTAACGATACTGCCCTGCGGTTATACCCCATTCCCTGCCAGACCGTGAGCACATCCGTCAGGGTGGCGGCGGCAAGTGCTGAAACGGAGGGAAATGTTTCGATAAACTCGGGAAATTTCAGGGCAACCCGTTCGACCTGGGTCTGCTGGAGCATCACCTCAGATACAAGGATCTGGTAAGGATCCGACGTATGTCTCCAGGCCATATCGCGACCATGCAGTTCGTAATACGACAGAACCATCTGCTGGAACTCATGAATCCCGGGAGCAGGACCACCATCACCGGAAAATCCGGGAGAGTTACCGTCAAACGACCCCCCATCTGCATAGTTCATGGATACCCCCGGTGAAGATTATTCAAATACGTATATGGTTATTATGCTGCCCGGATTTAATCGTTCAGATAATGGCAATAGCCCGTGAATGATAACCAGGGGCACACCCGCCGGGAGTTCAGATACGTTTGAACATCGTGTCGAGATCCGAACGGGTAAATCGCACGATGGTTGGTCTCCCGTGAGGGCAGGTGAAGGGGTTTTTTGCAAACCGCAACTGCTGAATCAGTCGCTGGCATTGTTCCCGTGAACAGACGGTCCCCGCTTTGATCGCCCCCCGGCATGCGATGATGCGGGTAATCCTTTCCCGGTCGGTAACTGCACCCGAAGGCTCTTCACCGACAAGATCGTTCACCATCTCATCAATCAGGGACATATGTTCAAGTTTGCCCAGCACCACCGGAATAGATCTGACAAGGAAGGTATTTTTTCCAAACTCCTCAAGGATGAACCCTGCTTCAGCCAGAAGCGGTAAAAGATCCCGGAGAACGGCGATCTCGTGCATGGATCGGTTCAGGACAAACGGGACGATAAGTTCCTGTGAACAATGATCTCCCGTCATGCTGGCGATGACCTGCTCATACAGGATTCGTTCGTGAACGGCATGCTGGTCGATTAAGACAAGCTCACCGGTATCAGTAGTAGCTGAAAATATAGATCCCTCCAAACTGGCCGATAATTTCCATGACGGGCAGCCGGGTCACTGGGGGGTACCATACCGGTAGCAGCTCCGTCTGCCGCAGCTGGCGATCGGATGCGAGTGTACCTGAATGGGAAGTTTCGCAGACCACGGAAGGTGCAGGCGGAACGGGAACATATTCCGGTTCTGGACCTGGTACTATTCCTTTGAAGGATTCCCGGGGGATTTTTCTGGGAAGGGCAACATCAGGGATCAGGTCATGCTGAAGTAACGCCGCGTTCACCGCTTCAGTCACTGAACTGGCGATCTCTTTTTCACGGGAAAGCCGGACCAGTTTTTTTGCCGGGTGGACATTAACATCAACAAGGTCGGTATCAATGGTCAGGATGAGGAAGGCTACCGGGAACCGGTCTTTGGGGAGAAGGGTGCCGTATCCCTGTTTAACTGCTCCGCTGACCAGTGGTGACGACACCGATCGCTGGTTGATGACGACCATGATCTGCGAAGGATCTTTTCGCGTCCGCGATGGACGTGAAATATACCCGGTGACCTTCAGGAAGGGGAGTTCAACATCCACCGGAATGAGTTCCTTTACCATTTCGCTCCCAAACAAGCGGGCAATTGTATCGAGGAGCCGGACAGATCGGTCCGTTATCAGCTTCTCGTCCCGGTTGGTGACCAGCCGAAAGGATATACCGGGATGGGCAAGACTGATTCCCTCCAGAAATGCATAGATATGCGCAAGCTCCGTGTTCCTGCTCTTCTGGAACTTTTTCCGTGCAGGTGTGTTAAAAAAAAGATCCTTGACCAGGATACTGGTCCCTTCAGGCGCACCGGTATCGCACGCCTGGAGGATATTCCCCCCTTCAACAACGACCTTTGTCCCCCCGATAATTCCCGGTGCCCGAAGCCGTGTTACCAGGGTGACCCGGGAAACGGCAGCGATGCTGGCAAGAGCTTCTCCCCGGAATCCGAGAGTCTGAGCCTGGGGAAGATCCTCGATCCTCCGGATCTTGCTTGTCGCATGAGGAGCAAAGGCAAGCACGGCATCAGCAGGAGACATCCCCGATCCATCATCAATAACGTGCATACTCCTGATTCCATCTGCCGATGTCACAATATCCACGAGAATACTTTCAGCACCGGCATCAACTGCATTTTCAACAAGCTCCTTAACGACGGATGCAGGGCGCTCCACCACCTCTCCCGCAGCGATCTGGTTTACCGTCGAAAGGTCAAGGATCTTTATGGTAGAACCTGTTTTTTCTTCGATCATGATGGCATCACCCGGTTCTCCAGCATCTGCTGCAGCTCGACGATCTTTGCCAGTGCCTGCCGGGGGGTCATGTCATCAGTATCGATCCGGGCCAGATGATCGAGTACCGGATCACAAACGGGTGTTTGCGGCAGGTTTTCATCATCGACCAGAAGGATCTGCGTGTACCGCTGAGGACGGTTACCCGGCGGGACGTCGCGGTTCATAGCGTCATTCAGGATTACTGAGGCGCGGTCGGTCACTTTTTTGGGAATACCGGCGAGCCGCGCAACGTGGATGCCGTAGCTCTTGTCGGTGGCGCCACAGATGATCTTTCGCAGGAATACAACGTCGTTATTCGTTTCTTTTACGGCAAAATGAAAATTTCTTGCACGCTTAAGGGATCCTTCCACGTCGACAAGTTCATGAAAGTGTGTGGCAAACAGAGTTTTTGGACCGGCTCCTCCGCGCCCGTGCAGGTATTCAAGAACCGCTTTTGCAATCGAATGCCCGTCTGCCGTGCTTGTCCCTCTCCCGATCTCATCAAGGATTACGAGACTTCGGGCAGTAACATTGTTGAGGATATTTGCAAGTTCGAGCATCTCGACAAAAAAAGTGCTTTGCCCGCTGGCGAGATCATCAAAGGCACCCACCCGGGTAAATATCCGGTCGAGCACACCAATACTCGCGTACCGGGCAGGGACAAAACTTCCGGCCTGGGCCATGATACAGATGAGCGCAACGGCCCGCATGTAGGTAGACTTGCCTGCCATATTTGCACCAGTGATTATCATCACCTGGGTGCCGGAACTGGCAAGCTCGGTATCGTTTGGTACAAACCCCCCCGCCACACCCTGTTCAACGACCGGGTGGCGCCCGTCGCGGATAACGATCGCATCTCCTTCGTTCAGGTGCGGGCGCACGTAATTCCGTACCTGGGCGATTTCAGCCATCGATGCAGAAACATCCAGCACAGCAATCCCCCGGGCGATAGCCTGGAGATCCGTTATGGCAGTTCGAAGGGTCCCGATAATTCCTGTGTAGAGTTCGCGCTCGAGGGCAAGGACTCGCTCGTCCGCATTCGTGATCAGCGTTTCCTTATCCTGCAGTTCAGGGAGGGTATACCGTTCACCGGTTGCTGTTGTCTGGCGGCGAAGGTAATGCGGCGGGACGAGGTGAAGGTTTGGTTTTGTTATGTCGATGTAATAACCGAAAATCCGGTTATAGCCTATCTTGAGTGATTTTATCCCGGTCTTCTGCCGCTCCCCGGCCTGGAGCCTGACAATCCAGTCCTTGCCGGAATGCAGTACGCCTTTGAGGGAGTCAAGGTCTTCAGAGTAGCCCGGTCGGATAACTCCACCGTTGCGGGCGATGACAGGCGGGTCATCGACAATCGCTTTTTCTATCAGATCGATAAGGTCCGGCAATTCATGAAGATGGGCGATTGCTTCAACGATATTACGCGGGATTTCCCGGGCATCCCCTTCCTTGACGATAGTTTTGATCTTCGGGACAATGGAAAGCGTGGCCGCGAGGGCAACCAGGTCGCGGGGTCCTGCATTCCCGTAGGCAACCCGCCCGGCAATTCTCTCGATGTCCGTACACTGTCCAAGCCGGGCCCGGAGTTCAAGTCGCACGGGAGCATGTGCGATCAGAAATTCAATTGCATCCAGTCGTTTATTTATTTCGTCAGGCATCCCAGACGGCCTGGAGAGCCGGCGCATGAGCAACCGGCTTCCCATAGGAGTCTTTGTCAGGTTCAGAGAAGAGAAAAGAGTTGCTCCCTTCGGATCGGGCCGGATAGTATCTTTAACTTCAAGGTTACGGAGCGTGACTTCATCGAGGATGAGGCTCTGTCCGGAGGTGCGCAGGGAGAGGCTGCTGATGTGAGCGAGCGGGGCGTTCTGCGTTTCCTTTGCATACGCGAGCGCAGCACCCGCTGCTCCAATTCCCGCGGGAAATTCCTCGCATCCGAACCCGGCAAGCGAGGCCACGCGGAAATGATCCATGAGATGCTGGCGGGCCTGTTCTTCAGAAAATTCGTCATTCCTGAAGAGTGTAACCACCACACCCCGCTCCCGGATTCGCTCTGCAGGGCCTGGCGGAAGTCCCGGAGGGATAATACATTCTGCCGGGCGGTAACGGGCAACTTCTGAAAGGATATTTTCAGAACCGGGGTCATGGTCAACCTGGACCACAAAAAATTCCCCGGTCGAGATATCAAGAAGTGCCATCCCCCATTGTCTTTTTTTTGCATCGGGGCAGAGAGCAAGCAGGAACGAGGATGCTGAAGATGACAGCATGGCAGAGTCGATCACCGTCCCGGGAGTGATCACCCGGACCAGTTCGCGTTTTACCATTCCCCTTGCATCTTTTGTATCTCCCACCTGGTCGACGACAGCTACTTTGTATCCCTTGCCGACCAGCTTTGCAATATACCCGTCTGCCGCATGATAGGGCACCCCGGCCAGAGGGATCCGGTTTTCGCCGCTTTTCGATCGGGACGTAAGAACAATCTCCAGTTCACGGGAGATAAGTTCCGCATCCCGCTCAAATGTCTCGTAAAAATCTCCGATGCGGAAGAACAGTATAGTATCCGGATGCTTTTTCTTGATCTCCCAGTATTGCCGCATAACGGGTGTTGAACGGGCGGCTGGTTCTGTGACGCACGGGAGATCCTCGGGAGATTTATGGGTCATGTACGCAGAAAAATTGCCTTCCTGATCAATTAATACCGATCTTATCGCCATGCCCAAAGGTCTTAGAATTTTTCATGTAGGTACACGATCGCGAGAGGAATCGAAATTATCAGCGCTATAATCCCGAACGCAAGACCGAGAACGAAAGCAATGCTGACGAGACGGAGGATCTCTGCCAGAATGCTCACCGCAAGGGGGATGCCACTCCAGAGTATCAGTATTCCCGTAAGCGTTATGATACCGATTCCCATTGCCGCATTGCTGATGTCCTGCGCCGACGGTGCAACGGAAAGAACGAGGGAGAGCGTAATATAGAGATAGAGGAGGAACCAGGGATTGAACATGACCAGAATATTCCTGGTAAACATCCCCAGGACTGCCGTCCCGAGCCAGAAGAGGTCCGCGGCCGAACCGATACCCTGAGGAAGAACCGGGAATACACAGCCAAGATAACGGGAAAATAGCCAGGTGCATCCTGCAAGCACCAGGGGAATACAGAGGAGCGGCGCGGTACTGATCACCACGTCGCCAAGGTAGGGAATTTTCGGCCGGGAATAGGTTACTGAGCCTCCCTCTTTTGAGAAAAGCACGACATTTTTAACCTTTGCTCCCATGATGAGGCACCCGAAGACATGGCTCAATTCATGGACAACAACACCGGGAGCACGGACCAGATAATAAAAGAATCTTATGGGGGTAACCTGTGCCCAGATGACATCTAATGTGCGGGAGATGAGTGTCACGATGATTCCCATGCCGATGACCACAAGAAACGAGGTCGCATTCTGGTCCATAGTTACGATACTTATGATCTTGGAAGCAGGTCACAAATAATGATACCATAGGGAGAGTACTTTCTGAAAGTCTCATTATCCGGAACCACCAATGAGCACCTATGCCACCGGACAACCATTTGCGAAGCACACCGGGCTCCGCTAGGATCCATTATAACCGGCTTATCGATGAAAAAAGTCCGTACCTTCTCCAGCATGCGGCAAATCCTGTAGACTGGTATCCCTGGGGAGACGAAGCGTTCGCACGCGCCATGAGGGAAGATAAGCCCGTATTCCTCTCCATCGGCTACGCAACGTGTCACTGGTGTCACGTGATGGCACACGAATCGTTTGAAGATGCCGGTGTTGCTTCATTACTGAACAAGGATTTCATCTGCATCAAAGTGGACCGTGAGGAACGCCCGGACATTGACAGCATCTACATGTCAGCCTGCCAGATAATGACCGGTCAGGGAGGGTGGCCTCTCACCGTTATTATCACCCCGGAGAAAAAGCCGTTCTTTGCGGGGACCTATATTCCCCGCGAAGGGAGGTTTGGCATGAGCGGGCTCCTTGACCTGCTCCCCCGCATTACAAAATTGTGGAAGGAGAAACGCAACGATCTTGCAGCATCGGCAGAGGAGATTGCCGCAGCCCTCCGGAAGGCTGCAGTGCCGGCAACGGGGATCAGACCAGACCCGTCACTCCTCCAGGAAGGGTATGAAGAACTGGCGGCACAGTTCGACAAGGTGCATGGAGGATTTGGCAATGCCCCGAAATTCCCGACAACATCTAACCTCCTCTTCCTTTTACGATTCTGGAAACGGACAGGAAAACCAGATGCACGCGCGATGGTAGAAAAAACGCTTGACGCAATGCGCATGGGTGGGATCTGCGACCAGATCGGCGGCGGATTTCACCGGTATTCGACCGATTCCCTATGGCGGGTACCACATTTCGAAAAGATGTTGTACGATCAGGCTCTTCTTCTCATGGCATATACCGAGGCCTACCAGGTTACCGGCAACCTTCAGTTCCGGAAAACCGCTGAAGAAATTATTGCCTATGTTCTCCGCGACCTGATCTCCCCGGAAGGTGCATTCTACTCGGCTGAAGATGCAGACAGTGAAGGAGGGGAAGGGGCATTTTATCTCTGGACGAAGGAGGAAGCCGTACAAATCCTGGGAAAGGACGACGCTGCATTTGCAGCGCGATTTTTTTCGATGAAAGATGCGGGAAATTATGCATCCGTTGAGGGAAAAACGGGGCGGAATATCCTCTACCAGACCCCGTCGTCTTCCGAGTACCTGGCAGACATAAAAATATCAGACGCCGACGCTGAAACGCGGTTTGCATCCATAAGAACGAGGCTCTTTAAAGCAAGGGAGTCTGCGCTCCCGTCCGTCACGGGATGACAAGATACTGACCGACTGGAACGCTCTTTTCATCGCGGCACTTGCACAGGCAGCACGAATCTTCGGGAATGAAACCTATCTGGGGGCAGCCCGGCAGGCCATGCAGTTTATCCTGAGCCATATGCGTGACGAGACGGGTATGCTCCTGCACCGGTATCGCGAAGGCGAGGCAGCCATACCGGCATTTGGCGATGACTACGCGTTCCTCATCAGGGCCCTGGCAGAACTGTATGAATCCACCTTCGATCCATCATATCTTTCTTCAGCGCTTGAACACAACGCCATGTTTCTTTCCCATTTCTGGGATACCGATCAGGGAGGATTTTTCACGATACCGGATACGGAGAAGATCATTCTTGTCCGTAAAAAAGAGAGTTATGACGGGGCGATACCGTCATGCAATTCAGTTGCGTTCGAAAATCTTGTACGGCTTGCACACCTCACCGGTGATTCATCACTTGACGAGCGTGCATCAGACCTGTCCCGTTGTTTTGCTCACACCGTGCAGCAATCTCCCTCAGCACATTCAGCTTTTCTGTGCGCTCTTGACACTGCGATCGGACCCGCGTATGATGTCGTGATTGCCGGTGAACAGGGCGCTCCGGATACACAATCCATGATCCGAACACTACGGGATCATTACCTTCCCCGTGTCAATGTACTGTTTCTTCCCGCGGATGATTCCCGTTCACGGCTCACCAGACTTGCTCCCTTCACCGGGGACCTGGATTCTGCCGTTAAAACCGCGACAGCGTATGTCTGTACTGCCCATACCTGTGCCCTGCCGACAACCAGTGAATACCAGATGCTTGAACTTCTGGGGGTGAAACCAGTAAATAACAATGAAAAAATATGAGTTGGAAGAAATTCCAGGGCTCTTTTATTATTTTTTGAGTTACTGTTACCATTCTGCGACGGGCATACTCCCGCTGTCGATCCGGAATTCCCGGGAAAATTCCCGGCTCCGTTCTGATAGTGCAATGCATTCCGAAATAGCCCGGGCGATGGAGAGGTAAGAGGCAACACGTGCTGCAGTTCCAAAAAAGACTATCAGGCAAATTCTCCATGATTTATTGCGCCGGAAGATTTGATTCATCCCTGGTTAAAATATGGTAAAAGAG
>CAVTBZ010000018.1:0-11573 GCA_963733045.1 uncultured Methanoregulaceae archaeon | reverse complement strand
GCGCTGTTTGATGATGCAAAAAAACCTGTTGAATATCAGGGTGTTGGCAAGAAGAGATAACACGGAGAAACATGAGGCAGCAACGAAGATTAACCTGTATATTAAAGATATGGAATTCCTTTCCCGCAAATCGCAGGAGTTTGTTGGCTTTCTCCTGATATCGATATTTTTCATACAATCGGGCAGGGTATTTCCGAGATAATTCCTGACTCATTAATTACGGTCAGTTCAATTGATATACTATCTGATACTCTCACGGTCAGAGCGGTGCTGCCCGAACGGGATTGAGAACTCCTCACAAAATATATTGGAAGAGACTTGCTGGGGTTCCCGTTCAAAATCAGTCTCCTGTCAGAACAGAAAAAGATGGATTTTTTCAATTCCCAACTGGCAGGAAAATTAGTGAGTGTGCAAGAAAACCTGCATATTATTTTTTTCCAGCAGATTCCCCAGGATACCTGCGATTTGATCGAGAAAAATCTGGACCTGGACGACAGCCTTTACACCATCGGATTGGCACGGCATGGGATGCTCTTTGGGAACGTCTCATTTTTATTGCGGAAAGGTGAAACCCTCATCAATTCTTCGATTATTGAAACGTTTGTCCGCCAGGCAAGCTGTCGTGCTGCACCGGAGACGCACAGATGATGCACTGAAAGCAAGTGAATTACGCTACCGTGGAATCGTTGAAGACCAGACTGAATTTGTTACACGGTTCCTCCCGGAAGGTATACTCACGTATGTAAATGATTCCGTGACCGACTATTTCCCGGAAGGAACGGGGCGAATTGCTCGGGCAGTCGATTTTTTCCCTGGTTCTCCCTGACGACCAGGACCCGCTGATTCAAAACCTGCTTTCCCTGAACGCTCAAAATCCAGTACGAACAATTGAATATCGCGTACTTGATCACTCAGGCCGCGTCCGCTGGACCCAATGGACAAACAGGGCTCATTTTGATGATAAAGGAGCGATTATCGAATACCAGGGGGTCGGCAGGGATATTACCGAACAGAAAGAGGCGGACGCAAAAATCAGGCAGTACATTGCAGATATTGAGTATCTCTCGCAGAAATCCCATGAATTCCTCGAACTCCCACCGGATGTCGATATGTACGGAACCATCTGCCGCGGGGTAAAGGAAATTCTTCCAAATGCTATTGTACTGGTAAACTCATTTGACCTCAACAACGATGCTACAACAAGGAGCCTGCTTGGGGACGAAGAACGTGATGTCTTCAGTACACTGATAGGGGAAGATATTATCGGCAAGATTGTGAAGGTCCCCAAGAATTTCCAAGGAGACAATACAGTAAAGATTAACGCGAGTGGAAGAATTGGTACAGGTACCTGGTAACCTTTTTATTGCCACACAAAAGTCAGTGCCCGAAGCGGTATGCACGAAGATTGAAGAAACCCTGAACATTGGGGATATTTATCTTATAGGTCTTGTTTCGCAGGGAATTATCCTTGCTGATGTGGTGATTATGCTCCGGAAGGGGGATAAACTCGGACATGTTGACCTTATTGAGGCTTACATCCGTCAGGCGTCCATCGCCTTTCTGCGATGCAAGACAGAACAAACCTTAAAAAAGAGTGAATCCAGATATCGGGGAATCGTTGAGGATCAGACCGAATTAGTCACAAGGTTCCTCACGGACGGGACTCTCACCTATGTGAATGATTCAGTATGCAGGTATTTTTTAAAGGACCGGTCAGAATTGATTGGGCAGTCGATATTTTCCCCGGTTCTCAAAGAAGACCAGGAACGGATGATTCAGGATCTTCATTCTTTGAACGCAGATAAACCTGTACGAACAACGGAAAATCGTATGTTTGATTCCGGGGGACACATCCGCTGGACACAGTGGACAACCAGGGTTCTCCTTGGAGATCATGGGAAAATTGTCGAATACCAAGGCGTTGGCAGGGATATAACCGAACAAAAAGAGGCGGATGCAAAAATCAGGCAATATATTGCCAATATCGAGTTCATCTCCCGGGCCTCCTACGAATTTCTCGAACTTTCCCCGGAGGCCGATATTTACGAAATTATCGCCAAAGGAGTTAAGACCATTCTTCCCAAATCGATTATCGTGGTTAATTCCATTGACTTAAAAACCGCCGCAGCGGTCACCCGGAAGTGTACTGGGACACGATGATTGCACCACATTCAGTTCCCTGTTAGGAGAATCTTTTATCGGCAAGTCGGTGATTCTCAGGAAGGGGTTCGAAGGGGACATGTCAATAAAAGACATCCTGAGCGGAAGGGTTGTCAAGATCCCGGGCAACCTGCATCTTGCATTCCAGAGACAGGTACCCTGAAAACGTGTGTGACAGGATTCAGGAAGTCCTGAACATCGGCGATATCCATGCGATCGGATTTGTTTCGCAGGGAATTATCCTGGCAAATGTAGTAATACTGCTCCGTAAGGGTGACACCCTCGAGCATACAGAGCTCATTGAGGCCTATACCCGGCAGGCGTCCATCGCACTACTGCGGCGGAATACGGAAGAAACCCTGAAGAAGAATGAAAAATTATACCGGAGCGTGATCGAAAATATCCAGGATGTCTTTTACCGTTCCGATACGGCGGGGAATCTTGTCCTGGCAAGCCCGAGCCTGGGCACGGATGCTTGGATATGACTCTCTTGACGATTGTATCGGACATAACATCGCAGAAAAATTTTATTTTGAGCCGGAACGCCGGAAAGAATTTCTTGATACCGTGTTCAGAAACGGTTCTGTCAATGATTACCCGGTTGTGTTAAAATGCAGGGATGGCTCCCCCCTCTGTGTCTTAACCAACTCACACCGGTATTATGATGATAAAGGCGGATTCCTTGGTGTTGAAGGGATTTTCCGGGACGTAGGCGATCGCCCCGGGAATATATGATCAGAATAAGGATCGTATCCCCTGTAAGATTGGTTTTTCTTCATTTGCCCTTGAAGTCTGACTGATTGTTTCCGTATATAGACTTACCGGGAGATTGTATCTGAATTCGTACCAGTTCCCGATTCCCGGGAGTTGCAGAAATATTATGTATTCAGCCGATACCTGCCGCCTTGTCGCTGAATAAACCCTTCTGTTTCAAGAACCGCCAGAATTCTCAGTACTCGAGCGCGATCTTCAGCGAGACGAATAATAAATTCTTCCTCTTCCAGAACCTGCTCTTTAAGTAAAATCTTCAGGATAATTCCCCGGATCTTCCGGTTCTGAGCCTTCGAATGAAGATTGTCGTGTATAATGGGCACTTCGCCGGTTCGGGTTGGAAACGGTCTTCTTGAGCGCCGAGCCCAGATCCATGAGTGCCCAATACCATACCCGGGGATTCGCGCGATATAACGCACGTTCGACCAGCGGGAGAATTTCCGAATCGTTTACGGTTTCAGATCCGCTGAAGAAAAAGTGGATGAAAACCCGGCGAATATTTGTTTCGATGAAGATAACCGGCATATTGAACCCAAATGCTGCAATGGATGAAGCGGTTGCCCTCCCGATACCCGGAAATGCAGCAAGCTGATCGACATCCGCAGGAAGAACCCCGTCATATCCGGTCATTACCCTGACGGCGCATTTCTGCAATGCTACCGCCCTGCGGTTATACCCCATTCCCTGCCAGACGGCGAGCACCTCAGCAAGGGTTGCGGCGGCAAGTGCGGTAAAGTCGGGAAAGGTTTCAATAAATTCAGGAAATTTCAGGGTAACGCGTTCGACCTGAGTCTGCTGGAGCATAATCTCAGAAACAAGGATCTGATAGGGGTCCGATGTATGTCTCCAGGCCATATCACGACCATGCTGTTCGTAATACGACATCACCATCTGCTGGAATTCTGAAATTCCGGGAGAGGGAACTCCATCACCGGAAAATCCGGAGCCCGAATAATCGAATAGTTTGTTATCTGCATGCTTCATGGATAGGCCAGGGTTAAAATGTCTCAGATAGATACCGGTCATATTCTGTCTTAATTATTCAGGTACTGGCAATAAGTGTCAGAACGAGGAAACGTGAGCCAGATCAGCGGTCAATTCAGGTGCGTTTGAACATAGCGTCGAGATCCGGCCGGGTGAACCGGATTATGGTGGGTCTCCCGTGGGGGCAGGTGAAGGGGTTTTTTACTGACCGTAACTGCTGAATCAGTCGCTCGCATTGTTCCCGTGAACAGACAGTCCCGGCTTTGATCGCCCCCCGGCACGCGATAATGCGGATAATTTTTTCCCGTCGGTTACCGCACCGGACGGCTCTTCCATGACAAGATCGTTTACCATCTCATCGATCAGGGCCAGATGTTCAAGTCTTCCCAGTACGACCGGTATGGATCTGACAAGGAAGGTATCTTTCCCAAACTCTTCAAGAATGAACCCGGCCTTAGCAAGAACCGGTAAAAGATCGCGGAGAACGGCGACTTCGTGCAGGGGTCTGTGCAGGATAAACGGGACGATAAGTTCCTGTGAACCATGATCTCCTGATATGCTGGCGAAGATCTGCTCGTACAGGATCCGTTCGTGAACGGCATGCTGGTCGATCACGACAAGCTCGCCGGTATCAGTTGTAGCCAGGATATAAATGCCCCCGAACTGGCCGATAACGTCCATGGACGGAAGCCGCGTGCCGAGCGGAGCAGTACCCGTAGGAAGTTCTGTCTGCCGTAGCTGGCGATCAGATGCGAGAGTACCTGCATGCGTCGTTTCGTGGACTCCCGAAGGTGCCAGCACACCGTGGACATATCCAGGGTCTGAACCCGGAAACGTTCCCGTACCGGCCTCAAAAACGTTCGATCCTGACTGGACGACGACATCAGGGATCAGGTCATACCGAAGCAAAGCCGTGCTGACTGCTTCGGTTACCAGGCTGGCGATCTCTTTTTCCCGGGAGAGTCGGACCAGTTTTTTTGTTGGATGGACATTAACATCAACAAGATCGGTATCCATTGTCATGACAAGGAATGCCATCGGGAACCGGTCTTTGGGAAGCAGGGTGCCATAACCCTGTTTTGCAGCCCCGCTGATCAATACCGACGAAACCGATCGCTGGTTTATTGAAACCATAATCCGGGAGGATCTTTTCGTGAGAGCGATGGGCGTGAAATATACCCGGAGATTTTCACGTAGGGAAGCGCACGGTCCACGGGAATGAGTTCTTTTACTATATCGCTTCCATACAGGCGGGCAATAGTATCGAGGATCCGGACCGATCGATCCGTCATCAGCTTCCGTCCTGGTTGGTGACGAGCCGGAAGGATATCCCGAGATGGGCGAGACTGATGCCCTCAAGAAATGCATAAATATGCGCAAGCTCCGTGTTCTTACTCTTCTGGAACTTTTTTCGTGCCGGTGTGTTAAAAAAAAGATCCTCTACCAGAATACTGGTCCCTTCAGGCGCGCCGATATCGCACGTCTGAAGGATCTTCCCCCCTTCAACAACAACCTTTGTCCCCCCGATAATCCCTGGTGCCCGAAGACGCGTTGTCAGGGTAACTCTCGATACTGCGGCGATGCTGGCAAGAGCCTCTCCCCGGAATCGAAGAGTCTCGGCCCGGGTGAGATCTTCTATTCGTTGGATCTTGCTCGTCGCATGAGGTGCAAAGGCAAGTACGGCGTCGTCAGGAGACATCCCCGATCCGTCATCAATAACGTGAATACTCCTGATACCCTCTTTCGACGTAGTAATATCGATTAATATCGCATGGGCACCTGCATCGACTGCATTTTCAACAAGCTCTTTTACGACGGATGCAGGACGCTCAACCACCTCTCCTGCAGCGATCTTGTTCACCGTTGCCTGGTCAAGGATATGGATGGTGGAACCTGCTTTTTCTTCGATCACGACCGCATCTCCATATTTTTCAGCATCTGTTGCAGCTCGACGATCTTTGCAAGAGCCTGGAGAGGGGTAATTCCGTCGGTATTGATCCGGGTAAGGTGATCGAGAACCGGGTCAGGATCCGGTGTTTGTGGCGGATTTTCATTATCAACAAGGAGGATCTGCGTGTAACGCCGGGGGCGGGTTCCTGATGGGACATCGCGGTTCATTGTCTCGTTCAGGATACCTGCGGCGCGGTCGGTTACTTTTTTGGGAATACCGGCAAGCCGGGCGACATGAATTCCATAACTCTTATCGGTTGCGCCACCGATGATCTTTCGCAGGAAGATAACGTCATTATTTGTCTCTTTTACCGCAAAATGATAATTTTTTGCCCGTTTCAGAGACCCTTCGACCTCAACAAGTTCATGAAAGTGTGTGGCGAACAGAGTTTTTGGCCCGCTCCTGACCGACCGTGCAGGTATTCAAGGACCGCTTTTGCAATCGAATGCCCGTCCGCCGTGCTTGTCCCTCTCCCGATCTCATCAAGGATTACGAGACTCCGGGCAGTAACATTGTTAAGTATATTTGCAAGCTCAGCATCTCGACAAAAAAAGTAACTCTGCCCGCTGGCGAGATCGTCAAAAGCGCCAACCCGGTAAATATCCGTTAAGAACACCAACACTTGCATACCGGGCCGGGACGAAATTTCCGGCCTGGGCCATGATGCAGATCAGCGCAACCGCCCGCATATAGGTGGACTTGCCTGCCATATTGGCGCCGGTGATGATCATTACCTGGGTACCGGAACTGGCAATCTCGGTATCGTTCGGTACAAACGTCCCCGCAGCACTCTGTTCAACAACCGGGCGGCGCCCGTCACGGATGGTAATACCATCTCCTTCATTCAGGTGCGGACGCACGTAATCCCGCACCTGGGCGATCTCGGCGAGTGCCGCGGCACATCGAGGACAGAAATTCCCCCGGGAATAGCCTGGAGATCCGGGATAGCGATCCGGAGTGTCCCCATAATACCTGAATAGAGTTCACGTTCTGATGCAAGGACCCGCTCATCGGCATTCGTGATCAGGGTCTCCTTTTCCTGCAGTTCGGGGAGGGTATACCGTTTGCCGGTCACGGTTGTCTGGCGACGCTTATAATGTGACGGGACGAGGTGGAGGTTTGGTTTTGATACATCGATGTAGTAGCCGAAAATCCGGTTGTAGCCTATTTTGAGTGATTTTATGCCGGTCTTTGTCGCTCCTCAGCCGAAGTCTGACAATCCAGTCCTTTCCGGAATGGATACTCCTTTGAGGGAGTCTAGGTCTTCTGAGTAGCCCGGTCGTATAACCCCCCCGTTGCGGGCAATGACGGGGGGATCATCGACGATCGCTCTTCCTATCAGATCAATCAGGTCCGGGAAATTATGAAGATGCCCGGCTGCGTTGACGATATTGTGCGGGATTTCATGGGTGGCGCCTTCCTGCAGAGTAGTTTTGATCTTCGGGATACGGAAAGTGTAGCCGCGAGGGCTTTCAGGTCACGCGGTCCTGCATTCCCATAGGCAATCCGTCCTGCGATCCTCTCGATATCCGCGCACCGCCCCAGCAGGGTCCGGAGTTCAAGTCGCACGGAGGCATGAGCGATCAGAAAATCGATGGCATCCAGCCTTTTATTAATTTCATCAGGGTTAGTCGATGGCCGGGAGAGCTGGCGCATAAGCAAACGGCCCCCCATAGGTGTTTTTGTCAGGTTGAGGCTGGAGAACAGCGTGGCGCCTTTGGATCGGGGCGAATAGTATTGTTCACTTCAAGGTTCCGCAGCGTGACTGCATCGAGCATGAGACTCTGCCCCGAGGTGCGCAGGGAGAGACTGCTTATGTGTTCGAGCGAGGTCTTCTGGGTTTCTTTTGCATATGCAAGTGCTGCACCCCCGGCTCCAATTGCGGGGGTAATCCCTCGCATCCGAAACCGGCAAGCGAGGCCACATGGAAATGGTCCATGAGATGCTGGCGTGCTCTCTGATCGGAAAATTCGTCATTCTTAAAAAGGGTAACTACGACACCCCGCTCCCGGATACGCTCCGCAAGACCCGGCGGAATTCCGGAGGGAATGATACATTCCGCCGGACGGTAACGGGCAACTTCAGAGAGTATATTTTCAAAACCCGGTCATAGTCAGCCAGCACAATAAAAAATTCTCCGGTGGAAATATCAAGAAGTGCCATTCCCCATTGCTTGTTTTTTGGATTGGGCAGAGAGCAAGGAGGAACGAAGTTGCCGAAGAAGGCAGCATGGATGGATCGATCACAGTTCCCGGAGTGATTACCCGAACCAGCTCGCGTTTTACCATACCTTTGGCAGTTTTTGTATCGCCCACCTGATCGACGACAGCAACCTTGTATCCCTTACCGACCAGTTTGGCAATATACCCGTCCGCCGCATGATAGGGCACTCCCGCAAGGGGATCTGGTTTTCGCCACTTTTTGAGCGCGAGGTGAGAACAATCTCCAGTTCGCGGGAGATGAGTTCCGCATCCCGTTCAAACGTTTCATAAAAGTCACCAATCCTGAAGAACAGGATTGTATCAGGATGCTTTTTCTTGATCTCCCAATATTGCCGCATAACCGGAGTGGAACGGGCGGCTTGTTCTGCATCGTCCGGGATGTGGGGAGCCTCGTGGGTCATGGACTACAAAAAATTGCCTTCCTGATCAATTAATACCGATCTTATCGCTATGCCTGGAGAATCCTAGGATTTTTTGTGTATGTATACAATCATGAGAGGAATTGAAATGATCAGTGCGATGATCCCGAATGAAAGACCGAGAACAAACCCAATACTGACAAGGAGGATGATCTCTGCCAGAATGCTCACCGCAAGAGAGATGCCGCTCCAGAGGATCAGTACTCCGCAAGCGTTATAATGCCAATCCCGACGGCTGCATTCCTGATATCCTGTGCTGATGGTGCAACAGACAGTACGAGCGAGAGCGTGATGTAAAGATACAGGATGAACCAGGGATTGAATATGACAATAAGATTCCGGGTAAACATCCCCAGGACTCCGTCCCGAGTAAAAAAAGATCAGCGCCCGATCCGATACCCTGGGAAGAGCGGGGAACACACAGCCGAGATACTGACCAAATACCCAAGTACATCCTGCGAGTACGAGAGGGATACAGAGGAGCGGAGCGGTACCGATCACCACGTCGCCCAGGTAGGGAATTTTCGGCCGGGGAATAGGTTACCGAACCTCCCTCTTTTGAGAAAAGCACGACATTTTTTACACCGACTCCAATGAGGATACAACCGAGATGTGACTTAATTCATGGACCGCCACGCTGGTAGCGCGGATCACGTAATAAAAAACCTTATCGGGATTACCTGTGCCCAAAGGACATCCAAAGCCCGTGAAATAAGGATAACGAGGATCCCCATTCCAATGACCACAAGAAACGAGGTCGCATTCTGGTCGATCCTGTAAGATACCTATGATCTTTGGAAGCAGGTCACAGATAATAATACCATACCGGTAATAGGACATCTGAAAGTATCATTATCCGGAACTGCCAATGAGAAGTGATGCCCCCAGATAACATTGGAGGAAGTCCACCTGATGCCACCGGGATCCATTATAACCGCCTTTTCGACGAGAATATCTGGATCCTCCTCCAGCATGCGTCAAATCCTGTAGACTGGTACCGATGGGGAGACGAGGCGTTCACTCTGCGCCCTGAAGGAAGATAAGCCCGTATTCCTCTCCATCGGCTACGCCACGTGCCATTGGTGTCACGTGATGGCACACGAATCGTTTGAAGATGACGGTGTTGCTTCGTTACTGAACAAGGATTTCATCTGCATCAAAGTGGACCGAGAAGAACGCCCGGATATTGACAGCATCTATATGTCAGTCTGCCAGATGATGACCGGTCAGGGCGGGTGGCCCCTCACCGTTATTGTTACCCCTGAGTAAAGCCGTTCTTTGCTGGTACTTACATCCCCCGCGAGGGAAGGTTTGGTATAAGCGGCCTCCTTGACCTGCTCCCCCGTATTACGAAATTATGGAAGGAGAAACGCAATGATCTTGCTGCATCGGCAGATGAGATTGCTGCTGCCCTCCAGCAGGGGGCGATACCATCGACGGGCTGTCGCACTATATCCGTCACTTCTCCAGGAGGGGTATGAAGAACTGGCGGTGCGATTCGATGAAGGGAACGGGGGATCTGGCAGCGCCCCAAAATTCCCGACGCCTCATAATCTCCTCTTCCTCTTACGGTTCTGGAAGATGACCTGTAATCCCCATGCGCGTGCCATGGTGGAAAAAACGCTTGACGCGATGCGCATGGGAGGGATCTGCTGACCAGATCGGCGGCGGATTTCACCGCTATTCTACTGATGCCCGCTGGCGGGTACCGCACTTTGAGAAGATGCTGTACGATCAGGCTCTCCTCCTCATGGCTTACACCGAAGCCTGGCAGGTTACCGGGAACCCGCAATTCCGGGCAACAGCTGAAGAAATCATTACCTATGTTATCCGCGACCTGACCTCCACGGAAGGTGCATTCTATTCGGCCGAAGATGCAGACAGTGAAGGGGGGGAAGGGGCATTTTATCTCTGGACGAAGGAGGAGGCCTGTACAAATCCTGGGAAAAGACGATGCCGCACTCGCTGCACAATTATTCTCGATGAAAGATGCCGTAAATTATCCAGCCGCGGAGGGAAAAACAGGGCAGAATATCCTCTACCTGACCCCGTCTTTCGTGGTACCAGGCGGCCACAAAAATATCAGACGCAGTCGTTGAATCGCGGTTTGCATCCATAAAAACCAGGCTCTTCAAAGCGCGGGAACAGCGCTCCCGTCCTTCTCGGGACGACAAGATACTCACCGACTGGAACGCTCTTTTCATTGCAGCACTTGCACAAGCGGCTCGAACCTTCGGGAATGAACCCGATCCTGGGGGCGGCACGGCAGGCCATGCAGTTTATCCAGAGCCACATGCATGACGAAAACGCTATGCTCCTGCACCTGTATCGCGAAGGCGATGCGGCAATACCGGCATTTGGCGATGACTACGCGTTCCTCATCAAGGCATTGATCGAACTCTATGAATCCACCTTCGAACCAGCATATCTCTCGTCAGCGCTCGAATATAATACATGGTTTCTTTCCCATTTCTGGGATGCGCACCAGGGCGGATTTTTCACGATACCGGATACGGAGAAGATTCTCCTGGTCCGCAAAAAAGAAGATTTATGACGGGGCAATACCATCGTGCAATTCCATTGCTTTCGAAAATCTCGTTGGGCTGGACACCTTACCGGTGACCTGGTATCCGACAACCAGGCATCTGACCTTTCCCGCTGTTTTGCAGTGCACTGATCCAATAATTCCCCTCGGCATATTCAGGATTCCTGTGCGCTCTCGTTCATATGATCAAACCTAAGCAAGATGTCGTAATTACCGGGGATCGCGAGGCTTCGGATACCCGGTCCATGATCCAGGCACTTTGGAATCATTATCTTCCTGCAGTCATGGTGATCTATCTGCCCGGAGATGACTCCCGAAGCCGGCTCGTCAGCCTTGCTCCCTTCACCGGCAATATGAACTCTTCTGTGACGACCGCCACAGCGCATATCTGTACCGCTCGTACCTGTGCCATGCCAACGACCGATGTCCGGCAGATGATGGACCTCCTGGGCGAGAAAACCTGACATTAAAAATAAGGAAACATTTTTTTTAATCTTGAAATTAAAAGGTGGCTCTGAATG
>CAVTBZ010000017.1:0-191147 GCA_963733045.1 uncultured Methanoregulaceae archaeon | reverse complement strand
ATGTTCCTGCGCGCGCCTTCGTTACGTATTGCTTGCAGTTTGATACGCGAGGGGTCGATCCCCCGCTCCTTAACTTTCTTCCTCAATCGCCGGATCAGGTTCTGCGCAGTATCATAATGGAATGGTTCGCCTTGTGCGGTCACGAATACCGGGTTGTTGCCAACCGGTTCACCGGGATATTCGTTTCTCCAGGCAGTGAGGTATTCCCGGCAGGCAGTCAGCGGCACTTTTCGCGGAATCCCGGTCTTCTGATCGGTCTGGGCGGTGACCATGTCGGGTACATCAAAGTTGAGATCCTTCCAGGTCATCATTGCCATCTCTTTTGTCCGGAACCCGCCATCATACAGCATCGCGATGAATGCCCGGTCCCGCACGGTAGGGCAACAGGAAAGGACCGTTCTTACTTCTTCCTCAGTCAGGATATCTCCCGGCCCGAACGTCATCTTGTCTGTTTTCGGAAGGTTAATTTTTTTGATCTCATCGAGAGGAAGGGACGAGCGTCCGGAGGTGATGAGCCATTCGAGAAAAGAACGGAGGGTGAGTACATAGAGAAATGCCGTATTGGGTTTGCGGTCTGTCCGTACCGTATTGATTCCTTTGAATACGCTCTTAAGATTCCAGTCAGCGAACGGCTTATTGATAATCTGACGCCAGATAAAAAGTATTTCCACGATGCTGGAACCCGGGCCCCACCCGTCCCTTGTTGGGCCCGGGCCATATCGATATACTCTTGAATTATTTCCTGATCTACGGGATTGTATTTATGTATCAGACGCTCAATATGATAATCACCTATGCGTCTATACTTGGTGGGATCTGTCATTACTACGGTATCATACTCGGCGTATATTAAAACATTCGAAATAAGGTGGTCTAGTTGACTGAGTTATATAGAGTAAGGAGGTTCGAATTTTTTGCATGATGTAAAAGTTCCCGGTGTTAATATTGGGGTAGTAGGTCATGTCGATCACGGCAAGACCACCCTGGTTAACGCACTCACCGGGGCATGGACAGACCGGCACAGTGAAGAGGTGAAGCGGGGTATCTCAATCCGGCTTGGATATGCCGATGCAACCTTTTACCGGTGTGAGAAGTGCGAGGGTTCTGAAGCCCTTTCAACCAGCCCTGATTGTCCGGTCTGCGGGGGAAAGGGGACACCATTCCGTTCAGTTTCCTTTGTCGATGCACCAGGACATGAAACACTTATGGCAACGATGCTTTCCGGCTCGGCATTGATGGACGGAGCGATGCTGGTCATCGCAGCAAGCGAGAAATGCCCCCAGCCCCAGACAAAAGAGCACCTGATGGCTCTGGAACTTGTCGGCATTAAAAAAATCGTTATTGTCCAGAGTAAAATCGATGTTGTCAGCCAGAAAGAGGCTATCGACAATTATCACGAGATAAAAAAATTCATCAAAGGAACTATCGCAGAGAACGCACCGATTATTCCGGTTTCCTCCCAGAAAGGAATCAACATTGGTGCTCTTGTTCAGGCTCTCGATGTGACTATTCCTGAGCCGATGCGGGATCCAAATGCCGAACCTGTTATGCTCATAGCCAGATCTTTTGATGTAAACAAACCCGGCTGCAACTGGAAAGATGTAAAGGGAGGGGTCGTCGGGGGGTCTCTTATACGGGGCATCCTCCGCGAAGGCGATGATATAGAAATCAGACCGGGAAGGCAGACGCAGATCGAAAACAGGATTAAATGGATACCTATCACTACGAAAGTTACATCAATCAACGCAGGTTCCAATAAAATTACCGAGGCAACTCCCGGCGGACTCCTTGGTGTTGGGACCAGACTCAATCCAGCTCTGACGAAAAGTGACGCACTTGCAGGTCAGGTGCTTGGTCACGAAGGTAAACTACCCCCGGTGTGGGACAAGATCCGGTGTCGCGTCACGCTCATGGAACGGGTTGTAGGAGCCTCAAGCGAGCTGGTTATTGAACCGTTAAAACACAGCGAACCGCTGATGCTATCTGTCGGAACCGCAGTAACCGTTGGCGTAGTCAGCAACACGAAAAAGGACACCATTGAGATTCAGCTGAAGCGACCTGTATGTGCAGAACTGGGTTCAAGGATCGCCATCAGCCGGCAGGTGGGAGCACGCTGGCGATTAATCGGGATGGGAGTTTTGAGCGAGTGAAAATCCTTCTGGACGCCAATGCACTCATGATGCCCGTGCAATTCCAGATTGATATCTTCGATGAACTTCGCTCACTTCTTGGTGCATTTGAACCAGTCGTGCTTTCAGGTGTAATTAAGGAACTTACCGGACTCTCCCGGGCAAAAGGACGTGACGGAGCCGCTGCCCGGCATGGTCTTGCACTTGGTGAGAAATGTACCATCGTGGAAAGCGGGGATGCGCAGGCAGGATCTGTCGATGCACAGATGATTGAATATGCAGTACAGAATAATTGTATGGTAGTTACCAATGACCGGTATGTCAGGGATGCACTGCTCACACGAGGGATTGGTGTAATATCAATGAGAAATCAGAAAAAACTGGAGATATTGCGGAGGTAAAAAATGTATCATAAGTTGATGCTTGAGGACAAAGTGCGGGTACCCCCCCAGCGACTGGGCGAGAAACTTGAAAAAGTGATTCTTGAAGTCCTGCAGGAGCAGCTTGAAGGCAGTATTGATAAAGAGATCGGGATCTTTATCTGCGTGACGAATGTCGAAGATGTCGGAGAGGGAGAACTCGTGCCAGGTGACGGAGGCGTCTATTATGATGTGAAGTTTGAAGCACTCGTGCTCCGTCTTGCGCTCCAGGAAGTCATCGAAGGTCTTGTTGTCGAGACGACAAGTTTCGGTGCTTTTGTCAGCCTCGGTCCCATCGACGCAATGCTGCACGTAAGCCAGATCTCTGACGAGTATATCAACTACGATGAAAAGAACTCCCGTCTCATCTGCCAGGAGTCCAAAAGGTTCATCGGAGTGGGTGATATCGTCCGTGTCCGCGTTGTGACACTCTCCTTAAATGAGCGGGAACCGCGTGACAGCAAGATCGGGCTTACCATGCGACAGGCAGGACTTGGAACGGCTCTCTGGCTTGAAGAAGAGATGAACAAGGAAAACGAGAAAGACCAGAAATCCCCGACTGTACAAAAAGAGGCAGGAAAGGAGAAGGGCAAGAATAAGAGGAAGGAGAATGCCTCCGGCGAATAAGAAAAAGCAGGGAAAAGTCTGCCGCGAATGTCATCGTGTGGTAGATGGCGAGAACTGCGTGATCTGTGGCACATCAAATCTGAGCGATGACTGGTCAGGTTATCTTGTTATTATTGATCCGGAAAATTCTGAGGTAGCAAAACGGATGAACATCAAACTTCCGGGCCGCTATGCACTGAAGGTTCGCTGATGCTTACCCTTCCAGAAGAACACCGGAAGTTTTTCCAGGAACCTTTTGGCGAATTGCACCAGGATATCGATGAGATTATTCCAAAAATTGCAGACAGCATTGTATATTCCGTCGGAGATGTAGTCACATACAACCTCCAGAAGCGAGGTATCACGCCGGCAATCGCTGTTGTCGATGGTTATACCATGCGAATTCCATGCAGACAGTTGCCGGTACTACGCGGGGAGTGCATCAGGGTTAAAAATCCGGCTGGTACAATAACCGATGACCTGATCCGCGCGCTCGATCACGCAATCAGGTATCCACCGGTTACGGTCGTTGTTGATGGTGAAGAAGATCTCGCGGTAATTCCTCTTGTTATAGCTGCCCGGACGGTGCGGCTGTGTTATACGGACAGCCCAACCAGGGAGTCGTACTCCGCATAGTAAATCATCAGGCAAGGGAAACTGCCCGGCATTTTCTGACGCATTTTATCCGCACAGATGCATGAATTTTTCATGTTTGTTTTTGTAATGCCCCTGTGAGAGGCTCATATTATAAATAACCCGGTTTCTAATAATTACAGGATATCGATGGACTTTGAGATCACCAGCGATAAAAGAAATGAGCTTTTATCCAGAAGAGAGGTTCAGTTTAACCTCAAATACGATGGTGCAACCCCCTCCCGTATGCAGATTATTGGAAAACTATGTGCCCTGCTTAATGTAAAAGAGCAGCAGATAACCCTTGATACGCTCCACAACAGCTTCGGTAAGACAGAAATTACCGGTTCAGCACGGGTTTACGATAATGAAGAGGGCAGGAATAAGACCGAACGCCCGTACCTTGCAGCGCGCGGAATGCCCAAGCCCAAGGAAGAAGGAGCAGCGTAACCATGGCAGCAGCTAAAAAGGCAGCCGTTTCCAAGGCGCAGAAGAGAGGTGCATACTTTAAGGTCGATGGTGCCAAAGTCACCACGAGCAAGAAATACTGCCCACGCTGCGGGCCCGGCGTTATGATGGCAGACCATAAAGATCGGGCAACCTGTGGCAAGTGCGGATATACTGAATTCAGAAAATAAGATTCAATGCCTTTTTTTGGGCAGATACTGGGGATTGAGGGGACAGCATGGAACCTCAGTGCCGCTCTTTTTGATCGTGATCTGATATCACTTGCATCTGATCCCTACAGCCCGGCACAGGGGGGTATTCACCCGCGTGAGGCAGCGCAACACCATGCTTCTGTGATGAAGAAACTTATCTCTTCTGTCCTTAAAGAACCGGATAAAATTACAGGAATAGCATTCTCGCAGGGTCCGGGACTTGGCCCCTGCCTCCGGACTGTAGCAACAGCAGCCCGATCACTGGCACTGGCACTGGATGTACCTCTGGTGGGCGTTAACCACTGTGTCGCTCATATAGAGATAGGACGTTTTGCCACAGGTTGTCGTGATCCGATTGTCCTCTATGCAAGCGGAGCAAACACCCAGGTGATCGGGTACCTGAACGGCCGTTACAGGATTTTCGGGGAGACCCTTGATATCGGCATCGGCAACGCTCTTGACAAATTTGCCCGGTCAAAGGGTCTTCCTCATCCCGGCGGTCCAATCATTGAGGCACAGGCAAAGCTTGGCCAATACATCGATTTGCCGTACACGGTCAAGGGGATGGATCTCGCTTTTTCGGGACTTGTTTCTGCAGCAAAAGATAGCAAGGCATCCCTCCCGGATGTGTGCTTCAGCCTCCAGGAGACTGCGTTTGCCATGTGCGTTGAAGTGACCGAGCGGGCGATGTCGCTTGCGGGAAAAGACGAGGTATTCCTGGTCGGGGGTGTTGGTGCAAACCGCCGGTTGCAGGAAATGCTCTGGATAATGTGCGAGGAGCGGGGGGCGCAGTTCTACGTCCCCGAACAAAAATATCTTGGTGACAATGGCGCGATGATTGCCTATACGGGAAAACTGATGCTGGAAAGCGGGTCGTCCCTCCCCATCGAATGCTCTCAGATCAATCCCTCATTCCGCTCAGATGAGGTTGATGTGACATGGAAACACGATATTAACCCTTCGGATATGACCCGTATCCCTGCTCATCCAGACCAGAAACGAGGGGCAGAGGCAGTCATCACGTTCCGGAACGGCAATGCAGAAAAACGCCGGGTCTCAAAACTGTACCGGGAGCCCGCACTTGACCGGCGGCTGATTGCAGAGCGGACCCGGGCAGAGGCACGTTTGATTTCCACTGCACGAAAAGGGGGTGTACACACACCAGTCATCCGTGACATTACTGCCGATACGATTGTCATGGAGGAGATAAAGGGCATACAACTTACCCAAAACCTCACAAAAGAGGCGGTATACAATGCAGGGAGGGTGATTGGCAGGCTCCATACCGCGGGCATTATGCATGGGGACCTCACGACCAGCAATATAATCCTGCATGAAGGCGACGGTCAATGCGTACTGATAGATTTTGGGCTTTCTCTGGTTAATTCCGAACTTGAACAGCGGGGGGTTGATGTCCATGTACTTTTCCAGACGCTGGAAAGTACGGCACCTGAACATGCAGATGTGCTGAAATCTGCATTTATTCAGGGATATGCAGAGACCTTTGCGGGGGCTGCAGATGTCATTAATCGTGAACACGAGATCGAACTGAGGGGGAGATATTTATAAAACTCACTATCGTTACGAGCAATGCCAACAAGGCAAAAGAGGTTGCGGGATTCTTTGGAGCGGGAGTTGATGTGTCGCATGTACCACTCGAAATTCCTGAAATCCGCTCTGATGATATCGTTGAGATCTCCAGGCAAAAGGCGAAATATGCATATGATCATCTCCACACACCGCTCATCGTGGATGATACCAGTTTTTCCATCGATATCCTGAACGAATTTCCCGGCCCGTACGCGGCATACGTGCTGGACACGATAGGTAATAAGGGTATTTTAAAATTAATGACTGATGAAAAGGAACGCAGCGCACACTTTACCACGGTAATTGCGTATGCGGATCACACGGGAATCCGTGACTTTTCCGGAACAATCCATGGTACTATCGTCGCGATTCCCCGCGGAAGCGGCGGGTTCGGGTACGATTCGATCTTCGAAGTGAAAGGGCAAACCCTCGCAGAACTCCCCCTTCAGGAGAAAAATAAAATCTCTCACCGTGCGCAGGCACTTGCCGCTTTCCGTGACTGGTTCATGCAGGAAGATATACATTCCAACGGCAACACAAATGGTTAATAAGTCTTACAGACTTTGTTATAAGGGCAGACAGGAGTGAAGTTCCATGGCAAAATTTCCCGAAGCCGAAGCCCGGTTACTCAATGTGAAAGTATGTATGCATTGCAATGCCCGTAATGCGATACGCGCAACCAGTTGCAGAAAGTGCGGTTACCAGAACCTGCGCCCAAAGAACAAGGAAAGAAAAGCTTAATTATATTTTTTTAATAATTTTTTTCTGTTTTAATCTTCACATAAAAAAATTATGCCGAATAATAGGTAACCCGCTTGCCTTTCTTCGCATATTCCCCGGCAAACGTCTCAATATTTCGTTTGTACCCGATCCGTTCAGCAAAACCAAGCGTGCGGAGGGTCTCACGCACACGCATTACATCCTGCTCATCCGCCCAGTTTTTTGTATAAATATAGATGACTTTCCGGTTGTCGCGTGATTCCGGATTCGGCTTTGATGTGCTCACTTTTGCAGATATACCAAGAGTATGTGCTACTGTTGCATCCCGCACCTTCTTCCAGGATTCGTCTACAACTCCCGGCTCCTGAAAAATTAACCATTTACCGGCATTTTCATCCTCGATTGCTTCAGGAGCACTCCCCGGAGCATCCTGCACAATCCAGTACATCTGCGTTGTCTTCGACGGGATAACACCTTCACCATTCCAGAGCATCTCATAAATTGTGTCGATGTCACTAAAACGCTTCAATAATACTTCTGCGAGCTGCGGGTATTCACCGGAAAACTTCTCAAAAATTTCCATAAGCTCGGCTTTGAAGTCAATTCTACCTTCGAAGAGTGCAAAAAGGTATTTACCCTGCTCCTGGAGCCCCCGGTTTAAGGAGTGCTCAAAGATGCCGTATGCCACATCAGCCAGTGCTTCGGGATCGACATCAGTCATGCTATACCAGTCAGATGTTGGCAAGAAAATAGTTTTTGTATTGATCCTGCTGGGTTCGCACGATCCGGATCCCTGATTCCCCTGAGGTTGATCCCATATTTACCGGTGCTGATGAACTGTCATTTATTGTAATTTTCGATTGTTTTAAGAGCGTCGCAATCGAAAGTGTACTACTTATGAAATGGAAACGTGACTGGGGCCTTACCGGTAGAGTCTGGCTGACAATGTTCTTGTTGTTCATCCTCTACCTGGTGTTCATGACAATACTCCTTGCGTTCGGAGCGGGTCTCTGGCTGATAGTTTTATTAGCCGTGGGAATGGGTCTGGTCCAGTACTTCTTTTCTGACAAGCTTGTGCTCTGGTCAACCGGGGCACGGATCCTTCAGGCCGATGAATATCCTGAACTGCACCAGACCGTTGCAAAGCTCTGCAGGGAAGCTGACCTCCCTCTGCCTAAAATTGCAATCATGCAGAGCCCGGTGCCGAACGCTTTTGCTACTGGCAGAAGTCCAAAACATGCGGTCGTCGCATGCACGGATTCGATCATGCGCCTCCTGAATAAAGATGAGCTCGAAGCGGTACCTGCACATGAATTATCACACGTAAAGAACCGCGACATACTGACCATGACGATGGCCAGTTTTATCGCGATGATTGCGTCGATGATCATGCAGAGCTTTTTCTTTTCCGCATTGTTTGGTGGACGAAACAGAGATAACGGCGGGGGAACGATCGTTATCTGGATCGTCTCAATCATCGTATATGCGGTAAGTACCCTGCTTATCCTCGCACTTTCACGGTACCGTGAATTTGCTGCTGATCGTGGCAGTGCCTATATTACGAGAAACCCAAGGGCACTTATGTCAGACTTTAAACAAGATCAGCGGGCGGATGGAGGTTGTGCCAGTCCAGGCAAAGGCGAAAGTTGAGAGCGCAAACGCATTCTTTATCATTCCGGCACTCTCGGGAAAAAATGCCATCATGGGGACTCTTCTCAACCCACCCGCCACTTGAGAAGCGGCTGGCAAATCTCGAGATGGTGGAAGCTGAAATTCGCGGGTATTAATCATCTCCTCAGAACAATTTTTTTAATTACTTGTTTCGGAACGTAAAATTTCCCGATCTCCTTAGCCGACTCACCTATACCTTTAGTTCATCACGCCCGTTTAGATGTGGGGGTATTTTCCCTCACTTGTTAAGACTGCCCGTTTCGTATACTGCCGGGAAATCAGCACCAGCGGGAAATGACTCAATTATTATATCTGGTAGGAGTCATTGAACTACTAAGTAAAGGGGGTCTTTGCCTTGCTTTCCGTCCTGTTGATCGATGATGAACCTGCGCTGCTCGATGCATTCGGGCTCTTTTCTGAACGTTCCCGGGAGATGAGTGTTGACACAACACAATCTGCAAAAGAGGCACTTGATATCCTTGCCCAAAAAAAATTTGATGCCATTATTGTTGATTACGATATGCCGGAGATCGACGGAATCGAATTTTTAAAAATGCTCCGCTCCGAAGGAGATACGACACCCGTAATCATTTTTACGGGTGTCGGGCATGAACATACAGCAATCGAGGCAATCAACCAGGGTGCCAATTTTTTCTTAAAAAAAGGCGAAAATCCGGAGATGCAGTTCCAGGAACTGGTCGGAATGGTTAAAACAGCCGTAGAAATGACCTGTCTCGAAAAAAACCTTGGTACAACAAAAAAAGTCATCTCAGACATGATCAATTTTTCATCGGATCCGGGTTTTGCGATAGATCGTGAGGGAAAGGTTGTTGCCTGGAATACTTCCCTGGAACAATTGACCAATATTGCGGCTGGCGACATACTAGGAAAAAGCGATTATGTCTATTCTGAACCATTTTTTGGAACCCGAAGAAAAATGCTCGCAAATCTCATATTCGAGCCGGATGAGGAGATTAAGCGACAAAAGTATATGATAGTCAGCAGGGTTGAAAAAGGTCAGATTATCGCAGTAATCAAAGGAAAAAAAAGAGATGGCAGCGAGTGGACGCTCTGGGCAAAAGCAATGCCGCTCTATGACGGGCAGGGGAATTTCCTCGCGGCTGTCGAAACAATCCGGGATGTCACAGCAACATTTAAAGACATTGCGATTCATGATGAGTCGCAGGATTCAGGTGTAACTCCCGGCGATGTTAAATCCCCCCACTCTGCCAGGCCTGCAAAAGGAATTTTTGATAAGATCCTTGGTAAAACATCCTCCTATTATAAGGAAGGAGTTATCCTGTATGTTCAGGATAAGAAGTATCCGGAAGCGATCGTTGCGTTCAATAAAGCACTGGAGATCGATGACAAACTTCCCCATGTCTGGAATGACCTCGGCCTCTGTTACCGGGAAATGGGAGATTATAAAAATTCGCTCAAATCGTGTCTGCGGGCCGTTGAACACGCACCTGAAAACCCGGAATTTCTTTTCAACCTGGGCGAAACGCTTGAAATGATCGGTGTGCTGTATATGAGTAACAAATATCTCGAATCGGCAATCCAGACATTCAAAATGGTGGCAAATGTGGTACCCAATAATGCAAATACATGGAACCATATCGGCATTTGTTATAACGAGCTGGGGAAACCTGATGAATCCAGGTTCTACTTTGATCGTGCCAGGGACATCCATATCTGGAAAAAGGATACACCGATTATACCCCGAAGGAATGAATTCATCTGAAGGATGTTTTTGCATAAGCCGGGATATTTCAATTTTTTTATCAAATTCCCCACAACGACCTTGAATTCAAAAACGATTTCTCTGATTTTTCAGCCCCGGTTGTCTGATACTCTCTTTATGTATATATACCGGAGAAAATGATACACTTTGTATGGTTCGCAGATGGTTATTTCCGGTTTTATTCATTTTTATCCTTTCAATTATCTTCTCAGCAGGGGCCCATGTTCCGATAAATGCCGCAGATAATGATGCTGTCAGTTCGGCGTTATCGATCGAAAAACCTACAAAATCTTACGTGATATACGGGCATCTCCACGATGCCGGGGAGGCAGGGTATTACCGGTTGACTATGGGTTCTGGCGATCGCTTCATGGTTTCCCTTATGACAACCGGGTTTGATGCACCCGTCCCGGATATGATCATTATGAACCCGGACACCCATGGGGTTACAGGAAACATTCCGGCGTCTGTAACTGTCCCGCCGGGGTATAGTGCCGAAATAATCAGCGGGAAACGACCAGTGAAGGCAGACTATGAGCCATTCTCCCCGGCAGCAATTTTTGAAGTTGCATCGTACTCAAAAGAGATCACAGAATCCGGCGATTATTATATCGCGATTGTCAGCCCTTCCGATGAAACCCAGTACAGTATTGCAACAGGTTACGTAGAAGAGTTCAGTGTCCAGGAATGGATATTTGTTCCCATCAGCGTTATAACCGCCCACCTGTGGGAAGGGCAGTCGATCATTGAAGTCTTTGTACCGTTCCTTGGCATGGTTGTTCTTGGGTTCTTCCTTATAATCAGGCGCGAAAAAAAGACGGGGAGTATAAAGGCGCCCTGGTTCTGGTTTGCATCATGTGCGGCACTGTTCTACCTCGGTGGTGCATCCATTGTGCTTGTCCAGATGATCAGGGCACTTATGATAACCGGGTTTTCCGGATCTGCGGTACTTACACTTGCATTTGTCCTTATACCAACAACCCTTGCGGTCTGGTTATTGCGTATAACCCGTTTCGCAGCGTCCCGATCTCTCATGAATCGGATATCCCTGGCAATTGCCGGGGTGCTCGGACTTGTGTTCTGGGCAGGTTTGATTATCGGCCCGGTGCTGGCTTTGCTGGCAGCTCTGATACCAGACCAAAAATCAGCCATCTCAAAATAATAATTAATTCTATTCTTTGTTTCCTAATTGAACTACTCTATGGGAATGATTATTACCCCTGCTCGCTAAAATTGTAAAGCATCATTGCATCGATGGTCTAGTGGTATGACTTAGGCCTTCCAAGCCTATAGCCCGGGTTCAATTCCCGGTCGATGCATACGGGCTCGTGGTCTAGTTGGCTATGACGTCGCCTTCACACGGCGAAGATCTCGTGTTCGAATCACGACGGGCCCACTCTTTTTCATCCCCTCACAATTACGCATCTGTCATGATCAGGACTTCAGAAAGCGCTCTTTTTGGAACATGATGAACCCCGGCGGGATCCCGCCAGTAGTTCGTCCTACCGTCACTGCCGACTTCTTCCAGAACCACCTGTTCTGCCGGGTACCCGAAAGCCAGCACGAGCTGGATTTCGTACTGTTCTGGTAGTGAGAGCACGGACCTGACTCCTCTTTTTTGATTGACCCAAACATGCATCCCCTGAATTCCCGTTCAGCAGACTGCAAGCAACAGGGTCTGGGCAGCGATACCGATATCGTGTCCTGTATAAGGGGTGCATTTGTCCAAAGTAACCATAGTGATGAAGGCAACCGGTCGTTCTCCCTCGACAGGTCCACCCCAGTCCGGGATATCCAGGGCAAATAACAGGCAGTCCCGTATCCGGGCTGTTATTTTTGGGTCGGTTGAGACCACGTAACGCAACGGCTGGCGGTTTCTTGCTGAAGGACAGAACCTTGCGATGTCCACCAGTTCGATAAGGGTTTCCCTGTCGAGGCGCCTTTGTTCATCAAACCGCCGGTAGCTCCTGCTCTCTCTCACCAGCTGCCGTATACAATCCTTCATGAAGTTCATTTGGTGTATGAATCAAAAAATGAATCTTCAGGCCGGTCAAAAACCGGATCATCCTTCCGGTCTATGCCTTGTTCTCCCAATCTATCCTGCACCAATATACCCTTTCCCGCCCAATAATCCCGTACAAAAGGAGATCCCATGCAGATCACCCCTTCCATTCATGCGATACGGCATTCGTTCAGGATCCCGATCGCACCCGGCATCATTCTCGACCGTTTTGTGTACTCATACCTCATCTATGGAGAGACAATTACCCTTATCGATACAGGTGTAGCGGGCTGCGAAAAAGATATTTTTGAATACGTCAGGTCCACCGGCCGTAACCCTTCAGAGATTGCTCTTATCATCCTGACCCACGCCCATCCGGACCACATCGGGGCCGCACGGGCAATCCAGCAGGTGACCGGGTGCAGCATCGCGGCACACCCGGCCGAGCGGACATGGATTGAGGACGTGGATCTCCAGAACCGCGAGCGACCCGTTCCGGGATTTTGTACGCTCGTGGGGGGACCAGTTACGGTCGACCACGAACTGATGGACGGGGACACGATAGAACCAGATGATACACGGGCTGTTGATATGCTGGTTTTCCACACACCAGGCCATTCAAAAGGTTCAATCTCGCTCTTCCTGCATAACGATGGCGCACTCTTCTGCGGTGATGCAGTCCCTGTTGCGGGAGAGATTCCGGTCTATGATGATGCTGTCGCATCAGTGCAGTCGGTGAAAAGACTCCGGGGATTGAATGGTACCCGCGTCCTTCTCTCATCATGGGACGAGCCCCGGAACGGGAATAGTGCTTACCAGCAGATGGACCTGGCGCTTGACTATCTCCGGAAAATCCAAAAAACCGTTCTGACCATCGCGGGGGACGGGTCTTATGACCTGATGATACTCACACAAAAAGCTGCTGAAGCTCTCGGGCTTCCTCCCCAGGCGGTCTCTCCTTTGCTTGCAAGGACCTTTGCTGCAAACCTCCAGCGAAGAGAGTAAAAAGATCCTGGTATCAGATTTTAAGGAAAGGAACAGTCGTAAAACTTTTTGGTCAGATCCCGTATTCCTCTTTGCGCACCTCGGCCAGCCACGCGTCAAAGTCCCGGTGAAACTGAGTTATCCGCCTCGCATCATCCGGTGTGAGGACAGCAACCTTTTCACGATAATACTGCGCCCGGCCCTCCGCTTCCCAGTGATTTTTTTCATCATCGATGGGGCAGAGTTCAGTCTCATCTTTTGCCCGGCACCACTCATTTGTCACATTGTAACAAAACGCTGTCCTCACCGGGGATTTAAGCGGTTTCACGGCACATCGTGTTTCAGAATACCCGTCCCAGTGATCATTCACCGGGAACCCGGCCTTTGCCAGAGGGAGGTCCCATGTCGCATCCACCAGTACCCAGCGGCAACCGATCTGCACGCGACAGGCGAGATGGTGTGCGATCGGGAGTCTGGCCGCCTGTTCGCGGAGCCCTGGCGGGTAGTGAAGGGCCGGGTCATTCCATGAAAAGGCGATTGTTGCATACACAACGCTTACATTCAGTTTCCTGAACATCTCCGCGAGCAGGTAGTGCTTGGGACCGCACGACCCTTTACCCGCGACAAGTAACTTTTCTGCGGAAGTTTCAGCGCCGGACATTGGTACACTCAGCGAGTACGGGATATCACGGATATGCGAGAAGATGGAGATCATACTCCCGCGGGTATCAAGGCCATGCGTCCATTCTGCAAACGTAACATTAACCAGCGAAGTCATACAAGACAGGTATTCTTTTTGATCAGTTCCCCGATCACATCATGTAAAGAGAATTACAGCAGACTATCATCCATGATAGTTTCCATTGTTTTTAAAAAAACTCCCGTACAGTTTTTCTCCAGAATTTCAGCAGGTAATTGCAGATTAAAAGATCCGGGACCGGCTCACCAGAGGATCTGATAAAATGAGTACCAACAACGGGACAGTGTTCACTGAGATGTTCACGGTTTACAGGGTACTTTTATCCGGACGTTATGGACAGGAAACCAGATTGCCAGCGGAGAATGCGAGCCGACAGGCTTAAATGAAAAATATTTGCAGTCCCGCCATGCCGGATTTTCCGGCACGCAGACGGACTGCGTGCAATAGCAAAAGTGAAGTTATGCGTTTTTCATCTTGGCTTTCGCGACGAATCCGTCCTTACCAATATAGTACATGAAACCGGATTCTTTTGCGATCTTTTCAGTGCCGACTTTCTTCTTCTTGCCGGTCTTGTTGTGCTTCATCGGGGCAGCCCAAACATAGCCGTCCTTGCCGATGAAGTAAAGGTAACCCTTTTCACGCTGAATTTTTTCTTTTCCAATTTTGGTTCCCATTTAAACACCTCAAAACCGCTATTGGGTTTTGATAATGAGAGTTAACGCCTGATAATATAAAAGGTTTCCGTCGGATGTCCGTCGAAGTCTGAATTTTTACCAAAATTCTGCGGGTATTTTTGGCATTGTGGCACACTATTACGGCCGATTAGAATCGTGTTTTAATCGCCCCGTTTTGATTAATTCGACCAGATTTAAGGTTTATTCTCTGATTACGTCGTTAGTTTTCCAGAAAGTCAAAGCGCATTTATACCGGTTCCAACCGGAGCAGCCGAAAGAGGGCAGGGCATAGCACCATACTGCCCGGATAAGAATGCACTATACTGCTGAAACAGCCGGGAGTGTCCCTATCCGGGGATGTGGATAATCACACACCGGTATGGTTGCGTTTAGTGTTCCCTTCTGTCAACAAGACGCTTTGGCCGGCCTCTCAGTTTGTGGAGTTCAAGGCCGCCAGGACCAGTGAAATTGAACAGGATGGGGAAGTTCCCTTCGTGATAGTCGTGGGCCAGGCCCGGCTTGTTTTTCAGGAACCGGTCAATGAACCGATCTTCGATGAGTTTTTTATCGCAATGATCCCGGTCGAAACATTCCATGCTTACCCGGAGAATTGCTTCACCGGATACTTCGCCATCATACAGGAATGCTTCGTATTCTCCGGTCAGGTATTCCATACTTTCGGGCTGGAAGACTGCCGCCTCCACATCAACCCGGTTTAATGAGTTTTCATTGACCCATACGGTTTCGGCTTCACGCTGGGGGTTCCATATCCTCATATGGGTCCTGCCGCACCCGCACCGGTCCCGGGAGATGACAACCGTCGTGTCCTCAGTATCATAATTGATCAGGAGCATCCCGGTCTTTCCCCCGACCGGCAGAAGCGTTGTCAGTACTGACCGTCCGCACTCACCATCCCTTACAAATGATTTCATACGGGGGTCATAGACATCAAGATGTACAAGGTCTTCAGGAACGTGGAGGCCGGCAAGCTGCGTGCATTCCCCGCACATCGTCCCTTCCGTGCTTCCATACGTATTGTAGACAGGACACCCCCATTGCTCCGCGAGAAATGCGCGGGATTCATCGGCAAAACTCTCTCCCCCGGCCACAAGCTTATTGATCGATGTCTCCCTGGGATTGAGACCCTTTTCAGTAAGACGGCGTGCGAGCCTGAGAAGTTTGAAGACGCTGCCGACAATGGATGTTGGTTTGTAGGATTTCAGGATTCGCAATTCAAATGAACATTTGCCGATCGGGATAATGCACATTCCAATACGCTGGGCAGCAATCGTCATGGTATTCGCGCCGACATTCATGCCATAGGATGAACATACTACAATCCTGTCCTTGTCTGAAAATCCCTGGGAAATAAAACTCCTGGCGTATTTCTCCGCGTACCGCTTCCAGTCATCCCAGGTCAGGAAAAAGCCTTTGGGGGTACCACTCGTCCCGCTGGTCTCCTGGATGGAAAACACATTGTTCCAGTCGGTGGAAAGGAATTCAAATTCAGGGGATTCGGGTGGCTGTTGTTGTCGTATAGTACGACCCGAAACAACCGGCAGGGTAAGCAGATCTTCATGCTCGCGGATCTCACCAGGATTGATATTGTTTTTGCGGAACCAGTCCCGGTAAAACGGGGAGTGTTCAGCGGCATACTGAATAGTATAACGAACCCGTTCATCTATCAGGGCATCGAGTTCTCCCCGTTCCATCGTTTCTATTTCGGGGGAAAAGTACAATCCTTCGGGCATGAGAGAGAATTATTGGAGAGATGGTTTATAGATTGCGTAGTAGGCCGGAGCTGGCTCACACATGTCATGTGCCCTAAATTTATCGTCTGGAAAATCCCATGATGATGAGGTTTTCTTGTACTTCCACCTCATCCTTACCGATGACTGCAACCTCTGCTGCACCTACTGCCGGGCCAGGTTATTTGAGAACCCTGAGGTGAGTGTTGATTCCTGCACACCACGGATCGAAATCGATCCCCTTCTCCCTCCTGAACTGGACTTTAATCTTGACCTGCTCTATAGTTTCCTGCAAAAGGATCCCGCGCCCACACTCACATTCTATGGTGGCGAGCCACTCCTGCGGGCGGACCTGATTACCAGGATTGTCCGGGAGGCGCCGGTGCACCGCTTCATGATGCAGACCAATGGTATCCTGCTGGACCGGCTCTCCCCGGAAATTATCAACTGTTTCTTAACGATCCTTGTTTCTCTTGACGGGCGCGAGGGGTTGACTGATGCAAACCGTGGTCCGGGCATGTACCGCAGGGTAATGGAGAATATTAAAAAAATCCGTCGTGAGGGGTTTAGGCAGGAACTCATTGCCCGAATGACGGTAAACGAAATACGGATATTGTTGATGCAGTCCACTGGCTTTCTGATAACCCGGATTATTCGTTTTCCTCTGTTCACTGGCAACTGGATGCAAATTTTTCCAATGATTTTTCACATCGCCGTTTTAAAGACTGGGTAAATAACAGTTACAATCCTGGCATCCTCAGGCTCTTAACAGACTGGGTTGATTATATGGAGGATGAAGGAAAGGTGATGAGATGGTATCCATTTCTCGATCCCATGGAGGACCTGCTCCGCGGGCGCCCGAGCCGGCTGAGGTGCGGGTCAGGGCATGCAAACTACAGCATTATGACTGACGGGAATATCGCCCCGTGCCCGGTAATGCTTGGTATGTCAGAGTATTACGTGGGCCATATTCGGGATGCTGATCCTCAAAATCTTAAAGTTATCGAGGTAAACGGGGAATGTGCAAACTGCCGGATCCTTGAATTCTGCGGGGGGAGATGTCTCTATTCAAACATCACAAAACCATGGGGTGAAGCTAGAACGCCGGTTAGTCTGCAGTACCGTGGAAAACCTTCATGACGGGCTGACGAATGTCCTTCCCCGTGTAAAAAATCTCGTTGCAGGAGGAGAATAGATCTTGCAGATTTTTCTCACGAAAAATTCAACGGGTGCGAGATTATACCGTAAGGAAATCAAAAAGGCGTTCCCTTCCACCACTATGCAGATGTATTTATAATGTTGACTGAAATATTTATATGCAGATCAAAAGCTGCATGAGTAATACAATGGAAAGAAAGAGTTTTGGTGGCCCGAGGAATTTCGGTCCCAGAGAAATGACAAAGACAGTCTGCTCAGACTGTGGAAAAGAGTGCGAAGTCCCTTTCAAACCAACTGAAGGCAGGCCGGTCTATTGCAGAGACTGCCTCCCGAAACACCGGAAACCCCGGTTCTGAATTTATCAAATTTTTTCTTTTTTACCCGTCTCATCAACGAGCGAAGCCATTAACAAATCTTCATCGCGGGACAAAAAGTATCTTTTAATGACTGACCCATATTGTCACTATGGCAATCTCATGGAGAGAGGCAAAGGAATGTGCCATACGCGAAGGACTCCCCCTGGTGTACCATGACTGCGATACCGGAATGTTCGGAGCATGTCGGGACGGAGACAAACAAGGATCATTTAAAGAGGGCACATTTCTGGAACACCGCTGTATCTGTATGCCTGCACACCTGAGTCACGAAGAACTCGAAACAAAAGAGAAAAAATTCCACCAGGATAATCCGGACTGGTGATTTTTGCGCGGGGGTATCACTTTTTTTATTGCTTTCTGCGGATATCGGCCCGGAACCGGTGTATAATATCGTACAGCATGAGGCGGAATTCCTCCCCGATTTCCTCCCACGATCTCGCATCGGTTAACGGTTCCAGCGTCGTATCGTAATATTCACCTTCCGCAACGTCCCCCTCTTCATATTCGATGTCCGGCTCTCTCCCGACTGAAACAGGATCTGGTAATAGCCGGCAACCAGTACAATGAGAAAAACAAACGGTACGATCATAACTGAGATCATCGAGAAAGGAGGATAGAGATTTGTAGCCGCTATCGCGTCCCCCCACTGGATTACCCGGAGTATAAAGACGATTAAAAAGACAATCCCGATCGCTCTGATAAGGGGTGCCGGCAGGTTGAGAGGGAATGCAAACACCCCGAAGATATCAGCAATCAGCAGGACAAGGGCAATAATTATCAGCAACCAGACATTTTCATTCAGGATCGTGACAGCCGAGTTATAATACGGGTTTGTTATATAAATGACCAGGAAATTTGCAAGAACAACGATTATCAGAAAACAGATGATCCCCATCATCCATGATACAAATATCCAGCTCAACGGTTTATTCCTGCTTACCCCCATACCGGTGCCTCAAAAATATTGTACAGAATTTGTAAGTGACAGTAAATAGATTACTGTATTTGCTTACCACTATCACAAGACCTATAATCCCCCTGATGAATCATCTGGTATGAAGGTCAACTACAAGAGATATGGACTGTACCTGTTGAGGTGGCAGGCGAGTACCCCGATTCTTGCCGGGGTCGGAATCCTTTTAGTCAACATGGGCCAGCTTATCGCAGCAATAGTGGCAAACCTGATCGGGGGCCTGATCTTTTTCTGGGTGGACCAGTTCATCTTCACATCCCAGTCACTTGCCGCCCAGTGGGAAGTCAGGGATAAGATTGCCTGTGTAGACTGCGGTAAGATTGCCCGGGGGTACCGGCTGGTCAGATCAGGAGATTACGACAGGACCCATGACCACGAACCTGAGTTCAGGTGCGAGGAATGCTCCCAGAAAAAGACCGAGGAGCTCAAAGGAAGAGGGGTAAAGATCCATTGAACAGTTACATCCGTACTGATGTTCATTTCGATGTAGTCGTTTCCAGCAGAAATTTTTTTGGATTTTTCAAACGAGCCTGAGGAGAATCGCCTTGCCCCCTCTTTTATCGGGTGTTTTCACCAGCATTATGATGGTTATCGCACTATTGGGGGATGATCGGGCAGCAAGGGCAAAAAGCGCGATGTACCGGATCCCGCAAGATCAACTTCCTGCTTTTTTCAAGGATTTCATCTCATTTCCGGCATCACGCTTCATTATGTACTTTTTTTGCTTTGCCTTTAAAATGTAATAAAAAATGCAATAGTAACCAAAAAATTACAATAATGTATAAATATGTACAAAGCTGACTATGATTCACGCAACTGCCTGAGATTGGGCAGCTGATGGAATGGTGATGCCGGTGGACTGGAAAAGGCTATAATAATTGATGGACCGAACCTGAATCTTGGACTAAATGAATATCTGACCGCGGTAAAAGACCAGCCAAAACCGTTAATCATCCCGCTTTGTACCTGAGCTGCCATTCCCGGATATCTCACCTCTGGATGTGTACACGGGCACCCGGAACGGATGCGGATTCCTGCTCGAATCGATGGAAGGCAGCGAGAAGATTGCCCGTTATTCCTATATCGGCATCGATCCCGAATTCGTGGTCACGATAGGAGAAACGACAGATGTGCGGGGCAAAGAACCGGCTTACCGCAATTGCAAAAGATCCGGAAGGTGAAACACCGGTTGATAAAATCAAGTCAATCCTCTCCCGGTTCTGCTATGTGAATGTAAAGGCACCGCGGTTTTTCGGGGGCATGATGGGTTACTTTGCATACGACTGCGTGTACTCGCTCTTTTTAAAAGTCCGCGAGGGCCATAAAGGCACCACGGCTTCGTTGAATGCCCGGGACACGAAGGACAAGGACGCGGACTTCATGCTCACCAAGGACTGCATAGTTTTTGATCATGCTGAACAGAAACTCTACATTTTCTCCAGCCCGTTCCTCACGTATGAATCCGACCTGACAGAAGAGTATAACCGGAGCAGGGAAAAAATCCGGGAACTGGGTGATCGTATTGTATCCCTGGCATCCGGCAAACGGGCAGGTTTTACAAAAAACCAGAAAGGCGCAAAAAAACCGGAGTATAACTCGTCAGTATCGCAGGAAGCATTTGAGCGGTCTGTCGGAAAGATACAGGAGCATATTGTTGCCGGAGATATCTTCCAGGCAGTGCTCTCACGCAGGATAGAATGTGCAATCAGGGACGACCCGTTCGCGATCTATGCAGCGCTTCGGGAGATCAACCCGAGCCCGTATATGTATTATCTCGATTTCGGGGACGAGCAGGTCATAGGCGCAAGTCCCGAGATGCTCGTGAGGGTTGAGAGACGCCGGGTTACTACGGTGCCGATCGCCGGCACCCGCCCCAGGGGACGCGATACCCGTGAGGATGGACAACTCGCAAGGGAGCTGCTCGAAGATCCCAAGGAGCTGGCGGAACACACGATGCTTGTTGATCTTGCAAGAAACGACATAGGCCGTGTATGCCCGGTTCGGTTCTGTCGAGGTAGAAGAGTTCATGGGAGTAGAGAAATTCTCCCATGTCCAGCATATCGTATCTACGGTCACGGGCATACTCAGGGACAATCTTGATTGTTATGACGCCTTCAAATCCTGTTTTCCTGCCGGTACCGTATCAGGTGCGCCAAAAATCCGCGCAATGCAGATCATCGATGAGGAAGAGATGCTGAATCGCGGGATCTATGCCGGGGCTGTCGGATATATCGGGTTTGACCGGAACCTCGAGTTTGCGATTGCGATTCGCACCGTGATTGTACGAAACGGCAGGGCATCGGTACAGGTGGGGGCGGGGATTGTCGCAGATTCAGTCCCGGAAAATGAGTGGATGGAGACTGAAAGCAAGGCATCGGCCATGCTGCGGGCGATAGAACGGGCTGGTGTGGCGTTATGAAAGTCCTGATCGTGGACTGTTACGACAGCTTCACCTTCAACCTGTACCAGCAGGTGGGCAAACTTGGGGGAGATCCCGTTGTCCTGCCCTGTGACACCCCGCTTGAAGAACTAAAGAAAGCCGGGTGCAGACCGGATTATTCTTTCGCCCGGACCGGGAACTCCCGAGGATTCCGGAGTGTGTCACTGAAGTACTGGAGACCATGAGCAGGACGATTCCCACGCTGGGAGTCTGTCTCGGGCACCAGGCGATCTGCACTGCCTTTGGCGGTGAAGTCGTCCGGGCCGGGCACCTGATGCATGGCAAGACCTCGGCGATCCTGCATGATGGACAGGGAATTTATACCGGTATATTAACACCCTTTACTGCGACACGATACCACTCGCTTGTCGCAAAAAAAGACTCACTTCCCCCGGAACTGAAGGTTTCTGCAACCAGCCTTGATGATCATTACGTGATGGGAGTCCGTCATACCTGCTACCCGATTGAGGGTGTGCAGTTTCACCCGGAGAGCATCCTTTCCCGGGCAGGGGGACCAGATTATCCGGAATTTTCTGAATGGAAATATGGCGGTGCCATGATGTTCAAAGAGACTCTCATAACACTTGCAGGGAGGCAGGATCTCAATCCTGAAGAGGCTGCCAGAGTGATGAGAATAATTATGGAGGGAAAGGCATCGCAGGCCCAGATCGGTGCATTCCTCCTTGCGCTGCATATGAAAGGTGAAACAGCGGATGAGATCGCTGCATTTGCCCGGGTAATGCGGGATAATGCGGTTACCATAAAGCCGGTAACCGGACGGACACTTGTTGACACCTGCGGTACCGGAGGGGACGGAGCACAGACGTTCAACATCAGCACTGCTTCCGCCATTGTTGCGGCAGGAGCCGGCTGTCCGGTGGTCAAGCACGGCAACAGGGGCATGAGCAGCAGGTGCGGCTCGGCAGATGTCCTTACGGCACTGGGAGTTAATATTGCCATCGATCCGGAAGATGCAGGCGGATATCGTGCAGCGGGTCGGCATCGCATTTTTCTTTGCCCCGATTACCACCCGGCAATGAAACATGTCATGTCCGCACGCCAGGAGATCGGGTGCAGGACGGTATTTAATATACTCGGCCCGCTGGCAAATCCCGCGGGAGCCCAGGCACAGGTGCTGGGGGTGTACCGTCCTGAACTGACGCGAACCCTTGCAGAAGTCCTCAGAATACTGGGTCTCTCACGGGCGATGGTTGTGCATGGATCAGGACTTGACGAGATCACGACAACCGGTGATACAGCAATCACCGAACTCAGGAGAGGAGAGATTCTGACATACACTATCCGGTACGAGCACATACGGTATCGCACCCGCACAACTCCGGGATCTTGAAGGAGGCGATCCTCAGCAGAATGCCCGGATCATCCGTGATATACTGGGGGGTGAACATGGTGCACGCCCGGGATATTGTGCTCATGAATGCAGGAGCCGCAATTTATGTGGGGGGGCTGGCACGGGATCTTCATGAAGGGATCCGGCTTGCTGCTGCTTCCATAGATTCCGGTAATGCATCTGCCCGGCTCGATGCACTGGTTGATGCAACACGGGGTGTGGCATGATCCTCGATGAGATCATCCGGCGTACTCAGAAACGGGTTGCCCTCCTGCCTGAAACGTTTCCTGATAACGGCACCCGGTCTCACGCAAGCCTGATTGATGCAATACGGAACAGGAATGGCAGGAATGCGGTGATCGCCGAGATCAAATGCACATCGCCCAGCCGGGGCATCATCCGACGCAACGTGGATATGACGATGATGGCAGGCGCACTTGCGGGCAGGGGGTGCGTCGCACTTTCGGTGCTGACCGAGCCGTATTTCTTCGGGGGAACGGGTCAGGACATTGCCCAGGTGAAATCCGCAGTCGGCATCCCGGTCTTAAGAAAAGACTTCATCATCGATGAACGCCAGATCACCGAATCACGGGCGCTCGGGGCTGATGCGATACTCCTGATTGCAGCAGTGCTGAAAGAGCGCCTCCCTGCATTCGTCAATCTCACACAGGAATACGGCCTTGAACCGCTTGTCGAGGTCCATACCGGAAGCGAAGTGGAAACCGCCCTGTCCACAAATGCAGAACTGATCGGTATCAATAACCGTAACCTTTCTACACTCAGGATAGACCGTTCCACAACCCGGTTTCTCTCGGACAGTATTCGATCCGCGGGAAGAATGATCGTATCAGAAAGTGGTATGCAGTCAGCTGACGATATCCGGGAGATGAAACCCTACTGCGATGCGTTCCTTATCGGCTCATCGATCATGGCTCATAAACACCCGGAAAAGAAACTGGAGGAATTTGTATGCGCATAAAGATCTGCGGGATCACCAGACCGGAGGATGCACGGTTTGCAGAGAACAGCGGGGCAGACGCTATCGGAGTGGTGGTTTTTTCCGGGGGGGTTTCACGCCGTGTTGTGGCACCTGAACGGGCTCAGGAGATTTTCGATGCGGTTGGCCCGTTCACGGCAACAGTCGCCGTTTCGCACACGAAATCTGAAGAAGACCTCCGGGAAATGCTTGCACTCAGACCATCTGCCATCCAGATATCGCACCCGTTCGTGTTCGAGGAGGATCCGGGCGTTGCAGTAATACGGGTTATCGGGCGGGGTGACCCTCTGCCGGATGATTGCGATGCCGTGATCGTGGATGACAGCCACGGGCAGGGAAAATCATTTGATCTGTCCTATGCACGGGATGCAGTCAGGCTTTCCAGAATCCCGGTAATACTCGCGGGAGGACTAACGCCGGAAAATGTACCGGATGCCATCCGGAAGGTACAACCGTATGCCGTGGATGTCGCAAGCGGTACCGAATCGGCACCGGGTATTAAAGACCACCGTAAAATTGCTGCGTTCATTGCAGCAGCCCGGGGTGCATAACGTGACAATAAAAGGAAGATATGGAAAATACGGCGGGCAGTACGTTTCAGAGACGCTGATGAGCGCACTCATCGAACTTGAAACCGCGTATGCAAACGTGAGCACCGATCCACAATTCGCCCGCGATCTTCCAGCTTTGCAGACTGAATATGCCGGACGCGAGACACCGCTCACCTTCTGCCCGAATGCCTCACGGGAACTCGGGTGTAAGATATATCTCAAACGGGAGGACCTCGTGCATGGGGGTTCCCACAAGCTGAATAATACCCTGGGCCAGGCATTGCTTGCAAAACAGATGGGCAAAAAGCGGCTGATTGCCGAGACCGGTGCCGGCCAGCACGGGGTTGCCACAGCGATTGTTGGTGCGGCACTCGGGATGCCCGTCGAAGTATACATGGGCGAAGTGGACATGCAGCGACAGGCACTCAATGTCTTCCGCATGGAACTGATGGGGGCAAAGGTGATCCCGGTCAGGTCCGGGACACGAACGCTCAAGGACGCTATTAATGAAGCGCTCCGCGACTGGGTGGCAAACGTGAGGGACACCTACTACCTGATCGGTTCGGTTGTGGGCCCGCACCCGTACCCGCTGATGGTGCGGAACTTCCAGTCGGTAATCGGCAGAGAGGCGCGGGAGCAGGTGATGAGAAAAGAGGGGCGGCTTCCCGATGCTGTTGTTGCGTGTGTCGGAGGGGGATCGAATGCGATCGGGATCTTTTACCCGTTCCTGTCCGATGATGTGGAGCTGATTGGTGTAGAAGCAGGGGGTGAAGGGATTACAACAGGAAACCATTCTGCCACGCTTTGTGCCGGAGATGCCGGTGTGTTGCACGGCACACTCTCGTATCTCCTGCAGGACGAGCACGGGCAGGTACCTCCTACCCACAGCATCTCGGCCGGTCTTGATTATCCCGGGGTTGGCCCCGAACATGCAATGCTCAGGGATAACCACCGGGTTGCCTACGCAGCGGTAAATGATCCTGAAGTACTGGACGCGTTCAGTTTCCTGTCAAAAACAGAGGGGATCATACCTGCACTGGAGTCAGCCCATGCGGTGGCCTATGTAATGCAGAACGCAGACCGGTTCGATAAAGATGACATCGTGATTATCAACCTGTCAGGGCGTGGCGACAAGGATGTGGCTGAAGTGGCAGCATTAAAGGCGGGTTCCTGATGGGGAGGATCGAGAAGGCATTCAGCCGGGGAAAAAAACCATTATTCATTGGTTTTACGGTAGCAGGAGATCCGGACAAACTCACCTGTATCCGGATCGCCCGTGCGCTGATTGCCGGTGGAACTGACATCCTTGAACTGGGGATACCATTCTCTGATCCGGTTGCAGATGGCCCGACAATCCAGAAAGCTGATGAGCGGGCGCTCATGGCCGGAACGACACCGGTTGCAGTGTTTGAGATCGTCAGGGAGATTCGCAAAGAATCTGATGTTCCGATTGTCTTCCTTACGTATTACAACATCATCTATCGCAGGGGAATAGAGAGGTTCTATCATGAAGCGCGGGATGCGGGTGTTGATGGCATCCTGATTGCTGACATGCCGGTCGAGGAGTCAGAAGAAGTCTGCACTATTGCATCACGGTATGACATTGCCCCGATCTTTCTTGTCTCCCAGACGACTTCTGATAAACGGGTCGAAAAGATTGCGGCAAAAGCACGAGGGTACGTGTATCTTGTAGCGGTACTTGGGGTAACCGGTGTCCGTGACCAGGTTTCCGGCGGGGCAATCGATCTTTTACACCGTGTCCGCAGGTACACCCCACTTCCGCTCGCGATTGGATTTGGTATTTCAACACAGGCGCAGGTACAGACGTGTGCCCGTGCCGGAGCCGATGGGGTGATTGTCGGGAGTGCAATTGTTGAAATTATTGAACAGAACCTGAATGATCCGGATTCAATGGAGCGTGAGCTGAAGGAATACGTATCTGCCATGAAAAAAGCGACGGTTAACAATTCATTCAACAGGAGCAGTTGATTCTCCTGTTACACTTACATTATTTACCCTGACCGTACCAAAATCTTTCCTGATATATCGTGATAACCAGAAAAAGCATTTTTATCATTCTGGGTCTCTGCGTTGTTGCCGCCATCTTCATTACCGGCTGTACCCAGCAGGCAACCCCTGCGCAGACTCAGACGACCACCCCGGCTATTGAGATCACTACAGCACCGACCTCAGCCGGTATCGCGAATCCTGCGTCGGTCAATTGCGGAAATCTCGGGGGGATCACTGAGATCAAAAAGAATGCAGATGGCAGTGAGTATGGCATGTGTACATTTGCCAACGGAACTACCTGCGAGGAATGGGCACTTTTCCGCAATGAAGGGTGCAAATCAAATGTCACCGCAGTACCGACAAACTAATTTTTCTTTTTTTATTCAACGCGTTCCCCGCGATATCCATGAGCCGCAAATGCATCGATCACTGCTTTTTCCCACCGCGTATCACTATGGGATGGCAAAAACGGTGCGATGTGTTCTTTCCAGGTCTGTGCAAGCATTGTATCCGTGGTAATGAGATCATTACGTCCCATAATCCTGCCGCACTCGTTCCCGTCACGGTCCAGGATCACCATCCGGTAGCAGCGGAAATCCCTGCAGACCTGCGGGCGTGTGGCATAGACTGCACAGGCAATCCCTCTACCGGCAGGGTCCTTGCGCATAAAAGGGCACCCTTTTACCGGCTTTCCCTCTGGTGAAGCAAGAGGTGGACTATCTGCAAAATCACGTTCAATGTGAACCAGGAACAACTCGTTTTTTACCCCGTACCTGCAGTAATAATCACGGTCGGAAAGTCTGTCGCTCAATTTTAATGAAGTCACCAAAGCTTGTGCAGCATTTTCCGCACCATGAACAATGAAATGCCACCATACCGTTACCGGATGTTGACGGGAGGGCTCATAAAAAGAACGGAACTGATGTGTCAATTGAAAAGTTGACTGGTAACCCTGGTTTTTTAACAGAATCAATTTAATTTGATTTTTCTGAATTTTCTGAAAAATATAAATACTCTGGAAATTCACAATTATTGTAAGGATTCAGATGATTAAAAAGAACACAATCCCGGAAAAAAGTTCTGCCGGAGAAAGTCCATGTGGATGCACCCCGGTACCGGGTGTAAGGTGGAGTCGGTATTGAGCGTTGATGACCGCGGGCAGATGGTACTTCCAAAAGACGTTCGTGAGCGGGCGGGCATCAGTCCCGGCGATAAACTTGCCCTCATCAGCTGGGAGCGGGAGGGTAAGGTCTGTTGCCTTGCCCTGATGAAAGTTGAGAACTTAAGCGGAATGGTCAAAGATGTGCTCGGTCCCATCATGCACGATACCGAACCCCAAAAAGAGGTACAGAAATAGTATGACATCTTCAGAACCGGCAAGACTGTTCCTGCTCATCAGGAATGGATGTATCCCGGTGCAGCTGCAGTACATCTGCTCCGAAACCGGGCAAAATCCGCACAACCGACAGTGCTCTCACATTTACTCACCATTTCGATCATTTTCTCGCCCGCTGGGGTATAAACCGCATGGGACACAGGGTTGAACCTGGCCTTTACAGGCTTGGGAAGCCGGATGCAGAATCACAGGTCTTTGCATCAGCGAATTATACGCTGAGCTTTGATGCACTCCGGTCAGCGCTCTCTGGCACTGATGCCTGGATACTGGTGCTGGACACCCGGGGGATCAATGTCTGGTGCGCTGCCGGAAAAGGCACGTTCGGCACCGATGAGCTGGTCAGCCGGATTGAAAATACCGGACTTGCCGGCATCGTCACTCACCGGAAGATCATTCTCCCGCAGCTTGGAGCACCGGGAATTTCCGCGCCTGAAGTGCAGCGCCGGTCCGGGTTCCGGGTTGAATACGGCCCGGTCCGGGCAAGCGATCTTCCTGAATATCTCATGACGGGAAAAACGACTCCTGAAATGCGCAGGGTGCAGTTCCCGGTCCGCGACCGGATTGTCCTGACACCCGTTGAGTTAGTCCATGTCGCTCTCCCGGCCATCGTTGTCGCAGCCGGACTCTGGTTCCTTGCAGGACCGGTCGCCGCACTTGCAGCGATATCCGCAGTGGTTGCAGGAACCGTGCTCTTCCCGGTCCTGCTGCCGTTCATCCCGACCAGGGACTTCTCCACAAAAGGCCTCCTGCTCGGGGGGATCGTGGCAATCCCGTTTGCCGCAGCATTCTCTTCAGATACAGCCCTGCCCGGCTGGGCTGCGCTCATCGCCGCCATAACACCGCTCCTCATCATACCTGCAGTTACTGCCTACCTCGCCCTGAATTTCACCGGTTCAACAACCTTTACCTCAAGGACCGGGGTTAAAAAGGAGATTTTCCGGTATGTCCCTGTTATGGCAGTTATGGCAGTCTACCGGAATAATTCTGGGTATAGTGCTTAGTGTGAGCCGTCTCGTGGGGGTGATCTGATGTTTGATTCCTATGCGGAGAACACCCTCCGTTACTATAAAGATCGGTGTATCAACTGCAGGCGCTGTACGCAGGTCTGCCCTCACGGAGTATTTGCAGAAGGACCTGATCATGCAGAGCTTGCCCGCCCGGCTGGATGCATGGAGTGTGGTGCCTGCGCCCTGAACTGCCCGGTTGAGGCAATCGAGGTCCAGAGCGGAGTCGGGTGTGCGTGGGCGATGATCAGTGCTGCCCTGAGAGGAAAGGATATGGACAGCGGGGAATGCAGCTGCGGCGGGGCTGAGGGGTCCTGCTGTGGCGTTCAGGAAGAGAAGTCCTCCTGCTGCGGTGAGAGATGACACCAAAAACGCGGGTCCTCTTTGTCTGTACGGCAAATGCCGCCCGCTCCCAGATGGCAGAGGCGCTCCTGCGGGCAAAATACGGGGACCGTTACGAGGTTTTCTCCGCCGCACCCGGCAGGCGGACGTAAGTACACGGGCAATAGCGGTGATGCAGGAGATCGGGATCGATATCTCACACCACCGTTCAAAAACCCTTGCAGAGTATGGGCGAGTATCCTTCGATCTTGCAGTAACGCTCTGCGACAATGTCCACGCAATCTGCCCCGTCGTTCCTGGCGCAAAACAGACAATCCACCACGGTTTTCCTGATCCCCACCTGACTCCTGGCACCGGGGAAGACATCCTTAACGGGTATCGGGATGTACGGGACAGGATTACCATATGGATTGATGAGACATTCGGTGCGCCCGCTCTTCAATAACCCGCTTTTTGGCCCGGTATCACGATGTATTCAGCAGGGGTTCTCTTTATTAAAACCGGGGGTTGTCCAGGACACGGCATACCTTCGTTAAAAGAGCGTGATGTCGCATGACGTGGTCCATGTGAGTGCTGCTTCGTTCATCCCTTGGCAATGGTATCCAAACAATTCCGCAGTCCGTCTCCCGGAGGATCAGTCCCTCGGCAGGAGCTGGCTGGAGCGGCCGGTTTACTTCCCCTTCCAGCAGGGAGGATATAAAAGACTCATCCGCTTCACCTTCGCCAACCAATAAAAGCGCCGCAGCCATGCACCGGACCTGGTGCCACAAAAAGCTTTGTGCCTTCACTTCGACATACACAAAACCCTCTTCCTGTCCAATGCCGATATCAAGGATCTTCCTCCACGGGTTTTTATCCCGGACACGGGCAAAGTTTGTGAAATTGTGGGAGCCGGTAAAATACTGTGCAGCCTGCTCCATAGCCTGTCCTGTCAGAGGGAGTCTTTGAAAAATAGTACCGGTATGTCCTGGACTTTGCATCATATCGCGGATGGAACTCAGGGACTACCTCAGCAACGCCAGTACACCAGCAGTCTGGCGGGAGCTGGAGGTTCAGGGTACCGATGGCGCGATCAGGCTCATCTGTGGTGAATGCAGCAACCTGTCCACATGCATGAACACCACGATCAGTTCTTCCTGCAAACTGGAACCCGGCTTCGCGCCAGTCTGAAAAAAGGCTGAGTCGCTGGCAGGCAGCGATGAATTCCCCTTCCACGGTCCGGTAGGCGGCCTGCATCTGTGAGCCATAAAAACTGCTACCCAGGTACGATACCCGGAACGCGAGTCTCATCGGGAGCTGCACACGCCGTGTGAACCGTTTGATCTTTCTCCATGTATTATTCAGCGACTGGTGAGTGTATGTGCGCAACGGCGTCTGCCTGCCGCCGCACTTACTTTTCCGGCACGGATCGCCGCAAGAATCGAAGGTAAATTCCTGTCAGCATCTATAAACGTCCTGCCGTAACCGACAAATCTCGCATGATGGGCATCGCTTCCTGCTACACAGGGTTTTCCCAGCTTCTTTGCGATACGTGCAGTTTACGGTTGGCTGAGCCGACGATGAACCGACTATTGAACGTTTCGATTGCATCAACTACGATCATGCCGGCTTTCTTCCGGCGCGCAACACCGTGTCTCCAGACATGGTAAGGGTGCGGGAGAATCAGGACCCCTCCCATGTTTCGTGCAATCTCGACCGTCTTTACTACATCAAGTCCTGCCGGGATAATCTCTGTTACTCCCAGGACTATCAGGTGTCCCTGCTTTGTAGAGACTTCGGTACCTGGAATTACCAGTACGGACGAATTACAGGAAAGTGCTTTTATTGCACCTTCAATCGAATCGTGGTCAGTGATCGCGATTGCATCGAGTCCGACCTCTTCGGCTTTCTTCAGGATCTCTTCAACACTGCTCTCACCATCTTTTGAAAAATTGGTGTGGACGTGTAAATCGCAGATAAGCATCTGATCATAGTGTTTTTATCTATCTGGTATTAAGGGAACTTATGCGCATCCTCCTGCCTACAGGTGCTGCAACAGAGAAAGTAGTGAAATCTGCAGCGGCAGCCATTGACGCGGAGGTTGTGGTGACCGGAAAGATTGCTTCGTTTCTTACACCCTACATGCTCCATGAGCTGATTAACAAGGGAACATTCGATATGGCGATTGTCCCGGGAATGTGTACCGCATCCTTTGAACAGGTTGAACGCGATACGGGCGTCCCTGTGTACCGTGGTCCACGGCATGCAGCAGACCTTGCTCTCATCCTCCCGCTGCTTGGGAGAATAACACTCTCGCGTACGATTCCGGCTGATGATTTCCTTGCGGCGAAAAAAGCAGATGATGCCCGCAGGAGGCTGGATGAAATGGAAAAATCTGCTGAAAGTGATTTCATTGCACGTGGAACAAAGATAGGTGGCACGTCGCGGATGAAGGTGCTTGCAGAAGTGATGGACGCCCATCTCACGAAAGATATCGGTGATGTGGTGGAGCGATATTTTGCAGCAGGCGCTGATATTGTTGACCTCGGTTTTGGGTTTGATGCGGTACCGGCAGATGTCACGAGGGTTTTTTCACAACTGGACGGAACAGACGGCATGCTTGCAGTGGATACCCAGGAACCTGAACTGATACGGGCTGCACTTTGCCGGGCGGATTTGGTATCGAGTCTTCAGGAGAGAAATATTCCGGAGGTGGGAGAGGAGATAGCAAAAGCCGGTACTGCCGCAGTGGTGGTACCGGGCGAGAGCACATTAAAAAGGAACCTTGCTCTGGCAAAAAAGGCAAAAATTGCCTGTATTATTGCCGATCCGCTGCTCCAGCCGTCGGATCCGGTCTTGTTGCTTCTTTGAAGAATTTTAAAAAATCAGTATATCCGCTTTTTTTCGGTGCGGGTAATGTCACTGAACTGATCGATGCCGATTCGGTCGGGGTGAATGCGCTTCTGGCGGGTATGGCAATGGAGGTGGGTGCAGCGGTAATCTTCACCAGCGAGCATTCCGATAAGACAACCGGATCCATAAGCGAGATGCGACGGGCAACAGAGATGATGGCACTTGCCAGAGACCGCCCGTATCCCAAAGACCTTGGCATCGACCTGCTGGTGCTCAAGGAGAAACGCCGGCGCCGCGAGCCACCACTTGAATACCACACAGCCATCCCTGCAATCACCATGCCGGACAGGATTGAATACGATCCCAAAGGCAACTTCCGTATCGGGATTGAAGGCGACCAGATCGTGGCGGTGATCAACGGCATGGCAATCAGGGGACAGCACTGGCAGGATGTCCTGAATACAATCCTGACCCATAAAGATGTCTCCCTTCTCGATCATGCCGGGTATCTCGGGCGGGAGTTATACAAGGCTGCAGCTTGCGATCCGGTACGGGCGGAGTTTCGAGCAGGACGGGGAGTTTTAAGAAAACGCTTGGTCAAAAACCCAGATTTTTCTCTGATCGGAGAGGATTCGGGCAGAAAAATACAGGCTCTGAAGAAAACCTGATTATGTTCATCTTTTCGTTGACGTAAAAGAATACGAAGGTGCCCCCCTCTCTCCCCCAGAAGGGGAGGTTTACTGAGGGGTGTATCCCATTAATCGCCTATTTTTAAATCCGGTTGACCTTATGAGAAGTAATTGTAATGTCGGAGGTTGCCCAAGCGGCGGGAGCGGCGGTGAAACCAAAAGCCCCCCACAAGAGCGTTTTGATTTATTTTTTCTGAGCGGTTCTATAGAGATAAACCATAGGTAATTTTTAAAAAACAAAAAAAAATTAGTTCCTCTTCATGAACTCTTTTATTCCATCCCCCCTAAATTCTATATATGGCTATACAGGCACGTGCATCACATATCCTCGTCAAGACCGAAAACGAGGCAAACAATATACTCAAACGACTTGCCGATGGCGAAGATTTCGCTGCAGTTGCAAAGCGCTTCTCGTCCTGCCCCTCCCGGAAGGAGGGGGGCGACCTTGGCTGGTTTGGCAAAGGACAGATGGTGCCGGAATTTGAGAAAGTTGCATTCGAAAACGACGCCGGTAAGGTTGTAGGCCCGGTCAAGACACAATTCGGCTACCACGTCATCAAGGTGACCGGCAGGAAATAATTCTCCGGCAGTGGGTCATGGACGCAAAATTTTTCCTTGGCATAGGTCTTGCGATAGTACTCGTCTTTGCCGGTGCAGCGATCTACACCAGTTTTACCAGATTGCCGGCCGCTTCTGTAGTACCTGAAGATCGCGAGACCCTCTACCAGGTATCAACAATCGATGCATTGATGCAGGGAGTGTACGACGGCGTCCAGCCGGTCGGAGAAATGAAAAAGCACGGGGACTTTGGGATAGGCACGTTCAATGCACTCGACGGCGAGATGATCGTGCTCGGTGGCATTGTATACCAGGCAAAGGCTGACGGTGTGATATATGTGGTCCCGGATAACGCCACCACACCTTTTGCTACGGTCACATACTTCGAACCTGACATCATGGAAACCACCGATAGATCCATGAACTTTTCCGTGTTCTCAACGGATATGAGCAAACGTTTGCCCTCGCAGAACATGATCTACGCGGTACGGATGCACGGCACATTTCCCACTATGAAGGTGCGGGCGATACCTGCGCAGCAGAAGCCCTATCCAACGCTCACGGACGCAGCAAAGAACCAGTCGGTGTACACATATACTGATACTACCGGCACCGTAGTCGGGTTCTATACCCCGGTCTTTTTCAAAGGAATCAATGTCGTGGGCTACCATCTCCATTTCCTCAGCGATGACCGGCATACCGGGGGCCATATCCTCGATTTTGAGGTACCGGCAAACGCCACGGTGGAGTATGACATCACGCCGGTATTTGAGATGCCGCTTCCGACAAGCGGCGCATTTACAGGAGTCGATCTCTCGCAGGACCTGAGTGAGGGGCTTGCAAAGATTGAATCGTAATCGGGATTTTTCCTTTATTTTTTCCGAGCATTTTTTGACAAGCAGCACTCATATAATCGGTACAACGCCCGTGTAGCGTGCCAGGTTCTCGACCATGAACATCCGCGGAATCAAAAATGATCTTCTCAAGCTGCTCCTTGAACTGGGGCGGGACTCACACCCCAACGAGTTTGTTGCACTTCTCCGGGAAAATAACGGGGTTATCGACGAGCTGAACCTGGTCCCCGGTACCATCACCGGAGAAAATTCTGCCTCGGTATTTTTTGACATGATGCCACTTGACATCCACCTTGCGGGCAGTGCTCACAGCCACCCCAACGGTGTGCTCCGGCCGTCAGATGCGGATGTGCATTTCTTCCCACGGGCCGGGCCATTCCACCTCATCATCGGCTACCCGTACCGCAGTGGCGACTGGCAGTGTTTTTCTGCCGATGGAGTGCCGTGCACCATTGAGGTGATCGCATGAGCGTCCGCAGGGTTGTTGCCACCGGGACGTTTGACATCCTGCACCCGGGTCACATCTACTACCTTGAGGAATCAAAAAAACTGGGTGACGAACTCTGGGTAATTGTTGCACGGGACGCCAATGTCAAACACAAACCCCGTCCGATCATTCCTGAAGAGCACCGTCTCCAGATGGTTGCCGCCCTTAAACCTGTGTCTCATGCAGTCCTTGGCAATAAGACAGATATGTTCCGCCCGATACAGGAGATCCAGCCAGACATAATAACCATAGGATTCAACCAGCATTTCGATGAGACAAAACTGCGCCAGCAGCTCGCTGAACGCGGGATGACACCGGAGATTGTCCGCATCGGAAAGTACGCTGATGAAGACCTCTGCAGTTCCCGGTTCGTTGTGCAGCGGATCATTGAAGTGCGGGGGGAAAAAGATAAGGCGTCGGATAAAACCGACCGCTCTTTCACCCTGCATTCACATTCCGGGTGAAAATATGCTGATCGGGGCAACAGGGTCAAGGTCAGAAACACAAAGGAATTTTCTCCGGACATCCTTGTCTGATCCACTTTTAAGCGCAATACGCCGGACTACAAACCTTTATCGATTGCCGTTCTCATCCAGTCTCTAAAAGGTGATGAAGGTGGTCAGGGACAGTTCTGCAGAGATTGATAAACTCATAGAGATCGCACACGGAAGGAGTGTGGCCGCCCGGATTATTTTACCGGAAAAAATTGTTATTTCACAATGGGTCCGGTTCAAGTGCCGGTATGGCTGCAAGGGGTACGGTAAACATTTCGGCTGCCCCCCCTATGCTCCTCTTCCCGATGAAACCCGAAGGATGGTTGACGAGTATTCTACCGGAATACTGTTCCGGTTCGATGGTGTGCCAGGGCGGGAGACATTTGGCCCGGATGACATCCCGGATGACTTCCATGAATGGTTCAGGGATCTGATTCTCTGGGTAAACGGAACAATCCACATGCTCGAAAAGACCGCGTTCTATGATGGTTTTTACAAGGCATTCGGGTTTGGCGGCTATCCCTGTATATATTGTGAACACCAGCACTGCATTGCTGAAGAAGCCACAGGGATTGTAGACGAGAGCATGCGGCGGAAATGCCGGCACATGGATATGGTACGCCCAAGCATGGAGGCGGCGGGCATAGACGTGTTCGCAACCGCAAAAAATGTCGGGTGGGAACTGGAAACAATTCCCTGCAAGGATATGGAGTATGGGAAGATCATGCATCCCGATATCCACTCGATCGGGCTGCTGCTGATCGAATAAAAAATCAACGGCCTGAATGCACCCGGTAGGGAGGGGATTTTTTCCTTCCCAGGTGGATAATCCATCTTCTCAACGAGGTGCTGTATTTTGCAGTAAAAGATCCGATAATGGATGTCACGATAACCATTGCTGCTATCGTCGTCCCGACCAGAGGAGAGCCATACAGAACGGCAATAGCAATCGAAAATTCGCCCCGTCCGATGGTATTTCCCCAGATTTCCAGACCGGAAAGCGCTGATCTATGAATAAATATCCCGGTGAGGACACCGGATATGAGCTTGCTCAGTATAGCGAGAAGGCAGATAACCGTGATCATAAACCAGTTCACCCCAGTTGAAAAGTCGATAGTGACACCGAAAAAAACGAAAAATACCACCAGAAAAACGTCCTTGAACGGGCGTGCGTGCTGCTCGAATGCATCCGGGTCCGTGGTTGCGAACGCGACACCCAGTGCAATCACCATCATGGATTCCGGTATTCCCAGGTACATCGAGAACGATGCGGTGGTGAGAACAGCAGCAAAGGTGAAAAGGATCGGAAGCTCGTCATCCCGGTCAAGAATCGAGATAAGGAATTCTTTACCGTAATGGGCGAGTATATAGAGCACTCCAAGAACTCCGAGAATCTTGACAAGGAAGATGACCAGGTTCTGGTTGCCCGCCGAGATGAGTGCGAGAAAGATGATAAGAATGAGATCTTCAAAAACCATCAGCCAGATGACCGTTTCGGATTCACGGAGCATCAGCTTCCGGTTTTCAATGAGCGAAGTGAGGGCCATCGCGGTGCTTGAAATATAAAATGCAGCTGCGACAATGAGCGACTCAATAAGAGAGAATCCCAGCGCGAATGCTGCGACAAAACCTATAATCATGTTGACATTCAGGTCGATGATCCCGCTTGTCAGGACTGCGGACCGGTTCGCTGCTATCCGCTCAGGTTTCAGGCCAAGACCCATGAAGAAGAGCAGGAATATCAGCCCCATTTCTGAGAAAAAGCGGCTGATCTCATCTGCAGCAACCAGGCCAAGACCGGCTTTACCCAGCACTATCCCTGCAAGGATATAGAAGGGTATGACCGGAACCGACAGGTACTTGGTGATGAGCGCCAGTACCAGGCAGAGAAAGAGCGCGAGGACGATCCCTTCCATCAATCCACCATGATTTCCCGCTCAAACATTTTTATCTGGTCGCTCTCTCCGATAACCAGTGCTGCATCTCCGGTTTCAAATACAAATGAAGGTGCCGGATTGACAATGTTCATGTCGTGCCGGCAGACCGCAATTACGGTTGCCCCGTCTTTGCCCGGATCTGAAGGTCTTCCAACGTTCTTCCGGGCAATAGCTTTTGGGATGAGGAACGAATGGATGGTGACCCGAAGATCGGCGAGCGCCGAAAACGCTATCTCAACACTTTCCTGGTCCGCCTCAATAATCGCACCGGTGAGGATATTGCCCAGCTTTCGCGCTTCTACGGGAGTCATCTCCGCAGCGCTTGGCGTATTGCAGCCTTTCTGGAGGGTATACATCTGGATGGTACCGGTTTTTGTGAAAAAAATTGCAACCGTATCACCTTTGTCGGTCTGAAATTCATATTTTGTTCCAATCCCCGGAAGATTGAGCGAGCGAAGAGACATAGCAGACATTAGAAAAATGATCCTAAAATATATTATGATATGTGACAGGGTATTCCGACGGAATAGCGGAAAACAAAAAGAAAAGAGGAATTGTTTTGGTTTTTTCAAGGGTTTTGAGAGGTCGGGAGGAGAACAGGGGGTTCGGCACCTGATTTTTTGAGGGTTTTCATCCTCCCCACATACCTTGTTGAAATAATATTCATTTAAAAACCCTGCCGGGCGGGGTGAAAGTGTTGTACTTCTGCCCGGCAAGGGCGATAAAAACGCAATGCATAATTCTTTTACAGCGCGATCCTGTGATTATGCACACGCAGAAATTCACGATTCTGCATTCGAATGATATGCATGGCGACTTCCTGGCAGAAACTCGTGGAGAGTCGGGGGGTTTAATCGGGGGACTTGCACACCTGTCGGGATATGCAAATAAGGTCAGGAGGGAGGAGGAGAACGTCCTCTATGTGATCGCCGGCGATATGGTGCAGGGTTCGCTTATCGATACTGAATACAGGGGCATCTCCACGATAGAGATCATGAACTACCTTGCCCCGGATGTCGTGTCACTGGGCAATCATGAACTCGATTACGGCCTTGAGCACCTGCTGTTTCTCGAAAAGATGGCGAATTTTCCTATCGTAAACGCAAACCTATACATAAAAAAATACTTTAAAAGATTGATGATGCCACGTCTCGTGATAAAAAAAGCCGGCCTTGATATTCTCTTTATTGGCATTATTACCGAGAAAGTTATGGACACGATTTCCCGTGACTCGATGATCGGGAGTTTCATATCGATTGAAGAGGCAAGCCTTGAAGTCGGGCGGATCTGCGATGCCTACCGGAATGATGACATTGATCTGACGGTACTTCTTACCCATATCGGATTTGACTCAGACCGCGAACTGGCAGAAATACTTGATCCTGCATGGGGTGTCGATATGATAATCGGTGGACATTCCCACACCATTCTCGAGCAACCCGCCATAGAAAACAACATCCTGATCGCGCAGGCCGGGGTTGGCACGGATCAGATTGGCAGATTTGACCTTATCGTAGACGATGATACAAACAGAATCGTGGACTTTTCCTGGCACCTTATTGAAATTTCAGAAAAATCTGCAAAACCGGATCTGAAATTACTGGAGTACATCCATTCATACAAACAGGATGTCGACCGGAAATACAACGCACTGATAACAAAATTTACGTTACCGCTTACCCATCCACGCCGCGAACAGGAAACATCGCTGGGAAACCTTGTTTCTGATATCCTCCGGGAAGTGGCGGAATGCGATATTATGCTTATGGGATCGGGAGCGATCAGATCGGCAGAGCTCGGGCCGGCGGTCACGCTTGGCACCTTGCGGGAGTGTTTTCCCTTTGAAGATTCCCTTAAACGTTTTACCGTCAACGGTAACCGGATAAAGCAGATCTTTGCCCATATTATGCGCCCGGAAAACAGGACGGGCGAAGGGGAATGCTACCAGGTAAGTGCGGGTGTCCGTGCTGTTTACAATGATCGTACAAAAACTCTGGAATCACTTACGTTGAATGGAGAACCTGTCGAAGATACCGCTCAATACATTATCGGCTTGATTGGCTACCATGTCGACAACTGTACAAAGAACCTGGACATAACTCATGAGGAGCTTGTAGCAGGTGGACCTTCAAAAACGGTAGCGACATCAACAACTGCGGTGCTCGAGGAGTATCTCCGCATACATCCGAATCTTTCCCGCCGTGTTGAGGGACGGATCGTATACATTTCATGAATTGATGAGGGGGCGTGCACTCTGTGTCCTTAATGATGCATGAAACCTTTTTGTCTGTTCATGAAGATATATTAAGATAGTTCCGCGATCTCTTTTCGCGTTTCTCTATCTGTTTCAAACTACTGCAGGAGTTGGATACCATCTCAGAAATTCCCAAAGAAGAATATGTGCTGAAGTGCACCTCTGCATGTGCCGGGTGCGGCGATTCGCTCGCTCTCCGGTATGTTCTGAAAGCAGCAGGACCGGATACGGTTCTTGTCGTTCCGGCCTGCTGTACCAGCGTCATACAGGGCATCTACCCGAACACTGCGTTCAATATACCGGTCTACAACATCGCCTTTGGTGCTGCCGCTGCCTGTGCATCAGGTATGTCAAATGCATTCCGTGCCACCGGAAAAAAGACGAATGTGATTGTATATGCCGGTGATGGCGGGACCCTTGATATCGGAATCCAGGCGATGTCCGGTGCATTCGAGCGGGGAACTGACTTCCTGTATATCTGCTATGATAATGAAGCGTACGGCAATACGGGTATGCAGCGGTCGGGGGGAACACCGATGGGAGCCAAAACAACAACGACTCCCGCCGGAAAGACCGATGCGAAAAAAGACATCGATGCAATAATCGCTGCTCACAGCCCTCCCTATATGGCCACCGCCTGCGCCGCATATCCCCAGGATCTTTTCAAAAAAGTGCAGAAGGCGCTTACCTTCCGGGGACCTTCATTCATTCACATTCTTGCACCCTGTCCTTCCGGGATGGCGGTTTTCAACGGAAAAAACAGTCGAGATGGGCAAGCTTGCAGTAAAATCCGGTATGTGGGTACTCTACGAGCGCGAATACGGAAAAATTACCATCAACCCGCAGTCAAAGGCAGCAATTAAAAAACCCATCCCTCTTGAAGAGTATCTTGCACCACAGGGGCGGTTCAAGGGCATTGATGCAAAGACTGTTGAAATGCTCCGGCAACATCTTGCAAAGAACATAAAGAAACTGTTAGCTGAGGAGGCGGAAGAATGAAAAAGATTGCAACCGGCAACAAGGCCGTCGCCGAAGCAGTAAAACAGGTACAGCCGGGCAGTTGTCACTGCCTACCCGATTACCCCGCAGACAGAGATTGTCGAACAGATCGCAGAATTTGTTTCCACCGGTGAACTGAAAAGCCGGTACATTCCGGTAGAGAGCGAACATTCCGCAATGGCAGCATGTATCGGGGCAAGTATTACCGGAGTCCGGACGTTCACCGCAACAAGCTCCCACGGGCTTTTATACATGCATGAAATGACGAACTGGGCTGCAGGCGCACGCCTCCCGATTGTGATGGCGAATGTAAACAGATCCATTGGTCCCGGCTGGAATATCTGGGCTGAGGACACCGATGCGATGCAGGAGCGTGATACAGGGTGGCTCCAGGTATTTGTAAGTACAGTCCAGGAAGCGTACGATACTATACTGATGGCATTCCGTATTGCCGAGCATAATGACGTGCTGCTGCCAGTGATGGTAAATCTTGACGGTTTCACATTAAGTCATATTATGCAGCCGCTTGATACCGTAGAAACCGGTGATTTTATCCCGCCGATGCACCTTCCCCATGCAATTGATCCGAAGCATCCCATGGGCTATGGTGGGCTTACCGGCCCTGACCAGCATTTTAAATTCCGCTGGGACATCGAGCGCTCGATGCGCGATTCGGTGAAAGTAATTGAGGCAACCGAAAAGGACTTCGCAAAGCGCTTTGGCAGAAAGTACGGATTCACCGAGGACTACCAGTGTGAAGATGCAGATGTAATCCTTGTATCAATGGGCACCCTTGGTAAGGAAGCTGAAGTCGCTGTCGATACTCTCAGGAAGGAGGGCATAAAGGCAGGTTCGATGCGGCTCCGGTGGTTACGCCCGTTCCCGAAACTCAACCTCAAAGGAAAGGACATCGTCGTAATCGACCGTGACTATTCATTTGGCTTCGGGGGCATACTCGCAAGGTCCATTGAGGCTCAGCAGAAGACTGATGTGTACAGCGTGATTGCCGGCCTCGGTGGCCAGGAAGTCACGTACGAAGATATTGCGAATTTTATCCGTACCCGTCGTATCGGAGAAGAGTTCTGGTTTGGGGTGAATGACAATGTATGAGATCCGCATCCATTCCCGGGGCGGGCAGGGCGGCGTTACTGCAGCACGGCTCTTGGCACTCTCAGCAATTCATGACGGAAAGTACGCAACCGCGTGCCCGTTTTACGGGGCAGAACGCAGGGGGGCACCGATTGTATCGTTTGTCAGGATCGATGATCACCCGATTAAGATCTACAGCCAGATAAAAAAACCGGATATGGTTATTGTGCTCGATGCGAGTGTAATGGATGTCGTTGATGTGCTGCAGGGATTAAAAAAAGGCGGTAAAGTTCTGATTAACAGCTCCCAGAATAAAGAGTTTGCCGGATTTTCGTCAAGCCATGTGGACCTGACCGGCATCGCACTTAAAGAAAAACTTGTGGTTGCGGGAAGTCCTATCCTGAACACACCAGTACTCGGGGCGCTGGCAAAAATGGGAATTATTTCAGTTGATTCGGCAAAAAAATCAATCCGTGAGATGTTTGCTGATGAGCGCAATGTCAAGGCAGCTGAAGCTGCATACACGGAGATGAGCGCATGAGTAAGGTTCGTGAACGCCTCGCAATGAGCAGACCAACCGAAGGTGCAGCGGGAAAGACCGGAACATGGCGCGTCTTCAAACCTGTCGTGGATAAAGAAAAGTGCAACCAGTGCGGGCTTTGTGAAATGTATTGCCCGGACTCTGCAATTGATGCCGATCTCAATGTTGACCTTGACTTCTGTAAGGGATGCGGTATCTGCGCCAACGAATGCCCGAAAAAAGCAATTGAAATGGTACGGGAAGAAAAATAGGCAGTTCCCACAACCCGCAACCTTTTTTTATCTGCCAAGGATATATCCCCGTATGAGGGGTACGGATGAATGTTAAATTTTTTGGGGACTCCAAAGACCTGTTTAAATACGATCTCATAACCGATATACTCAAAAATTTTCATGGAAAAATCGACCGGCTGGTCATCGTTCCCATGCTGACTTCATATTATCCCCGTTTCCGGGGCAATACGGGATGCAGGAATAAAAACCTGATCGAATGTTTCCGGCGCTTTCGCACAAAAGAAGATGTAGATAATTATTACACGACCCTCAGACAGTATTTCAAAGATCTCAAAGAGAGCATAGGGATAAAAAAAGTGCGAGTACGGATCGAGAAGGATGAGACCTTTTCCCAGCAGACCCGGTCTGTATATTTTTCCGGTATTTTTGAACATTTCCCCCAGGCATGTCTGCTCTTTATCGACCCTGATACCGGTGTCAAGGAAAACAATTATACTGCAAAACACCTCTCGTTTGGCGAGCTGAAAGAATTCTGGGATCGGCTCGATAACGAATCTGTCCTGATGATCTACCAGCATTTCCAGCGAAACCGGGTCCTGGGGGGTAGTGATCCCCATTCCAAAGCTGCAGCCATATCCCGGTTAATCGGCATATCCCCACTTATCATTGCAGACACCACGGTTATGTTCATTTTTCTGATAAAAAACCCTGAACTCCGGTTCTGAGCTGAAGGAGATTTTAAAAAACTACGAGAAACGGACCCATGACACGATAAAAGATCCCAAAAAGCGTCGTGTTCTTACCATAACAGGCTAGGACAGGCATAAAAAAGTACCCAATGTTTTTCCTGACAGGGGATCTTACACAAAGACATCAGAAAAATAGAGGAATTTCCTGCTACACTTTGAGTTCGTCTTTTGCTATATACTCGAGGTCGAATTTATAGAAATGGGTAAACCCGCAGTTCCGGCAGCGGACCGTGAAATGCCGGCAGCCAATAGTCAGATCGTGGGGACCGTTGACGTGGCAGTTTCTGCATTCGGCAGTCTCTGCAATAGTCCAGAGGTCGTAACACCCGATTTTTGTGAAGGTACCTGGCTGAGTGACATCTTCAATGCGGGGGATAAAGACCCGGGTCGCGCCACAGTTGTCACACTCAACTTCCGCCTTGTAGGGAACCGCTTTGATGATCTGATCTGCGACCTGTCCGCAATGGTAGCAGCTGGTCCGGAATTTTGTGAAAATGAACTTTTCGCTCATGAAAAATAGTGGAGGTGTCAGGGTTCTTTAATCTGTTGCACGGTATCCGGCATGGCCTTACCTTTGTGCATCCGGGAGCAAAGGTATCAGGTGATGAAAATCAGGGATTGCAGGGTATCATAGGGGGGATGAAGGAAAATATCCCTGAACAGGGAATAACAGGTGCGTAGACTCCGATTTTTTGAATTTTAACGTGTAACTAAAAAATTTGGCGCTTATGATGCAAAATAATTACAATGCGGGTAAGTAAACTTAATTAAAGGGGACTCCAATTTACTCTCCATGAAGAAAATTATTGGTTTTACCATTCTCCTGATTGCATTTATTGCATTCACGGGTTGTACCCAGCAGGCTGTTCAGGAACGGTCACGACCGTACCAACGACAGTTTCAACACCCCTCCCGATAACAACCGAGGTAACCATTGTTCAGACAATGGTGCCAACAACGATTGTGACGACCGTACTTCCTACAGCAACGAGAACCGATTCACCGTTAAACAAACTCGTCACCACCATTCATATGCGGAATAATTCATTTGTTCCCCGGGTACTGGTAGCTCTTCCTGGATCAGGAATCACGTGGATTAACGATGATGCTGTTCCCCATTCCTTAAAAATGAGCGGATCCGATGGCAGGTTTTTTAATTCCGGGGATATTATGCCAGGTTCGGTATATGGTTATACATTCGGTAAAACAGAGGGGAATTACACGATCAGCGACACACGTTACCCTGACATGACAGGTACGATTGTTATTAAGATGACATCGTCAGTTATCGTATAGGCTGCGTTAACAACATACGCCAGATTCATCCCTCTTTTTCTTTTTTAATTTTTCGTTCGCATTGGCTCCGGATATCGGAGACAAAAACCAGGACCATGCGAAAACATCAGGAAAAGACAAAAACAGGAAAACAAAAAAAAATGTCTGGGTTAGTAGTCGCCCATTCCGGGGGGCATACCGCCCATTCCGCCCATACCGGGGGGCATTCCACCCTCGGGTGCATGGCTCTTGGACGATGCGATGACATCATCAATACGCAGGATCATGATAGACTGCTTCTGCTGCAGATGAGATTGCCTGTGTCTTGACGCGGAGCGGCTCGACAACACCGGCTGCCTTCATGTCAACTGCCTTGCCCTCGAATACATTCAGGCCGTAGGTCTTCTTGCCCTTTTCGTGCGCTGCACGAATCGCAACAAGCATATCGATGGGGTCAAGTCCTGCATTCTCTGCGAGGGTGCGCGGGATGATCTCAAGCGCGGATGCAAACGCTTCGATGGCGAGCTGTGCCCTGCCACCAACGGTTGCACCGTACTCGCGGAGACGGAGCGAGAGTTCGGTCTCTGGTGCACCGCCACCGGCAACAACCTTCTTGTCTTCAACAACAACACCGACAACGCGGAGTGCATCGTGAATTGCACGTTCAAGTTCGTCGACTACGTGCTCAGTGCCACCCTTGATGATAATTGATACTGCCTTTGGGTTCTTGCACTGTTCGACAAAGGTCATCTCTTCGCCGGAAACTTTGCGTTCCTCAACGAGTCCCGCCTTTCCGAGCTCTTCCTTGCTGATCGCATCGATCGAGGAGACGAGGCTTGCACCGGTTGCACGGGCGAGCTTTTCCATGTCGCTCTTCTTGACACGGCGGGTTGCAAAGATCCCTGCCTTTGCAAGATAGTGCTGGGCTATATCGTCAATACCCTTCTGGCAGAAGAGAACGTTTGCGCCACTTGCAATGATCTTGTCAACAATGCCTTTGACCATACGCTCTTCCTCGTCAAGGAACGCCTGGAGCTGGTCGGGGCTGGTAATGTTGATCTCTGCGTCGACTTCCGTCTTCTTGAACTCGACTGCAGCGTTCAGCAGCAGGATCTTTGCATTGGTGACTTTCTTTGGCATCGACGGGTGAACGCGTTCCTTGTCAATGAGTACTCCTTCAACAATTTCTGAGTCCTCAATGCTTCCACCGGTTCTTCTTCTCGACTTTGATATTTTCGATATCGACTGAACCATCGTCATCGGTAACCATCGTGATTGCCTTGACAACAAGATCGCAGAGCTTGTCCTTGGATGCCTCGGCTCCCTTGCCGGTCATTGCGGTACCCGCGATATTTTTCAGCATCACCTTATCGGTTGGTTTCACATCGAATGCCATTTCCTTCAGGAGCGCCTGAGCCTTCTCGGCTGCCTGGCGGTACCCGGCGGCAATGATGGTCGGGTGAACGTCCTGCTCGAGGAGGTCTTCTGCTTTCTTGAAGGAGCTCGCCGGCAATGACGACTGCGGTGGTGGTACCATCGCCTACTTCATCATCCTGTGTCTTGGCGACCTCGACCATCATTTTTGCGGCCGGGTGCTCGATGTCCATTTCCTTGAGGATAGTGACACCATCGTTTGTGATCACGACATCGCCGATTGTGTCGACGAGCATCTTGTCCATTCCTTTTGGACCGAGTGTGGTCCTGACTGCACTTGCCACTGCCTTTGCGGCGGTGATGTTCATACCCTGAGCGTCGCGGCCCCGGGTACGGGTGCTGCCTTCTTTAAGAATAAGTATCTGCTGTCCTCCAAGTTGTTGTGACATAAAATCACCACTTTTAGCACTAAAATTGGTTTGTGGTTCTATATAAACATTATCTAAAAAGAATCATTCCCCGATCATATCGAGAAGCTCAAAACCATCCGTAATCCGGTGAAGGCGATCCTCACCAATAACGAGTGTTTTTCCAATCTTTTTCTGCTTGTAATGATCCGTAATGACACACATTGCATGCTTCTTGGCAATCTGGGAAATATTACCAATAAGAGCGGCGCGTTTGATTACCTTATCGGCGGGGCCGTATCCCGTGAGAATCGTGTGTTTCTCAAAGGTAAGGAGTGCCTGGAACGGGTGCGCCATGAAGTGTATGCAGCTGCATCCCGATCTGCTTGAAAAACTCTATAGGGGTCTGTTTGCCGGGTCCTGCATCCTTCGGCTCCTCCATGACCTTAGGCGGCTCATGAAGGATCAGGTTGATGGATTTTACGACACCGGTATTAAAAAATTCCTCAATGCGAATCGCCACATCCAGGGTAGTACCCATACCGCTCTCATATTTACTGATAGTGCGTCGTGATACTCCAAGCACCTGCCCCAGATCTCCCAGCGACATACTGCGTTTCTCCCGGAGATCGCGGAGCACCTCGCCATCGATATTCACGTACAGTCCCCCGGGAGAGGCATAGACGAGCGGAGGGGTCAACTCCACAAAATAGTCATAGAGTGTTGAGGGACTGATCGCATAGATGCCATACCGGACATACACGGCGCCCCGTTCCAGCTCTGCATCACGGGCGCGCTCACCAATGATAAGGGGGACTCCCCCAAGGTGGCGCGAGATCACTTCGAGGTCGAATGCCACATCTTCGCTCACGCTGTCGATGTGGGATACTACCTTGACAATAAGCAGCGTCCCGTTCTTGCGGGCCATGAGGTCAAAGTCTCCGCGGACGGATGGAGAACCGTTCGGAGACCTCGAAACCTGCAGTAATCATTACACTGGTGACCAGCTGGAGCTGGCGGTCCTGAGACATTGTCGTAAAGAATGGATATAGCCTGAGGATATATTAATATAGATATGCTCATCGGGATTGATGACACGGACTCACCCCGGGGAATGTGTACAACTTACCTCGGGGCGGTCCTTGCACGCCGCCTGATCCGCGAACACATGAAAGTTCACGAAGCGCGACTCGTCCGTCTCAACCCGAATGTCACGTGGAAGACACGCGGTAATGCGGCGGTTTCACTTCTTGTCGATGGTAATGCGGCAAAGGCGTTTGATATTACATGTGCGACGGTGGAAGAGCTGGCTGATTTCTCCTGCGAGAATACCAATCCCGGCGTTGTTGTTGCTGATTGCCAGCCGGACCCTGCATTCTACCGGAAGGCGGTCACCGACTTCTGCGAGATAGAAGAAGCGATCGGGGTCCTTGAAGCAGCTGGTGCGCACTACCGGGGGTACAAAAACAAGCGCGGTCTGATTGGTGCCACTGCTGCCGTCGCGAGTGTGCTTGCAGACAGCACTTCTGAAATCCTTGTGTACCGTCAGCCGGAACGATGGGGCACTCCTCGCGAAGTTGATCGTGCAAGTTTGTTTGCCGCAGAAGCAGTCACGTTTCCCCACACGTGGGACACGGTAGATAGTGCAAATGATGTTGTGGTCTGCGTGCCGCACACACCCGATCCGGTGCTGTTTGGCATCCGGGGCGAAAGTCCTTCGTGGGTGATGGTTGCCCGGCAGATTGTCCAATCAGAGAAACCGGGGATCGAACAGATCTGGGTGACCAACCAGGGAACAGATGCGCATATCCTTGCCGGCAGGATTGGTGCGCTGAACGAAGGGCTCTCCTACCAGCTCCATGGCGTTGTTGCGGACGCACCATCGACGATGACCGGAGGACACGTTTCGTTCACTATCCGTGAGGATGAACATACCGTCCGGTGTATGGCATACGAGCCCACAAAAAATTTCCGGCAGGTAATACGGCAGCTCGTGCAGGGCGACGAAATAACCGTATACGGGAGTTACAAAAAAGGGAGTATCAATCTTGAAAAAATCAGGATCCTGAATCTTGCAACCCCGATAACCTCACGCCCACCACTCTGCACTTCCTGTAACAAGCGTATGACAAGCGATGGTACCGGAAAAGGCTACAAGTGCAAAAAGTGCGGGAGCCATGCAAAAGAACCGGAGTTTCAGACAATTTCCCGCACGTTAAAACCGGGATGGTATGAAGTGCCACCAACTGCACGGAGGCATCTGGCCAGACCACTGTGCCGGGGCGAGCCGGATTATTGATACACTTCCGGGAACCCCGCATTCACCCTTTACAAGGGTACGCATTTCAACAGGAAAGCGTATCTCCTGTTCGTGCATTCTCTTTTAAAAAATCATGATCGCGACAGGGAGAAGAAAATGAGAGGAAAGCGCCCGGTCAAATCTCTTGAATCAGCAAAAAAATTTGCAGAACGGCAGGGTTACTGCTGGGTGTCGAACCCGGAAACGGACATACCATTTGACGCCATGCTGTACCGGGAAAATGATGTTGTCGCGCTCAGGGTCAGGACAAGCCGGAACGCACCCGGCGATTTCGATGTATACGAGGATTTCTTCCGGGCAGATTGTGATATCCTGAAAGCTCTCCCGCTTCCCCCGCATATTGCACGGGAACTCTGGGTGCGGTTTGTATGGAGCCGGGTGTTCCGGAGGTTCCGGTTGTTCGATGAAAAACTCCACCTGCTCACCATGATCGACCGTGAAAAGCCGGTTTTCCGGCCAGGACCAAAAGAAGGAAAAGGATCATCCCTGAATCCGGAGAAAAGAGGAGATGATCTCAAATAAACATTATACGGGTTCCTTTTGGCAAACGGACTATGGTCAAATCCGGTTACAGTGGAAATGCGTCAACCCCTGTGGAAAATAGTATTCTTTTGCGTTATTTTTCAAAAATACCTGATTATATCAAAAACAGACCTGTCAATTTAGCGGTGTTCAGACAGCCCCTTTTTTAACGGGGGGATGTAGCACGGTCAGAGTGCAAGGAACACCACTTTTCAGGATAGCCAATAATAAGGGTTTATTTTCATTTCTGGACGCATTCTTCGATTATTTCAATCTCATCTACGACCAGTCCGTAGAGGCCGTATACCAGTGAATTGATCTCCCGGTCAGACGACTCTATCTCCTGTGTGATGATCCGCCTCTCCTGATCTGTCCTTGCATCACTCAGGTGGTTATGCAGATCCAGCATCTCGGTCACGAGCATGACCATGCGATCGTGCCCGGCTTTGTCATCCGGGTTGTCGAAGTCCGGGGTGTAGATGGGGAGTACCTTGAGAGTTTCCCAGGAAAATAACGGCAGGTCAGCTGAACTGAGCCTGCACGGATTTTTTAACCATAAACGAGAGCAGCCGGCTGTTCAGGATACCCAGCAGGTACAGGCTCGATGAAGCAATAGCGCATACCGTTGAATCAGCAATCGCCTCCCCTTCATCAAAAGCAAATACCGGTTTTTGGAACTGGTTCCGGAACAGGATCTTCGGATTTTTTCCCTGCCAGAAATCAGGGTCGCAGGCAATCTCCCACCAGTGAGCCCTGGATGAGGGGATTCCGGTATGCTCCAATGATTTTTTCAGGTGACGCACGAGGACCGGATACCGTTTTCTGAACCATTGCCATGGATTGTTCACCGCAGCCGGATGAGTGTCCGTCCATCCATGCGGAATGAAAATGATAAAACGCCCTCCTGCATCTGCAGAATACCGGTTTATATCATTCCCGGCAACAAACCGTCGTATGAGTTTCTTGTTCCGCGGATCCTTTTTAACCAGGTTTTTCCTGACCTGATCATCGATCACAAATCCTTCATCGCTTCCGGTTTCGACACCGGTATGCACCTGGCCCATCACGAAATCGTCTAGCGCCACGCCATGCCGGTTCACTTTTTTCAGGAGATCCCGGACTCGTGTATCGGTAAGGGTCCAGCCACCGTCATCCAGCAGCGCCGGGTCTACCGGGAACCGGTGTGCACGGATAAAGTCATCAGGATTTTTGGAAATCGGGGCATCGGCAACTGTTGCATAGAAAGGATGAGCTGAAGAACGGTTGCTTATCCGGAGAATACACAGTGCAATGCCAGACTTGCTCTTGTCCATAAAGGAAAAATCCACAATTTCTTCAATCTGTTTTTCTTTCAGTACCTGACCTGATAGATGAACCTGCTTTCCCCCTGAGCCATTGATTCCCCGCTATACATCCGAGTACCCCTCCGGGGCGCAGGAGTGAGAGTCCTTTCTCGATAAAGTACTCGGACTTGTCTGCCAGTGGATGATAGACCTGATAATGCCGCTGGAAATACTGCTGGATCCATTCGCGATCATCAAGGGAACCTTCCGGAGGATTACTTATAATTGCATCAAACCCGCCCGTGGCAAAGATCTCGGGGAAACTGTTGTGCCAGCTGAACGTATTGAGTGCATGGCGCTCCCGTGATGGGCAGAACATCCAGGACTCATCATTGATGATTTCCGGGCCGATCAGAGCATTCCCGCACTGGATGGTATGCCTTAGATCCCTGAATACCTGTTCTGAAAGAGCAAAGAAGGCATGAGGATTCAGCCCGGTATGATGGTCCTCCAGGAGCCCGAAGAACAGCAGCATTCTTGCCACGGCAACGGAATGCCGGTTAATATCCAGTCCGTGAATGGAGCCGGTGAGGATCTCCCGGCACTCCTCAAGTGTCGGTGTCCCGCCACGGGTATTATCAAGAATATCCCGGTACGACAAAAGGAGGAGGAGACCTGCTCCGCATGCAGGATCAATGACCCGGATTGGGAGGATCTCCCGGGCAGATCTGTTTTCCCGAACAGATGCAAGAGAACTCATTACCATATATTCGATCACCGGGAGCGGAGGAACGGGTGTCCCGACTGACTGCGTTGTTTCGTGTGCGTTAATAATCGCAACATGATGTGCTGCCGAACGCCGGACAGTCTTCGTGAGATACCGGGAAAAGACCTGCGAGAGGATCTCTGTGGGCATGGCTCCGAGATCATAACGTCTGTCTTCAGATGTGAGCGTGGAAAGAATTGCGGTTACTACATGATATTCGAGGAAAAGATCTCCAAGGTTATCCGGAGCCGCTTGAGAAATGTAAGGACCATCGTGGTATAACGCGTGAGTATACCTTAAAATTGGTAAAAGGGCCTGATCGCTACAATATGAATCCTGGATATTCCGAAGTGTCCCCTTGTCGATTAACCCGCGATCTTCTGCAATGAGCAGGAACATAAGCGAGAAGATTATCCGGTTGACAGCGGTTGTGATCAGTTCGCTCCGCATGCCCAGATTGTTCCTCGCGATGCTCCGGGCCAGCTGTTCGCGCCATCGGGTAAGATCGTGGAGGAGGGCTGTGTCAGCATGAGTGGGCCCGGAGACTTCCGTTTCATCAGGGGGCGGATTATCCGGACACGACATGGTGGTAGTACTTCGTTCCGACAAAAAATAACCGTGTTGATGATGAAAAGGAGAACTGACTCAGGAATAATTTCCTTATCCCAAAAACCCAATCATCACTTCCCCGCTACTCCAGCCCGATGGCTTCTGCTCCCTGACCGCGGGCATCAGCACAAATCCTGGCAATTCCAGGAACCATGAAGAAGAACGTTATCATCATAGCAAACCAATATCCAAGCAATAACCGGGAGGGGAAACAATGGCAAAACAGTGCGATGAACCAGTTACCCAGATTCACCTGAAACCGAAGATGACCGTGAACGAACTGGTCATGGCGATGGGGAAGGCCGGGGCGTACAATGGGGGATCGTTGTCTCGCGCCGCTGATATTTATCATCAGATGCTGCTGGATCCTGAAACAACGAAATTTTTCGGTCTCGCTGGCGCGATGGTCCCGGCAGGCATGGGCGGGATCGTCTCAGATCTGGTGAAAAATGGGCATATCGATGTACTCGTATCAACCGGCGCGAACCTCACGCATGATATTATCGAGGCGATCGGCTGCAGGCACTTTCACGGCACAGCGTTCTGCAATGATGTCGAACTGCGTCATGACGAGATTAACCGTATCTACGACGTGTACCTTCCCAACGAAGCTTTGAGCAGTTTGAGGAATTCATGCAGAAGATGTTCGGCAGGCTCGAACCCGGAAGCACCGTATCCATATCCGGGCTCCTAAACCACCTTGGGGAAAACCCGACTCCGGCATTCTCCACACTGCTGCGAAAAAACAGGTGCCGGTCTATTGTCCTGCGGTGCAGGATTCCATGATTGGGCTGCAGTACCTGGCTCTTTTCCCAGACCAATCGGGTAACTGTCGATGCATTTGCTGATATGCCATCACTCATGGACAGATGCTTTATGACAAAAAAAGCCGGGGCATTCCTGGTTGGAGGGGGAGTACCGAAAAATTTCATCCTCCAGAGCATGCTCATGACCCCTAACGGTTTTGACTATGCAGTGCAGCTCACCGGAGACAGACCTGATCTCGGCGGGCTCTCGGGTGCAACTCTTGATGAAGCCCGTTCATGGGGAAAGATAACGGAATCCGCTCAGGCAGTTACTGTCTATGGTGACGCGACAATCACCCTGCCGGTTCTTATTGCAGCGGTCATGGAGCGGATACACCATGACTGAACTGATCCTTGCACTGGATGTTACAGAAGAGAACAAGGCACGTGAAATTGCACACGAATGTGCACCGTACCTTGATGCAATAAAACTCGGTTATCCGCTTATCCTGTCGTGCGGGCTCTCCATAGCAGAGGAACTGGAGGTCGAAGACCTCCCGCTTATTGCCGATTTCAAAGTAGCTGACATCCCGAACACGAACCGGCTGATCGCAGAACAGGTTTTTGACGCAGGGTTCTCATCCATCATCTGCCATGGTTTCACGGGAAAAGATGCAGTGCAGGCATGCGTAGACACCTCATCTGATTACGGTGGTGCATGTTTTGTAGTTGCAGAGATGAGCCACCCGGGAGCAACCGAATTCTTTCAAACCGGGACTGCCGAACATATCGCACACTTGGCAATCGAATGCGGGGCAGATGGTATCATCGCCCCGGCTACCCGCCCGGAAAGGGTAAAAGCATTGCGACACATTGTTGGCAACCGTAAGATACTTTCACCAGGGATCGGAACCCAGGGGGGTGATGCTGATACTGTTGCAGGACTTGTGGATGGGATAATTGTTGGACGGGCAATTTATGAGGCGGAAAAGCCGGGTGCCTCGGCCAGGGCATTTGCGCGTATCCGGACAACCTGACAAATTATTAAAAACTCCATATTGCGGTCGGATCCGGATCTGCGCGGTTGTTTATCCAGATATTGCCGGTTCATTGAACTAAACGGTTCTAAATGTTTATTAAGGACATATGCGATGTTATAGTATGGATTGGACTGCAGAACAACGAATACTCGCTCAAAAATATAAGAGAACGGACGATATTCCGGAAAAGGAGCGTAAATACAAGTGCTATTCATGTCATCTTATCGTTAACGAAAACCCGTGCCCGAAATGCGGAGAGACGCACCTTGAAGTCATGTGCCCGCTTGACCACTGCCACTGCACTCACGAGATAGTATCGGGTATTGAGTACTGCCCGTTATGCGGGAAAGCCGTGTGCCCGGAGTGCGGATCTCATGATGTCACGCAGATCAGCAGGGTAACCGGCTACCTGCAGGATGTTCTCAGGCTGGAACGCCAGCAAACAGCAGGAACTCAAAGACCGGGTTCGCTATTCAATCGCTTAAATAAATATTCTTTTTTGTCGGTAATTTTTCTTATCGGTAATAAAATAGAGATCTTAACAATTCAACCCGATACGCATCACCATGAAAGGAAATTCACCATTCTGTGTGATGCCAGAGCCTATGCCGGTCCTGTGATCATCCGGTTCTTTTTCCAGAACCTTCTGTTTCCCGGTATCCCATTTCACCGCTTCACGCTGCTTTAGCTTCTCTATAACCAGATTCCGTTTGAACCGTGCCTCTGCATGGAGAGGATCGATATCAAGGACTTTATCGTATTTCCTGATGGCATCTTCATACTGGCCCAGCTCATCAAGACAGTTTCCCATTGTATTATATGCCTTGCTGAAGCGGGGCGCTATAAACACAACCATTTTCAGGTATCTCAGGGCATCTTCTTTCTTTCCCTCCATCGACATGTCCTGTGCACGCCGGTACAGGTACTGAGCCTCCAGCGGAATCCCGTTATTTTGTGCTGCCATTTTTTTCCTCCCTTTGCCGGGCATTCGTTACCGTGCCATCGGCAATTGATCGTTGATCCGGCAATAAAAATAAGAATTTGCACACCTGGATTGCTGTTGATTATGCAACTATAATCCGCATGGGTATCTGCCTTGCAAATCTTCTCATTATCCATGGTTGTGTCTTATTAAAAATGGAATAATTACCTCAAAAATTTAGATTTTCGGGGTTTCGGGTCGTTTAAGGATTCTGCAGCATTTTATTCCACATTCTTTATAATGAGAAAATATATCTACTATACCCGATGCTCAGGTAATTACTATGGCAGTTCTCGATCAGGAGAGGATTAACCGCATCAGGCAGATCCTCAAATGGCACCCAAGGGGAATGACCATATCAGATATAAAAACTCAGGTAAAAATGAACAGAAACCTTGTGGCAAAATATCTTGATATGCTCCTGATATCAGGTCATGTGGAGATGCAGATTGTCGGAGCCGCCAAAGTTTATTATATTGCAAGAACGGTTCCTGTTTCAGCTATACTTGAGTTTTCATCGGATCTTGTTATCATGATTGATCGCGATCGGAAGATCCTTCAGGTAAACGAACCGGTTCCCCATCTATTAAACGAGACAAAAGAAGACATTGTAGGCAAGCGGATCGATGAGATTCGTGAGCCATTTATTCATGATCTTCCGGTAGAGACCGAGAAAAAAGATAAGACGAGTATGTCTGAGTTCATCACAGAAAAAAACTTTAACATCCGTGGGGAAAAATATCATTTCCGGATCAAACGGGTTCCAACTGCTTATGAGGACGGCACTCATGGTTTCACCTTCATTATTGAGGATATCACTGCCCAGAAAAAATACCAGGAAATGCTGGAGATAAGCGAAGCAAAATACCGGGGACTGGTCAGATCATCCGGTGAGGCAATAATAGGGACAACTCCGGAAGGCAGGATCGTTTCGTGGAATCCGGCAGCAGAACGACTGTATGGGTATACAGAAGATGAAGTGAATGGAAAGCTTTTCACAATGCTCACAGATGAGACGCACTCCGGGGATATCGATGATCTCCTGAAAGGCATTTTGCAGGGGGATTGTATCCAGAGACGCGAATTAAGGATGATTACTAAGAATAATACTGAGATCTATGCCCTGATCACCATCTGTCCGATTAAAGGAGAGGCGAATGCGATTGTAGGAGATTCTGTTATTATTCGTGATATTTCGCAGGAAAAAATCGAACAGCATATGCGGGAACATGAAGACAAGTACCGCACGCTGGTTGAAGATCTTAAAGTTGGTTTCTACCGGAGTACTGCTGATCCCCGGGGGAGGTTTGTATGGGGAAACACGGCACTTCTGCAAATTCTCGGGTATCCTTCCGTATCGGATCTCCAGGGGATCAATATTGTAGATGTTTTCCAAAAGCCTGACGGAAGGAAAGAACTGATCGATGAATTACAGAAAAGCGGGTTTGTAAAAAATTTTATTGTTCACCTGAAAAAACGGGACAATTCTCCAATCTCAGTCAGTGTTACGGCTCTTGCAGAATTTGATGAGAGTAAAAATCTGGTGTTCATCAATGGGATTGTCCAGGATATCACCGGATCTGTAAAAAGCCAGAGATAACGTGGAAGCTGCAGGATATTTCCAACCAGTAACTCCAAAAAAACTCAATGAATGGCGACAATGATACATGCTATCGCTCATTGGAGAAAATGCTGAAAATCAGAATATGCGATACTTCTCACCCATCGATTTTTATTCGATAAAATCACATCGGACCGGGTTTTTTATTTTATAAGGGTGCATGAGATCAATTACTAACCACATGAAATAACGGAGGTTTTTAAAGATACCCCCACATTATTGTTTAAGTGGAATTCCGATGAGATATTTTATTCAAAACAATACCCTGTTCATCCGTGGAACTTTCCGCGCTGCAAGCACCGGTATCTCCGGGGGAATCCGCTCCGTTTCTACACTTATCAACCATACCGTTCCTGCCGGCTGGAACCATGAGGATCCCAAAAAGGAACTGGAATTTATTGCCGCAGGGTCCGGTATCAGCCATGATTTTTTTGGGCTGCTCACCGCAGTACCGGTTCAGCAGTGCTGTGTGCTCCAGTATGATTTTGTAACAGTTTTCATCACCGCAGGGATCCGGAGAGAGCCCCCGGAGTCATCAGGGACAATTAACATCATCGTAACAAGCAGTGAGGGAATGGAAGATGCAGCACTGCTCGAAACCATTATGGTCGCCACGGAGGCAAAAGCCGAGGCACTCATGGAAATGGATCTCCCTCTGACCGGTACCCCTACCGATGCTGTTATTGCCGGATGCGAGGGGATCGTTAAACACCGGTATGCCGGGAGGCTCACAGATACAGGCGGACGTGTTCGCGAAACCGTACTTCACGGAATACCGGAAGCCATCAGGCGACATGATGCACCGGGGCAATCAACCCATTCCCCATTTTTCATTTTCAGTCGTTTTAAGGGAGACCACTGGGTGGAATGGTCCCCGGATGATTGCCCCTACTTTCCCTGCCATTTTCCCGGGCAGCGGTGCGACTTCTGCTATTGCCCTTTCTATCCCTGCGGGGACGAAAATCTCGGGGAGTGGGCAGAGAGTTCACGTGGCGGAAAAGTATGGAACTGTGCCCGGTGCACACTCCTGCATGAACCCGAAATTGCAGATTACTTAATAAAATTCCCCGGTGCATCTCTTACAGAATTGAAACGCCTGCGTAATTTAAAAAAAGAAGTTCAATAATTACTCTTTTATCCCAAGCGCGGAAAGGAGCTCGGCAAGCGGGATGCCATGTGCTTCGGCAGCCTCGCGGATTGTTTCGCCACGGGCGATAGCGCATCCGACACATCCCATACCGAATTTGAAGAGTGCCTCAGTTGCCTCGGGTTTCGCTTTTAAAAGTTCATAAATCGTACTGTCAGCGGTAATTTCAACCATAGTATCATTAAGTCAATGTGGTAAAACATAAATCTCTGCATCGCGACTGTTCACTTTCGCAATGCATACTTCACAATATATAGCCATGATCAGAGCCGATGAGTAACTGGAGATGTATGAATGGACTTTTCCGAAACAGCAGAAAGAATCTCCCGAAAGTTTTCCCAGAAAGGGATAGAGGTCGATCCAAAGAAGATCGAGGGCAAGCTACGCCGTCTCGTCAATGAGTTCGGTGTCCAGCCATCAGAAGCAGAACGGAGTGTGAACAATGAGCTCGCCAAAGAGTTCAACCTGCCCGATATGGCAACAGGCGGCAGTGGCAAGAGCAGCGGTGCAGCCGAGCTGAAAAAAATTGCTGATGTTATTCCCGGTGACTGGGTAACCATCGAAGGCAAGGTTGTCGCACTCTCCACTCCCGCATCGCCTGCCATTGCCCAAAGCGGGATTATCGCAGATGAGTCCGGAGGTATACGGTTCATAGCATGGGCAAAATCGAATGCTCCTGCGATGACCAAAGGTTCATTTTACCGTATTGAATCGGCAGTAGCAGATGAGTTCAAAGGTATTACGAGCCTTAAGATCCACTCCGGGACTACCGTGAAAGAATGCGAAAATGATGGTGCACTCATACCGAATACGGTCCCGGTTGTCAACCTTCATCCCGGTGTCGGCAGCGTCCGTGCCAAAGTTATCCAGGAGTGGGAGTCTTCCCATGAAAGGATGCTACAGTCCGGTCTTTTGGGCGATGAAACCGGGACGGTCAAATTTGTGATCTGGAAGGAAGCGGGAAAGGAAAAACTTGCGGTGGACTCTGTATACACTATATTCTATGCACTCGTAGACGAATTCAACGGCAGGCTCTCACTTAACCTGAACACCGCAGAAATTATGCCAGAGGATGGTGACATCCCGGTAAGCGGGGGCACTTTATCGGTCCACGGGGCTGTTGTGCATATTGCACCCGCTCTCGGAATTATCAAACGTTGCCCGGTGGAAGGGTGCAACCGTGCCCTCTCGCGCCAGAACTATTGCCCGGTCCACGAAATCCAGCCCGGATTTATCTATGATCTGCGAATCAAGGGGTGGCTCGATGATGGTGTAAAGACACACAATATTCTGCTCCAGCGGGATGTCGTTGAGTCACTTACCGGCACAACGCTTGATGCGGCAAAGGAGATTGCAGAGAACAATCCGCTTGGCATGGACGAAGTATTCCTCAGGATGCGCGATGCTATTCTCGGGCGTTACATCGCCTGTCAGGGAAGGGAGATTGACAACCGTCTGCTGGTCAATGCATGCGAGCGGTTGACCTATGAAAGTGGAGAGCATACAGCACTGCTGAACCGGTCCGGGGGCGTCTCATGAGCACGAATCCCAGGGACCTGGGACGCAGGGAAGGAGCATTCGAACGCGAACCGGCGAGAAGGGTTTTTGCCGCTGAGCTTCGTGAGTGCCGCTACCAGTTCAGGGACGGCGATGATGAGAAGAGTCCGACATTCGTCCTGCTCCCTTCAGGTGAACGCTGTAACCGGATCTTTCTTGTTGGTACACTGACGGAAAAACAACGCCAGGGAGACCAGAACATATTCTACCGTGGAAGAGTGGTCGATCCCTCCGGTACATTCTTCATAATGGCAGGCAGCGACCAGCCAGAAGCGATGCAGCAGCTTGCAAAAATTGACACCCCGGCATTTGTCGCAGTTATCGGGAAGCCGAACCTTTACCAGACTCCTGACGGGGCATTCCTGGTCTCAGTCAGGGTGGAATCGATTACTGTTGTCGATAAGGAAACCCGCGATCTCTGGATTCTGGATACAGCTGCACGCACACTCGACCGGATCGATGCGATGGCAACGGGTTCTTCACCGGATATTGCCAAGGCAAAAGAGCAGTATCCCGCAATTGACGTGGCGGTATTCAGGAAGACAGCGTATGACGCGCTGGCACAAATAAAAATATAATCATTTTTTTCCTCATAATCGTGAGGAAACCTTATTTTATCAGGTACTAATTATTTTTTGATCTCTATGGAGCAGAAAGAATTGAGTGCTCTCATCAAGGACCTTGACACGAAGGTGCTCAAGGATGAGGCAAAGAAACTCGGGCTGAAACCCGGGCGGTGCCCGACAAAGATGAGCATTGCAAAAATGTTACCCGAAGAAACACTCAAGAAATTTTCAAAAAAGTGAGCGGGAGATTGCAGAAAAAAGGTTCTTCCCTCATCTGCACATCCAACCGTGTTTAGTACGAATGTGAGCGTCAGTATACCTCAATAAGTCCCTTACTTTTCCCGGTGATGGACCGGCCACCCTGAGGTGTCACGATATAGGTGTTTTCAATACCAACAAGGCCGACTTCCGGGATACCTTTCTTGGGCTCAAGGGCAAAGACCATTCCTTCCTCAAGCGGCTCATCGAAACCTTCCGCGATAACCGGTGTCTCATCGATCCAGAGCCCAATCCCGTGACCGAGGAACTTCACCCGGCGATCGCCAAAACCCATGAAGTTGGTCAGGAATGACGGTTCAATTCCTGCCATGATGGTCCGGTAGATTTCTGACGGGATGGCTCCCGGTTTCAGCATGGAGGCCATCGTATCCTGGATCTCCACGCAGCGGATGTGCTCCTGAATTGCAGCATCCGGTACAGGCCTGCCGAACATGTACGACAGGGTCTTGTCAGTCTGATATCCGTTATACCCGCACCCTATATCGATCACAACAAGGTCGCCTTTGCCAAGCTTCCGTTCCCGGCAACCCATCTGCGGGACCGAGGGGTGCATACCGGAGACACCCCCCGGAGTATCCACGCAGATCGGGCTGATGGAGCTGGTGCCAAACCCGATCTGGCCGAGCAGCATCTCGTTGAACATACCGAAACGGATGATACCCTGGTGGCCTTCCTTCACCATCAGCGAGTACAGGTCGCACCCAAACGTGACTTCGTCAATTCCTTCCGTGAGCATCCCCGGCACGCAGTCCTCGAGGACATGGCGGTGGATCTTCCCGGTACGCTCCATAAGGGAGAGCTGGTACGGGCTCTTCTTCGCTCTAACTGCAGATACCTCTGCATCTACTGGTTTCACCTGAGTAAACGGCAGGTGCTTCTGCATCCGCTCGAGCTGGGCGATCGGCACCAGGTCGGTCTCGAGGAACACCTCCCGCGGGATCTTCCCCATGCCAGCCGCCACGTCCCGGTAACTCCTCATCTTCCGCAGGTCTGGAAAGAATGACTCGTCAGTCGCCCGCTCGTAACTCTGCCGCACCCAGAAAACTGCATCACCGTCATGCGGAACGAGGAAGAGACCGTCCGGCATGGTGCCCGTGAAGTAATAGAGTGGTACCTTGCCGGTAATCGCTGCCATCTCCCAGCCAGGCTGCGTTTTATCCATCCTCGCCCGGAAACGATTCAGCCGGTCTTCCAGTTCGGTGAGCGGGACCTTCATAATGATAAAAACTGGGTCTGAAGGGATAATAAGAATGATGAAATGCGTTTATGAAAAGAGGATAAATGCAAGGGGTGGATTTTTGAGAATGGAATAGATCAGCGGGAGGATCGTTCCCGTTCCCACCGTTCCATTACTTCAGGACCTTCAACAAATGCAAGCCGGTGTTTGCGGGCATAGAGCCTGGCATCTTCTTTTGAGAGGGCATAACCGGATTCATCATCCAGCATCTCGCAGATGGTGATTGCCGGTGTAACTCCTGCCATCAGTGCCATTGCGATTGACAACTCGGTCTGTCCTTTCCGCTGGTCAAGAAGCCCATCCGCAGCCCGCAGGAGAGCCATATGTCCCGGTGTGCGGAATACTTCATGAAAGCGAACACCGCCTCCATTGAGCGCCTTTTTTACCTCCTCAGCGATTGCGTTTACGGTCAGTGTCCTGTCCCGGTCAGTGATGCCGGTGAATGTGTTGCGATGGTTCACCCACAGCGAGAAGGAGGAATGGTTCTTCCTGTCGTAGGGAATATCCCCCTCCCGTTCTGCCACGGCACTTGCCCGGAGGGCATCACTCGCAAAAGGCAGCCCGAGGCGCTGGGCTGCCAGCGGGTGTACTGCCGTGCAGATTAAACCGCCGCCATCCTTGCGCATCTGAACAATATGACGTGGTGTAACTGCATCAGACCTGATTGCAAAATCTGTCTCGCCTTCCCGGTCATCGAAATCATAGAGAAGGAAAAATTTTCCTTCCCGCAGCGCGGCCAGAGCATCATCTATCATTGCCCCACCTCAACCGTTACGCTATCCGTATCTTCGACACCGAGTTTCCGCCGTAACGCTACGGGTGCGATCACTTCAATGATATCCTCGGGATAATGCGTCCGGCCTGGCACGACAATGCCACAGGGAATGTCGCCAATACGGCACGGAAGGCACTTTGCATCACCAAACGTCCTGCCATCGGTTGAAAATCCTTTGATACGGATCCAGTCGAGCCCATCAATCTTCTTGCGCACCGGAAGGCGGGAAGACGGAAGACGTATGTTGAGCGTTCCCGGGTACGGCTCAAACCCGAGATGTTCCTTAAACTGTTGCTTGTAGGGTTCGAGGCTCATATAGTACTTACCTTCACCAATTCCGCTGACTACGGTGCCGGTCAGAGTATACCCATTGTTGCGCTCAGAAAAAATCCGGCAATACTCATGATACTCCTTCCGGAGTTCCTCTTCACCAGTCCTGGTTACGGTGACGTGCTGACCATCCGGGGCAATCGTCCGGGTGATGAAGCCCTGGGATTCGAGCGCTTTTAACCTTCGTGATGCAGTCTGCTGACTGATTGCGAGCATATCACCAATCGTCTGTGATGAGACAAATACCGGGCCTTTACAGCCCCCCCGCAGTGCGATTGCCTTGAGGCACTGGAGGTCCTCGACTGGAATCATGCTTATCAAAATTGAGATGCTTATTATTTATGGGTTGCTCTCCGGATGTTTCCGGGTAATAATTCGTTCACTGTCGAATTCGGGTTCGTTAATTATTTAATATTCCGGGTTCTTTGTAATGAGCATGAAATCCGGATTGCGGAACCAGCTTGCCGAAAAAATGGCAGGCGAGATAACGCTGGCGGACTCACCAGGGCACGCGCTGAAAAAGTGGCGTATGAACTTTGAAGTAGCCCCGGGCATCCTTGCGGATCGTCTGGGTGTATCTCCTTCTGTCATCAGTGATTATGAGAGTGGCAGAAGAAAAAGCCCCGGCACCGCAGTTGTCGGCAAAATTGTTGACACACTCCTGGACATGGATGAGGAAAATGACGGTAAACATATCCAGAAATTTTCCACCATGCTCTTTGCCAATGTTGAAGATGATGTGATCTACGACATTCATGAGTATGCCACAGCTGTTCCGCTCAGGGATTTTTCTGAAGCGATTGGGTGCACGCTGCTGTGCGGATCCTTGGAACAGGTTCTTTTTGGTTATACGGTAGTGAACAGTCTGAATGCCATCATGCAGTTCTCATCTGATGAGTTTAACCGCATCTATGGCTGGAGCACAGAGCGGGCAGTGGTTTTCACCAATGTGTCAACCGGTAAATCACCAATGGTTGCGATCCGTGTCACTCCGTTCAAGCCCCGCGTTGTGGTGCTGCAGGGAATCGATCCTGCCGATGTCCACCCTATCGTGGAGAAAATGGCAGAAAGGGACCGTATCACGGTGATGTGTACGATAATGGATATTGACAAAATTGTGAGTACGTTGAGGGGAAAAGAATGGTAGGCATCATTACTTATGGGGTATATATTCCGCGATACCGGATTAAGGTTGAAGAAATTGCGAAAGTCTGGGGTGCAAATGCTGCAGAAATCTCCGGGGGGTTAGGTGTTTTTGAAAAGTCCGTCCCCGACCTGGATGAGGACGCTGCAACAATCGCGGTCGAAGCGGCTCGAAATGCATTACTCCGCAGGGCGATCGACCCTGAAGATATTGGTGCAGTGTACGTTGGCAGCGAATCCCACCCCTATGCGGTCAAGCCAACCGCATGTACGGTGGGTGAGGCGATCGGTGCAACCCCGAATATGACTGCTGCTGATTACGAGTTTGCCTGCAAGGCAGGTACAGCTGCCATACAGACATGCATGGGGCTTGTTAAAAGCGGGATGGTCAAGTACGGTCTTGCCATCGGTTCTGATGTATCTCAGGGTGCACCAAGCGATGCCCTCGAGTACACCGCGGCAGCAGGAGGTGCCGCGTTCCTGATTGGACGGGATAATCCCATCGCAACCATCCATCATACCTGCTCGTTCACGACTGACACACCTGACTTCTGGAGACGTGAAGGGCAGGATTATCCCCGGCACGGGGGCCGATTTACCGGAGAGCCGGGCTACTTCAAGCATGTAGAAGGAGCCAGCAGGTTGTTATTCAAGCAGACGGGAAAGAACCCGAAAGATTACACGTATGCGGTCTTCCACCAGCCGAACGCGAAGTTCCCCCAGAAAGTAGCAAAGAACCTGGGATTCACATCCGAACAGATCAAGCCTGGCCTCGTAGTGCCCCGGCTGGGGAACACATATTCAGGAGCGTCTCCTATTGGTCTTGCCGCAACACTCGACATCGCAAAACCGCACGACACGATATTTGTCTGTTCTTTTGGTTCCGGTGCAGGCAGCGATGCGTTTGATATTGAGGTCACCGATGCGATCCAGACGGGAAAATTTCAGCGGGATGCCGCACCAGGTGTTGAACAGATGTTAAAAAATCCCATCTACCTGGATTATGCCCGGTATGCTGTACATAAGGGGAAGATCGTGATGCAGTTATGAGAGACGTTGCAGTAATCGGAGTAGGATGCACGACCTTTGGTGAAAAGTGGTCGAGTGGATTTCGGGAACTCTTTGTTGAAGCGGGTGCGCTTGCGCTTGAAGATGCGCAGCTTTCCGGTGAAAAGATCGATGCAATGTATGTAGGCAATATGAGCGCAGGACGGTTCATCGAGCAGGAACACATCGGCGCGTTAATTGCAGACTATGCCGGGCTGGCAACGCACCATATACCCTCGACAAGGGTTGAAGCTGCCTGTGCCTCAGGAGGGCTTGCCTTCCGTCAGGCAGTAATTGCGGTTGCAAGCGGAATGGAAGATATTGTAGTCGCGGCAGGCGTCGAAAAAATGACCGATGTTGAACCGGGAGCCAGGTACCGATACATTGACCGGGGCAGTCTGATCGGGAGTGGGAGGGGTTTGTGGGTGCAACGTTTCCTGGTCTCTACGCGATGATAGCGCAGGACTATATGCACCGTTACCCCCTGACACGCGAACAGCTTGCGCAGGTTGCTGTAAAAAACCATTATAACGGAGCGAGAAATCCGATTGCACAGTACCAGCAGGAGATCACCATTGAGACCGTGCTGAAATCCACGATGGTTGCCGATCCCCTCAGGCTCTTTGACTGTTCCCCGATTACCGATGGCGCTGCTGCGGTAATCGTGGCACCATTAGAACGGGCCAGGGAATTTACCGATACACCGATAAAAGTGCTTGCGAGTGCCCAGGCAAGTGATACCATCACGCTCCATGACCGCCGTGATATTTCAACCCTCGATGCAACAGTTGCCGCTGGGAAGAAGGCATTCAGGCTGGCGAAGCTTTCGCACAAGGATATCGATATGGTGGAAGTCCACGATTGTTTCTCGATTGCAGAGATCTGTGCAATTGAAGACCTCGGGTTCTGCAGGAAAGGAGAGGCGGGGAAATTTACTGCTGATGGTGAAACTGCATTGAACGGGAAGATCCCGGTTAACACGAGCGGCGGGCTTAAAGCCTGCGGACACCCGGTAGGCGCAACAGGGATCAAGCAGGTATACGAAATTGTGCAGCAGCTCAGGAACGAGGCAGGTAAGCGCCAGATCGATAACGCGAAGATCGGTATGACCCACAATGTGGGGGGCACAGGCGCTACGGTGGCCGTCCATATACTCGGGAGGGTGTAAGATGACCGTAGCACGATTCTGGAGGAAAATCCCTCAACGGTATAACATGATAGGGACAAAGTGCGAAACCTGCCAGAGGCACTTCTTTCCCCCGCGGACATTCTGTCCAGACTGCCGAAGGAGTGGGAAGATTGTCAATCATAAGTTTGCGGGATCTGGCACGATTGTTACGTATACCATTATCCATACGGCAAATGAACAATTCGAGGCATTTACACCATATGTGCTTGCTATCGTCGCGCTCGATGAAGGACCACGCATGACCGCACAGATTGTCTGCCGTCCTGATGAAGCAAAGATTGGAATGCGGGTGAAAAGTGTATTCCGCCGGATCGCCACCGATGGTGAGAGCGGTATTATTCACTACGGTACAAAATTTGTGCCGGTGCAGTAATTTTTATCTTTTTTTTATTGTTCACAATACTTATTATCCCTTAATGATCCCGGTCAATCGTACCTTCACTGATTGCGTACCTCCTGAACATGTTTCCCGGCCGGTCTGAAATTACCCGTGATTTTTTTTAAACACACAATCAACAGGAGGCATGATACGCCTCCGCTAAGCTTCTGACGGGCATGTGGATCATCTGATATGCCCTGAAACCTGCCTGTCCCCCACTCAAGGGGGCTTTCTGCCACGCTCCCTTTTCCTACTGGGGGGATGGCGAGCGTAAAGGGGGGGCATTGTAAGCGTAGGGATGCTCATCCCTTCCCGACTCGCACGTCGTATACCGCATGCCACTGACCCGGCGAATATGACCGCACTACCCGCTCGTCAATAACCTCCCCACCCAGGTCCGATATTTCGCTCGAGGTACTCACCCTCTCCTGACACGAGTGAGTAGTAGTGGATTGTCCCCCCAGGTTTGCAGAGCCGGAAGGCATCGGCAAGAAACGCAGTTCCGGACAGGGGGAGATTCATAATGATACGGTCAAATCGCCATGGAATGCATGCGGGGAGATGATGGGCATCTGCCAGCACGGGAATGACATTTTTTATACGGTTTTGTGCAAGGTTAACCAGCATCAGCCTGACTGCAATCGGGTTGATATCGGACGCGACAAGGAGTGCTGCCCGTGCTGCAAGGGTAATTGCGAATGGTCCGACACCGGCAAACATATCAAGAACGATCTCGTTATCGCCCATCCTTTCCAGAACGCGCTGCCTCTCTGAGGAGAGCCGGGCGGAAAAATATGCTGCTGAAAGATCAACCGTAAACCTGTGGCCGTACTCGATCACATCGGTGCGTGTGGTAGGTTTACCGGCAAGTATCTCATATTCACGGGTACGATATTCCCCGGAGACTTCACCTGCAGCATACACAACAGTATGAACTGACGGACGTGAAGTGAGGATTTTTGCCGCACCTGCCGGGTCGCGGTCCTGCATGATCGCAATACCGCCAACGAGCTCGGTGTCGTGGAAGCGCCGGTCGCCCGGGCAGAAGCTCAAAATCGCAGAGTTCCGAACCCTTGCGGGGTGCGGTTACCGGCAGGATGAGTGTGGTGCCATCACGCCGGACTTTAAGGGAGAGATCCAGCACGCCTTCCTCAATAAGCCCCCGCCGGATTTCTTCACCGCGCTGTGCCGGCACCCTTATGCTCCATTGTTCGACCATCATCCATAACCACCTGTATCATAAATTTATACGATGTATAAATATTCATGGCTGATGATGCGGAGCACCGCGGGGAGTCCATCCGCGGAGAGGGGCACGGTCGGGAAAACGAGGAGGAAGGTATCATTTATACAAGGCTGAAGGATGGTTCGTGTAAACTCTACGAGCTGGAAAAAGAACTCCAGCCTCTCGATGCAATCCGCGTACGACGGGTATTCATCGAACAGGAGACCGGGACAAAACTTGAGAACATCGGTATTTTCTCTATCGATATCGAACGCGTGGTAAAACGCAACTGCGAAAATATGATCGGCACGGTCCAGGTACCAGTCGGTGTTGCCGGACCTCTTCATCTAGCCGGGGAATATGCGCAGGGAAGTTTCTATCTTCCGCTTGCAACAACAGAGGGTGCGCTTGTTGCATCCGTTAACCGTGGCTGTAATGCAATAACGCAGGCCGGGGGAGCACAGGTTCGGATTCTTCATGATGGTATGACACGGGCACCCGTTTTTGCTGCCGATGATATCGTGCATGCCAGACGGGTAGCAGACTGGGTGTCAGCTCACCGTGACGATCTCCGCGCGGCTGCAGAGAGTACAACCTCGCATGGAAAAATGACCGATATTGTCACCTTTATTACCGGCACCAGTGTCTTTGTCAGGATAGAATTCGATACCAAAGATGCGATGGGAATGAACATGGTGACGATCGCAAGCGCAAAAGTAGCGGAGCTGATTGCGCAGGGAACCGGTGCACGGCTCATTGCCCTTTCCGGCAACATGTGTACCGATAAAAAACCCGCCGCAATCAATTCAATTATGGGGCGCGGAAGAAGTGTCGTTGCCGGTGTTGCTCTCTCCCACGATTTCATCAGCGGGATCCTAAAAACGGATGCAAAAAGCCTGTTCGAAGTGAACTACCGGAAAAATCTTGTTGGATCAGCCCGTGCAGGATCGATGGGGTTCAACGCCCATGCAGCAAATGTCGTTGCTGCCATGTTCATCGCCTGTGGACAGGATGCCGCCCATGCAATTGACGGCAGCACCTGTATCACTACTGTCGATCTCACGGATTCTGGGGTATATATCTCAGTAACACTCCCTTCACTACCGGTGGGAACTGTTGGGGGGGGTACCGGACTGGAAACACAGCAGGAGTGCCTCCGGATACTCGGTGTAGCAGGTGGGGGGAATCCCCCGGGAGCCAATGCCAGAAAATTAGCGGAGATCATCGGCGCGGGCGTGCTGGCAGGGGAGATCTCACTGCTTGGTGCTCTTGCTGCCCAGCACCTCGCACGGGCACACCAGAAGCTCGGCCGTGGTTAAAACCTGAACCACTTCATCATCACGAGAGCATCTTCCCCATTGGAATAATAAGTATCGATCTGGAAAACGTCACGATACCCCAGACGGCGGTAGAACTTCTGCGCGGTCGTATTGGAAACCCGCACTTCCAGCTGGACAGCGGTTGCAAGTTCGAGCATAAACTGGTGCTCGAGCCGCCGTAACAATAATCTCCCGATCCCCCTGCGCCGGTAAACGGCACTCACCCCGAAGTTGCATACGTGTCCGTAAATATTTTCACCCGTGTTTTCCAGTCCGCCAACGATAAATCCCGTCACAGCTCCATCGCAAACCGCAACGAAGTAGGTTTGGGGAAAACAGGTAAACGCTTCGAGGAAAACAGAGGGTTCCCAGGGATCGATAAATGATTCTTTTTCAATGGCAACAATCGCCACGATATCTGATGGCATAGCCTTGCGGATATGGGGTAGCGGGTAAATGGTAAGATCATGCGACCGGATCATTGTTTGTGACTCCTGTTCCCCTCTGATCAGTAGTATCAACAATGAGACCTTTGTAGTACATAGTGTTTTTCCCGTGACAATGGGTGGGAAAATATATGGTATTACACCCAACTATGAGGACAGGTTATTTCTTTCGCGTTCGGAGGGTAATTGCATGGTCACGATATATCGTTTTGCAGGAGTGCGTCCCGATCGTTTTGCAGCATCTGCGATTGCGGCTGTTCCCTACGATGTCGTGACCGCTGATGAAGCACGGGCAATCATAGCCAAAAATCCTGAAACCTTTTTACGGGTAAGCAGACCAGACGCAGAATTGCCGGGTCTTGCCCCTGATGATGATCGCGTATACCAGCGGGCTCATGAAAATTTCATCGCGCTCGAATCGAATGGGCGCATGAAAAAAGACCCGACACCCGGCATGTACCTCTACCGGGTTTTACAGGACGGAGAAATATTCCTCGGGATCTGTTGCTGCCTTGATGTTGAGGATTACCGGAATAATTACATCCGCCGCCATGAGCAGACACGGTATGACAAAGAGGAAGACCGGACCCGGCATATTGAGGCAGTAAAAGCCCACAATGGTCCTGTGGTCCTCCTTTACCGGAACAGCGGGGAAATTTTTTCCTTTATTGAATCACTTGTCAGTCAGTCAACAGTGCCGGATGCCGAAGTTACGACAGATACCGGGATAATTCACCAGATCTTCCGGATCACCGATGACAAAATTCTCGATCGTCTTGAAACCTGCTTCCTCTCGGTACCGTCATTGTACATCGCTGATGGTCATCACCGGGCAAAAGCTGCCCTCAATGTTGTAGATCGTCGGATCGCTGCCGGAAAACCAGCAGAAGGCGAAGTAACACGGTTCATGGGGGTGATGTTTGCTCATGACGGGGTAAAGATTCATGGATACAGCCGGCTGCTTACGGATTTGGGTTCTTTCACTCAGGAAAGCTTCCTGGACCGTCTCAAAGACTGTTTCGATGTCAGGGAATACGGTCCGGTTGATGGAAAAGGGTACAACATTCCTCCACGAACTGCCATTCCTGAAAAATTCCACGTGATTCACCTGTATCTTTCGGGGCACTGGTACAAGTGTACCCGTCCGATTGATCCCGGTCTGCCGCCACTCAGTACCCTTGATGTCGCCATACTCCAGAAACATGTGCTTGAAAAAATGCTCGGTATAACGGATCCACGGGGAGATGCACGCTTGCAGTATCTCGGGGGTGCCCGTCCGGTTTCTGATCTGGAGAAACTCGTTGATGAGGGCAAGTACCAGATTGCGTTTGCCATGCAGCCGGTAAGAGTCGATACAGTCCTTGCCATTGCAGATGCAGACGGTGTGATGCCACCAAAATCCACATGGTTTGAGCCTAAACTACTCAGTGGACTTGTCGTTCACACGTTCAAATAAAAATAACCACACCCTTGCCCTTTATCGGTTTTTACAGCGATTAATTCTGATATGATTACTATCGCACTTCCAAAAGGCAGCCTTGAGGCGCAGACGCTCCAGCTTTTCAAAGAGGCTGACCTTGAGGTCCGGCGTACTGACCGCGATTACAATCCCCGGATTGCCGATTACCGGATCGGTAAAGTAAAAATACTGCGCCCCCAGGAAATTCCTACCTATGTCGAGAAGGGATATTTTGATATTGGTATCTCTGGTCTGGACTGGGTAAATGAGACCGGGTCCGATGTCATTGAAGTGGCAAATCTCTCGTACAGCAAGACCGGGGAAGGGAATGTAAAGATTGTCGTTGCGGTTCACCGCGATGAACCGATTGATGATGTCAGCCGGATCCGCCCGGGAAGCAGGGTCACAACAGAATACCCCGAACTTACAAAAAATTTTTTTTCACAATTAGGAATCCCGGTCCAGTTATTCCACTCTTATGGGGCATCGGAAGCAAAAGTCACCGGATCTTATGGACGTGGTTGTTGACCTGACAGAAACAGGCACGACCCTGAGGAAAAACGGGCTGAAGATTATCGGACAGATTATGGAGTCCTATACCGTCATTATTTCAAACAAGGCAAGCTGGGCAGATCCACAGAAACGCCGGGAAATCGAGGAAATAAAGACTCTCCTCTTCGGTGTAATCGAGGCACGGAATAAAGTACTCCTGACAATGAATGTCCCGACAGGCAGCATGGATAACATCGTCGCGGCCCTTCCCGCCATGAAAAAACCAACGGTCAGTCGTCTGCACGGGATTGATTACTATAGTATCCAGACGGTTGTTCCCAAGAATGCAGTCAACCAGCTGATCCCCAAACTCAAGGCGTGCGGTGCCGAAGATATCCTCGAGATCCCAATTACCAAAATCGTACCTTAATCGGAATAATTGTATCTTTTAATCCTTTTTTAAAAAAGAACGAACATTAAAGTGTAAATTCCGGGTTTGCCAAAAAGGGAGAGGGAGTGCCCAGTGAACATTTTTTTTAAAACCCATGCTTGATACTACTAAAAACAATACCAATATTTATATCTGTTCTTATCTAAATAAGCCTTTAAGAAAGAATATGCGCAGAAATATCCACGCTAGTTTCGCCATCATGACACTTATTGCGATAATCCTAATTAGTGCATGCGTGGCGCAACCACCGGCACAACAGTCATCTCCGCAGGATCAGGGTCTTGCCCGGATAACAACAAATGGAGATTCTTCCCGCTTCAGTTTCGAAGAAGCACTACAGAATCTCCGGGAATATCAACCGGATTCGATGAGTGAAACAGGTTATGGAAAAAATGTATATTATATGCTTTCCCGGGATTTGGATGAATCTGGAAATGCCACAACCTGGATTTTTGGAATTTCCGGAAATAAAGGGCCGGAATTTCTGGTTATTGACAAAGCGGGCTGGACAATGATAGAAAATGTAATACTCCCTCCAGAACCGATCGTGTTTGAAAATATTGTAACACCAGGAGATTTGATCAAACAAAACAAAGCAGCAATTTTCACAAATCCATCCCCGGGAGTTCCTGAACGGTGGGATCTTGAATTACAAAGAGGGGTCTACACGCTCACCATCACTTCCGGAAATTCGAGCAGGAATCTTATATTTAATGCAACCACCGGAGTGTTGATAACATAACAATGACAGACGATAACGGAAATCTTTCCATCGATTTTCTTGTGGGCTTTACGATTTTCATACTTGCATTTATCTGGGTAGTATCGATGATCCCCCGGGTTGTTAATCGGGTTGCAGTCCTATACTATCGATTATGATGCAGTGGCATACCGGACCGGTGTTATCCTTGCGGAGGATCCGGGGTGGCCAGCCTCGCCCCCATGGGAGGCCTATACAACCTGCAGAAATCTAATGTGACACGGTTCGGTCTCGCCATATCAAGAGATACACCGAATATCCTCTCAGAGGATAAAGTGAACCGGTTCTTCTGCACAACGGCTTTTTTCTATCCTGATGATTATCACCAGAGAGCAATCTTTGGAGACTTCCCATACAGCTTTAATATCTCCTTCCGTGACCTTGGGCAAAACGAGATTGGATCTATAGGCGATGCAAACCCGATGGTTACGGATATATCCGTCGGGTTGTTAAAATAAAGAGCGCCAGTAATGCAACGATTGACTACCCCTATATGACAAACCATTCATTTATAAATGGTACGGGTAATGAATCGACCCATGTATTTTCGATCCACATTAATATTACCAAGCTTCAGAAGATCAGTGATCCTGCTTATAAGATTGATCCATACCGGGAACAAATGACAATAAATATCACTAATCTTGCCAATCTTGCCCCTGGGGTAAAAATTGATCTAACAGCTGTAAAAATATGTACTTTTGATTCGGCGACTTCTGTCTGTGCTCCATTATTAACTCCTTTAGATTATCCGTATGTTGATGGTAGTAACACACGGTTATCATCAATGCCAGCAACGTTACAAGAAAACATCGCACTCAGATTACGTCCGTATTACTTCGATTATCTTATATCTAAAAATATCAAGGACGTTTTTATCCTCCTCCAATTCGACCTGTATGATAGTTCTGGTCCAATAAATAGCACATTTTTAAATAATACTCAGACTCTTCCGAATTTTGCCAATTTGCAGGGGGATAACACATTTTTTTCCCCAGCTACAAAGATTCAAAATCCGAACACCATCCCCTTTGATTATAATTACTACCCGGATAATGTTACCCAACCAAAACTCAGGGACGCAGTAATGGAGGTGGCGGTATGGTAAGGAGTGAAGAGGGACAACTCTACACAATTGAGGGTATCGCTGCAGGCCTGATCATGATCATGACTGCATATCTGGTCGTCAGCGCTACATCCGTGTATACTCCCGGAGATACCCATATCAGCGATATGCACCTTGAGGCGGTGGGTACTGATGCAGTCATAAGGGTGATGGACACTCCAGAATCGAAAGACGAGAAAAGTCCGCTGCAGGAAATTATCGAAGCAACTCCAGGGGGGTAATGACAATGCAACATTCGGTAAAATGTTTTTGAACATCACAAACGACAGGACGCTTGTCAGGAGGGGATCACATCCAGTATACTGCAAGCTATTCGTATCGGGGTATAACATCGAATTCTGTGAACGCGACTTTCCTCAATGCCTCCCGTAATCTGAGTGGAGGGGAACACGCAGTGAGGGTCACAAAATGGGTAATAGTGAACAAGATCTCCGCTTAGTGGCAATTCCTCTGCAGAGAATAAGGCCTGTGCTTATGGAGGTGCTGATGTGGCGCGACTGAATGATGATGCCCAATGGATTATCCTGATGGGATTTTTGATCAGTTTCAGCTTTTTCTTCCTGGCAATTATCATCAACCAGTCCACAGTAGTCGGGCAGACCACTGCAGAGAGTGTAATCGAATTTCCGAAAAATGATATCCGGGATATTACCGGTGTAATCACGTATAAGACCGGCAATACCTTTCGTTCGAACAGTCCAGGTCAGTTAACAGCGACATTAAGGTTATTGCACTGAACCGGAAAATGGCGGTAGTAAATTATAATACCCCCCCTCAAATCAAAGATAATCATACCGTTATTAATATTACTTATAACAACGGGGTGACTGAATATCATGAGACCTGGACGGACCTGTAATCACTGCATTCTGAATCCGGAGTGGCGAACCTGATCGAGTATATCATGATTAGCGGTGTACTTATGGGTCTTCTTATCGTAATGCTCCTCCTGGTAAACACAAACATTATGGAAGATCCCGCCAACAGGCTCGCTTATGTTGCCTTTACAGACATTGGCAACGGCATTTCCACGCGGATCGTTGATGTGTATGCGATTGCACCAAGAGAGGGAGCGATTACTACCCGTTTTGATATCCCTGACGATATCGCCGGGAAGGATTATTTTGTCGAGATCGGTCCCGGTGCAAACCCGGTTGATCAGGATGTAATGGTTTCACGGGGATATCTTGAAACACATGTGGCACTTGCCGGGGTAGGTGCCACGAGGGGAGTAGCGGGAAATACTACCGGTAGGGGATTGAACAAGATCGACTATAATTCGAGTGGGTATTAATGGAAAACACTACGAGATCAAATGAAAGCGGAGTTTCCGAAGCAATAGGGTTCATGCTTATCTTCGGCATGGTGATTGTAGGTATCGGTCTTGTGACACTGTATGGATATCCTCTGCTCCTCCAGCAGCAGGTGGGTGCCGATGAGAAGATCATGGAAAAGAACATGATTGTGTTGCAGAATGATGTAAAAAGCCTGGCGTATAAGACCGTACCGTTCAAAGAGACTTCCCTGAAAATTGGCGGGGGTGCATTAACCGTATACAATTCGAGTTCCGGTTACACCCTCATCATCCATCATGATCAATAATTTTGCAGGCACCCAGTCGTACCTCCCTCCATACATTCCGAATACCAAATTTATACCCGGTGAGCCTCCGCTATGAATCAGTGAGTTCAGAGACGGATATTTCACTCCAGGACGGAGCTGTAGTATTACGCAAGCATTTTGTGCCAGGATCGGTCATGCTTGCAGAACCCCGCTGGTTCTTCGACAGACAAACAAACACCATGGTAATCAATCTCATCAACATCACCAGCACGAGTATCATGGCAAAAGAAGGCATCGGTACTGTCCAGATGTCCATGATCAGTGAGCCCTATTACAATGAAACCGTGATTCCTGTGGGTCAGGAAATTGAAATAGTGTTTACACCCGATGCAACCCAGGATTATTCAGTTGCATGGGATAATTATATCTGGAATTCATGGAATATTCCACAATCATACAAAGAAGCAAAAATTGGAACTCCAGGTACTGGTGTACCGATAACCTACAGATTGAAGAATGACCCTCAGCTCCTGACCCTGTCATTGATATGACACTGGTAATCAAAATATTCCAGGTAAATATCAAATCAATCTGATACCACACTTTTTAATAAAAAAATTGAAAAATCAAAGATAATTATTGCGCCGGAGCCACTCGACCTGTGGTCCGGTGTAGCGATAGATGATATCGCATTTTTCATCCTGGAAATTCCAGGGGATGATAATGAGGATATCCCCTTCCCGGATCCAGACTTTCTTTTTTATCTTTCCCTTGATTCTCCCCATCCGGGTCACACCATCGTAACATCGGACCCGGATATGGTTTGCACCCATCATCAGTTCAGCGTTCCCGAACATTTCCCGGTTTCGCTTCTGGGGCAGTTTTACCCTGATGATCTCATCACCCGGAGGTGATCCCGGCTTCTTGTCTGTCAGTACAACCTCTCCTCTTTTTCTCCAGTTTTACACTTTTTTTTACGTGCTCAATTTTTGGCGCAGGAGAAAATATATTTATTCCTTCCATTAAAACCGGCGCACCAGAACCGCAGAAACCAAAAGATTCCGGAATGTCCATATTCATTTTTTCCGGGCGAACATACTATCCCGGCGACACTGTTCCTGATGCAAAAAGAGTCTATCAAAAACCCGTAGTTCACGCAGGCAGTCCCATCGTCATAACGAGCAGGATGAGCATGCCTGTACCACAACAGGAAATAAGGAGTCCGGATACACGATTGATCAATCCAAGAGTCCCTGCGCCAAGGCGGGAACGCATGGTTCCGATAGTCCCGCAAAGAATAATCCACCAGACTGTTGAACCAAAAAAAACACCGGCAATAAATTCCGCAGCGGACAGGAAAGAACTGCCATTGATTACAATCCCGAATCCCGGCAGAATTATCAAAAAGAAGATGAGCGTAAGTGGATTTGCAATCGCAATGGCAACCATGGACAGATAATCCTTCAAATACGTCTCGTGCACAGTTTTCGTGCTGATACATGGGGGTAATGACATGAACACCCGTATTCCTATAAGGATTAAAACAATCCCGGCAACAGACCGGAAAAGGTATTGCTGCGCAATGATCACCCCGGAAATAAAGGTAAGACCAAAAACCGTAACAGCTGCATAGAATGAATCCGCGGTTGCTACCCCTATACCTGAAAGGATACCATGAAGCCGCCCATCCGCAACTGAGCGCTGGATACACATGAGGGCTATCGGGCCAACCGGTACAGCAAGGGTGAGACCAATAAAAATTCCTTGTATAAACAGACTGATGTCCATGCAGCACCTGAGAGTTGATCGTTGACCGGTTCGTCATCCACAATAATGTAGGTGAATGTTTTTTATTGGATAATGAATGCCCGCTTGAATAGTAACGTACTATTCTGTTGATTGTAACCCGTCATCAATGTTGCATACATGACCGGAAAGGCAGGAAGGGGAAGGCGGGTGTTAGTTCATACTTCCCATAAACAGGCTAAGCGCGAGTCCGGTAATAAGGGCCACCAGGGCATCGGTGGTGAAATACGAGAGCGACAGGAGATGGTCAAACGGAATCGCTCCCCAGAAATACCCAAGGATGAGCGAGAGAGCACCGCCGATAATCAGCGCGGCGGCGAGGTGACGGAGCCCTCTCCAGTAATCATGGTAGGTCAACCGGATGAAGACAACACTGGCCAGCAGGAATCCCACGAAGAACAACAACCCTGCCTCGATAGTCGGGGCGGCAATGGTCTTTGATGAGAACACACCGAACTCGGCAATAATAATATACGCGATTACTGCCCCGATGGTTTTGTCGCTCTTCAGAGATTCAAGTGAGAGCTTGTCTCTCACCGTTGTTCGCTGGGAGGGCTCATAAGTTACTGCAGGTACCTGTGCTCTTTCCTGAAATTCAGCAGTACCTGCCAGGGGAGGAGGCACTGGCACCCCCTCCCCGGCAGAAACGCGTGATTCTTTCCCGGCTCCAGGTTCTCTCTGCAATGTGATGAGTGAGTGAAGGGCTACGTACAATGCAATGAAAATTGCGAGAATACCGATAACCGCACCGGCAGCCCCAAAGATGAGGGTATTGGTGGAAATACCCTCGATGGCAATCCTGAGCGCGAACACCCGGACAAACCCATAGAAGGCCAATACTACGATGATCAGGAGGAAGATCTTCTTTAAGACAAATACGAGGAGGGTTGTGAATTTCTGTATGATATTGATCGCAATATAGACGAGGATGAGGAAAATGACAATGGCAAAGACATTGCCTCTCATGACCTCGTCCGGAAGACCGGTCAGGTACCCGACAGCCTGCTGCTGGATCTGGGCGATCGGGGAAAGGTCAGCCATCGGGGATCACCAGCGGATATACCACCTACCACGGCTGCGAATTTATCCATTTCTGTTCACCCGCCCGGGCCTTCCGTCACGGATGACTCTCCGTGGTAAAAATGAGATTCTGGATCAGCGTGTGATCCCCACCAGGCTAAGAATAATCAAAAGAATTGCCCCGGGGAGTCCGGCAAGGGCACAGATGAGGATAGTGATCCAATCGAATCCGATATCGTGTTTTCCAGCAACTGCATGAGATGAAAAAAATTCACGATGAACAAAATAATAAGTCCGATAATTGCGTTTATCACCAGATGTGCGACGTTCTTAACGACAAAAAATGCGAGCGCTAAAAAAAAGGATTACATGAGAATCACAATTCCAGGAAATACACCGTACACCACAATATTATTACGTGGCAGTTATAATCCTTCATTTTGGTAAAAAGTTATAAAAAAGGAACACCGGTATTAATAGCTCAAATTCATTCAAGGATTTTGTTACAACAAGAACGTGATTATAGCAACTATAACAAAGATTATTACGAGCCATTTTGCGATTTCCATAGTGAAACCGGCGATCCCCTTTGCCCCAAATATGTAAAAAACCAGAGCCAGTACAAGGAAAATTACCGCAAGATAAATTAAATCAGCCATTCGTTCACTTCACCTCTATTTCTTCTTCAATTTTGATCCGGCCTCATGAGCCGCGATCTTGGCATCAGAAACGGCTTTGTGGACACCGATTTTTACATCATCTGATACTTTCTGTGCTTCCTCTCCTCCTCCTTTGAGTATATTATGAGCGGCAACATTTGCATCATCATATACAGCATGTGCAGCCACGTTGGCGTCATCGACGGCCTTGCTTGCCTTTACTTTCAGATTATCAGTCATTGTCTGTTCAACTCCTTTTCCTGATATAAGCTTTTTTTTAAATTATCAGGATCAAACCAGTACATAGTGGGAAGATATATCAAAACTTCCCATTGTTGCAAATTCTGAAACAACCAGGTAGAGCGATATACTTCGCCATTCTATGGAAGTAATCTCAGATAGTGACATACCATTTTCTTGTGTAATGATATGCTCTTTAAAATCATACCAAGCAAAGGAGTTGAAAACAACCATGACGGACAAATTAAAAGTACAGGAGAGGATAGCCCGCGGTGACGGCAGCGTGGCGCCCCACCACGAATCAGTGGATGCAAAAACCCGCGAACCTGAGCCCGTTCCTGGTGAAGGAAATATCGAACCCCACGACCGGGAGAGCGAGGTTTCCACTTCGATCAAAGGGGTGAAACTGGTGTGCCCGCAGTGTGGAAAATCGACCCTGCATGCAGAATTCCCGGATCATTATGAAGCGTGGACTAAATGTTCGGAATGCGGTTTTTTTATGGGGATGAGTAACGAGGAGTGGCACCGCTTGGAGAATAGTCTCAATATTAATGAAAAAATCGGCTCTGTTGAAATCCTCATAGCACATTGAACACCCGCTGGTTTTTGAGGAAACGATCGATGGAGAAAATGATACATTTCAACTTGATTTCTTTTACTTGCTGTCGGTAAGATAGAGAGTAGATAGTCTCCCCGAAGAGCCTTTTCAAGATCGAAAAAACCGTTTCGACCATATTTCTACGGCCGTAGGTTTTTGCGTCGAAGGAGCTGGCCATAATCTGTCGATATTTTCCAGAAACATAAGAGGCGTGCCAGTCTCTGATTGGAATCATGGATTGAGATTCCAAATCCTCATGGATCAACTGGTGAATACGTTCAGAATCGTAGCCCTTATCCATGACGTAACACCTTGATTTTTTTACCCGATTCGATGCACGAAGTACGATAGGAGCGATTTGTGAATCGTGGCGTCGACTTTTTGTGACGTGAAATGCTAGCAGTGAGATATGATCCGAATCCACGGAGATTGATGTTTTGAGATAGTCATGACGGGTCTTCCCGGTTCTGGCAGAGTAATAGGGTCCTGGAAGAGTCCGGTGTGAAAACGGATGAGTCAATTGCAACTATCGACGTGGCGCTTTTCCATTCCGTCATGAATGAACAAGCTTTTCGGAATAACTGGTTTAAGACGGTTGCAGGAACTCGTTTTGAGAATTTACAGAGAGTGGAATAATGGGGGATCTCATCGAGTTGCAATTGTTCCTGGATAATGCCCATGATCTCAACAAGTTGTACAAAATCACGATAGTGAGACTGCCGAGATATTCTTTGAATAAAAGTAACGTGAGTAATTGATGTTGAGTGAAATCCCTCCTCGAAAAGCGTGAGGAGTATTCTGGGACACCGGTCAGCCTGACCGCATTCTGGCACGATGTCAGAAAACAAATATACTTCTGATATGAGAAGAAGTAGTGCTCCTTGTTTGGGTTTGCCATAACTTTTACAGGGAGCAACTTGTTCTGACCTCTACCGGTCACTTAGGGTTTCAACAGAGCCAAAAAATCAAAAAAATGGCGATTAAGAGAGATATAGTGAAAGTTTAGTCATGAAATTTTCCCTGATACCGATATTTGAGAATAACCCGTCTCATCACTCCATGTCCCGTGCAGTAATGGATTTTGATTTTTCTTAATCAAGTGAACACCTCCTGATTCTCGATTCCCCTGTCTATCGATGCCATCTGACGATGTATGTCGCGATAATTTTTAAAAAATTGTATCAGGTAAAGGAGTTGAACACAAAAATGTCAGATAATCTATTGACACGAAAAACAACAAGGGGAAATTTACCATTGAGACAGATGTGGATGAACTTGAAAACGCCATTTTTAATATATTAAAAGTGAAAGAGACCAGGAAATGATTCGGGCAACACGGGAAAATTTCAAAGGAAAAACGAGCAATGAAATTCCTACATTTTTTTGTCACCGTATGAATAGAACAAGACGGCAGCCCAAATTTGCATTCTGCTTTTAAAAATATAGTATCAGAAGCGATTGGGTTGCAAACTGTGGGATAGGAACATTAAGAGAAAAATAATGCGAGAAGCAGGAGTCGAACCTGCGAACGCCTGCGCGAATCGATCTTGAGTCGATCACCGTTGACCACTTGGTTATTCTCGCTCGCAATACTATTGATTACAGGATAGTAAAATGCTTTGACAATTCAAGAATCTTGCGGCAATTCCCGTAGAAACGTTTAACCGGATTATTTTTCTCTGACATTCTGGCTGAAGGAATATAAATCAGAGGGGAAATCAGGGATTGGATAGAACTGCTCTGTTTTTGTCATCTGTGACAAAAAAGAGTGATATGAGAAACGGTCCACGGTTACATAAAATCAGCAAGCCCGAGCTGTTGCTGTTTCTCTTCACCAAATGTGGAGGTAATCGCCAGGTCAAGCACTTCGACCCTCTGCTTGGTGTATTCGGATACCTTATATTTTCTGCAGATCTCCCTTGACATCTCAAGATATTTCTTAACTGAACCTTCATGGACCGTTGGGATGATATTCCCGTTGCAGAGTCCTTTTCCCTTAAATTTCGTGCATTTCCCGGCAAGCGGCATCCGGCGATAACTCGTATTACACTTCGTGCACCGGCACTTCTGCTTGGAGAAAGCAGAGAGATTGCCCATCAGGTCGCGGATGAAGTGGGTAGTAAGCACCCGTTCTGCTACATCATCGGCATCAACTGCACGAATCTTTTCAGCCAGAACCAGTTCAGCCTCGAGTTTTTCGGTCATGGACTTGAGCTGGGTATACATTGATTCGAGCGGTCCCGCAGAGATATCCGAAGTATCGTGAGTGAACTGGAATCCCTCGAGCTGTGCCGGTGTTCCGATCCTTTGTTCAACCCGGTCAATAAGCCGGGTTATCGTTTTGGGTTCAACATAGGCAAGTGCGCTGGTGTAAAGTTCAAGAGGATAGTGATCGCAGACATCGATATTCAGGGCTTCCTTATCAATTTCCGCGGGATCAATCCTGCTCGTCAGCACCAGCGGGGCATCCATAGAACCTCCCCGGTTCTGGGGAAGGAAAGACCGTGAGAAGTTAATAAGGCCGTCAAGAAGCAGCATGATGCAGTCCTCATCACCATCACATTGCCCGGTGAAAATCCCATTTGCGACCAGCGTATGATCATCCGCAACAGTCAGGCAGTACACTCTCTCTTCCGGTGCGGGCACTATATCCACCGACCGGATGTGGTCAGCGATAACGTTTGCACCTTCGAGTACCGGGATTGCGTCGCCCTGTTTTATTTCCATCGCCCGGATCTTCCGAAGATACATCGTGTCCCACACCAGCATAGCATGATCGGGTGTGACCGTAATCTCTTTTCCGAGTGTTGTCGCAAAATGGAGAAGCGTTGCGGGTGACCGATGGATAGATACAGATGTGATCCGGCGGATATGCATGGTTCCCCCGGTATCTACGGTCCGGGTATAATAAGGCTGTGCCGGATCGGAATAATAGGTTCCCAGCCTGTCGATGCCCGGGCGGCTTACATCAAAATTTTCAAGGACAAATTTCCGTACAGGAGATTTTTTCCAGTGCTTTCCATCGTACACCTCGATCTCGGTATCACCATAGAAACAGTTTCTCCGCTTGGCAGCATGGAAAAATGGATGGGCATAGCCGACATTTGCACGGGTAAACCCGATGATCCGGGCAAGAACTCCGGCACTCGTGTGGGGAGCCAGCCCGATGACAAGGTGCCCAACGAGATCCTCAGGTTTTTTGACATTGTAGAACGGTTCAAGTCCATAACATTTCACCAGAAGATCATCCATAAACTTCGTTACGTTTACCAGGTATTCCGCACATGAATCAGAGACGAGAATATCCTGAGGGCGCAACTCTACAACCTGTGTTCCGTTCTGGAGATCGTATCCCCGGGTATCTTTCACATACCCGAGTGATCGGAGTTTTTCAACAGAAACCCTCACCTCATCAGGACGGATATGCGTGAGTGGCAGGTCGATCATATCAAACCGCGTAGTCCCATCCTTGAAAACAAAGATATTCTGGATGGCCCGAAGGATTCCTTTCTCCATCGCTTCAACGGTTTTTTCCCGGGATATTACACCTTTTACTCCTTTCACCAGTGCCACACTATCGGGTTTAAGGCCAAGCCGCCCCATTGCCTTTGCATACTCTGCTTTCACATTCAGGGAGACTCTCTGGCTGCAGGTTGTCGGGACATCACAGCCGGGGCAGCGCTCCTGAAAAGTTTCCCGGTTGCATTTGGGACAGGTAGTGATCGCAATCGTATGTGCCCCGCATTTCTCACACCTGTTGGTGTAAGTAATTTCCTGGCAATCCGTGCACCTTCGTCTCCCGACCTCGATCTCGATTATCCCCCCTTCCTTCTGGAAATCGATATCGGTGATGTTCGCATCCACTTCTGCGGTATGGTTGGATGCAGACTGGAATGATCTCCGGGATCCTCCTGAGTCCCCGAGCGGAAAAAGGACATGCGGAGGGGGATTCATCTTCCGGGGTTTGGATTTCCCCGGTCTGCCCATACGTCCGCCTATTCGCGTCCCAGCCCGTGAGCGTAGTTTCAATCCGGACAGATGCATTACAAGATTCAGGGGGGTGTCGGAAGGTGCATTATTCCATACATCGCGTTTTTTCAGGTTTTCGTCAAGTCCAAGGCAGGAAATAAACGCACGGCAGGTTTTGATGTGTACACTGCCATGATGCACCTCATGCGGAATAAGAAGATCTTCGAGGACTGTTTTTATTGCAGGTTCGTTGGGGATCTGCAGGAATCCTTCGGTTATTTTACCCTGCGTGGATACAGCGTCTGCAAGGGCAATGATTTGCTCTACATTGAGGTCATCCCAGAACCATGTGTAGGCAGGATGGAGGTATCCTCCGGCACGAGCCAGGGCAAGGGCGTCCTCTTCGTTTTCAGGAGATTTTATTCCAGGGCCGGATTCAAGCAGCCACCACTCCTCGCAGTAGCCACAAGGTACAAGGGGGTGGTTGTTCTCCAGAAATTCGCCGAACGAGATGAGAATTTCCCCCACATCGAGTATCTTTTCAATACCCGGGTCCGAGCTTTTTCGCAGTTGCCTCATCGTCTATCCGGAGAACATCGCCATTCTGCATCCGCACGGTCGGTCCTTCTATGGAATCCACGGGAACGACACCGCAGGCCTTGCCAGGGCGTTCGGTCTTCATCTGGGTACCGACTGCAAGAAACTCTCCAAGTATATACAGCGTCGCAGGATGGAGCCCCGCGGCAGCAAACCCGGTATTGCGGGACCTCCCGTACCGGAGCCGGAACCCCCCTTTTCGCATAGGATAAGAAAAAACCGGTCTCCCGCCAATCAGGTCGCGCAGGTACTTGTCAAGGGGCTTGATACTGACCGTTCCTTCATCTGTTTTGTTTTTGATGAGTTTGCCCAGCCAGTCCCAGCCGTCCATATTCATCTTTTCGACTTTGCTTTTGAGTTTTGGTGCCTTGCCTGCAATCCCTTCAGCAAGAACCAGCGCCATACCCCCCCGCACCGTGTTTGTTTCAACCCGCTCGAGGTTACGATGCCCTGATACTTCTTCTTGTTCGGTAGCTTCCCCATCAATGCAAACCGGGCAGTTTTCTACAATGAGCCGGATCTCCTGTTCGCTGGGCAGGTACTGGAGGTTCATGATAGTGTTGTACTGTCGGATTTCCTCGATATACCGCTCAACCTCTTCCTGACGGGGATTATAACGGTTGATATTCAGCTGGCGGCGGACATAATCGCCAACAAGTACCGAAAGTGCCTGAGCCGTACCGCCAGCACTCCGGATTGGGCCTGCATAATATATCTTAAGGTACTGGCTCCCGTCATCGTTTTTCCCGAGCCCGACTTTTGCAATACCTTCTGTAGGTGCTGCCACAACTCCTTCCGTCAGCAGAGCCATCGCTGTACGAATGGCATGGTCGAGTATCTGTTCATTTGTAGTCTCTCCAAACTTCCGGGCAACAAAATCATCGCCGATGCGCAACGCGACTTCTTCACGGGACATAAGGGATTCGAGATCGCGTATCCGTGCCGCCACACCTTTAATTCCCAGAAGTGCTTCAACCCGGTCTGCAAGATCGCTGGCAATGGGTATCTCGACATCGGTTGATGGATCGAGACCAACGGAACGGGCTTTTTTCGCTATCGCTATTGCAAAAAAGAGGTCATCCATCAGAGATTTTTCATATGCCTCCATCGCTGGAGAAAGCACAAGCATACCGGTAGGATTTTGCGTGAGTGGATTTATCTGTTCGTGTTATAACGGAAAAATGTAAATGCCGGTCCTGGTATTATTCTCCGTCAATTTTCTCGATCATCGCCGGAAGCCCTGTTTCGCCCATCTGCCAGAGAGTCAGGGTGGCACACGACCGTATGATCTCATCAGCGTCATCTAATCGACGGATAAGGGGTTCAACCGCAGGTTTTCCGATCCGGGAGAGAAGCAGCTGCCAGAAAACCCCTCATCTGCCTGTCATCGTCTGCCATTGCATCGATTATGTGTTCTATTGCAGGAGTGCCGATATTTCCCAGTGCTGCCGCTGCATAACGCCGGAATTCAGGTTCCGGATTACTCTTCATTGCCGATATCAGCGGTTCAACCGCCGCAGCTCCGTTTCCGGAAGAGTGCCATTGCTGCATACCAGCGTTTATCATTATCCGGTGCTTCTTTTCAGTTCCCGGATCAGCGGTTCAACAGCAGGTTTGCCAATTGCACCAAGTGCCCGCACTGCCTCGTGGCGTGTATTGACAGAGATATTTTTCAAGGTAAGGATGAGTCTGCTGGATTTCCATATCAGTCGGGGGCTGCACCCCTCCCTTATCATTCTTCTCCATCATACTACTCCGGGACTCGATCCTTTTCTTCTTCTTTTCCTTCTTCTTTAGTATTGCCATTCCGAAGTTTCCGCACAAGAGGTGCAACGGAGGGAATCAGAATTGCATCAAGTGCATCCGCTATTGCTTTTCGTTCTTCGTCATCAGCATTTTCAAGCATCTGGATGAGCGGGTGAATAGCGTCCGAATCTTTCAGCTGCACCAAGAGCTGCAACAACTTCAAGTTGTGCAGATCCACCGGAACCACCGGAAATTTTTAAAAACTCAAGGAGTGGAGCCAACGCAGGTTTTCCAATTCCTGCGAGTGATGTGGCAGATTCGGCACGGACATTCTCGTACTTGTCCGCAAGTGCCCTGATAAGTGGTTTGACAGCCCGTGTGTCACGGATTTTCCCCAGTGCAATGGCAGCACCCCAGCGAAGATTGCCATCACCTTCCTGGAGTGCATGAATGAGGGGGTCAACGGCAACTTCCCCGATTAAACCAAGAGCATGAGCGGAGCGGCCTTTGACAAACCGGTCTTCGTCGCAAAGCAGGGCGATAAGAGGTCCGACTGCTCGCGGATCACCAATCTCACCGAGTGCAATAGCTGCCTTCCACCGGACATCATCATCGTGGTGCTGCAATGCCCCGATGAGAGTCTTCAACGGCAGGAGCACCGATTTTGGAAAGGGCTTCTGCTGCCTTCCACCGGACCCCGCTCAATTCATCGTTTTTTAATGCAGTTATCAGGGGTCCGACAGCCCTGGCATCCCGAAGATCGCCAAGGGCTTCTGCCGCATCATATTGCACTGCCGGGTCTTTGTGTTTTAATGCGAAAATCAATCCCTGAACATTTCGTTTTTCTCTAAGCTTTTTTATATCTGTTCCAAAGAGTCCAAAACAGGTAAACCGGTCAAAAAAAAACAGGTCCGCCACAATGAGTACCACTATGTATAATTGGCATTTTTTTTGTCTGAAGTACCGTGCAACGGGTTCCATCTGAAAATAGTATAACGATAAAACAGAATAAATGAATTGTGTCCTGCACACAACAAGTGTGAAGTCGTTCCAGCACATGCACACATGCCATCCCGTTTGCCTTGATTGCAGATTCAGGTGTGCGGGATCGCTGTTTTGATATCTGCAGCAGAATAATATTCATCCGGAGTGCCTTGCACGGGATATCGTAAGTATGGAACAACTCATGATTACCAACATCCTGCTCTTGTGTATTTTCATTATTGTACTGGTGCTCCCGTTCAAAGTCAAAAAAGTTGAAGAGAATCTTGAAGTGTTTCTCTTCAGCTGCGGAATCGCTGCACTCAGCGTTTCCAGCTTTGCAACCCTGCACGGGGAAACATTCGGGTGGACGACTGCCATAGTGATTGAGGCAATCACTGCGCCGGTCATGATTACAACCATTGCCGGCATTCCCGTAGGTATTGTTCAGATGGTCCTCGTTGTCGGCCTGATTATCTACCTGGCACATGCGCAGATCCAGGGGGCTATCCAGACCATGGTAAACAGGATGCCTCTTTATGCACTGATTTTCGTTCTGATTTGCGGTCTTGGGATTATTTCCAGCATTATATCTGCTATCCTTGCCGCCATCATTCTTGTCGAGATCGTGTGCGCCCTGCCCCTGGGGCGACAGGAGAAGATTGGTGTGACGGTAATCTCCTGTTTTTCGATCGGTCTTGGGGCTGCACTTACTCCACTGGGAGAACCACTCTCCACCATTGCTATCTCAAAACTGTCCGGGAATCCGTACAATGCAAAGTTCGGGTTCCTTTTCGACCTGTTGGGGGTCTATATCTTTTCAGGAATCCTTGCCATGGGAATCCTTGGGGTTGTATTCTTACATCGAAGGGGTATGCCCAGCGAAGGGCTTGCGTGCAATCTTGTCCGCGAGAGCCTCCGGGATGTCATGATCCGTGCAGGAAAAGTCTACCTGTTCATAATGGCGCTGGTATTTCTGGGAGAGGGATTCAAGCCGATTATCCTTGAATATATCATCCGGATTCCTTCCGAAGGACTTTTCTGGGTGAATATTGTATCGGCAGTCCTGGACAATGCAACCCTTGCGGCTGCAGAGATTGGGCCTCAACTCACCCTGATCCAGATAAAAAGTGCATTGATGGGGCTTTTGGTCTCAGGGGGAATGCTGATTCCGGGCAATATACCCAATATCATCGCTGCCTGTAAAATGGGAATCACCAGCAAGGAATGGGCAAAATACGGCCTGCCTCTCGGTTTTGCCCTTATGCTGGCCTACTTTGCGATCCTTTTTATGCCCGCATTTCTGGGTTTTTCCTGATTTCTTTTAATAAGGGGTGACTATTTTGCTGTGAACAACTACCAGGTAATTTTCAATCATTATGAATCGTGCCACACGCACATATCCGGCACATAGAAATGCCCTGCTATTTTATATCCCTGTTACGGAGAACGGCTGATTCATCAATAAGACCAATGAACAAGAATCTGTAGAGGCTTTAGCACGACCTCTTTTCTATGCCATCACCATTCTTTTTAGTGGAGTCAATGGCATCTCTGGAGGTAAAAATACCTCGTTGCTACCGATCCGTTCCTGCTGTAATAAAAGTAAATTTTGCTAAAAGACAACAGCAAACTATTTATTTAACTTCTACGGTATAGTCCAATTGATTATAAAAAACATTTGGTCGATTATGGTAAATGATCTTTCAGAGACTATCAATACTTTGCGAAATGCTGCTGTTGGGAGATGCCGGGAGCGGCTCGAGCAGGCGGCCCAAAAAGCCAAAGGCTTCCTTAATACCGATCAGTCACTGGATCGGGGCGATAAGCATCCGCCATGTAAAGAACAATATGGGGTTACTTCTCTTATGAAACGGAAGCATGGACTATAAAGGAGGATGTATGGAACAGGAAAAAACTCTGCTGCAGCAGATACGGGATAAAGAACAGGAATTTTCCAAAACTATCGAAATAGTGAAACACGAAACAGATGCACAGATAGCAGCGGCACGTGCCGGGAGAGAAAACGCCCTGCAGGATGCTGAGCGAACAGGAAAAAAAGCAGCTGAAGAATTATCCCTCAGGGAAAAACAGAAGACAGACACCGAAATTGAGCGGATGATAAAAGCAGCAGCTTCCGAAACAGAGAAGGCAAAGGTAAAAGGTGAGAGGAATCTCAGGTCTGCCGTAGAAAAAATCGTTGGTTATGTGATCATGGAATGATTCAGCGACGTATACTATGCTCCAGAAAATGAAAAGAATCCAGGTGGTAGGGCCGAAAAAGGAATTTAATCACGTAGTTGACCTTCTCTACCATGAAGGAACCATTCACCTTGAAGATATCGGCCAGTGCATCTCTCAGGAGGAGATTCATCTTTCCAAAGCAGAGAAAGAAAAAGCCGCAGAAGTAGCTGATATTTTAAGCACAGTTTCCAGTATCCTTGCGGCTCTTCCAAAAATAAATTCAGACGCAGCAGTTCAGGAAGCCATTGACCGCGAATTACAGGATAAAACCAGGGATGATATAATTCAGCGGGCAAAAAAGGTAATCCGGGAACTCGAGAGGCTCAACAAAAGATCTTGCTAATAAAAAAAGCGACCTGAAATTATCCATTACGACCCTGGAGAGGTATGCAAAAATCCTCAATATTATCCAGCCCATGGAACGTGAGCTTCCCATTCTCGAGAACTATGAAGTAACAATTCTTCTTATTCAAAAACAGTTTGAGAATATACTGGGCCTCGTCAGGGAGGAGATGGAAAAGATCACCGGCAACCGGTTTGAAATATCCTCAACTTCAGTGGATGAAGAAACGCTTGCCACTCTCATGATCTTCCATAAGCGTTATTCCCAGCAGGTTCACTCATTTATTTTTTCGGTTAACGTCAACGAAGTCCGTCTTCCGCAGAAATACATTGGGAAGCCGTTTTACGAAATGTTTGCTCAGATTGAAACGGATAAAATCCAGAAAGCAGAGGAGATACAATTTATCGATGAAAAACTAGCCGGACTTTCAACCAGGTGGTACCAGGAACTGGTGGTACTCAAAAAAACTTTTGAAGATATCAGCGAAGAGCTTGAAGAGTTCAATAAATTCGGACATTCCAAATTCACGTTTGTTGTAATGGGATGGATCCCGAAAAAATTTCTGAAACGATTGAAAGAAACAATAACCAGTGCATATGATGACAGAGTCGTAATCGAAGAACTCAATACAAGCGCTGAAGATATGGAAAAGGCCCCTACATTTTATGATAATCCCCGGTGGATCCGGCCATTTGAGTTCATCATGCAGCTGGTCAGACCACCCAAGTATCTGGAGATCGATCCATCTCCGGTCCTTGCAGTATTTTTCCCGATTTTTTTTGGGCTGATGGTGGGGGATATCGGGTACGGGCTGGTTATTCTTGCTTTCGCACTGATCCTGAAAAATAAATTAAAGGCAATAGATTTTGTAAGAAACCTTGCTGATATACTGATTATCTCATCTGTACCGACAATTATTTTTGGATTTCTTTTCGGCGAGTTTTTCGGGGATTTCGGGGAGATTATGGGCTGGATTCACCCGGTTCATTTTCTTGGGGTGACCTGGAACCGGCTGGAGGCAATCATACCCATGCTCATCTTTGCAATCGCCCTGGGAGTCATCCACATCTTTTTAGGACTGATAATCGGCATTTATAACGAAATAACCAGAAAAAATAAAAAACATATATCAGAAAAAGTGGGGATGCTGCTCGCACTTTCAGGACTGATCGCCATCATTGCCCTGGGTCTTGAGATAACTCCGGCATGGACGTTTTACCCGACAATTGCCATGGGTATCGTTGCACTTGTATTGATCATCTATGGTGCCGGTGCTATGGGTCCGTTGGAAATCATGAGTTCCGTAGGCAACATTCTGTCCTATGCCAGGCTTATGGCAATTGGTCTTGCATCCGTCATCCTGGCTTTTGTGGCAAATAAGCTTGGCGGAGAAATGGAAGTCCTTGCTGTTGGAATTCTCGTTGCTGTCCTCCTGCACGCCCTCAATATCGTTCTTGCAATGTTTTCTCCATCTATCCATTCGGTGAGACTGCATCTTGTGGAGTTCTTCTCAAAATTCTATAAAGGTGGAGGCATTACCTACAAACCGTTCAAAAAAGAGATTAAAGGGGTTATACAACCCCATCCCCCCGGATGACTGCATCGTTTTTACGATGGTTGCAGTTTTTTTTTCTTTGCAGTTTTCTTCTTTCTCTCTATTATGGTTTTTACCTTCTTCAACCGGAACAGATCCTCTCTCTCACGTTCTTCAATCGCATTCTTGATGTACTTTGCCTGATTTTTCAATTCGGGTATAAGGATCTGTTCAAGAGCGTTCACCCGGCGCCTGTTCATCTGGATTTCAGCACCAAGTCTTCTCATGGCTGTTTCAGTTTCAGCAAGTTCAATGAGAAGATCAAGTTCAGCTTCAAACCGCTCAGCAGTTTCATCGATTCTTCCGCTTGTTGATATGATACCATACCCTCTCTCAAGTATGCTTTTTGAAACACGTTTTTTCTCAATAACAGGAACTGGTACACCCATGATATTTTTTCCGCTGATACTCACGGTAATTGCTTTCCGGGTGGCAAAAGAAGCGGATTTCAAGGTAAGCGGATCATCTACTGCCTGGGCAATAAGAAGAGCAAAATCAGCGGAACGCGAAACCTGCTCAAGCTCTTCGCGGGAGTTGGAGACCGTAGTCAGGATTTTAAAAAATTCCTGAATGAGTGCATCCATTTTTTCCCGCAGGAGATCCCGACCCTGCTCTGCAAGTTTTATCTGGGCCTTTTTTTTCATCAGCTCCATTCTGGTCGGTTTTACCTGCTCCATAGCCTATCCTTCCTTGTCATTATGAGCAGGATGATATTTTTTGATATACTCGTGTTTAATCCGCTTGAGCTCGTCTTCCGGGAGGATGGCAAAGAGATCCCAGGCAATCGACAGGGTTTTTTCAATGGAGCGTTCTTCATTACCCTGGGAGATAAAACGCTTTTCAATCTCATCTGCAAACTTCAGATATTTTTTGTCCATCTCGGTAAGCGCTTCCTCCCCGACGATAGCAACGAGCCTGCGAAGATCTCTCCCATAGGCATATGAAGCGTAGAGCTGGTCTGCTACACCCCGGTGATCTTCCCGGGTTTTTCCTGGACCAATGCCAAGATTCATGAGCCTCGAAAGACAGGGAAGTGCATCCACCGGAGGGTCGGCACCCCTCCGGTACAGGTCGCGGGAGAGTACAATCTGTCCCTCGGTGATATACCCTGTCAGATCAGGGACCGGATGGGTAATATCATCATCAGGCATCGTCAGGATGGGGATCTGGGTAATGGAGCCGGTTTTTCCTTTCAGCCTGCCGGCCCGCTCATAAATTGAGGAAAGGTCAGTATACATATAGCCGGGATACCCCCGTCTGCCAGGTACCTCTTCACGGGCTGTTGAGATCTCACGGAGAGCTTCACAGTAATTGATCATGTCAGTCAGGATCACCAGTACGTGAAGGTTATGGGTGAATGCCAGAAATTCGGCAACCGTAAGCCCACAACGAGGTGCTGCCAGACGTTCAACCGTTGGATCATCTGCCAGGTTCATGAAAAAGACCACGCGCTCCAGCGCTCCGGTGCTTTCAAAATCCCGGATAAAGAATGAAGCTTCCTTATGGGTGATTCCCATTGCTACAAATACGACGGCAAACTGCTCCCCCTCCCCAAGGACTTTAGCCTGCCGGGCAATCTGTGCAGCAAGTTTGCTCGCGGGCAGACCGGATCCTGAGAAGATGGGCAGCTTCTGGCCACGAACAAGGGTATTCAGACCGTCTATCGTGGACATGCCGGTCTGGATAAAATCTGCAGGCTTGTCCCGGGCGGAGGGATTAATAGGAGTTCCGGCGATATCAAGAACAGATTCCGGTATAATATCCGGGCCCCCGTCACGAGCCTTCCCGACACCATTGAATACACGGCCCAGCATATCAAGGGACACATTGATCCGGGCGGGTTCGCCGGTGAACCTTACTTTTGTCGCCTGAGTATCGATACCTCTTGTGCCTTCAAACACCTGAATAACGGCCATCTCCTCGGAAATATCAAGTACCTGCCCGGTCCTTTCCTCACCATCCTTAAGAAAAATCCTGACGATCTCCCCGAACGAGGCCCCATGAACGTTACTGACAAAGATCAGGGGCCCGGAGACATAGGTGATTGTCTGGTAATCTTTCGTGAGAAGCGATGCCTGTTTCATTTTTCCACCTCAAGCGATGCGAGCTCCCGGCTGGTACCATCAATCATTTTCCTGATGCTTTCCAGATCAGGGATATCTTTCATCCGCCCGATACTTGCCTTGAGAGGAAGCATCTGGATTTGTTTTAATGTGATCCCCCGGTCCATTGCCAGATTAACCTGTGTATAGTAATTCATAATCACTTTGAGCATCAGGTACTGCTTTTCCATGGGGCAGAATGAGTCAGTATCACTATAGGCACTCTGCTGGAGAAAGTCCTCCCGAACCATCCTGGTCACATCGAGAATCGCCTTTTCGCTTTCAGGCAGCGCATCCGGGCCAACGAGCTGGACAATTTCCTGGAGTTCGACTTCTTTTTGTAACAGGTACATTGTCTTTTCCCGGAGCTCCCTCCAGTCTTTTGCTACATGCTCCACATACCAGTCCCCGATACTGTCAAGATACAGGGAGTAACTTTTAATCCAGTTGACCGAGGGAAAATGCCTGCGGTATGCGAGATTGGTATCAAGGGCCCAGAATGTCCCGACAACCCGCAGCGTGTTCTGGGTGATGGGCTCTGAGAAATCTCCGCCCGGGGGCGACACTGCGCCTACAACAGTAACAGATCCCGTTCGCTCTCCTGCACCGACACACACAACCCTGCCGGCGCGTTCATAAAAAGCGGAAAGCCGCGTAGCGAGATACGCGGGATACCCCTCCTCACCGGGCATCTCTTCCAGTCGTCCGGATACTTCACGCAGCGCTTCACCCCACCGGGAGGTTGAATCTGCCATCAGGGCAACATCGTACCCCATGTCCCGGAAATATTCTGCAATGGTAATTCCGGTATAAATCGATGCCTCCCGGGCAGCAACCGGCATATTAGAGGTGTTTGCGATAAGGATCGTCCGTTCGATAAGCGGGAGATTTGTCCGTGGATCGATAAGTTCGGGGAACTCAGCGAGCACATCCGTCATCTCGTTCCCGCGTTCACCACATCCGATATATACTACGATTTGCGTGTCGGACCACTTGGCAAGTGTCTGTTCTGAAACTGTCTTTCCGGTCCCAAAACCTCCGGGAATCATTGCAGTTCCGCCTTTTGTAACAGGGAAAATACAATCAAATACTCTCTGACCGGTAATCAGCGGCAGTATAGGATCAAGCTTTTTTTGTATTGGTCGGGGAATCCTTACCGGCCAGACCTGCATCATGGAAAGCTGGATTGTATCATCAAGAACGCAAACGATATCTTCGACGGTAAACGAACCATTTTTAATATCGGTTACCCTGCCGGAGGTTTTGTGGGGAACAAGGATCCTGTGCTCGAAATGGAATTCACGGACAATCCCGATTACGTCACCTTCTGCTACAGTTTCGCCTTTTTTCACTGATGCAGAAAACTCCCATTTTTTCTGGCGATCAAGTCCCGGCGCTGAAATGCCCCGTTCAATAAAATTCCCGCTTTTTTCAAGGAGCACCGGAAGGGGGCGCTGGACCCCGTCATAAATGGAGGCGAGAAGACCGGGGCCAAGTTCAACTGACAGGGGTTTCTCGGTATTCTCCACTTTTTCCCCGAGGGTGAGACCGGTCGTATCTTCGTAGACCTGGATAACCGCATCGTTTCCTTCCAGGCGTATAATCTCTCCTCTCAATGCCTCATCCCCGACTTTTACTACATCATACATTTTTGACCCGTTCATGTCGCGGGCGATGATAACAGGGCCGGAAATTCTCGAGATTTTTCCTGAAATCATACCATCACCTCCTCAAAACGATGTTATAGCCGATTGCTTTACGTAAAAGTCGTTCAATATAGGATCTCCTGTCAAGTTCCTTGGATTTTGAGGGAATGGGTATGATGAGGGGGCGGGCCAGTTTTTCGATTCTATTCATCAGTTTTTCATCAAGCGTAAGCATAAAATCCTCATTCACCGCGACGATCCCGATATCGTCTTTGTAGAGAAGGGGGGAAATTACTTTTTTTGCTTCCTCAGGACTGTCTGCTTCCAGTACTTCAACACCTGCCAGACGGAAACCTGAAGCACGATCGCTGTCTGTTACGATGACAAATTTATACATAAACCAGTTCCTCTTTGAGCTGTTCACCCGGAAGATCCACGGTTTTACAGCGTGAAATTATCCGGATATTGGTGATTTCGTTATATTTTGCCCAAAAATAGCCAATAACTGAGGCAACACTCAGGGGATCACCTAAAAATGCGTTTACTCCTTTTCTGATAAGGTATTTTTCAAGTTGTTTTTCCAGAACAGAAATTTTCTGGGTTTTTATAGCAATTTCGGGAACATCAGCAAGGAACCTGTAAGGTGTTTGTTCCAGTTTTTTGATCACCTCATCAACAGAATGCAGGGTAATGAACTGATGCAAGATTTCCGGAGGAAGTTCCTTGCCTCCGGGAACGAGGAATTCCTGAGCTTCTGTACTATCGACGTGGTCACGTACCATGCGTAAAATGGTCTTGATATTTACAACATCGATTTCTGTTGTAAGGATATCACGGATCAGCTTATTGTTGTATGAAGCAGTTTTTACCGTTTCCAGGGCTTCTGAAAAATAATACTTGTCAAGTGCACATTCAAGAAGGGCAAGGTCACCTGTTTCAAAATATTCGGGGAATTTTTCAGTCAGGGGTCTGGCATATACAATTCCCCAGGTTGCAAGCAAATCGATAACTGCCCTGATATCCGGCTGCCTGACAAGTTCGGTCAGTGTCACCTCATCGAGCTCGCCAGTTGGCACGAGGCAGTCGAGTATCTCTTCATTTGTTACATGGATATTTTTTCCACGGAGTATTGTTTTTATGTTCTGGATATCCCAGCGGTGCAGGAATATCCTGATATATCGTTCGGCATCACTTTTTTTTACGAAATCAAGAATTTTACGGAATGTTCTGGTAAAATTTTTCCTCAGGGCATATTCGATGCAGAGTACACCCTGGCATAGGACTTTAGCCTCGATGATATCCTCTTTATACGGTGTCTTTTCAAGAATGGAGATAAGAGAATCAAGATCAGGTTGAAAAATCATGTCTTCGAGTGTGTGCTGGTCCAGCAGGCGGCTTTTCATTCCCCGGATTCGTGCATTCACATACCCGTAGTCCATGTCAATCACCATTCAGGACTGCATAGATTGAAAGCTTTTTTTGTTCCTTTGCCCGGTCCAGCCGTGATTCAATGGTATTCGAGATTTTTACAGATTCATCTGGTGTACTGACAACAAGGCCCCCCGCACTATGGAGGTCAGCGATGACCTTTCCTGAATAATTCAGGTCAGACAGGATCCCTTGTATAAGGTGTTCATCCTGTTTGTCGATATGGACAAGAACCTTCGCTTCTCCCAGTGCTTCGACTGCTTCCCTGGCCAGGTTTTTCAGGATCGCCGGATATCCCGGATCCATTCGTATCTTCAAAAGACGCTCTTCTGCTTCAGCAAATGCAGTTAAAAAAATCTTTTCCTTTGTATTGATCAGTTTTTCCTTGTTCTCACCTTTGGTAAGATAAATGCGTTTGTTTCTCTCAATTGCGGCAGCCTTTTTTGCCTCTTCAAGAAGAGATTGCTGAATCGCTGCTGTCTGATTCCTGGTTTCTTCAGAAATTGCCTGCACAGAAATTCGAACTTTTTCTCTGAGCTCACGCTCTTTTTCCTGTGCGCTCTCTTCCACTGATTTCAACAGGTTTTCATATGCCATCGCTTCACCCGCTTTCCTTAAAAGGCATGTCTATGACCGGATGTTACTTTGAATGCTCCCGTTTATTCCCGGTTCGGAAGCCCTGAGAAAAGTTTATTGCTCGTGGGAATGCGATGTAATCACTGCGCTGTTTTATTTCGTGATATTATTTTACCATCAGGATGATCATTGATGCAATCACAAATCCCAGGATGACCAGTGTCTCCGGAATAGCTTCAATAATGATGATTGACCCTGCGGTTTCCGGTTTTTCCGCAATCGCTCCTGCTCCAGCTGCACCAATCCGTGATTGTGCCCATCCCGTTGCAATCGCACCTGCTGCAAAGGCAATTGCTGCACCAATAGGGACTTCCCATCCAACCATAGTATACAAAACCTCCTGATGATAGTATGCTAACTAGGTTACCTTATATAAATTTATCGTGAAGAATCATTATAAATTAACAAATAAAAATAAAATAATATTTATTGCAAAAAGATTATAATTCCTTTTGTAAAATAGTATCCAGCGAAGATAATAATCCTTCACTCAAACTTTTTTTGGCTATTACCTCTTTTCCAAGAGCAATAATGGAATTGATATCGGTTATTGTCAATTTTGAGAAACTATAAGTGCTCCATCGCGGCCGCTCAATTGCTATCCAGACTTCCCCCAAAATATTTTTAAGTATTTCGCGATCTGAAGCAGTAACCAAACCCCATTCTGGGCCTGTCGTGCGCCGTATTTTTTCTAATGCATCTTCGACTGCTTTTTCTTTCTGTACCTGAAACAGTCTTCTCCCCAGATTATCATCAGTAGTGCCGGACATAGAACTATAATGTGAGGGAATTATACCGTTCCCGGTTAATATTGTTTTCCAGCAGCCCTGGATATTTCAGGATGATTTTTTTGACAAGGATTGGGACTACCTGAAATAAAATGTCAGTCCCCACAAAGTATATAGACAGTGAATGGGATTGTTTCATCATCCACGGATGAGGATGTGGAGGAGAACTCTATGCCAGATGTGTCACAGAAAGAGGTGGGAAGGCGGTTGTATCATGTACACCGTGAAAAGAGTGTGGAGGAGGCAATAAAAAAAATCAGACACGGGATTGGGACTGACTGGAGCTCGTTTTCTCTCGACGATATCGATCTTTTAGGTCATCTGTTACAATGTACATGGAACACCATCGATCAGAAGATCTGGAGTAATTTACCCTTCGTCCGCATGACCGGAAATGATGTCAGAAAAATCCTTTCATTCGGAGAAGGGGTCAGCCCGGGAAAGAATCCGGATCAGGCCGCTGTCGCAGAAATAAAAAAAATTTTGCTTTCCCTTAAATAATGAATCCTTTTTAAAACAGACCATGCCTTGCCATCGATAAGGTGTTAAATAAATCTGGTGCGTGAACACAGGATTACGATGTTGCCACAGCCACGCACTCCTCAATTGAGCCGATCCGGGCAACCGCGCCGCACATATCCGGCACATAGGCGAGCGCTTTGCCGCTGTTCACCATGATTGCCGCGTATCGTTCCATGACCGGAGAGACTACCATACAGGTGTCTGCAAAGACCCGGGCACCACTCATTTCAATGATACCAACAGTCTTTAAATTTTTATTGATAACCCCCTGCGCTGAAAAAATGTAAAAGGGTTTTGTGACCGTTTTTCCTTTCAGGAGCCGTGCGATATCTGCAAGTTCACCGGGTGAGCAATGCGGACAACCAACAGCAACCGCATCAACCTGAATCTCTGAAAAAAGGCGGTCGATTTCAGCGGATTCTACCGTAATACTATCAAGACCTGAAAGATCATACCGGTTCTTCTTTGCCTCAGGGGTAATATCCTCGACATGATAGATCGCCACCGCCCCTGTAGCAGCCATTGCAGCGCCAAGTGCTTTCAGCTGGTCGTTTTCAGGACGGATGCCCCGGAAGTACGGTATTTTATTGCCTGCCAGTTTCCCGGCATGAAAACCAAGTGCACCGTAACGGGCAATACTCCAGTCCTTATCAGTGGATTTTACTTCAATGACTACGTGGGGTTTTCGGTTTTTTTCAAGATGCAGCCCATAACAGGGAGTTTTTCCAATCAGGGCAGCAGCGAGCGCCCCCGGGCCTCCCTCCCGATTTGTCCGTGCTCCGATCACAGAGTTTGCATAAGCTGACAGCTGATGATTCCGACCAGGCAAGATGATCGCCAAATGAAGTTTCATGCAGGTAATAGGGAGTGCAGGTGCATTCAAGGTTCACACCGAGCCGCTCATAGGCTTCGATTACCGCCTGCTGCCGTTCGGCAAACGCTGGTTCGACACCCATCTCTTTCCAGCGTTCGCGTGGCATACCAATAGGATTCAGCACCGCCGGAACCACTGCACGTGCGTCAAGACTCGACAGCCATGCAAGCCCGTATTCACCGATTGTTTTGTACGATGCCCCGCTGACCTGTGCACTCCTGATACGGACAAGGCGTTCTGCACCAAAGACCGTGCCGAGAGTACGAGAAGTTCCAGCATCTTCTGCCGGGTCTCACCATCCTCGCCGGCGAGAATCTTTTCTTCTTCGGGTTCAAGGTACATCCGGTTCACCAGGTAGCCCGCGAAAAGTCGTCTTCGCGCCCGAGAACCATCGTTGCATCGACTCCCACTTTCACGTTGGTCCCGTCATCAAGCTGGCAGGGATCAAGGGACGACCCACGTACTCCGGTAATTACCATGATATCCCGATCTCCGTTCACCCGTGTCGCTATCGCGTACTCCACATCAACAGGATCACAGGGATCGATATCCTCGTCAACAATTACAACATGTTTAAGGGACGTATGAGCGGCAAACGTTGCCATTATAGCATTTTTTGCATCTCCCTGCGTGCTCTTTTTGATCTGGATTACTGCGTGAAGGTAGCCACAGCCGCCTTTGGTGAGAACCACGTTTTTCACTTCAGTGACACCGGCCACAGCTCGGTATATCTTTGGCTCATAGGGGGCACCCATCAATACTTTATGTTCATCCCCACCTGGCAGAATACCATGGTAAATGAAATCCGGTTTGAGATACATACCGGTGAACTCAATCACGGGTTGCTGCCGGACGGGATCATAGGTGCCGGTTATATCCACAAATGGCCCTTCAGCAGTGAGATCACTCCCGATATACCCTTCAAGGACTATCTCGGCATCCGGGACACGGACCCCGTTACTGCACTGGCGGACCGCAATTTCACCGCCAAGGAGTTCCGCTGCAAATCCGAGTTCCATACCGGTGGGAACACGGGTACAGCTGGCAAAAGTCACGGCGGGATGTGTACCAATCGTGACCGCAATGGGGAGTTTCTCACCCTTTGCCAATGCTTTTCCCAGCATGACATGGGTGTGCCTCCCCTCAACAAGCCGGGCCGCCACCCGGTGATCGTCCAGGACCAGCATCCGGTGGATTGATGCATTCTCCACTCCTTCAAACCGGGAGAAGACAATTGCCGAGGTAAGATACTTCCCGGCATCCCGGGGAAAATGATGCATGACAGGAAGTGAGGAGAGGTCAGGTTTTTTCATCGTCATCGTCCCGGACGTTTTTACTCTGCCATCAAATTTCGCATCGGCAAGTGTTTTCACTATTTTCTGTTCATCGATTCCGAGAGCGATGGAGAGAGCGCGTCGGCTGGCGGTGAGGTTCATTACTGCCCGGGTGCCTTCGATTTTATGGAAAAAAAGGAGTTTGTCAGTGCTTCCCGCCATCTTTGGCGCCTGCATGTCAGCTGAAACAGGCTCTTCCACATCGGTAACGAGCCCTTGTTCGCGCATTTTTTCAATAAATTCACGCATGGTAACCGCTCCATCGCTTTGCAAGATTATGTTCCACCCCAAGATGATCGAGCACGCGGGCAACGACCATGTCAACCAGATCATCGATCGTTTCCGGATTATTATAAAACCCGGGGCTGGCCGGCATAATCGTTGCACCGGCATCCTCTGCAGCAAGCATGTTCCTTAAATGGATCTTTGAGAGCGGGGTCTCCCGGGTGACAAGAATACACGTGCGGTGTTCCTTCAGACAGACATCTGCGCTCCGTGTGATCAGGTTATCTGCATATCCCGTAGCAATTGCAGCAAGGGTCTTTGCACTGCAGGGGATTACTACCATCCCGTCAAACCTGTGGGATCCACTTGCGATGGGTGCGGAAATCTGGTTGTTAGAATGGTAGGTTGCCTTGAACCCTTCAAATGAAACACCTTCATGCGTAGCAATCTGCTGTGCAACATCCGAAACGATGATGTGAACCTTCGCATCCCTGCAAAGCACCTCCAGCAGACGTCGGGCATAGCAGACCCCGCTTGCACCGGTTACTCCAATAACAAATTCTTTTTCCATCGTATCTTCGCGCTCTCCTTTGATACCAATGTCTGATTCAGGATAAAAAGAGTTTATGCCCGGTTCTTAAAGAAAACGGCTGATTCATTTCGATTTAGGTGGTGCAAAGAAACGGTAACGCACGTGCGCTTCCTCTACGCGGCGTGCATTTTTCGGGTTAAGATCCCGGCGCGCTTCGATCACGAGGGTATTGAGAATATTGTGAAGCCGGAGTGTGTCATAATCGTTGTCCCTGTGTTCATTTAAAAAGTCCAAAAGGTCACTTGTGCTCTTGAGCACCCCGGAACTCCCCACGAGATTTAAGCGATTGAGCGTCATGGCGAGGTTCTTTTTTGCGATATCCATCTTGTAGGGGTCGCCTGTGGCGAGGTTCAGTTCGGTAATCGAATTCAACAGATCTGTATAGACCTTGAGCTTGTAGGTGTTTTCATGCACCCTGCGTTCTGCATTACGAAGGTTAAACAATGTCATGGTTATGACAACCACAATTGCTACCACACCACATGTCACTACAATCCAGTCTTCCAACATCACGATCACATCAAAAATTATGGGTTCCTCTTTGCCACGGTGACATCCACCTTGACACGATTTCCTCTCATCTCGAATTTATACAGCCCGGTGTTATACATTGGTATCAGACGCTTGAGTTCAAAACCGTTAGTACAGGCCATACCCATACATTTCTGTCTTATTGGTGTACACATTGGTTATTTTCATTTCAAACCAGCTATAGATTACATCATCTGTAAGGGGGAGTACATCAAAGCCTATACCCCATGAAGCGTTATCCACCCGGACCTCTTCAACAAAAACATCCTTCTCACTCTGGAAAGAGTACAGACTTTTTCAGGTAATGGCTGCCCATGGAGAACGAGGGTTGTGGGACGGGAATCTTTGGGGTATCTGTAATCGCTGAAGTTTCCTGAGGGCCACCCGGCGAATTAGTATCAGGAGTGATTCCATCGATACATCCGGCTATGACTGCCCCGGCAAAGATCAGCAAAAGAATGGCGACCACACTTCTTTTCATATGGGTGAAGTGTTGGGGGTGAGAATATATTATTTTAATTTGCCTTTTGTATCAATCCGGGTATGTTCTTCATGCATTTTTGAACAAGGGATATCATAGTGAGGATCCGCTTTTATCCGAAATCCCGCATTATTCTCCTAAGAAGACCATCAATGATCCAGACCCGGACAGCAAAAATTTGCCAAAATCCGTTAAAACAGCGTTTCCTGACGGGTTGGCTTTCTTATATGTAAAACCTCACATCCTGATTCAGCTACGGCTTCACGGTATTCCGGGAGGGTATATACTCCAAGACGCCATTGTTCACGTCGTGTAACATTGAGGGTCCGGATTCGTGGGGAGATCTCTTTTAAACCAACCACCGTGTGACGGTTCTTCACTCTCACTCCGAGCGACATCTCCCCTGGAATTGAGGGTATATCTACCAGTACCTCATGGGGAAGGAGACCGGCTTTTGAAGCGATCATGGTTGCGAATTCCCGGCATTTTTCTATCGGGACACCCTGTTCAAAATATGTTGTATTCACCTGATCGCTTCCCACATAGATTGCCCGTTTATAGAGCCTTCGCTCATAGAGCCGGTGGGCAAGGTCCCGGGAGATGGGATTTTCTGATGTACGCAATTCGTGCATACAGCTCGCATCATCCATCCGGAGGAGGCGTTGAATAACATCTTTTTTTACACCATCAAGATGTTCCAGTACTGCCAGCTGGAACATACTCTCTCCAATCCTGCTCACGTGATGAAAATATACAGTCGGCCGCATAAGCGTGCGGGCAATAAGCAGCGATTCTGCCGCATTCACTCCATTCTCGTCAAGAACCGTGCCCTCGCTGGTCCGGATCAGGTACCGGATGAGGCGCTGTGCATCGACAGAACCATACGGGGCACCAGTATAATAGGCATCCCGGAGAAGGTAATCCATCCGGTCGACATCCAGATCTCCGTGAATTATACCGGACAATGAATGATTTCCTGTTACAACATCGCAGAGTTCAGAGGGATCAATTCCCCATTCACGGAGCAGGTACCCTACCTGTTCCTCAACAATTATTTCAATATCATCATGGGTACGCTGCAGGAATTTCTCAATGAACGGTTCGCTGGCATGCGAGAAAGGTCCATGCCCGATGTCATGAAGCAGCGCTGCAGCGGTTATCAGAGTATGCTCATGATCCGAAAGCCCGAACCGCCGTGAGGCTACATCTGCAAGAAACATGGTTCCCAGCGAATGTTCAAACCGCGTATGGTTGGCGCCTGGATATACGAGATACGAAAATCCGAGTTGTTTAATGTAACGGAGACGCTGAAGTGCAGGAGAATCAAGAAGGGCAAGGGCAAAATCCTCAACCTCCACATAGCCATGGACCGGGTCTTTTATTATCTTCACGAGTGCACTAAAGAATCTTCATATACAATGCATAAAAGTATTGATTAATGATCACGTTCCTTTCTGGCGGGACCGGGACCCAAAACTCCTGCGGGGCATGCAGAAAGTGGTGGACCGGCATAAGATCTCCGTCATTGTTAACACTGCTGAAGATATCTGGATATCAGGAAATCACATCTCACCGGATCTTGATACGGTAATGTACTTGTTTGCCGGAATCCTCGATACCGATACATGGTGGGGCATCAGGAATGATTCTTTTATTACCCACGAAGAGATCGTTCAGCTCGGTGTTGACGAGTTTATTTCAATCGGGGATAAGGACCGTGCAGTTCATATCGCCCGCGGGGAAATGTTGCGAAAAGGAATGCGCCTTACGAATATAACAAAAATCCTCTGCGACCGGTTCGGAATTCGCGAAACGGTCCTGCCGATGACCGATACCGAAGTTACAACACAGGTAAAAACAGCACTTGGCCTGATCCATTTCCAGGAATACTGGATACGCGCAAAAGGACAAATCGAAATAGAACAGGTGGTGAGGAGCTGCATCGAACCGCCTGTAGCAACAGAGGAAGTTCTTGCAGTGATTGAAGCAAGCGATATAGTGGTGATTGGACCATCCAATCCAATCACCAGTATTTCACCAATTCTGGCATGTGAAGGAATAAAATCTGCCCTTATGGACAAAATGGTAATTGCTGTAAGCCCGTTCATAGGCAATGCTCCGGTGAGCGGGCCTGCTGGTGCTCTTATGCAGGCTGCAGGTTTCGAACCAAGTTCACTCGGAACCTTAAACTGCTATGATGGAATCACAGATATCTTCGTGCAGGATATCCGGGATCCAGTGAACGTGAGCAATTCGGTCCGGTTTGACACGCTCATGACTGATGAAGAAAAGAGTATCTCACTCGCCACGGAAATTCTCCGCCTTGCAAGGTACTGTTGAGCCGCTGCAAAGGCTTTTTTTCAGACTCATTTTTGCAAACCTATATAATGCTGCACAGTAACGGTTATCGTGGGAGATATGAACCAGAAAATAGACCGGAAGATTGTTTTTTCAATCTTAGTTTGTTATATACTAATCTCCGGATGTATATCCGGTCAGGAGTCCGAAAAAGGCACCCTGCACATTACGTCATCGCCTTCCGGCGCAGAGATATATATTGACAATCAATTCCAAGGAAGTACACCATGTACTGTTTCCGATGTGGAACAAGGAAATCACACACTTGAATTCCGTTATCCTGGCTATCGAAGCAGGTCAATGGGTATTTCAGTTTCGCCAGGAGAGTCGAATTATTATGCTGCTTTACTTCCTCAACCCGATAACCAGGGGTCTGCAGAAAAAACTCCACTGACTACAACGTCGCCATCAAAAGTTACTGTCCAGGCGAGTAAAAACACCATGATTATTGGAGATTCGATTCTGTTTTCAGGAACCAGTGTTGGTTCTGATAGTGTTATTTTGACACTATACGGGCCAGGATATTATTCTAACGGGGTTCTTCTGGACCGATTAAAAGTAAATTCCGTCGGTTCGTGGAGTTATACCTGGAATCGTGGGTTTTCTATCCAGTCGGGGTCATATACCCTGGTTGTGGAGGACGCCCAGAAAACTACATCCGGCAGCGTTAAATTTTCCGTTGTTGGGGGGGGGGAAGTATCCATTGCAGCAAATTCTTACGCGGCTGCCAGAGGAGAGACCATCACATTTTCGGGCCGATGCACTACCGGTGCTCAAAATGTATTACTGGTTTTATACGGCCCTGAACGATTCTCCGGAGGTGTTGAATTGGGTTCGCTTTCTGTTTTTGCTGATAAAACGTGGAATTTTATGTATACCCTTGATAACAGCATGCCTACCGGTAGTTATACCATGTATGTGTATGATATCCCCAAAACATCTTCCAGCACCACACAATTCACTGTTGGTTTCACGTCATGAAAAAAAATTTTACCCTTTTTACCAGTAACGGTTTTTTTAAAAAAACGCACTCTTTTTTCAGATTGGGTTTTAAAATATCAAATCCTCTGAAATTTCCATAATAACACATGGATTGATTAAAAAACGGGTTTAATTATCCCAAAAGTGAGAAAAACCTGTCGGAGGTACCCGATACCTATTTGAGGGTTTTATACTAATACTCGTTCGGAGAACTCACATGGGTATTACAAAGAAATTCCTTAACATGTTCAAATCAGGAAAAAGCGAAGATGGGGGGGAGAGAGAGAAAGAGAGGGAGGAAACCCAGGTCCGTACGCAAAAAGTACGATATGAAAACTTCCTTACAGCCCTTAATGATAGTGATCTTGATATCCGGTGGAGTGCAGTACGATCAGTCGGCAACCTTGGGGAGCCATTCATCGAACCGCTTATCCGTGGTTTAAAAGATGAGTACTGGATCATCAGGCGTGGATCCGCAGATACTCTTGGAAAAATTGGCGCTCCTGCTGTCGGATCGTTGATTGAGGCACTCCACGAACCTGGGGAGGATGTGCGACAGGAGATCATCCGTGCACTTCAGTTAATCGGTGAACCATCTGTGGGTGCATTACTTCAGGGGATGAAACACAGTCACCCGTTCGTCAGACGTGGTTCTGTTCAGGCGCTTGGGACAATGGGTGAGATACGGGCTGTTCCCCAGCTCATCGAATCACTTAAAGACACTGATGCAATGGTCCGGTACGAGAGTGCAGTTGCACTTGGCCGTATCGGGGATCCACGGACAATCGGTCCACTCATTGAAACGCTCAATGATGTAAAAGAGCAGGTTCGTATGGCCGCTATGGCAACACTCTGTTCACTTGGAGAGCCCACAATAGAACCGCTTATCCGTTCACTGATTGATCCAAATGAGGATATCTGTCGCAGGGCAACGCTTGCTCTTGTCACCATTGGCGAGCCCTCTGTTGATGCTTTAATCAAATCGCTCAGTGATCAGAATCCGGGTATCCGCAAGGGTTCAGTAGAAGTACTTGGGCAGATCGGAAATACCCGGGCAATCCCGCCAATTATGAAGGCACTCGATGACCCTGAAAGATCAGTCCGTATCGAAGTCGTTAAAGCGCTTGCAGCACTGGGAGTACCAGCCATTGCACCGCTCATGCAGGTTTTCCGAGAGGGAAATCTCATGATGAAAACAAGCGCAATGGAAGCCCTCTGGTTGCTCGGGCAGCCTGCAACGACACCCCTGATCATGGTATTAAAAGATGATCAGAGCGATGTGAGGAAGCGGGCGGCGCTCCTGCTCGGAGAGATCGGCGATCAGAAAGCAGTTGACCACCTGACAGGCCTCCTCAACGATGATAACGTTGCAGTAAGACGGGAGGCATTTGAAGCACTCGAGATGATCAAGAAAAGAAATGCATAATAAATGCCCCTCTGCTCTTTTTTCATGATACCTATCAATGAATTTTTTAGTCTGATTTTTACTGCGGTTGTTGTATCAGAGACTCTGATTTATGCTTAAACGTAACCATCATAACCTCCCGGATACCTTTTTCATGCATGGTTTCGCTCGCTGATATCCAGGCAGCTGAATTGAGGATTTCCCCCAATATTATCCGGACTCCCCTCGTGTACTCACCCACGATTTCTGAGAGAACCGGGGCGAATGTTTACCTTAAGCTTGAAACACTCCAGAAAGCCGGGTCATTCAAAGTGCGGGGGGCGACCAACAAGATCCTTACAAATATCAATACCATCAGGGAACAGGGGGTAGTCGCTGCATCAGCAGGAAACCACGCACAGGGTGTTGCAGTTGCAGCACATTCTGCGGGGATTCCTGCTACTATCGTGATGCCGGAATGGTCTTCTATCTCAAAACAGGAAGCTACCAGAGGTTATGGGGCGCAGGTCATTATTCATGGCCGGTCGTTAGAGGATAGTATCGAAAAAGCACAGGAGATCTCGCGCGCAGGCCAGGTTTTTATTCACCCGTATGACGATAATGAGGTGATTGCCGGGCAGGGAACCATCGCTCTGGAGATTTTCACTGATCTCCCGAATACGGATATGATTGTTGTCCCGGTTGGAGGGGGAGGGCTGATAGCCGGTATCGCAACCGCAGCAAAAGCAAAAAATCCCAAAATTACAATCATTGGGGTCCAGGCAGAGGAGTGCCCTTCTGCCAAAGTGGCGATCCAGCAGGGATCCCCTGATCGGATTCCTGCAGGAAAGACCATCGCTGACGGCATCCGGGTGGCAGAAACGGGTAAAATACCACTGCATGCCATTTTGGATTATGTTGATGACATTGTACTTGTTTCTGAAGAAGAGATCGCTGATGCAATGCTCCTGTTACTCGAACGCAAACATGTGGTCGCAGAAGGTGCAGGGGCAGTACCGCTCGCCGCTGTTATGAACGGTTCTGTTGATATCAGGCCAGGAAGCAATATCGTACTGGTAATCAGCGGAGGTAATGTCGAAAGTGCACAGCTGTTCCGTATCATCAGGCAGTCGCTTGCCCGGCAGGGACGGATCATGCACGTTTCGGTAATACTCGATGACCAGCCCGGCACTCTCGCCCGGCTCCTTTCCGTGATTGCAAAGGAACGGGGCAATATCCTTCATATTCACCATACACAGGGAGATAAGGATATACCAGTACAGATGGCAAGGGTTACCCTGGAACTGGAAACGCGGGGCCAGGACCATATTGAGAGTCTTAAAAAAGTTCTGTCGGATATCGGGTACGAGATCCGGGAAGTGCCCCGATAATAATTTTCTGAATCCTGATTTTTTTTAAAAAGTTACATCTCATCCAGACCTTTCCAGTGATCATACTCATGCTTCCAGAGATCTTTATTGAACATCACCAGGCGTTTGAAGTACTCCTTCCGTTCAGCATGATGTTTTTCCTGTACCGGATCCATCCATCTGGTCCTGATGGAATCAGCAAGTTTCCGTCCAAGCTCCTTTGCCTGTTTTTCTGCAGGTTCAATCGCGTTCGGATCGGCGCCGAGCAGGACTGCTACCCTGCCAACTGTTGTCGCACCAAGGTTCATCATCGTGGAGTTCATATATTCCGCGACCTCATCTGCCATCGATCCACCCGCTGTGCAAACAGCGCAGCCATATTTTCCTGCAAATGACTGACAGTGGATGGAGTCCGCCATCCGGTCTAACATTGTCTTGATCTGGGCTGTGACTGAGTTGATATAATTTGGGGAACCCCACACAATGCCGTCTGCATCCAGCATCTTTTCCAGGAGCATGGGGAAGTCATCATCGTGGATGCATTCCCCTGTTGCGTAACAGGTACCACATGCTGTACAATACCTGATATCAAGGCTGCAGAGGTCAATAAACGTTATATCCGCTCCTGCCTGACGTGCTCCCTCTAAAACACCCATAACGAGCCGGCGTGTCTGGCTCTTCTCCCGTCTGGGACTCCCGTTTATACCGATAATCTTCATCCTTTACCCCAATATAGGGATTTCACCAGGAAATATAAAGATATACCAGATAAAAATCCTCTGTCTGAAAAAGGACTCAGTAGCGGGCGGATGATGGAGAACTATATTGAAAAATATCAGATGTATTACATTTGTCAGCATGCATCACGGCTGGAAACTGATATCTGTACATCGGGATAACCATATGACTGTTTATAAGCGGAATGGGTGAGAGAATGGACTATCATATCTCAAAAAACCGGTTGGAGACTCTGGTCGATGGGATCTTTGCCATTGCGATGACGATTCTGGTGCTGGGCATCACTCCTCCAAAACCTGACAAATCCCTGGCTCAGGTTGAACTCACCAGCCAGATTATCGGTCTTTTTCCGGAATTCTTTATTTTTATGGTATCTTTTCTGATTCTCGCGGGTTTCTGGCTGGGTCATCACCGCCAGTTCCATTTCGTTCGTGTAATTGATTCCCGGTTGCTCTGGATCAACATCTTACTGCTCAGTTCTCTTGTTTTTATACCATTTTCCACCGATGTGGCTGGAGACTATCCCGATATCCTGATTGCCGTGCTGATTTTCCATATCAACATAATAATTATCGGACTCATTTTCTCATATCACGCGCTGTATATTTCGCGATCCAAAAATCTGTGTGATCCCGATACCAATAAGAAATTTCTGATGGTCCAATTACATCGATCTTTACTGATTACCGGTATTGCGTTCATAGCCGCAGTCATATCATTTATCAGTCCTTCAGTCTCGCTGATGGTATACCTGGTTGTTCCGGTAGCAGGATATTTTCTACCGCAGACCGGTTCCTGAACAAAAATAAAGGGTAAAAGAGTTTGTCGGGGGAACACGTTATTCCCAGTAATATTTTACAAAAAGTTTTGATTTCCGGATCTTTGGAGTGAGGTATCTGAGAGAAAGAGGGACGATCAGAATTGTCACGATACAATTGCCGATAAACCACGTTGAAAAGATACCGGCAACATCTCCTGTTTTAATAATGTTTCCAAAATTGAGTGTTAATGTACCCCACGCTGCGCCAACGATATTGTTTATAAGAACGCCAAACAGGAGAAACAAAGTCCAGTCCCGCCGGCTTTCAAGAGAAAGATCGACATTAAAGGTACGAAACGCCACAAGCGGGATTAATACCTGCAGGAGTCCGGCAATTGCCCAGATTATTGCAACTTCCGGATGAAGTATGAGTTGATCTGATACGAAAAATCCTGACCCGACCAGTGTTCCGACATACGCAGCAATCGCACCGTAGGCACCAAACCAGAGCGTGAAAAGAATCATAAATGCAACAGCTATAAATATTCAGGATACCCCGCTGGCACCTGCGGGAGCAAGTTTCACGGAAAGCCAGGCAAGAAGTGTATCAATGAGGATGAGAACAAAGGTAAGGATAACGAAGGAATACGTTGGTTCATGAACAATTCTCATGTAATCACCTGTATTCCATTTGTTTTCCGATATAAATAGCATATATTTTCTTATCGTGAAAGGGGATACAATCGGACTATTCCCGCATATTCAATGATCCCTGAACTTTCACAATTTTTATCAGCGCAACACGGTACGTATTGTGTAGGGTGTGTAAAAGGGATGATAACAACTAAAGACGAGGCAGGGCTCGATTCTATATCTGAACAGGAAACGGATCTGCTACGGAAAGCTGTTCGTGTTCTGGAAGAAAGGAGGGGTGCCGGGCTCGAGGGATTGGTTGGCAATCTTGATTCAGTTATTATCGCTACGGAGCCTGACCATCTTGTTCCTGCAGTCTACGATCTCCTGAGATACACGGGTTTGTCATGCACAGAGTCGTTTTTTGATACGGATTCGCAAAGTTATGTGCTGAGTTTACCAGAATCAGCATCGGTCATAGTGCGATCACGACCTGCTGCTGATAACCCGTTTATAGCGTTCAACAAGGCAAAAATGACAGGAAGCCTGCCCAATACACGGCTGGAGACCTTTGTCTTTAACACCAATAACCTGAGGGATTACGTCACTATCCAGATGAAACGGGGTGTGAGGTTCCTCACGCCTGAACCTGTAGAATCGGAATACTGCTCATTCATCCAGACGGCCCCATCACGATTCACGGGCAATTCGCTCGGGTTTATTGAGTGGTACAATAAGGAACGGTTATACGTCCCGCAAAATGGAACACGTATTGCAACCGATATTGTAAAACCTGAATACCGGCACCTGAAAAATATTTCCGTTCTTGACCACACAGCAACAAGAGTAAGGGCACAGGACCGTACTGCAGCGATCCTTGAATTTATTTCGCTTACCAATTATCATTACGATTTTGCTGTCCATGTCAAATCACTGAACTCGATCACGAGTGTCGCACGTCGTAATAAGGAAGACTTCGCGATGGTCTTCACTTCAGGTATTACTTCATTTTCGAACGATGCAGATTCCGGCCCGACCGAGAAGTTCATCCGGAATTATGGAACACGTGTCCATCACATGGCGTTTCAGACGATTAATATCGAAGCAACAGTTAATTCTCTGAAAAAAGATGAAATGGCGTTCCTTCTTGACATTGTGGGTTCTGAAGAAGAGGGCCTTCAGCAGATATTTTCCGAACCCTCGCCAGATACCCTGATCGTGAACGAGTATATCCATCGCTATGGTGATTTCGATGGGTTCTTCACGCGGAGTAATGTCGGGCGGTTGACAAAAGCAACGGAAAAACAGTGAGATTTCCCCTTATTTTTCCGAATGCGCCATGTATTAGGTTCAGTTTTTTTCGAAGTCAACGCCAGTTTGATTATCTCTTACTCCCAAAGGGTCATTGATCAATTATGTCTTGCAGGAAACTAACCCTGATCGCACTTACTTCGGTTGTGCTCATTCTCGCTGCAGTCATTGCGTGCGGCTGCATGAGTGCGACCGTAACTGCACCTTCAGGGGATATTAAAAAGTTCAGCTCAGCGGAAGAAATCCGCGATTACATTAAGAACAACACGCAGCTCGCACAGGATCTAAATTACCGCAATGGCGGGGTCTTGACACCGGTACCTGCTCCGGTTATAGAAGCTCAGGAGTCATCAGCCAAGGGCGTTTCCATATCTGATGCACTCCCTTCAGTGGGGGGAATCGGGTCGAATGACTATTCGCAGACCAATGTGCAGGTTGCCGGGGTCGATGAACCCGACTTCGTGAAGAACGATGCCCGGTATATCTATGTAATCTCAGGCAGCACGCTTACGATAGTCGATGCATACCCGGCAGCATCTGCATCTGTCCTCTCAAAGACTGAACTGGAAGACACGCCCCGTGAGATCTTTATCAGTGATGACAGTCTTGTGCTCCTGAAGACAGGGTCGGCAGAAGTTTCCATTACAAAAGACCAGTCAGGACCCTCTTCTGCCGAAAAAGTGGCTATAATGCCACCGCGGTACCCGTATTACCGTTCAGCACCAGTTACTCATGCAGTCTTTTATGATATCAGTGACCGGGCACACCCGAAGGTGCTTAAAGACTATACCATTGACGGTGATTACGTAAACGCGAGGATGATTGGCAACACAGTATACCTCCTGTCCCGCGAGTCGATATACCCATATGATGACCGGATCATCGTTCCTGCAGTGCGGGAGATAACCAAGGTCATAATGGCACCGGATGTCTACTATTTCGATAATCCTGAACAGCAGTACGACTTTACAACAATTACTTCGTTTGATGCACGCAACGGAGCCACAAAAGATGCAAAGACGTACCTCGCCGGCAGCGGAAATATCCTCTATGTTTCGCCTGTAGCGATGTATGTGAGTTACCAGAAATACAACAACATTTACCGCCCGATGCGGGGTATGGAGGAACCCGCTGTAGCGGGAGTGAAGAGTTCCAGTGGATCATCTTCAGGTATTACACGGGTATCATCCACTCTAATGGATGATTTCAACACGATGACTGAGACAGAGAAGCAGGCGCTCATCACTGATTTGAGAAGTGGTGAACAGGAGGTGATCCAGAAACGTGAGATCGACCAGAGTATCACCATAATCCATAAGATCGGAATCAACAACGGTGTAATCACGTACATTGCAAAAGGTGAAGTGCCAGGATACCTCAAGAACCAGTTTGCCATGGATGAGTATAATGGCAACCTCCGTGTTGCTACAACTTCGGATGTCTGGACAACCCGTGGACAATACGAGTATAATAACGTCTTTGTACTTGACGGTTCGATGAAGACAATCGGGTCACTCACGCACATCGCTGAGCAGGAGAAAATCTACTCAACCCGTTTCATCGGTGACCGGCTGTACATGGTTACGTTCAAACGCATTGACCCGTTCTTTGTGATCGATCTCTCGACTCCTGCCAGCCCGAAGATTCTCGGCAAACTCAAGATCCCGGGCTACTCCGATTACCTGCATCCGTATGATAAAACCCATATTATCGGCATCGGTAAAGAGACCGGAACCAATGACTGGGGGGATGTCTCCACAAAGGGGCTGAAGCTTGCGTTGTTCGATGTTTCGGATGTAGAACACCCGACGCAGATCGACAAAGTGGAGATCGGTGATTCCGGTACAGACTCTGCCGCACTTACGGATCACCGGGCATTCCTCTTTGATAAGAATAAAAACCTGCTCGTATTCCCGGCACGGGTAGTCATGACCAACGATAATCCGGATAAATACCGCGGGGATCAACAGCGAATCTGGTACGGGGCATACGTGTTTGGTGTTACACCGGAGACAGGTTTTGTCCTGAAAGGTACCGTTGAACACAGCACCAGCGGGGGGTACGCGTGGTACGGTTCACCATCCGAAGTGAAACGCTCGCTCTATATTGGTGATACACTCTACACGCTCTCACAAAAACAGATCGTTGCAAATTCCTTAAGCCGGATCAACACTACAATCGCCACGATCCAATTGCCCGGGGGAGGAGATGTTCTCTACCCGGAATTGAAAGGAATCTGAAATAAGGAAAAAGTAAATTTTTTAAATGTATTTTTCAGGAATTTTACACTTAAAATGTCTGAGCTTGTCAAAGCGATGCTATCCTTCCCATAAAATCCATAATCCCCTGCACCCCATAGATATAGGATTTGATCATGCGCATTCCCATAAAATCAGTTACTCCCACAAGCGGTCAGGCAGAAGTCTGGGGCTGGGTCCACGAGGTTCGGGACCTCGGCGGTCTTACCTTCTTTTTAATCCGCGACAGGAGCGGAATCATCCAGGTAACCATCCCTAAAAAGAAAGCTTCTGAGGCCGTGCTCTCTGCTGCAAAAAGTGTCTCCCGTGAATCTGTTGTACGGGTCGCGGGGATAGTAAAGGCTATTGATAAGGCACCGGGCGGACGCGAGCTCGTGCCGGATTTGTTTGAAATCATCAGCATGGCTGACAGCCCGCTCCCTCTGGATGTTGTGGAAAAGGTCCCTGCAGATCTCGACACCCGGCTCGATGCCCGGTTCCTTGATGCAAGGAGACCCCGTGTTGCCGCTGTTTTCCATATCCGCAGCGCTGCAATGCACGCCATCAACCAGTACCTGCATCACGAGGGATTCATCAATATAACCACCCCTAAAATAGTTGCAGCAGCAACAGAGGGGGGAACAGAGCTCTTCCCTATTGCCTATTTTGATAAAGAGGCATTCCTGAACCAGAGCCCTCAGCTCTACAAACAGATGATGATGGCTGCAGGATTTGAAAAAGTCTATGAAATAGGGCCCATCTTCAGAGCAGAGGAGCATAACACCACCAAGCATCTGAACGAAGCCACCTCGGTTGATATCGAAGTCTCGTATGCAGATCACCACGAGGTAATGCACATTCTCGAAGAGCTGGTCGTTAAAACCTACGAATATGTCAGCGCAACCTGCGGGGATCAGCTCGCTAACCTCGAAATTTCCGATTTCGCCATTCCAACAGCCCCATTTCCCCGGCTTCCCTATGCAGAGGCAATCGAGATTGCAAAGAAAAAGATTGAAGATCCCATCAAGTACGGGGATGATATCAATCCCGCAGCTGAAAGAGCAATCGGGGCGGAAATGGGGGGACATTACTTCATAGTGGACTGGCCCAGCGAGATCCGTCCGTATTATGCCATGCCATACGACAATGATACCTCAATATGCAAGGCTTTCGACCTTATGCACCCGAGAATGGAGTTATCGAGCGGTGCGCAGCGTGTGCACCAGCACGATCTCCTTGTGCAGCAGATTAAAAAGAAAGGGCTGAATCCTGAGAGTTTCGAGTTTTACCTGCGTCCGTTCCGGTACGGCATGCCACCCCATTCCGGCTGGGGACTGGGAGCCGATCGGCTGGTTATGACAATGCTCGGGTTGTCAAACGTGCGCGAGGCAGTATTATTCCCTCGTGACATGCACCGGCTTGTTCCATAGAAATCTTTTTTTTGCCCCGAATCCCCAAAAGGGGGAAAAATACATATTTGGCTGGTCTTGGGTTCATCGTGACGGCAAAATCAGGATCCCCGGTAAAGCTACCCCGAATGGACAATCGTGATCTTCGGGGTGGATACTGAATGTTTCGAGAGTATGAACAGGCAATACCAGAATCCCGTTCCCAGGGATGGCCGTCCAGCAATAATGACGCCCTTTGAACCGTATAATCTCTCCCTCATATCCCCTTTTTAAACCGGATTCTGATCCTCTGTTTTGCCAAAGGATTTTTTATCTGCCGGGATAGAATTTCCATGACCACGAACTATTTTTGCATTCACAACAATTCTGTACCTATAATTACCATCCTGGTTCTTCTATGTCAAAAGAGTATTTTATCAATAAAGTACTGGCGACAACCGTAGTCGGGAGTTACCCGGTAGTGAAAGGTGGTGGCTTAAGAAGCTTCTTTGATCCACTCCACTCTGCAGTCGAAACAGTCTGTCTCCGATCAGATCTCAGCAGGTATAGATATTATATCGGACGGGCAGGTGCGTGGAGACATGATCGGGGCATTTACCTCAAAACTTCCCGGGGTTAAAGAACAGGAGATCATCGGTAAAGTGCAGCCTGCATCCGGATCCATAACCGTGGGAGATACAAAGTATGCTCTTTCAAAAGCCCCGAAAGTAAAAGGGATCATCACCGGACCCACAACGCTTGCCCATGGGCTCCACATCAGTACCCCTATGTACAAGAACAAGGAGGAACTCGCACAGGACCTTGCCGCTGCACTGGTTCCCGAGGTAAAAGCACTGGAGGCCGCAGGAATAACCCTGTTGCAGATTGACGAACCGATATTTTCCACCGGGATGGCTGATCTTGACGCTGGAAAACACGCGATAGGGCTCATTACGTCAGCCCTGCGAATTCCCACCTGTATGCATGTCTGTGGGAACCTAGGGAATGTGCTGGATGAAATCCTGAAGTTCAACGTGAATGTGCTGGACTTCGAGTTTGCAAATAACCCGACAAACCTCGATCTCCTCTCCCGCCGCGACCTTACCGGGCGGATGATCGGGTACGGTTGCGTGGACTCATCGATTGACCGGGTTGAGAGCGTTGCCGAGATCAAGAAGCGGATCGAAAAAGGCGTGGAGATCTTCGGACCCAATATGATGCTTATTGATCCTGACTGTGGTATGAGGATGCGGAGCCGGGAGTCGGCCTACTGGAAACTCAAGAACATGTGCGATGCTGCAAAAGAGGTAAGGATCGCGCTCTAGATTTTTACGCATTATTGATTGGAAAAAAAAAATTGTAATTATTCACTTCTTTCCATCTTTTACTGATAAATCCCGTACCTCGTGATTTCACCTTTGAACCTGACGTTCTGATGGCAGATCCAACTGCCGGAAATATCCGGTCATTTTACACCATGGATTACCGAACGTGCCATAACCGGAATTGCTCGGTGCTAAAAAAACCACAAACCCGAAATATCCTGCATAATTAATAGTGATCCAGAAAAGTTATGTCGGGAGAAAGGCAACATCCAATCCGGGTCAGGGCATTTCAGCACTCCCAATCAGAACCGCTCGGCTATTTTGAACAAATCTTTTCCGAAATGGAGATCCTGTTTGAATACACCCGGCTCTGGGAAGGTGACCCCGTCAGCGCCGGTAATGCAACGCATCTTGTGTTCCTTGGCGGGCCGATGAGCGTGAACGATGAGAGGGAACTTCCATGGCTCAAAGAGGAGAAGGAGCTGATCCGAAAGGCTGTAAAGAGGGGCATTCCCGTTCTCGGTCTGTGCCTTGGCGCTCAGCTGATCGCGTCTGCGCACGGTGGAACCGTGTACCGGTTTGTGAAAGAGACAGGCTGGTACCCGGTCCACACGGCACCCAGTTGCACCGGTGTCTTTGCAATCTTCCCGGATTCATTCCACGTCTTCCAGATGCATGGCGAGACATTCCACCTGCCGGTGGGTGGGAAACTTCAGTGCAGAGGAGATAATGTGCCTCACCAGGGATTCCGGCTCGGATCAGCACTCGGGCTCCAGTTCCACCTTGAAATGACTGAAAGTCTGATCCTGGACTGGACCAAAGGTGAAAGGAAATTCCAAAAAGAAAAGATTGAGCGTGATACGAAACGTTTCCTTGAAAGGAGCAACCTTCTATGCCGGGAGGTAGCAAGGGAGTTTTTTGTACGGAAATACTCATAGAGAAAAGAATATGATCAAAAATTGATACTATAGGTACTTTTTAAAAATCTTCATTACTATCTTCCATAACAATTTTCTAAAAAACAAACATTATCGGAATCGGGATTTTAGACAGACGTGGAATCCTGCATAAACAATCAGGTCATTCCGACTGCTTAAAATTCAAAAAAAATTCGGGTTATACGACACGGGAAGTCGTGGATGCTTCAATACCATTGTCAGTGATGATGAATGGCAGCAGTCGCCGAGGTGAAGCCGCATCCTTCATCTTATGCACCGCAAGCGTCCGTTCGATCTCGGCCTGGTGTATTTCTGTTTTAAATTCTATGACGATATCGGTCGCTCGCATAATCCTGGTCATTTCCACGGGAGCATGAATACCCGTATAAACAACAAACATTATGTTGGCACCCCGTTTCTTCACTTCTTCGCGGGCAAGCCGTAAAAACTTGAGCGCTTCCTCAATTCCATATCTAATGATAATAGTCGAAAGTGAATCAACAACAATTCGGCTTCCGACCATTTGTGCCATGTACATTCCGGGATGAAGGTCAGTAGCATCAATCATTCCGACATCGATGTCCCCATCGTTCATCAAATAGGTGCCCTCTTCTCCTTCCACTTTCCAGAACTGAAACGCTGCAAGATCTACGCCAGCCAGCGGGGTCCCGTAGATCATGATAACGGTCCCTTCGGGAAATCCACCGTTCAGTAAAAGGTTAAGACCTACAATTCCGGTAGTACGTTTTTTCTGTTTTACACTATCCGGAATATCCTGGATGTGACTTTTTGTATCTGCCAAAATGCTTCTGCCATATGTTTTTTTTAACGCTTTAAAAGGTTTGTGTGAACATTGGAAAATCCGGCAGGAATTTTTTCGTGGAATTTTTATGGTAATGGTGAATGATTGCCATATGTTTCCCGCAGGGTTCTTCGCAGCAATTTCCACCCATGGACCCTCGGCAGTGAATCAACGATAACCATCGAGCGTGGTATTTTATAACCGGGAAGGTGAGTGCGACAAAAAGTACCGAGTTCTGCTTCCGTAAGGGAGGTGCGGGGTTTGAGTACAACCGCTGCTACCGGAACCTCACCTTTGCGTTCATCTGGTATACCAAAGACGGCGACATCAGCGATTGCCGGGTGCTGGATAATTACATTCTCGACTTCAGTCGGGTAGATCTTCCAGCCGGACATAATGATCATGTCTTTTTTCCGGTCGGTGATGAACAGGATACCCTCTTCATCGAGATACCCTATATCACCAGTAAGGAACCAGCCATCTTTCCGGAAAACCGCTGCAGTTGCCTCTGGCAGATTCCAGTATCCCTTGGCTATTGAAGGGCCGCGTAGTGCGATCTCACCCCGCTCACCAAACACTAATTCTTTTTCCGGATTATCTACGTCAACAATGGACACTTCAGTATATCCAACCGCGACCCCGACACTCTGGTAATTCATGGTCAGGTGCGGGTAATCGGGGAGAGTCGTAGTACCCGATCCAATCACAATTGTTTCTGATAATCCGTAAGAATTAGCAACGGGAATATGGTATCGATGGTCAAACGCCTCCCAGACAGCTGGCAGGAGCTGCCCCCGCCGGAGATAATCACCCGTGCATTGATAAGACGTTTCTCGGTGCCGGAAGGAGCATGAACGAGTGAGTGAAGAACCGGGGGCATACCTGCGAGAACTGTAACCCTGTGCTGTTCGGCAATTTCGAGATACCGGTCAAGCTCAAAACGCTCCATTATCACATATGTGCCGCCCGCACGGAGGACGGAAAGTCCCCAGGAGAGCCCCACGTGTCCCATCGGGTATATACCGAGATAAATATCATCCTGCCGGAGCCTGAGCGCCTCACGCTCTGCATCAAGGGCATTCATCCAGTTGCCGTGAGTGAGCATTGCACCTTTGGGTTTTCCTGTTGTCCCTGCAGTGTACTGGATATGACAGAGGTCATCCGCAGCGCAGTTCACCGCCCGCATGGCTGCTGGTGCATGAGGGAACGATTCCCATGAGACGGATCCATCACACGAGCTTCCGATACAGATAATGTAAGAAAGTGTCGGAGCGTTTTGACGGATGCCGGCAACAACGTTTACTCCCAGACAATCTGTGATGATCGCAGATGCACCGGCATCTTTGATTGCATGCAGCAGTTCATCACCACGATATACGATATTGGTTGGAACAGCGACAGCACCAATCCGCCAGATAGCAAAGTAGCTGATAATATATTCTGGCGAACTGTCGAGATAGATACAGACCCGGTCTCCTTTTTTGACCCCGAGTTTTGAGAGCCCGAGACCAATCCGGTTCATCTCATCCCGGAGCTTTCCATAGCTGTACGTCTCGTTTCTCGAGGGGCAGATTAAGGCTGCTTTTACAGCGGGAACGCTTTTTGCATCAAGCAGTGTGGTGACATTGGACATGGCAGGTACGGTAAATAAGATGATACAAAATTTGACGTTGGGGTATATAGGTGTGCATTATTCTGGATCGGTTAACGCGGTTGAATGAAGCGAACTTTCTGACTTTTTTATATACTGAAATTTTCCCTGTGATTTCCGCGAGATTATTGTCGATGAAGTGAACAAAGAACGCGGCTTTTTAGCGACATGAAGGGACAAGATATATCTATACAACTCCCGTATTTCCTGTCTTGACCAGTATGGCTGAAGATACCAGGAATCCGCAATCGTCCCAGAAAACGCAAAACGTCCAGAATACCTCCAAAGATGTTCCTCGTCATCATAGCAGGCGCAGGCACCACAGCTACCGGGAACAAGGCTCACGGCCTGCAGAAAAGCCGGAGGAAAAACCGCAGGAGTCAAAAGAGCCCGGGCTGGATGATAAAGAGACTGAGTTGGACAGGAGCTCTGACACACCCCGGCAGTCCCGTGGAGGTAGTCGGGGGAAGCCACCGAAACGGGTTATTGAGGAGTGGGCCAACGATATCTACTGCGAGTGACGGAGGCGGGGTGGCTTGCGATAAGATCTGGAAGTTCCGATCTTTTTTAATTTTTTACACAGAAACGTTCCAGAGATTTCCTGTAATTATAATCTGCCAGTTCGCTTTGGTAGTATCAAACCAGTTCATTCCAAACACTCAAAACGGCTTTTCTTCCAGCACGAAATCTTTCAGCATATTAATGAGCAGTGCAATTCGTCCTATGGTTATTCCCATCAGACTATTGATACATGGAATGAAACAGATCTGCAGCAGATTTTTTTTGGAGAGACCATGGACCCGTCCCTGTATTTTGCCAGTCTCGTTATAACCGGGATTACGGCCGGAACCGCCTCCGGGCTCTTCGGGGTTGGCGGCGGATTCCTGATGACCCCAGTCCAGGTACCTGGCTTTTTACATCGGGCGGCATGGACAGCACACTCGCCACACGGCTTGCGTTCGGTACCTCTCTCGCCGTAATGATCCCGACGATGATTAGCGGAACATTCGCCCATCACAGCCGGGGAGCGGTGAACTGGAAAGCAGCTGTCCCGATGGGTTGCGCCGCAATCTTCGGTGGGCTTTCAGGAGGGACTATCGCCACGCACCTGCCGGGCCACGTACTCCGGACAATCTTTGCCATCCTGGTTATAGCGATGGCTGTCCGTATGGTCTGGCACCTCCAGAGCTGCCGGGTCTGCGAACCCCGTGGATCTGTTGGTATCCACCTCTTTTTCGGATTTCTTATAGGCATTATATCCGGACTGGCAGGTATTGGCGGGGGCATCCTTCTCGTACCATTGCTCGTGATGTTTCTCGGGTATCCCATGCACACAGCCGTCGGTACTTCCTCCGCCTGTCTGATCTTCTCGTCAACAGGAGCGGTAACAGCATATGTTATAAACGGATTAGGCACAGTCGGCCTGACCCCTTACTCGATTGGTTATGTGGATCTCATGACGTTTGCGATCCTCGCCACAACCACAATTCCACTCTCCCGTTTCGGTGTGTGGTGCGCCCACGGCTGCTCTGGCCGGAATCTGCAGATTATATTTGCCGTGGTGCTGATCCTTGTAGGCGCAATGATGCTTGTTTAGGGGTTAAAAAAAGTTACTGGTATTCCGGCGGCTGCACCTGTTTGGAAAGGCCACCTTTGAAATGCTGCTGGATATTTTTGTAATATTCTCTGAGCCTCTCGTTCATCATCGGGTGCACCTTTTTCTGGGCTTCCGCAAAGTGGCGCTGGGTTACCATAGTGGCATCTTCTCGCAGCGCCAGCATGCCCGCTTCCCGGCAAATTGATTCAAGATCCGATCCGACAAAACCCTCGGTAATTTCAGAGAGTGTTGTTGCAAGCCGGTCTCGGGTGGATCTGCTAAGACCAGATGTTTTTCATTCAGAAGTTCAATAAAGCGTTTCCGTCGTACACCCACAGATGCTCCAGTACTCCCTTCAGCTGCTTGCACGATAAGGGGCTTTATGTTTTCGAGATCAAAAGTCCGGTCTTTGTCCAGTTTCTCTACAAGTTCCGCGATTGCCTCCTCACTGTAACCTTCCGTCAGGTGCATGATTTCTTCAAGCGCTGAACCTTCAAGCGGCATATACCTTGTATGGATTTGGATAATTTTTTTCCGGCCTTCGAACGTGGGTTCCCCAATATAGACAAGCCGGTCAAACCGTCCCGCCCGTAGGAGGGCTGGATCAACAATATCAGGACGGTTTGTCGCCCCCATAACCACAACATCTTTGAGCTCCTCAAGACCGTCCATTTCGGTCAGGATCTGGTTAAGGACGTTATCGATCACGTGTGAATCGCTGGAAGTACCCCGTGCAGGTGCCAGTGCATCAATCTCATCAAAGAAGATAATTGATGGTGCGACCTGACGTGCCTTCTTGAAAACCTCTCGCACCGCACGTTCGCTCTCCCCAACCCACTTGGAAAGAAGCTTGCGGCCCCCGGACCGGAATGAAGTTTGCCCCGCTTTCGCTTGCAACTGCCTTGGCAATCAGTGTCTTCCCTGTACCAGGAGGACCATAAAGCAGTACGCCCCGGGGGGGTTCAATGCCGAGATCTTCGAATTTATGCCGATGGGTAAGCGGGTACTCAACTGCTTCACGGACTTCGGTCTTTGCATCTTCGAGTCCACCCACATTATCCCATTTCACATGCGAAACTTCGAGCATCACTTCACGCATCGCACTGGGGCCAACGTCACGCTGGGCGCTGCGGAAGTCACTTGGGAAGACCTTGAGCTTCTCGAGCACCTCCTCCGGGATCTCGTCGGCATCGAGATGTTCAGAGAGTTCCGGCAGGTAGCGACGAAGGGCACGGATTGCCGCCTCACGGGCGAGCGCTGCAAGATCGGCACCGACAAAACCATGCGTCTGCTTAGCAAGCTGCGTCAGGTACTTATCCTTGGCCTTGTCCTCGGCCTCCTTGATATTCTGCTGTTCAACATCAGTGCGTATCTGCTGGCCAAGCCGCGTCAGATTCTTGTCCTCGGCAAAGGGCATGTTCCGCGTATGAATCTTGAGGATCTCGATCCGGTCCAGCTCCGCTCGGGACACCAATCTCAATCTCGCGGTCAAACCGCCCCGGCCTGCGAAGGGCTGCATCGATTGCATCAACCCGGTTCGTCGCTCCAATCACAACGACCTGCCCGCGCTCTTCCAGACCATCCATCATGGTCAGGAGCTCGAGCGACAACGCGTCGCTCTACTTCTCCCGTAACTTCCTCCGGCGGGGTGCAATGGAGTCGAGCTCGTCAATAAAGATGATTGTAGGGGAGTTCTCACGTGCCTCTTCAAAGACTTCGCGGAGCCGTTGTTCGCTCTCACCATAATATTTCGATATGACTTCGGGGCCGGCAATCGAGATGAAGTGTGCACCGCTCTCATTTGCAACCGCTTTTGCAATCAGCGTCTTTCCTGTCCCGGGGGGACCATAAAGGAGAACTCCTTTAGGCGGTTCTATCCCAAGTTTCTGGAAAAGTTCGGGATGTCGGAGCGGAAGCTCGATAGTTTCGCGGAGTCTCTGTAGTTCGTCCTTGAGTCCACCAATATCCTCGTAAGAGAACTGTTTGATACCTTCAAAGCCTGCTGCAGGTTTGTCAGAAAACTCAACAGACGTATTCTTGGTGATGATGACCGCTTCTTCCGGCTCGATCTCCACGACTTTAAATGCCACAATCTGGGGTTGGATGAATGGTAACCCAAGCATGATGGGCACAGAATCGTTTTTCGCAATCGGGAAATCGATCAGCCCGTTCACGACATGGGGATTGTTGGCGATTGGTATTTTTTTCGGGAGATCCTCCGGCGGTGCCAGAACAACCCGCTTTGCTTCTATTTCATCGGTAATTTTTACGACTTTAACCGTATCACCAATGCTGACTCCGGCATTAAGCCGGGTAAAATTATCAATCCGTATCTTTCGCTGGTTCCAGTCTTCGACAAGCGCCCGCCAGACCTTGGCAACAGTCCGGTGTTTCCCTTCAATTGCCACAAGATCACCAGGTGAAATCTTGAGGAGTAACATTGTCTCGGGATCTCAGCCGGGCTTTTCCGCCACCCTGATCGCCGGGATAAGCGGAATCCACCCTCAATTGAACTTCAGGCATTACCTTAAAGGTCATATACGCAGGGATTTATAAGTACTGTAAATGCGAGTCCTTGTTTTTGATCCATTCCACGGCGCGGCAGGAGATATGATCATTGGTGCATTGCTGGACTGCGGAGCGGATAAAAAATGCGTGATGACGGCGATGCAATCCGTGATTTCAGAGCCGGGTATTACCGAAGTGACCAGGGCTGGTATCAGGGCCATAAAAATAGACACGCACGCCACCTCCACCCACCGTACATTGTCAGAAGTTATGCAACGACTCGATGATGCAGGTGCTGATGTTCCCCCGGTCGCACTCGCAATGGCAAAACGGGTATTTAAGAGAATCAATGATGCCGAGGAACAGGTTCATGGAGCCCACGCCCACTTTCATGAGGTTGGAGCGGATGATGCGATTGCTGATATAATCGGGGCCTGCACCGCACTGCTCTCGCTCCGTGTTGATGGTGTAGCAGTGATGCCCATCGCACTTGGAACGGGATCCGGGAAGGGATCTCACGGCACATTTCCGATACCGGCCCCGGCAACTGCTGAAATTCTCAGGCAATCGACACTGTTGATCAGGGAGGGGGACGAAGAGGGTGAACTATGCACTCCAACCGGAGCTGCTCTCCTTGCAGAGTTCTCCACAATTGCTGCGACAGATCTCGGAATATATTCTCTGAAGGCGATGGGGTATGGAGCCGGAACAAGAAATCCAGTCTGAAATACCCAATGTGATCAGGGCGATGATTGTCGAAATTGCTGGTGATACTGGCGCACTGTCCCATGACACGGTCGATATTCTTGAGACAAATGTTGATGATGTCAGCGGTGAGGTGATTGCCAGTGCCATAACACGGTTTCTGGAAGCGGGTGCACGGGATGCAAGTGCAATACCAATTATTATGAAAAAAGGAAGACCGGGCTTCCTTATCCGTGTTATCTGCTCCAGCGAGAAGAGTGTTGAACTCGCGGAACATATGGCACGGGAACTGGGGACACTCGGAATTCGCTGCTTACCTATGACTCACCGGTTTATTGCTGAACGGACTATTGAAAACATAGAGGTCGAAATCTCAGGGAGCAGACGGAGTATACCGGTAAAGTACGGATGGATGAAAGGAGAGGTCTTTACATGGAAAGCCGAATTTGATCAGGTAATGAACTGGGCAACAGAACTGGGAGTCCCTGTGCATGTAGTTTTACATGCTGTTGAAAAAGCCGGCTGGAAATCTGAAGGGAAACCGGGACATGATCAGGTGACTAAATGAAAACTGACCGGCGAAGTACCGGGAATGTCGCACTGGACCATCTTCTCGGTGGCGGCCTTGAAGTACGGACCATTACGCAGTTCTATGGAGAACCAGCGAGTGGCAAGAGTACATTATGCATGATTGCAGCCGTAACCTGCCTGCGCGCGGGTCATACGGTAGTGTTTATCGATTCTGAGGGATTTTCCATTGAGCGTTTCCGTCAGATTGCAGGGACGGATACAGAAAAAATTGCCGACAGGTTATTTTTATTTGAACCACTGGACTTCGAGCACCAGGGTGCAATGATTGCCGAAGCTGAAAAGATTCTTAAAACTCAAAAACCAGGTCTGCTCGTCATGGATTCTGCGACAGCCCTCTACCGGACTGATCTTGAGAAGGGCAGGGAATCCATCCAGATGCTCACCCGGCAGATGATCCAGTTACTGGGTTATTCTAAACGATATGAGATCCCGGTAATCATCACGAACCAGGTATATATGGATACCCAGAAAAACACGTACTTCGGCCTTGGGGGTTTTGCACTGGAACATATATCAAAAGTGATTATCCGGCTCGAAAAGACCGATATTCCCGGATTCCGCAGAGCACGACTTGTCAAACATCGTTCACAGCCGGAAGGGGCATACTTTGATTTTGAAATCACCGGAGACGGGATCAGATCACGGGAGTGATCAGCTGGTTTTCCTCAATTTTTACCCTTATCGTATCGAATTTTTTCGTGTTTTCATTCAGGTATTCGTATATCTGAATTGTTAAATCATAAGAGCTCAATAAAATTCTCAAGAATGGTTCTGAAAAAAGAGATCACTCATCAGATTAAAGAGATTTTAAAGGAAAATCCACAGGGCCTCAGTATCACGGATATCGTCAAGGCAGTAAATATCAACCGTAACACTGCAGGGCGATACCTTGAGAACCTCCTCGTATCAGGGCAGGTTGAGATGCGCCGGTTCGGGATGGCAAAGATTTACCAGCTGTCGCAACGAGTGCCACTCTCTGCGGTATTATCCCTCTCTTCAGAACTTGTCCTGCAGCTGGACAGTGGCCTGCGGATTGTCTTTGCAAACGAACCGTTTCTCAGTCTGGTTGGAACCGATAGTAAAAACCTTCTCGGAAAAAATATTGAATACACACCTGTTGCTCTGGTTTTTGACGAATCTTTTCCCGCATTCATTGAAGATCTCAGAAATGGAATTACTGGTAAAGAATGGGCCGGAGAGATTGAACTTACTATTAAAGATATCATCTTATTTTGCCAGATCGCACCGACTGTCTTTGAAGACGGACGTAAAGGAGTATCGGTCATCCTCGAGGATATTACCCAGCGAAAACTGGCAGAGCAGAAGGTAGAGGAGAGCGAGCTGCAATTCAGGTTGCTGGCGGAAAACTCTCTGGATATGATTTGCCGGATCAAACCGGATTATACTCTTATTTATGTTTCCCCGGTTTACAAAGTTGCCTTCGGTTATCTGCCCGAAGAGGTGATTGGTTCAAACGTGGAGGTTTTTATCCACCCGGAGGAGGCCCACATTCTGGAATCCTTACGGATCGATCTGACACCACAGAAGTCGTCGGCAATAATAAAATTCCGATTAAAACATAAAGATGGTCACTATATATGGACAGAAACTACCGTCAGGGCTATCTTTGATGAAAATACGCAGGAGTTATCAGAATATTATACGGTGACACGGGACATCACCGAAAGAAGGCGGGCGGAAGAGGCATTACGGGATAGTGAAAAACGCCATCGTACTATTTTTGAAAACACGGGAACAGCAACCGTCCAGATTGAAGAAAACACTATAATCAGCCTTGCCAATGCGGAATTCGAACATCTCTCGGGATTTTCAAGGCACGAGATTGAAGGAAAGAAGAGCTGGACCGAATTTGTCGTAAAAGAAGACCTTGAATGGATGCTGGATCAGCATCGGATAAGAATGGTGGGGCAGGAAAGATCTCTGAAAAACTACGAGTTCCGGTTTATTTCAAAATCCGGGGATCTCCGAAATATATTCCTCACCATCGAATTGATCCCGGGTACAAAAAAGTCCGTTGCATCCTTGTTGGATATTACTGAACGTAAAATAGCAGAAAACTCATTACGTGAGAGTGAGGAGCGGTACCGCCAACTTGTAAATATATCTCCTGATGCTGTCATGATCCACCGGGAAGGAAAAATTATTTTCATGAATCCTGCAGCCCTTAAACTGTTAGGCATTCTGCATGCGGAGGAGGTAGTCGGTAAAAATGTCTTTGATTTTATTCATCCGGAATACCGGGATTCGGTCAGGAAAAATATTGAAAAAGATCTTGAGGGCGAAGTTACTCCCTCGCTAGAATTGTATATGTCCCGTTTAGACGGTTCGCCAATTATAGTTGAGGGCAAAGGTGTAAAAACAGTTATCGATGGGAAACCTGCAGTGCAGGTTGCCATAAAGGATATCACAGAACGCAAACATGCAGAAACCGCATTACGCGAAAGTGAAGAGATTTCGCGTGCACTTATTAATGCACCGACTGATTCTGTCATCTTAATGGATTCAAGAGGGATAATTCTGGCGCTGAATGAAACCGCCGCATTGCGCTTTGGAAAAAAGAGCAATGAACTGGTTGGAGTTCTTGCTGATGATCTCCTACCGGAAGAGCTTGCACAATCGAGACGATCGCTGATTTCTCAGGGTACTGGAAAATAGAACGATGGTGCGCTTTGAGGATGAGCGCGACGGCAGAGGGTTTGACACGGTTGCATATCCTATCGTAAACGAAACAGGAGATGTAACCAAGATCGCGATTATTGCCCGTGACATCACGTATCGAAGAAATATTGAAAAAGAGGCTCATCCTTAACGAAACGCGATTCCGAAATCTTATCGCAGCTATTGGGGATATCGTCTGGGAAACTGATGCTCAATCACGTTTTGTATATGTAAGCCCTCAGGTTGAAACACTCCTCGGCTATAAACCGGATGAACTGATCGGACATACTCCCTTTGAATTCCTCCCTAATGTTCCCAACCAGAAAATGTTACAGACAGCAGTTGACAGACACGAAAGATCTGTCCTTCATTTGTCCCATTGGATTAACAAAGATGGCAAAGACATCCTGTTCGAAAGTTACGTTGCTCCCATGTATGGCAGCGACGATTCGTTCCTGGGATTCATGGGAATTGATCGTAAACGATAATAATCAGGTATCCGTTGCAAGGCTAAAAGCCGGCTCTTAAAAAAAGAACAGTATAAATGAAAATTCAAAATGGGATTTTTCCAGAAAAAACCGTGGTTGCCGGGCCTTCCATTTTCGTACCAAATTTAAGGTAGATTGTCAGAGGGCCCCCCCGTGTATCTACAGTGACGGTTTCACCGGTATACCCCAGTTTATGCACGACAGCGGCTGATGCAGTAGCGCCAGTACCACAGGAGAGCGTCTCTTCCTCAACCCCGCGTTCAAATGTGCGGATCCTGATACTGTCGGGTCCGGTTCGCTCCACGAAATTCACATTCGCCCCTTTTTCGAATGTTGCATGGTGGCGGATTCCAGGAGCTACTGCTTCAACATCGATCGCATCAACGGCGTCAACGATAATAACTGCATGCGGGACGCCGGTGTTTACCCCATAGACATCGAATTCCCCTATCCTCTCCTTATACTCCCCTTCTCCGGATGCAGGAATATCCTTACGGTCAAATTTCGGTGTCGGCATGGCGATTGTCGCGGAAAATTCATCTTCCTGATATCCCATTATGACGCCTATTTCCCCGGCAGGAGTTTCTACCGTGCAGATATCCTTTGCATAACCGGTATCTAAAGCATATTTGGCAAGGCAGCGGATGCCGTTACCGCACATCTCCGCTTCACTCTCGTCCGGCTGGAGGATCCGCATTCTGATCGTGCTTTTTTCAGATTTGGAGAGATAGATGACGCCATCCGCGCCAATCCCGAAACGACGATCGCAGTAGAGAGCAGCAAACTGTCCTTTCATGTCATCCGGAATGATGATTTTTTCATGCTCATCAATCAAAATAAAATCATTGCCGTTTCCGTGTAGTTTGGTAAATGGTATTTCCATGCGGATATCCCTCAGTTACTGCCCCGGTTGTCTGAAGCACCTTTCATATACTCATTCCTCATTTCGTGTATTAATTTTAAAGGTTTTTTGGAATTCTTCGATACTCCATCCAAGATACTCTCTGATGATGATATAGGCCATTTGTGGTGGAATAGCACCTGCTTCCGTTACAATAAGATCGATATACTCTGCGGGTGTCACATCAAATGCGGGATTACGCACAGTGACATGCGGGAGCGTACGGGCGATTTCATCTGCCAGCACCTCGTTTCCAGCACGCTCTTCAATCTTGATCAGATCACCGAAAATTGTCCGCGGCGCAAACTTGTAGGTCTCTGCCGCCACGAGAACATTCACCCGTGCTTCATGAGCGGTATGTGCAACCTGTGATGTGCCGATCTTATTCACCACTGCACCATTTACCGTAACCGCATCTGCTCCTACAATCACAAGATCAACATCGTTAATGAACGAACGCACGGCTGAATCAACGATGAAATGGGTCTTAATCCCGGCATCATTGAGTGTCCTGATGGTAATATATCCCTGGTTTCGCGGGCGGACTTCTGTTGCAAAGACCTCAATCTCCTTTCCGCTCCGGTGCGCTTCGATAATGCATCCAAGGGCAGCTTCAGAATTGCAATGCGTGAGAAGTGTATCCCCGTCCCGTATATGTCGCGCGCCGAACTGTGCGATATTTTCCTTTGCGTGCAGGGATGAGTGAATGAACTGCTCCGCACGATTGATCACTCCTTTTCGCGCTTCTTCGAGTGCTGCTGCCCGCTCAAGTCCGGACATAACAATATGGACAGCATTCGGGAGGGAAACCGCGGTCGGGCGGGTAGCAATCAGAATCTGCGCGGCAGAATCCATCTCCCGCTGGAAAGACACGAGATCGCCTGCCTGGATTTCAGTAGCATGTCGCCGGAGCGCTTCAGCAGCCTCACGCGCAATTCTTCCGGCACCCCGGATTTCCATGCTCTTTATCTTCTTTGCGGTTTCAGTTACGAACATCAGACTTCAATGATTCAATGTTCAGAAAAGTACATAGAGTTTATCACCGGGTAGTATCATGTCGTTAGCTGTTGTTTTTGACAGTGCGGGAACGCTCCTGAACACGTACCGGGTTGCAAAGGATATTGGCAATAAAAAGCTCCTGCCCGGTATAGAAACTACAACACTTACGTTCAGTTCACCTGATCGCGTCCTCGTCGTTTTACCGGTCCACTCAAAGGACATCATTAAAACACCGGGCGATATGCTGCTTTCTTCCTATCTTACAGAACATGAACTGGGATTCGGTGTGAGTTGCACAAGAAAAATTGTCACCGCTGAAGAAATAGGGGATATTCTCTATACTGACAAGCGGGTCCGTGTGAGTGATCTGCAGGAATGCATCCGGAATGTCTGGTCAGTTTGTAAAGCAGAATCCATCGTTACCCTGAATAGCGGAGCGATAGCCAACATGGCAGATAAGTGTATAGAATTTGCCATTACTGCCGGGGGGTGGCCATTTGACGGTGCAAAAGAGGCAATCAACGCCCTCCATCGCCTGGGTGTACCGGCATTCATCGCATCCGGTGACAGGGTAACAAAACTTGAAAAGATGGCTGACCACCTGGGAATTCCCCGCGACAGGGTCTACGGTGTCGCAACACCCACAGTAAAAGCACAGATAGTCAATGACCTGAGGCAGGAATACGATAAGGTTATGATGGTTGGTGATGGGATTAATGACCTGTGTGCCATGCAGAATGCAGATATTGCAATACTTACTATCCAGCAGACTGCAGACCGGCCAGGTAGAACTCTACGATGAAGCTGATTATGTGGTAAAGAACGTGAGTGAAATTGTTACGATCGTTCAGAATATTCTTACATCAAAAGGACATTGCGATCGTGACGTCTGTGATGCAGCATATAAAAGGTAATATGCCACAAGTATCACATTAGGTATTAGGGTATTATGAAAGCTCCACTGATTACGGTCGACAACCTCTGCATGGATTTTGATGGCACGAGGGTCCTCAAGAACATTTCTTTTGAGATTACCGAAGGGGAGATACTGGGAATTATTGGCAGGAGTGGCGCAGGTAAAACAGTTCTCATGCACCTCATTCGTGGCGTGGAGCAACCTCCGACAGGAGGGCGGATTATTTACCATGTGGCTGCATGTCAAGGGTGCGATTACATTGATGTCAGGAGTGCCGCGGGGAAACCCTGCCCGCATTGCGGGGGAACATTATCTGCACTCGAAGTAGATCTCTGGAATGAAAAAGATGAGCAACTAAAACGCCGGGTGATGCGGCGTACCGCAATCATGTTCCAGCGAACCTTTGCACTGTATGGCGATGACAGAGTCATTGAAAATGTACTTCATGCGCTCGATGACATCGATTACCCTCAGGAGAAGGCCATAAACCGTGCAGCTGACCTTATCGACCAGGTAAGACTTTCACACAGAATGATGCATATCGCACGTGATCTATCCGGAGGCGAGAAACAGCGTGTGGTTCTGGCACGTCAGTCTGCAAAAGAACCGTTCATGCTCTTTGCCGATGAGCCGACGGGAACACTCGATCCTGGAACTGCGAAAATAGTTCATTCGATGCTGTCTGACGCAGCCAGGACAAACAATATGGGGATGGTTGTTACATCTCACTTCTCTCAGGTAATTGAAGATGTGGCACATCGCGCAATCCTTTTAGTAGAGGGCGGAATTTCAAAAATTGGGACTCCCAGGGAAGTCATTTCGGAATTCATGAAAGGGTATGATGACACTGAAAAATTTGAAGATACCGAATTGGGGGAGAAGATAGTTGTTGCCCGGGACCTTTTCAAACGCTATATCTCTGTTGACCGCGGTGTTGTCAGGGCGGTAAACGGGGTCACCTTTGAGGTATTCGCCAAAGAGATCTTTGGGATTATCGGTAAGAGCGGTGCAGGAAAGACCACCCTCTCGGGAATTATCGCCGGTCTGATCGAGCCAACCAGTGGGGAAATGAATATCCGGATTGGCGAAGAATGGGTCGATATGACCAAACCCGGAATTGAGCAGCGCGGGAGAGCAACGGGATATATTGGTCTACTCCATCAGGAATATGATCTTTTTCCCCATCGTAATGTACTTGATAACCTGACCGATGCGATCGGTTTGGAGTTCCCAAAAGAGCTCGCTATGCGAAAGGCCCTCGTAACGCTCAAGATGGCGGGATTTTCTGATGATAAATGCAAGGAGGTCCTCGAACGAATGCCCGGGCAACTCTCCGAAGGGGAGCGGCATCGCGTGGCACTCGCGCAGGTTCTTATTCGTGAGCCCCGGATTGTGATACTTGATGAACCAACTGGCACAATGGACCCCATCACAAAGATCGATGTGAAACATTCAATCATGCACTCACGCGAAGAGATGGAGGAGACATTTATTGTCGTTTCCCATGACATGGAGTTTGTGCGGGATGTGTGTGACCGCCTCGCGCTTATGCGTGGCGGTAAAATCGTGCAGATTGGCAAGACGTCAGAAGTGCTCGCGTTCCTCACTGAAGAAGAGCGTAAGCTTATGAGCCAGACCGCCGCATGAGGAGAGTAATGATTGCCATCCATCTCGATGGAGAGAGGGTGGAGGTGAGTGAGGGGAGCACTCTCGGTTCTATCATTTCTCACCATCCACCCGGATGTAGTGTAGCAATTATTCGCCCGTCGACTCAGGAACAGGCAAAGACCGACAGTCTTGCAATCAGCACGACCGCAGGGGAAGTCACGATTGAGATCGTTGGGGGGGGAGATAATTTCCTTAAATCTCCTGAAATCGTGCAAAAACTCACCCTCCACTGGGCTGACCGTTACGCGACGGCATTCGGGCCATTCCCCTCGACGATTCACCCGCTGCGCAAACCGCACCTCTATGAACGAGGAGATGTGATTCTTGGCTGTGGGGGCTATGCGCCGGCACGATCCTACCTGATTTTCTCCAAAACCCGCCATTCCGCAGATCATGGGGCTGACGAAAGCGGGGGGGTCTTTGCAAAAGTTGTGAGCGGTAGGGGGGTTCTTGACCGCTGGACAACAGGGGATCGTATAACAAAAATCGAGCCGGTCGTCAGCTGGGCGGACACAAGCCGTTCCTTCACCACAACCGACATGAGCCTGGTTATTGAAGACGGGATGCAGATAGTTACCAGGGTAAACGTTATCGCTCAGGGGTATACTCCGGAACGAATCACGACGGAAGCTTCCGGTAGTGTAGAACACATGCTTCTTGCACTCCGGTCCGGAAGATTTTCGGTCAGCCGGGTAACCAGCACCCATATCCTCGATTCCCATCTCGTTGGTACTACAGATATTGAACCGGAATTCCGGCACCCGCGCAGAGAGGGGACGGTTACCGTACGAACTACGGGGCAACTGGCCGGGGGGATCTATATTTACCGTGATGACGTCCCCAGCAGTCCCGTTCACGATGTGGTTGGCCAGGTTATTCATGGCATTGAAATGGTAAAACTTGCCAAAGAGCAGGACATCTTCACCGTCAATGTTCTGCCACAACGGATTGACCTTCTCGGACTCCTCCTCGCAAAGGCAAAGGAGATTAGCGCTGCTCAGAAAATTTCACTTAACGTTGATAACGAAGAGGGCGAGAGGATTGTCGTTTCGCAGGATCCGGGAAACACCCTGGATGTCCTCAAAGATCGGAAGGTTACCGTAACGACAGCACCCTTGGAAAAAGTAATAGATATTGAGCTGGATGACGAAAAAGCACCGGTCAGCTGCGATATATTCCGCCGTATCACAGGACTTAAACAACATGATACCGGCATGATACCGGTCTTTTTTAAATTCGATGACGTAGTTTTGTTCAGATCAACCATCCCGTCAGGGACTAAGATCAATCCTGAGAATACACCCAGGGACGAGGTTCCTGCAGCAGCACTTGCAATCACCAACGATTCCCGTAAGGCTTCCGGATTTGTGGGTGTCCGCCTGTCGGCAAATAAAGAGTTCGGTCCCACATCCGAACCATTTGATGGAACTAATATTCTCGGCCGTGTTATTGATACAGAAAAACTGAAAACAGTTAAGGAGAAGGAAAATGTGTATATCAGGGTGGTAAAGCGGTGACCGAATATACGCCAACGCATGTAGGTTCCGTAACAAAATACGTGGTGGTGGAATCGTTTGAGGTTACTCCGGCTGATCTTGCACTTAGAGGTTACGAGATCTCACAAGGGGTGATGATAAAGGAGACCTGTTTTGGCATTGTTATCAACGGCAAAGAGGAAGAGGTCGACAGAATTATCACCGAACTACGGAAGATCGATCCCGATCATATATTTGTAAAAGACCGTGGCTTCCCCCCCGGGGATGCCCGCCGATGCCGTGCGAATCTCGGCGGTGCACGGCCTGGATACAATGGTATGGAGCACGAGATGACAATCATCCCCTACATTTCACACGGGCTAGAAGAACTCAAAAAACGTGATGAGAAGACCATCCCTGCCCCGGAAAATCCGCTGGAACACCCGTTACTTGACATCTATAAACTCAAGAAACTGATCGATGCACAGGAGTCCTGACATGGTAAAAGTATTCATCTACCCTGCAACGAGCCTTATCCTCTCTGACATGGTGGCACGCTTCGGGCATACCCCACTCAGTTCTGCCATCGCCATCCGTGAACGCATCCAGACTGCAGGACTCGAATCTCCCCCCCTCCAGATCACTCCCGAGGAGCCTAAAAAAGGGCTGAAGTGGGCTGCAGTCGAAGTTCCTGCCGGTGTCCGGGGCCGCATGTCACTCTATGGGCCGATGATCGGAGAGTGCGATGCAGCGATCATCATCAACGATGCTGACTTCGCATTCGGTTGCATGGGTTGTGCCCGCACCAATGAACTGATTAAGTTTCTCATTCATCAGAGAGAGATTCCCAAGCTCGAGCTGAACTACCCGGAGAATGAGGATGAAGGTGTAAAATTCGTTGCTGCCATAAAACGCTTCCTTTCGGAGCTTGGAGCGTCGAAATGACACCACCTGTACGTATTGCACAACTTTCCTGTGGACCGGAGTATTCCGGTATCCAGCACGAGATTGAAACCGCTGCACGGGAAGTGGGCGGCGAGATCTTTTACCCGGATGTCGCCCTTAAAGACATACGCCGCGATTTTGATACATTCGGACTGGATGTAAGGAGCCCGGATTTAAAACTCGCAATTGCAAGGGGTATGGCACTCGTGGAGGGGCGCGTGGATGCAGACGCGGTTTTCATCGCTACCTGTTTCCGGTGCGCAGAGGCTGCAATTGTTCGTAACGAACTCCGGCGATACATCAATGAACATTCAAAACTGCCGGTAGTCAGCTACTCATTTACTGAACGCACTACTTCGGGAACACTCCTAACCCGTATGGAAGCGCTTACAACCATTGCCCGGCGTCGGGCACTGCTCGCCCGTGAAACCCAGGAGGGCATAACCCTGGGACTTGACTCGGGTTCCGCAACAACAAAAGCTGTTGTGATGAAGGACAACAAGATTATCGGCACTGGCTGGCAGCCTACCACCGAAGTTTTAAAAAGTGCACAGGAAGTGATTGCCCACGCCCTTCAGGAGGCAGGAATCACCCGTGACGAAGTACAGGCTGTCGGCACCACGGGTTACGGCCGTTTCCTTGTAGGGAAAGAGATCCATGCTGACCTCATACAGGAAGAACTGACGGTAAACTCGAAGGGAGCTGTATATCTCGCTGACAGGCAGCATGGACCCGCAACCGTTATTGATATAGGCGGGATGGACAACAAAGCGATCTCGGTGATGGATGGGATCCCGGGAGTTTTCACGATGGGAGGTATCTGTGCGGGGGCAAGCGGCAGGTTCCTTGAGATGACGGCAAAGCGGCTCGGCGTCGATATTACCGAGCTCGGCCCGCTTTCCATGAAAGGATTTGGTGACCGTGTGCCAATGAACAGTTACTGTATCGTCTTTGGGACGCAGAGCCTGGTCAACGCCCTCGCAGCCGGAAGTTCCCGCGAAAGTGTAGCTGCCGCTGCTTGTCATAGTGTGGCCGAACAGGTGTTCGAACAGCAGTTGCAGGAAGTTGATATCAAAGAACCGGTGATTATGGTAGGGGGTACGTCGCTCATTGAGGGGCTTGTGTTTGCGATGGGTGAACTGCTCCAGACAAAGATAGTCGTACCGCCCAATTCCCAATATATAGGTGCTGTTGGATCGGCGCTGCTCGTATCAGGATTTATAAAGGACGATTAGATGCTTGCCATTGAGTACTTTGAAGTGGAATGCCCCGAGCCGTTAGGTGCTGAGTACTACAGGCAGATCGCAAATGACGTCCTCCTGGACCACAACCTCCTGCGAGTTATCCATAAGCTTCATATCTATATCGATCCGAAGGTGCCGGTTTTTATTGCAGTGGGCATTTTGAAAAAGATCACCACACGCGTCCGGGTTGGTGATTTTGCCAATGTGAATCCTCTGGAAGGCAAGATCACCCTTGTTCTTTCAGATGAAACCTACCTTGCACCCATGCTGAAGATTTTCTGGCAGAAATTCGGCAAAGATCATGTGGAACAACCGGACCGTTTCACCGTGATCCTGTACAATGTCAAGGCTGATCTAAAAGAGATTGAAGAGATTGTTGTTGCCGATCCGAGCGAGTCGCTCTACAAGGATCTCATCTATGCATTCCGGTGTATTGCACCGGAAGGCTTCCGCCTGCGAAGCGAGAAATTCAGCAAAGAAAAATTCTCATTCGCAGCGAGTGAGAACACCCTCGGAGAGGATGTCGATGAAATTGTCAGGCAAAAATTTAAGCTTATGGGGGAGACGCCATGACTCTTGTCCCGATCACGTACAAGGGAGGTATCTACCAGCACGATATAGTCACCGATCTCATTGAGGATCTTGGCGGGTATATTATCCAAAAACATGTAATCGCTGCAGAAGTTGTATCCAGTGTTTTGTTCCCAGGGACGATATAGAACTTATCCGCCAGATCTCAAAACCGCTTTTTGGAGAGGTGACCGATACGCCACTTGTCGGCACGGAGATTGCAATCGTCAGTATGAGCCTTGAGATCCATCACCTGCCACACCCGTCCTGTGATATCGCGGAATACGTGCGGCGGATCGGGGCCAAGAGCAACATGGTCAGTCTCGCACGCGGTCCGGGGAAAAGGATTGCTGGTTTAAATGATGAGGAAAGGGACGTTATAAACGAACACGATATTGCTGTATATCTTATGGGTAATTTTGAAACCTGCATTGAATACAAGATGCCCACCCTCAGAAGAGGTATCGAGGTACCTATCGTGCTCTGCGGGGGCCCGGATAAAGAGACACTCAAAAAAATTATTGATCCACCAGTCGACGGATATGTCGGCAATGTCGGCAGGTTCATGCGCCGGACAAAAGAGGCAGATGAAATTGGTAAGCTCGATGAAATCGTCGACGAGATTACACGGGTCCTTGAAAAAAAGCGTGAAGAAATCCAGAAAGATCCCCTCTCTGTTTCTCCTGCGAGACTTATGGGTCTGATTAAAGAAAAGGTTCCCGCCATTCATGGTGTCACCTCGCCGACTCCTCTCACGGTACAGATGGCCGGGCTTCGGGTTAAGCTGCCCTACGATATGTTTGCCGGGGTTATCCAGGAACCTCGAGATCGAGGACGGAATAACGCTTGATGATGTCTCTGAAATTGTCCCTTCACGAATGCGGGACTATATCCTTGTAAAAATCCTGCCATTTTCAGAAACGAATACGGTGATATAATGGAGAAAACAACCAAAGAGGTATTTGAGGACCGTCTTGCACAGATTGTGGCGCGTGGGGCAGACATCACTGCTGATGCCTGGATGCGGGAGATTGAGGAAGAGTACGGGCGTGTACCACTCATCTTTAAACGGATGGGGGAACGCCCGGAGGTGCTTATCTCCCATCTTCTGTATAAGGGAACGGTGGTACAGACGAGTCCCCTCGATCCAAAGTATGTGGAACTTATCAGCCTTGCCGTGGGAGCAGCACTAAAATGCCCGCACTGTACCGGTTATCACATGCAGGCAGCTCTTAAAATGGGCGCGAACAGGGAAGAGATCCTTGAAGTTATCCTGCTGGCCGGGATGATCGCCAACTCATCAGTACTCGCGAACTCATACCGTATCTTCGATGAGAAGATGGAGCAATGCATTCCATGTGAATCAAAATGTATGAATGTGCCGGGTCAAAAACGAAAAACTGCAGCATCCAAAAAGAAATAATGATGCAATAAAGTGGGAAACTGACCACTTGTCTTTTTTGTTTCTAATAAAATATCCCGGACAGGATCGAATCCTATAAATGGTGACTCCAGATAGAATTATGAGATAGATTTCTGAATAGTGTTGTATAAAAACCGTTCAGGATTACGGATAAAATATGAAATCCATCATTCTTGCCGGAGGTGTCGGGACGAGACTCTGGCCCCTCTCCCGACAGTATTATCCCAAGCAGTTTATCCCACTGGATGGTGTATCGCTTTTTCAAAAGACATACAAACGGGCAACCCGGCTATCAATATCCGGGGAAATATTTGTCGTGACCAATGAGATCCACCAGTATCTCGTCCGTAACCAGATTGAGGAGTTGGGATATACCATTTCTGATGACCATCTTCTTGCAGAACCAGAAGGGAAAAACACACTGCCGGCCATTTCCTGGGCTATGCAGCGTATCCGGTCTCTCTATTCCTCAGCTACAGCAGTTGTATTCCCCAGTGATCATATTTTAGGGGACTCCGCACTCGATCAGATCCGGGCTGCAGAACCGCTGTCGCGAAAATACCTTGTCACGTTTGGAATAAAACCAACTGCACCCCACACAGGTTACGGGTATATCAAACAGGGAAAAGCCCTTTCCCAGGGTGCATCAGGTGTTGATGAATTCAAAGAGAAACCGGATGAAAAAACAGCACAGGAATATGTCCAGAATGGCTACCTGTGGAACAGTGGGATATTTCTTATCTCTACCGAATGCTTTTTTAAGGAACTGAAAAAATATCGTCCGGATCTATTCGATGCATTCGCCGAGGGACACGTTGCAGATTACCGGAAACTTGAATCGGTATCAATTGATTATGGACTCTTGGAACATTCAAAAAAAGTTGCTGTAGTGACTCTTGAGACCGAGTGGAGTGATCTGGGTACATTCAAAGCCCTTTACGATAGCGAGATTCATGACAGTGAGGGGAATGTTGGGAACGCGGAGTATTTTTCAGCAATGAACAATTTTGTTCAGGTACCGGGAAAACATGTTGGACTGATAGGAGTTCATGACCTTATTGTTGTTGATACATCCGATGCACTTCTTATATGCGATAACCGGTATACAGAGCAGGTAAAACACCTTGTCAACCGGTACAATGAGCGCGGTGATCCAGTTACCAAATTTCACCGGCAGGTGCACCGGCCGTGGGGATCTTACACTGTGCTGGAAGAAACGGAAATCTATAAAATCAAACGAGTGAGCGTTAAACCTGGCCAGAAACTCTCCCTCCAGCTTCACCATCACCGGAGTGAACACTGGGTTGTAGTAAGCGGGACTGCGGAAGTCGAACTGAACAATGAAACCCGGTTCTCAGGCAGGGTGAAAGCACCTTTGTCCGCAGTGGCGTAAGACATCGTTTAAAAAACCCGGGAATTATCCCGCTTGAAGTCATCGAGGTTCAGCTGGGGAATATCTTGAAGAGAATGACATCGTAAGATTTGATGATGAATATGGTAGAAAATAAACACATCCCTTATATTACTCATTAAATAGAGAGAACCTGATCTGACAGATCTTAAAAAAACAATTATTACATTCATCTGTCTATTGCTCACTGTTGTTGAATAATAATCAGGTTCTTCGCATCAGTTTTATGATTATAATCCTGCCACTTGGATCCCGGCAGAGATCATAATGAAAAAACGCCTGCAAAACAGTATTTTTGAGATAAAAAGCGTACTGCTATACAGGGAAATGGATTTTACTAACGGTAAAATGAGGGGGTATCAGTTCCTATTTTCGTTTTTACGGTGTTTTTGGGCATATTGGTTTGTGTTCCGGTTATCAGAAGGTATCAGGAACTGCCTTCCATTTCCGATAAGGTCTGTTCTTCCTGCAGCTTTGAGTCCTTCGATTATTAATTTCCGGTTATTGGGATCACGGTACCTGCATCAGCGCCCGCTGAATCTTCTTTTCAATCCCTTTCGGTACATGAACAGGCTCAAGCGTGAAGGGATTGAAGCCCGTATAATACATACAGGTCGAAACACTCATCGGGGTGGGCGTGAAATCCTGTACCTGTTCGGTGTAGAGCTGGTGGTCACGAATATATACCGCAAGCTCTACCATATCATTTATGGTGCAACCAGGATGCCCCGACATGAAGTACGGGAGCAGATATTGGCGTTTTCCTTTACCCTGCTGCAATAATTCGAAGCGTTCGCAGAACCGGTCAAATATTTCATATCCGGGTTTATTCATTGCTTCCGTGACCTTTTTTGCCACATGTTCGGGAGCAACCTTGAGATGCCCGGAAACGTGATGAGCGCATATCATTTCAAGGTAGCCGGAATTATCTGCCATGGCGAGGTCATACCGTATGCCGGAACCAATGAAAACTTTTTTTACACCCGGGATTTCACGGAGTTTTTTTAAGAGTTCTACCTGATAGCAGTGACTTGTGTCCAGATTTTTACATGAGGGACTGCAGTGTTTGTCTTTACAAGCCCCATATTTTTCCCAGAGAGGACATGAAAGGCAGTACATGTTCGCTGTCGGGCCACCAATGTCCTGCACGATACCTTTGAATTCCGGCATCCGGGTCATTCTGGTTACTTCACGTATAATCGATGCACTGCTGCGGCTCTGGATTATCCTGCCCTGGTGATGGGTTAAGGCGCAGAACGAACAGGCACCAAAACATCCCCGGTGACTTGTTACAGAAAACTGTACGGGTTCGAGGGCAGGAATGCGTTCTGGATATGAAGGGTGTGCACGGCGCGAGAAAGGCAGATCATAGATGTGGTCGAGTTCTTTGGTTGACAGTGGCCGAGCCGGGGGATTCTGAATCACAACCGTCTTCGGATGGGGTTGTGTGATCGTCCTCCCCCGGACGGGATCCTGCTCGTGGTAATGCATGGCAAATGCCCGGGCATATGACATTTTATCCTGTGCAACTTCAGAAAATCCGGGGAGTTCGATAATCCCTTCCGGCTTTTTACTGCGCCACTCCGCAATTTCCATCCGAAATGCAGTTCCACGGACATCCCGTAATGAAGAGATGGTTTCACCGGAAGCAAGTCGCCTCGCTATCTCCACAACCTGCCTTTCCCCCATACCGTAAATGAGAAGATCTGCCGGGGCATCAGCAAGGATAGATTGCCGTACCCGATCCTGCCAGTAATCGTAATGGGCAAACCGTCTAGGCTTGCCTCGATACCCCCGATAACAATCGGAGTGTGAGGGAAGATTTCGTGTACCCGGTTCGTGTAGACAATGGTCGCCCGATCAGGTCGTCTGGGGACACCACCTGGAGAGTAGACATCATCACTCCGGCGTTTAAGATTGGGAGTGAAATTATTTACCATGGAGTCAACATTTCCCGAAGATATACCAAAGAACAGACGCGGTTTTCCCAACTCAGTGAAATCAGCAGATGTATTCCAGTCGGGCTGGGCGATGATCCCCACCGTAAAACCGGCATCCCACAGGATCCTGCCAACGAGTGCAGTCCCAAAAGAGGGATGATCAACATACGCATCCCCGGTCACCAGGATGATATCAAATTGCCGGATACCAGACTTATTTCTCTCGATGTCTGACAAGGGAAGAAATCCTGGCTGTTGAGTCATAAGATTGAAGGGTTTAGAGTATATTCTGATAATCAAAAAATATTCTTCACGATGAATAGTTACCAGTCAGATCACGGATGAAATCCGCAAGTCCTTCTGGTAGATCATCCGTCTGTTCTTCGTCATTCGGAGATTCTTCACTGGTTTCATCCGAATCCACTTCACCGTTGGTGCCGGATGAATCAGTTTCCGCTACTTTCCCCAGCACCGGCAGATGGACCTGGGTTTTTTTATCAAATTCGCGTCGTACGGTAAGACCGGTAAATTCCAGAATAACCGCTTCAATGATAAGATATGTTATTGCTTTCTCCCTGATACAGCCGGTAAGGGCATGACCGGAACGACCGACCGACGCATGATAATGGATATGCGGACCACCTTCACCCGGATAAATAGTCCCTACACCAAAGACTTCCCAACCTCCCTCAAACATAACAAAATGAGGGACAGGCGGTATTACAGGCTCTTCGGGCCCGGTTACCATTCTCCCGTTCATCAGGGCGCCAAGGAAGAGGATCGAACCGGCCCGGATTGCTTTGTCATCGATGAACTGTCGCAGAGATACTAACATATCTTCGCCGTTATCGATCCTCACGACAAAAACCCTGCCGAGCTGACCTTCCGTATATTGCATATATTCAGATTCCTTTTTTGGTATTCAAATGGTTTGTGCGGATTAAAACCTTCTATTTCTAAATCCTTTATAGGCTATGACCCTTGTCAAATTTCTCGCAAATTATTGGGGTTTACGACTCCGGATGCCGGAATGTGGGGAGGTTCAAAGATTACCTCCCGCCAGCACCGCCACCGCCAAAGCCTCCTCCACCACCAAAGCCACCTCCACCACCGAAGCCACCGGAACCGGATCCTCCATGGCTGGGGGGGGTGAAGCTAAGCAGGGGGAGAAATGCATAGTTCATTCCAACAACCCCCAAAGGTACACCGGTATCGGCAACCCGAATGTTTAATGACTTCATTGCCTTTTCTACGTTTTCACCTACTCCAAGGGCCGTTCCGTAAACGAGCCATTCACCCCACATTGAAAGGTCGGCCGGAGCGTATTTCTGTATCATGGTGAGGTCAGAAAGGAAATGGGTGAACGCGTCCCATTCCAGTTTTTCCTTGTACCGGTCGTCTTTCCAGTGTCCAAACAGGGTGGATGGGGCTGCAAGGGCAATCACAACCTGTACAACGGTGACTCCACAGAGGACACTGCCGGGAACAGGAGATAGGATTGCATGGATGCAACGAATGCAAGGAGAATCGTGACAGCAAAAAGGGTTATGCTGATAAACAGGAGGGGGATGATATGTTCCCGTCCGTCAACTATGTATTGTGCAGGGAGTGCCGCATCTGCCCTGCTTGTTACATCGGTTAGCATCTTTTTGTACTGCAATGCCTTCTCCTCAGCAGTATGATTTATCTGTGCCTTCTTTGCCAGTGCCTCGATTTTATCTGTATCCAGGACATCATTTTCTGACAGTTGCTGAAGGAATGCAATCACCCTCAGCTGGTAGGGATCGGACGTCGCCGTAGAAAGAACCCGGATCTCAATGCCTTTTCCAGCTCCTTTTTCTGTTATTTTAATAATTTTTCGTCGGTGTAGCTCAAGCAATGTCGCATAATAGCCATCTTCATCAAAGGTGAGTGCATCGTCTTTGAAAAGAAGGTTCACCTGCCACGGTTTAAGCGCCGGATTCGGAATGGTGCTCAAATATTCCGGTACGGTGAACATCTTCTCCCTGCCGTATCGATAATAGATGAAGAGCAGAAGGAAGGGTACCAGAATGACTGCAACTTTTGCGAGAATGTTCAGCAGATTTGCCAGAATGTAGGGAAGATTATACCAGAAACTCCCGGAATCGGTCTTACTTTTAAGATCCGCCACTTCACTCCTGAAACCTGGTATCCCGGACAGGCCGTCCGCTTTTGTCAGGATTTCGACCGCCACATTTTCATCGGCAGCTGCACTGCCGGTGATTGTGTAGGTATTCCCGTCATTCCGGATATCCATAAAAGGGGGATATGCATAAACCTCCTCCACATTTCCTGCCGGAATGGTGATTTTTACAGAGCGGTAGGGAATGTGATTCGTTCCGGCAAGTTTCAGGTTCAGGTGCTCATTGCCGGAATCAAACTCGAGTGGCGGGTGAATGATATAGCCTGTACCCAACCGAATAGGTACCGGAGTCAAAATAATCCGGTTTGTAAATCCCGACCTCATTTGATTCGGCAAGGGATTCCAACTTAGTAATAAACGACGTTTCCTGCGGGGCATCTTTTACGAATGTGGTATGCAGGTTATCCTTGGCATAACCATATGTTCCCGCGGGGGGTTCTACCGAAAGAAATTGAATTGATGGTTGATTCGTGGAATTGAAGACGAGGGGGGCCTCCCATGAACGGTAGAGCATACGGTACTCTTCCGGAATCCCGTACATCATACGTATAGTGTTCAGTCAGTGTGCCGTTTTCATAAAGTACTGCCTCGTAGGAGTCGACAACAAGGTTGCCTTCAAATAGCGGGGGAACAACCGCGATCAGCATCAGGCCGATTATCCCGATGATCAGACTTGCGATTACAATTATCGCCAGTTGCTTTTTTTCACTCACGGTAATTACCCATTAGAACTCAATTTTCGGTGGGGTCTTGATTGCTTCTTCAAATTGCAGGTACTCGAGCTTGATAAGCCCGATTAATCGTCCGATGATATTTGAGGGAATCGTATCCATCATTGTATTAAATTCCTGCGAGATGTTGTTGTACGTATAGCGCTGCCGGGCAATCTCTTCCTCAACACTTTTCACCGAGTCCATGAGACTCATAACAGTCGTATTGGTCTTCAGATCAGGATAATTTTCTGCAACCGCCAACAGGCGCCCGAAGATCGAACGGGATTCAGTTTCAACTTTATTCAGATCGCCGGGTGAAGCCGTCGCAACACTTGCCCGCATTGCGGTAACACGTTCGAAGGTCTCTTTCTCGAATTTCGCATAACTTTTCACGGCGCCGAGAAGCTGTTCAATCATATCCAGCCTTTTCTTCATGGCTACCCGGATTTGACCGAGCGTAGCTTCCGAGGAGTTTTTCAGGCTGAAGAAACGGTTATAGATACCTACAGCCCAGAAAATCAGTCCAACGATTACAAGGGCGATAACTCCCAGTATAATCCATACAACAATGTCCATAATTATCACTGTACTGATAATCCTGCCACTACATAAGCTATTAGGAAAGAGGAGAAAATACTGAAGATTATTGGGAGGAGAATGAGAAATTAAGAGAGCGTGGAAAAAAATTACGAAATTACGAGACTCCCGACAACACGGAGTTTACCACCTTCAAGGTAGTGGAGAACAACCCGTGCCCTGAGGAGGGTATATGAGCGCTTTTTCCATGGTTAGGGTTATGTGAGGCATCCTCCAGTCCCCATCTACGACAACTTTTTCCAGGCGGGTGGGAATAAATTGCATCCAGTGACCTGCATAAATCACCATCCCTTCCTTGAGAGGCGCGGGCCAGTGACTTGACCAGCCCGCGCTTTTCCTGATATTGTGGTTGCATATTTTATCTCAGGGTCATTTGTCATGACAAAGCCGCGATCCAGATCTTCTGATTCAATATTTTTTAATGCGAGGCCCACCCGATCCCCGGATACAGCAGACTCTGCATCATCATCATGTTTCTGGATTGAGCGGATCTGGGCGGTTTTTTCTGTTGGGAGTACCTTGAGAATATCGTGCTTTTTTATCAATCCCTGCGCCACAAAACCAAGCACAACAACCCCAACTCCCTTTACATTAAAATGTGCATCAACCGGAACAGCACCTTTTCCGCCGGTATCATGTGTTTTCTGGTGGGCGGTCTGTTTTATGGAAATATCGAGAAATTTCTCGCGAAGGCCAACCATATCCTCCTCGATTATTTCATAATGTTCAAGAACGGTTCCTTTAGTCAGCGGTGCGAATCTGATCCGGGGAGATATAATTCCTGAGAATAAGAAATCCATTGGATTTCCCTGCGCACTGGAGCATCAGGACACATTCACCAAAATTAGCGTTTATTTCATTCACAACCAGCACCACACGATCGGCAATGGATACCGCGTAAAATAAGGAGGATAACTTTTCAGGATACCGGGTCGGTTCAATGAACGTTACGGTTGCATCCCCTTTTTTCAGATTATAGAAGGTTATGTCGCTGGTTGTACTCTTTCTTCCCCAGATCCTTTGCATAATCCGGAGGGGCCAGAACAGCGACCGTGAGATTGGACATGTCTGAATATTTTGAAAGTGATACTATTAGGATGTAAGGTTGAAATAAAGAAGGAAAAGAAGGAGTTTTGTTATATTTTCATATCAAAAATTAATTACTCCATAGATGACAGATATGAAACTGAATGAAGGGCAGCATTAAAATTTTAAGTCTTATAGGGATCGCTCTTTTTTTCATTATCCTCTCCCGCATCAATCTGGGTGCTCTTGCCAATATTTTCACCCATATCAATATTCTATTTCTTTTTCTCGCACTATTGGTGAATTGTATCGCAATCATTTTGAAATCGCTCAAGTGGAAAATTATTGTAAACTCTATTAAACCTACATTTTCCCTTAATAATAGCATAATTGCTTTTTTTGTAGGTTTTTCTTTTTCCACTATTACACCAGTGAACTTGGTGATTTCATTAAGGTATTTTATATAGCCTGATGATAACTGTGGACCTGGAAGATCACTTTCAACCATTGTTATTGACCGTTTAATAGATATTATACTGTTATTTTTCATCGCGCTGGTGGGTATATTAGGATTTTCGGTTTTCTATCATATAGAAATCGTTTCAATCAGTACTGCAGTGTTTATTATTTGCGGGTTTATTGCAGGAATATATATTGTACTAAACAAAAAAATGCTGTCTGCATTACTCAAGCCGTTTTTCAATATCTTTGTTCCTCATTTATTGAAAAATAAAGTAACTCTCTATTACGATGATTTTTTCACGGGATTATTTGCTTTTTACCATGACCGCCGGCGGTTTTTTTCCAGTATTTTTTACGGACTCCTGTCATGGATTCCACCATTCTTTTATGGTTATTTACTTGCACTATCTATCGGGATAGAAGCAGGGATCTTTTTTTTTGTTCTGGTCATCCCGGTGATCAGTCTTCTTGATTTGATTCCGATTAGCATTTCAGGAATCGGAACACGTGATATGGCGCTGATCTTTCTTTTTGGATTAAAAGATATTTCTGCTGAACAGGCCGTGGCATTCTCCCTGATCTATTTGTTCATGAGTTACTGGCTGGTTGCACTTATTGGTGCAGGAATCTATCTTAAATATCCAATTAAAATTCCCAAGGAATTGTTTTAGGATTCTGGGATCTTTTCTTGCAATCACACCAACAGTATAAGCGCAATATGGTTTGAAGGGAAATAAATCCTCAATGCGTCCAATTTTTTTCCTCCAGCTTATCCGGAGAACCTCACGTTCATTCGTCGCCAGTGGGGGAAGGTACCTGTAGTCCAAAAAATTTTTCAACAGTCAGTCCCGCCCGTACAGTAATATCTTTTAATCGGTTTGGGGAGTAATCTTCTTCATACCCGAATTCAAAATTTTTCGTCAGCTTTGCAAAAAATTTTCCCGTTTTGTACCAGAGGCAAAGAGTATTAGGAACAATTATTATCACCTTTCCGGAAGATTTTGTTACCCTGGCCATCTCGCTGACTGCTTCAATGTTTGCAGGATATCTGAAATGTTCGATAACACCTGAATTATAAACAAGATCAAAAGTATTTTCGCAAAAGGGGATATTGAAAATACTTCCTAATACCGGAAACCTGCAGTGATTTTGTGCCAGTCTGAGTGCAGCTTCTGAAATATCGAGGCCAAAAGTGTCATGTCGCTTTGAAAGGATTGAAAGGGTTTGTCCTGTCCCACATCCCGCCTCCAGAATCTTTGAATCTTTTTGAAGATCCTTTTCAATCTCCGATATAAAATCAAGATATTTTAAGCTGTAATCGCTCGTAATCAGGTTTTTGCTCCAGATTTTATCCCAGATCTCTTCACCCACGGCAAAGTTCACACCCTGATACGACAGTATTCGGTGGGATTCTATATCCCCTTTATGAATTGAAAATCTGCACTGACTCTGGAACGTCTTATAACCAAAGATTCCAGTAATGAGGTTTTTAAGGTTCCTGTGTGTAACCCCTATAGTGCAAGCGATGATTTCAATAATATTTCCTCTTTATAACGAAAGAGACAATGTTATCCATTATATCGATGACCTGTTTCCAATAATAGAAAGTATCGGAAAACGAACCGGGGAAAACTTCGAATATATTTTTGTTGATGATGGCAGCGGGGATACTACTGCTGATATAATGATGGAGATCGCAAAAGGCAGAAACAACATAAAAATTCTCCGACATGAAAGGAATCGTGGTATGGGAAATGCAATAAAAACCGGCCTTGCCGCATCTGCTGGCGAACTTGTTATCACCATGGATGCTGATCTGACATTCAGACCTGAGGACGTGGAAAAGCTCATTAAAAAATACCGGGAAACAAATGCAGACTGCATATCGGGTTCCCCGTATCTTGAGAAGGGTTCTCATGGATGAAGTTTCTCCTTTCCGGTTATTGATGAGTAAAACCGTGAATTTTCTCTATAGGGCTCTTTTAAGAAGTGATATTACATGTGTAAGCCCCATCTTCCGCCTTTATAAACGTAGTGCCTTAAATAGCATGGAGATAACCAGCAACAATTTTGAGATCAATGCTGAAATTATATCAAAACTTATCATCAGTGGAAAAAAGGTTGTTGAAATCCCGGTACCTCTGTTAAAAAGAAAATATGGTGGATCCAAGATTAAAATAACAAAAGAGATTAAAAATTACATTCTCCTCCTGTATAAAATTTTTAAAACTAAATATCTCCACAGACCCTGGAAGTGATTCAATTGCTATCCACAAAAAAGATATTGAATAAAACATGAAACACTTTTTTGAAAATCTGAATATCTGTTTATTCCACCCAACATCACCGGAAAAATCTCACAAACGATGGCATTCCGCGAATAAAATTTATTCAACGGGAAAAAATTGTTGACGCTGTTCTAGAAAATCTGAAACTGATATGAGGGGGGGGTCAAAACCTGCAAAGGATCGTGGGTTGCGTCCCGATGAATATTTCAGAGTCCCACTTCATCGTCAGGAATCTATCTAGATTGGTGCAAATATTATTGCATGGGGTGAACCCGGCTGATCATTGGTGCAGCCGAAATAGTGCCCGTTCATGGAAAAATCTTTCAGTGGTGGAAAAACCGGTAACCAGATAATAAAATACTGAATTCTTAGTTTTTTCTGATAATGAAAAAAACTTTCAATTTCTGCTCTTATAAAAATAATTGACTGACGATTGACGTTCGCGGAATAGTAATAATTATAAATTTTACCGTACTACGATGCACGGGAACATATTTCATGGGAAAACGAGGGTCGTCAAAAAAAAGACCGGATGACAGAACCAGACGGGCTGGTGGAGAATCACTCCCTGATAAAACGGTGTATGTGATACTTTCAGGAATTGTATTTTTGGGGCTTGTTTTAAGATTTTATAATCTCGGGAAGGAATCACTTTGGCTCGACGAGGCAGCCAGCTATTTTATTTCAAACTCAACAAGCATCGGAGACGTATGGACTGCGGCATTCAATGATCATCACCCACCGCTTCACTTTATCTCTCTCTGGGCAGTCCGGTTACTCGGATCGAGTGAGTTCTGGCTACGTTTTCCCTCAGCATGTGCCGGAATTATAACGATTGTTGTCATTTTCCTACTCGTCCGGGAAATTGCAAATGAAAAAGCCGGGCTGATTTCTGCATTGCTCCTTGCTGTCTCACCGTTGCATATATATTATTCACAGGAGGCGAGAATGTATGCATTCGCGGTGCTCTTTGTTGCAATTTCTTACTATGCATTTTTTAAGGCTTGCAAAAGCCGTCAGTGGTATGACTGGACTTTGTTCGGGGTTGCATGTGCTGCCGCATTATACTCCCACTTTTACACCGGATTCGCTACAATAACATTGTTTATTGGATATTTTATTATACGATTCAACGATTTTGACTTTTCAAAATGGCAGGGAAAAATCAGCTCAATCAATTCAATCATCCCTTCGGATTTCAAATCATTTATATTCGGAGGAGCGGTGGCATTACTCCTTATAATTCCAATTATTGGTTCGTTTTTAAATCAAAGCCAGTATTTTATCGGCAATACATATAATTGGGGTTTAAGTATCTGGAGTATTCCCTTTGCAACGTTTTCGGCCTTTTCTTTTTCAAATGATATCGTAATGATTTTTTTTATTATTCTAATGATTGCCGGTTTCTGGATGACGTGGCGGTTGAATAAAAACACAGCAATTGCACTGGGTGTTTTCCTGTTTATTCCGGTTATTATAAGTATGTACATGTCAAGTTCGATACCGTTCAATATCCGGTATCATATGTATCTGATTACAATATTTCTGGTAATCGTTGGAATCGGAATTGAACGCTTAGCGATTTTGTTGAATCCGGATAAAGGCATATATGTAGCATTAATACTGATTATCCTTCTTTCAGTTCTGCCTTTATCTGCATACTATGCAGGGTATCATAAGGAAGACTGGCGGACGTTTTCTTCAAATCTGCAAAATATAACACAACATGGGGATATAATTGTCCCGCTCCCCGGTTATATGGACCAGCCATTGAAATACTATTATTCAAACCAAAGTGATGGGACAATTATAAAACATATCAGGTACCTGATGAAGCTGGATTCAAAAGTCTCGCAAATGAAACTGCAAATGTTTATTTCGTAGTAACATGGGATATTCAGGCCGTAGATCCATCCGGTTATTCCTTACAATATCTTCAGGAAAATACAGAACAGCAACCTGGATCAGTTCCGGGAATACTCTTGTTAAAAAAAGTGAAATAGGGAGGCTCCATTCAATACCCGCATACTATCATCAGTTTTCCAATAATTTTTTTTTGATTACTCAGGATTTCAACTCTTTTTCATCATCCTTGTAGAAGTTGATAATTCCTTTTTCCAGATATGGTATTCCCGATTTTAAGCCTCTCCAACAGTTCCTCTTTATTATGTACAATTACAGAGGATTGTTCAAGCATGAGGTTGACAAGCTCTTCCTGACCAGATCTTCGGAAATCCGTCCTGAGAGCAAAAACCGGCTTTTCAAGTGCCTTTGCGTACCCCATTTCCCATGCAGTTCCTGAATCCGCATCTGCACCATCAATAATGGCGATTATTAAATCTGAGTCGCGAATCGCCTGCTTGTTGTTTTCGTAAATTCGTGAGATCTCTCCTAATTCCCGTACTGCAGTATTATCACCGGTATCCTGAGGCAGGTAAACATCAAAAAAAATTTCCTGCAATATTCCCGCAATCCGTTCATTATAATCCCTTTCAGCTTCGGAAAAAAGCGGTGATGCAAGATATACCTTGTACTTTGCAAACTCCATCACATCGAGAGCCGGGATATCCGAAAAACATGTGAAGAATACACCCCGCCCTTTCCTTTTTGAATAGGTTTCATCGCTGCTGCCATAGTATGTACTCGTCACTCCACAGGTTGGTGATGAGTTTACGCCAATTATACAAAGTGGTGGACCACGTTTTTGAATGAGTTGTTTAATTTGTCCTTCAAGCTCTTTGAGCAGGAGGGCAAATTCAGGAGTATTCAGTCGTTCGAGAAATGTCCCGGGCTTCCTGTCAGGACCCAGATACAACGTTTCCGGACAGGGAAGAGGGATCATTTCGATTCCGAATTTTTTACACCGCTCTATTGCACGCTCGAACAGCACGATATCCGACTGTTTCGTAATCCCCTTTGCACGCAGCGCAGGATTGAGAATACAGGGACTGCAAAGTACGTACATTGATACAGTGTGTGCACGCACAGATGATCAATGATGCCGCTGTACGCATACCGGGATAACACATGTGATCCCCGGAAGTGTACGGTAAAGAAACTTGAAAAAGCGGGATTTTTAAAAGTATATACCAGAATTTCCCAGATTCCACGAAATACGCTGCTCCTTGATCCCACTGCCGAGCAGGCACTCTCACCAGCAGACAGGCATGTAAAATCAATAACAGTTCTGGATTGCTCCTGGGCTGTTTTAGACACCGGGAAAGTCCGGTCATGGCGAATCCGCCGGGCGCTTCCCTTTTTAATTGCGGCAAACCCGGTTAATTTTGGCAAACCGTGTGTACTTTCCTCTGTTGAAGCACTGGCCGGCGCACTGTATATAATTGGTGAGAAGGACCGGGCTTTTGAACTCCTCGCAAAGGTCAGCTGGGGTATCCGCTTTTTTGAAGTAAACAAAGAACCACTAGATCTTTACACAGCTGCAAAGGACAGTCGTGAAGTGATAAAAATTCAGGAACTCTTTCTTTGAAGAGCTTTTTTTATTTACGCACCATAATTTTCGGAATTAAAAAAAATTTTGCTATTCGTCTTTCTGACAACTTAAAATTCAGAGGGGACTAAAATATTATAGATTACCTGTAATAAAGTAACTGTAATACCAGTATCTGGGGCAATATACGGGGTGTGGAAATTACTTTGTCCGATCTTGAAAAAATTTCTATTTTGTGCGTGGATGATGAAACATTATTATTGGAAGTTATCCAGGATTTTTTCAACCGGGAACCCGGGTTTTCAATAACAACATGCACGAATGCAACAGATGCTTTGGCTCAAGTAAATACACAAACATTTGATGCTATTTTGGCAGATTATGGCCTTCCCGATATGGATGGGATTAATCTGCTCAAGGAAATCCGGGCAGGGGGATTCATTGGGCTTTTTATCATCATCACGGGGAAACATCGTGCTCATGTTGCCATCGATGCGTTAAATAATGGTGCAGATTATTACGTGCAAAAAGGAGGGGGGATGATAAATGACATGGCCACTCTCGTTGAATTCATCCGAAATGGTGTCGGAAAAATTCGGGCAGAGAAGGCGATCGTTGAACGTGAGAGCATGTATCGTTCGATTATCGAAAACAATCCCGATCTTCTTTGTAGTTTCCTCCCTGGGGGAGAAATTCGTTTTGTAAATGAAGCATACGCTTCGTTTGTGGGAAAACCTAAAGACGAATGTATCGGTACCAGCTTCCTTTCATTAGTATCCGGAGAAGAAAGTAAAAAAATTAAGGGACAGTTACGTAATCTGACTCCTTCAAAACCTGCGATTCTCATTGAACATGCACTCAGGAAGAGTGATGGATCATCAGCTGTAATTCAATGGAATTATCGTGCGATTTTCAATACGGAGGGAGAACCTCTCGAGTACCAGACAGCAGGAAGAGAAGTGTCAGGATTTGTTCAGCATCATGAACCTCTCGCAATAAAGAGTGAAGGCACTGCGGTCTCCTTAGTTCAAACAGCATTGACAAGTTTGGAACCTGAAGATGACTGGAAAACATTTTCCGATACCATCGATGCGCTCGAGAATCCTGTTTTTGCAATAGACAAAACCGGTGTCATCATTACATGGAATAAAGCCATAGAACAATTAACCGGTATCTCATCTAAAGAAATGGTGGGAAAAGGTAAGCGCGAGTATGCAATTCCATTCTACGGTGAACCAAGACCTATGCTGGTTGATTATATCGTCATCTCAACCGATAAAAGACAATCCGGAAAATTCCCGGGAATAAAACGCGTGGGAAACACCTTTACCAGTGAGATGGAAAAAGTCAGAATTCGCGGAAAACCGATGTGTTTATGGGGAAAAGGAACTGCTGTTTACGATGGTAATGGTGTGTTGATTGCAGCGATCGAAACGATAACTGTTGTTGAACAACAGCAGGATATTCTCAAGCCGGGTGAACCAGAAAAGGAGGCATATATCGGGGGCCTGTCGAGCCCGACCCTGAAAGTTGGTGGGGGAAGCGCGAGTGGTGCGATTGCCGGTCTCATACCGTCACCTCCAAGGGGTTATGGGATTTATGCGACAAACAAGCGATTGTTTGTAATCCAGAATCCTGATTTTGATCTTTCAAAACCCAAGGGGATGCAGTACGGACCCTATCTTCTGGACGACCTTTTTGGTACCAGGACGACAATCGATAACCGCCCAAAGACTATTGATACTATAGAAAAACTGTTGGTCTATGAAATTGCAAAACAAGACCTTGTCTCCATAGAATTAATGAATCCTGTCCTGCTTCCGGGTTTTCTCACACTCTATAACAAAACGGGGGAATCGTTTAGGATGTTTATCGATCATAAAACGGCATTTTTACAGATTGAACACCTGATAAAATCATTCTATCCTGAAATTTTACGGATTGAGTAAATATAAAAAATGAATTTTTCATAATTTTTCTTTGGAGAATAGTGGTTCAAAACATATCAGTTACCATGAAAAACCGTGAAAATATCTACATTTTCTGTTTTATGTTACATCACTGGGGAATCAGGGTTGCCTTTAACAATCATTTCACATTTTCAAATGAGATGCATCGTATGAATGATAGAATATATGGTGCATGCATGTTTGTTGTATCCCCATAGCTTTTTTGTATACAACCACCATGTACGATTGTATGATCAAGGTTGCCATCAACGGTTACGGCACAATCGGTAAGCGCGTCGCTGATGCAGTTGCCGCCCAGAAGGACATGAAAGTGATCGGTGTGTCGAAGACCCGCCCGAACGCTGAAGCATTTGTAGCAAAACAACGAGGTTATCCGCTGTACATTGCAGATTTATCAAAAAAAGCTGCCTTTGAGAAAGCCGGGCTTGCAGTTGCCGGATCGGTCGAAGACATGTGTAAAGTGGCCGATGTTATTGTCGATGCAACACCTGGAAATGTAGGAGCAACGAATAAACCACTGTACGAGAAACTCGGGAAAAAGGCGCTCTGGCAGGGTGGCGAAGAGCATGAATTGGCAGGATTCTCCTTCAATTCATCATGTAATTATAAGGAGGCAATTGGCAGACAGTTTGTGAGAGTGGTTTCCTGTAATACAACGGGACTCTGCCGGATCATTCATGAAATCGATAAAGAATTTGGCGTTTCGCATGTGCATGCAGTTATGATACGGCGTGGATCTGATCCTGGTGAGATCAAAAAAGGTCCCATAGATGCGGTTGTGCTCGACCCTGTGAGTGTCCCCAGCCACCACGGCCCGGATGTCCTCACAGGTACTGCCATACATTTCCATCACCACAATGGCGATGATAGTGCCCACTACTATGATGCATATGCATGCGATCCAGATGACTACCAAAAAACCGGTTAACCGTGAAAGAGTTATTGAACTCATCAAAAACCATCCACGGCTGGGACTCATAAAAAAGACGTTGGGAATTAAAAGTACAGCCGAACTCAAGGAATTTGCAATGGATCTTGGCAGGCAGCGTTCTGACCTGTGGGAAAACTGCATCTTTGAAGAATCAATCTACGCAAACAAAAACGAACTCTGCTTTTTCCAGGCAATTCACCAGGAAGCTGATGTAGTCGTTGAAAACATCGATGCCATCCGCGCAATGGCGGGTATTGAGAAAGATGCGGCAAAATCCATAATGACCACGAACGGAGCACTCGGGTTCAGCCCCATCCAGAATAACCATTAACACCCATCATAACCCACTATTTTTAATGGATACATACGAGCGGGTAACCCGGAATACTGTTGAAGTCGTCACTGATGACGAACTCCGCACACTTCTCGCCCAACCGCAAAAAAAGGTCTATGCAGGGTATGAACCCAGTGGCGAGATCCACCTCGGTCATCTCGTCACCATTAACAAGCTGGTGGATCTCCAGACAGCGGGTTTTGAAGTCACGGTATTGCTCGCCGATCTTCATGCATTCCTGAACAGGAAGGGAACTATGGAGAAGGTAGGAGAACTGGCAGAATATAATAAACGCTGTTTTGAGGGACTTGGTTTAAAGAACGTAAAATATGTGCTTGGATCCGATCTTCAGCTGAACCGCGACTATGAATTGCTTATACTCCAGTTATCCCAGCAGATTACCTTAAACCGGGCAACAAGAAGCATGGATGAAGTAGGGAGACAAATGGATCATCCGACAGTTTCCCAGATGGTGTACCCGATCATGCAGATGGCCGACATCGCCATGCTGGGTGTAGATGCTGCTGTTGGCGGTATCGATCAGAGGAAGATCCATATGCTCGCCCGTGAGCACCTTATCAATTTCGGTTACAAAGTCTCCGGTTTGTATCCACACGCCGATTCTCAACGGGCTTGACGGAAAAAAGATGTCATCCTCGCAAGGCAATTACATCTCTATAGCTGACACAGAGGAGAATATTTTAAAAAAATGCCAGAAGGCGTTTTGCCCTCCTGAAATTCCGGAGAACCCGGTTCTCCAGATATTCCAGTATCATATTTTCCCGCGTCTCTCTGCTATTACCATTAAAAGGCCGGAAAAATTCGGGGGTGACCGGACTTTCTCGGATTACAAGGAGCTTGAATCATCCTATGGCCGAGGTGAGGTGCATCCGCTTGATCTTAAGAAATCCTGCGGAGTGTCACTTGTCGAAATACTCGAGCCGGTGCGGGAATATATAGGGTAGATAGCGAAATATCTGAAAATTGCAGGTGGCTTGTTGTGAGTGTAGAAAAACGAATCGATCAGTTCGATAAGAGACTTGAAGAGATGGGTGTTCGTATCAAAGATGCGAACCAGTTTAAAGTGTCTGAGGATGTTTTTGACGATGTTACACTCCATGCCCTCTACAAGCTCGTTCATAAAAAATATCTGTCTGTAATTGGCGGTTCAATAAGCACCGGTAAAGAAGCGAATGTTTTCTATGGTGAGCGTGATGGAACCAGTATAGCAATAAAGATCTATCGCATACGAACCGCGAATTTTACCACAATGAGCTCGATATATCATAGGTGACCGGAGATTTACCCGGGTGAAAAAGTCCCGGAAAGAACTGGTTTTTGCCTGGACAAGAAAGGAGTTTTCAAATCTTGCACGAGCCCGTGAAGCAGGTATTCCCGTTCCCGAACCTATCGTATGGGACAGGAATATTCTGATCATGTCATATTTAGGAGAAGACGAAATACCTTACCCGCAGCTTAAAAATGCTCATTTCGATGACCCGGCGGAAATCTATTCCATTATTATGAAGTATATAGACCTCCTCTACAACAAAGCTGAGCTCGTACATGGAGACCTGAGTGAGTTCAATATATTATACGGCGACCAACCATATCTCATTGATATGGGCCAGTCGGTTACCCGTGATCACCCCCGTGCGTACCAGTTTTTGATGCGGGATATCCGCAATATCAACAGATTTTTCAAAAATCGCTGCGATGTGCGTAATGATGTCGAAATATTCAATGCAGTAACAGGACTGGATACAACTGAACGATGATATCTGTGGAACACGATATTATATATATCCGGGCAGTGCTGTGAAATGTACAATTTAATCCCGTATTCGAGTTGAAACTAACATGATGCAAGAAGTTAAAATCGCCGGAAGCAGAGTAGGCGTGCTTATTGGAAAAGGCGGTGCGACAAAAAAAGAGCTTGAATCAAAAACCCATACAACAATTACCGTCGATAGTAAAGAAGGCCTTGTAAAGGTCGAAAGTTCTGAAGAACATACCGTACCTCTCCTGCGGGCTGTCGAGATTATCAACGCCATAAACCGGGGTTTCTCACCAGAACGTGCTTTTGAAATGATTGAGGATGAAGATCTTCTTCTCGATGTTATTGATCTCTCAGGTATGGCTGAAGGTCCACGGCAGGCTCGACAGACTAAGAGGAAGAATCATTGGAAAGGATGGTCGCGCACGGGAACAGATTGAGGATATGACAGATGTGGAGATTTCTGTCTTTGGAAAGACGATTGCCTTGATAGGTTATCCGGAGCAGCTCAAAACTGCACGCGCTGCCATTGATATGCTGATAGAGGGTGTTCCCCATGAGAATGTGTTTGCATTCCTCGACAGGAAAAAGAAAGAAGCAAAGCAGGATATGATTAGTTATTATTACTGATTTGGAAATATTATCAAATTCATCTATTCACAAGGAAAATACCATCTTTCTATTGAAAAATTATTCATCGTTATGGTTAAAGTTTTAAAAAAAGATGCTATTGCATCGGATTTTAATGGAATGAATGGGGTTTGTCAAAAAGGTTGAACATGTTAATTAGGAATCTCGAAATACCCGATAATCTTAAGCAGAAGTATGCTCGTGCTGGTATTTCAGAGCTTTATCCCCCCCAGACCGAATGTGTAGAAAAAGGAATACTTACCGGAAAAAACACCCTTGTTGCCATTCCTACGGCCAGCGGAAAGACTCTGATTGCCGAAATGGCTATGCACAATGCCATCAATAAAGGGGGGAAATGCCTCTATATCGTTCCTCTCAGAGCACTTGCAAGTGAAAAATATGAAGAATTTTGCAATAAAGGAGTGAAAACGGGTATTGCGACGGGTGATTTTGACCGTCGCGATGATTTACTGGGGAGAAATGACATCATAGTTGCTACCAGTGAAAAAGTGGATTCTCTCCTGCGCAACAATGCAACGTGGATCCCGGATATCACACTCCTGGTTGTCGATGAAATCCATCTGATTGACTCCCCGGGCCGGGGTCCGACACTTGAGATGGTGATTGCAAAAATGCGGTTCCGGAATCCTGCTATGCAGGTAATCGGACTCTCTGCAACTATAGGAAATCCTGATAAGCTTGCCGGGTGGCTTGATGCCGAGCTTGTGACGAGTGCCTGGCGTCCTGTAGATCTCCGGCAGGGAGTGTTTTTCAAGGATTGCATCCATTTCAGGAACGGGACGCGCTCAGTCAATGCAGTATCAAAGAACTACGATGATCTCAACCTCTGTCTTGATACAATAGCTGAGGGGGGGCAATGTCTTGTTTTTGTGTCATCCCGTCGCAATGCTGAGGCATTCGCAAAACGTGCTGCCGGTGCAATAAAAAGTGAAGATCCTGCACTCGCTGCGTATGCTGATAAGATCCAGAGAGGCGCAGAGACCGAAATGGGAAGATCTCTTGCCGCCTGCGTGGCGAAGGGAGCTGCTTTTCACCATGCCGGATTGGGCAGGCCCGAACGTTCAGTTGTGGAAGAGGGATTTCGAAAGGGTCTGATCAAATGCATTTCTTCTACTCCAACTCTTGCTGCAGGACTAAACCTTCCTGCAAGGCGGGTGATCATCCGAGATTATTATCGATTTGCTGCCAATGAGGGGATGCAGCCAATTCCGGTAAGTGAATATCACCAGATGGCAGGCAGGGCCGGTCGTCCACGGCTCGATCCCTATGGTGAGGCTGTTCTTATTGCAAAAGAGCAAGGGCAGGTAGAAGAGCTGTTTGAATGGGTACATCGAAGCGCCTCCGGAGGATGTCCACTCCAAAATCGCTGAACCGACAGCGCTCTATACCCACATATTATCACTCATCGCATCCGGTTTTGCACAAAACCGTAACGAACTCACTTCATTTATGAACCGGACATTCTATGTCCACGAACACCGGCAGGGACTCCTGATACAAAGGGCAGTAGATGCTGCACTCGCATTTCTCGTGTCTGCAGATATGGTAGTAGAAATCGGAAAACACCTCGGTTCAACTGAATTTGGGACATTGGTATCAAGACTATATATCGATCCAAGAAGTGCTGCAATCATTGTCAGTTCCCTGCGCGAGAAGGATACATATACCGATCTGGGTCTCCTCCAGGTAATTTGTAGTACGCCGGATATGCCCAAACTGTATGTCCGGAATACCGACATTGCAGCACTATCCCGGATGATAGAAGATCATAGTGAAGATCTCTGGCTCACTCTGCCACATGATGATGATGATGCAGAAGCATATTACCGTGCACTAAAAACTGCGATGCTCCTTTCCGACTGGACAGATGAACTTTCAGACACAAAAATCTGTGAGCGGTATTCCGTGGGACCTGGGGATATTTACGGAATGGTGGAAAGTGTAACCTGGCTTCTTCACGCCAGTGCAGAGCTTTCACGAATGTCTGGTTCGTCTTTCCATCAAAAAGTGCGGGAATACGAGATTTGCATGAAAAACGGTACGCGGCGGGAACTTCTGCCACTTATCCGGTTGCGAGGGATCGGAAGAGTCCGTGCCAGAAGATTATTCAACAACGGGATGACAACTCCCGATGAGATTCTGGTACGGGGTATTGAAGAGGTGACCACCATACTTGGACAGGGTGTAGCCGAACAGGTTTTTACTCAGCTTCTGCGAAAAAAAGGTGTTCTGTCACTGGATGAGAACAGCAAAAATTCTTCATCAGATCAGTCGACACTCAGCCGTTTCAGGTGATTTTAATGGATTCTTCTGGGGAAAATTACGAGATTCGTCGGGCAAAGATGACGGTAAACGATCGGGATGGATGCCTTTTAATGATACAAGAGATTGCCCGGCAGCATTCCACACATATTGTTTGTTTTGATGCAGACAAGTTAGCCGGACAAGAGCATGCAGACACCGCAATACGACACGCGCAGCGATCAATTTTATCTGCAAAACCCATATCCAACTCATTTGAAATGGAAGCATTATTATTTGCAGCTGGATCGCGCCAGTGCAGCGTAGCTGCTTTATTCGGTATTCATGAAGGGGACAATAATATGTTTGTCTGCTCGTATCCGGCAAAAGAGGATATATGGATGGCTCTTTCACACCATATGCACTTTGTAGCCGAATCATGGGACGACTGGAATACTGAAAAAATTGCACGTATGATATCGTTGTTCGGGATAACTTCAGACGAACTCGAAACAGTCGGCCAGGAACGGATTAAAGATCTCGTGCTCGAACGTATAGCCCTTCTTGAAGTGTACCGATAGAAGAGTCTGTTGTCACCACATAGGTACATTTAAGTGAGAGTAATTTATGATTTTTTGAAAATCCATTCACCATTTTTTACTGGATATATTCAGAAACATTTGTCAGTTTTACGGATAGATTTTTTTTAATTAAGATGAAAAAAAATCTGGTAAAAATCATTTATTTGCATGCGAAAGAATATGTGCAATTTCCGGAACAATAAGATCTTTAGTTGCAAGAGTGACTGCAGCAGTAGAACCCGGGATGCAAAAAATAACTTTACCGTGACAGATTCCAGCAATAGCACGGGACAGCATTGATGATGTGCCTATTTCATTATAACTTTTCATTCTGAAAAGCTCTCCAAATCCATCAATTTTCTTTTCCAGAATAGGTAAAACAGCTTCGATTGTACAATCATCGTGAGTGAGACCCGTTCCGCCATTAACTATTATGCAGTTTGAACTTTTTAATGCACTATAAATCTCAGTGCGGATTACTTCTATCTCGTCAAAAGCAATTCCATAATAATCTACAGGAATTCCTGCAGATTTTAAAATCGTTTCAATAGTCTTTCCACTTGTATCATTTTCCTTTGTTCTTGTACTGGATACTGTAATAACCGCGGCACGTATTGATATTTGTTTGATATGTTCCTGATGCATACTAAAGAAATAGGATTTTTTCCATAATAAACTACGATATTCACAATAGCATTTTACAAATTTATTGCCAGAAGAGGACACAACCTCAAAAGGGAACCCCTTTGTTTCGTGTGGAGATTTTATAATTCCTATCTCTTTCACTGAAAACTAATCGATTTCTTCTTATAATCACATAACAAGGTTTCTTTCTTTTTTATGAAACCTTTATATACTTTAAAATGTAAATGAAAGTGAGCTCATTTTATTGTTATTTTCAACAACAACCAGTCATTCAAGGTATTTCCACACGAAACAAAGGGGTCTCTCCTATACGAACCCAAAATAATTTTTTAAAGAATTCAGAAATATTATAAAATTTTAACACAATAAATGAAAATTAAATAATCACTGATTATAATATTTAAATCAAAATTAATCTTATCAGGCTTTGTTTGGTAAATCTACAATAAAACAAAGCTTGCTCCACTGGAAATAAAGGGGTTTATAAAAGGGATAAACCGATCGTTTTTTAGTCTTATGTCACTAAGTGTTTGTTCCTTAGTGTCACTATGCCTGAAACAGAAGATTCCTCCACAGGATTATTTAAAAAATACCTTGCTAATAACAAGATATTTCGCGACCGTGAAGTACTCTAGACACTCTTACAGACCACAAACACTTCCCCATCGAAAGCCTCAGATTGATAATGTTGCGTCCATACTTGCCCCCTCGCTCAGAAACGAAACTCCTTCAAATATCCTCATATATGGTAAAACAGGGACCGGTAAGACGACTTGCGTTCGGTTCGTTGGTTCCGAGCTTGAAAAGGCAAGTAGCAAGATGGGTACCATATGCCGGATTGTCCATTTAAACTGCGAAGTAATTGATACGCAGTATCGTGTCCTTGCCCAGATAGCTAAAACTCTTGATGGGATGGACGAAGTTGCAAGTGATAAAGCAAGAACTCATATCCCGATGACCGGGTGGCCCACAGATCAGGTATATGCCGAGCTCAAAAATCAGCTTGAAGCTGGTGGTGGTGTACTGGTTATTGTCCTTGATGAGATTGACAAGCTTGTAAAAAAGAGCGGTGATGATACACTTTACAATCTCACACGGAATCAACTCAGATCTTAAAAATTCCAAAGTCAGTATTATTGGAATCTCAAATGATCTGAGTTTCAAAGATTTTTTGGATCCTCGTGTCCTCTCATCGCTCTCTGAAGAAGAGATTGTATTCCCTCCGTATAATGCCCCTCGAGCTTGTCGACATCCTTGCACAGCGGGCTGAAACAGCATTCATGAATGATGCTATTGCTGAAGGTGTGATCCCGCTCTGCTCCGCTCTTGCCGCACAGGAACACGGAGATGCCCGCCGGGCTCTTGACCTCTTGAGAATTTCCGGTGAACTTGCCGACCGTGACGAATCGGATCAGGTCAAAGAAGAGCATGTCAAGCAGGCTCAGGCAAAGATCGAGACTGATAGCATGATTGAATGCATCGCAACACTTCCCACCCAGAGTAAACTCATCCTCTTCTCGATGCTCATACTTGAGGAGCTGGGACAGAATATATTTACAAGCGGTGAAGTTTCACGTATCTATCAGGATATTGCACCGAGAATTGAACTTGACGTGCTCACTCATCGCCGCATAACCGATCTCATTTCAGAGTTAAACATGCTCGGCGTAATCAACACGCGGGTAGTAAGCCGCGGGCGATATGGCAGAACAAAAGAGATGTGGTTTGACTCAAACACGGACAAGATCCGTGAGGTTGTGCTCAAAGATTCGCGGTTGAATGGGTTAAAAGATCTTGATGTGAAGCAAATGGAAACAAAATGGTTAAAAACCTGGTTCAGGTGATATGGTATGCAAGAAAAGGATCTCGAACTCCTCCGTATTCTCGAAGATAACGACCGGCTCTCTGCACAGGAAATTGCAACGATGACCAATCTCACTCCCCTTGAAGTTGAGGAACGGGTTCATGCACTCGAGGCTGCCGGAGTAATCCGTAAATATACCACTGTCATCAACTGGGAAAAGGCTGGTAACGGTGAAGTATCTTCAATCATCGAACTGAAGGTAAGTCCCGAACGCGACTTTGGCTATGACCGGATAGCAGAGCGTCTTTCCCGGTTCAGGCAGGTAAAAACCCTGCGCCTGATGACGGGCACGTATGATCTCCAGCTCCAGGTAACCGGAAAGAATATGCAGGAAGTTTCCCGCTTTGTCTCTGAACATATAGCACCTATGGACCGGATACGCGAAACGGCGACTCACATTATTATGAAGTCGTACAAGGAAAACGGCCACGTGCTCTTTGAACAACAGGAACCAGAGCGTCTCCCGTACTCATTCTAAGGTGTGGGTAGGAATGCGGAATTTTATTTCTGAACGTGCACAGAATATCCCGCCATCGGGGATAAGAAAATTCTTCGATCTTGCTCTCACGATGGAGGATGTTATATCGCTGGGTGTTGGTGAACCCGATTTTCGTACTCCCTGGAATATCTGCGAGTCAAGCATTTACTCAATTGAACAGGGTGTCACCTCCTATACCTCCAATAAAGGACTGCCAGCGCTCCGGGAAACTCTATCAAACTATCTTCAGCAGCACTATAATCTGTCCTATAACAGCGACAATGAAATTATTATCACGAGCGGTGTTTCAGAAGCGCTTGATATCGCAATCCGGGCAATTGTAAACCCTGGTGATGAAGTGCTTATAGCGCAACCAAGTTACGTCTCGTATGCGCCCTGTGTTGCTTTGGCAGGAGGTATTCCCGTTCCGGTTGAATGTACAGAATCCGACCGGTTCAAACTCAACGCTGATGCATTCCAGGAAAAGATTACCGGGAAAACAAAAGCCCTTATGATCAATTTCCCGAACAATCCTACGGGTGCGGTAATGAACCGGAAAGATCTCGGGGCGATTGCTGATATCGTCATCGATAAGGATCTTCTGCTCATTACCGATGAGGTGTATGCAGAACTCACCTATGAAGGAAGTCATGTTGCTGCAGCAACGGTAAGTGATCTTTGGGAGCGGACAATTACACTCAATGGTTTCTCCAAAGCGTATGCGATGACCGGATGGCGCGTTGGATATCTCTGCGCTCCAAAAGAGCTTTGTGAAGCAGTCCTTAAAATTCACCAGTATGTGATGCTCTGTGCACCCGTAATGGGACAGGTTGGTGCGCTTGAAGCGATTCGCTCTGCCGAAGAGGATAAAAACAATATGGTTCAGGAGTATCGGTTAAGACGAAATATGTTTGTTGCAGGATTAAACCGCATCGGTCTTCCTACACATGTTCCAGAGGGGGCATTCTATGCATTCCCATCGATAAAAGATACCGGACTATCAGACACCGAGTTTGCTGAGCGATTATTAAAAGAGCAACAGGTTGCGGTTGTACCGGGCAGTGTCTTTGGGGCAGGTGGAGACTATCATCTGCGATGCGCATACGCAGTTTCAAGAAAGCACCTGACCGAAGCACTTGGCAGGATCGAAACGTTCCTTTCGGATCTCTGAAACAGGTTGGTATAATATCCCAAAAAACCATTTTTTCAATCAGTCTGTAAAGGCTGCCTGTTCTAAGCATACTTTATTTTGCAACTCGACCAATACTACTTGATATTACAATGAGCTGCACGATCATCGTTGGTGGATTTTTTGGAGATGAAGGAAAGGGCAAGATTGTTGCCCATATTGCATACAAGGACAAACCCGTTATCATCTCCCGCGGCGGTGTTGGGCCGAATGCCGGACACACTGTTCAGGTGGGAGATCGGGAATATGGTGTCCGCATGGTTCCTTCCGGTTTTGTGTACAAGGAAGCCAGACTCTGCATTGGTAGTGGAGTGCTGGTCGACCCCCGCATCCTGAAACAGGAAGTCGAAATGCTCGACGTTAAAGGTCGGGTATTTGTCGATAAACGCTGCGGTATAATAACTGAAGATCACATCATGAGGGATAAAGGGAGTGCCCACCTCTCAAAGAAGATCGGGAGTACTGGATCAGGGTGTGGACCTGCAAATTCAGACAGGGTGATGAGGCTTTCCCCTCAGGCAAAGGATGTACCAGAGCTTGCCGAATACATCATTGACGTTCCCAAAGCAATAGACGATGAGCTGAAACAGGGCAGAACGGTACTGCTTGAAGGAACACAGGGTTTTGGCATCTCTCTTTATTATGGTACGTATCCTTTTGTCACGAGCAAAGATACCTCTGCCTCCCAGATAGCAGCGGACAATGGGGTAGGACCGACGAAAATTGATGACGTGATTGTAGTTTTCAAGGCATATCCCACCCGGGTTGGTGAGGGTCCTTTCAGGTACCTGAGATGACATCTGAAAAATCAGATTCAATGGGAATCCAGGAATTTGGGACGGTTACCCACCGGAAGAGACGTATTGGTGGATGGGATGGAGACATGGCCCGGTATTCAGCGATGATCAATGGATGTACACAGGCCGCGATAACCGGTATTGATCGGGTGGATAAAAGACTGTTTTGGAGTAACGGAGTACGGGAAGCTGACAAAGAAGGCAAAGGACTTTTTAAAGGATGCTGAAGCTGATATTGGCAGTCCAATCACCCTCATCTCCACCGGACCGGAAATGACCCAGATTATTGATTTGAGGGAAAGACAGGAATGAGACATTCACTCATGGATATATTATGTTGCCCGGTATGCAAAGGGGATCTCTCTCTCACCGTCGAGAAGGAGGATGAGAAGGAAATTCTCGAGGGTGGATTGCTCTGCGCAGCGTGCGGCGTAACGTATCCCATACATGAGGGTATCCCAAATCTTCTTCCAATAACCCCCCAGAAAAAATAAAATGAAAAACAGGAGCAGGAATGAATTTTCCGACAGCACTTACAATTCTCACTGCTCAGAATCCGGGTTCACATGAAACATCTTTTGATTTTTTTCTTAACCGGTTAGGAATCAATTTAATCGAAATTCCCCGGGAAAATGTATGGGCAGAGATTGGGGGCACCCTGCGATTAATTTTTAAAAACCGGGGAGCCCCCACTCACCTTACCATATCTTCTCCAAATGCCGGAATCTACACAGATTTTTTCCATGAGAATATGTATGTCGTTGATGAAACTGTGTTGACTATCCCTATACGAAAAGACTGCGCTGAAGGTTTTTTCATTCTTGAGATAATCACGGGATATGGGGGAATGAAAACTTCCCTTCGTGTTGATGTCATACACGGAGTAGATGTTCAGAAATCTATGGCAAAGAAAGAACCCCCTCTCCAACCAGTTGCTCATGGACGCCCACATTTTCTGATGATCATGATGGGAATCGCATTAATCCTCTATAGTGCATTCCTCTATACAAAAATTGAATTTCTCAATACTGCCGCATTTATCATCCTTATCGTTGGTGCACTCTACACATGGTACCGTCAGCAGTAGTGGCTGGAGTAATTATATTATTTGCCGCTCTTGTTGTTGATCGTCTGATTGGTGATCCTCATTCGTCTCACCATCCTGTTGCCATCCTTGGCCGGTTTATCGGGTGGTGGGGCAGACCGCACAAGTACTCCCCAAAAATCCAGCGTTTTGCTGGCGTTCTCTTCTGGCTGATTACTGCGATCCTGTTCACACTGCCGTTTTATTGTTTTGCAGCAGTTGCTCCATGGTACCTGTATCTGGTCATTGCGCCACTCCTCCTCAAATGCTGTTTTGCCTGGCGTTCGCTTGAAGAACACACTCTTGCAGTCGTGACGGCGTTAAATGCGGGAGTAGAAGACGGGAGGGCACAAGTCAAAATGCTTGTCTCGCGGGATACCGCTCATCTTGACCGGGCACATATTCTTTCAGCAGGGTATGAATCGATGACTGAAAACCTTACTGATAGCATTATTTCCCCACTTTTTTATTTTTCCCTGTTCGGGCTTTCCGGTGCAGCGATCTACCGTGCAGCAAACACCATGGATGCGATGCTCGGGTATCATGATGAGCGGAAACGAATAGGTTGGTTTTCTGCCCGGATGGATGACATCCTCAATTTTGTTCCTGCCCGGCTCACGGTACTGTTGCTGCTGGTATATTTTGCCTTCATCGGGACGTTTTCAGATGCAGTGCGGGTTATGCGTCGTGATGGTCGCAAACGTCCCGGTTTTAATGGCGGGATTGTCATGGCAGTGATGGCAGGTGGAACCGGAATACAATTCGTAAAGCCGGGTGTTTATACAATTGGTGATGATGAAAGAACATTTGAAAACGCAGGTCCGGAAATTATCCACGCCGGTCGAGTCGTAATCATCGCTTTTGCAGTGCTTGTCAGTGGTACTCTGATTTTATTGGGATCATTGATCAATAGTACCGGCATATGAAACTTGAAGAACTGAGATTTGGTACGGAGCTTCTCAAACGTGGCTTTGCATCCATGCAGAAAGGAGGTGTCATCATGGATGTGGTCGATGCCGACCAGGCCAGGATTGCCGAAGAAGCTGGTGCCGTCGCAGTCATGTCCCTGGAACGGGTGCCCTCTGACATTCGGAAAATGGGAGGCGTTGCCCGAATGGCGGACCCGGAAAAAGTTATTGAGATTATTGATGCCGTCTCTATTCCGGTCATGGGCAAGGTGCGAATTGGGCATTTTGTCGAAGCACAGGTCCTGGAGATACTCGGTGTTGATATGATTGATGAGAGTGAGGTCCTGACACCGGCAGATGAGCAATACCATATCGATAAAAAACTTTTCAAGATACCCTTTGTCTGCGGTGCCCGGGATCTGGGAGAAGCGCTCCGCAGGATCAACGAAGGCGCTGCGATGATCCGGACCAAGGGTGAGGCAGGGACCGGTAACGTGGTCGAAGCAGTCCGGCATATGCGTAATATCATGGGAGAAATCCGGATACTCAAAGGCATGGACCGCCAGGAGATGATCGATTATGCACGGGAAATCGAAGCCCCCGCGGAACTGGTTATTGAGTGTTCAGAACGTGGAAGACTCCCGGTTGTGAACTTCTCAGCCGGGGGAATTGCCACTCCTTCAGATGCAGCAATGATGATGCAGCTGGGTGCTGATGGTGTTTTTGTCGGATCCGGGATTTTCAAATCCTCAAGCCCTGAGCGAATGGCAAAGGCAATTGTTGAAGCGGTCAATCATTTCAACGATGCAGCCGTAATCGCCCGGGTAAGCAAGGGCCTTGGCGATGCGATGCCAGGGCTTGATATCCATACCCTCAGGGACGATGAGGTGCTGCAGACTCGTGGACGTTAAGATCGGCGTACTTGCACTCCAGGGAAATGTGTACGAACATATCGAGGCTTTCCGGAGGGCACTCATAAGAATGGGGCGGGGGACCTCATCCCAAGTTTTTGAAGTAAGGCATCCTGCAGAACTCGCCGGATGCACCGCACTCGCAATTCCCGGCGGGGAATCGACGACCATCTCCCGGCTCATTGACAAGAACAACCTGTACGAGCCAATCCGCTCATTTTCCGGTGGTATTTTTGCCACATGTGCCGGTATGGTGCTGACGGCGACCCAGGTTGGGGATACCCGAATCCATACGCTGGGCCTTATCGAATTAAAGGTGGATCGGAATGCATTCGGGCGACAGAGGGAGTCGTTTGAAGCCGACCTCCCGATTTCGGGTCTTGATGGAGGCCCATTCCATGCAATTTTCATCCGTGCACCGATTGCAACCTTCGCGGTTCCCGGTGTTACGGTACTCTCCCGGATGGATCAGGGGATAGTTGCGGTTGAGTACGGGAAGCACATGGCACTCTCGTTTCACCCGGAACTTTCGTGCGACACCCGGCTGCATGAGCGGTTTTTAAAGAATCTTGGAATTTGATCCCTGCAGGATTGAATACGAATACCTTATTTTCGTGTCTTGCGGGCACCATAGGACTTTTTCAGGACTCCCCGTGAGATAATCTGATGATCTCACAATCGATACTCTTTTACGTATCTCGCGATATGTAGCCAGTATATAAGGTGATGCGGGATGAATGAAGTAAATCTCTTTGATACGGTGAAACAGCACGTGTGTGCATGTGCCCTTGACCTGAAACTCTCATCTGATATTGAAGCCCTCTTAAAAATGCCTATGCAGGAACTTCACGTATCTGTCCCAATCCGTATGGATAATGGGACAATAAAGGTATTTCCCGGATACCGCGTTCAATACAATGATGCACGCGGTCCCACAAAAGGGGGAATCCGTTATCATCCGGATGTGACGGTTGAGGAAGTCCGCGCTCTTGCCGCCCTGATGACCTGGAAATGTGCCCTCTATCGCCTTCCCCTGGGAGGTGCTAAAGGCGGTGTTATCTGCAATCCCAAGGAATTATCAGCCGGGGAACTTGAACGTTTGAGCAGATCTTTTATCCAGAAGATCGGATATTTCATCGGACCGGATCGTGATGTTCCCGCACCCGACGTTGGTACGAACGCCCAGATCATGTCCTGGATGATGGATGAATATTCAAAATTAGTTGGAAAGACGTCGTTTGGTATGATCACCGGAAAACCAATGAGTATCGGGGGGTCAGAAGGACGCCAAGACGCCACTGCCAGGGGAGGCTGGTACGTCATCAGTGAAGCGGCAAAGGACCTTGATATCCCTCTTAAGGATGCGACAATTGCAATCCAGGGATTTGGAAATGTCGGTGAAAATGCGGCACTCCTTGCACAACCCTTGTGTCAATGCAGGGTGATTGCAGTCAGTGATAGCGGCGGGGGGGTAATGAACCGGGATGGTCTCGATATACCAAAACTCAGGGAGCACAAAAAGGAGACAGGTTCGATTAAGAATTCAGGACTTGGGGTGGATATCACCAACAAACAACTCCTGGAACTGGATGTGGACATTCTCATACCTGCGGCACTTGAAAATGCGATCACCATGGATAATGCGGATAGAATCAAAGCGCGTATCATTGCCGAATTCGGTAATGGTCCACTAACCTCAGAGGCCGACACCCACCTGAATGCCAAAGGCATTCCTATTATTCCCGATTTTCTCTGTAATGCAGGTGGGGTCATCGTGTCGTATTATGAAATGGTGCAGAACCTGAATATGGACCATTGGGAAGAGGACACCTGTACACTCGCGGTTGAGGATGCAAATGACGGACACCTATCGCACGGTGTTTGAAATGGCAACAGTCAACAAAATTTCCATGAGACGTGCAGCCTATAGCAGGGCAATGGAACACGTAGTGGAGGCGATGAAGATGCGGGGGTGGATATAAAGATATCCGGCACCCAATGAAGGCGGGAGCAATCCTGATGTTCCTGTTTAAACCGTTGGTCCCTCTTGTAGTGTTGATAATGTTCAGGATATTGAATGAGGAACAGGAGCTGTCATGGGATCTGACCGGGTACCAGGAATAATTGCAGTAAAGTAAGGTACGGGCTGGTGCCACATGTATGGTAGATATTTGAGCACGTGATGTTATTCCCGACTGAATAAGAATTTTAGTGCGAAAAAAAAGAATGGGGCTTTTTCCTGATTGCAGATCAATAGGCTTCTTAAAGAAACAATGCAGGATAAAAAATTCCGGATTGAGAATATAAAATATGTTTAATACCTCAGTTGTCGCAAAGTCCCTTAAGGAAACTGACAGGTAATGCAGGTATTCAGATGAATTCAACACAAGTTGTTGACAGCATCCTTTCGGCACGATATCTCAGGGAAGGCGAAAAAACATTTGAGGATATCTGCCGGCGCGTTGCATCGGCGGTTGCAGATAACGAGGATGAGGCGACCGCTTTTTACACTATCATGGTCTCCCTGCGTTTTTTACCCAACTCTCCCACACTCATGAACGCCGGGACAGATCTGGGACAGCTCTCAGCCTGTTTCGTTCTGCCAGTACCCGGATTCTATCCCCGGTATCTTCGATGCCATGAAACAAGGTGCGATAATCCATAAGACTGGAGGGGGAACAGGGTATAATTTCTCACATATCCGGCCACAAGGTTCCCGTGTGCGTTCTACAGACGGAGTTGCTTCAGGTCCGGTATCCTTTATGGGAATCTTCAATGCAGCAACCGAAGTAATCAGGCAGGGAGGTCGCCGCCGGGGAGTGAATATGGGGATATTAAACGTCTGGCACCCCGACATCCTTTCATTCCTTTCAGCAAAATCAGAGGAAGGGGATATCTCCAATTTTAACCTGTCTGTCATGGCAGATGATAAATTCATGGAGCTCTGTGTCCCGGAAAATGTTTGAAACTACCTGTGTCACTCATCCACAATCCGGTGAACTGATTACAGTCGGACAAATATGGTCAGGAATTGTGGACGGGATCTGGAAGACCGGGGAACCCGGCATACTTTTTTATGATGAAATAAACCGGCACAATCCCGTTCCGGAACTTGGTGTCATCGATTCAACCAATCCCTGCGGCGAACAACCCCTGCTCCCATACGAAAGCTGCGTTCTTGGAAGCATCAATCTTGCCTCCTTTGTCCGCAACGGGATCCTTGATGAACACGAACTGAACGAAACAGTGCGAACAGCAGTCCGGTTCCTTGATAAGGTCATTGACAAAAACCTCTACCCGATTCCGGCAATTGAAGAAGCAACGAAAAAAACCCGGAAGATTGGTCTGGGTCTTATGGGCGTACATGATGCTCTTCTTAAGGTTGAATTGCCATACGATTCCGTTCAAGGAAGAGACTGGTGTGAACATGTCATCCGGACTGTCACCGATACCGCAGTAGACGAATCACACCGACTGGCGGAAAAATACGGGGCGTTTCCGGCGTGGAAAGAGAGTATCTGGAAAGAGTTCCCCATAAGGAACGCAACACTGACTACCATAGCACCGACCGGAACAGTATCCCTTCTTGCCGGCTGCTCAAGCGGCATTGAACCTGTCTTCTCTTTTGCCTATACGCGAAGAAACACCGTTGGCAAGACGTTTGTTATTGTAAATCCTGTATTCCGGACCGCTCTTGAAAAAACCCTGTCTGGTGCAGGATTGTCCAATTTAGAACAAAGAAAAAAGGCAGACGAAACCATTAACCACGTTCATGAGCGGGGGACGGTCCAGGACCTCAACTGGCTGCCGGAGAAATTCCGGGCCCTCTTCAGGACTGCACTGGATATCCACTGGAAGGACCATATCCTGATGCAGGCTGCATTCCAGAAACATGTGCATGCCTCGATCAGTAAGACCATTAATATGCGCACTACCGCAACAAGGGAGGAATGTGCAGATGCTCTCCTCATGGCGTGGAAGCTGAGACTGAAAGGGATCACGATATACCGGACCGGAAGCAGGCAAAATGAGGTCCTGTCCCTGAAAGATGCAGCATTGGATTAAAATTTGCCTTATAAATTCTATAACACGCGGCAGAACTGCAAAAAAAATTATCCCTTATCCAATCCCCTAACCTGCAAGTCTTTCTTCATCGCTTCAGTTTTTTGCTCTTTTGGTAACAGCTCGATTGCGTACCGCAACGCTGTCCGGGGCATCTTCTTTTTGTTTTGCATAACAAAATCAAAGACTTCTTTTGGATAATTGCGGCTGGCCTCTTTTAAGAGCCACCCATATCCTTTCCGGACCAGATCATCATCGTCAGTAAGCAGCAGATCTGCAATTTCAATTGCCTCTTTTAAGAATTTCCCGTGTTTTGCCGGGACAATCAGTGACACCGCTGCTGCCCGCCGCATCCAGCGGTTATCCGACTTCGTCCAGCGTTTCAGGTCATCAATATATTCCGGGAACTTTTCAATAAAGTCACCCATGGTATGGTTGCAGAAGCTGTCACAGGCAGCCCAGTTGGAGATGTATGCATCAATCCAGTGCCGGAACACCTGGAAGTCCTCTTTCTCGTAACGGTCAGCTAGAAGATGAGCCCAGCTGGAAACGACAAAGGCCTCTTCGCAATAGCCTGATTTGTACAGCTCCTCGCAGAGAGAAAATATCTCTTTCTTGTTCCTTACTTTGATCTCTTTCCAGTACCTCTTAGCGATCTTTCCGACAGCCGGAACTTTAACACCGTAATACCTGACCTCCTCTTTAAAGAACCGCTGGAATGTCTTTTGGGTGGCGGGATCTGCGCTGTTAATGAGATCGTTTCTGATTAATGTGATAACCGGATCCATAGTGAATGGTTGGTGGCGGGGGGAAGATAAGGGGTGCGGGTTGGAAGACGTGCTATGAACGCGACAGATCTTACGAATGCATGAGTGCTATACCAGGAACAGATCGCAGAGATCCTGCCCGTGAAAAGAAAATCCGGAGAATCCGGGCAAAAATTCGTTTTAAGAATTGACTCTCACACACCTAATTTACCGGGGAGATCTTTTGTCCATGCCCGGATCGCATCCCAGTCGCGGAAGTCACCGGTCGGGACTTTCAGAAGCCATACCAGACTTCGCTCAGCAAAGTTCAACCTGTCTGTCTCAATGGCGCCGGCAAACATCGTCACTGTGACCGGCCGAATGGGAGCTAATGCCGCGACAAGCTGATCAGTGAACACTTTCACATCGCCGGTCTTTGGATACACCGGAGCAATACCTGCGACAAATCCGGCCACCGGTAACCGGGAAGCTCGTCTTTATTGGCAGTGACAAATGCTGCCACATCGCCTGTAACCTTTCCCGGTGTACACGGGTGCTCCTATCACAACCGCATGGTATCCCGCAAGTGATGTGACCGTTTTCATTTCACTGACATCAGTACCATATCCTTATGAGAGCAGTTGCTTGCCGATTGCCTGAGCGATCCCGGCGGTCGACCCTTTCTGCGATGCATACGCTACAAGAATTCGTACAGACATAATTTTTCAGCGGTACATTTGAATCACTTCTGGCATAAAACACGGCTATTCCCCTCCAAAAAATACGCACGTTTTTCACTTTTGCGGACCACACAAACGTAATGCAGTTCCCGCCCCCGCGTCCCAAAATCCTTCCGGGGGATCTCATCCATAACTCCCCGGTCATCTCGCTTATCTTCGCCAACTTAGTTACCATTGTACTTGCCATCCTCGGAAACTGGGACCTTGCAACAGTATTGTTCATCTACTGGTCGCAGAGCATCATAATCGGCATCTTCACGGTCGTCTCGCTCCTGAGTGCCGATACTGCAGCCCTTGCAGAAGACCTCGAAAAACCGGTACAGGCGTTGGGTGGGCAAGGCACGGTCAACACCCGCCACATCTGGTACTACAAGTGCTTCATTGCCGGGTTCTTCACCCTTCACTACGGTCTCTTCCACTGGGGGTATTACACCTTTATCGTGGAATCCGGGCTCTTTGGAACCATTCATTTCTCGGATCCCAACATCTGGTTGTCCTGTTCCCTCTTCTTCGCAAATCATCTCTACTCGTATCTCACTTACCGGCACCAGGAGTCCAAAGGAGCCATCTACATCCTTGAGCAGTTCTTCCGGCCTTACCAGCGGATCATCCCCATGCACCTGACCATCATCTTCGGCAGCATCGTGGTCTTCGCCCTGCAAGTGTTCGGGATACAATCGACGATGCCGGTCCTCGTGCTCTTCCTTGTCCTCAAGACGTATTTCGATATCTCCACCCATCTGATCAAACATGAAGAGGAAAAGACCTCTTATGATCCAAGTCCAGTATATTGGATAACCCGGATCCTATCGTACAAAAGGCGATAACACTTAAGGAAATACACCTGATTCTATTCAGGCTAAAGAGGTAACCAACCATGGCAACCGATCCTGTCTGTCTGATGATAATTAATGAAGATGGTGCTGAATTCACCAGTGTGTACAGAGACCAGAATTATTATTTTTGCTGCAACTGGTGTAAAAAAAAGTTTGATGAGAACCCGAAGCGATATTCGCGTATTTGTACCGATGCCAGTGTCGACCTGACACAAGTAACCTGAACAGTATTTGATTCTGGCGGGAAATACTGTCAAAAAAAACCTTGTAGCGGATATTATTTTAAATCCACGCGGGCAGATACAGATACAATAATCCACAGACCAAAACGATCGGGAATTTTTTTATGAAACCTGAGGATGATCCCTGGCTTAAAAGTGCACATAAAAATGCAGAACTCCTGGACCGTGAAATCAAAAACCTGTCGTCATTAACCTGTCCAATAAGGGAAAACTGCCCGATTATAACCAAATACCAGGATTTCTGGAACCAGGCAAAACATATCACCGGGTTATTCAAAGAGCTGAAACCGCTTGCCCGAAGTGACCGGGATCTGCTCTGGAAACAGTTCAATGCTCTCTGCTGTGAGGTAAAGGAAAAACAAAAGACCGGGTACGGGGCGCTGGAATCCCTGTCGCAGGGTCATTTTGATGAAATTATGAAGCTTGTGGAACAGTCGAGGCTCCCGTCCGATGCCCCAGTTCCGGAGATCCACGATCTGGTGGAACGCGGGCTGGCGCTCAAAAATGCGGGTGATCTGCTGGGAAAATTCAAGCACGAGATGATATCAAAACACAAAAAAACCTGTTTTGAGAACATCCAGAAGATCCGTAAAACCCACGACGCTGCATGGGAGCCGGTAAAATCGGGAAAGCAACGGCAGCGGCCGGAAACAGAGTCCCATGTACGGAAAAATCTCGAGGTCAATTATGAACGTTACCGGAAAGCGGCTGGCGCTCTTGAGAATTTCCAGATCGGCAGGGATAACTTACGCACATTTCTTGCCTCATGTGAGAACCCGGAGAAGGTTGCACGGGCAACCGCCCGGTTAGCGGAAACGGAAGCCCGGATTAAGGATATTGAGGAAGGTATCCGGAAACTGGAGCAATGGATTACAGAAGACGAGCGAACGCTGAAGGGGGAGTAATCACTCTTTTTAGTGAAACCTTTCACTGTCGGTGTGGTCTGTTGACAGCATTTTACGGTACTTGTCCATTATGGCCTTACCCGGTTCTCCCCGTTCTGAGAATCATGTGAGGCCGGGTGGGTTGCCGACACTTCGTTTTTTCATGCGGGCTGAATATACGAATAATGCCAGCTCGCCATCCGGGGTGATGCTGTACAGTTTTTCCTGATCATTGCCCGGATCGGTCTCCTCACGGATAAGGTTCCACCTTACCAGGGTTGCAATAAGATGGGAAAAGGCTACCGGAGTAAGCTCCTGTCCAGGGGTTTTTTCACCCGTATCCCGGGCCGGAATCTGCCAGACCTTTGTCTCGTTAAACAGCGTCTCTTTCGGAACCAGTGTACTCGTCTCCTTCCCCTGTTCCTGTCCCCGGAAGAGGATGGTGAGGATAACGAGATAGTGAGGATTGGCCGGCAGGTTCTTTGTGGGATGTGTCGGAACCGGCACTCTTCGTATCGGAGAATTTCCGAATGCGTAATAAGCGTCGCCTTCAACCCAGAGTGACATCGAAAAAAGGCCCAGCGAAAGACGTTTTGAACCTGCAGAGATATCGAACGAGTAGTTGGCATCCGGGTGGTCGCTGAGTATCCCGAGAACCGGGTCGCGAATCGAGTCAAACGTTGCCCCACCGATACAGACCAGTGCACAGGAGATATTCCTGGAAAGCGAGATGGTGTTTACCTGTTCAATCGCATCGCGGATGGCACATTTCCACATTCTCTTTTTGGCATCATCCCGGGCCGAGTTGGTATAGACCTCTTTTTCAGCAAAAATGAACGTATGCGTGACCGTCCCGAGATCCTTTAAAACCGCAGGATAGGTTTTATGGATACTGTCACCCGCGCTGATGATGTGGATGTGTTCCTGCGGATCCATGAGTATTATCCGGATTTGGATGATAAATGGGTGTCCAGTATCATGGCACCATTTTTCCTGTAAATCTGGAAAAGAGAAACAGGGAAAAAATATTTTTTTAAATGAACAGCGGCGCGAGCACGAGTGAGAGCGTGGCGAGCAGCTTAATGAGTACGTGGAGTGAAGGGCCGGCTGTGTCCTTGAATGGATCACCGAGCGTGTCACCGATGACAACTGCCTTGTGGGCTACGCTGCCTTTACCCCCGTGTACACCGGATTCGATGTATTTCTTGGCATTGTCCCATGCACCGCCACCGTTGTTGAGGATCAGTGCCATCAGGATGCCGGTGATCGTGCCGACCATCAGGAAGCCAGCGAGAGCCTCGTATTTCAGAGTCACGCCGATGATGATGGGGAAAGCGATTGCAATTGCGCCGGGGAGCACCATGTTCTTGAGTGCACCGAGCGTGGTTATATCGATCACACGGGCATAGTCAGGTTTCTTGGTCCCTGCCATGATTGCCGGGTCCTTAAACTGGATACGTACTTCTTCAATTACGTACTGTGCGGTCTTGGAGACTGCACGTATTGCAAGACCTGCAAAGACGAAGATGAGCATCGCACCGAGCAGCGCTCCGACAAATACCGGTACTGCTGCAATGTTTACCGTGTTAAATACAAATGCTGTATCTGCGAGTTTGATTTGGAGCAGCTGTTGCACATCAGACATGTAGGCATTGAAGAGCAGGAAGACTGCGAGCGATGCACTGCCAATTGCATATCCTTTGGTCAAAGCCTTGGTTGTATTGCCGGCAGCGTTGAGTTTGTCCATCCGCTTACGGACGGATTCGGGAGCCTGACTCATCTCAACGATACCCCCGGCGTTGTCCGCGATGGGGCCAAAGGAGTCCATGGCAAGCACATAGGCACAAACCATCAGCATACCGATGGTTGCAGCTGCAGTTCCGTAGAGACCTCCGAACGCGATGCCACTCTGGGAACCGAGCCAGAAGGAGAGGAGTAAGGAAGCACCGATAAGGAGTGCCGGGATTGCAGTTGTTTCAAGAGCAACCGAGAAACCGGTAATGATGTTGGTTGCAGGTCCTGTTTCTGACGCATCGGCAATTTCCTGCACCGGCCGGTAATGATGGTCGGTGTAATACAGGGTTACCCGGAGGAACGCGACGGATAAAACGATCCCGACGAGTCCTGCATAGAAGAACCAGATATTCCCGAGCAGCCACATGGTGCCGATATAGAAGAACACCGCCGAGATGACTGCCGTGATGTAGTACCCTAAGTTCATGGCATCCATCGGGTCTGCATTATCCTTTCCACGGACGCAGAGGATACCGATCATACTGGCAAGAAGACCCAGTGCACACATGACGAGCGGGAAGAGAATACCTGCAGCACCAAAGACCGGGAAGAGAGCGACACCGAGGATCATCGCACCGATGTTTTCGGCGGCAGTGGATTCGAAAAGGTCGGCACCACGGCCGGCACAGTCCCCGACATTGTCCCCGACAAGGTCAGCGATGGTAGCGGGATTCCGGACGTCATCCTCAGGGATACCGGCTTCGACTTTACCGACAAGATCTGCACCGACATCGGCGGCCTTGGTGTAGATACCGCCACCGAGCTGGGCGAAGAGGGCGACAAACGAGGCACCAAAAGCGAATCCCACGATGATGAACGGGGTGTGCTGTGGGTCTGCGCCGAGAGCGTAGTAGGTAAGCGAGACACCAAGAAGTGACATCGCGGTGATGATAAGACCGGAGACTGCACCTCCCCTGAACGATATGTCGAGCGCTTTGCCGTCGCTGGTCTGGGCTGCTGCGGCTGTGCGGATATTTGTTCTGACAGCAACAGACATACCGATGACACCGGCAAGTGCACTACAGGACGCACCGACAATGAACGCAAGTGCCGTATAGGTGGCAATATCCTGCTGTCCCGTGAGGAAATACACCCCAAAGATAACAACGGCAAGCACGATTGCCAGAATGGCGATAGTCGAGGACCGTCGTTTGATGAATGCTTCCGCACCCACCCGGATCGCATCGGATACCTCACGCATCTTGGGTGTCCCCTCATCCTGTGAAAGGACACTACGCGCAAGGACTGCTGCGAGAATCAACGCGATAACACTTATTACAACCACTATTGCGAGTTCTAACATTCCTGAACCTCCCTGCAACGCTGTCCGGAATTCTTGTTGTGACAGGAACAATGCACATGAACCATAGGTAAATCACCACTTGCAAGAACACACGGATTAACGCATCAGGTATAATAATTGGCATAGGCAGTAATCTGCTTAAATAACCCAAAGGAAGGAACAATGGCCGGGATTCTACCCTTTCATATCCATAATCCATCCCTAGAGATTATTAGTGCATTTTTGAACATTAAACTTTTATCTAAAGAATCCGGTGAAACTCTTATATCAGGTAGCCATTAAAAGGGAAAATGCTGGGAATATACGGTATTTTTTAACATATTATTCCATGAAATACAGATACATACACAATTCAATATGATTAATAATGAAAAATACCCATATTTTCCATAGGAGGATATGTGGTGCAACTTTTATTGTTTCTCATTCTGGGGCCGCTCATTACTGCATTCTTCATGCTGCTTGTGCGTAATGAACCGGAACGTGACTGGATAGTAAAACTTTCTGCTCTTGGCATAAGTGCAGTTACGATTTTACTTCTCCTGAGCCTGTCTGATAAGGGGACACTTTATTATTCATTTGCCGCTGAATCGACAAGTCTTCTCATGTTTTTTATCGAGATGGCAATTGCAGTTTTCATACTGTATCTTGGATTAAAGTACAGGAATTATCTTGTTGTTGGTCTGATCGTCCTGCAATCGGCCCTGATGGTTTATTTTGAGGCCGTTTATGCTCACACAACCGATGTGAAAAACCCTCTGTTTATAGACCAGTTTTCGATCATCATGGCTTTAATAATCGGCATTATCGGGTGTCTCATCTGTGTGTATGCTCTGGGCTACATGAAGGATTTCCACGGGCACCACAAGGAACTTCCGGACAGCCGTAATTACTTTTTTTTTGTCATGTTTGTCTTCCTCTCCGCCATGTTCGGCCTGGTATTTTCCAATAGTCTTCTCTGGGTGTATTTCTTCTGGGAGATTACCACACTCTGTTCATTCCTCTTAATCGGTTATACGAAAACCGAGGAAGCTACCAATAACGCGTTTATCGCACTCTGGATGAACCTGCTTGGCGGGATCGCATTTGCCATTGCTATCCTGTATCTTGCAACACAGGGTAATGGTAGTATGGGACTTGACGAGTTGCTTGCTTCAGGAAAAGTCATCGCTCTCATACCTGCAGTGCTGATAGGGTTTGCGGGGCTGACAAAAGCTGCCCAGCTGCCGTTTTCTTCATGGCTGGTTGGAGCAATGGTGGCCCCCACTCCAGTTTCGGCTCTGTTGCACTCGAGCACGATGGTAAAAGCCGGTGTTTATATTATCGTACGACTCGCCCCCATTTTCCAGGCAACATTTTCCGGTTATGTCCTTGCATTTATTGGTGCGCTGACGTTCCTCCTCGCTTCCGGGATTGCCATCTCCCAGAGCAATGCAAAACGGGTTCTTGCCTATTCAACCATTGCAAATCTCGGTCTCATCGTCGCATGTGCGGGTATCGGGACCTATGAAGCAATATGGGCCGCAATCCTCCTGATCATCTTCCATGCCATTTCCAAATCGCTTCTCTTCCTTGCTGTCGGAACTGTGGAACACAGGGTTGAAAGTCGCGATATTGAAGATATGAACGGGCTTATTGTCCGGATGCCAAAGATCGCTGCCATGATGGTCATTGGTATTGCCGGTATGTTCCTTGCCCCGTTCGGGATGCTTATTTCCAAGTGGGCAGTCTATCCAGGCATTCATAGATGCACCATTCGGATTTATCTTCGTCATCATCCTGGCATTCGGAAGTGCACTTACCCTCTTCTTCTGGGCAAAGTGGATGGGACGGCTGCTTGTGGTGACACAACAACAAGAGAATATCGAGAGGAATATTAATTCAAATATCTGGACTGCACTGGTGATCCTTTCCGGGTTGACGGCAATAACGTGTTTCATCTTCCCGTTAATTTCCTACGTTCTCATCGAGCCTTTCCTGCTTGCGAATTATGGCAATGTCACCAGGCTTTCTCAGGATAATATCATCATAATGATAATGATGCTCTTCCTGATTGTTCTCCTCCCTGCCAGCATACTCTTGTCCCATCACAAATACCGTCAACTTAAACCCTATATGGGCGGAATGACAACACACGAGGACATGTCATATACCGGGGCAATCGGCCTGAAGCGGGAAATGAAACTCTCAAACTATTACCTGAATTCGTGGTTTGGGGAGGTCAAACTCCATACTCTTGGCATTTATCTCTGCACCGGACTGATCGGTATTATGTTTTTAACGGCAGCGTACGTGGGGGCGATCATATGATTTCATTTATAGGAGTTATCGCATTCATACTTCTCTCACCAGTGATCGGCGGGCTTATTGCAGGTATTGACCGGAAGATAACCGCACACATGCAGGGCCGGGTCGGGCCCTCCATCTTCCAGTCGTTCTACGATGTGGGCAAACTCTTTGAGAAAGAAAAGACCGTGGCAAACGATATTCAACGCTTCTACGTCATCAGTTACTTTGTCTTCATGATCTTTACCGGGGCGATTTTCTTTGCCGGTGAAGATATACTTCTGGTGATCTTTGCCCTCACGCTTGCGCAGATCTTCCTTGTGCTTGGAGCGTATTCAGCAAATTCTCCCTACAGCCATGTCGGGGCAGAACGTGAACTGATCCAGATTATGGCATATGAGCCGATGGTCATTCTCTCTGCGGTTGGCATGTATGTTGTTACAAAAAGTTTCAACATCGGAACCATTGCCAGCTACTCTCAACCCCTGGTTCTTTTCCTGCCGGGGATCTTTTTGGGCTTTATATACATCCTCACCATCAGGCTACGCAAATCACCGTTTGATATCTCAACTTCGCACCATGCCCACCAGGAGATTGTCAAAGGAGTCACCACGGAATTCTCCGGCCCCACACTGGGACTAATCGAAGTGACTCACTGGTACGAAACTGTTATCCTCCTGGGATTCGTGTACCTGTTTTTTGCGTTCAACCCCCTTATCGCCGTAATTGCGGTCATCCTGATCTACCTGCTCGAACTGCTGATAGACAATGCAAGTGCACGGGTGAAGTGGCAGTTCCTCGTGAAAAGTTCGTGGGCGATTGCCGCAATAGTGAGTGTGGTAAATCTTGCCGCCCTATATTACCTGGGAGTGGGTTGAGCAATGACATATCTTTCAAAGTCGCCCTGGATACTGCATTATGATGCAACGAGCTGTAATGGTTGCGATATCGAAGTGCTCGCAAGCCTGACTCCGATGTATGATGTGGAGCGGTTCGGGATCATCAATACCGGAAACCCGAAGCATGCGGATGTCTTTGTCATCACCGGCTCGGTAAATGAACAGAACCGCGAAGTGGTGAGGAATCTCTATGATCAGATGCCGAATCCAAAGGTCGTGGTCGCAGTCGGAATCTGCGCATGTTCAGGAGGAGTTTTCCGGGAATGCTATAATGTGGCCGGTGGGATTGACAAGATTATCCCGGTCGATGTGTACGTTCCCGGTTGTGCTGCCCGTCCCGAGTCGATTATCGATGGAATTGTGACAGCACTTGGAATTCTTGAAGGGAAGCGGAATGCACCACAGTCCGGCGTCAACGAACAACAACCGGTGGAATTGCAACAAGGAGGTGGGGCACAATGACAATTGAGGAACAGACTATTATCCCGATCGATGTGAGCGAGCTGGTCTCCCATACCGAAAAGATGAAAAAAGAAGGCAACCGGCTTGTCCAGATCGGTTGTACCGGGTCGAAGAAGGCTACGAGATCAATTACTCATTTGACAAGGACTACAAATTCCAGACTCTTCGGATCCTGGTCAAACAGGATACCGTTGTGCCCAGCATCAGCAGTGTCTATTGGGGAGCGTTCATCTATGAAAATGAGATCCATGACCTGTTCGGGATCACTGTTGCAGGAATGAATATCGATTTCAAGGGAACATTTTACAAGACGATGGTTAAATATCCGTTTTCCATACCGACGTTCAAGGAGGATAACCCATGTCAAAACGAATAATAATCCCTTTCGGTCCCCAGCACCCGGTGCTTCCTGAACCTATCCACCTTGACCTTGTGCTTGAGGATGAGACGGTTGTCGATGTACTTCCTCAAATCGGTTACGTTCACCGTGGTCTTGAAAAACTTGTTGAAAAACGGGAATTTACTGAGTATACCTTCGTTGCTGAACGCATCTGCGGGATCTGCAGTTTCATCCACAGCCTCGTCTATGTGCAGGGCATCGAACAGATTATGGGCATTGAGGTGCCGGAGCGGGCACATTACCTGCGGACAATCTGGTCTGAATACTTCCCGGCTTCACTCCCATCTCCTCTGGCTTGGTTGTTTTGCTGATAGTATGGGTTTTGAGAACCTTTTCATGAACTCCTGGAGGATCCGTGAACATATCCTTGATGAACTCGAGGCAACCACGGGTGGCCGCGTGATCCAGAGTGCCTGCAAGGTCGGGGGCGTGAGAAAAGATATATCCGGTGAACAACTGGATGGAATGCTCTTCCGGCTCAAAGACATTAGAAAAGATCTTTACACCATCACCAGTGTGTTTCTGGAAGACAGCTCGGTAAAACACCGGTTAAAAAATGTAGGGATACTGTCAAAACAGGACGCATATGATTGTGGTGCGGTGGGGCCCACTGGAAGGGGAAGCGGAGTTGCAATTGACGCGCGGGAAACGGGATATGCTGCCTATGGCAAACTCAACTTCAAACCGGCTGTAGCAACTGAAGGTGACTGTTATGCACGCTGTGATGTCAGGATACAGGAACTGTTCTCGTCCATCGACATCATTGAGCAAGCCGCAAAGAAGATACCGGAAGGCCCGATTGATGTGAAGTTTACCGGTGCCCCGAATGGTGAATATTTTTCAAGGGCTGAGCAACCCCGCGGTGAAGTTATCCATTATGTGAAAGGAAACGGAAAAAAGAACCTTGTTCGATCAAGAGTGCGGACCCCGACATTCACCAACATCCCGCCGCTTGTAAAGATGTTGACGGGTTGCCAGCTCGCGGATGTTCCGGTAATTGTCCTGTCTATTGATCCCTGTATAAGCTGTACGGAGAGGTGATACACTATGGCAATTCTTAAAATGGCAGCAACAGCCATTAAAAGTCTTTTCTCACGCCCGGCAACGCTGATGTATCCCGCACGCCCGGGCAAAACGGACCCCGGCAACCCGCGGACATATCGTGATCGATCCCGCAAACTGCATCACGTGCCGCTCCTGCCAGCGGAAATGCCCTACGGGAGCAATCTGCGTGGAGGTAAAAGAAAAGACATGGCAGATCGACCGGATGCGGTGCGTGATCTGCAATGCCTGCGGGGATGTCTGTCCCACCAAATGCCTCAGCATGGATCCTGCTTACCCTCCAGCACTGACCGCCAGGGGTGGTGTCTACAAAGTGGCAGTTGCCGGGCCAAAGAAGAAGGAACCCAAACCCGCTGTAGCAGAAAGTGAAAGTCCAAAAACCGGATAAAATTCTTTTTTTTATAAAAACGTAAATGTCTCTGGGATCAGTGTCTGGAGATCGACTACCACAGCCTGAGCCGGTGTAGGGTTCACATTCATCTGTTTCTGGAACGCGGTCTGGGACTGCCATGTACCGGCATTAATGCCGAGCACACCCCGATATTGGGTAAGTCCGCGGATATGGACGTGACCGGTATGCAGGATCTCCGGTAACGGGTCGATGATCAACCTGTCAGTTTTTCCTGCAGCAATGGGAGTCCTTCGCCCGTATGCGGGAGCCAGATGTCGTCGCTGGAGCATCTCATCCATCATAAGCCCGCTCTGATCATAGGATGCACCTGGGATAAGACCGATCATATCATCTATCGATCTCCCGTGATACATGAGAACCCGTACTCCCTGAAGGTTAACGAGTGCCGGGTTCTCAACAAGCATGCAGTTTTCCGGAAATTTTTTTGTAAATTGTTGTGGGATGACCGGTTGCGGTTCTGCACCCGGACCACATCATGGTTACCGGGCGAGATGATGATCTTCATATGGGAAGGAAGGTCCTGCATCATTGCACCGAATGCATCATATTGTTCGTAGATATTTTTGATCACGAGCTCGCTTTCCTGGCCCGGGTAGATGCCTATACCATCGACAAGGTCTCCTGCAATGAGGAGATATGAGAAATCAGAATCTGAAAGCCAGTCTGCGAACCGGTTCAGCACTCTTCAAGGAACGTGTCGCTGCCGACATGGACATCTGAGATGAAGACCGCTTTACCGGGATGTTCGCTTTTAAATGGGGTATTATCAATACGGATATCCGGGCGGTACAGATGCTCTGCAAAAAAGAGTTTCCCGTCATTGGAGAGTTTGCCCTTCACTCCGATAACCTCATCATGGATAATGCGTTCCGCATCGGAAAAGACCGGGCGGTCTTTTTTGAAAAGCACAGGAACGTTTGCAGAAGAATCCTCAATTTCGGCAATCCGGTGGCCGTTTGTCGTGGTTTTTACCTCAACAACCATACCAATGATAGTACATTCTTCCTGACGGTAACGGGTATTCCGGGTCAGGGCCTCGATCGGCATTGCTCCGCACCGGCTCCGGATTATGCTTCCCAGACGATTATATCGATCACGGAAATAGTGGAGATAATCACTTGTTCCGGTTACGCAACCAGATGTTCCCGGACTGCCGCTGATTATTTCAACCGATGGGTCAGAGAGGAACCTTGTCCCGTCCCGTGTTGCATACATGCCGGGAATATGTTTTGCTGAAACTACGATGGTCTCCCCGGGAACCCGTGCGATGATACGGTCTATGAGATCCAGCTCATCCTGTTCCTGGATATAGCGCACGACATCGGGATGCACCTGCAGTTTGGTCTCAAGAAACCGGAGTGTGATCTGCTGTGCATCTAGCATGGATAGTATATTGGTTCCGAATAAAATATAGGGTTTTATCCTGACATCGCACCACATCCCGGATGTCAGTCTGGATGATGGTGAATAATTGATATTCTTTTCAGAAGAAATCACTCTGAAGAACTTTCAAAAAGATCCCCATGTTTGAAATATTCCAGATGTTAATTCTCGGATTTATTATCGGTCTGACCGGAGCGCTCGCTCCCGGTCCAACGCTGGTTGCAACCATCAACGCATCCATTGCCGGTAAACTGGACGACCGGGTTGAAAATCTCTCTCGGACATATGATTGTTGAACTATTTCTTGTTATACTGATTCTTTCAGGACTGGCATCTGTTGCCCTTCCCTATACATCAGCGATTGCAGGAATCGGGGGGATTGCGTTGATTGTATTCGGCAGTCTGACAATCGCTGATAGCAGGAAGGCTACCCTGATTCACTCACCGGCCCAATCGTTTACCAATCCTTATATGGCGGGACTGGTCACCAGCGCGGCAAATCCATATTTCTGGATCTGGTGGCTCTCAATAGGAAGTGCGATGGTAATTGCAGGTCTCCAGGGTGGACTGTTGCTCGTGGGAGTTTTCATGATCGGGCACTGGTCCGCAGACACAATATGGTACACGCTGGTTTCAAGCGGAGTGTCAAAAGGCATACTATCTTTTCTGATTCTACCTACCGGAAGATCATTGCCCTCTGTGGAATTTTCCTCATCCTTTTCGGGATTTATTACCTGTCAAATCTAGTTATCTTACCTTGAAACCCTATTGCATTTTATTATGCCACACGGCTAATTATGAAGGGTCAACAGTACAATAAAAAACCAGCATGAGAGCGTTAAGAAATGGCAGATAATGATAAAAATCGGGATGTTCGCACGCTGATTTCACAATTCCGGGACAGTGATAACTGGGCGGTGTCACTCGCGCGCGATCTGCTCTGGATCGGTGCAGTTGTCGGGGGGATTGCACTTGTTTTATTCCTTATCTGTGGTACCTGGCCCGCGGTTGTCACCATCGAATCTCAGAGTATGGTACCAGATATGAACGTGGGGGACCTTGTTGTCGTTGTGCAGAGGACCGGTACGGGTCTTTTGAAACATGGTCTGACGGAAAAACGAGCGGCAGGTTAATGTACGGAGAGTATGGTGACGTCATCATCTACAAACCGAACGGTCTTTCCAGCATTCATCCCATTATTCATAGAGCGATACAGTATGTGGACGAAGAGCCGGTTACAGAAATCAAGGGAATTCAACTCCTTGGTAATTATACTCCTCCTCATCCAGGATACATTACCTGGGGGGATAACAACCCGCGTCCCGACCAGGGTCTCAATTATCCAGGTATCGGTATAATCGAGCCGGTCAAGGATGAATGGGTGATTGGGAAGGCTCTTTTCGCAGCCCCCCGGCAGGTACTTCCCCCTCCATATTATTGAAGTCACTGCTGTTATCATCGGCATCATGATACTGCATGAGATGTATCTGCGATCAAAGGACGCTAAAAAGGGCAAGCGACCAAAAAGCGGGAAAAAACAGCGTTAGAACTGGCAGGCAGCCTATGTCAGAGATTTCAACTCTCCTTTCCGATGTACGAGCGGACATCGACTTTCTGAGATAGAAGCAACGCGCTTCCTGAACTGCAAGGATTCACAGATTCTCCGAATTGCAGTCTGCTGGAGATGAGATGCGGGAGCGACGGGCAGGTGACATTGTAACCTATGTGAAAAATCAGAACCTGCATGTGACCAATATCTGTAAGAATCTCTGCGGTTTCTGCGGTTTTGGCAGACGTGCGGAGGATGAAGGTGCATATTGCAATGATAAAGCGGCAATCCAGGCGAAAACACGCCTTGCACTGCAGATGCGAGGCGTGTCTTTTGCCTGGATTGCCGCTTTATCATTGCAATATGCACCTTCATCCTCCGCACGTCTGCCAAAACCGCAGAAACCGCAGAGATTCTTACAGATATTGGTCACATGCAGGTTCTGATTTTTCACATAGGTTACAATGTCACCTGCCCGTCGCTCCCGCATCTCATCTGCAGCAGCTGCAATTCGGAGAATCTGCCGATCCTTGCAGTTCAGGAAGCGCGTTGCTTCTATCTCAGAAAGTCGATGTCCGCTCAGTACATCGGAAAGGAGAGTTGAAATCTCTGACATAGGCTGCCTGCAGTTCTAACGCTGTTTTTTCCCGCTTTTTGGTCGCTTGCCCTTTTTAGCGTCCTTTGATCGCAGATACATCTCATGCAGTATCATGATGCCGATGATAACAGCAGTGACTTCAATAATATGGAGGGGGAGGTACCCTACCAGGGGGACTGCGAAAAGAGCCTTCCCAATCACCCATTCATCCTTGACCGGCTCGATTATACCGATACCTGGATAATTGAGACCCTGGTCGGGACGCGGGTTGTTATCCCCCCAGGTAATGTATCCTGGATGAGGAGGAGTATAATTACCAAGGAGTTGAATTCCCTTGATTTCTGTAACCGGCTCTTCGTCCACATACTGTATCGCTCTATGAATAATGGGATGAATGCTGGAAAGACCGTTCGGTTTGTAGATGATGACGTCACCATACTCTCCGTACATTAACCTGCCGCTCGTTTTTCCGTCAGACCATGTTTCAAAAGACCCGTACCGGTCCTTCTGCACAACGACAACAAGGTCCCCCACGTTCATATTTGGTACCATACTCTGAGATTCGATGGTGACAACCGCGGGCCAGGTACCACAGATAAGGAATAAAACAAGTGCAATCCCCCCGACAACTGCACCGATCCAGAGCAGATCGCGCGCGAGTGACACCGCCCAGTTATCACTGTCCCGGAATTGTGAAATCAGCGTGCGAACATCCCGATTTTTATCATTATCTGCCATTTCTTAACGCTCTCATGCTGGTTTTTTATTGTACTGTTTACCCTTCATAATTAGCCGTGTGGCATAATAAAATGCAATAGGGTTTCAAGGTAAGATAACTAGATTTGACAGGTAATAAATCCCAAAAGGATGAGGAAAATTCCACAGAGGGCAATGATCTTCCGGTAGGTAGAATCAGAAAAGATAGTACTGCCTTTTGACACTCCGCTTGAAACCAGCGTGTACCATATTGTGTCTGCGGACCAGTGCCCGATCATGAAAACTCCCACGAGCAACAGTCCACCCTGGAGACCTGCAATTACCATCGCACTTCCTATTGAGAGCCACCAGATCCAGAAATATGGATTTGCCGCGCTGGTGACCAGTCCCGCCATATAAGGATTGGTAAACGATTGGGCCGGTGAGTGAATCAGGGTAGCCTTCCTGCTATCAGCGATTGTCAGACTGCCGAATACAATCAACGCAATCCCCCGATTCCTGCAATCGCTGATGTATAGGGAAGGGCAACAGATGCCAGTCCTGAAAGAATCAGTATAACAAGAAATAGTTCAACAATCATATGTCCGAGAGAGATTTTCAACCCGGTCGTCCAGTTACCGGGCAATGGATGCGTTGATGGTTGCAACCAGCGTTCGACCGGGAGCGAGCGCTCCGGTCAGACCGATAATAAATCCGAGAATTAACATCTGGAATATTTCAAACATGGGGATCTTTTTGAAAGTTCTTCAGAGTGATTTCTTCTGAAAAGAATATCAATTATTCACCATCATCCAGACTGACATCCGGGATGTGGTGCGATGTCAGGATAAAACCCTATATTTTATTCGGAACCAATATACTATCCATGCTAGATGCACAGCAGATCACACTCCGGTTCGAGACCAAACTGCAGGTGCATCCCGATGTCGTGCGCTATATCCAGGAACAGGATGAGCTGGATCTCATAGACCGTATCATCGCACGGGTTCCCGGGGAGACCATCGTAGTTTCAGCAAAACATATTCCCGGCATGTATGCGACACGGGACGGGACAAGGTTCCTCTCTGACCCATCGGTTGAAATAATCAGCAGCAGTCCGGGAACTTCGTGGTACGTAAACGGAACAAGTGATTATCTCCACTATTTCCGTGATGATATAATCGTCTGGGAAGCATAAATCCGGACCGGTGCGGAGCAATGCCGAAATCGAGGCCCTAGACCGGAATACCCGTTACCGTAGGAAAATGTATATCAGTTGGTATGGTTGTTGGGGCAAAACCACGACAAACAGCCGCCGGATTGCCGAAATTGAGGATTTTTCTGCAAACGTTCCTGTGTTTTTCAAAAAAACCGCCCGGTCTTTTCCGATGCGGAACGCATTATCCATGATGAGGTTATCAGAGTGAAGGGCAAACTCTTCAATGACGGGAAACTCTTTTTTGCAACATCTGTAACGCCCGGACATCCGTATTGATAATACCCCATTTAAAAGCGAACATCCCGGTAAAGCGGTCTTCAAGGTTCTGAGATGTCCATGTCGGCAGCGACACGTTCCTTGAAGAGTGCTGGAAAAACAAGTTGCCGCAGACTGGCTTTCCGGTCTAATTTCTCATATCTCCTCATTGCAGGAGACCTTGTCGATGGTATAGGCATTTACCCGGGCCAGGAAAGCGAGCGCTCGTTATTGAAAATACTACAAACAATATGATGCATTCGGTGCAATGATGCAGGACTTTCCTTCCCATATGAATCATTAGCATCTCGCCCGGTAACATGATGTGGTCCGGTGCAGAACCGCAATCGGTCATCCCACAACAATTTACAAAAAAATTTCCGGAAAACCTGCATGCTTGTTGAGAAACCGGCACTCGTTAACCTTCAGGGAATACGGGTTCTCATGTATCACGGGAGATTGATAGATGATGTGATCGGTCTTATCCAGGTGCCGTGGCCTTTGAATCAGAGCGGGCTTATGATGGATGAGATGCTCCAGCGACGACATCTGGCTCCCGCCGTCTGGGCGAAGGACTCCCATTGCTGCCGGAAAAACTGACAGGTTGATCATCGAACGGACCACCCCGGGATACAGGTCACGTCCATATCCGCGGACTTACCCAATATCAGGGGTGTGCTCGGCATTAATCACCGTAATGGCAGTCCCAGACCGCGTTCCAGAAACAGATGAATGTGAACCCCTCACCGGCTCAGGCTGTGGTAGTAGAGCTTTTGACGCTTCAATCCCAGAGAGCGGTTACGTTTTTATAAAAAAAAAGAATTTTATCGGTTTTTCAGACTACAGTTTCTGCTAAAGCGGGTTTGGGTTCCTTCTTCTTTGGCCCGGCAACGCCCACTTTGTAGACACCACCCCTGGCGGTAACAGCTGGAGGGTGAGCAGAATCCATTCTGATGCATTTGGTGGGACAGACATCCCCGCAGGCATTTCGGAATCACAGACAAGATACAGATCAATGTACCCCGGCTGCTACTTTTACCTCCACGCAGATTGCTCCCGTAGGGCATTCCCGCTGGCAGGAGCGGCACGTGATGCAGTTTTGCCAGGAATGGAGACATCACGATATGTCAGCAGGGTACCGGGGTCCCATTTTACGGGCTCAGAGGGAGTACGTCACAGCGTTACCCGGGCGTGAGAAAAGACTTTTAATGGCTGTTGCTGCCATTTTAAGAATTGCCATAGTGTATCACCTCTCCCTACACTTATACAGGGATGCAACGACAGGACAATTACCGGGAACATCCACGAATGGCAACCCGTGGACCGTGAGCAAAATAGT
>CAVTBZ010000016.1:0-17072 GCA_963733045.1 uncultured Methanoregulaceae archaeon | reverse complement strand
TTGAGCCGCCACGGGGTCAAATCCCTAAAAACCAATAAATAGCATGCTATCCATTTTCTTTGTATGGCATTTCACAACAAAGCCCGATACACCGGAGACAAATCCATTCTGAAACATATAGCAGATGGGCAAATCACAGAATCAGATGGAGCCCTGATAGCTGAGTATGTCGCAGAGAGGCAGGCCACCCGGCACATATCAGAAGGCCGGGCTCACAAAATCACGTTCTGCCTTGTCGGATGGCGCCGGTTTATTACTGTCCCATATACCGAACTCACCACAGCAGAACTGTATAAGGGTATCACCGCAATGAAAAACGGTAAATCAGACCGTGGCCGCCCGTTCAAGCAGAACACCGTGCATGATAATATCATTCTGCTAAAACCCTTCCTGCTCTGGCTCAAGGATGCCGGTCTATGTGAAATCCCCGATAAGAAACTCGCTGAGATCCACGCCCCAGGAACCGACTTCAACACCGCCCGCCCGGAAGAACTCATCACCAAGGATGAAATCTTAAAACTGATCGAAGCCTGCGACAACAGCCGGGACAGGGCATTAATTGCAACCCACTATGAAACCGCTGCACGCCCGGCAGAGACCGCCGCCCTGACATGGAAGGACGTAAATATTGATGAATACGGCGCGGAAATAAGAATATTAGACCAAAAAAAGGCACATTTAGGTCACAATTACCGCTATGCGTATCTCACATGGTCACGGGCATACCTCGCAGCATGGAAAAACGATTACAAACCCGGCAAACCAGATGATGACAGCTCTATCTTTGTAACCTCTCAGGGCAATGAAATCAACTATAACCGCTTCCGCCGGATTATCGACAAAGCAAAATCCGGAGCAGGAATAAACAAGAAGATAACCCCACATCTCTTCCGAAAATCCCGCATTACTCATATGCTTGCCGAAGGATTTTCAGAGACAATAGTGAAAAAAATTGCATGGGACAATGTTTCAACCGGGATGATTCGAACTTATACCAAACTATCAGAGACAGACATCAGAAATGAAGTGCTGGACCGGGCCGGAATCATCCAGAAATCAGAATCAGCCCCGCCAATCCTGCCCCGCACCTGTTACAAATGCGGCACACAGAACTCCCCAACCGCACGATTCTGCACGGAATGCTCTACCGCCCTTACTGATGATGCACGGGAGGAGCAGGAAGTCACCGTTTCATCTGCCATATCTGATCTTGACGGCGACCAGAGATTAAACGCATTGCAGGCCCAGGTGGCAGACCTGACGGCAAAACTTGAAAAATTGATGAGTTAATGAATGGGGGAAACCCCTATCAAACAAATCTCCGGTGCAGCTGCCTGCATGTGGCGTTTGCCTTCGTCCGCTGGTGCACCGTCTGATCGAAAATCCCTTCATTGTCTACCCGTTCAACCTGTTTTAACAAATCGTAGGTAATCCCGTTGGGGCTGATAAACAACGCTCCCGGATACTCATCAATTTCAAGGTATTTCCACCACACACCCCGGTGATCTGTTTGCACAATCTCCCTATTCTCCAAACCGTTCAGGATAACATCAGTGTAACCGAGTGGGGCGCCGGTAATAGTTGCCACAACGCCGATGCGGGCCAGTTTATCACGGGAATTAAACATGCCATCCATAAACTGAGTAAGCCCGGTGCGTGTCCTGCCCTTGAAAATCCCCGGAACTGTGGCCATAGTATACCATATTGCCAGATCCAAAGAGTAAGGAGATGTGAACGCTTCCGCACCCTGTGGAAAGGTCCGGCCAACGAACGCCCCCGGCAGAGGAGAGGAATAAGTACTGATCATGCCGGGAGTGAACGGTCCGGGGTCGTGCGTATCAGTCTGATAAGGAGCATAAGAGAGTTGAGACGCTGCAGGTTCATCAGCCGTAAAAAGGGTGGAAACCGGTTCACCCCGGTCCTCCTCCCCTATCAGGCCCGGTTCAGCCGCATCCCAATATGATCCGAGTTCAACCATGTGCCACCTCAGTATTCAAAGGCATTATCATACGGAATACCGACCATGAACTTAGCCGCCGTTGTTGGACTGGTCACCGCCGTGATGAAGAACTTATGCACTGTAATGTTATCGGGGTCAAGCCATGACACAATATCATTCAGAGACAGGCCCGAAGCATCATCTACGATGAACCAGCGCCGTGTCTGTGTGATCGGGGATTTGTGCATCTCAAGGTCGTTGTGGTATTTAGCGAAATCAAAGTATATCTTTGAGTTACCCTCAGACCGGAATGCTTTTTTAAGGTATGGTTCTTCGACCATTACACCGTTTGAAGCGGTTTTCAGTGCCCGGATATTTCGATAAAACGCACTAGCAAGTTCACTATCTGCCACATAGGGGGTATAGGATGAGCCATTCGCCTCATAATTCCGCCGACTCCAGAAGAACGCATCCGTAAAGCCATCGGAATACTCACGCTTTGCAACAGGAATCCATTCCAGCGCAAAGAAAGAACCGGTCATAGTTGAATGAGTATAAGGGTTCTGAATAACGCCGGTGATCCCGTATTTATCGATCCAGTAATTACACTGATAGCCGTTGTATACGTCGGTCAGGTATGTGCTGACTCCGTGTGCATTCGATACAGGGGTTGAAAGAGTGATAATCCCCTTCTTGATCGTGCCTGATGGTACATGTCCAACGGTGTCAAAGTCAGATGAATAGATTACACTGATCCCATGTTGTATGTTGTAACCGTTACTCCCCCCAACCTGCGGATTACTCGTCCACGGTCCGGGCGTCACTGCAAGTGTGAGATATAAGTTTTCAGTCTTATACCTCAGCGCATAGCCGCCCGACACCTGTTCATCAATGATACTGAAGTCATCAGTAGACCCCAGATCGGCAACCCACGACGCAATCAACGCGGGAATGCTCATCTGTCCATAATTAAATCCAATCATTTTTTACCTCTCAATGAAACAGGAGCCTTACACTCCATTTTTGATTAATTTCTGTACTGTTCACAGCCGTCACTTTCATTGTGCCAACAAAGATTCCCGCCTGAAACTCCAGGGCGCCAATCTCATCAGTAGCAAAAAAGAACGGTTGTGAATCCCGTTCAAGAGTTACCAGAATCCCCGCAGGAGCATCAACAGAAAGATACATCAGTTTCTTGTTGATCGCTACTTCGTGGGTGACCTCTCCACCGGCGGCGAGGATAAGATCCCCTGAACTCTCCGGATACTGAAGAAGAAGATCCTCTCCTCCCGGAACCGTCTGTGAACCCACACCATACGAAGATGTATTCTGAGAAAGAAGCGCCTTAACTTCCTGCATCTCCCGACAGAACATCTTAGCAAATGAAAGAAGATCCATCACCGCCTCCGGGACTTCACATAGCGGTAAGCGAGCACCCCGAAGAGGAGCACCCCGCCCACAATAGCGGCTTTTTTCCACAGCGGCATTTCTTCTTCTGCCTGAAGAACTTCAGGACAAGTCTCATACGTCATTTCTTTCCCTTCCTGTGCGCCGGATTCTTCCGGGTATACCCCTTCACCGTGTAACCCTTCACACTCACAGAAAGCCGGGTCTGTTTGCCTTTCTTCTTTGTCGTCTTTTTCCGTGTCATTTTGAAACACTCCAAATTTTCTTATCAACCATCATTCTCCACTCTTCCACCATCGCCCTCCATTCCTCCATCATTTTCTTCCATTCATCCACTCTGCCATCATGAGCAGCATTACGAATCAGAAAGATATACTGACCAAGAATGGCGGCAATCAGAAAAGCAGTAGATTCAGGCATGCACTCACCGTCTCTGCCAATACCGGGCCGCAAGAACCACGACCGCCACCAGACCAACAAAATAGGCCATGCCCGTAGCCATCCGCTGCTGGCTCTTCTTGTCGTCAGGCCCCGGCAGCTCCCGGAGTCCCGCCCCCACTCCTTTCATTCCGGCGTAAGAACCAATCCCCACAGAACCCCCGACAATAGCCGGGAAAATGCCCCGCTGAACCATCTTGTTCTGAGCAACAGGTTTCAGGCTCTTGCCCACTCCGGACAGTGCATCCTTTGCAGCCTGCCCGGATGCCAGGAATCCGGATTTAAGTTCCTTAGCACTTTCAAGAGAGGGGGAAACCGTTTTTATCGCCTCAATCGAACTTTTCAGACCGTTATAAAGTGACATTTTTAATCCTCCCCAAAAGTGAACCTAATAAGGATAGTTTTCCTTCCTTGACCGGACTGCCAATGCTCTGCACCGGCTGATTGATCTTCCCTGTAATATACCGCCGCGTCTTAGGGAATTCGTTGGGACCAAAACCCGTTGTTTCCCGTGGGTCAAGCCGAATAATATCGGGACTGCCAAAACGATATGTTGCATCCGGGTCATACGGAGAACGAATAAAGTCAATGGGCTTACTGATTGGGGTTATGGCGGCCTGTGGTGGTGCATCAGAACCAAGTGGAGGGAGCTTTTCTCCCTGCAGAGGAGTGATAACCGGAATACCCGGAGAATCCCTGAACTGAATCGGACTGCTGCCCCCTATCCCTGATGGATAGAGCGGATGCGGTGCAGGAGTCGGAAGAATGTTATTTGGCTTCCCCTGTGTTCTCCATTTGAGAACATGCCGGAAAAAGGGATTACCCAGGAACATTTTCCGAATACGGGAAAAATAATCCGAAAGAAAGGAAATCATTTCTTCCCCTTGACCTTCCGGAGAATCTTCTTCCCGCTCTTTGTTTTCGTCAGGACAAGATACCCGCCACCGCCTCCAATAATCAGGATGGCAGGAAGAGCAAGGCCATGCTTCCTAAGCCATTCGAGGAGATCCCCGACAAGAGGAATACCATCAACAGCTCGGGTCATGTCCTGTGCCATCTCTTCGGCAGGCATAATCCAGTCACCAAGCGGAGAATCAAAGTATCCCCCTTCTGTGTCCTGTATCTCTTTCTCGGCTTCCCCCACCAGCTCTTCGTATTCCTCCGGGGTGATCTGACCGGATGCAAGAGCATTCTCCAGCTCAGCAATATACGCTTCAAGGTCAGCGATATACTGTTCATCTGAAGCATCCCCCTGTGGCGGATACCCGCCGTCTCCACCCCCGGGATAATACGGGTCATATGGGGTGACGGGTGGTTCTACCGGGTCTCTGCTGTGCCCTCTCCCATGAGGAACGAACCGAGAACCGAAGCCCCGAGACCTGCCGCCCCAACTTTCCACCAGAGACCGGACTTTGTAGCAGCACCGCCGGTATGACCAAGGGCCGCCGTTGAATCTGCTACCTTTGCTGATTCACTGACTTTTGCTGCGGTGACTCCATCAGCAGACTTAAACACCTTCCCATCATCCAGAACTTTGGTTCCCGTAAGGGGATTGGATGCTTTTAACGCCTGTGGATAGGTCTTAATCGGCGTCTTTGCACTTGTCAGAAGTGACGTTTTTTTCAGTAACGTTCGAGGAGATTTCAGTGCAGTAACAGCCGAACTATACGTCCGGCTGTTTTTGGTAACAGTTCTCACAGTAGGGGCAACCGATGAATACATCTTCGCCCCTCCTGATAGTGAACCGGCCCCTTTGATGCCTTTAAAGGCTGATTTTAAACCAGATACTAAACTCATTGATTTTCCCACCTTTGCAGATGCTGAAAGGAGTTTTCCTCCTTTGGCGGCTCGGACAAGAGCATAAGACGCCCCTCCTGTCAAAGGAATGGCCAAAATAGACACGGCATCAAGAGCCGCGAATATGGCATCTTCCCCTGAAATCTCATCCATCCTGCCGGTAAGGGCTTTATTAGACACATTCACAAGGTCAAGAGGCAGAAGAATATCCGCTGCTGCTGCTCCCGCAAACTCTGTCCCGCCCTTTACAAAATTCCCTTCCCCGATGTCTGTCCCTCCCTGATCGTATGCCTTGTCCCGGGCTCCAATGATGGAATCCACCCCGGCGGAAACCCCGGATAAATCAATACCCGGCAGGTTTGGCATACTGATCTGCGGAACCTTCGGCAGGCCCATCTGAGACAATGAAGAACCGATAGCCAGAGGAACCGCAAGAGAAGGAACAGCCGCAGCCGCCGCAAGAGACGACAGGCTAATCTTCGGAATACTTACCTGCGGAGTTTTAAAGGTCGGAACCTTCGGCAGGCTGAACTGAGACAATGATGATCCCACGGCGAGCGGAATAGCAAGAGAAGGAACAGCTGCAGCAGCCGCAAGAGATGGCAGGCTAATCTTCGGAATACTCACCTGTGGAGTTTTGAAAGTCGGCATCTTTGGCAGGCTGATCTTTGGCAGGGCAGCTGTGGCCGCCCTCGATGCTAAATTTGCCGCCTGTGACAGATTCGGAATTTTCGGCAGATTTACCTTTGGCAGCTGCACCTTCGGCAGCTGCACCTTCGGCAGCTGCACTTTAGGAAGCTGTATCGAAGGCAAAGAAAATGAGAATCCACCGACTGAGATTGCCCCCGGCTTTGAAGAGCGGGAGCTGCTCTTGCTGCTGGACTTTGACGAACTCACCGAAGAGGAAGTTTTAGAGGAAGTCCTCGTTGATTTAGTTGATTTGGAACCATGCAAAACTGATGAAACAGCGGATGAAGCCGCCTTCACCACTGAGCCAACAGCCTTACTAATTCCGCTTAAAAGTCCCAAAATAACCCCTCCATAGGGGAACGGGGTTAGTAAGTCCCCTCCATGAGGGCTCTCTGCACCGCATCGAAGTTACGGGTATTTACCACGTATTCGACGGATAGATACCGGAGTTTTCCGGCAGTTCCTGATTTGATGGCCATCTGGTAATCACCCTTGGTCATCTTCCATCCGCGGATGCCGAACTCATCACAGGTAATTTCTGAACCAAAGTCAATGACAGCAACACCATTCACAAGAGTGGACAGAGCATATGCCATCTTGTTGTAGTCCCGGAGGGTGGCATAGTCGATTGCATAGACCTCGCGGCGGTCCGGAGTAGTCACAAGGATGCCCATTTTGGTAGGAGTTACCCCGCCACGGACACCGGCGGAACTCTTTGACACCAGGAAGGCCCGGCGAAGAAGGGTTCCGGTCGGCATGTCGAAGAACTCCCGCAGCTCATCCGAACTGTCAAAGCTCTTTTCAATGGCCACAATCTTTGGCTCTGCTGCCAGCTCAAGATTCGGGCCATAGGTGGCATGAAACTCTGCGACATCATACACATTCTCTTCAATGGTGATGGTCCCGGTGAGTGCGGTAATGGTGACCGCCGGGTCTGCATTGATAGTGGTAGTCGAGAGGTCAAAGCTGAATTCCAGTGAATCCTTTGTGATGGCGAGAATATCACCCTCATCAAAGCAGAGCATGAAATTCAGGGTGGTTGTGGTGTTCTTGGTTGCGGTGAACTCAGTATCAGGGTTGACCGTGACGCCCTTGTTGTCGTAGAAGTTCAGAAGAGCGATATCCTCAGCAGTGACAGCATAGTGCACATTGTTGCCGTCAGAGACAATCCGAAGGTCAGTGAGCTTCTGAAGGATGTCATAGTAATGGCCTGAATAGTCCGTGTCTGCATCAGCATTTGTCAGCGTGACAGCGAAACGGGCCATGATACGGTCAATGACAGCATCCCGGGGAAGGTCAATTTTCTTGTTGGTGAGGGAGAATGTGCTCGCAAGTGTTCTTTTCTTTGAATACATGCGTTCACTCCTTCTTCATGAACGTTTTCACGGCGACAGCACCGAGAGCAACAACAGCGGTTCCGACAGCGAGAGGAAGAGCAAAATCAAAGAATGTTTTCTTCCCCGCTGAAATTCCTGCGTTTACAGCGTTTTTCATCATAGCTGATCGCAGGAGAATTGCGGGAAAGGGTATTTATTGAGAAAAAACCCGCATAGAATCCACAAACCGATTAACCCAAATGCGGAGTAATGCGCTTAACATCCGCTGCCTTGATAATTTTGTAAGAGTTATCCACATGGTCATAGCGCAAAACATCATGCAGATTCAACTGTTTATTCAACTCCGGAAACTCCGGAATCATACTTGAAAGATACTTGACATCCTGCGGAATCATGAACTTCATAACATAGGTGGCCCGGCACTGTGACCAAAGCAACTTCGGATAATCCTGAATCCGCTGTGTCACCTGCACAAGATTCATGCCATATCCCCGCCCTTCCCGGCTGATTAGCTCCAGCATTTCATTTGGATACATGCCATTCGGGTTATACAGGTGAGCCTCTTCAACAACAATGGTCCGGGGTTCTCTTGCATCATATGCTGCTTCGAGGAGGCCGTTATACTGTTGAATCAACTCCTTAGTCCGCGTGGATGGATGCGGAATGGAGAGGATATACGGCGTTGACAGAGCCTTATCCCAATCATAAGAACACCCGGGTTTAATCCTGAGCAGCTTCATGTTGTGCAGCTGCACAAGTCCGATATGGTTTTTGGTTTTGGTATCGAGGATAAGAAGGGGTTTTTTCTCCCCGTATATCTGTTCAATGATTGAACCGGTCAGGAAACTTTTTCCGCCGCCGGTCGGTGCAGCAATCAAAACGTGCTTTTCTGCCTCATCCATGGAATCACATACCCGGTAAACCCGCTTCGGATTCCATGTGGAGTAAACGTGAGGCTAACTTAGGTTCCACCTTGGATGCATCCCCCTGCGGTTCCTGTGGCCGTTCCTTTGGTCGGATTGACCGCCGGGGTATATCGGATTCCACCTTTTCAGATGATGCGGATACCGGCCGTTTATCGGGCTGTTGCGGTGCGTCTTTACTCTTCGCTTTTTCATAGTATGACATAATCACCGGGGCATAGCAGAGGGAGAGACCACCAACACCGATAATTAAACAGAGTGCCGGGGAATCGGGAGCGTCACCGGATGGGAAGTAATGCCATAATGCCCGGTTCAGCATCGACCGGGAGAAGTTTTCCCATAATGCCAGGTTCGGCGCCGGGAGATTTTCTTTCTTGCAATACCTGACACTCTCATCAATCGCAATGTCAAGCAGGGCGAGGCCGGGATGATCTTCATCCGGAAACAAATCCGCTGAATCCGGTACTGAATCCGGTACTGATTCCGACATTGATTCATTCGGAATCCCATCCTCATCTATGATATCATCTGTGGATATTTCAATATCCGCAGTGATGTCCTTCATGTCGTCCCATTCGGTCATTTATCCACCTTTTCCCGCACCAGGAACAATATTTCCGCATCTTCGATTTCCAGTCGGCCCTTAAATCCCCCCGCATAAAATTTCTCTCTCAAAATCTCATAATCAACATTCTTGCAGAACAGAGAAACGGCCTCTGATATATTTTTGATAATTCCTATTGGTAACATTTTAAACCCTCAGCAAAATGCGCCCGGCGCTCCCTGTGCGGTGTGAATATCTCCGTAACTCATCATTTCTTCCGGTTCTTCATAGATTTCAACCGGAGTATTAGCCATTCGGGAACGCCTACGGGAGAGAAAATAGGCCCCTGCGGCTATCGCCATTAGACCACCGCATACAGCGATAATGTAATACATGGATACCCCGCCTTTCTCCTGTTCTCCCGGTGTATCTGCTGCGGGGGTTGGTGGTTTTGGTGGATTATCCGGGGCGTTAATCAGTGCATCAATATCAACGGAATCAACATCTGCATGATGATTCTCATCAATCGGATAGCCGGGTTCGAGTACCTGAATCCGATGTTGAATCCTCTGTGGAATATTTTTCACCGGCCCGGAACTGGGCAATCTCTTCTTCATTAGCCCTCCGCTTCGATGTGGACCGGCAGGATGAACACTGAGGGCGGCGTGATCCGTCCCGTGGTTCCCAGATATACCCGCACCTGTTACATACGTAGATATGCGGATTCTCATCTGCTGACATGGTGGATACGTGCGGATTCAACCCTTATAAATCTCCAAAAATTGAGGATTCCGCCATAATTTAGAAAAGAATCGGGGATATTCAGGGTTTTTGAATATTTATATGCACAAAGTCAGATTCCTGAATGGTGGTTTTAATGTATGAAATTGCAATTATCGCCGCAGCTGGCATCATTGGATTACCTCTGTATGTCTATCTGTCAGGCATCGTCGTTGAAAAGCTCGCTGCTAATCATGTAGCTACACAGAAAACAACTGTGGCACTCCTCGGGAATGCCCAGGAACTTCAGGACCGTGAGTCCTGACCGGGAACAACACTTTCATTCACCTCACACGTTCCCGCAAACCAACGGAAAGGGGGAGCCATTCCCCCAACCTCTTCTATGCTTCATCTATGCTTCAAACACATCAACGGTGCAGCACTGGTGAAACTTCTTCCGGAAATCATATCGCTTTTCTATCCGGGTGCAGAGGTCATAGACAGACTTCACCTGCATGAGTTCTGATATCAACCGTTCATCCATGCGGGCAACACTTACCGTTATCATCCATATGTAACATTATATCCGCGCGGTATAATGCACCCGCTCGCCACGCTGTTTCATGAACAATAAGCATTTGTCCGGCAAATCACGATTCTGGGGATTATTAACAGCTATATGGGCTGCAAGAATTAGGTTTTTATATCACCTGTCAAAAGATGTCAAGTAAAATATTGGCAATGGTGGCGCTGTTTCAGAATCCAACAAGATTTAACAGCACAGTTTACAACTTGTCAAGTAGGGGGGTGTTCGTTACTTGACATTCACACACATTATTCAAAAATTGTTCTGAAAAGAGGGAGTGGTGAGGGTGTGGAGCAGATGCCAGAAAGGCCCGCATATCGGTTCATTTTTCTCTATTCTCCTGAATGCATGGTTTTTCTCTGTAGGTGGTGAGCCATTCATTTTCATGAGATTTAACCACTTGTCAAGTAAAAACAGTGGGGGTGTTAGGGGTGTTAGAATTGCCCGGATTGTGAAAATATCCGCAAATATGCGTTATAATTTGTCAACAAATGTCAGGTAGTTTACAAGATAGGATAACAGGGTTGTCAAGTGAAACACATTACAGAAAGGAATATCGTTACTATTTGACATTCACTTATTATGAAATTAAAAACGGTAATTGTTTTATGCCTGATTATTCTGGTATTAATGACCTTTTCCGCAGGGTGCAGCAAGGGGTTAGTAACTGCCCTGAAATCTATGAAGGTCGGCATGCATGCCAGTGAAGCATATGACAATGAAGAACTTATTTCAGATTCACAATATCTGCAGTATGACTACATTCAGAAATATGAAATTTGGGGGGAAAAGGGCGTTTCCTTTGATATTTCGGTAAAATCATCCGGGAATATTGACATTCTGATATTGGATGTTGAAAATTATATGAAGTATACCAATGGTTTTGAAAATGGGATTAATAAACCATTCAGGGGCTCAATTTACAAAAATGTAAATTCAAAGGATTTTCAATATTGCTTACCTGAAACCGGAACATACTACATGATTATTGAGAACTCAAAATTCGTAAGTGGTGGTGCAGATGCCAGGAGAGGAGTTAATATCGAAGTATCAGTCATCTGATTCTGATTTAAGCTCTTTTTTAATATCTTCAATGAGTTTCTTATATTGCGGGCCTTTCAAAACAAGAGTATAATCAGCGTTAAATTCCTCAAAATCCTTCGCTCTTTGCAATTCACTCACGATAGCTTGAGACATGTTTGAATAGTCTCCTCTCTTAATTTTTTCATTCAGCCATTTTTGAATATGGCCCGGAAGTCTGATGCCTACCTGTTTTGTTTCGGCTTTCGCCATCACACCAGATTATGTTATCATTATTTAAAAATATCTGTCACACGAACGTCATTCATATGATTAACAATAAATAGGGGCGCTATCAAAAACGAATACATGGTGCGTGAGGTGAAACACGGCCATAGCTAAACAAAAACGCATAGAAGAGGTAATTAAAATGGAAACCGAGGTTAAGAACTTCGGCGCTCCCCAATCGCGTTCCGGCAAGAATCAGGATGGGAGAAGCGCCATTACAATAGTAGCACCGCAAGCATATAATAAACTTCATTCCACTGCCGGAGGCTGGAAATGATGCCCGGAAACCGCCTGATTAGGGTTTCCTGTTTGGGGTTACTACTCCTGTGCTGCATTTTTATCTATCTCCTGCTCTGTCTCGGGGGTGCTGCTGTATGACATCAGAGTCAGTCTATACCATCGTATTTGACCGTCTCGTTGAACAGCTGGACAATGCCGGGAAGTGGAAGAAGGGGTGGACATGGTCCCAACTGCCCCGGAACTATGATACCGGCCACATCTATTCCGGATTCAATCTGTTTTATCTGATGTTCTCGGGCAGGCAAAACCCTTATTGGCTGACATTCAGCCAGGTTCAGAAACACGGGGGCCAGATAAAGAAAGGTGAGCGGGCCACGCCCCTCCTGATGCCTATCACAAAGAAAAGCCCGAAAAAGGACGCTGACGGAAACCCGGTTCTCGATGAAAACGGGAAACAGGTAAAACGGGAATTTATCTGCGGATTCAGGTATTATAAGGTCTGGAATCTGGAACAAACAACCGGCGTTCCTGACAAGAAGATACCATCCCAGAAAGAACGGGACAATGCAAAAATCCCGACCTGTGAAGAGATCCTTTCCTTCATGAAACCGCATTTGGAAACAAAAGCGGGTGAACCGGCGTTCTATCCTGCAAAGGACATCATCAGAATGCCCCCAATGTCAGTATTTGATTCTTCTGAAGAATATTATGCGACATTTTTCCATGAGTTGACACACTGGACCGGCCACCCCTCCCGCCTGAACCGTGATGGGATAAAGAACGTAAAACCGCGTTCACAGTCCTACTCACGGGAAGAGCTGGTTGCAGAAATTGGGGCGTTGTTCCTCTGTGCATTCACAGAGATTGACAGCAGCACCGCGGCGAACGCTGCAGCTTATGTCCGGAGTTATTACACCCACTTAAAGAAGGAACCAAAGGAACTTGTCACCGCTGCTTCTGAAGCATACCGGGCCACAAAATTCATTCTCGATATGGGCGGCAAAAAATCCCCTAAAAACCCGATTGAGAGCCGGATTAAACAGGGGGTGAAGGCATAATGTCTGCCACCTTCGCAGCACTGGCACAGGCTGAAGAGCAGTCCCGGCCACACAATGAGAACTATCTCCGGGGGAAATCCCAGGTGGCCGGGTTCCATACCGTCACTTTTGAACCCATCCGCACAAAGGCCCTCAACACCCGCACCCGGGGGACCACATGGGAGATCCTCCCTGAAACTGAGGAAGAGGGTTTTGCCATTGCTCACGTATTCGGGAAACACTCCTGCTATTATGCCCGCCTCGATGACCTTGGCCGCAATACGGACCGCATCCGCCTGTTTCAGAAGGTGAGGGCATGACCAGTAAAATCCAGCTTACCCCCCGTGAACTGGAAATGGTGCGGGAACGGTGCTTTGCGGATCCTGCCAGGCTGATCCTCATTGACATCAAACTAAAAACCGGCGAATGGGCGGTTATCGAGTCTCCGGCCTGTAATTAGGGGCGCCTATGTTAGCGGAACGCCTGCATAGGATAGCGGAGATTATCCCCAAATGGGAGAAAGCGGAGAGTATCACCCTGATTACCCTCTCATTTTCTGACGCCGGAACCAGGGCGGAATATCTCTCTCACCAGCCCGGGAAACAGTCAACATTACGCAGAGATGACACCCGCCTGCAGTGGCTGATTGAGGAACTAAGGGAAGAACTCAGATTGTTTGACCGTAATGATTCCCTGCTTATCCATCAGTCAAGACACCGGCCGGTATTCCTTGTTGATTACCGGGGGCACCGGGGAGAAATGCACCAGTTTGAGATTCCGAGGCCCGCCTAAATGCCGCAGCATCAGCAAACCTTTGATGAGGTCCGGGCACTCTCCCAGGTCTCTTTTTTGAACCGGACACAGCAGAAGGTTCTGAAGCTGATAGCGCATCAGATGACTCAATCCCAGATAGCCGCCCGGCTGAAAATTTCCCGGCAATACGTGAATCAAATTGTGGGAAAGCTCACCCGTATTGGAATCCTCAAAAAGCGGGGTAAATCCCATTGGGTGGTTCGGTTCTGGCGTCAGAGCGAGGCCGAGGTAGTAACTGCCAACCGGCAGTTATGCAACAGCAAAGCCGAAGCAGAAGAATTTGCAAAGAAAATTGCAACCCACTCTGTAAAACCGCCGGAAATTGAATTCCAGAAATCAAGCACCTGCTATAACGTGCTCTATGATGTCCCGGAACATCTGAAGCGCCAGGTAGAACAGGCCGCCCCTGAAGTGCAGGTTTCTGCCTGCCGGGTGCATAACATCCGCCTGAAATACACCTATGGACTCGATGGGACCATAAACACCAGTCGAAAAACGGGCTATATTAAATCGTGGGCCATGCGGGGCGGAGACCGTCACAAGTTCCTGATACCCGGCAGGACGGGTTATCCTGACATTATGATTGATGTTCACCCCGGAACGCTCATAGCCTATCCGGACGGCGGGCAGACCATGGCAGCCGAAACCGTTGAAGAGGTGGAAACCGTCACACGGGCCGCCATCCATGAGGCCATAACAGAATTTGCAGGCAGGCAGACCCGCCACGGCGTAAGAATCGCCATTCACCGGCCCGCCAACACCGGCAGACAGGTCACACAAACACACTACGGATTCCCCTTCCCGGATAACTCCCCTTATGCAGCCGAACAAACCCGGCTCCCGGGTTTTTGGATAGACCACAGTCCGGAAGGCCACGGCCTCCCCGGACATGCAGAAATTGAAACCCTGAATTCCGGGGCGGCCTCCGCTCTTGATGCAGGGATTCACAAAATTTTGAATCTTGAAAGCATCCTTGCAAGGACGATTCCCACCGCTATGAATGATTTCATGGAGCGGACGCTCTCCCCACAGCTGCAGGCTATTCAGGCATTGCAGCAGGGGGGAATTACGTTGCAGCAGAAGGTTGATAATCTGACTCAAATCCTTGCGGCGATGCTGCTTAAAAATGAGCGCCTTGAAGCGCAGATGATTAATTTGAAAGGTGAAATTGAATGAATGATTTAAAAAAATTACTAGATAATACGCTGGCAGCACTCGAATATTCAAACAGGCAAAATGCAGAACTCGGCAAAATGCTTATTGAAAGGATGGAGACAATCGAAGAACTGGAAGCGGCACTGGAAGAACTGAGAATAAAGGAGGGGTGCAAATAATGCAGTCATCGTTTGAGATGTTCAACTATCCGGCACACCCTCCCGAGATTGGAAAAATAATCCTTCAGCTGCTGCAACACTTGGACGAGATTAAAACGGGCCAGCCGGGAGACTCATTCAGCATCGAAGTTACTCAGAATCAGTTCCTCCTCTATGACCGTAACACGGAGATCCGGTACGTGACCCCAGACGGGGAGTTGGTAAACAAGATCGGAACAAAGGTTGTGCCGATAAGGCATTACTCGTTGATATACCTGAGTGACCGGTTCATGCCAGGCACAAGTGAGGACCTTGCAGGCAATGTAGAAGAGCGGGTTGCATGGGTTCCTTGGAATCTAAGTGCAAACGGAGATGTCACATATACCAAGTCAGTAAAGTCATCCCGTCCCGGTGTGCTGATACACGATGCATGGCACAGGGTAGATGGATGCAGGGTTCGTGAGATTGTTTCTCTGAGTGCATATGAGACAGAGTATAACAGAGATCCATTTAAATGGAACGAACCGGCGAGGAGATACGATACCCGGAAGGGGTGGGTAGATGACCCTGATATTTTGGGTCGCGTGATAGAGGTCAGGAGACCGGGGGACATGAAGGGATATCACATCCTTGAAGAGATGGGGGCGTGCTGATGGGTGAATTCCGGGAAGAATACATCCGGGAACGCATGACGCAGAAAACCCCCTGCGGGATGTGCGGGCACGAACTCACCTTCTATCAGATTGCTTCTGATTTGGATGGGAAAATCACTGATTACACAACAAAAGACACTATAGAAATCAGCGGGCCACTCTGCGAAGAATGCACCACTAAATTAATTCATTTTATGCGGCGGAGGTGGACCAATGAGTAATGATTCATGGGATGACGGCCCCACCTGCCATCAGTGTGCCATAAACCGGTTTCATTGCCCTGTGTGCGGTTGCACATGGGTTGATGATGGCGCCATCTCGTATTGTGAGGACTGTCATACCAGGGTGAGCGTATCCGGAAAGGTGGTATCGTATGAATGACGACATGGCCCGTTCATTGGCTATCCTCATGGAAGAGATGTGTAATCAAATGTATCTCCTCCGTCAGGAAATCACCCGCATCAGTGCAGCACTGGAAGAACAACCCGGCCCGGAACTGATAGCAGAACCCATACGTTCAGGTGAGTTGCAGGTATGAACGATTTAGTTATCCAATTAATTGAAGATGCACATTCAGACAATTTTGAATTGGTGAAAATAAAATACATGACCGCGGCTGCAGCCCTGATTATTGAATCACACCGCACTGAGCTATTTAATACAATGCGAGAATTGGCTAAGGAGGGCCGGACGAATGCGGTTACCAATCTCTATGAGATCCGAGGGTATGCATTAGGACTGATTCCATGAGTTCAAAATACGTTATAAGATGGAAAAATATTTGGCTGAACACTTCGGGGGAGTGGACCAGCACCGAAAGAAAATGTGCATGGGCAAAGGTCTATGAGCTGCGCAAGACCTCCGGGGTAATTGCCATTGAATTGTATGCAAGGATTGACCCATGATACCCGAGGAGCACTTACCCGCCGTCAGGATGGTCTGTGACTACCTGATTCATGCTGCATACCATACGATGGCTGATGTTACAGACTTCACGGAATGGGTGGCAGAAGATATCAGAGAATGTTATAATTACAAGAGGCAGGAATAAACCCCTCCCTCTCTTTTTTCAATCCCAACTTTTCATACGACATGGCACACACTCCCACCCCGTGGAAACATACCGTTGCTTACCATCAACCACCGGTCTGATCCATGATCGAATCATGAGAGATCCACACATCGGGCACCGGGGTGCCTTCTCCTTCTCAGACATAGCAGGCTATTTTTAGGTAGGTTCAGTATATAAATACATGTGTTAATTTTGACATTATCAGAAAGTAACAGAATGAAGAAGAGAAAGGGCTTTGACCCTAAAACAGCTATA
>CAVTBZ010000015.1:0-403062 GCA_963733045.1 uncultured Methanoregulaceae archaeon | reverse complement strand
ATCCTGTTCAGCGGATTCATCAATCCAGCAGGTCAGCATCCGGTTCATCACCTGATCATCACCAGTCCCTTCCTTCTTTGCAATCCACCAGACACACCGCTCGGGAATCGTGCAGACCCGGGAGGTGAGGTCCTTTGTTACGGTAGTATGGGTGATCGGCTCATGGAAGTTCGAGGTCGCGGACTTCAGGATCTCCTGGATGCCATCCGAGAGCTCGGTGTCGTCGCTCATCAGTACTGTGCGGGGCTGGAGATCTTTCATGTAATAGAGGGCTTTGTTGCTGACCGTGCCCTTCACTTTGTATCGGTCCGGGACCTGGCGCATCATCTTTTTGAAGGCGTGGGTCTTGCCCTTTCCGCTCTCACCCGTGACAGATACGTGAAGTCCGTCGGAGTTCTTCACGGCCTGCGACGCCATCGAGAGGATCATGCAACGGGCAAGGATATCGTCGCCGATATGCTCCTGGGAAAATGTTTTCAGCATGAGCGCGACCGGATCCCCGTGTTCGAGCACATCGAGAGCGGCTGCTCGGGTATCGGGACTTGCCGTTTCCGAGGATCGGATGCTCGTGCCTTCTTCCTCGGCTTTGGCCTTCGCCCGGTCTTTTCGCCAGTCTTTCTGTTGCTTCTCCCATGCCTGGCGCTTCTCTGCCCAGTTCCGGTTCGAACCGCTCACGAAGTTCCTGCCACCGCTGAGTACCGCCACCGCAGGAAGCGTGCTTGCATCCTGCAAAGACCGCACCGTTGCCGAACTGGATCGCGAATGCACCATCCTTGTGTGCCGATGAGAACGGGCACTGGTCAAGCACAAAGAGCGTGCCGCCGCTGTATGGTTTCTCGGACCGTACGCCGATCCCGTGATCTGAGAGCCAGGTGCGCAGGTCGAACCCTTTTCCCTTCGTTGCGGGAGGCTGCTGGGCGTGCTGCTCGGTTGGGAGCCGGGAAGCCAGGTCACGGAGCTGTTCAACCGTCACAACCTGCAGCAGGTCCGGGGCCGAGATGATCCGGCTCCTCCGGTGCGGGCGTTCGGGTGTGTTGTCACCCTTCCGTGACACCGTGCCATAGAGTTTCCAGATGCGGGCGCGTTGAAGTTCGCCGTGTCCACGCTCACCCGCTCATCCGAGAAGAGTGCGTCGAGTGTCGCAAGACAGCTCTTGACAAGCGCCGTTGCTGCATCATCGTTCGGCAGATCGATGCGGTAGAGCAGATGGGCTCCGTTCCCGCTGTCCGCCTTGATGGGCTCAGGGAAACCGAGCCCGGCAATCCAGCAGGCCACCTCTTCGGCTTTCGCGAGCGCAAGCGTGTGCTCTTCATCCGTGCTCGACACACCGCTCGGCCGCAGGGGATCGATATCGATCGGCAGCCAGCGACGGCGGAGGATATCCGCGTCGCTCGTCGTGCTGTCCTTCTTGCCGAGCCTCGTCTTGATACGATTTGCCCGGCGGGAGAGCAGGGCCGGGTTCACTTCGTTGAGTGTAACATAGATGCCGTGGACAGAGTTGTCTGCATCCAGCGGTTCCACGGAACGAGCCAGCGCATCGAAGTCGTTGAAGTACCCGCTATGGGTGTTCTGATCAGTGAGTGCCCGGACCTCGACAACCTGCCCGGGCCCGGCTATTCGGGCAACTGCATCACGAAGCAGTCCATCCACGGGTCACCACCCTCACCCTGGCTGCCATCAGTACTCAGGAAAAAATACCGGTTAACCATGCCCGTCACCTTCTTTTCGGGCAGTGGACTCCTGGAGTAACCGTTCGGTGTACTCGTTCGTAGGTCTCGACAATTACCGTAAACCGATTCTGGAATGTTTTTCTCAACCGGTGATCCGGAAGACTGCCTCACGCTTCCCCTTGATCTGTTCAGCGATCGTCTTTCGGGATGAGGTGGAGGGGAATATCCCCGACCTGTTCCGACGTGATCGGCGGAGTTACCGTCTCATTCGGGCATATGCTGCCACCTCCTGAATGGTGTTGGCAAGAACATCGTAGCAGTGGATTGAATTGTTCGGTGACACGACCCACTCTTCGCACCGCAGAAACATATTTCCCGGTGATTGTGAGAGCAGGGAGCGGAACTGGCAGATGTCGTACTGGCAGTGGGATTCAACATACGTTTCGCTCACTGAACCCTGGGCAATCTGCAGTTTCACACAGAGCGCCTCATAATCACCTTTTATCCCGATGAGATGAAGCGGGATGTAGCGAGAGAGGAAACTATCGGTCACCGGCTCAACCGGTTCGTAGCCCCGTGTCTTCAGCAATTTTGCACATCGGTTTTTTGCCGCGTGGAACGAAATTTGCTTAATCATACTGAGTCTCCGGCTGGCACCAGGTCTTTTGAGAAAACTGGCGGCATATCGTCATCTTTCAGTGTGGGTGTCGGGATCACGGTGATACTGTCCCGCAGCACTTCGTAGCAGTGGAATCCGGTTCTCGGTGAAAAGATCCAGATCTCGCAGTGGAGCCCGGGATCGGGTTGTGAGCGGGCCAGCATCTTCCGGTACAATACGATCTCCCGGTAGCAGCCGTCTTCAACATCCTTCATGATGACAGGTCTGCGAGTGACTTTCCTGATCCGGACAAACCTTGTTTCGCCAGGTGGGCGGAAGGCAACAACACAGAGGGGCATACTGTGTTTGTTGTTCATTCTCTGCAGAATGTGCACTTTGTAGCCCAATCCCTTGAGAAGCTCATGCGCTTCATACTCGAGAATCGAACAGGACCAGGTTACCATTATGCCACACCCCCGCTCGAAGCTGATACAGGATAATCCGGTGGCAGCTGGGGAATTTCCCGCACATTTTCTTTCAGCACTTCAAAACAACGGTACCCTTCCCAAAGGGTATAGATCCAGATTTCGCAGTGCAGCCCGGTCTTCCCCGCAGATCGGTCAAGCATCTTGCGATATTGAATAATCTCTTTCCTGCAATTTGTTTCGATATGCGGGATTGCCTTCGAATGGCGGGATACTTTTTTTATCCTGATATACCGGGTCTCATCCGGTTCGCGTGTTGCCACAAGGTGTGACGGCGGTAAACGTCTGTTATACCCGATCGGAACGACATGAATTGTGTAGTGGTTTAACTCAAGAAATTCACGAACCCCTTCTTCAAGAAGAATGCAGCGACGGCTTGTCAATGGGCTGCACCTCCGATAGGTTGCGGTGAAAGAACAGCACCTGATTCCTTGTCCTTGAGCATTTCCGGCAGGACCTCGATGGTGAAATAGTTCCCCCGGGCATCGAGATCCAGATTTCGTAGTGCTCTCCGGTTTTTTTCCGGACGGGCTCTCATGAACCTGCGGAGGATACGGATCTCGTCCTCGCAGAACTTCGCAATTTCCTCTCCGCTCGTCAGCGTATTGGGCGAGAGTTTCAGTTTCACATGAAGGATATCTTCATGGCCCCGATAGCCGACAAACGTTTCGGGCGAATATGTTTCCCGGAGAGAGACAGACCAGACGATTTCATAGCCCCGGCGCTTAAGGATATTTGCCGCTTTCCTTGAGATGGTGTGAAGCATGGCTCGCAGTCACGCTGCACCACCCTTGCACGGAGAGATAATCTCCATCTATGTTGTCGTCCGATTGGCACTTCAAAGAAAATGCAGGACACGTCCTCACCGAGAGCAACCGCGAGGAATTTGTCGCGGGGGAGCATGTAGCGGTTCCTGCCGGTGCGATGATGACGGCCCGACCGGAGGGGCTGAGATACACCGAACCGGAAACCTGGGGGACCTCCTGCGGTGCTGGCCCTTTTTTGAAGAGCGATACCCGTTCCCCTACAAAGAGAAGCATGCCGAGATCTTCCGGGCAGATGTAATACGGTTCACCCCAGATGTGGACATGCACACGGCCTTCGCCACCGCACATGACCTGACCGCCGGCAAAGGCGGTCATGATGAACCTCCCAGTCCAATGGTTGCAGGATTCGCACGGGTGCGATGAGAGGAGACAGCACGTTGCAGGTGCAGTCCGGAATTTTCGACGGACCGCCATTTAGGTTGAACCACACCCTCAGAAGGAACAATTACCCAGACACCGTGTTCAACCATGATTTTTCCAATGCCGCGGAAGCCGCTCTGCTGTTCATAAGCATCAACTGCTTCCTGTGTGACCCTCAGGGGTTCACGTGGATTACCCTGCATTTTTTTTCAACCATTTTTCTGAAATGTTCATCAGCTGCACCGGGACGAGCCGGAAAGGAATTTCCCGCCCGTCCATGATTTCACGAAAGAAGGCAGCATTACGGTTGTTGAATAGAGCCCTGGCTAAAATCCGGTCGATTAACTCCGTTGAAGATTCGGCAGGTGACCTGTCGGAAGATTGCAGCGAAATCTATTCTAACACCGATTGCCGGCGTCTAACGATCACTAAAAAAAGTATAGAGCGAGAAAATTGGAGAGTGGTCGTTTGTCCGTCTGTACCGCTTTCCTATTTTCATCGCGTTGCGTGTTTCAGAGGAGATTCTCGATATCGGGAACTTCATTACTGGAACTTTGGGCAAGAGCTTTTTTGTCAAAGCAATGAATTTTGATTTGAGGACTTTTGCTACCTCCTTTGCCCGTGTTATCAGTTTTTTGAAGAATTCCCTTATCATTGTAATAAAAATATAAAGTTCCCGGTTACTTAAAGGATTATCTGAACCAGCGGGTTATATGACCGCTTTATGTCATACGAAACAACCAAATTTCAGGCTTTTTATTTAAAATAAAGTGCTGCGCGGCTGTGTTTTTTAGAGAATTTTCCTATGCAAATGAATCTTGTGGTTAAAATAAATTTAGATGGTTGGAGGTGCGGCAAAAAGATAAATGGAAGATAAATAAAGAGTTTTGTTGCCATGAATTTATTTATTAAAATTTTTTAAATATATGAGATAAAAAATAAGCTACCTTTACGCCGAATTATAAATACACTTGAAACAAAAACATCTCTTTGAGTGTATATGAATAATAATTATACATGGTTTGAAGAAGATTCAGGTGACGAAGGTGTAGGACAGATCGATGAATATGATTTGACATCTAGTCCTAATGATTTCAACGTAATGACAATATTCAATTTTATGGAATCGCATGTCATCAGAATACCTGAAATTCAAAGAAATTTTGTTTGGGACATTAAAAGATCTTCAAAATTAATTGAATCGTTGATATTAGGATTACCAGTTCCACAAATATTTCTTTATGAAGAATCACGGAATTCATTCGCGGTTATTGATGGCCAACAGCGCTTAATGTCAATTTATTATTTTATCAAACAAAGATTTCCCAAACTGGATACAAGCCTAGAATTAAGAAAAATATATGACCAATATGGTGAAATACCGGAAATAATTTTAAATAATGACGAATTCTTTGTTGACTTTAAATTAAACTTACATGAGGTTTTACCAAATCAAAAAAATAAGTTTAATGGATTGAAATACTCCACACTTGGAGAATACAAAAACACGTTTTCATTAAGACCATTCAAGAAATGTTATAGTAAAACAAAATTCTCCTAAAGATGATGATTCCTCGATTTACGAAATTTTCAGCCGTTTAAACACTGGAGGGGTCAATCTTCAACCACAAGAGAATTCGAGCGAGTCTTTATCATTCAAAATTCTACGAAATATTATATCAAATTAATGAAATGCCAGAATGGAGAATGATTCTGTCAATGAAAGTATCCCGATTCCACAGTAAAGATATTGAAATCTTATTAAATCCTTTACATTTTTAATCGAAGGAGAAAAATACAGGCCTCCCTTGACAAAATTTTTAAATAATTTTTCCTTAAAATGCAAAACCCATACTTCCGGAACAAAATAAATATCTCAAGGATCTTTTTATTTCTTTTTTGAATTCGTTTGATAATGAAAAAGAAAGTCCATTTAAAAATAGATATTCAAAAAAATTTGTAATAAATCTATTTGAAGCAGTTTTTGTAGCAACGTGTGAACCTAAAATTAAGGAGCGGCAATTAGTGACTGCAAAAATATCAATAGAAAAAATAAGTGAATTAATGACAGATAAACAATTTATTGAATTATACACAGGGCGGCACAACTAGGGCAAGCAACGTAGAAAAAGAATTCAACGGGCTCGGGAAATTTTGGGGACCGCGGTTTAGGGAATTTAATGCCTTCGACAATAATCGATACGATGTTTAAAGATTTCGTAGAGATAAATACACTTTTGGATAAAAAATGGTGAAGTGTCTCTTCGAAGCATTGCGCAAGATAATTTTAGAAAATCATTATTGATTGCAGCAGCAAGCTTATTTTGAGTATCGCATTACTGATGATTTAATTCTTTTTTTTGAAAAAACTTCAAATAATAAATCGTTAGGAATTGAATTCTTAAAACATAGTGCGATTTACAGGCAATATCATACTTTTTTTGATTGGAAGGCTAATAATGTTAACAGGTTTTTTAGTCTTTTTGGGAGATCCGTTCACAAAATATATAAAAAATGAAATGAACTCTGATGACAATTTTAAAAAAGCCATAAATTCTTTTATCCAGCTTGGGGAGGCAAGGAATCTTTTAATCCACCAGAATTACGTTATCTTTCCACTAGGGAACTGCAGAAGAAATTTATTATTTATATCAAGAAGCAACATATTTTGTCGACATATTCCCAAAAAAATTATCTAATTACGTTCAATTAGAAAAAAAATATGAGAGCGTTGATTAATACCCAATATATGCCGGAGATCCCCCTCATAGCCTGCTCCACATCAACCGAATTGAGATTCACGTATTTGCTCGACCATGTTGGACAACTTGCCTCAGCCAATCTTACAGAAGAGGGGAAAAGAGATATCATCTAAAAAATTTCCATTTTTTTTCAAAAACATTTAAGAAAGTGCGAGAAGCAGGAGTCGAACCTGCGAACGCCTGCGCGAATCAATCTTGAATCGATTACCGTTGACCACTTGAGTCCTAATTGGATTAATCGGATTAATTCTCGACATTTATGATTCTAATATCCCTATGCGAGATTATAACCATTCCATTTTTAATTACATAAAAAGACATTTTTAACGAGCGCACCGCTCCTTAAGTAACTTTTCAGAACAGTGTGATATCATTTTTGAGGGATTCAAAATTTACGAGATACCTATTACCAACAAGAAAATGCGAGGGATGGGATTCGAACCCAAGAACTCCTACGAGATTAGGCCCTCAACCTAACGCCTTTGACCTGGCTTGGCTACCCTCGCCCATGTTTTTTGAGGTTTTCTTGATAGCTGCGATGCAGCGAACAAACCTTGTCCAAGGCCCTCAACCTAGCGCCTTTGACCTGGCTTGGCTACCCTCGCGTTGTGCCATAACATAGAGGTTGTCTATCTAATAAAATGTTATGTAAGTTGAATTCCCGACAGAATTAAAAAATACAATTATCGTTGTATCATTTATTATTCATGATGAGTTTTTTGGTAAAATTTCTCATCAAAAAGATTATTCTTTAGCAACAATGGCGCCAGAACAGCATCGCTGTATATTTATATACGTCATACCCAGTGGTGAGTATGTGGTCAGATATCATCCAGGAGTTCACTGACTCACCTTCGCAGAGCCGCGTGGTGCGGTTCCTGCTCGAGAACGGCTTCGGAGTAACCGAAGACGGCCGGATAAGTTGCAATGGTATAGAGGTGCCTGCAACTGCGGTGGCCAAAGCAATCGGATCGGATAGACGGGTTGTGGATTCGACAGCACACCGAATCCTGGAGCGCCCGTTCCTTCGCGATATATTCCTGAATATGCGGGCAACTCCGGACCTTTCCAGAGTTGCCGAATCATTGGGATTTTCTGTTGTCACAGTCCTTCCAAAAAATGCAAGCGAGCGGGGAATTGTTGGTTCTGTGGTTCAGGTTCTTGCCCGTTTTGATGTTTCAATCCGGCAAATATTTGTCACCGACCCTGAGTTTTCTGAAGATCCCCGCCTTGTTATCATTATTGAAGAAACCATGCCTGTCGGGGTTATTGAACAGATCCGTGCGCTACCCCAGGTTAAACAGGTCATGATCTAGGCAATTCCGGCATCTTTTAAAACCAACCGGTCCCTTTCTTATCCCTTTCCAAAGTATTATCAGATCAGAGCAGGGATAAATCGGTATGCCCCAGCGGACCCTGACTGCATGGCTTTGTCCACCTCCCCGAAGTTCATCTGCGAGAAGCGATCGGACGCAAATCCTTCGAACAGTTACTAATTCCGATGAGAATATGAAGGAAAATTGTTCCCAAACCAGAACTTTTCGGGATGATAACTAAAAAAATCTGAATGTTTTTTCCTTTTTTCTGGTTTTTTTAAATCAGATGATTTTTCCTGAGCCGGTTTTTTAGCTGCAAAGCACTCGACATCCATCGCAAGACGGTACATCCGTTGTCGTACCTTTCTTGGCAGATGAATGGCAGATGCGATACCTGCTTCGATATTCACCCGTGTTCTTCCTTCAATAAGGTTATCGGCATGAGTGACAATTTTCTCTTCGGTGGTCTTTGGCATGCATTCCCGGGGAGATAACCGGAGTATCGTGCATTCATCAGTTGTAAGCCCCGCGCCCGTATGGCACTCAATAATACGTGCAACCTCCTCGCCGAACCCAAGAGACCGTGCCAGATCTGCTCCTTGCTGGGCGTGCTGGATTGTATGGCTTATCCCTCTCCCTATATCGTGAAGCATCGCTCCTTCATGCACCAGATCTACCGAAACAAGGTGATTACGCTGCGCGTATTCCAGCGCAACATCCCTCACCGCATGGCAATGAGCGACAACCTTTTCGCTGCATTCTGCTTCACGCAGCAGTGTCTCAAATTTTTTATCGGGTTGTTCACGCATAACCCAGTGATTTCTTGATATCACTAATACGGTGTTTGAGCGAGCGCAGAAGCATGTCATTGTCAAAATGCGTTACTGCTTTCTGGCAACCGGGACAGTTGAAATCACAGCTCATGGCCTGAGGGAAAGTAAAGAGAACCTGGCAATCTTTACAGATAAAGAAGTCGTTTTCTTCTTCATATTTCTCACGCCGTTTAAGTTTCTCCAGCACGAGTTCCATATCATCCCGGATCGCATCATAGATATGATCGGTGCGGAGCTGCCAGAGATATGTCAGCCAGCCGGTATCATTGTTTTTGATCCTGTGATATTCCGCAAGCCTTTTTTCATACAGGGTATACAGCGTATGTCTTACCGAGTTCAGGTTTATACCTGTGCGTGCGGCAAGGTCTTCATCACTATACTCCCCTTCACGCGGGAACCGTTCGATGAGGTTGAGTCCTTCATCTTTTACCAGCCGATGAAGATAGGCACGTACTGCGGGATCGTTCAGCATGTCGTCTATGGGATCCATCACCGTATGTATTGTCGGACAGTGCTAATATGTTTATCCAGCAAAGAAAATGCAGCTTCGCGTGTCTGTCCCCAGCCATAAACACTGACCAGTGCCTGACCTGCTTCAAAAGAAGTTCCCGGCCACGGTATATCGGCCACATAGGATGCGAGGTGCTTAAGATCCGAGGTGATAGTCAAATCCTTGTCGGCAAAAAGAATGCTCCGTACTGCGAACTGCCGGGGTGACGGCGAAAAGGGAGGAATAATCCCGGTACAGGCATCAACATGATACTGGAAAATGTTGCACCCGCATGCCATTTCGATACTGTCAACCGTTCCCTGGAAACGGGGATTCACCTCAATAGCGCAGGCAGTATCAGTGCCAAGAACAAAATCGATCCCGATTGTTCCGATACACCCGCTGGCAGCGGTGATCTGTTCAGCACGGGTTACCATCTCATGGGCAAGAGGATGATCAAACGGCGTGACCGACCCGCAGAATCCAAATGCGGGCCCTTCCGTTCCCCGTAAAAATTGTTCATTTACCGCAATTGCCCGCGCACGTAAGCCATCGGTGACACAACAAACGCTTGCAGGCACACCCTCAACAATTTCCTGCCGTATAAAGGTTGTATCCGGATTCAGTTTTTCCCAGGCGGAGAGCCCGTTTTTATCATGAACGATGGCATTCCGCCAACCGCCGGCACCCCGACGGGGTTTGATCATGGCAGGATATTCCCCTTCGGTCAAAAGACGGGGAACGGGAACTTTCAGATGTTCAAAAAAATACTGGGTTTCCAGTTTATCCAGAAAACGTACTATTTTTTCTTTGGGGGTTCCACAGAGGTGAAGTGTGGTGGGAAGGTCTTCTGCACCGGAAGTTACAACAAGGAAGTCAAACGAGTGCCGCCTGCATATCCTTTCTATTGCTTCAGGAATATCTGCAAGATCTTCAAATTTTTCACGGTCAGTTGTATACCAGTGAAGGTCCTGGTCACAGAAATGATCAATCGTACATACATCATATCCTGCCCGGGCAGCAGACTGCGCAACGTGCCTTGTTGCAAATCCGACAACCAGTACCCGCCCCTTCACATATCCTCCGTCTTCTTTCCTGCTTTTGAAGGGATAATACGCATACGGGCTCCGGAAAATTCATTTCTGAGTTCCAGTCCGGAAAAATAGTGATCGAGAAAGAGAGCAAGGCTCGATATCTCAGAATGGGGTTGGCCGGTGACTGCCACGTTAAAATCTGCAAGCCCGAAAATCTCACCGGGCACTTTCTCTGCACCAACAATAACGAGAACCTTTTCGCATGTCTTAATGTGGTCAATTACATCAGGAAGATTAAGACCGTACATGGTAAGGTGAACTACAGTGCCTCCCTGGGCCTTCCAGTCATGGATTGAGGAACGCCATTTCACATTGTCCTGACAGAAAAAATCCCCCCCCCAACGGCTGACGACATCGTCAATACTCTCAACAACACCCTTATCAGCCGCAGCAAGATACATCCCCTTCGCACCGAGCGCACGGGCTGTTAAACCGACATGGGTTGTCACCCGTTGATCGCGTTCAGGGCGGTGTCCAATCCGGAGAATGATAACTTCGTTTCCTGGCATACTATGGTTTCCGCTGTTTAATCACACCATTTTCGATGGTGTACGGGAGATCCTTTGAGTATTTTACCTGGCAGCGTATCAGTGCCTCGCCAAAACTCAGCACCCGCACTTTCCCGTCTCCATACTCAATCAGAAGGTACCGTTCAAGACGTTTGAGAGATGCATCCACAGCACGTGGATCAAGACCACTCGCAGTAACCAGGTTTTCAGCCGAAACTGACGGTTCCTTCACAATGAGGTGATATATCAGCCAGTCCGCATCCTCTTCTTTCACCTTTATTCATTCCTCATGGTGGTGAATAAGCATTTTGTCCGTTGCGTAAGAAATATGTCTTCATTGCCATTTTTTTTATGTCTCCGCGACCAATGACTGGCAATGAATCCTGAAGAACACACTGTTCCCTATCCTGAATTGGTTGCACGTGCTGATCATCTCTTCGAAGAATGCGAAGACGATGTCTCCTGCCTTGCATCCAGGCTGGATTCACTCGATTCTGAGATGCGTTACGAATTACTGGTCTCCGATTTGCTGAATTCGTATCAGGTGTTCTATTATTATTTCCGCACTTTTCCTGATGAACTGGTCAGTGAGCGGCTTGAACTGGAACCAGCCTCATCACTGATAAAAGGTGTAAAGATTGATGAAATTGAACTCCTTGAGTTAATTTTTGCCGTGAAAAATAACGAGCCCGTAATCATTGTTTCTGACGGTGAAAATGCACTTGTCACCTTTAAAGGCAAAAGAGCGTACGCTGACGGGCTGAAATATATTGAAAATCCCCCGTACTGATACAATAATTTTTAAAAACGACTGGCTATATACGGTCTCCTGCACTTATCAGCTTCTCATCAACCACTGCAGACACCAGTGGCGGGAGATTTCCCCATTTTACCATGGTTTCCCCCATAATTGCAAAAACCCCTATAACTTCATGAGGATTTATCTGGTCAAGAACGGTCTGGTCATCAGGGCGGATCAGGTTGCAGACCGAAGTTGCCCAGGCATCGGCAAGCGCAACATCATGCGAGAATATGGTAACAGCGTCAGCAATTCCAAACGAGATGGATGGTCCGACAGTTGCTGATGATGTGCAGATTCCCAGTATTTTTTCCTGTGGGGGGATGACAAACGCGATCCTGTTGGAAAGAACCGCATCACCTGCATGCACTCCTACCCGGACTGACCGGTCGCATATGAGAGCAACATCACCTCCATTATCAATCACCCCGAACTCTGCCCCGGCTTCTGCCATTGCCTCAACACCAGACCATGCAATTGTACCTGCAACTGCCGCCATTGGACCGACACCGGCTTTTTGTGTTGCATCTGTCATCCTGTGAATAACTCCATCATCAGAATCAGGCCTATAGGGATCGAGGGTTGAAAGGAAAAAAGGATCACGGGCGATATAAGCTTCCAGTTCCTGTCGTGCCGCAAGCATGCCGGATTTTGCCGCATCAACATGCTCCTGCTTATCGGCAAGGATGGTTGCTATGGTCTCACGGAAGACGAATGGTGCACGAATCATAGTGGAAGCGAGAGTGCCCGGTGCGGACACGCTTCAATGCATTTACCGCAGAGCACACATTTTTCTTCTGCCAGCTGCAGTTTCCAGTCACTATCCATCGAGAACACCTCACGGGGACAGATACTGATGCATGCACCGCAATCCACGCATTCACTCTCGTTTATACTGATGCCATGTTCAAGGATCCGCACATTCGCACCGAGGCTGATCATCGAATCACAGACCAGACGGCACTGGTCATCCGGAACATCGATGAGCGCCTCTCCCTCAGATGAATCGATAACCGCCCGCTCAACGTTAATCAAGACACCGGTATCCCGCACAACCTGTGCGATAATGGGTTTTCTGCCTTTCTTGCGAGAGAAGTTCACCAGCAGTTTCATTTCAGCCACCTCCCCCCGAACAACTTTCCAAGATCCATTGCCGTCAGTATCGCAATCACGTGATTTCCACTGTCAATGACCGGAAGTGCACTGATATTATGCTGTTCAAGTTTCTGCACGACAATGTCCACCGCTTCATCCGGAGTGGTCGTGATCACTTTCCTTTTCATGATATCTTTCACAAAATGCGCCTTACCGGGGTTTAGTACAGCCTTGGATACATCAAACGTTGTTACAATGCCAACAAGAACATTTTCACCGTTAATAACCGGAAGATGGTTCGTATCCCCTTTGAGAAGTTTCTTTGCGGCTGTAGTGATCTCTTCATTTTCCCCGATACTGACAACCTGCCTGTCCATGATATCCAGCACCCTCGGGCCTTTGGAAATCTGGTGCATCGGTTTTGCCGATTTTTTCGCATCAATTGGCCGGGTGGGGAGCGCAAGCTGCATGCTGCCACGTTCAATCCAGGATTTCAGCTCCTTTGACACCTGCCGGGCCTTCCTGAAGGAAGAGAGTGAAGACGTCCGCACCTCTTCGCCATTGATTTCGATAACCCCACTCCGCAATTCGGCATATGTCACTTTCCTGATAGCAGGACGATCCCGGCTTGGCACGCCATAATCCATGATATCAACAGATAGGTCCTCATCACGAACCGCAGTAGCCCGCACCACATCGAGATCCAGTACAGGAAGCGGGATACCGAGTCCGACATATAACGTCACACCATATCCGGTCATCGTCGCTGCCCTGAGATAATCCTGCGACATCTCCTTTAGGTTTCCTGTCACCATCAGGGTCCCATATCCCCCGGCAGGTGAGTGTTGGGTTCCCTCACCGATAACCATGCCCTGTGCCCCGCACAAAAAGATGGGAACACCACTGCCAATCAGACGGAGTTTTGGATCATTGGAAATCGGATTTAACGTACCGGCTCCCGAAAAAGACACGTTGCTGCAATTGGGGAGCAGTGCTCCCATATACGTATGCAGAATATGGTCTGTGGAATTGGTTGCGGCATTATATCGCTGGTAGGCATTGCGCGGATTGCACATGATTGCCTGGTTGAGATTTTCCAGGAGGAGATCTGTATTAATCGTCCGCCGCGGATAACAGTCAGTCCCTCTTGAGCTTGCACGGAGTTCTACTGATTTTCCTGCAACAAGATCCTCGATTACATGCGCACCGCCATATTTCTCTTCCAGAGTATCGGACGGTTGTGTTGCACCGATGTAGGTATCAACGGCCGCAAGCCCTCCGTATGCTTCTACATTATTCAACCAGATCCTTTCCATGCGGATGGGAGGCTCGGCATGACCGAAATTAAGGAATGCACCTGATGAGCACATGGCCCCGAATGTTCCGGTGGTAACTACATCAACTTCCTTAAGCGCTCCCTCCTCACCCAGTTCGGCAACGATTGCAGGCATTTCTTCAGCAGTGACTACACGCACTGTACCGTCCCGGATCCGCTCATTGATCTGATCGATGGACTTGTGCATATCCAGAAATGCGTTTTTATGCATATTAAAATTAATTGTTATTACCAGGGGTAATATATGATATTTTAAACTGCAGGAACGATATTTGTCTATGCATGTTCGTGCCTTCATTGAAGAGATGGAGCATCTCGCTCCGCCTTCCCTTGCTGAAGATTTCGATGCAGGAAAAATCGGGCTTGTTGTTGAAGGCAGACCGGAGATTTCCCGGGTCTGTTGCGCACTGGATGCCACACCCCTTGTTATCAATAAAGCAATTTTGGCATCTGCTGATATGCTCGTGGTCCACCACACACCATTATGGACGCCGGTCACTAGCATGACAGGACGGCTTGCCGGGTTGATGCGCGCCCTGCTTTCCGCTGAAATGAACCTTTACGTAATGCACACGAACTTCGACCGGGCACAAGAAGGGGTCAATGATGCACTCGCAGAACTCCTTTCGCTCCGTGATATTTCACCTATGTCGCTGGGCTGCATTGGTACTTCCACACTTTCAATAACGGAAATATCACGGCGTTTGGGGGGGGGTATCCGGCTCTGGGGTGAGGGAAAAAAAATACGTCGGCTTGCAATTGTTGCCGGGAGTGGTTTTGATCCGGTACTTCTTGAAGAAGCAAAAGCGGATGGTGCGGATACTTTCCTTTCTGCCGAGATGAAGCATTCGGTAGCACGCAATGCTCCCCTGCCCTGCATCGAAGCGACCCATTATGCGCTGGAAGCCCCGGCAATGCAACGGCTTGCCGGACGGAAAGGCTGGGAGTATATTGAAGACCCGCCACTCCAGAAAATCATCCCATGATCGATCTCTGGCAGCGTCTGGCCGAAAAAAAGGTTCTTGATTCTTCTCTCCGTCTTGAGATAGAAGAGGTTCTCGGAACGCGGGGTAAAAAAGCTCTTGTGGCACTTGACGCGGGCAAGATCAAAAAATACCTGGATTTTTTTGTCGTGGAAGGAAGGACTGCCGAATATGTGGTTGATGAAGATTTCTGTACCTGCAGTGATTTTCTCTACCGGGGCAGGACATGCTGGCATTTGCTGGCAGTCAGGATCGCACAGGAAACCGGAACATTCCGTCACATCGATTCCTGGTACCAGGATACATGGAAAAATAAGCCTGAACAATAGACTAATTATCGTTCGTAATCAATTGTACTGACTATTAAGTGATTATTCATGCTCGAAGAAGAATACCAGCTCGAATATTTTAAGGAACAGGGGCTGACACGCAAGATTTGTAAAAGTTGCGGTTCCGCGTTCTGGACACGCGATCATTCGCGTGAAATCTGCGGGGACGCTCCCTGCGAACCCTATAACTTTATCGGCAACCCTGTCTTTAAAACTCATACTCTGGACAGCATGCGAGAAGCCTATCTCTCTTTTTTTGAAAGGAATGGACACACACGCGTGGAGCGATACCCGGTCGTCGCCCGCTGGCGGGATGATATTTACCTTACTATCGCATCGATGAGCTGATTTCCAGCCGTTCGTGACCGGGGGAATTGTCCCACCCCCCGCAAATCCACTTACCATATCCCAGCCATGCATCCGCCTTAACGATCTCGACTCCGTTGGCAGATCAGGAAGGCATCTCACCACGTTTGAGATGATGGCTCACCATGCCTTCAACACCCCGACTGAAGAGATCTACTGGAAAGACCGCACGGTCGAGCTCTGTGACCAGTTTATCGCGTCAATTGGCGGGGATATCACTAAAGTCACGTATAAAGAACACCCATGGATCGGCGGGGGCAATGCAGGACCGAGTGTTGAAGTGCTCATTGGCGGGCTGGAAATTGCAACACTCGTCTTTATGAGCCTCGGACGGCAAAAGACCACGGGTCCGGGTTACGACCTGAATGGAGAGATGTATTACCCGATGAAGCTTCGGATTGTCGACACCGGGTATGGGCTTGAACGACTGGTCTGGGCTTCGAAAGGTTCTCCAACTATTTATGATGCCGTTTTCCCTGAAATGGTCAGCCGGGTTATGAGTTCAGCCGGACTTTCGCATATGCTTGACAATAAGGATTACACCAAGATCCTTGCTCTGAATGCAAAATTCGCAGGCCTTATGGACATCTCCGGCACCAACCTGTTCCAGCTGCGCAAGAAAGTGGCAGCGGCGATTGATGTATCACCTGAAAAACTCGATAAAATGATTACACCCATTGAGAAGGTGTATGCCATTGTCGACCATACCCGCTGTCTTGCGTATATGCTGGGAGACTGTATTGTCCCGTCCAATGTCCGTGAAGGTTATCTTGCACGTCTTGTGATCCGGAGAACCCTGAGGATGATGACCGAACTCACCATACAGGATCCTCTTGCGGATCTGGTTGAAGAACAGATGAAGATCATCGGCATGAATAAATTTGAACAGGACATTTCTGTAGTCCGCGAGATTATCGACCGGGAAACCGACAAGTATGCATCCACTCTCGAACGCGGTACAAGAATTGTCCAGAAAATTGCAAAGTCATACAAAGCAAAGAGCCAGCGGGTTCCGCTTGCCGAGATCATCACGCTCTATGACTCACACGGCATCCAGCCGGAGATGGTCAGGGATATTGCAACAAAAGAAGGTGCGGTTGTTGACCTGCCTGACAATTTCTATTCAATGGTAGCGGACATGCATTCCGAGTCAAAAAAAGAGATTGTCGAGGATAAAACTTCAAAGTATAACGGGCGGGTTGACGGGCTGCCCCCGACAAAAAAACTTTATTACGAACAGCCATCTGATATCGAGTTCGAAGCTGTCGTGCTTGACTTTTTTGATGATTACGCTGTAACCGACCAGACCCTCTTTTATCCGGAAGGCGGAGGACAACCCGCCGATACCGGTACACTGGTCAGTTCCGACAGCATGGTAAGAGTCGACGGTGTGATAAAGATCGGCGAGGTGATACTCCACCACATTACGGGAGGAGTACTTCACCGGGGTGAACGAGTAAAAGGGATGGTGGATGAGGAACGGCGGTGGTCGCTGATGCGCCATCACACGGCAACACACATTCTCCTCCACGCCGCAAAAGAAGTGCTGGGAGCACATATTCACCAGGCCGGGGCCCAGAAAGGAAGCGAGAGTTCACGCATAGATATCCGCCACTTCAAGCACATTACCCCCGATGAACTCATCAAAATTGAGACTGAGGCAAACCGGATGATCATGACCAGCCAGCCGGTTGAAATTTCGATTGAAGACCGTACAAAAGCCGAACAAAAATATGGTTTTTCCCTCTACCAGGGGGGTGTGCCGCCTGGCAGGGACATCCGTGTGATAAAAGTTGCCGGGGATATCGAAGCCTGTGCCGGCACTCACTGCAGGAACACCGGTGAAGTCGGCGTAATCAAAATCATACGGTTAGAACATATTCAGGATGGTATTGAGCGTATCGAATTTGCTGCAGGCCTGGCTGCGATATTCTATATGCAGCATCTGGAGCATATTGTTGCCTCATCCTCTGATGTCCTTTCGGTACAACCTGACAATCTTCCCTCGAGCGTTTCGCGATTCTTCAACGAATGGAAGGAACAAAAGAAAGATATCGACCGGATGAGTGCCAGACTTGTGGAACTGGAACTGCAGACACTTGTCGCTGAATCCATCAGTGGAGTAGAGGTGGTTGTCAGGCGTATTGATCTTCCTGCAAAAGAGCTCGCAGCTCTTGCTACGTCCATTTCAGATAAGGGGGGTATCGCTCTCCTTGCCGGGTCTGGCGATATCGTGCGGGTTGTACTCGCTTCCGCAGACTCGCGGGTGAACGCGGGAGAAATCATTACCCAGGTCTGCAGCCTGCTCGGGGGCAAAGGTGGCGGCAAACCAGCGATGGCCCAGGGTGGCGGGCCGGATGCAAACCAGCTTGATCTTGCCTTAAAAGTCGGACGCGAACGGATAATTGCGGCGCTGCATGGCTGATAATGTGGTTATCCTTGAACCTGGCGATGAGAGAGCACAGAAAATTTCAAAAGCAATGGCAAGCCAGACTGCAAGCGACATCCTCCAGATGCTTGCAGAGAACCAGAAGAGCTTGACCGAGATTACCGAACAGCTATCTATCCCACTGACAACCGCAAAATATCATATTGAAAACCTGCTCGATGCCGGCCTGATCACGGTCGCTGAAACAAAATACAGTGTCAAAGGACGGGAAATTAAGATCTACGCTGTTACGAACCAGCTCCTGATTGTTGCTCCCCGCAAGTCAAACGTCCGTTCACTCTTGCTGAAATACGCATCCCTCTTCGGGATAGTCATATTCGGATCACTGGTTATTGCAATCCTGTCCCCGATTCTCGGTCAGGGTATCACGGCCGGTAGCAGCCTGAACGGGGCACCGCGAATGACCGGGTATGAATATGGAACCACACCGGCAAAGTCTGCATCCGAAGGTTTGTGGCAGAATATCACACCGGCTCCGGATGTGATGGCCACCGGTTCCAAAGGGATTTCTGACATCGCTGTCGCAAACATCACAAACCTTCCAACACCACATTTCACTCCGGGCCCAATCCCGGGGGGTTCAGGAGAATCTGTTGCTGCAGCGTTGCCGGATATCGCACTTGCGTTTTTCCTCGGAGGGACGATAGTTATCTTCGTCCTGCTTGTGTACGAAGTGTATCTCTGGAAAAAAATGAACTACTAACTACCACCAGAGAATTTCTCATTTTTTTGATGCAATAATATAGGCCGGGGATCCGGTATGAAATCCAGTTGAACGTTCAAGTATTGCATTATAGTACTTTTCTAAAAAAAAAAGAGTTTTATCAGCGCTTTTTCGTCACGATTACCGAAAGTAAACCCACCAAAGAGAGAGCTGCTATAATTGGCAGCGGGGAAAGGGGGGATTGGGTTGCTGTAGGGAGAGGAGTGGGAACTGTTGTCGGCAGAAGTGTAGTAACCACCGTTGTGGGAACTGTTGTCTGTACCGATGTTGCGGGCGCAATAACTTTGAATGTCTTCACACCGACATAGCCTTTGGCATCCTTAAAAGATACATCATAATCTCCAGGCTTGATAACGGAAACCTGCTGGGTGAATTCTCCTGCTTTGGATTGTATATCAAGTTTTGTTCCTATCCACTGAGGCCCGAAAATAACTCCGTCAGGTCCGCTGACTTCGATCTGAACACCGTCATTTCCCGCTTTTGCAATAGATCCTTCAATTCTGAGTGGTTCGTCAGAAGTCTGGGTCATAGGGGATGTGATGGTTATTTCATTCGTTCGGTCCAGAACTTTGGGCAGCTGGAGGGTAACCGAGTCCGATGAAAGCCGACCCTCATCGGGTCCGATGAACTGGATCTCCACTTTGTATTGGCCACCGGGTAATCCCTTCGTATCAAATATCTGGTACTGGATCGTTCGGGTATCTGATTCATGATTCTGGATTGTAACAGACTGACGTTTAAGGGGAGTGGCCGTATATCCTGACTGGTAAACCACAACATCGAATGTTGTCCCTGCGGGGAAGTTAGTGTCAACAGAACATTTAAACGGGAGACCAACCTGTACCGTTTCCGGACAACTGAGGTAGAGCTGGTAGGCGGATGCACTACCGACAATACACATCAGGAATAGCGCGATGAATACGATCTTTTTCATATCTACAGCATCGAATGGCAGTAATTAAAAGGTTTCTCGTAAACACCGTAAAGAAAAGAGGGGTATGCAGGGGGGTTTTCGGATAAGATTAGATCATGCTGATAAAATTATGCAGCAGGCGCAGACCGATTGCGCCGCTCTTTTCAGGGTGGAACTGGACGCCAAATATATTTTTGTTTCCCACCGATGACGAGAATGAACATATATACTGTGTCGATGTAAGCGTATATTCCGGCGTAGTATCCACAAAAAAAGAATGGACAAAATAAACATATTCATCAGCCCCGAAACCGGTAAAAAGCGGGTTATCGCCCTGTTCAATCTTTAAGGAATTCCAGCCCATATGCGGGACTTTCTGCCCGGGAACACGGGGAAACCGCTTGACGCTCCCGGGTATAAGCCCAAGCCCCTGATGAGTTCCATGCTCCTCGCTTGTTTCCATCAGCATCTGCATTCCAAGACAGATCCCCAACAGCGGAATATCGCGGGTGGCTTCTTTAACGGTTTCCTGTAAAGGACCCAGCTGATCCATCCCCTCGCGGAACGCCCCGACACCGGGCAGAACGAGACCATCTGCGGCTGCGATCTCTTCTTTCTTTGAGGTAATAACTGCATTTGCTCCGGCTTTTTCGAGTCCGCGAATTACGCTCCGCAGGTTCCCAAGCCCATAATCAATAATGGCTATTTTCGTCATCCGTGCAACCTTCCCTAATCCGCCATTTTCCTCCGGTTACCCAATCCGGGGAAAGCCCCTGTGTGTGTTGCCATTGTTCGAGATGTGTACGCCAGGTCTCCCAGAGATGTGGATATTCTGCTTCGATCAAATGTATCAATGCCATATCACTTGACGGGCACATGAAGCATCCGATCCGGTCCAGGTGACGTTCATAGAGGATGTTGTAAGGCGCATGCTCGCGCAGAAGATAGAGCCAGACATGGAGAGCGGTCCAGTTATGAATCGGGGCGGCAGAGAGCTGCCCCCGGACATTTGGGTTTCTCCAGACACGGTCACTCTGCGCCCGCATAGCTGACTCATACCTTCTTTGGCCAATAAAGGAAAGACATTCGCCCCACTGTTCCTGAATCAGGTTCGCCACTGGGGTTAGTTTACATACCCTGCAGCACCAGCGGGCATTCACCGCGGGCGGTCCCTGTCGGTTAAAATTTTCCCAGAAGCGTGTTTTTCCATCAGTGCGGATTACCTCCAGCCCGTAGTGCCGCGAAGCATCTTCCACATTGGCATAGGTTTCAGGAAACTCCATACCAGTATCGGCAAAAAGCATTGGAACTTTCCCAATTGCCTTTATCACTACCAGCAGCGTAGCGAGACTATCCTTTCCGCCGGAATACGAGACATTTGCCACAAGATGCCTGTTTTGTTCCATAACGTTCTTCACAAACTCAAAAGATGCTGATTCTGCAGAATGAAGAACATCGGCATTCGCCGTTACAGCTGTATCCCAACTTGCCTTTTCCGGTACAATTACCGATGTAATATTCCTTCGGGTCCTTGCAATCGAACCTTTCTCCATACTTCGTGCAGCAGACTGCGTCAACTTTTGCCCGGCCGACACCAACACATGAACCACCCCTTGAAAGAATGAAGACTTCATCTCCTGCACACACTGAATCCTCAATTTCAACCAGCCCGGGTGCAAGAACACTCATTCCCTGGTCCCTGATGAAAGGGACTGCACCATCATCAACCACTATAAACCTTTTTTTTGGAGAAAACAGACTGCAGGCCTCGGGACGCGGTATAGGTTCCCAACGCCGCTGTTGCGGAAAATACCGGATTATACCGGCGATTCCTCCCCCGACAACAATCTCTTCCATCCGGTCCTGGTCAGGCACTTTGTTCAGAAGCGCAAGGTGGCCTTCCGGAATAAGCGCTGCGCCGAAATGCTCTGTGAAGATTCGGTTAATGAGTGCAATATCTGCCGGAAAAGCCGGGCGGGCATCTCCCGGGGGTGTCACGGGAACTTCCCGGGTCTTTGCTCCGCAGGAACACGAAGGCGAAAGAACCGGTGTGTGGCATTGATCACACCAGCGTAAAAGGATCTTGCCGAGATAAGACGGACGCATCTTTTTATTCATTCGCATTACAGGGATAAAAAAGGAAAGGAAATCCTGACAATGCCCGGAAAAGTTGAACGGATATTGATTTCAATGTATTGATAAACGAAATCAGAGATTTGCCTGGATCGGGAGGATTGATAAATACTAATCCTCCACACAGTATTGTAGTACATGATAGACACCTGGCTTTTTGTAGGACTCTGCCTTGCGTTCCTGTCAATCTGCGCCATCCTTCGGGTTATTCCTGGCCCGACACCTGGTGATCGAGCTGGTTGGAGTGACCGCAGCAATAACAATAGCTCGCCGGAGCAGCGCTGGCGCTCGTATCTCATGGGGAAACCTGTTTATGCTTGATATATCAATTGCCCTCGCAGCACTGTGCTATGCAGGAACCATCGCATATGCACGATCCTGGAAAGGTGAGACTCCATGAGCGATCCCTTTATCGACCTGGTAATTTTCATTCTTCTTCTTTCAAGTGTCGGATTTGGCGGCATTGGAATAATCGGACTTTTCCTTTTTCCCGATATCCGCAGCAGGATGTATACTGCATTCAGGGCGACATCAATCAGTATCAGCACCATGATATTCTCTGTGATTATTTATTCTCTCTATACATTCCAAATAATACGGGATGATCAATATGTTACTCTTATTCTGCATTCCATTGTGCTGCTATGCATAGTTATAGGTGCAAATATGGTGCTTTACAGGACAATTCTCTGACCGGACGAAAACTGCTGGTACATGCAGGATAGTTTCAGATCAAAACAATAAAAAAAACAATGAAGAATAAATTTTTCTCACAGAAGCGAAAAACATCCTGAACAGCGCAGTCTGTCATGTTAATTCTGTATTAAAAGGACGTAAAAGATTATTTATTCGCATTTTTTGATTTTTTGGTGAATCGGAACAAAATTCAGAGAATTGCGCATTTTGATCAATATTACCTGATAAAACCGCTCTTGTTCAGATATCGCCATGTTTATGCCAAAAAAGTGATAAAAACTCTGAATTCTACGCACCAAAATGGCGTTGCGACCAAAATATTTATTAATTGATAAATTGAAGAATTTTATAACCCTTTCCGGTAGGAGGTGGAATCCACATGGCAGCAGCAAAGAAGGCCGCGGCAAAAAAGCCGGAAGCAAAAAAGCCAGCCAAGAAGGCGGCAGCAAAGAAGAAATAATCTTCACATTCCACCAACATTTTTTTGGGTCAGTTTTTTTTGGGTCAGTTTTTACTTAATTTGATTTCCCTATAGATCAGATTCTCTTCTTATCAGCAAAAATTGGCAATCAGAGCACAATACTGGCATATTTTCTGCAAAATCCGGTTTTATTATAAGGCTTGGAAGATACTATTCCTGATTGCCGATTCACAGAGCAGAACATGGGGTATCGATTCTTGAACACATAATGCAGCGGTTGGCATATACTATCCAGGCAGCCAATCACTTTTTTATCACCCTGGCATTTAAAAAAGAGGCAAAGAAATCGGTCTGTGTGCCGGTTATGCAAGAGCCGGATCATGGAATAGTGGTTTATTTGCGTTCTTAAAAAAAAAAGTTCATTTGTTCAACCAACGACTATGTCCGGAATACCGTTATTATGAAATTCCGGCGAATTTTTTCCGGTCCTCCTGGTCCGGTTTTCCTCAAAGTAATTTTTTTTAAGCAGGCACGGGAGACTCTATTTCATATAGACCGGTGGAGCAAGACTGAAGCAACTGGGATGCATGCTTCATACTATGGATATGTCTATATGCTGAAGCCATCTGATTTGAGGTCAGTCCTGTGCATTTCTGGACAATCTCATGTGGGAGATGATGTTCTTCGGCATAGAGGAGCTGGTCGAGAATTTCATAGGGCATCCTCAGGTAAAAATCTTCATCTGAAGTGTAGTGACTCCACGTATCCGGGCTCGGTGCACGGGAGATAATTTTCTTATCGATCTTTAACATTTCTGAAAGCTTGTAGACCTGCAGTTTATACATATTCGCTATGGGTTCAATATCAACGCCCCCATCACCGAACTTTACGAAATATCCACACAGTAATTCTGACTTATTGGTAGTGCCACTTACCACATAATTCATTTTCTCCGCCTGCATGTAGAGCGCAATCATTCGTGTTCTCTGTTTGACGTTCTGAAGACTGATGAGTTTCAGGTACTGCTGCGCAGACAGGCGTTTGGTTCCGATCGACTCTTTTTTGGTCGAGAGCCGGATGGATGGTAAGGCTAACAGGCTGCCAGAATTGATTCCTGGGGGAAGGAAAAGGTTTGTCGTGTGTATCGCAGGATCATACTGGGGGAAAAGTTCTTTGAGAAGAGATTCTTTCTGGGCATAGATACCGAATGATTCCAGCATGGGAGTAATCGGAACTTCGCTGTAGGGAATTTTCAGTTTCTTTATTATTTCCAGAGCCAGTTCCCTGCTGGAGGGATTTGACTCCTTCTCGGGAAGGATAAGACCATAGACATGGTCGGCACCCAATGCTTCAACGGCGAGAGTTGCAATGAGTGCGGAATCCACACCGCCGGAAACCCCGATCACAATGCCATCTTTCCTGAACTGATCCGTTACCGTTTCTTTCATAAAACCGGGTAATGCTTCTTTCAGATCATTGACGGTGCTCAGCATCTCTTTTTTAATGTCAAATTTATCATCAAAAACTCTTTTTTCCATAAGTCACCATTATGTTAATATATATCTTAATAGAAAATTTATTCGATACACTTTATTTAAACATTTGCTAATAAAAATTTTGGCCGAAAAAGGTGAACCACTATGAATGAGATTGGAAAAGATATAGTACAATTTTTAAAATCGCGTGGCTTTCTCGACGGAAAGAAAGCAGTAAAAGAAAATGAATCATTGACAGAAACCGTGTGATCGATTCCATTGGATTACTGCACTCGTTGATTACCTCGAGAGCAGTTATAAAATTGAAATTCCCATGGAAATAATAACCCCGGAAAATTTCGACACCCTGAATGGGATCAGTCAGTCAGTAATGAACCTGAAAAATAAATAATTTTTTTTTATAATTGCAGTAAGAAATTCAGATTCCCGGAATTAACCGCAGCAAATACTTACTGTCCCGGATCGTAAACAGGGATAGCATCAGATGTTTTATTAATAATACCAGAACACGGTTTTTCTGTTTGTTTGTGGGATTCTTCTCCAATTTTGCGGTCAGTTATGTCAATAACCTGTATCACAAACTGAATAAGATTACCCTGACTGTCTTTTACGGGCTCCCATGACTGAGTACCTGTACCAGACTTCTCCTTCTTTTTTTATTCCTTTGAATTCGATGTTGTGACCGCCGGTCTGGGTTTTCAAGGCTTCCTTCAACATGACTTCCATTTTCAGTCTGTCATCCTCATGCACCCAGCAGATGAATTTGCCAATAAGCTCCTCCCTGGCATACCCGGTGAGATCTATGCAATTCGCGCTGGCGTAAACGTTTTTTCCCGTAGAATCACAGATTATGAGCATCCCCGGGGCGGTCTCAACGATTGTCCTGTACAGATGTTCGCTCTCCCTGAGTGCCTTTCGGTACGCTTCCGCTCAGAAATATCTGTTATCATCGCAAATGATCCTGTAAATTCATTGTTGTGGAAGATTGGTGTTGCTGATACCAGGGTCCAGAGCCATGTCCCGTCTTTTTTCCGATAACGCCGCTCGTACCGATCTTTTATCCCTTTGCGACGACATGAAGACTGGCGTTCATGATCCGAAATATCCTGCGGGTGAATGAAATCCAGGATGGACCGGCCATACAATTCCTGAGGGTTGTAACCCAGCATTTCTGCCATCCGTCCATTGAGTCGTTGTATCCGGAACTGGCTGTCGAGCACCCAAATGCCTTCGTATGATGTTTCCACGATGCGGCGGTAATTTTCCTCGCTTTCCCGAAGATTATGCTCTTTTTTGTTCAGCTCATCGTAGTTTTGTCGCAACTCCTCTTCAATAGCAGCGATCTGTTCATAGGCAGCATGGAGTTCAACATTTTTAAAATGCAGTTGCTCTTCAGAACGTTTGGTTTCGGTGATATCGCGACCAACGGACTGGTATTCAATAAGTATTCCCTGGTCATTAAAAATTGCCCGATCGGTCCACTGCTGCCAGCGGATCTCGCCATCCGGGATTATGATACGATGGTCGAGTGTGGCAATCGGGTGTTCCTTTGTCAGCGAGGGAAAATGTTCCTTAAAAAGGCTCTGATCCTCCTTGGGGATATCGGGCTTGAATTTTTTTCCGATGAACTCCTCCTTTTTTTTATTGAAATACCGGAGATACGCCTCATTCACAAAAATGTGGGTACCATCCGGTAGAAACCGTGAGATAAATTCTGTCTGGTCTTCGACCACATTACGGTAATGTGTTTCACTCTCAAGCAAGGCTTTCTCTGCCTGCCTGCGGCGGACAGCAGCAGTGATCTTATGTTCCAGTTCCATAAACTGGGTGATTGGTTCCCCACCTTTCTGAAGGTAAAAATCAGCCCCGTTCTCAAATGCCTCAATCACCACCTCTTCCCGCCCTTTACCCGTGAAAATGATAAAAGGAAGCTCAGGAAATTCAACACGGATCGCTTTTAAAAATGCAATACCATCCACATCCGGCATCTGGTAATCAGAGACAATCGCATCATACGAAGTTGATTTTAGCAGCTGGAGTGCTTCGGTGGCTGATGTCATGGTGTCAACATGGAACTGGTCAGATTTTTCTAAAAAAATCTTTCCGATTTCGAGTAGCACTTCTTCGTCATCAACATAGAGTACGGATATCATGGTAATTTTGTCCTGTATGACAATTCAATGGATGGGGTTATATGGAAAGATTAATATTCATTTACAACTATTCTATCTGAACGGATCTGGCTCAAATACTGCATATCTTACTTTCCTGAACTTCATATCCTGCATGAAAATTGATTAGATTGTCATTTATTTATCACGGGTATTCAGATTATCCGCTGCGATTAACATTCGCCGGTAAAATGAATGTTGCTTTTGTCCCTTAAGTTATTTCATGGATTCTCTCAGCTACATCCGGTATAACGGCTACTGGAATTGTGTATCGGACTTCTGGAACACTCTCTATTCGAAAATTCGTGATTATGGAGAATTCCTGCTCTATAGTTCACTTTTCCTTGGTCTGGCTGCCAGTGGCATGGCGTATACTTCATGTTTCATTCAGGGCATTTCCTGGACCAGCCATATTGCTATGGTTATGTTCATGGTTGTATTCTCTGTTTATAATTTAAATCGAAAAACTGATGAAGCAGAAGACGCGCTCAACCATGAACATCGTTTCCGGATCACGAAAAAGTTCGAACGCCAGTTTTTTATCGCTGCACTCGGTGCATACCTCATCGCACTTTCTATTGCCGCATTCCACAGTATCGTCGCATTCTGTGTCGTTTCAATACCGCTCATCAGTGGAATATTCTACAGCGTTCCTGTATTACCAAAGTGGTGCGGATACCGGAGATTAAAAGAGATCCCGGTGATGAAAAACCTCGTAGTCTCCACATCATGGGCACTCGCGTTTTCGCTGGTACCGGTTTATCTGAGTGCTTCCACACCCAGTCAGCTTCAATGATTGTATTCCTGTTTATATTCTGCTGGACGTTTGTTGCTTCTGTATTACCCGATATCAGGGACAGGAGCGGAGATTCTGCAACCGGCGTCGCGACCATTCCGGTCCTTGTGGGCGTTGAACGAAGCCGGATAATCCTTACCGTCATAAACATTTCAGCGGGAGTCATTATACTCGTGATGGGAATTACGGTCATTCCGGTCCGGCTATTGCCATCATGATCACTTCCCTTGTATATTCCCAGGTTTGCATCATTTCTATTGATCGGACATCAAAGAACGATCTTCTCTGTGATGTTTTTTCCGATGGGCAATTCCTGACTATTGGAGGATTGTGTCTTCTGATTTCATCGATACCATACCTGCACGGCTAAAACAACTCCATTCGTACACAGTGGTACCTACCATAGATATACAGATAAAGCGCACAAAATAAGTATGCTTTAAGGGGATTTACTTTCGTATGGACTCTCTCAAAATTTATGATCGGCATAAACAGCCTATCCATTCCATTTACAGTTCACGGCTAAAAATTCAGATTCTGCTTACATTACTCCACAACAATGCATCCCTCAGCCGATTGCGTGAGGTTACCGGGAGCACATCCCAGGCATTAATTCCTAAGATCCGCAATCTTGAAAAACAGGGTCTGATTGAGGCAGTAAACTATGAGTACCACCTTACCCCGCTTGGCAGGGTCGTGGCAATGAATGTTGAAGGATTTATCCAGCTTATTGGTGGGATCAGCCAGCATCATACATTCTTTACAAACCATGATCTTTCTGATCTTCCAGTACCTTTTCTGTCCAGTATCGGTGCCCTGTATAATTCAGAGCCGAAACAGGACACGACGACCGACATGTTTTATGTATATTCTCACTACCTAGAAATCCTGAAGGATGCCACGTATATCCATGGAATTTCTTCAGTAGCCAGTCCAGGTCTTGCCCAGTTCATTGCCGAAAAAGTAATCACCGGTATTCTGTTGAACTTGTGGTAAATCACGAAGTCATCGAACTTTTATCAAAAGAGCCCTATGCATCGAACATGAAGGGCCTTGCAGGTTTTCCCAATTTTTCGATATGGGTAACGGGTGAGAAACTGCGGGTCGGACTGACTGTCACCGATAAGTACCTGTCACTGGGCCTCTTTAAGAAAGGCACTAACCTCTACGACAGTTCCTCTGACCTCTTCAGCAGCGACCTGCATTCTGTGGAGTGGGGAGAGACCCTTTTCAAGTACTATAAGGATCGGTCAACCAGGCTTGATATCGCAGCATTATTCGAGGGGAAATAAATAAAATCTGTTTTCGATGCATTTTTTTCCTTTTTTAAAAATTCAAATTAATAAAAAAATATTCCCTTTTTCTTATTGATCCGGGCAGGGTCAATGGGGATACAGGATAGTCATTAATTGGTATCCCTGCCCGTGACCATCCAGATTAAATGCAATAAATCATCGAATTGTTCAAAACAGATTGAACAGGGCTTTTTGCGTATATAATAAAAAGTTCTGATAAAAAGTTTCAGTCGCACAAAAAAAACGCAATCTCACTTCACGAAAGACCGCATGCGCCGACCGGGACTCGAACCCGGGTTTAGGCGTTGGCAACGCCTAGTGATAACCACTACACTATCGGCGCAGATGTGCTCTAAAGTGTGAGCATTCAAACAATTTAAGTATATCGAACTACTGGGACGTCGCGAAGATCATTCCAGTGATTTTTCCCGCATCACCTCATTTTAGTTCCCTCAAGTTCCCTCCGTATGCACGGAAGATGGCAGTTCATTGCTTCCCCACCCGGGTTACTACCTGCACCTGAGGGAAAGACGGGAAAAATCACATCCATTCCAACATCTTAATGTAACGCAATCGCTCAAACTAATACCTGATGATCCCTCTCTTTGTGGATTGTTCCGGCAAACGCATCGTTATATTCGGGGGAGGAGAGGTCGCATCACGAAAGCTGCGTATTTTTCCGGTGAAGTCTGATGTTCTGGTGGTTAGTCGTTCATTCTCGCACAAGATACGCATCCTTCCCGTTGAGCGCAGGATGATGGATACCGGTATGGTTTCTGATGAAGTGCTCTGCGAAATAACAGGTGGAGCATTTCTGGTTATCGGGGCATTTTCCGACCGTGTCCAGAACAACCGGATTAAGGATATCTGCCTGATGAAGGGGATATTATTCAATAACGCTGACGGTGAAGCTGGCGATGTTGTTATACCCTCATAACCGGGGGGGATAACTACACGCTTGCGATCAGCACAAAAGGTAACAGTCCCGCGGTATCACGGTTCATCCGTGAATACCTTGAGACCCGACTGCCTTCACTTGATGAGATGGTGGCATTACAGCGAGATCTGCGAACGCAGTCCGAAACAATCTGAGCCCTCTGTTTCGCGGCGCAATGTGATTCTCCGGGAAGTATTAAACGATCCCACCATCTGGGAAACCCTCTCACGGGATCCCGCACGGGCACGCCAGTATGTAAAGGAGAAGTACCTGCATGAATGAACCAGCAGTAATCCCCATCGCAATAGCCGGTGTAAGTCATCATACGGCAAACGTTTCCGCCCTTGAAGCATTCCGGTTTCCTGATGAGCTGGATTTTCTCAAAACAGCCAGCCAGCGGTTTAAAGGCGTTCTTTTACTCCAGACCTGCAACCGTGTGGAACTGATTGTGGAAGGGGATGCGGATGTGCTCCGGGAATTCCTTATCGAACAAGGGAGACGGGATTTCTTTATACATGACGGGAAGGGAGCACTGTCCCATCTCTTCAGTCTCGCATCCGGTATCGATTCCATGATCGTCGGTGAAGACCAGATCCTCGGGCAATTGAAAAAAACACTTTCCGACGCACAGGAAGCCGGAACGGCGAGCTTGTTCCTTGAATTCTGCATCAACAAGGCTGTGCATGTTGGGATTGAAGTGCGCAAAAGCACCCTGATCAACCGCGGTGCAGTCTCCGTAGGTTCTGCCGCGGTACGTCTAGCCGAATCTCAGATCGGGAGCCTGGAAGGTAAACATATCCTCGTCGTGGGAAGCGGTGAGATGGGACTGCTGGTTGCCCAGGCGCTTGCCGCAAAGCAACTGACGGCAATGTATGTCGCTAACCGGACGTATGGACGGGCAGTCATTCTTGCAAATAAAATCGGGGGCAAGGCAGTTCGCCTGTCGGAACTCTACCACTATATCACGCTCTCGGACGTTGTCATTTCCTGCACATCTGCACCCCACCCGATCATCCATAAAAAAGACCTGGCGCTGGCAATGAAAAACCGGTGCTGGCCCGTAGAAGGACACCCGCGCCCGCTCATCCTGGTCGATATCGCCCAGCCCCGGGATGTTGAGGAGGGCGCAGGGATCATTGATGGTATCCGCTTGTTTTCCATTGACAACCTGCGCACGATAAACGAACAGACTATGAGCACCAGGAAAGCTGAAGCTGAACGGGCCAGGGAGTTCGTTGATTCAGAACTCGAAATTTTCCTGCGCCACTTAAACCGGAAATCTGCTGATGATTTGCTTGCTGCACTGCATATGTGGGGTGATGCCGTGCGTATCCGCGAACGGGACCGGGCAATTGCCCGTTTGGGTTGCAGTGACCCGAGGATAGTAGAAATTGTTGATGACCTGACACGGGTCCTGGCAAAAAAACTCCTTACTGATGCAACCTTCTCCATTCGCGAGAGTGCGGAGGAAGGAGACCTTGCCGCTGCAAAGGCACTGGTCAATGCGATCACTCAGGGGGACAGGATCACCAACACCAAATAGACCATCCCGTGTCTGAGGGATTAATCCCCATTGGGTATCTTCATGGTATAGCAAGCTTAACAAGTGTCCTTGCTGACTGGTTAAAAAAGAAAATTTTCAGGATGGAAGGAACAGGTTACCGTCAGGAATCTTATTGTATGCTTTCTGTGCCATGCTGGTGAGGATTGGGAGATCAGGTTCGCACCCGGTCATTCGGATTACTTCAAGAATATTTCCTTTTGAAAAGATAATCTCAACAAAGTCCTGCTGGATTATTTCCGGGACATGACCGGATTCCAACGGATTCGTGGTTTCAGGTTTCGGGATTATCCGGATATTTGCCGTTCCTGAAAATGCCCGGTCTGTAACTTCCAAGTGAGGGGGAAGACAGGTTTGAAAATGTCATGGAACTATCTGAACGATCCGCTCGTTCAATAAGTTCAGTGATACCGGGGATATTTTTTGCAGGGTACCAGGTGACGGTCTGGAGAATCTCGGTCGGTCCATGTACTCCGTCCGAGGGACGAGTAAAGCGCACGACATATCCGTTCCGCCATCCGAGAGCCCGTGCGAGCTCGCCAACTTCGGTAGAGTTCTTAGCCCCTGCTCTCAAAAAGAGTAAAATTTTGTGGGACTTCTGACAGGGTCAGACCCAGGGGTTCGAGGAGTACAGATCCAGGTGCCGGCGAAGCATAACCCGGTGTCCCACTATCCTTGGTGCAGCCTGAAACAAGAATAAGCGAAAAAACAATAAATACAATGATCAGGTATCGCGGACCGTTCATTGTCTATAATCACCCCGGTTGTATAAAAATGAGTCATCTTAAATGCAGTCCTGACCCCGTTATCTGCGCCGGGACGATTCACGGCATTTTTTGTTCTTCCTCTGAACCCCTGATGCAATAATAGGCTTTTTTGAGTCCCAGAAGAGGCGTGACCGGACATGCCGGGCAGATGCATCCCTTTTTATCAAATGTACAGGTCGGACTTTTTCCAGTTATACAGAACAGCAGACTCATCTCCCGCCCGCATGCACTCATTATACGTAGGGCACGTGTCGCAGATGCACTTTGCCCGGTTCTCCAGAATGATTGTATTCACGTCGTCTGGCATTGTATCTTTCCTCGCTGCTCCGGCTGCAGACGCAAACAGAGTTGTACTGGAAACGTTGTTCTGGAACCGGATCAATAATTAGATTATCGCGGGCTTCTTGATAATTAAATCATGCCTGCACCATTGGTTGGACGAAAATTTGGCGTCACGGTCATCCCGCCACTCGACCCTGAAATGAGAAAGGGAATCAAGGTGCTCGGGCTCTCGGGTTCGAGCCGTCAGCAACCTGGAATGAGTAAATCCGAACGCCTTCTCATGCGTGCACTTGATAAATACAAAGAATTCGGTTGCACCACTTCATTTCTCAGGTTAAAAGATCTCAACATCCACGATTGCGAGGGAAACTACTCCGAAAACCCTGCCTATTGTACCTACCCCTGCCAAAGCTTCGCTGAAGTACCGATGATGACCAGATGCAACTTGTTTATGATGCGGTACTTGCATGCGATATCCTGATCCTGGCAACCCCGATACGCTGGAACAATCACTCAGCGAATAGTTCAGAAATTTATTGAGCGGATGAATGCAATCGAGAACCAGGACCTCGTGGTTTGGGAACCGTATGATCAACGATAAAGTTGCTGCCATGATTGTTGTAGGCCATGTTGACGGTGTTCAGCACGTAGCAGGAAATCTCATGAATTTTTTTTCGTGGCTCGGATTCCACACTCCTGAGGTTGCCATCGCGTCCTGGGTGGGTGAAAACGATGAAGATACCACCAAAGACTGGAGGCAGATCCAGGAGAACCGGTACACACAGGAAGACCTCAGCAACCTGGTCACGAGCGCGCTCAGGCTTGCATATGCGCTCAAGCATCATACTGCAGAAGAGACGCGGCAGTAGAATAATATAACCATAAATACGATGGGTTCAAGAAAATGTAAACAACCGGAGAACAGGAGATGGTAGGACCAGTATGTTTCCCCAGCGACGGATGAGGCGATCCCGGTCAAAAAATATCCAGCCGCTTTTATGCGAAATCACCCTGTCAAAAAATGATCTTATTGCTCCACTTTTTGTCGATGAGACGATCACTGCCCCCATTCCCATAGAATCAATGCCTGGCCAGTTCCGTTATCCAATCAGTGGAATTGCAGATGTTGCTGCGAATTGCTGGACGCGGGGAATACGGGCTATCCTGCTTTTTGGTATCCCGGAAAATAAAGATGCAAAAGCCGGTTCCGCATATGATCCGGAAGGGGTTGTTCAGCGGGCAGTCCGAAACATCAAAGCAAAAGTCAATGAGATGGTGGTAATCACTGACGTCTGTGCCTGTGAGTATACCGACCACGGTCATTGTGGGATTGTCGGGGAGACACAACGCGGCCCGGACCTCCTCAATGATCCATCACTTGAACTCATGAATAAAATCGCCATCAGTCACGCAAAGAACGGGGCTGATATTGTCGCACCCTCATGCATGCTGGATGGCATGGTGGGCTCTATCCGTTCCGCCCTTGACGAAGCCGGCTTTGATGATGTTCTTATCATGTCCTATTCCACGAAGTTTTCTTCAGCCCTGTACGGGCCTTTTCGCGAAGCGGCGGATTCCGGGTTTGCATTCGGCGACCGGACAACATACCAGATCAATTGTGGAAATTCCCGTGAGGCAATCCTCGAGTCTCAGATGGATGCCGATGAAGGAGCAGATATTCTTATGGTAAAACCGGCAGGATTTTATCTCGATATCCTGTCAGAGATCGCAACCCTGGGTCTGCCAGTAGCCGCATACCAGGTAAGCGGAGAATATTCTATGATCAAATGTGCAGCGGAACGCGGGTGGATCAGGGAAAAAGAAACCGTGCTCGAGAGCCTTATCTCGATAAAGCGTGCCGGGGCAGAACTGATCATCACCTATTTCGCAGGAGATGTCGCGAGGTGGCTCGATGAAAAGCAGTGACTTGTTCGCAACCGCAAAAACTCTGATGCCCGGAGGTGTCAGCAGTCCGGTGCGGGCGATCAAACCCTACCCCTTTTACACAAAAGAAGCGAGCGGTTCGCATCTTACGACCGTTGATGGTTCCGTATTTATTGACTGCTGTATGGCATACGGCCCTCTTATCCTTGGTCACGCTCACCCGCAGATCATGAAAGCAATCGAAGTGCAGCTGGAAAACGGCTGGCTGTATGGTACACCTTCACCGCTTGAACCCACGTTTGCAAAAATAATCACTGGGGATCATAAGGGTTTGGAAATGGTGCGGTTCGTATCAAGTGGCTCAGAGGCAACGATGGCCGCTATCCGTCTCGCACGAGGTTTTACCGGTAAAAAAGACATCGTAAAAATAGAGGGGGGTTTCCATGGGGCCCACGATGCAGTGCTGGTGAAAGCCGGATCAGGTGCAACCACGATGGGTGTGCCGGATTCTGCCGGGGTGCTTGCTGACATTGTAGCCCATACACGGCAGGTACCCTACAATGATCCCGAAGCCCTGGAATCACTTTTAACAGTAAACGCCGATATTGCCGCGCTCATTATCGAGCCGGTACAGGGTAATGTCGGTCCAATCCTGCCTGAAGATACCTACCTGCAGGATATTCGGGAGATTACCCGGGCACACGATGTGCTCCTGATTTTTGATGAGGTAATTACCGGTTACCGGCTCGGCATTGGTGGAGCACAGGAACTCTACAGGGTTCAGCCGGATATCACAACTCTGGGAAAAATTATTGGCGGTGGACTTCCCATCGGTGCATTCGGGGGACGTCGTGAAATAATGGAACTGGTTGCACCACAAGGTCCTGTCTACCAGGCTGGAACCTTCTCAGGCAATCCACTTTCACTCACAGCAGGTATCGCGACTCTGCAATGGCTGCATGATAATACCTCCATCTATAACGACCTTGATATGATGACCCGTGCTCTTGAAGAGTCCCTGGATAGCGTGGACAGCGGCTCTTTTGTCCGGCTCGGGTCTATGTTCAAATGGTTCTTCCGCGATGAGCCACCGAAAAATTACCGGGAAGTCAAAGAGTGCGACACTGAAGCATTCGGCCGGTTCTGGCAACGGATGCTGGAAAAGGGCATCTTTCTCCCCCCGTCTCAGTTTGAAACAAACTTTCTTTCTTCCGCGCATAGCAATCACGATCTGACCACCATCGCACAGGCGTATAAAAAATGTCTATAAGAATTGGAACACGGGGTAGCAAACTGGCACTCGCACAAACACAAACAGTGTGCAAAAAGTTATCCACGGTGGGTATCGATGCCGAACAGGTAATCATGAACACCCAGGGCGACACCACAACCGGTGTTCCACTTCACGAAATCGGGGGGCAGGGTGTCTTTGTCCGGGCTCTTGATGATGCAATCCTGACCGGGGACATCGATTGTGCCGTACACAGTATGAAAGACATTCCAGCGTTCAGGCCGACCGGGCTTGTTACAGCAGCCGTGCTTAAACGCGATTCAGCAGCCGATTATCTCGCCTTTAACGGATCTTTTGAAGCAGTCAAAGTAATCGGAACATCCAGTACACGCCGGCGTGCCCAGCTGCTTCGCCATTACCCCGAAATTATCATCAGAGATCTCCGTGGTAATGTCGATACCCGTATCAGGAAGATGACTTCTGGAGAATATGATGCTATCATGCTTGCCGAAGCAGGACTGACAAGGCTTGGAATTTCAATTCCGGGAATGCGATTTCCGGAAGATACATTTGTTCCTGCCCCCAATCAGGGTACTATCGCCGTCGTCAGTAAGGCAAATCCTTCTTTGATGGAGGAACTCTCTGTCCTCGACCACCCGCAGACCCGGACCGATGTGGCTATTGAACGGGGAGTGATGGAACAGCTTGGTGGGGGGTGTTTCACTCCCCTGGGCATCTACTGCCACGAAGGGTATCTGATCGCTGAAGTGCTTTCACTGGATGGGAAACGAACCGAACGGATTGAAAAGGATATTCAGAATATTGTGCAGGCGCGTGAATTGGGAAGACAACTTCAAAAAAGGGCACAAAACCTGATTGATGATGCATACATGAAACTGGGAATAAAAAATGAACGGTAAAGTATACCTTGTCGGATCCGGCCCCGGAGGAGAAGGACTTCTGACGCAACGGGCAAGAATCGTAATAGATGCCGCTGATGTTGTATTATTTGACCAGTTGCCGGGAGAGGAAATTCTTGCGTCATTACCTGTTAATGCCGAGAAGATAGACTGCGGGAAGTATGGGGAGAAACACACCCTGGAACAGGACGAGATTGAAGCCCTGATCATTGACCGTGCAAAGAAGGGAATGAAGGTGGTCCGGCTTAAAGGGGGCGATCCTTTCCTCTTCGGAAGGGGAGGAGAAGAACTTGAAACTGTCCGCAGTGCGGGAATACCCGTTGAGATGGTGCCTGGGGTGAGCAGTGCGCTTGCCGTACCTGCATCTGTCGGAATACCACTCACGCACCGGAAATATGCCTCACAGGTAACTATACTCACCGGCAATGAAGACCCGACTAAAGCAGAACCGGCACTTGACTGGAAACTGCTTGCAAAGAGCCGGGGCACAATAGTTATCCTGATGGGTGTGGCAAACCTTGGCAAGATTGCAGATGTGCTCATCAGGAACGGCAAGGCTGACACAGTATCTGGTTGCAGTTATTGAGCGGGGTCTGCGTGAAGACCGACGGGTAACCACACGGATCGCTCGCAACCATTGCTGACGATGCCAGAAAAAAGGGTATAAAGCCCCCGGCTGTAATCGTAATCGGAGATGTAGTAAAATTATACAACCCGGATAATCCGGACCTGGTACCTGCTGAAAGAGGATGAATATGATTGAACTTGTTGAAAAATTCGAAAAATTCGTCTATGCGGCGCTCATGGCCCTGCTCATGCTCGTGCTTATCGGTTCATTGTTTGACCTCGTATGGCTCCTGTATAATGCATTGTTGTTCGAAAGTCCTGCATTACTGGAAACACACGAACTCATTGCCGTGCTCGGTGCCTTCCTGCTGGTTCTAATCGGCGTCGAACTTTTGGATACTATTAAGGCATACTTCAAGGAGAATACCATCCATGTGGAAATCGTTGTCCTCCTCGCTATCATCGCCATCGCACGGAAAGTAATTCTTTTGGATCCATCAGGGATGAGCGCCAATGAATTTGGTTTTGAGTTAATAGGAATCGGCATAATTGTTATCGGTCTTGCCGGAGGATATTACCTTATTAAAAAAGCAGGAGTTACGGTCGGGTGAAGAAATCCTGAGAAAAACTGACAGGTAATCAGGATCTAAAAAATTTTATTAATAAAATTGCATTACCATGAACAGATGCCGGATTCGTTTTCTTTTTTTTTGAATTCCTGTCACGGATTTTTGAGATCCCCCAGGTGTTTCCGGATGAACTGCGCCGCTAAAAATCCGGTTGAAAATGCTGCCTGAAGATTGTATCCACCGGTGTCACCATCTATATCCAGTACTTCACCGGCAAAAAAGAGATTGGGTATGATCCTTGATTCCATTGTTTTCAGATTTATTCCATCCAGCACAACACCTCCCCTTGTGACCATCGCAACAGAATTATCACCAAGTTCTGATACGGTCAATGGGAAATCAGTGCAGTTCATTATCAGTTTTGATCGTTGAGCAGCAGAGAAATGGGAGCATTTGAGATCAGGTGGGATTCCGGACAAGGCAAGCAGTTTCCTGTTGAGTCGTTCCGGGATCGGGTATGCAGCAAGGAGTGTACTCAACTGCCATGTCCTGTTTTCTTCGGCTCGTCTTATGAGATCGGCTGCGAACTCTTCGCGTTTCAGGTGTCCGACAAACGAGAGTCTGATTTCATCACCTGCAGAAATATTCCGCGAAGTATCGAGGATCCCCGGACCGGATAATCCAACGTGTGTAAACAACACATCTCCGTGAGTATCAGTAATCTTTTTTCCAGCCCGCCAGACCGAAAAGTGCATGTATTCAAAAGAGATCCCGGAAAGCGCCGCAAAAGGAAAATTCCGAATACGTAGCGGAGTGAGAGCGGGTGCTGTTTTTGTTACAGGCTGACCCAATGATTCAGAAAACCGGTAACCATCACCCGTGGATCCGGTCTTTGGGTACGATGTGCCACCCGTAGTGATGACCAGCACCATGGCATGATAAGTTGCAACCGGTGTATTAATTTCAAATCCTGATGGTGAGCGGGTGACTTCAGTCACTGGCTCACCGCTCTGCAGGATTACACCCCTCTCCCTGCATTCATTTTCAAGAATAGCCAGAACATCGGCTGATTGCCGCGTTTGTGGAAATACCTTACCATTATCCTCTGTTATCATGGAAAGCCCTCGTTCATAAAAAAAGTCGATCAGATCATGGTTGGTAAATCCAAATAAGGCCGGTTTTACCTGTTTTCCGTGATCACCATAATGAGAAAGGAAATCACGAATCTCACCGCCATGAGTAATATTGCATTGTCCGGATCCAGAGAGGAGGAGTTTGGCACCTGGGTTTTTATTTTTCTCCAGCAGGAGAATAGAATTCGAGAGCTTGGGCAGCCTGTATCGCACAGAACAGTCCGCAGGGCCTGCCCCAATCACTACAACATGGTACTGGTCCATAGGATCTCTTACAAGGGTATAAGGGGTTACATTTGTTTAGATATTTCGTCACTGCATTCCGAACAGAATGAAAGAATATTAATAATAACACCTGAATAAAAAAATACAGATGCGAGAGATCACCGCCAGGAAACAAAAAAGGAATCCGGATGCGCTTCAGGAGTATAAGGAGAGTTACCATACTCTGACTGAATTGCTGCCCCTTGGTGCGTTCCATCTTGGTCCTGGCCCGGATTATTCTTTTCTCTTTGCAAACCAGATGCTTGCCCGTATGCTTGGATATGATTCAGCAGATGCCATTATAGGGATTTCTGCACGGAATATCATAAACAACCCGATCCATTGGCAGCAGATCGAAAAGGATTTAAAAACCGATAAAACTGTCTCCGGACGCGAGCTTCAGCTAAGGCAAAAAGAAGGGTCAGAAATTTTAGTGTCACTTAATGCACGAGCTATACCCGGTTCTGGCCTTCAGATCGCAGGGATTGAGGCTATAGCAGAAGATATTACGGAGCAAAAGGTGCTCGAAATGGAGATGCAATATTATAATTCAGAGCTGAAACGTTATGCCTCATCGCTCACGCAGGTGAATAAAAAACTGAACGTGATGAACCAGATCACCCGGCATGATATCCTCAACACGATTACCGGATTATTCGGATATGTGGATATGGCAAAAGCAACCAACTCACCTGAAGAAAAAAGAGGAACTGCTCAATGGTATCCAGAACCTTACCCGGATTATGCAGCGCCAAATCGCGTTTACCAAGGAGTACCAGGAGGTAGGTGTGAATCTGCCGCAATGGCAGAATGTGAGAAAATTAATAGAAATAGTAACTGCATCCTTTTCCCTACCCTCCGGAACATTTGTGATCGATATCGAAAATCTCATTATTTATGCAGACCTTCTGCTCGAGAAAGTATTCTATAATCTTGTCAAGAACGCACTTCGGCATGGCAAAGGGGTGACCCGCATTACATTCTCTTCAGTTCCCATGGGAGATAACATTCTGATCGTGTGTGAAGACAACGGTAAAGGGATTCCGGAAAAATACAAAGAAGCGATCTTCAACCGCCAGCATTACAAGCATACAGGTTTCGGGTTGTTTCTCTCACGGGAGATTTTGGATATCACCGGTCTCACCATTCACGAAACCGTACGCCAGGTAAAGGTGCACGATTTGAGATCACAGTGCCGCCAGGATATTTCCGCTTCAAGGACCAGGTGGTATAACCTTCGTGTAACTATTCATTTGATGTAAAGTGTCATTTTAATTTTTAAATGGGCGGGGTGCATTTTTCAATTAAAATAAAAAGAGATTCGGAATAATTATACATGACGGCCTTTGACCTTTTTTCGCAATGCTTCAGTATAATATCGGCGCAATTCCGCGGTTTCTTCCGGTGAGAAATCCGGTTTCTTTGTTGTATGGAGGTGTTTTTCCATCTGTTTTACGATATGTTCTGCTTCAAGGTAATGCTCGACTTCCAGATAAGCGGGCACTTTGTTTACCTCTTGGGCATGCCCGCAGACCGGACAGAGCTTCCATTTCTGGAAACGATCTACGTACGTAAAAGTCCTGCATGACGGGCACCTGATAATGAGGTACATGACAAAGATGTGATGCGTGTTATCCTGATAAAAATATATCGGCTGATTATTAAAATTGCCAAGCCCGTCCAACGAAGAATGACGGGGTTGGATTGCCAACCAGTATCAGATCAGAAGCAGGGCATTTTCATTTCTGGTTTTAAATTGGCTCATCGCTGGAATTATGTTTTATGTAAAAAATACTGACTGGACATAATCCCTGAGGAAAGTGGTTTCTTTAAAAAAATGCAATCCAAAAAAAAAAGAACGGACCTTGTGATTACTTCCTGACGGGACACGAAACGAAATCCCTTTATTATCAGATCTTCTCATAGAGATGTTACTATGGAACAGATTCAGGTTATGGGTGTGAGAGGACTTCCCCTCATCCATGCGGGTGACAACTTGGCAGCGATGATTTGTGACAATGTACCGGTTCAGGACAGTGATATCCTCTGCATTGCCTCAACTATTTACTCAAAAGCAAAAGGCTACACAAAAACTCTCTCATCTATCACACCATCAGAACGGGCGCAGCGGCTCGCAACCCTGAATGGTGAAGACCCCCGGTTTTGTCCAGGCAGTCCTTGATGCATCCTCAGATAGATAATTATGGAACACCCATTCATCCTCTCTGAACTCCCTTTTGGCCACATTGGTGTACGGGCTGGCGTTGACCAGAGCAATATTGAGGACGGGATGGTAATCTTCCTGCCCCGGACCCGATGAGCGCTGCACAGGAACTTCGTGATGACATCAGAACACTGGTCAATAAAAATATCGGGGTTATCATCACTGATACCTGTGGCAGATTTATCCGGCGCGGGCAGACAGGCAACGCTATCGGGTGGAGCGGTTTTTATGCAATACGGGACTTCCGTGGCGATACCGATCTGTTCGGGCATGGTACTCAAAATAACCGAAGAAGTCTGTGGTAGATGAGATAGCGGGATTTGCTAATTTTGTCATGGGCGAGAGCAACAACGGTGTCCCGGCAGTTATCTTCCGCAACTGCCCGACATGGACCGGGCATGACAATCTCTATTTCCAAAATGATGAGGATATAACAAAGCGTGTACTGAAAAAAGAGTGGTGCCATGATAGTGTGGCAGAAAAATAAGATTAAAAAAAAAATTGATTTTACGCATTTACTCCGTAGACAATATTCAGGATAAGGATGATAATACCAATCGCTGCGGCGACTGCCATCACCGTGATGGGACTGATATGAACAGCCCGCCGGTCTTCGCTCTCATAATAGTTGACGAGACCAGCAGATGAAAGTAATCTGCCACCTTGTTTCTTTGCCATGCAAATATATTTCATTTTTCAATATATAAAAGAGAGACACGATATATGAAAAACACCCCGTTCATAATCTCGGGACAGGCATTCATCGAAGAGGAACTTGCACTACAGCCAGTTGACATATATATTGAAGGCGGCATCATCACAGCCATAGAAGAATCTGCCAGGTACCACCAGTATGGATCTGTCCTGCATTTTTTAATGCACATACCCATCTCGGGGACACTATTGCGATGGATTGCAGTCTGAAAGGAGATCTGGCAGCTCTGGTAACTCCGCCTGACGGGCTGAAACATCGCCTGCTCGCTGCTGCTTCACACCAGGATCTGGTTAGGGGGATGCGTTCGAGTATTCAGGGAATGATAGCCGGGGGTACAGCAGGTTGTGCAGATTTCCGTGAAGGAGGAGCTGCCGGAGTATCAGCGTCAGAGAAGCAACCAGGGGATTATCATTCCGGCCTTACATTTTCGGACGTGAGGGAGGAGAAGAAATTGCCGATGGACTGGGGATCAGCAGCACCCGGGATGGTATGCGCATTGATGCGATAGTTGCCGGTGCACGCCACCTGGGGAAAAAAGTTGCTTTGCATGCCGGTGAAAGGGATCCTTTGGATGTTGATGATGCACTTGCTCTTGACCCGGATCTTTTAATCACTGCACCCATGCAACAAAAAAACAGCTTCGTGAATGTGCGGACAGGCAGATTCCGATTGCTGTCTGTCCCAGATCCAACTGGACGCTTGGTGTTGCATCATCCGCGCAACACCCTCCTCTGAAATATATGCAGGATCTGGGATGCAGGATAGTGCTCGGTACCGATAATGTGATGTTCGTATCGCCGGATATGTTTTCCGAAATGGCATTTACATCGACTGTATACGGGATAGATTCGACATTCCTGCTTCGTGCAGCTGTTCAGGGTTCCGAGTGAATCGGAAACCCGTATTTTATCCGCAAAGGTGTACGGGCAAATTTGTTCACGATAGATGCCACACGATCATATCTTTTTTTCAGCCGCGATCCGGTTACATCCCTAATAAAAAGAGCCTCTGGTCGCCAAATAGGCAATAACGTTTTTAATTTGTAAATCTAATAAAAGAGGCATGTTTGTTTTGGGGGATGCCAGTGTTTAACAATATACTTGTCGCACTTGATGGATCGGAGGTAAGCCAGCGCGCACTGGCCCGTGCCGCTGATGAGGCGAAACTATGGAATGCAAAGCTCCATGCCATCTACGTTGTGGAGACTGGCCTCTTCTCTTCCCTTCCCTTGGATAATACTGTTGAAAGAATGTACCGGGTTCTTGAAAAAGAGGGAGAAGCTGTAATGGAGAAAGCAAAAAAGTTACCGTGCCGATAAGGGTGTCACCCTCATTTCGCATATGAAACAGGGGCATGCGGGAAGCGAGATTATTACTCTTGCCGAGGTAGAAAAATCGGACCTCATCATCGTTGGTTCTCATGGCAAGAGCAATACTGATCGTCTTCTTATCGGCAGTGTCAGCACATTTGTTGTTACCCACAGCAAAGCAACGACCATGGTGGTGAGATCATAACAGACATGATTGTCAGGGACTACATGACATCTGACGTAGTTCACGTCGACATCCCGGGAAACCGTGATGATGTCTTGAAAATACTCAAAAGGACTGGGATCTCCGGTGTCCCCGTGATAAAGAATAAAAAGATCGTTGGCATTATCACGCGAAAGGATTTGTTGAGAAAACCCGAAGAGATCCAGCTGGGCTTCTCATGACACCAAAACCATTGACGATTTCTCCGGATTCCGATATCCGGGAGGCAGCCCGCATTCTCGTTACCCGACATATCCGCAGGCTTCCGGTTGTAGAGGATGGTCAACTTATCGGTCTTCTCTCTGTTGCTGATCTTATCCATGCGCTCGCCAAATTAAAGGTAAAAGATGAGATCAAAGACACCTATACCAGCCTGACTTTTGCGCTCTGGGAAGAAACCCCTCTGCCGGTTGTCGGACGAGTTATGGAAATATCCGGTGTTGATGCGATACCCATCCTTGATGCCGAAAACCGGTTACAGGGCATCATTTCCGAGCGGGATCTCATCAGGAGTTCAAGTATTGAAGATAGTGTTGGTATCAGCGATTTCTCCAATGGAACAGATGACGATGAATGGACATGGGAAAGCATCCGGGATAACCATACGATCAGCTTCGGTATCTCAAAAGTGCAACTCCCGAACCGTCCGGTAAAACTTGCCATGATAAAGAATGTCGTTGCTGTTCCACTCAACGCTGAAGTGAGCGAGTGCGCACTCAAGATGCGCCGTGCACGAGTTGACCAGATTCCCGTCGTGAACGGGGATAAACACCTTGTTGCAATGCTCTATGACCGGATGCTTATCCGGGCTTTGTGCAGGGATCCGGCAGAATAAAAACCTTTAAATTTCTCCATATCATTTAATAGCACAAAGCGCTTTTAAAAGATGGATTTTAGCGTTTATTTGTTTTTGAGGTGTCAATATGCCTGAACATGGACCAGGAGTCCATGAAGGGGACTACCACCCTTGGTCTCGTTTTTTCCAGCGGCGTGATTCTCGCCACTGAAAAAAGAGCGACCATGGGCTATATGATCGCAAGCAAGAAGGCCAAGAAAGTATACCAGGTTGCAGACCGGATTGGTATGACCACCGCGGGAGGAGTTGGTGATGCCCAGCAACTCGCACGTATTCTGACTGTTGAGTGTAATCTCTACCAAATTCGCAGGTCACGCCCAATTACGGTTGGTGCCACATCGACACTGCTCTCGAATTACCTTAACCAGAACCGGTACTTCCCGGACTATGTCCAGCTCCCTTGTAGGAGGGATTGATGAGACCGGTCCGAGCGTATACCTCGGTTGATGCAATGGGGGGTGCAACCAGGGAAGACGATATCGTTGCCACTGGCTCGGGTTCCCCCATGGCATATGGTGTACTCGAGGACCGGTTCGTCCCCAAAATGACGGAAGATGAAGCGATCGACCTCGCAATCCGGGCACTGAAATCTGCAATGAAACGCGATGCCGGATCCGGTGAAGGCATCCATGTCGTTGTTATCACAAAAGACAAGTATGAGGAGTTAAGTGAAGAACATCTCAAAAAGTATCTTGCCAAAACTCCTGCATGATCTTTTTTTTAGGACGACTTTTTTATGCTGATTGAAGAACGGCTCAAAAGCTCGAAGACAAGATTAATGAAAAAGTGCCTCATGGCATTGTCGTAACGCAGGTTGAATTCGAAGGACCCGACTTGTTCTCTATACTGATGACCCGAAACGGTTTGCGGACGAAGCCGACCTGATAAAGATTCTCGCCCGTGACCTGCGGAAGCGAATTGTGGTCAGACCTACCATACTGGAAGACCCTGAGAAAGCATACAATGAGATCAAATCGGTAGTTCCGGAAACAGCAGGTATCACCGATATCTTTTTTGATGCAGATACCGGTGAAGTGCTGATTGAAGCGGAAAAACCTGGCGTTGTTATCGGGAAGAATGGAACTACGCTCCGGGAGATAACCAAACATATCGGCTGGACACCCAAAAGTTGTACGGACACCGCCGATTGAAAGTTCAACCGTAAAACAGGTTCGCCAGTACCTCCGTTCTGTGAATGAGGAGCGTAAATCTTTCCTTCGAACTATCGGTCGACGCATTCACCGTGACATCCCGGGAAAAGATGATACCAGCAAGGATACAGTAAAAAAGGACCAGTGGGCCCGGGTCACGATGCTCGGGTGCTGCCGTGAAGTCGGGCGTGCTGCATTTTTACTTACGACTCCCAACAGCCGTGTACTGATCGACTGCGGGGAAAAACCAGACAACTCGAACGGGACTCCTTACCTCTATGTTCCCGAGATTCATCCTCTTGCCCAACTTGATGCCGTGGTACTGACGCACGCTCACCTGGACCATTGTGCACTTATTCCTCTCCTGTACAAATACGGTTATGAAGGGCCCGTTTACGCGACACCTCCTACCCGCGACCTTTCGGCAATGCTCCAGCTCGATTACCTCGATGTAATCCATAAGGAAGACCGCAAAGTCCCGTACTCTTCAAATGAAGTCAAGACCTATATCCGGGCATTCCATTACCCTCAACTACGGCAGCGTAACCGATATTGCACCCGATATCAAACTAACCTTCCATAATGCCGGCCACATCCTGGGATCAGCGATCGCCCACTTTCATATCGGCGATGGACTGTACAATATTGCATTTACCGGTGATTTTAACTACAGTAAAAGCCGCCTGTTTAATCCTGCAATAAACCAGTTCCCGCGGCTTGAGGCGCTCTTTATGGAAAGGTACGTGCACGGCGGATCCAATGATTTCCAGCCTGCCCGTTCCGATGCGGAGGCAAAACTCTATGAAACTATCAATACTGTGCTCACCCGAGGTGGCAAAGTAATCATCCCGGGATTCTCAGTCGGGCGATCTCAGGAAGTAATGCTGGCCCTTGAAGAAGGAATGCGACTTGATAAAATTCCCAAAGGGAAGATCTATCTTGATGGGATGATCCGCGAGGCAACTGCCATCCATACCACGTATCCCGAATACCTGAACAATGAGTTCCGGAACCTCATATTCCGGGAAGGAATGAACCCATTCCTGGCCGAGTGTTTCCAGCAGGTTGACAGCCAGGAACTGCGCGAAAAAGTGATGGGTGGGGATCCATGCGTTATAATTTCGACAAGCGGTATGCTGAATGGCGGACCCGTCATGGAATATCTCCTGAACCTTGCACAGGACGAAAAGAATGCCCTTGTCTTTGTTGGATACCAGGCTGACGGTACCTACGGGCGACGTATCCAGAAAGGATGGCGTGAGGTTCCGATGGGGCGCAAAGGTACTATCACTATCAATCTTGAGATCGTTACTATCGATGGCTTTTCCGGTCACTCAGACCGTCGGCAACTGATGAACTACATCGGTCAGATCCAGCCGCGTCCCGAGAAGATTTTCTGCATTCATGGCGATGAAAATAATACCATCGATCTTGCAAGTTCAATTTACAAACGGTATCACATCGAAACGCATTCCCCGATGAACCTTGAAACATACCGCATGGTCTGACGTTTCTGATGAGGAACCGCATCTCTCTTTTTTTTGGCATTTTTGCCGTAATGGCTCTTTCTAATGCCATTGTTCCCGTGCTCCCCTCATATGGGGGGACGTCAACAGTCCAGGCGGCCATCTACTCTGCTTATTTCCTGGGAGCATTTGTCAGCACACTTCCCGCAGGTATCCTGTCAGACCGGTATGGTCGCATTCCTGTGATCCGTACCGGCCTTGCTATCACCGTTGCCAGCGGATTCCTGTTATCGGTTCTGGTTTTGCCCATTCCGGTTATTGTCGCTCGCATCACGGAAGGGGTGGGAGCAGGGTTCTTTATCGTCGCAGCGATGTCCTATATCAACTCACATACGAATCACGAACGGATGAGCGGATACCTTATGGCATCGCTCAATGCCGGGCTTGTAATCGGGCTGGTTTTTGCCGGGTGGCTGGCAATACAAACACTAAATCCTGCTTCCGGTATCTTTGTGTTTTCCGTTCTTGTCATCATTCCTGCTGCTGCAAGTTTTTTCATGAATGAAACGGGTCCTGTTACTGAAAAAGGAAATCTTAAAACAATTCTGTATCTCGTGTCAGAATTCCGATGGTTATGGTACTCATCTGTGATACTTATTGGTATCACCGGGGTCGTTACCTCGCTTTATCCGAAATTTTCCGGCTATTCACCGGATAGTATCGGGAACTGGATTTCCCTGATGAGTGTTGCAACCATTGCAGGTGTCCTGGTCGCATCACGCATCTCTCTCCCTCCTGTTCCAGCTATCCGCTGGTCTGCATTATTGATGGTAATCGGTGTACTGGTTTCATATTATTCACCGTTGGGCTTTGTGATTCTTGGAACATGTGCAGGTATCGTCATGATAGCCCAGATGACGTTCCTTGCACAAGTCAAGGATCACCAGGGAGGAGCGATGGGACTATTCACAACAACTTCCTATCTGGGCATGACTGTACTTCCATTCATCACCGGTATTATTGCAGACACATCCGGGTTTTTTTATGCATTTTGTGCATCTGCTCTCTTTGCAATCACCGTTTTTCTTACTATCGGTCAGTGCAATTGCCAGCGGCACAGGACTCTGTAGAAAACATGCGAAAAAAACAATACATTCATCTGCGATTAAGGAAAATTTCGTCATGTGATTATGACATCAAAGGCATTATTTCTGATTTTTCTCCTCATCCTCCTGTTTATACCGGTAGTACAGGCGGAGGACGCTCTCGACTGGTATACAAGAGGGCAGAACGCTGCAATGGTGGGGAATTATGCTGATGCCCTGAACTATTACAATAATGCACTCGCTCTTGACAAGAATTATGCTCCTGCACTGTCGGGAAAAGCGGTTGCACTGAATAACCTGGGAAGATATGATGAAGCCATCAATTCAGCAGATGCAGCAATTGCCATTCGATCATCAGACCAGACTGCCCTGAATGCCCGGGCATATGGTCTGCTTAAATCAGGGCGATATGATGATACAATAACAGCGTATGATGCGCTCTTTGTTGCCGGGTACTCCCGTTCAGATGCCTACTGCAACCAAGGGTATGCCTATCTGATGCTGAATAAATCCGACAATGCAGTAATATCCTATGAGAAGTGTTTAGCAATTGACCCGGTAAATCTTGACGGATGGAATCAGAAAGGACTCGCACTTATGAATCTCGGCAGACCCCAGGATGCACTCAATGCATATGACCAGGCGACCAGGATCTCAGTGAATAACGCAGAAGTCTGGAACAACAAGGGATTAGTTTATGCTGCTCTCGGGCAGTATCAGGATGCACTCCAGAGCTTCAACAAAGCGCTGGGAATAAAACCGGATTTTGCGGATGCACTGCAGAACAAGGAGAATATGATGGGAAAACTACAGATGGTCACAATTACGGGGTCAATAACACCAACCGTAACGGCAAACCATATCGGGACCATGTACACGACAGTAACGCCATCTCTCCCGCCAGGCTGAGGTTATACCACAGGTAACAGATTCCGGAATACCGCAAAAAACAACCGTTCCGGTTGCAAAAAAGACGACATATTCCCCGGTTTCACCACTCACAGCATTCGCAGCAGTATGTGTAGTAGGTGCGATTATGATCTCCGCAAACCGCTTCAGAAAATAAACAACATATTATTTTTTACTCTGGAAAATTGTTGTAGTTAAACTATGTATCTTTTTTTCCGTATGCAGTCATTATTCCCGAATATACTTCAGAGACCTTCTCCAGGTCATCAATCCTGACCCGTTCATCCACTGCGTGCAGTGATGGGATCTCCCCAGGCCCGTATTCGATAACATTAAACCCGTGAAGCCGGAGATGACGGGCATCACTTGCTGCCCACTGGACAATCGGGAATACTGGTCCGCCACGCACCCGCTCTACTTCGTTACAGGTAACCGTTACCAACCGGCAGGACGGATCTGTCATGGAGGGTTCATGTGTGGTGCGGGAGATAATTTTCCCATGCGGGGCATGCAGGGAGATTTCCGATACAAGATCCGGTATCGAACAACCCCACGGTACCCGTATTTCAAGGTCAAGATCGCAGCGTTGTGCGACTACGTTCGACTTCTCTCCACCACGAATAACCCCCGGGTTATACATCAGTTTTCTGAGCACCTCGCTCACGTTATGGACCTGGAATTCAGATTCAAGGACACCGGTTGATTGATCAATAATCTCTTTGATTCGGTTATCAACGGGATATTCCCTATCATACAGTCCTTTCACAAATTCGAGAAGGGATACTGCTTCCATGACCGCGCTTATTCCTACCGCGGGATACAGTGATCCATGAGCGGGAGTTCCGGAAAATTTCATTCCCAGCCGGCAGAGCCCTTTTTGACCGATACAGGGATTTCGAACAGGCGAAGGTTCCGCTATCAGGCAGTCAGAGGGAGTAATCAGTTTTTTTGAAAGAAGATAGCGTATCCCATTTTCGCCACCGGTTTCTTCATCACACACAAAAGCACATGTTGCTGTTACCTCCCTGTCCTGATCAACCAGCGTCTGGCAGGCGGCGAGTATTGAGGCACACCCGCCTTTCATATCCGTGGCACCACGACCCCACACAAAACCGTCCTGAATATTACCGGAAAAGGGAGGATGCGTCCACCCATCTTCCAGTGCCGGCACAACATCAACATGCCCGCAAAATAGAAGCCGGGTGCCGGTTGTTCCAGAGGTAAGAAGGTTATCGTGTCCTTTTTTTTTGCTAATAATATCCGAACATATTCCTAATCCTTCGAAATATGCCCGGATATATTCGATAACTTCGAGAGTCCGACCAGGGGGATTTTCGCTCCTGATCGCAACAAGTTCAGAACAAATCCGGCTTACATCCATACCAGGACACCTTAGAATTATCAGACCTCTGCAATATAGGTTTTAAACAGGGTTGAAAGTGATGCATCTTCGTACAGGCTCTTTAAGAATTCCGTTTCAAAGAATTCATCAATAATTACAAAGAAGAAATCGGTCGGGACAGGGTTCCTGCTGTCCGGGTCAAGCACTATCCGGAAGCTCCTGTACTCTGCCGGGTCCTCGGTATCATAAATCATCTGCCACAAAGAGGGTAAAGCAGCGAATTTTTCGGGACGAGTTTCCCTGAGCCAGTTGACAAACCCGGGAAATTTCGCACGGTCTCCTTTTTTCTCCTCATCGATACGCCACCGCAGGTATTCCCCGCTCATGATGTTTTTTGGTGACAGGATATTGAAAGTGTAAATACCGGCAGTGTAATCGATATGTGCAAGGGAATCGACCAGGAAAAAATAAAGTACTTTATTGAACTGGCCGGGATCCTGGAGGATCAGGGTTTTTTCATACAGATAAGAAAGAACCGACAGGAATTCATTTTCTTCCATATCCTTTTTATTCGTGCCGGAATTGTAAATAATTGCCGTATAATTTAAGAGATATCGTATGCGTTCTGTCGTATTTTGCGATACTGGTCACATTTATTTGAAAAATGGTTCCCGTAACGATATGGCTTTATGAAACAATTCTTCCAGTTCCACATCTTTCTTTCCACGGATATCGACATGATTGTCGGTTCGCAGGAGACATGGTTTGAGTTTTCCATCAGACGTGACCCTGAGGCGGTTACAAAACGCACAGAACTCGGTGTTGTGAAGCGGGCGGACAACTTCAACCTCGGCACCGTCAAGGCAGTATTTTTTACGGTGGTGCATCCTCCGGGTGATAATCTGTTTTGAACGCGACGCCAGTGAATCTTCTAGGCCGTTTAAGTCTCCATGGTAGGTACAGTCATTAAAATGCATCAGTTCAATCAGCTGGAGAACAAGGTCACGGTTGCCTCGGACGTAGGAGAGAAAATCATCGATCTCGATATCATTGACACCCTCAAGAACTACCATATTCAGCTTTATAGGTGTAAGTCCGGCATCAAGAGCGGCATCAATTCCGGCAAGTACATCACTCAAACGATCGGAACCTGTTATCTTTTTATACGTTTCCGGGTTCAGGCTGTCGAGACTGACGTTCACCCTCCTGAGTCCTGCTTCTTTCAACCCGAATGCAAGATCTTCAAGGAGAGTGCCATTCGTTGTGAGTGAAGATTCCATTCCTTCGGGTACAGACCGAACGATTTCCAGAAGATCCTGCCTGAGCAACGGTTCGCCACCGGTAAATTTAACGCTCCGGATCTCAAATTTCGCTGCAACACGCAGAATTTCTGCGATTTCTTCAGCAGAAATCTGCTCTTCTGGAGATTCTTCTCCCTCTTTATGGCAGTATATGCAGGAAAGGTTACATATCGGGGTAAGACTTACCCGAAGGTTGCTCACCGGGCGGTTAAAGGGGTCTCTGAGTATCACGGATATTCAACCTACGAAATTCTTTGCAATAATATAAAGCTCGGGTATTCCCTTTACGAGTGGATCTGGTTATGCATGTTTTAACCGAATAAAAATGTTCTTTTGTCATGGCATACAGCTCAGGGAAATCTGTTCCCTGGAAGGATTTAATAACAAAATTTCCCCCCTGTTTCAACACGTTGCAGGCAAACTTCAGTGCCTGTTCATTCAATTCAATGATACGGGCCTGATCGTAACTTTTATGACCGGAAAGCTTGGGTGCAGCATCACACACAACGACATTGACGATACCAAGCATTGACAGGACTTTTTCCTGAATTTCGGGATCGTTAAGATCCCCTTCAATGGTCTCGACCCCCTCAAGCGCTGCGATAGGATTGAGATCGATACCTACAACTTTCGCCTGGGTAAGTGTACGCTCTACCTGCAGCCAGCTCCCGGGAGCTGCCCCAAGGTCGACGATATTGTCATCGGGCCGAATGACAGCAAATTTCTGCTGGATTTCGAGAAGCTTGTACGCTGCCCGCGAGCGGTAACCCTCGTGTTTTGCCCGTATATATGTCCGGTCATATCCCCACTGTGATCCCATTATGTCAATCTATCCCCTTAAGCAATCCAGGTGAAATCCCTGAGTATTCCCGGTAGTATATGACGGTATATTGTAAAAGAGATTGTGTTAGGGACTATGCGAATATATCGCAGAAACCCAGGTTTTATGCCAGCAAATGTTTAGAAGGACTATAGTCCCAAAAAAGTCAGGGAATCACACCAGTTCGCCGTCATACAACAGTTCCCCGGTATCTCCGTTTACCGTAGCATAAACACCAGTTTTCAGGCGATTTATTGGTATCCCGATCCGGTCGATCATAGGTATCCCGCTAATGATTGCACCCGTAGCAATGATGGGTTCAGCTTCGGCATTAATAATGGCTGACGGAGCATGACCATTCCTGCTTAATGCATAAAGAACATAGGAGCCAACCGTTGAACCCTTGCCAAAGGGAAACGCAAGAACTTTCCGCGCAATACAATTCCCCTTGAGCGTGTGTCCTTTTTCGACAATTATCCCGGTATCCGGGTCAATACCTGACAGAAACGAGAGAGGTTCCGGGCTTACGAGCAGCAGACCAGTCCCTTGTCCTTTCGCTATACCTCTTCCCCTGATGAGCAAAATCACACCTAATAAATGTTTGAAGATTGCACTATATGATTGATATGGAAGAGACGTCGATCAATAATACCGCGCCTTCAAATGAGCTCAAATACCAGATCCAGCTCAATGAGCTTGAAGCCAGCCTTCTTGACATGAAGGTTAAGGTTGACGAGCTCGTAAAGGAGAATGCCCAGCTCAAGCGGGAAAATAACCAGCTCAAGCGCATGCCCCTTTTTGTTGCAGTGGTTATTGACATACTGGATAACGGAGATATTTATCTCAGGCAGCAGGGAAACAACCAGGAATATCTCACTACATCTTCAGAAGATCTCCGTCCCCTCCTGAAGCCAGGCGCCAAGGTTGCTGTCAATAATGCGCTTTCGATTGTGAAAGTTATCGGTAACATTTATGATTCGCGCATCCGTGTTATGGAACTTGAGGTTTCACCGGATATCACCTATGCCCAGATAGGAGGACTTGCTGATGTCATTAAGGAAGTGCGCGAAGCGGTGGAGTATCCGCTTACAAAACCTGAAATTTTCCGGTGTATCGGGGTAGAACCCCCAAAAGGTATCCTGCTCTATGGTCCACCAGGAACCGGCAAAACCCTCATAGCAAAAGCAGTAGCGCACGAAGCAAATGCTACCTTCATCCGGATGTCCGGCAGTGGAGCTTGTCCATAAGTTTATCGGTGAAGGAGCTGGGCTTGTACGCGAACTCTTTATGCTGGCTCGCGAACGTGCACCGGCAATCGTCTTCATTGATGAGATCGATGCAGTAGGAAGCACACGGACACATGACGGAACATCGGGAAGCGCGGAAGTGCAGAGGACACTTATGCAGCTTCCTTGCCGAAATGGATGGTTTTGACAACCGGGGCGACGTTCGCATCATGGCGGCTACCAACCGGGCTGATATGCTGGATCCGGCTCTTCTGAGGCCAGGGCGGTTTGACCGGTTGATCGAAATCCCACTGCCGGATAAGGATGCCCGGCTCCAAATCCTAAAAATTCACTCGCGGAAGATGCACCTTGGTAAAGTGAACCTGGAAGAGTCGTGGACATGACCAAAAATGCAACAGGTGCTGAACTTGAAGCGATCTGCCGTGAAGCTGGCATGATGGCTGTGAGAAGGGAAGCGTCATTCGTGGAAATGGGTGATTTTTTCGAGGCTGTCCACAAAGTGAAGAATGAAATTGTTGCTGATACCCGCATGTATACCTGATCTGGAAAACGTGCAATCCAACTACCATTTTTACGGGAGACCCGGATGAATATCCTTTTAATTCAGCGGGACGGGGTCGATCTTCACCATACACTTTTTGCATCCGAAACAAGCAGGATGGCACTGCGTTTTTATCATCCGAAAAAAAAACCCTGCGGCGTCTATATTTCGGTATCAACACTCGGTAGTGCGTTGTCACTTGTCTCAGAACTGCGTCGGTACCTCCGTCGTTATGTAAGGGAGACGCTGTTTGAAGTAACTACCGGAATATTCTGCACACATGCCCTTGCACGGGATGTGTATTACGAGCGGAGTTCAGTTCTTGAACCTGACTGGCCTTTTCGCTGGTTATACGGGTTCCGTGAGGGGAAATTAATCAGCCGGGTTGTGATGTCGCCAGGGTCTACTATTGAGGAATACCATCAGGAATATATTGGCGTTGATCGGTCGATTGAGTGCTGGTGCACTGAAGATGAAGGGGGAGAAGGGGAACTTTTGACAGAAGAAACTGGAAATGCTGATAGGGGCTGTGAGGAAGAAGAGGAATAAGAACCAGGATATTCCTTGAAACAGAGAGTCTTTTATGATTAAGGTAAAAAACAACGGAGCATGATTGCAGGAGAGAAAAAATATGGAGAATTATGAGTGGAAGCGGGTATATGCATCAATTATTGTGGCAGTTTTTTTTACAACAATCTGCTTCATTGCAATAAATTTTATTGATGGAATGGAAGGAGGGTATGCTATAGCGTTTGTATCATTCTTCATCATTCTCTGTGGAATAGCAGTTGCTGCGTTGTTTTTCCACCGTGCCCGGGTCATGGATGCAATTTGAACAGCAACCAGCTTCTCGCCCGTTGGGTTTATCCTCCCGAAATGGCCCAGGAGAGCGCATATCGGGAATTTGCCGAGTATAAGGAACGGAATCAGGCTTTGTTCATCCTTATCGGGGGAATGCTGGCAGCGGTGGCAATCTTCTTTTTGCTATTTATTGAAGAGGGAGGGCTTGAAACCGGCATAATTCTTTTTGCCGTTGCTGTGTTACTGTTCGTTGTTTCAAGGGTTGCTCCAAAAATCCAGCTGAAAAATGCACTCGCATCACATCCTGAAGCTTATATTGCCCAGAACGGGATTATATACGAAGGAGCAGTCTATCCATTCCAGTCCTTTATGATGAACATGAACGAAGTTATTCTTCAAAAAGCGACTACGAAGAAAAACCCTGCACTCATCTTTTCATTCACGCAGCTTGTCGGGCTCTACATCATCCAGCCATTTGATATCGTTGTTCCCATACCTGCTGGCGAATTGGATTCAGCACATGAAATAGTCCGGGCACTTGGAGGCAAGGTGCCGGAAGAGGAAAAATAACCGGAATCTTTTCACTATTTTTCATTACAAACAAAAAATTCTCAACGAATTTGTTCTGATATGAACTACAGGCTGTTTCCTGTCTTCCTTTCCTAAACATTATACTGGCTCCCCGCCAGGAGTCCTCCCCTTTTTCATTATGCATCCAGCTTCTGCAAAAATCCCTCTCTGGGTACCCATTCGATTCTTATCTATTGCAGATTGTCACCAATAATCTCGAACTTCATAGAATTTCTTAAAAAAATTCAAGATACAGGGATCGATGTATTGTGTAATATTGTTAAAATTTCTGAATTTCAGGTATTTTATCTCGGGTAAAACAAGGATTAATACCTTAACACAACAAAAATTGAGAAGATGTCCGGGACAAAACTTGAAGGTGGACCAACCCAGGATGAAATTATGGCAGTCTCACTGTTCAAGCTTGGACTCCGCAATACTGATACGGTGCTCGAAATCGGATGCGGTACCGGTAAAATTTCAATCGCTGCTGCTCAACAGGCCAAAAAAATCTTTTCTATCGATAAAAGACCCGAAGCAATAAAAATCGCACGGGAATCCGCACAAAATACCACTCTTCTCAACATTGAATTTCATTGTACCGATGCAGCTGAGTTCCTTGAATCTGACCGGGTCTTCGATTGCGCATTCGTTGGTGGAACACAACAACTTGCCTGGATACTTCCGGTCCTTGCAAAAAAAGTGAGGAGAACAATTGTGATAAATGCAGTGCTCCTGAGCACTCTGGCACAGGCAGTTGAAACCCTGCAAAAACTCGGCATATTTTGTGAAGTTGTACAGGTACAGGTAGCCCGATCGCACGAGATTGCAGGAAGTATCATGTTTAAACCGATCGACCCGGTGTACGTGATCGTTGGGAAGGGAACAGCATGCTGATCGGTCTTGGACTCGGTCCGGGAAATCCTGAACTTCTCACCCTGCGGGCTGTACGCCTTCTTAAGGAAGCAGATATGGTATTTGTACCGGGAAGAATTGCCGAGGACCTCGTCGCTCCATATCGTGATGCGGTCGGTACTGAACTTCCCGATGACGGATGACGAAACACGGATACGGAGATGTCTTGAAGACAATGCTGACAGAATTGCCCCTGCAGCAAAGGAAGGTCTTGCGGTTTTTGGTATTCTTGGGGATCCGAATTTTTTCTCCACATTCTCCCGGTTATGCAGTATCCTGTCAGAAAAGTATCCTTCAATACAATACCGGACAGAGCCGGGAATCAGACTCAATCACTGCGTTTGCGGCCGCTGCCGGTATCTCGCTCAATGATGGATTTATCGTATCGGACGGACTCGTTCCTGACTCACGGATCATTCTCAAAGTCCGGCGTCCCAAAGAAAAAGCTGACGAACTCCGCAGAGAAGGCTACCGTGAGTTTGTCCTGGTAGAGCGGATGTATTTTCCGGATATGAAAGTATTTCGCAACGAAGAGCTCCCGGAAAAAAGCGATTACTTAAGCGTCATGTATGCGAGGCGCTAATCATGGTGGCAAAGGTCTGGTTTGTGGGAGCTGGTCCCGGAGATCCTGAATTAATTACCGTCAAGGGACTATCGCTTCTCCGGAATGCAGATGTGCTTATCTATGCGGGATCACTGGTCAATCCTGAGCTTATCGCACATTCCGGTGCCCCAATCAAGCTTGACAGCTGGGGTATGAAACTGGAAGAGGCTTATCGAGGCAATGGAGGAACCGGCCAAGTCAGGAAAAACAGTAGTCAGGCTTCATTCCGGTGACCCCTCTCTTTATGGAGCTATGATCGAACAGATCGAGGAACTGGAAAGGCGGGAGATCGCTGTTGAGATCGTTCCCGGGGTTTCATCACTCTTTGCAGCAGCGGCCGCATTAAGTACCCAGCTTACGCTTCGTGGCATCTCCGAAAGCCTGATAGTAACGCGACCGGCTGGAAAAACGCTTGATCATGATCAGATAAGAGAGCTCTCCGCAATCGGAGCTACCATGGTCGTTTTTCTCGGTACCGAGAAACTGGACGAGATCACCAAAAAACTTTCCTGTCCCGGGGATACACCGGCAGCGGTCGTTTATCATGCCTCATGGCCTGATCAGAAAATTGTCCGTGGAACAGTATCTGACATTGCCAGAAAGCTTATGGAAGAAGGGATAAACCACACGGCACTTCTCGTGATTGGCGGTGTTGTGGATCCTCACAGGAAAGGATACACGAGGTCATATCTCTACTCATGACCGATACTACAGTCATCGCACTTTCCCGGTTTCTGGGCGAAGCTGAAAGAATCGCGGATTTTCTTGGCGCTGATGTCCGGGAATATACTGCTGATATTTTTTTAGAGGTTTTTCCGCACACGCGACGGATTGTTGCCCTCATGTCGATGGGAATTGTTGTACGCAAGATTGCGCCGCTGATTCATGATAAATGGAATGATCCGGCAGTCGTTGTCGTGAGTCCTGATATAGCCTATGCCATCCCGCTTCTTGGCGGTCACCATGGCGCAAATGAACTTGCCAAAGAATTGTCTGCACTGGGTATAAAGCCGGTTATTACAACAGCTACCGAAGCAACCGGCAGGGATTCAGTGGAGTTGATTGCACAACGTAGTGGGTGTGATATCGTTAACCGGGAATCAACCCGGCAGGTTAATGCTGCCATGCTCGATGCAGATGTTCAGGTTTATGCCGTGAATGGTCCTGGAATCGTCATTGCGGGTCCTGATGTATCAATACTCGTAAAGAAAGGCGAGTTCACTATCGGTATTGGCTGTCGCAAAGGTGTCAGATCGAACGAAGTGCTGGATGCCATAAGGAAAGGGCTGGCAGAGTCGGGGGTTGCAGAAAATGATGTATTTATCTACGCAACCACGCAGAAAAAAAGTGGTGAAACAGGACTTTCTGAAGCGATCTCTGCCCTGTCTGGCAATTTAATATTCATTGACGATGAAACAATAAACGCACAAAGAGGGATTACACCCTCCCGGGCAACAAAGATCGGGCTCCTTGGCGTTGCGGAGCCTTGTGCACTTGCCGTTGCAAAGAAAAAACAACTCGTTATGGGAAAGAAGGTTTACGGGAGGGTCACGGTTGCTATCGCACATTGAGCCACAGGGAAGACTTGCTATTATCGGGCTTGGGCCCGGACGCAGGGAGTACATGACCGCCCGGGCACTCAAGGTAATCGCCGGCTCCGAGTATGTGATTGGCAATGCCATTTACCTTGATCCACTTGAACCGCTGCTCACCGGTAAAAACGTAATCCGGAGCTCGATGGGAAAGGAAGTAGAGCGGGCAAAAAAGGCTATCGAACTTGCCCAATCCCACACTGTCGCCATTGTGTCCGGGGGGACGCCGGTGTCTATGGTATGGCAAGCATTGTCCTTGAAGTCCTTGAGCACTCCGGCGCACATATCGATGTTGAGGTGATTCCGGGGGTCACTGCCGCAAATGCTGCCGCCTCAAGAGACTGGTTCACCACTGTCTGGTGATTTCGCGGTCATCAGTTTATCCGATCTTCTGACCCCCCTTGAGGTAATTGAACAGAGGCTTGACGCGGTCTTTTCTGTCGGTATACCGGTCGTACTCTTATAACCCGAAAAGCCGGGGAAGACCACACAATTTTGCGCTGGCCATCGAACATGCACGCAGGTTTCTTGGCGCAGAAACACCGATAGCAATTGTCAGGAATGCGTTGCGCGATGAGGAAGAAGTGGTTATAACAACGCTTGCCGATGTGGAAACTGTAGAGAACACTATAGATATGCATACCACAGTAATTATCGGCGGAAAGGAGAGCAGGATATGGAGGATGGGTGAAGATGTCAAAGGAATTATTACACCACGGGGATACCATCATAAATACGTATATTGATCCTGGTGCTGAAACCAAAGAAGCCTATGAAATCTCGAAAAAGTCGCGAACGCTCGCACGATCGATAATTGGCAATGCACATATTGAAGACCGTGTACGACAGCGATGCTCTGTCGCTGTCGGTGATTTTGGCATGGCTGAACTCATGCGGTTCTCCAATGATCCGATCCCTGCAGCCCTTGCAGCACTTCGGAATAGTGCTCCCATTATTACCGATATTCGCATGGTTCAGGTGGGCATCCAGAAAAAAGGGCATACAAGCGAAGTGCTGTGTGCACTTGATTTCGGTGCAGGGATCGCTCAGGAACGCGGTATTACTCGGAGTTCAGCCGGATTAATTGCCATCAGGGAAAAACTTACCGGATCGATTGTCGTAATCGGCAATGCACCATCAGCCCTCCTGTCCCTGTGTGAAATGGTCAAAACGGGGATTCGCCCTGCCATCATCATCGGGGTTCCGGTGGGATTTGTTAACGCGGCTGAGTCAAAGAAACTGCTGCGCACAACAGATTTACCCTCTATCTCCACTGAAGGGACACGGGGCGGTACACCTGTCGCAGTTGCAGCTATAAACGAGTGCATCACGATATTTATTGAAGGCACTACTGATGATAGACCCGGTCACCGGTTTTGATTATCCCCCAGCATGGGTAAAGAAGTGTTCATCCCCGGATCTTCTCCCACTTGTGGAGAAGGGTCTGGCAGTCCTTACTGCGTCAGGCACGGTTGTCCGTCGAGGGTATACCACAGGAACAACTGCTGCTGCCGCATGCAAAGCCGCAATTCTTTCACTCTCGGGACTTGTCACATCGGTCCGGATTAAAATTCCCTGCGGACTTACCGTGGATGTTCCGGTTATCGGATTTGCCGGAAAAGCCTCATCAAAAAAATTTCCCGGAGATTATCCGGATGATGTTACCGCAGGAATGGAATTCATTGCAGAAGCATTACCTATGGAAGGTGAGATCCGCTTTATTCCTGGTGAAGGTATCGGAAGGTTTTCACGCGATACGCCCCGTTTCCGGAAAGGAAATCCTGCAATAACACCTGCTCCGCTGGAATACATACTCATAGCAATCCAGGAAGCAATCGATCAGCAGGGACTCTCGGGTGCGCAGGTTACACTCCATATCCCAAAAGGAGCCGATATTGCGAAAAGAACCCTCAATTCCCGTGTAGGTATTGAGGGGGGAGTATCCATCCTGGGTACAACCGGTCTGGTTGAACCATGGGATGATCATCTGCAAGATTCAATGCGCCAGCGCATTTCCCTATCCCGCAATGCATTACTCACTACAGGTCGAATCGGGCTCTAGGTACGCACGCCTCCTGTATCCCGATCACGATATCGTTCTTGTTGGTGGAAAAATCAAAGAAGCACTCGATGCAGCTCAGGGGGATGTGATTCTTTTTGGACTCCCGGCACTGATACTACGGCATATCAACCCTCACATCCTTGACAGGACGGGATATTTCACGGTCGAGGAATTTGCAGCATCACCTGCTTTTCACCAGATTATGAGATCAGAGCCTCAGGGAATTCAAAAAAGATCACCCACTGGTGAAGGTAGTACTCGTGAACCGTGAGGGGTCAGTTATCGGAGAAAGCCCATGAAGGTTATTGGAGTTGGGTGTGGACCAGGAATGCTCACGGAACAGGCAATCCGTGAGATTTCCAAGGCTTCGATTATTTACGGATCAGATCGTGCAATCGAACTGGCACGATCGTACATTCCTAGTGAATGTGTTACAAAAACTATCGATGATTTCAAAAATCTGAACAAACTTCCGGAACACACCGTTATTCTATCCACCGGAGATCCCATGCTTGCCGGATTAGGATATCTTCACGGCGAGGTAATTCCCGGAATATCTTCACTCCAGGTTGCAACAGCCCGGCTGCACATCCCGGTTTCACGGGTGTCTGTAGTTGTTGCACATGGCAAAGGTCATAAAAAAGGCATACAGGACACTGTTGAGGAAGTAAAACGGGGGAAGATCGTTTTCCTTCTGGCCGATCCAAAGTTTAATGTTCAGGACCTTTACGCTGATCTCTCAGCACTTTCTGATCCTCTGAAGATTGCGCTTTGCGAAAATCTCGGGTATCCTGATGAACGGATCCTTATTAAGGATATTCGTTCGCCTCCTCAACCAACAGAGGCACTTTATTCCCTCATTATCGGGAATTTCTGATTTACTCATGTTCCAGGGAAATCACGCATATAACAACAAGCTTTTTTCCTGTCGGATTCGATACTTCATGAAAGAGTGTGTATTCATGGATAAAGCAACAAAAAGGCAGTTCAGTATCATATCGTTAATTATCGGTTTGATTATGCTCTTCATCCCTTACTTAAAATCCTTTGATTCTGTTCTTCCGGGTATATCTCAGTATTTCAATAGTATGTTTTATCTGGGACTGTTATTGGTCGTGATCGGTTACTACCTTAAATAACACTATATGCCCTGAGGAAAAACGCCAATTATTTTTTCCTGCATTCATCTTTCTCTGGTTGTTTTACTTCTTCAATTTTAATTTCGCACTGACGGTCGCCAGTACACATAGTCCTGACAAAACGTGCAGAATAGCTTTTGTTCAGCTGCGGGACGGCAGTCAGGGTTAGTGCCATGCACTTGTGGAAGGTAGCGAGGTCACCTGATCCACTATCAGGACTACTCTCAGGCAGCGGGCAACGTTTGACAAGAATTACTGCATCTCCTTGTGAGATTTCAAGGGTTTCAGATTTGTAATTTGGACCAAAGAGGATTCCCATCACTATCCGCAGGCTTTCGGCAAGCTCGCTCGCGTTACTCGTGGGGAGTGAAAGATCGCGGACAATGTCAAGCGCCATACAGGAGATCTCCATCCAGATCTCCTGCTCGATCTCATCGTATTTCTTTCCTACAACATCCCGGTATGCACTATCATAGAGTGCAGGCAGAAGAGCGGCCAGCTTTGCAGCAAGTCGCCATTTCACTTCATCGGGAATGGATTTCAGGTCAGGCATAGGGTAGCACTCCTGATCGGTTCTATAGCTGAAACGGCATATCAATGCATTGGTAGGAGAACTGAATATCTGTAAGAAATATGTTTATCTTTTCCATAGGAGAATAAAAATCTGCAATAAGTATGAGGAAATAAGCATAGGAAACGGGAAGCCGTTGATCTGATTTACAGGTTGATATTTCCAAAATGCAGAAATGACGGGGTAATTTATACGATATGAGAGATGAGTGTTTTCTGATCCCCGTCCACATATTTTTTATGGTGCTGTTTGTCGAAAGTGTGGTTGATAGGTCGGGATATCCCTTTACCTGCCACAGTAAAGATCGATTGACTTCTCAACACACTGCGTTGCCTCTTCGGTCTTACCCAGTTTTTTCAGAATCATGCCTTTATTGAACCATGCATCTGCATCGCCGGGATCAATCTGAAGTGCTTTGTTATAGGATGCAATCGCATCATCATTTTTATCAAGGCAATCCTGGCAGTTACCCAGGAGTGTATATGCCTCAGAATATCTGGGATTCCTGTCGATTGCTTTCATAAGAAAGTTAATTGCTGAGTTGTGATCGCCGGCCATTGCCCGGTCCTGTGCCTGCCTGACAAGATATTCTGCTTCACCCAATATGCGGTGTTCTCTATATAATTCCATTTTTAACCTCCATGCCACGAGATCATCCCCTTGGATTTTCGTGACTGATCCTGAATAATTTTTTTAAATTTATATTAATTTGCACAATATAATTGCTTTGTGGATCCGCACAGAAGTTTGCATCATGGTTTGCCATGCAAATGGATGGAATTGCGATTCGGGGGCTATGTTTAAATCTTTTCCTTTTAAGAGCAAGCAATCTGAAAAATATATCTGAAATCCTATAAAATAGGTTCCTTTTCAAATTTACGTAATGCGTTGAGGGTAAATATCCTAACGTATCAATTGTGATGGTAATCCAATATACTGAATTTACAGATTGGGGTAAATATATTTTAAAAAAAAGTTCTCGCTAAGTTTATCTTTTTTCACAGTTAAATCACAAAATTTAATGTTACTTGTTCTGATTCGCAATTGTAAGAGGTAATCTTATGGAAATGAACTACGTACCAACTACATGTCCCTATTGCGGGACCGGTTGCGAGCTTCAACCTTGTTGTCAAAGACAAGAAGGTTGTCGGCGTCGCACCGTTTCACCGTTCCCCGGTAAATGAGGGCAAGCTCTGCCCAAGGGAAATTATGCCTGGGAATTTGTGAACAGCCCTGACCGGCTGACAACACCCCTTATCAAGAAGGATGGAAAATTTGTCGAGGCCAGCTGGGATGAGGCTTACAAGCTCATCGTCTCCAAGTTCAAGTCATACAAGGGAGAAGAGATGGCATGTCTGTCATCAGCCCGTGTCTCCAACGAAGAGAACTACCTGATGCAGAAGTTCGCCCGTGCAGTGTTAAAGACCCCCAATGTTGACCACTGCGCCCGTCTCTGCCACGCATCCACGGTCGTCGGTCTTGCCGGCGCGTTTGGGTCCGGTGCAATGACCAACTCGATTGAAGATATCGGTGAGTCAAAATGCATCTTTGTTCTTGGGTCCAACACCGTTGAACAGCACCCGCTGATTGGCAGGCAGATCATGCTCGCCAAGAAGCGTGGTGCCAAAGTCATATGCGCAGATCCACGGTTTACGCCAACTGCAAGGCTTGCGGATCTCTATATGCCCTTTGACTCCGGTACTGATGTTGCGCTCCTGAACGGTATCATGCAGTATATCATCAAGAACGGCTGGGAGAACAAGGAGTTCATTGCAAAGCGGACCAAGGATTACGACAAACTCAAGGAAGTTGTGATGAAGGATACATACTCGCTTGAGAATGTCTCCAAGATCACCAAGATTCCGGCCAAGGATATTGCCACCACCGCGGAGTGGATTGCAAAGGCAGAGTCCAGCAATGTCCTGTACTCCATGGGTATCACCCAGCACACCACTGGTGTCGACAACGTCAAATCGGTAGCAAACCTCCAGATGATCACCGGTCACCTCGGGAAACGCGGTGGCGGTGTCTGTGCACTGCGAGGCCAGAACAACGTGCAGGGTGCCTGCGACATGGGAGCCCTTGCGAACGTGTACTCCGGTTACCAGTCAGTCCTGGTCCCCGCGATGCGCCAGAAGATGATTGATGCATGGGGCTGTGATATTGCTGAAGGTAAAGTCGGTTTGCCCGTAACCAAGTTAATCAATGTTCTTGCAGACGAACCCGGCAAGGTCAAGTGCGTCTATATCATGGGTGAGAACCCGATGCTCTCCGACCCGGACCTCCACCACGTAGAGAAGGGATTAAAGAATGTTGAGTTCCTGGTCGTGCAGGATATCTTCATGAACGAGACGGCACAACTCGCCCACGTTGTCTTACCGGCAGCCTGCTTTGCCGAAAAGGACGGCACCCAGACCTCCACCGAACGCCGCGTCCAGAAATGGAGAAAGGCACAGGATCCGCCCGGACAGGCAAAGGCCGACTGGCAGATCATCTGTGAACTCGGAGCGGCAATGGGCTACGAGAAACAGTTCCCGTTCAAGAGTGCAGAGGAGATCTTCACCGAAGTGGCAAAGGTCACCCCATCCTACGGTGGCATGGACTACGTCCGGTTAGAGAAACCCGAAGCACTCCACTGGCCCTGCCCGACGAAAGAGCACCCCGGTACACCTATCCTGCACAAGGAGAAGTTCACCCACCCGGACGGGCTGGGCATCCTGACTCCCATCGAGTTCAAATACCCGGCTGAAGTTCCGGACAAGGACTACCCGCTGATCATGACCACTGGTCGCTGCATCTGGCAGTGGCACACCGGTACCATGACCCGCCGTTCAGAGAGCCTCGAGCGCGAAGAACCAACCGGCTGGGTAGAGATCAACCCGGAGGATGCAAAAGCCCTGGGCATCAAGGACAAGGAGATGGTCAAGGCAATCACCCGCAGGGGAGAGATCAAGATCGGTGCACGGGTCACGAAAAATATCAAGAAAGGTGTGGTCTTCATACCATTCCACTACGGGGAATGCGCAGCAAACATACTGACCAACAACGCACTCGACCCTGTTGCAAGTATTCCGGAGTTCAAGGCCTGTGCTGTGCGGATAGAGAAGATTGCGGAGGCGAAGTAACATGGCAAAGAAAGGCGATATGCTCTACGCATGGACCAATGACGCAGATATCCAGAAGAAAGCTGAACTCGGAGGTGCTGTCACCGCACTCTGGAAGCATGCACTCGAATCAAAGGCGGTCGATGCAGTGCTGGCGATCAGGAAAGGTGCAGATCTGTACGATGCCCAGCCAATACTCATCACGGATCCCAAGGACCTTGCCCAGACTGCCGGCTCTCTCCACTGCGGAACGCTCCTGCTCCCAAAACTGGTCAAGAAATACCTTGACGGTGCCAAGAACCAGAAAATCGGTGTCACCGTCAAAGGTTGCGATGTGATGGGTTTCATCGAGCTTGCCAAGCGCAAGCAGATCAACCTTGACAACATTGTCATGATCGGTGTCAACTGCGGTGGATCGGTCAGCCCGGTCAAGGCACGCAAGATGATTGCCGATAAATTCGGGGTTGACCCGGATAAGGTGCACAAGGAAGAGATCGACAAGGGCCAGTTCATCATCGAGTACCGAAGGCGGACACAAAGGCATTTCGATTGATGAACTTGAAGAAGCAGGTTACGGGCGCAGGTCCAACTGCCGCCGCTGCAAATATAAAATCCCCCGCCAGGCAGATCTTGCCTGCGGTAACTGGGGTGTCATCGGCGACAAGGCTGGCAAGGCAACCTTTGTTGAAGTCTGCAGCGATAAAGGAGCAAACATTGTCAGCGGTGCTGTGACAAAAGGTATTCTGGTAACTGAGCCGGCAAACCCCAAGGGTCTTGAGATTCGGGGCAAAGTCGAAGGCGCGATGTTTAAACTCGGTGAAAAGTGGAGGAAGAAAGATTTCTCAGGCACTGGGGGCAAACCTGTGGGATACGATAAACAAAGAGACATCCAGGTGCATGAAGTGTTACTCATGCATTGAGAACTGTCCGGTCTGTTTCACTGCTGCCGATGCACTGATAAAGAACTCAATTATGGTCAAACCAGGCGAACTCCCCCCGAACTCGATGTTCCATATGAGACGGTTTGCACATATCTCAGATTCATGTATCAACTGTGGCCAGTGCGAGGAACTCTGCCCGGCAGAAATTCCCATGGCACTCTTCTCACATGCGATCCGTGTTGAGGGAGACGCTGCATTTGAACCCAAACTGGGTAAATCAACTTATATCAATTAATTTTTTGCACTCTTTGTGAGTGCAAAAACGCAAACCCTGAGGGGGGTTTTGGATAACCTGTAATAATTATTTGAATTAACATGAAGGAGATGAAAAAACAATGAATGCTGATGATGCAAAAAAGATCATTTCAACCGCCATCGACAGGGAAGTCGAGGCATTTACCTTTTACCGTACCGTATCTGAAAAGGCCAAAGATCCGGCATTGAAAAAGATTTTTACGGAACTTGCCGGTGAGGAGAAACAGCACCGGGAATTCCTGCAGGGAATGCTCACCAAAGATGTAACAAAGATGCGCTTTGAAGCAAAAAAAGACTACAAGGTTGTGAACGCACTCCCGAGTCCACCACTGACCTCCGATTTGAAACCGCTCGACGGCATTGTTGTTTCAATTAAAAAGGAACTTGAAGCCATGCAGATGTATACACAGCTGCAAGCCTCTCAACTGACACAGAGCAGAAGTTCCTGTTCAACCAGCTTGCAAACATGGAAAGTGGTCACAAAGCACGGCTGGAAGACCTTTACACCAACATGGCCTTCCCCGAAGTCTGGTAGGAAAGATTTCATATTATGGGTGGAGGGGCGGGACAATGAGCAGGGCCGGTATCATCTCTGGAGAGAAAATATTCTGGGCCGTTATATGGTAACTCAGGACATCAATCGCTTCTGTTCTGATGTAATAATCCCTGCATTTTTTTAGATTATCTGTTTTTACTTCAGTAGTAAAAACTAAAACTCTTGGTATCTGATTTTAAAAATAATACCAGTAAATCTGGCGGGTTTTCATTACATTGATATGTAAATTTATTATAATAAATAAGCTAAAATTATTAACTATTTTTTTTTAATTTCTATGTTATTTCTGGCGATGAAAAATATAATGATTATTATTAACTTAAAAAGATAGATATAAATATTAAAATGAATTTATTTTTTAAGGTATGCCTGTCTTCGATCAGGAGAGAGTGGAGAAACTCAAACAGATCCTTAAGTGGCATCCAAGGGGTATGACTATCTCAGATCTCGCTTCCAAACTCGAGATGAACAGGAATCTGGTTGCAAAATATCTTGATATCCTTCTTATTTCCGGGCAAGTGGATATGCAGGTTATCGGGGCCTCAAAAGTATACTTTCTCTCACAGCGGGTTCCCGTCACCTCAATGCTCGAATTCTCTTCTGATATGCTCATTATTCTTGACAGTTCCCAAAAAATCATACAGGTTAATGAACCTTTGCTCGTCAAGATAAAAGAGAAGAGAGAAGCACTAACAGGAAGGAACATCAGAAACATAGATCATCCATTCATCAGAGCAATTCCTGTAATACAACACTCCAAAGATACAAATCCTGCCCATGATCAGGTACTCGAGTTTGAATGCACCTTTGAAGGAAAGAAACACTATTACAAGACAAAACAGTTACAAACTGCATTTGAAGACGGGAGCCATGGGATTACTATCATCATCGAAGATATAACACCTCAGGTCACGTATCAGAAGATGCTGGAGCTCAACGAAGCCAAATACCGAGGTATCGTAGAGGACCAGACCGAGTTTATCACACGATTCCTTCCTGATGGGACGCTCGTTTTTGTTAATGATGCATACGCCCGATATCTCGGAAAGAATAAAGAGGAGCTCCTTGTAGGACCACATATACCTGATATTGAAAGCCAGGATATCGCATCAGTACGTCAGTCTATCCTCTCACTGGACACAGAAAATCCAGTTGTAACATTTGAATGCAGGATCCATACTTTAGGAGGGCAGAGCCGGTGGAACCTGTGGACCGTGAGGGGCCTGTTTGATGCCCAAAAAAAACCCGTCGAATACCAGGGTGTGGGGAGAGACAATACAGAAAAGCGTGAAGCTGCAACGAGGATTAACCAGTATGTACGGGATCTGGAATTTCTCTCCCGGAAAGCGCAGGAGTTTGTTGAGATTTCTTCCGACGCAGATATTTTTGAAGCTGTCGCCCGGGGTCTTACTGAATTGCTTCCCAGTGCTGTGATCAATGTAAATTCATACGATCCGCTCTCTGAGACTTTTACGGTCAGATCTTTTTTTCCAGACACGGATCGCCAGATTATTTCATCCTGTTTATCCTGTGAATACGAGGGATTCCAGTTTAAGTTAAATTCTGTACCTGCATCACTCCGGACGTTTGCACTTAACACAATCCGGGAAGGAAAGATTTTCCACAGTGAAGAGAGTCTCTACAACTTCTTTTTCCAGCAGATTCCCGAAGATATCTGCGACCATATCAAAGAAACCCTCAACCTCGGGGAACGGTATTATGGCATAGGACTTATCAGGCATGGCATACTTTTTGGTGTAGCAACGTTTTCACTCCGGAAAGGCGAAGTCCTCCTCAATTCACCACTTATCGAGACATATATCAGGCAGGCATCTATCGTCCTTCACCGCCGACATACGGATGAAGCGCTGAAGGCAAGTGAAGCCAGGTACCGGGGCATCATTGAAGATCAGACCGAACTTATCACACGGTTCCTTCCTGACGGGTCACTCACATACGTGAATGATTCCGTGTGCAGATATTTTCAGAAGGATCGGACTGAATTGCTTGGCAGATCGCTCTTTTTCATGATCCCAAATGAAGACCAGAACGGACTGCTCCAGAACATTCAATCACTGAGTAAACAGACACCGGTACTGACTGCTGAACATCGTGTACTTGATTCATCAGGCTATATCCGATGGACACAGTGGACGAACAGAGCTCTTTTGACGATCACGGGACGATTGTCGAATACCAGGGAGTGGGCAGGGATATTACCGAACAAAAAGCGGCAGAGGATAAAATCAGACAATACATTGCAGAAATCGAGTTCCTATCACAAAAATCCAATGAATTCCTCGAACTCCCCCTTGATGCCGATATTTACAGGTACTATCTGCCACGGAGTCAGGGATCTTCTTCCAAATGCTATTGTAGTGATAAATTCGGTTGACCCCGTGACCAATTTTGCGATCACGAAGTGCGTACTCGGGGACGAAGAACGGGATGTTTTTAGGAACTTTTTTGGCGAAGAGGTGATCGGCAAGACCGTGAAACTTCCCGATCCTGACCAATTACAAAAGGAAAGAATGGCCGTAATAAGCCGAAAACTCAATAAAGTTCCCGGAAATCTTTTTATTACCCTGCATAAGAATGTCCCCGAAGAGATTTGTGCGAAAATTGAAGAGGTATTGAATATCGGCGATATTTATGCCATGGGACTTGTTTCTCAGGGAATCATTTTAGCAAGTGTCGTGATAATGCTCCGGAAGGGGGAAATAATCGAGCATGAAGACCTTATCGAAGCTTATATCCGGCAGGCATCTATCGCACTACTGCGACGGAATTCTGAAGAGACCTTAAAAGAAAGTGAAAAACTGTACCGGAGCATGATCGAAAATATCCAGGATGTTTTTTACCGTTCCGATACAAGAGGAAATCTTATTATGGCAAACCCGAGCTGGGCAAGTCTGCTCGGATATAATTCCCTTGATGACTGCATCGGATACAATATCGCTGAAAAATTCTATTTTGAGCCCCAACGACGAAAAGAATTTCTCGATACAGTCTACCGGGATGGTTCGGTCAGTGATTATGAAGTTATCTTAAAATGCAGGGATGGCAGTCCCCTCCATGTTTCAACCAACAGTCGCCTGTATTATGATGAGGCAGGTTCATTACTCGGAGTTGAAGGGGTTTTCCGGAATAGCAGTGAGCGTCATGTTGCAGCGGAAAAAATACAGCATCATGTCAGGCAGATGGAATTTTTCTCTCAAAAACTGCAGGAATTTATTGAACTATCTCCCGAAACCGATATTTTTGAAAAAATTGCTACCGACTTGAAATTGCTGGTTGGTGATGCAATGATCAGTGTAACTTCATTTAACGAAGATACGGGTATGCTCAAATGCCGATCCTGTTTAGGGGATGAATACCGTGCTGTCTGCAGCCGATATCTTGGTCAGGACCTGAGAGAAATTGACTACCCCCTTGATCCTGAATCTTTACATACTCTCAGTACCGGACTATTGCACAAGGTGCATTATTCACTTTATAATCTTCTTTTTAGGAAGATTCCAAAGGAAACCTGTGACCAGATTGAGCAATCGATCAAAATTGATGATATCTATGGGATAGGATTTGTTCGCCGGGGTAAACTTCTTGGGAGTGCAACGATAGTACTTCTCAATGGCGCAGCGATTCGGGATATACAACTTATCGAGACCTATGCCCGGGCAGCATCGATTGCGCTTCAGCGCAAGATTGCTGAAGATTCTCTCAAAGAAAGCCAGGAGATCTTCATCAGTGTCGCAAAATACGCACCTGTTCCCATAGCCCTTATTCATCCGGATGGCAGATATGAGTTTATAAATCAGAAATTTATCGACATTTTCGGGTATGATCTGAATGACTTCAAAACCGGAAAAGAATGGTTCTTTTTGGCATTTCCGGATCCGGCATACCGAAAAAAAGTCATTGCTACGTGGAAATCAGATCTTGAAACATCAGTTTCCACCCAGCAAAGACCAGAAACATTCACAGTACGGTGTAAAAATGGTGTCGACCGTGAGATTGTTTTTCGCCCGGTCACACTCTCGGGTAATAAACAATGTGTGGTTTATGAGGATATCACCGATCAACAAGCAGACTGAACAGGTTCGAAAACTTCTTTTCTCGATTGTAGAGACATCCCCGGATGCTATCATAAGCAAAAAAACGGATGGTACTATCACCAGCTGGAACCAGGCGGCAGAGCGACTTTACGGATATAGCAAAGACGAGATAATCGGTCGGAATATCAGTATGATTGTTCCGCAGGAACGACATGGTGAAATAGCAGAGGTTTTCACCCGAATTAAAAATGGGGAGTCTCCGGTAAACCTTGAAACACTGCAGGTACGTAAGGATGGCAAGGTCATTGATGTCGAAGTTATCATATCTCCCATAACTGATGAGACGGGTACTGTTATTGGTGCATCCACCATCGCCCGGGACATCTCGTTGAAAAAATCAGAAGACCGCCTCCGAGAGAGTGAGGAAAAATATCGCGTGCATGTTGAAAATATGAATATAGGTATTTACCGGAGTACAGGTGATCCCAGGGGCAGGTTTGTGTGGGGGAATTCCTCGCTCGTGAAAATATTTGGATTCCCCTCTTTTGATACACTCCAAAAAATTGCTGTAGCCGATATCTTCACCGAGCCGGATGGAAGAAAAAAACTCCTTGAGGATCTTAAGCGGTTTGGATTTGTGCAGAACAGACAGATATCTATGATCCGGGCAGATGGAACCCCGATATGTGTCCGTGTCACGGCACTTGCAAAGTTTGACCTGGCGGGAAAAGTTGAATTTATCAATGGAATTGTCGAGGATGTTACCACTAAAAAACAGATCTCCCCACAAACTCATAGATTCCGGCATGAACTTGTTGATCTTATCGAGTGTTTACCAGATCCGACATTTGTTGTCAGTAAGGATCACCAGGTTATAGCATGGAATGGTGCAATGGAACTGATGACAGGGATCACTAAAAATGAAATTTTCGGATCTGAAGAGTTTGAGCAAGTGTTTCCAAAGAATATCTCTTCATGCTCGATCTTCATTGATCTGATTAATCTTATCGATGCAGCTGATGATGAAATTGGAAAACATGATCCTCCAATAACCAGGGAAGGTAGCTCGCTTGTCACAGAAAGTTATCTGCCAGCACTCTATTCCGGCAGGGGTTCATACGTATGGGCTAAGGCTTCTCCACTCATTGACAATGATGGCAGAAGAATGGGAGCAGTTGAGGTTATCCGCGATATTTCACAGGTAAAGGAACGTTATCAATTATTGCAGAATGCAATAACGGAACACATGCCAGAAACCGGGGAGGAGATATCAATTCCTGATGCTGGTTACCCCGTGTTGCATGATCATGTAACAATAAAGAGAAATGGCAGTGTTAAGCAACTCTGCCTGTCCAATGCCCTGAAGATGGCACAGGATTATATAGCAATTCTCGATCGATCGGGTAAATGTTTATGGGTAAATGATGCGCTGGTCAGCGCGGTAAATGCAGCAAGTGCAGCGATCTGGCAGGAAAGAGTATCGCGCTCTATATCGCGCCGGAATTCCGAAAACTGGCTCTGGACTCTCTCATGGAGGTCAAAAAGAGGGGCAATAAAACCGTGCCATTCATGATTCTTTCATCATCCGGGACAGTTACCTGTTGAGGCAAATATTTCTGCGATAAATACAGAAGAAGGTGATCTCTTCGGTTATATGGCAATCGCAAGACATGTCAACAGGGAAAGAATCGAAAAACCAAGAAATGAAAAATGATGAAGGTATTGATCTCCGATCAGGTTTTTTTAACGGATTCTCATGTGTGTTTCCTTACAATTTTTTTCAGTTCAATTTGATAGACCATTTTTTGGGTAATAATACACAAATTGGTAGTTTTTACTTTTTGAAGCACAATAATTGATTTTCTTAAAAAGCCATAATTTATATATAATAAAAATCATATATTTGTGAAAATGATACGATATCCAGCTCCTCCGGAAGTAAAACCAGTATCCAGCTTCAATCAATTTCTCCAACAGGCATTATCAGATATTACCGGTGAAGAGATTTTTATTCGTTCTGTTTCCGGGAACAAAGATCTCATTCCCTGTATTTCCCATAAACTTGCCACGGATACTGGTCTTGATTCATGTGATATTGCACAATGGATTTCGAGATCATTGAAACAATACTGGGCAGAGGTTGAGTTAGCCAGATGATATCTTTCTCCTGCAAATGTTCAAATGGCAGTACCTTATCAGAATAGATGATGACTAAGCCATAGATCCATTTCTTTTGGCAGTTCATCTTGAAAGATCGTTTTTTGGGAAAGAAAACTTTTCAAGGAATGTAGATTAAATTATTTTTATTTTTAAAAAAAAAAGTAAGAGAAAATAACATAAAATTTTTAAAAAATATAATGTATTTATTTAATATATTCAAGTAAAATTGTAATGATATTTAATTACCATCTTTTTTTCAGTTAAAACATTCAATGAATCATTTACCCAGAACAAATCCATTATCCCTGGGTTCGATAAAACCTTCTGATTCAAGAGTACCTCAGAATCCTTCGTACCCTGATAGGATCCTCTTCAACACAACGAAGTATCTCTTCTTCTTCAAGGAACTGATTTTTCAGCAGTATTTTCAGGAGTGTACCACGAATTTTCCGGTCCGATCCTTCAAACGGTGCTTGTTTTGTATAGTGTTTACTACGCCGGTTCGGGTTGGGGACTGTCTTTTTTAAGGCTGATCCAAGGTCCATCAGAGCCCAATACCACACGCGGGGATTTTCATGGTATAATGCTTTTTTTATGAGAGGGAAAATATCTGCATCACTTACGTTCCCGGTCTCATTAAAGAAAAAGTGAATAAAGACCCTGCGGATATTGGTCTCAATAAAAACGACAGGCCGGTTAAATGTAAATGCTGCAATGGATGATGCAGTCGCCCTGCCTATCCCGGGAAATGTAGCAAGGGTATCAACATCAGCCGGAAGCATGCCGTAATATTCATTCATAACCAGGATAGCACACTTCTGTAATGCGATGGCCCGCCGGTTATAACCCAAACCCTGCCAGACAGCGAGCACATGTGTTAACGTGGCGGTCGCCAGTGATGGAAAATCCGGAAAAGCACAAATAAACTCCGGAAATTTTTTACTGACGCGTTCTACCTGTGTCTGCTGGAGCATAATCTCTGACACAAGAATATGATAAGGATTTGTGGTGTTTCGCCATTCCAGGTTCCGTCCATACAGACCATAATGCGACAGTACCATCTGCTGGAACTCCATTATTCCCGGGCTGGAACTGCCATCAGCTGAATATTGTAGCCCAACATGACCGAATGTTACCTGATCGAATTTTTTCATAGAGAGATGCCCGGTAAAAATTCTGGATTGTAATGTTAAGATTAATTGCAACTGCACATAATCATTCAGATATTGATAAATGAAAAATTGAAAATGAGTGGTTGAATATCAGGTAAAGTGACCCTATTCAGGTGCGCTTAAACATGGTGTCAAGATCAGCACGGCTGAACCTGATCATTGTCGGTCTCCCGTGCGGACAGGTGAATGGATTTTTTGCATACCTGATCTGCTGTACCAGGCGCTGGCACTGCTCACGGGAACAGACGGTTCCTGCTTTTATCGCACCACGGCAGGCAATAATCCGGGCAATTCTTTCACGGTTATCTACTGCGCGCACCGCAGCATCACTGACAAGATCACACACCATTTCATCGATCACGGTTGTTTCCTCAAGTTTGCCCAGAACCACCGGGATTGCCCGGACCAGGAATGTATCTTTGCCGAATTCCTCCAGAACAAAGCCTTCCTGTGCAAGTGAGGGTATAAGATCGCGGAGAATAGATGCTTCCTTAAGGGTCCGGTGCAGGAGTAACGGGACGATAAGTTCCTGTGAACAATGAAGCCCCTCTGTTCGCGCGGTAACCTGCTCGTAAAGGATACGTTCATGAATAGCGTGCTGGTCAATAAGGATCAGCTCACCGGTATCCGTTGTTGCAAGGATGTAAATCCCACCGAATTGCCCGATAACCTCCATTGCCGGCAGTTTTACGTCAGCCGCCATAATACCGGTCATGAGTTCTGTCTGTCGCAATTGCCGGTCAGTTACCAGAGTACCTGAATGTGTTTCCCTGATTCCTTCTGGTACTATATCGGAAAAAATATAGTGCATACCAGGTTCAGCAATGGTTTCCTTACAGGGTTCACCGGTTCGAAATTGTGAGGGGTGCACAATACCGGGGATCAGGTCATGACTGAATAATGCCATGTTCATTGCTTCACGTACTGCCCGGACTATCTCTTTTTCCCGGGAGAATCTTACCTGTTTTTTTGCAGGGTGAACATTTACGTCGACAAGCCCGGTATCTATCTCAAGGGAAAGGAACGCAACGGGAAACAGGTCTTTTGAGAGCAGTGTACCATACCCCTCTTTGATAGCCGCGGCGATCATGGCTGATGATACATACCGTTGATTGACTGCTATTACTATCCGCGATGCGTCCTTTCGGGCGAGCGAGGGACGTGATATATACCCGGAAATCTTCATGAACGGAAGCGACAGATTTACCGGTATGAGGTCTTTTACTACATCACTGCCATAGATACGGGCAATAGTGTCCAGAAGAAGGGTCGTTCGATCGGTCACCAGCTGCTCGCGCCGGTTGAAGAACAGATGAAATGAGATATCCGGATTGGCAAGGCAGATGCCTTCCAGAATTGCATGGATATGTGCAATTTCCGTATTTTTACTTTTCTGGAACTTTTTTCGTGCCGGCGTGTTAAAGAAAAGATCTTCTACGAGGATACTGGTGCCTTCCGGTGCCCCGATATCTGCAATCTTAAGTATTTTTCCTCCTTCAACAATAACCGTTGTCCCGGAAACACCTGATCCCCGAAGTCGTGTAATCATCGTGACCCGGGACACTGCGGCAATACTGGCAAGAGCTTCTCCACGGAAACCAAGTGTGTGGATATGATTAAGATCTTCGATTCCGGCTATCTTGCTCGTTGCGTGAGGTGTGAATGCAAGTAGTGCATCGGCCGGAGACATACCACACCCGTCATCAGAGACCCGGACAGTGTCAATCCCATCTTCTGATGATGATATATCAATCCGGACTGAATGGGCCCCGGCATCAATCGCATTTTCCACAAGCTCCTTCACAACCGAAGCAGGGCGTTCAACTACTTCACCGGCAGCGATCTTATTGACGGTCGCCTGGTCAAGGATGCGGATGCCCGAAACAGTATTCCCGACATTCATGATGATTTCCTCTTATTATCCAGCATATGGTGTAACTCTGAAATCTTTGCAAGGGCCTGGAGGGGAGTCATCTCATCCGGGTTAATACCGGCAAGTTCGTCAAGTACCGGGTGCTGTACAGGAGGGTTGGTTGTACTGTCATTATCAAATAAAAGAATCTGGGTGTAACGCTGGGGGCGGGTGCCGGTAGGGACATCGCGGTTCATAGTCTCGGTGAGGATAGTATCGGCACGCTCGGTCACTTTTTTTGGGATACCAGCGAGCCGTGCAACATGAATCCCATAACTCTTGTCAGTGGCACCAGGTATGAGCTTTCGAAGGAATATAACCTCATTTTTTGTCTCTTTAACGGCAAAATGATAATTTTTCACCCTTTTTAAAACAGCTTCCACCTCAACAAGTTCATGGAAGTGAGTGGCAAATAGTGTCTTTGGCCCGGCACCTGACCGCCCGTGCAGATATTCGAGCACTGCCTTTGCAATCGAGCACCCGTCTACCGTACTGGTCCCCCTGCCGATCTCATCAAGGATTACGAGACTTCTTGAGGTCGCATTATTGAGAATGTTTGCAAGCTCGAGCATCTCCACAAAAAACGTACTCTGTCCGCTGGCGAGATCATCAAACGCACCAACACGGGTGAATATGCGATCAAGAATACCGATGCTCGCGGACTGGGCCGGAACAAAACTGCCTGCCTGTGCCATTATACAGATGAGGGCCACTGCTCTCATGTACGTGGACTTTCCTGCCATATTCGCTCCAGTGATGATCATAACCTGTGTTTCGGAACCGGAAAGGTCAGTATCATTTGGTACAAACGCTCCAAAAACACCCTGTTCGACAACCGGATGTCGTCCATCACGGATAATAATCGCATCGGTGGTATTCAACTGCGGGCGGACGTAATTGCAGGTCTGCGCAATTTCTGCCAGTGAGGCGGAGACATCCAGAACTGCAATTCCACGGGCAATTGCCTGGATACCAGGAATGACTTTACGGAGACTTTCAACAAGCTCCATGTAGAGTTCCCGCTCAAGTGCCAGGATACGCTCATCGGCATTGGTAATAAGGGTCTCTTTTTCCTTGAGTTCGGGGAGTGTATAGCGCTCACCGGTTGCAGTTGTCTGACGACGCTGGTAATGAGATGGGACAAGATGGAGATTTGATTTGGTTATATCAATATAATAGCCAAAGATCCTGTTATATCCAATCTTGAGAGATTTAATGCCGGTCTTTTCACGCTCTCTTTGCTGGAGTTCTAAAATCCAGTCCTTTCCTGAGTGCAGAACACCTTTGAGTGTATCGAGTTCTTTTGAATGTCCCTGCCTGATTACTCCGCCGTTACGGGCAACAGCAGGTGGATCATCAACAATTGCACCACGAATAAGGCTTATACTATCGGGCAAATCATGGAGATCCTCCAGAGCGCTGATGATATGATCCGGGATGCCGGTGATGCCACAATCCTGAAATAAATTTTTCATCTCCGGGATTGATACGAGTGATTCCGCAAGCGCGAAAAGGTCCCGTGGGCCGGCATTGCCATATGCAATCCGTGCCGCGATTCGCTCAATATCGGTAAATCGTGAAAGAAGTGTCCTGATAGTAAGTCGCACAGGTGTATGCTGAATAAAAAAATCGATCGCATCCAGCCGTTTGTTAATTTCAGGAATATCGGTAACAGGACGGGAAAGTCGACGGGTCAGCATCCGGCTTCCCATGGAGGTTTTTGTCAGGTCCAGACAAGATAGGAGGGTTGGTCCTTTTGCTTCGTGCCGGATACTGTCTTTAACTTCAAGATTGCGGAGAGTAATTGAATCCAGCATCAGACACTGATCAGATGAACGCAAAGAAAAACTGCTGATATGGGTCAGGGAAGAGCGCTGCGTCTCTTTGGCGTAGGCAAGCGCTGCCCCTGCTGCACCAATTGCCGCGGGAAATCCATCACATCCATAGCCGGCGAGTGATGCAACCTGAAAGTGTTCCAGAAGAGTATGCCGAGCCTGATGTTCGGAGAAATCCCGCTCGTTTAAACAGGTAACAACGACACCCTGGTCACGGACCCGTTGCTTCATCTCGTCAGGAACATTAACGGGAAGAATACATTCTGCCGGGCGGTAGCGCGCAATTTCAGAAAGAATATTGAAGGAACCGGTATCGTGATCTGCTACTGTGACAAAAAATTCCCCGGTCGATATATCGAGAAGTGCTATTCCCCATTGGCGGTTTTTCATATCAGGGCAGAGTGCGAGCAGACTGGATGAGGCCGATGAGGAAAGCATGCTCGAGTCAATAACCGTCCCTGGGGTAATCACCCGTACCAACTCGCGTTTCACGATTCCTTTGGTCTTTTTTGGGTCGCCAACCTGTTCAACAACAGCAACCTTGTAGCCCTTACCAACAAGTTTGGCTATATAACCATCGGCAGCATGATAGGGCACACCGGCCAAGGGAATCTTCGTATCCCCGCTTTTTGAGCGCGAGGTAAGGACAATCTCCAGTTCCCGTGAAATAAGCTCAGCATCGCTTTCAAATGTTTCATAAAAGTCACCGATGCGGAAAAACAGGATGGTATCGGGGTGCTTCTCCTTGATCTCCCGATACTGTCGCATTACGGGTGTGAGACGGATACCAGTTTCACTATCCCCGGAAAGGTTTATGGGAGACTCGTGTGTCATGTATGCAGAAAATTTACATTCCGGATCAATTAATACCGATCTTATAGCCATGCCCGGAATGAATCAGAAGTGCTTATGAACGTACCAGACTATGAGTGGAGATGAGATTACCAGCGCTATAATTCCAAACATGAGACCTAAGGTAAAACCAATCCCGATAAAACGGGTGATTCCCTCGAGAAGGGTAATAGCCGGTGGTATAGAACTCCAGAGAATCAGTATACCCGTAAAGGTAATGATACTGATCCCTATTGCTGCATTTTTGATGTCCTGTGTACTTGGGGCCAGGGACAGTACAAGCGTGAGCGTCACGTAAAGGTAGAGGAGGAACCAGGGATTGAACCTGACAATAAGATTCTGGGTAAACATTCCGATGATGCCTGTACAAAGTCCAAAAAGAGCATCCGCTGAATCAACTCCCATAGGCAGGGGTGGAAATACGCACCCAAGATACTGCGAAAACACCCATGTGCATCCCGCCAGCACGAGAGGCAGGCAGAAAAAGGGTGCCGTGTTAATCACAACATCGCCAAGATAGGGAATTTTTGACGAAGTATACGTGACAGAACCACCTTCTTCTGAAAAAAATACTACTTTTTTTACTTTTGCACCGGTAAGGAGGCAACCGAGAATATGACTGCATTCGTGTGCAATTACACCGGGAGCGCGGATTACAGAATACAAAATTTTCAGAGGGACCGCCTGTGCCCAGAGAATACCCAGTGCCCGGGAAATAAGTATCACCACAATTCCCATAACAATGACGGTCAGAAATGGTGCGATATTCAGGTCCATGATTGGAGGTACCTATTCTCTTTGGAACCGGCGTACAAATAAAGCGCACACATAATTACACCACAGGTAACCGGTCTGCTTCTGAAAGCCTCATTATTCCTGAATACCTATGGACTGGTATGACACTGGAGAAACATTTGCCAGTTCAATCACCTGGTGCCGATGGAGTGCAGTATAACCGGCCGATCCATGAAAAGAGCCCTTACCTTCTTCAACACGCAAAAAACCCTGTTGACTGGTATCCGTGGGGAACAGAGGCATTCACGCGAGCAGTGAACGAGGGCAAACCAGTCTTTCTTTCCATCGGGTATTCCACTTGCCACTGGTGTCATGTGATGGCACATGAATCTTTTGAAGACTCTGATGTTGCTGCATTATTGAACAAGGATTTTATCTGTATCAAGGTGGATCGCGAGGAACGCCCGGACATTGACAGTATCTACATGTCAGTATGCCAGATGATGACCGGACAAGGAGGGTGGCCTCTCACCGTTATCCTGACACCGGAAAAAAAGCCGTTCTTTGCCGGCACGTACATTCCCAAAGAAAGCCGGTTTGGTATGACCGGGCTTAGTGAACTGATTCCCAGAATCGCGAGATCCTGGCGGGAACGGCAAAAAGACCTTGTTGCAGCTGCGGATGAAATTATCGTCGCTCTCCGTGCGGAACAGGGATCCCAGACAACAGGTATTCCTGATATTTCCCTGCTCAATCGGGGATATGAAGAACTGGTACTGCGGTTTGATGCAGAGTATGGGGGATTTGGTCGTGCACCGAAATTCCCGACTCCGCACAACATCCTCTTCCTGTTAAGGTTCTGGAAGCGTACCGGCAACATGCGGGCGCTGAAGATGGCGGAAAAGACACTCCGTGAGATGCGACTTGGGGGTATCTTTGATCAGGTAGGAGGGGGATTTCACCGATATTCAACAGATGCGCAATGGCGTGTGCCACATTTTGAAAAGATGCTCTATGATCAGGCGCTCCTGATCATGGCATATACAGAAGCATATCAGGCAACGAATGACTCCGGATACCAAAAAATTGCTGAGGAGATCATTACCTATACCCTCCGTGACCTGATATCACCGGATGGTGCTTTCTATTCAGCAGAAGATGCAGACAGCTCAGGGGGTGAAGGCTCGTATTATCTCTGGACATCACGTGAAATGGAGAAGATCCTTGGTAAGGCTGATGCAATTCATGCCACACGCATATTTAATATAACACAATCTGGGAATTATCACGACACAGGAACCGGATCAGGGCAGAATATTCTCTACCGGACACCATTACAGACCGGGTTGGCATCACGGTATGGCATATCAGAAACCAATTTTGAACTCCTGCTCGAATCTATCAGGGCGAGGCTCTTTACCGCACGGGCACAGCGCTCCCGTCCTTCAATGGATGATAAAATCCTTACAGACTGGAATGGTCTTTTTATATCAGCGCTTGCAAAGGCTGCACGGACATTCAGGAACGAGAGTTACCTTGCAGCTGCACGAAAGACTATGGATTTTATTTTAACCCATATGCATAATTCAAACGGCGGGCTCCTGCACCGGTATCGTGATGGTGAACCTGCAATTCCGGCATTTGCTGATGATTATGCGTTCATAATCAAGGCATTGATCGAGCTCTATGAATCCACATTTGAGCCTTCGTATCTCGAATCGGCGCTTGAGCTGAACACCTGGTTCCTTACGCATTTCTGGGACGATGTGAAAGGGGGGTTTTTCACAACACCGGACGATGCCGAGGTCCTGCTGATACGCAAAAAGGAGTTTTATGACGGAGCCATCCCCTCCTGCAATTCAGTTGCTTTTGAAAACCTGGTACGCCTCGCTCATCTTACGGGCAATACGCAAACAGAAGAGCGGGCGTCAGAACTTTCACGTTTCTTTGCACCGATGGTGCTACAATCACCATCCGCTCATACATGGTACCTGTGTGCTCTCGATACTGCCATCGGACCCATTCATGACATCGTTATTGCCGGCGAAAAAGAGGCAGACGATACAAGGGCAATAATCAAAGCACTGGGCGATCACTATCTTCCTCACGTCATGGTTCTCTTCCGGCCATCAGGTGATGAACCTGATAACCTGCTCAATAAAATTGCACCTTTCACCTGCAATCTGAATGCAGTCGGAGGTAAGGCAACTTTATACATCTGTACCGGTCATACCTGTGCCATTCCAACCACAAAACCGGAGCGAATGCTGGAATTGCTGGAAGGTTTAAATTCAGAAAAATAACTCAAATAACCGGCATTGTTACCCCGTCGACAATAATCTGATCCCAGAATAATTATTTCACCGCACCAACCTGGGAACACCCACATATAATAATATAAAAAATATGTATGACAGAACCATTACTTAACACAGGAGAGCAGGGTCATCTCCCTTGTGGTGAGCCGGGAACATCAAACAAAATATTTGAGATAAAAGAATCAGCCGGGCAAAAAGATTAGAGATTTTTCAGAGCAATGAGATCCTTAACCCCGACAAGTTTCCAGACCAGTGAACGTTCTTCCTGCGCAATCGCGGCCGGGGGATCCAGGGGAGAATGCCCAAGTGCGGCAAGGATATTGCATGAAAGGTTTCTCTCAACAATCAAATTGACGAACTTTTCCCTGATAATTTTTTTCTCGATAGAGTCGGAGACTTCCTCAAGGTAGCCCTGGAGGGTCACGAACATGTATGATGACAGATCTTTTGTGTATTTTTCAATTTCGACTGAAACATGAGGACTTTTTCGGAAATATTCTATTTTTTTACCATATTTCGTAGAGAGGAAATAGAGAAATGATCCATCAAAAACATACAGGAATGGTGCAATATAGGGATATTTCTCGCCCTGGAAGGCGATGCGGCAGACATACCCTTTTTCAATGAGCCGATCATATTCCTGTTTTTCCATTCGCGGTATTTTCAAAATTTCCATAGACTCACACCAATGGTTTTCCCGGCATTACCTGATATACTTTATTAATTATTTCTCCACACGGAAACCTGCCCGTTTCCATGCCGTCATTCCCCCGAGAACGTTAGTTACCCCATGGAACTGATGGATTGCCAGAATGCTTGCTGCAAGGCTCCCTTTATAACCTGCATCGCAATAGACCACAACAGGTTCATTTTTTGGGATTTCGTCAAGATGTTGAGGAAGTTCGCCGATATAGATGTGGTGGGCGCCGCGGATATGACCAACAGCATTCCAGTTTTTTATATCCCGTACATCAAGAATGAAAGGTTTCTCTTCATCAAGACGCTCTTTTAATTGCTGGACTGAGCATGTTGCCACAATGCCAATTTCCTGGGCTGCTTTTGTCCAGGCCGGAAATCCTCCGGAGAGCATACCGGCAATAGAATCATAACCCAACCGTATAAAATGTCGAAGAACAAGGTCAAGCTCCAGATTGAAGTCATCGATGATGATTATCGGCCTCTGGTAGTCAAGGAACCATCCCATGAATGCGGGAAGACCTTCACGCCAGATGGAGATGCTGCCCGGAATATGTCCTGCTCCAAAACTGGTGGGTGAACGGATATCTAGAATCTGGCATCCGGATTTTCTGAAATTGTTGATTTCATGAATGGAGAGTGGTGTCAGGTCAGGTATATGGTGCAGGATAGGAGCGCCTTCCTTGTTGTATTTTTCCATCTGCCGGAAATAGGGAGGGAGATAGGGAGATTCAGTTACCCGCTGCAGGATGAAAGGTTCGCGGCCTTCGATCAGGAGGGAGTTTGTGTTTTTTTCATAACCGATAGTTGTAAACGGGTGATCAGCAATTTCACCGCCACAGACAGACCCTGCTCCATGAGCAGGACAGAGGATCACCCCCTCACCCAGCGGCAGGATTTTGTTGACAATGCTGTCATAGATTTTTCCAGCCATTTCGGCTTTGCGTTCCTGTCCGAAAAAATCAGTCCGGGCAATATCGCCGGCAAAGAGCGTATCGCCGGAAAAAACCATATATGGCTGATCACTCACCTCAGTATCCCGCAGAACAAGGGAAATGCTCTCTTCTGTATGCCCCGGCGTCTCCAGGACTGACAATACGAGCGAACCCAGAATAAACGTATCCCCTTCTTTTACCGGCTTTCCATAGGAAAACGCCATCTTTTCGCCATGAAAAATCTCAGCTCCCGGACCGTTCCTCAAGTTCCCTCGATCCAATAGTATAATCCTCGTTCCGGTGGGTTTCAAAAATGTGCGTAATGACCAGCTCATTCTCTCGGGCTATTTCCAGATATATTTCACAGTCCCGACGCGGATCGATCACCGCCGCTTTTCCACCCGATCCGATAAAATAGGAATTATGGGAAATTCCCTCAGAAACAATCCGTTCGAACAACATCGTACCTCACCTCTTCTATCGTGGAATTACACACTTGGTCTGTATAAAAGTTTTGAACGAAAAAAGGCGTAAACAGATCCTTCATTCTGCTACATAGGGATAGTTCAGAAGCACAGGAGTTATATTTCCGCTTGACATGTGCTCATTTATAAGAGCGCAGATATGGGTCAGACTTACCGGAATGTACCCGACTACTTCTGCACTTACATTAATCCGTCGATGTTCAAAATTAATGAACGGGTACTGACGGAGATCATTGTTATGGTGATGACCATGGATGATCCAGCCATCAAATTCTGGTTTTGCATCAGCAGGATCGTGAACCAGCAGAAAACGGAAGCCTCCGTATTCGAGTGTAACTGAGGGGACAGGCACCAGTTCGGCGTCATCATGATTCCCTCCGATAAAGGTGATATGACCTTTGAGTTTTTTCCTGTACTGGAATGAGGGCAATGCATCCTTTCCGTACCGTAAATCTCCAAGATAATACACACTGTTCGCCGGGGAAATTGTGTAGTTCCAGTTTTTTATCAGTACGTGATCCATTTCCCCGACATCGGAAACGAGAAACGGGCGCGAACAATAGCGGATGATATTCGCATGGCCGAGATGCAAATCAGAAATCAGGAAAATATCTTCCGGGTTCGATGGAATTGGGTCTGATCGTTCAAATCCTGATTTCTGCCGGAAAAGCGCGAGCGCATTCTGCCAGGATTTGCTGCTATGACTGTAATCACCGGAAATCCACCGCTTCTCCAGAAAATCATACTCAGCAAAGATTGATTCCCCTTTCATGAGGGTAAGCCTGAGTCCGTGTTCATCAAGAGTAACCGGACGGACTTCCTGCCCTTTTCTCCAGAGAAACACGCGTCGCAGGAGGTCTATTAATCCCTGAAGGATTCCTCGTTGATTCGCATCCGGAGGCTGACCGGTGAGTGCTGAAAAAACAGTTCCTGCCGTCTTGAGATCCATACGATTGGCTACAGTTACATGAAACCATTTGCTTTCAGGATGGCAATCCCATATATTTTGGCTTTGCACCAGTGAAGAGAGACTCTCTGCTATCGAAGATGTGAGTTTTTTTAAGAGCTCTGAGGGTTTGACAGGGAATGCAATTACACTCCCGTGCATCCCTTCACGCATTTCCCACCCTTCAATGGTGAAAAGGACAGGATCATAGCCTGCTGTTACCATTCCGATGGTATCAATAAGCTGCGCCGGACTGACTCCTTCATTCAGAGTAAGGGGTCCAAACAGGGTAACATGCGGATGCCTCTCAATATAACTTTCCAATGAAAATAACCGCCCAACAAGAGAAATTGTCTTCCCAACCCGCCATTTTGTCAATGCGAGACGGATCTCAATTAGATAAATATCGTCCATGACAGGCAACCTTGTATTATGTTCTATGTTCAGCCTTTGTGGTTAAACCTTTGATTTGTGTTTTTAATATAGAGTCATCATCGTTTTTATGAATAACACCTTTTTTGATAGTCAAGTGCGGGGATAATGCTGATGGAAATTTGCGATTACCAGATAAAAATTCAAAAAAAGATCACCAGCACCGGAATGAAAAATCTGTCATGGGGATTACCTCGTGTTTCATGAAACAGGAATTGAACAGACTATATTGTTGAACTGAACCGGGCATTCCTTATCGGAATTCAACCACTTGTAGCATGAATATGCCCCCACCATTACAATCTTGATGATTCGGGAGAATAGTATGTCGTGGACACAAAGTGGAATTCTATAAAAAATCACAAGAGCACGGTAAAGACACTTCTCTTTGACATGGACAATACACTCTTTGACCTTGTCAAAGCCCAGATTGCGGCATGCCAGGCCGTAGTGGAACATCTGGGCCAGGATAACGGAGAGGAACTGTTCTCGTATTTTTTATCACCCGCTCACGGATTCGAATCCCATGAAAATATCCGCCAGTACATGAACGAACGAAATATTCCGGATGAGATTATTTTCCGTGAAGCCTGTGAGGTATATGAGACGGTAAAACTCCAGCATATTACACCCTACGAGGGTGTGACAGAAACACTCCAATTTCTCTATGCACAAGGTTACCCGATGGGAATAGTGACCGATGCACTTTTCGGTGATGCAACATTACGTCTGGAAAAAACAGGGTTGCTTCCATTCTTCTGCTGTATTGTCTCTTACGATTTGGTAAAAGTGAAAAAACCGGCACATGAACCATTCCTGTTTGCGCTCAGGATGTTGAAGACCAGTCCCTCTGATGCAGTGCTGATCGGTGACAGTCCGAGAAGAGATATCGAGCCCTGCCGTCATCTGGGCATCCGGACGGTGTATGCCCGGTATGGGGACCGTTTTTCTGGTGACCGCTCCGGTATACTTGCCGATTTTATCATTGACACAATGGCAGAACTACCTGAAATTCTCCAAAAATTTTTAAGAGAAAACGAAAAAATTTATGTATAGTGATTGAAAATTCCAAAAAAACTTAATAACGGGCGCGATTCGCGTATATCCAGCATTAATTCTGTGTATTTTTATTTTTCCATCAATTTTGACCAAAACTTAAAGAAAGAAAAAATACAATAAAAGCTATGTATGTTCCCACCGGGATCTTTTTCACCAAGGGGGTAGGTGTTCATAAAGACCGTCTTGCATCTTTTGAACTTGCATTGAGAAAGGCTGGTGTAGAAAAGTGCAATCTTGTATATGTTTCGAGCATCTTTCCCCCAAAATGTAAACAGATATCAAAATCAGAAGGATTGAAATGCCTCAAACCGGGCGGCATAACTTTTTGTGTAATGGCAAGAAACGAGACCAATGAACCAAACCGTCTCGTTTCAGCCGCAATAGGCCTTGCCCTTCCCAGCGATTCTGAAGAATACGGGTACCTGTCCGAGCATCATGCTTTCGGAGAGACTGAAAAAAAGACCGGAGAATATGCAGAGGACCTTGCAGCCACTATGCTTGCCACAACCCTTGGTATCGAATTTGATGTAAATGCAGCCTGGTCAGAACGCGAACAAACCTACAAGGCCAGCGGAAAAATTATCAAAACCCAGAATACATGCCAGTCCGCTGAAGGTGACAAAAACGGCCTCTGGACGACGACAATTGCTGTGGCAGTGTTTATTTAAGAAGCGTGCTGATAAAAACAAGACAAATTATTAAAAGGATTTTTATACACAGTAAATGAAAATACGTGATATCCATCTTCCGGGAGAATTTTTTTCTTTTTGAATAGTGGTTGTCGTAAAACGATAGACCATGAAAACAAATTCTGACTTTCACGACATTATTGCGGCGTTTCGTTCTTTTTCTTTGCATATTTAATGATTTTCTGAGTAAGATCCAGTACGGCAACCCGGGCCGGACTATCAGCCGGGATCTGTGAAACCGGTGATGCCGCAAGGTCCGCAGCCTCGACCTGCGGATCATCAGGAATGAGTGCAACCGGCATATCATTGCCGATATCAACGGGTGCTGTGCCTGATTTGAACCTGTTGAAAACAATAAAAATTTTTTCCTTTTCAAGTCCGAGCTGAGTTGCGATCTCCCGTATACGGGCAATCGTACGCAATCCCCGTGCACCGGGGTCGCTGACAATAATCAGCATATCAGGTTTTCCGATGGTTCCCCTGCTGATGTGCTCCATGCCAGCCTCTGTATCGATCACAATAAAACGGTAGTCACGTTCAAGCTGAAGTATGCATTCTGACAACAAATCGTTGGCAAAACAATAGCATCCACTACCTTCCGGACGGCCCATTGCTATAAGATCAAACCCCTTGTATTCTACAAGAGCCTGGCGGAACCGGAACCTCACGTAGTCATGCCGGTTCATGCCAGGAGGGATATGACGGGTAAAGGCCTCTTCCCGCATGTTTCCCAGAGTTTCATGAACTGGTACACCAAGCGCTTCGTGGAGGTTGGCATTCGGGTCGGCATCAACCGCAAGAACAGGTGTTTCCCCCAGATCAATGAACGAACGGATAATCAGGGAACTTATCGTCGTCTTGCCGGTCCCTCCTTTTCCTGATAGCGCGATGATAAAGGGGTGGGGTGTCATGAAAAGTCTCCTCATTAATCCTGACAGACGGTCATACTCCGTTTCCTGTGTGCCTGATGCGTTGTGAGATCTGAGCTGCAGTTTTCATAATAGCAAGGGCCCCGTTACAGTCAGCGAACCGTATGCCACAGCTGGGTGTGATAAGGGACTGTGCATCAAAAAGGTGCTCCGGCATGCGTGTACAAGACTGGGTTCTGATAGAAAGATATCTCTGATAAAGAGTATCAGGAGTCTCTGAAGCAAAGATTTTATACTCTGCCGGAACAATGCCCCATGCTACGACTCCACCCCGTTCCATGTAGTCAACAAGCGAATCCGCGTATAATAAAAACTCCTTTGCTGTTGCGTATGCATCAATAGAGACAACCGAAGGCTTAAGAGACAATACGAAATCCCAATCAGTATTTGAGCAGCAGTGGATACCCAGCCCGCCTTCGATCAGTGCTGATATATCCTCCCATCCCGATCTTACCGTATCCTGATCAATCGGCACTACAGATGATCCCAATGAAGCAAGATAAGGCTCGTTCAAAACGACAAGTGTTTCTTCAACACCCGTTCTTGCTCTCATCTCCATCTCGCACCATCGTGCCTTGAGGGCAATCATTTTCGAGAGCACATCAGCAAGCTGCGAATCGTAGTAGATAGGGCGCTTGTTTGCATCAACCACCTGCATACCAAAGGTGACTGGTCCCGTTACCTGGCATTTCAGCACCATCGCATGGGAAAGGTCATGGGACATCATTTCGATAAAACCTGATGAATATTCCTTATGAAGTGCATACGGGGAATAATTACCCTCAACATAGTCCATATACACCTTTTCTATCTCCGTTGTATGGTCTGTTGTACTGTCAAACAGGAGCCGGCTTTCCTTTATCATCATTCCTGGCAACTGTTCGGAGTCACAAAAGACAATACTTTCCAGTTGCCCCCGGTCAGGGAGGGTGGGTACATACGGGAATCGGGGGAATATTTCCAGAACATCATTACATGCTGATACAGGATCCGCATGGGGGAGTGCACCCACGCCAGTTGCCAGGGATTGCGGTGAAGGGATCATCTTTGCCATGTGATATCACCCTTTCCTGAGCCGACAGGTTTCTAAAAGTTTCTGGACCATGGGGAATAACGTCAGATCCGTGTGGGGTAAAAAGGTGCTTGAGGTATACTCATCCATAAATGACGGTTCAGCATTGAGTTCAATGTAGGCAATCCGGGAGGCAATCAGATCAAGCGTTTTTCGCTCCCGCCGGTTATTAAGCGCGAGATTTGCACCGGTCACAGCCCCATTTCCGATATTTTTTATCCTCTCAATCTCGATTTCCGGGATCAACCCGATAATCGTGGCATTTTTCTTATCCAGATAATTACCGAATGCGCCGGCAACATAGATAGTATCGATTTCGTGCCGGGTCACACCCGCTTCTTTCATCAGCGTTACGCATGCAGCATGAACCGAAGCCTTACTCATGATGAGGTTCTTGATATCATTTTCCGTGACCACAATATCCTTCCCGATGTCTGTCTCATGGGCCCAGGCAACAACAAACTCCGGGAAATGCGAACCGGTACGGATCCTTGTATTTTCTATGCTGGTATTAATTCGGCCAGTCCTGTCGATAACACATGCCGAGATCAGCTCTGCCAGCAAATCGATTAAACCGGAACCGGTAATACCCCGGGGTTTGATGTTGTTGATGGTAACATATACAGGATCGAGAGTGACAGGATCCACGGTGACCTTCTCAATCGCACCAGGATTTGCCCGCATGCCAAAAAGCACTTCTCCTCCTTCGAGTGCCGGTCCGGCAGCCCCGGCGCAGGAAAACATCCATTCTTTATTTCCCAGCACGAGTTCAAAGTTGGTCCCGATATCGATCAAAAGCGAGATCTCTTCACGTTCGTTCATCCCGCAGGCAAGGATATCGGCGATAATATCACCCCCGATAAAGTCGCTCACTGCCGGGAAGACGAAAAGCCCGCTGTTTTCATTAATAGCAATTCCTATTCTGCCTGCTGCAACTGACAGCGCTCTCTGGACAACTGGCACATAGGGCTCCGCGATAATATAGGCAGGATCAATCCCAAGCAGCATATGCGACATTACCGTATTACCAGCAACTACAATTTCGTAAATATCCTCCCGGTCGATCCTGGCTGTGTTTGCAGCTGATGTTAATGCAGAATTGATGCTCTCTGCTGCGAGTGCCTGGAGTTTTCCCAATCCGTTTTTCCGGGCAAAATTCACCCGGGCAAGAATGTCTTCACCGCAGCTTATCTGTTTATTATAATTTGATGCTATAGCGACTACCTTGCCGCTGACCAGGTCCCAGAGATGGACAACAACAGTTGTAGTGCCGAGATCGACCGCAGCACCGAACAGGCGATTCGATGTATCATTTTCCTGGATATCAATAAGACGGTAACCGCCTGGAACAAGGGCAATTGTTCCGGTAACTTTCCAGTCACTGTGACGGAGAAGTGAGGGGATTTCGCGAAGAACTTCCAGCGGAACGTAGACCTTTTCTGCAACCGGTCCTCCGCTTTTCTGGATGCCCCACAGAAGGCGGGTCAGATCCGGCGATGGATCTGTAAGCGTTGGGGGCTGGAGCTCGACATAAAATTTTCTGACAGAAGGATGGAACTCAATCTCGGTATCCCTGCCTTCCATGAGGATTTTTTGTTCCTGGATGAGGGTGCTGTCAGGAACAAACACCAGAAGATCACCTTGCACCAGGGTCTCACAAGCGAGACATGCACCTTTTTTTAGTTCACTCTCGTCAAAAAAACGCGAATATTTCTGGCGGTCAAATTCTGCCTTGCCTGATTGAACATAGACCACGCACTTACCGCATTTGCCCTGTCCACCGCAGACTACATTGATATTCAGGCCAGCTTTCTGTGCGGCATCAAGTATGGTGCTGCCACGTGCGACCTCAATTTTGCGATAACTGGGGAGAAATGTTACCGTGCGCATAATGATCTATCCTTAACACTAGCATTGGGGAGAGAGATAAGAAATATGCTCCGGTGAGGAACCAGATTATTTTTTTCAGGAATACGATTAAAAAAATGAAAAAGGTAAAATGCCGGCGATCAGGATTCGTGCTTTTTCCATTCCTCGTGCAGGAATTCCCCGATCTCTGCTGCATCACGGGGGCCAACCATTACTTTCCAGCCGGTTGCTTCTTCAATCCTGCCTGAAAGGGGTGCGGAATATCCCGGAATAATCAGGGTTTTATGAGATACCTCGTTTTCTACATCGAATTTCTTTATCGAGTCACGCACCAGCGTTTCATTAAGTTTTCCTGCAGCCACAGCGGTCAGAACAGAGAGCCCTTCAGTGTCGACAATCAGCATGAAACAGGGAATACGGGTGGCCTCCAGATAGCCTTCAAGGGTAAAGAACGTCAGGGAAAAGTTCACCGTCAGGAGTACTGGGGCATCTTTTCCCGGATCTCCGACACGGTATAATCCGGGATTCATCTGGATTGGTTTCTGGGGATCAGTGTAAATATTCTGCCTGAGGGTAAGCGCAGCTTTGCTAGATGCAGGAGAAAGAGGGGTTGTCACGATGACTGAAGCATATTTGACAATCCCCAGTGCAATTGCAGCATCCTGCAGGGAGTGCTTCGTGGCATCAGTAAATACCGGGAAGCCCAGATCCGGGGCTGTACGGGTAATAGCGAGTTGTCGTATGGCAGTGGACAAAGCGATAAAATCACCAAGGGATTGAGGGCAAAGATCCAGGACCAGTTTTTTTACACCTTCTGTTTCACAGGATTTGACGAGATGGATAAGTCCATCCAGTTCGTGGGCCTGAACTACAAGGGGACAACTGTATTTTTTGGCAAGTGAACACATTTCCCGGATATTTTCACGTGTTGCTGCATGGAGCAGCGGCTGGTAGCTTCCAACCAGTACCAGTGCCTTTTTGAGTGCTTCGATGTTATCGGATATCAGCACCAGGGGGAGATCTGCATTTTCTTCCACGGTAGCAACGGCTTGTTCGAACGCTTCTGCAGAACCACTTGAATTTTCAATCGCGATACCGTTAAACTGCAGATCGGTGCCAACCCGGGTAAATGTGTCATTCCTTATACGGAGAGTTACCGCAGCTATCTCTTCAGGAGTCTGGGTATCATATACCTTGAAGAGAATGCCCGGCGGATGATAGAAAGTCTTGTCATGACGGTAAAGCACAAATTCCTCACCTACAGCAAATGACCGTTCCCCTACACCGATTTTTACAAGCTGGACAGGAGGTCTCGTGGTTGCACCCAGTACGGCCTTTGCATGTTCATCCAGGTAAGGACAGTTCTCCACATCTGCTTTTCCACCGGCAAGTTTCATGGCAAACGTGAGGCAGGTGGGATCACCGCATTCCTTGCAGTTCTTTTTTGGGAGGAGTTTGTAGATATCCAGTGCCTTGAGTGCCATATCTATTCCACCTCCAAAGATTTGGATCGGTTCTTCATGCCAGCGAACGCATTTTTGAGCATCCCAACCGTCTTGGGATGGCGGACGCATATAATCTCGGCACCTGCAACGGCTCCGGCAATACCGGTATAAAATTCCCACTGCATGGCCATCTCGTCCTGCAGGGCAGGTTCTGCTTCCCTGACTTCTTTTATTGTCAGCGAATCGATAGCAGAACAGATCATGGGCATGGCAAGATCGGTATCGCCTTTCAGTGCAGAAAAACGGATTCGTTCCATAGCTGAATATGAATATTCAAAACCATAACCGAGTGCACCGGTATATGGATCGATCATAATATGATCCCGCTGTACACCAATCTCCCTCAACAGGATATTGAGTTGTTTTGCAAGATTTACATCGATAGGAGACTGCGCAATCAGCGAGTGGTTGTAAGCAAGAGCAGCGGCAGCAATGCTCCGGTATCTCCCTGCTTCTGCGGTTCCAAGGAGCAGTCGTTCTCCCTCAGCGGTCTCACCGCACTTTAAGAAGACCTCACTGTCAATCTTCGGCTCGTTGCTTCCCTCAACAATCAAAGGCAGACCTGTTGCAGAAAGAACGTCTTCGATGGTTTTTCCAACAGAGGTAATATCAGAAAAATTCCTCTGCCGTGTGCTGGTCAGGTACAAGCGAACCAGATCGGCTCCATATACCCTTTCAGCCGTATTAGCCCATTCATTTACGTTCTCCACCAGATCACCACAGTATTCTTTGATGATCGGCGACCAGTATTCCGGGTTATCACAGATCTCTAAAGCAATAAGGGGTGCTGGAGAGGACAGGTTATTGTCAAGAAATGGCAGTGTAGTCCCACCACCAAGGCAATAGGATTTAGTTCTCGTTCCCCCATCTGCCTTGGTTGCTCCGAGAATGACATTGCCAATAGAACCGGTCCATCCAAAGTTAAGATCATATCCCATAGTAAAGCCTCACACCAATGGTTTCATGGTCAGGGCTGGATGTTTCACGCGGTCAAGGAAGGAAATCAGGTCTTCGATGGTCATTGCGGTAGTCTCATCGGCGATCTTTTCAAAAAGATCCGTTTTATTCTTATCAGTAAGTTTTTTCACCAGCTGAAGTTTCAGCTCCTCTTTTAAGCTGCGAGGGCATCCAGACCAGGCGCTCAATACCCCCATCTCCCTGTAAGAACCGGTCAGAGAGGATATAATTCTTAGAAATCCCGGCAAATCCGGGTGTCTGTGCACCACCGCCGATAGTTCCGGCCAGTGTTGAGAATGTCATTCCCGATGGTGTGATACCTTTATATTCACGGTTAACAACCATAATCCCGTTCACCTCCGGAAGCATGAGAGATATACATTCAAAACACCCGCAACACGTCATCGGGTACTCCATTACGCTGTAAAGAGAGCAGCGGTCGATCTCCCCATGACTTGCCTTTTTGACAAATTTATTGATTCCTTCATATTCCCCGGTCAGGGCATTGATAACCGCACCCTTCTCAATGGGCTGGTTGGCACCGGAGGGAGCGATTTCATATGCAATTTTGCCATCCAGCCAGTCTGATAGCCCCACAGAGGGCCGGGTGTTCCGGGGTTATAACACAGACATGATTGGGGGCAAAGGTCTGGCAGAGTGTGCAGGAATAATAGGTATTCACTTCCGAATCCTTCATTCCCCTGATACGTGCATCCCTTTCTTCATACACTTTCTCTGCAACCTTTTTGGCAGCCAGTACTTTTTCTTCATCGGTAATCAGCGTGACAGAAACTGCGTCCAGCAGCTGGGGAAAATCCATGCGGAACTTGCTTGAGAGGAGTTTTCCTATATGTTCGATTTTAACTCCTTTTGCCACAACTTCTTTGGAGATCCGAACCCAGATGATATCCCTTTGGGCGACATGCCAGGATCCCTCCCCGTAATTGACAAAGTTATGTATCCTTCGTTCGAGAACCGGCTCATAATCTTTTTTCATCATCTTCCCGGCTACTTCGATGAGGATAGCGAGAGGGTATGCACCACCCTCCTTCATCATATCAATTTCCGGTCCGATTACGGTCACTTTCCCGTCCTCTACTTCATCTGCAGTACGCATTGATAACAATTCAAAAGCTGGTGTTCTTCCTCCACCAAACTCAACAAACATCTCCTCTTTCCGGATGCTTTTTCCCTCAAATGCAGGTGAGCACCCCATCGGGATGGGGATAGCCGTAATATGAACTTTTATTCCTTTTTGTTCCATCCCCCGGCGTACAACCTCATCAGTCCGGGTCTGGATCCACTCCCCTCCGGTATAATCGCCCAGTGAAAGAATGGGGAAGCCCAGAACTCTCATACCATCGACTAATGCAATTTCCTGGTCAGAAAGCCCTGGGAATACAATCACGATAACTTTTGCACGTTCCGAAGCATATGCGAGGAGCCGGTGTATATCTCCAGGAGTGACCCCGCCAAACATCATCGCAACACGGGCAATGACGTCAACGAAATGAACTCCATAGAGGGGCATTGAACCAAGAGGAATAAGACGATATTCAAGCCCCACCTTCACACCCGCGTGGATAAGTGAAGGCACAATGTCTCCGGCAAGGAATGTGAGCATGTACTTTTCCTGCAATTCGCGGCAGATAGCAGCAGCGCTATCTGAACCAGGGGGAGTTCCGACAACAAGTGCAAGCCCAAGGATACTGCCATCAACAAGGGAATAACCAAGTTTCCTTAGGATGGTATCATCGATAAAACCGGTAAAAGGAGCAGGTTCCCTGCCAGAGGCGGCTGTTTTTTCCGCAAGAATGCATTCCGATGCAACGAGAGGATTGTTGCTGGTACTGGTAAATACGTCAAGTGCCGATACCTTGTCGTGAACCGCCGTTCCGGTAAGTGCATATGAGATAGGGAGGTGATAAGCGGTTTCATCATAGGAGAGTGAGTGCTGGATGGTGGAGATCGTAGTTTTTAAATAATCTTCACCTTTTTTTTTTGCAATTTCGATATCGGTCATCAGATTTTCCCTCTGATCATGAGTTGCTCGGTAGCATAAATATAGTTTCGTTAAGGGGTAATTTTTAAAAAATCTCTCATCAGAACGTAGTTGATTAACAATCTGGTAACAATAATATTAAACCGCAATAAGGATATTCTGTTTAACAAGAGGCTGGAAAATGGATAATTTTCGTTTTAATAAATATTTTATTTTCACCGTTGTGATCATAATAGCGATTTGTATCATCCAACCGGTATTTGCACTAGGAGGGGGGACTATGACAATTACCTATCGTGGATCCGGGGGATATTATATTGGAGACACAATCATCTTTGATGGGAAGGATACCGTCGGAAATACCACATTATTAAAAATCAGTGGCCCGGGCCTTCCTGCGCCGGGTGTTCCGGTATATGATCTTGATGGTATTCCCGGCTCAGGAAATAATGCCCCGATGAACAATGACGGTACATGGAAATTTGTGTGGTCAAGCGCAAATATTAAGGGAATTGAAAAACTGGTAACAGCCCGCTACACCATCACTGCATTTGATCTTATAAACCCGGAACAAACTGCATCGGTTTCAGTTTTTTTGAAAAAGCCTGAATTTTATATCAATCCACAGCTTATTCCCATAAATACGGGAGATTATATCCAGTCTGAGCGGTGTCGCCGAGATGGGCGTAACAAACGTGAAAATTGATATCGCTGATTCAGATGGAAAAATTTTGCGTACACATACTGCTCCAGTCAGCGGGGCTGGAAACTTCAATTATGAGTTCCGTGGGGATTTGCCGCCAGGACAATATTTTGTGAGTGCCAGCAACCCATCTATGAAAAATACACTCAGGAGTACTATTACCATTACGCGACCCGTAAGTATTTTTTCAACATCAACAGTTTCCTCCCCGATCTCAACTCCGTCAGAAACGGTCATGGAAACCACTTCACCTTCACCTGTCCTTTCACAACCGGCCAAGCCATCTGCAACGGCGATACCCCTTTCCCCCCTTACAGTAATTGCAGGGGTTATTTTTTCCGGTATCCTGGTTCTTACCGGGTCAACCGGATGCAGGAAAAAATAACCAATACCATTTAATTTTTTTTATCGGAGAATTCATGGGATTGTTGGTAAAAGCAAATTACTTTTTTCAATGATATCTACCAGAATGTATATCGGAATTCACATTCTATTATTTTAGCACAATCGGGGGAAAACTTTGAAGAAATTCTCTTTTATCGCTCATATGCCAAATACACCCGGATCACTTCACAGAGCTGCAGAGATCATTCAGAAGTATGAGGGAAACATTAACCGTATACAATATGATCGACGTATTGATCCATCAACTGTGTTTTATGAAGTAACAGCTTCTGGAGACGCATTCGGTAAAATTACCCGGGATCTTCATCAGATAGGCTACCTCCAGACTTCGTTAAAACCGCTCAACTTTTTAAAAATCTGCGTTTATCTTCCCCACCAGCCAGGTGCACTCTATGAGTTCCTGAGTTTTACGACATCTGTAGGAGCAAATATCGCATTCATTGATTTTGATGATAAAGGAAGACATCCAGATCGCCTTACTGTCAGCCTTAACCTTGAGCAGAGCTCGAGTTGTTGACCAGTTATTAGACCAGCTGAAGTCACGCTATCGCCTTGAAATCCTTGAATATGATACAACCGGGAAACACCTTGATGATACGGTGTTTTATGTCAGGTATGCGCAGGCCTTGCGTGAACTCATAGGGGAATCGGAAGAGAATTTTTTACTCTCCTTCCTTGCCGATACAAATCATATCGTGCAGGAACTGATGGACCGAGGGAATGATCCCCGGAAAGTCTTCGAGAGTATTCTCTTAACCGGGCAAACGATGTCAAAAACAACACATGACCGGTTTTATGCAGATATCCAGAAATTTCAAATCACTGATCATACCACACTTTTTTGCTTCCAGATGCCATGCGGAGGGAATATTTTTTTGATTTCTGCTGGAGATAATAAAATCCTGATCGATACAGGGTATGGCATTTATCACCATGACGTAATGACAATGTTTTCAAGGTGTGGTTTAGGAGATAATCGCCAGGTATCAGGAATCATCGTTACCCATGCAGATGCCGATCATTGCGGAGCTGACCGGATATTTCACTGCTCCGGTTTCTATGCATGAAGGTACTCTTGCAATCATCAGGAAGAACAACCGGGCGTATGGATCCCGGAGTGAACACTCCGTTCTCGAAGCGTTTTATACAAAAATGATCAATCTTTTCTCGAAATTTAGTTCCACTGGCAAAATAGAATGTTTTTCCAAAAACGCGATTGCGATGCGGGGAATTTTTCCGGTAATTGGTACGGTCAGCATCGGGGATCTCGAACTGGAAGTTCTCGAAGGACTTGGCGGGCACACCTATGGTCAAATCTACCTGTATTCCCAAAAAGAGGGATTATTGTTCGCTGCAGACAGTGTAATCAACTTTTCAAGTCTAACACAAGAACGTGCAGATTATAGTTCACTTGCTGCTTTTCTTGTAACTTCAGTTAATGTGGACAGCGATCTGGCAAAAAAGGAACGCGGGGCTCTGCTTGAGCTCGCTTTTCAAACAGACAGGGCCCTTTTATCCACAGGAAAGCGATGTCTTATCTGTGGGGGTCATGGTGCAGTTTCAGTGCTTGAAGATAACAAACTCATTACGTACCGGTACCATTGAGCGGTATCAACCACACAATTCAGTGGATAGCAGACAGGAAAAAATAATCAGAAAATGAATTTTAATCGGATATGTAATCAGGGAAAGATCTATCATACCAGTTTTGAACTGACTATTCACTTTTTTTAATGCAATAATTTAAAATTCGGCCGGTATTGCAGAACAGGTACTACGAAATTCTCATCTACTTTGTGATTACATCTTTTGTGCGGGAAGCATGGAAAGACACAGAGTACAGGATATGATGCGGCTGATGGCATCAAAGATCCGGGCAGTGGCCAATATAATATCGGATGATGAAGTCGAAAAATTTATCCAGGAACTGCTCAATGCAAAACGTATCTACGTTATGGGGGCAGGACGGTCTGGCCTGGTTGCAAAGGCTTTTGCAATGCGCCTCATGCATCTTGGATTACAGGCTTTTGTTGTAGGTGAGACAATCACCCCGTCTTTAAACAAGGGGGATATCATGGTCGTGTTCTCTGGTTCCGGCAGAACCAAGACGGTCGCTGATATTGCAGAAACAGGAAAAGAAATCGGGGCGAGAATCTGCCTGATAACATCAAATGCAGATTCGAGAATCGGTAAAATATCAGACTGTATTGTAATTATCGAGCACCACCGTGATGCAGTGAGCGATGATGCCGTTGAATTTGAAATCCGGCAGATGATTGGAGATCACAAATCATTCGCACCGCTGGGAACACTCTTTGAGACAGCGTCCATGATCTTTACCGATGCAGTCATCTCCCGGCTGATGGAAATTACCCAGACTGATGAAAATGCTCTGAAGATTCGTCATACCAATGTCGAATAAGGAGGCAAAATTATGGTTAAATTTGCACAACGGGTACGAGGTATTGAAATATCCGGAATCAGAAGGTTATTTGAATCTGCAGGTGCGGATTCAATAAACCTCGGACTCGGACAACCGGATTTTGATACACCGCAACACATCAAGGATGCAGCGATTAAGGCAATTCTGGAGGGAAAAACCGGTTACACGAACAATACAGGAATTCCAGAGCTCCGGAATGCAATCTGTACAAAATTGAAAAATGAAAACGGATTATCATGCCACCCGGACCAACTCATTGTAACTGCCGGTGCCAGTGAAGCACTCCATATTGTGATGCAGGCAATGGTTGATGAAGGGGATCGTGTACTCTGCCCGGACCCGGTTTTGTCTCGTATGCATCTCTTGCTACCCTGGCAGGCGGGCACCCGGTCAGTATGCCGCTCACAAAAGACCTTCACATTGATGTGGAGAAGGCTAAGGCGCTGATGGACAATGCACGGATTATGGTTTTAAACTCCCCGGCAAATCCCACAGGAGCAGTTGAACCAAAAGATTCCATCCGGGCACTTGTTGAATATGCCGATGATGCGGGTGTAACTGTTGTTTCCGATGAGGTATATGAACATTTCATCTACGGTAAACAGCACTGGAGTGCTGCCCTGTTTGGGGAGAACGTAGTTACAATTAATGCAACAAGCAAGACCTATGCGATGACCGGCTGGCGACTGGGATTTCTCGCCGCTCCAGAGGAGATTGTTGCAGAGTGTGTGAAAGTACACCAGTATTGTCAGGCGTGTGCTACCTCAATTTCCCAGTATGCTGCACTCGCAGCTTACATCGGGGATCAGAGTGCGGTAACCATGATGCGCAATGAATACCGGATGAGACGGGATCTCATCTGCAAAGGACTGGCGGATTTGGGATTTCTTTTCCCGGTTCCTGAAGGTGCGTTCTATACTTTTGTTCCGATGAAGCCGGAACTCACCCAGAAATTCATCGAAAATGGAATTGTTATTGTGCCAGGTGCAGCATTTGGGGTGAATGCACCGGAGTATGCCCGTTTCAGCTATGCAACCTCCCGGGAAAACCTGAACCTGGCCCTTGAAAGGATACAAAAAATAATGAGTGATTGATATGGTCAAAGAATTATTGAAGAAATTATCCAATGCACATGGTGTATCTGGCAGTGAAAGCAGTGTATTTGCCATCATAAAAAAGGAGCTCAAAGATCATGTCGATGAAATACGGGAAGATGCGCTGGGCAACCTGATTGCCATCAAACGCGGCAATAAATTCAAAGTAATGCTCGCAGCCCATATGGACGAGATCGGTCTGATGGTCAAGTACGTCGATGAAAAGGGTTTTATCCGGTTTGTCGCTCTTGGGGGCTGGTATGGTCCGACGCTCTATAACCAGCGGGTTATCCTGCATGGGTCAAAAGGGAAATACCTTGGGGTTATAGGTGGTAAACCCCCGCACATGATGGATGACGAAGAGCGCAAGAAGGGCGTAAAAATTGATGATATGTTTATCGACATCGGGGCGAAGAACCGCGAAGAGGTAGACTATCTCGGTATTGAAGTCGGGACACCAGTGACCGTCGACCGCGAGTTTACACATCTTGCCTATAACCGGGTATCGGGAAAGGCCTTTGATAATCGTGCGGGTGTTGCCATGCTCATTAAAGCATTAAAAGAGATGGACTCCCCACTTACGATATTTGGTGTTTTTACTGTACAGGAAGAAGTCGGACTCAAAGGGGCACGTACAAGTGCCTATACCCTTGATCCTGACTGCGCAATTGCAACAGATGTCACTATACCGGGTGACCACCCAGGAATTGAGATGAAAGACGCACCGGTGGAGATGGGAAAAGGTCCGGTTATTACACTTGTGGACAGCAGCGGTCGTGGACTTATTGCCAGCCGTAAAGTAGTGAAATGGTTAAAGGATACGGCAGATTCCGAAGGAATTCCGGTTCAGCTGGAAGTCGGGAGCGGGGGAACAACAGATGCTACCGCGATCCACCTGACCAAAGGTGGAATTCCCAGCACAACAATAAGTATCCCTTCACGGTACATTCATTCACCCGTGGAAGTCCTGGACATAGAAGATATTGAAGCCGGTGTAAAGCTGATTGTTGCGGCCGTGAAACAAAAACCAGCGCTGTAATATCATTTTCTCTTTTTTAAGGTAGTTCCGACGGTTTACGTATCAAACAATATTTGTGGCAGAAAAGGAGATTGCAAAAATATGTACGCCCCGGCCGGGACTTGAACCCGGGTCAAAAGATCCGCAATCTTTTAGGATGTCCACTACCCTACCGGGACACAGAATTTTTGACTGTCTGCCTTACTAAAATTGCTTTCATCGCATAAATACCTCACCGTTATGGAAATCGAAATGAAACAATGCAAAAAACCGACGTTATCGGATTAAAACCAAAAAATGATTTATGAATATAACCTGATTACGCAGTCCACGTGACCCTGGGAGTTGATGTAGTTCCTACCTGTATAAAATTCCGGGGATTGGGGTCGAAGTAGGCGCAATCTGTAGTCATATTGAATTTTGAAGTATCATCGATATTTAATTCCGGTCTTACCCATACCATCGCAGTTGCAGTAATATTGTTACCACCGAATTCAATCAGCATGTTATCCCGTTTCATCACTTTGAGCGTTCGGTTCAGATACTCTGAATACCCTTTCCCTGTCCCAAATCCATCCTGAAGATAAATCTCCCCTCCCGATTTATTCCTGACAGTGATTTCAAACCAGGAAACAGGACTGTAGGTATCAATAATAAGTACTTTTTCGCCTTCTCCGGTTATCTTGGAATCATAAACTTTTGTGTATGTTATATTGGAGGGTTTTACAGAGTAACTAATATACATGGGGGGACTTCGAAGATCAAACGCTATCGCAGTCTTATTATAGGCATACGTATTTGTCGTTGAATAAATGCGGCAATATTGATCCTGAGGTATAGGGGTTGTCGTGAGAATCGTCCGGTACCCGCTCATCGTTGTTTCAGTGGCAAAAGGTGTTACATCAGTAACATAACCTGGTGTTGGCGTAATCTCTGTAGTGATTTGATCAGGGTTAAAAAAGTTGCCATTCTGGGATGTGGTTTTATTGTCTTTTGGCGGTGCAACACATCCGGATGCGTAAACAACAAGAATAATAGTGATACAGCAGATTATCCGGGTTATTATCTCTTTCATACGTTAATATTACAGCTATTCATAGTAATTAAGTATATTAGGATGCAGGTTCCGGTCTGATAAAACAGACTGTTGGAAGATTTCCCTGCATCTCTATAGGTGTTTTTATTAAAGAGAGAAAAACTGGGATTTCCAGCTATCGCGCACTCATAAGGATCAGATATAATTTATAACGGTTCAATTGCTTTATTACCAGGCACTTCAGAATATCAAAATGATGAAACACATCAAATAAAAAACAAAAAATCTTACAATGCGAGGAGCCGGATTTGAACCGGCGAACCCCTGCGGGAATAGGCCCTGAACCTATCGCCTTTGACCGTGCTCGGCGATCCTCGCTCTCTTTTACTCTTTTTTGCACGACGTGACCAGATGCCATGATCAGGCAGGAAAACCTGAACCTGGCGCCGTTAACATGGCTTGGCTACCCTCGCGCTTGTATACATTATGTATGAAATTAAATAAAGATAGAGGATCATTCCTGCTTTCCGGTAGTGCTCCCATTCAGGGATCTCTTCAATTCACGGTCGCGGAGCTCGTTACGCTTGATCTTCCCTGAAATGGTCTTGGGGAGTGAATCCACAAACTCAATTGCCCTTGGATATTTGTATGGTGCAGTAATATTCTTCACGTGGTTCTGAATCTCACGGATAAGTGCCTCTGAGGGCCTGATACCAGGTTTGAGAATCACGAAAGCTTTCACAATGAGCCCACGGATATCATCCGGTGATCCGACAACTGCTGCTTCCTGAACCGCCGGATGTTCGATCAATGCACTCTCTACCTCGAATGGACCAATACGGTAGCCCGATGCCTTAATAACATCATCGTCCCTTCCGATAAACCAGAAATATCCATCCTCATCCAGATACGCCTTATCCCCGGTGTAATAATAACCGTTCATGAAGGATTTCCTGTTCTCTTCGTCATTGTTCATATATTCCCGGAAGAGACCAACCGGGCGGGGGTCAAGCTTGATCGCAATTCGTCCTTCCTCATGCAGACTTACTTGTTTTCCCTGGTCATCATGCAGCTCAATTTGCCAGCCGGGTGACGGTTTTCCCATAGACCCGAATTTCGCAGTCATACCGGGGAATGTACCAATGCAGAGGACAGTTTCTGTCTGCCCATAACCTTCAAAGATCGTGAGCCCTGTTGCATCTTTCCATGCTTTGATAACTTCAGGATTGAGAGGTTCCCCTGCACTTACGCAGTGCCTTAGTTCAGTGAAATCAAATTTGTCAAGGTCGGCAAGAATGAGCATGCGATATATGGTCGGTGGACAACAGAACGTGGTGATACCGTATTTCTCGAGAAGGGGGAGGATTTCAGTTGGATTGAATTTACTCCTGATATCGTAGACGAAAATCGCAGCACCTTCGATCCATTGCCCGTATAGCTTCCCCCAGGCACTTTTCGCCCACCCGGTATCCGAGAGCGTGAAATGGATGTCGTTTGTTCGCACGTCCTGCCAGAATCTCGCTGTTACAATATGCCCGAGAGGATAACTCTGATCGTGAATCACCATCTTGGGTTCACCGGTTGTTCCGGACGTAAAGAAAATCACCAGGGGATCGGTACTTCTGGTCTTTTTCATACCGGGAAGATTGACTAGTTTTGCTGAGACGGGCGCAGGATAATCGAGCTCCACCTGGTAACTTATCCACCCCTGCCGTTTACCGTCAATCATCATCCTGCAGGAAAGGGTCGGACAGTCTTTTACAATCTCATCGATTTTATCCGCATGCTCTTCACTCGTAATAACCATCTTAATATCAGCAAGGTTTATCCGGTATTTCAGATCTTTTGGCGTGAGCATTGTAGGAGCGGGACAATAAACAGCCCCACGTTTGATCAGTGCAAGAGTGAAAGTCCACCATTCAGGGACTCTCGGAAGCATGATGAGCACCCGATCACCTTTGTTGACGCCATACTTGATCATCATGTTTACAATCTGGTTGGAAAGGCGCATCAGGTCCCAGAAGGTGTATTTTTTTTCCTCTCCCTCCTGATTAACCCAGATCATCGCCAGTTTGTTGCGGTCCTTATTTGCCCATGCATCAATTACATCAAAACCGAAATTAAAGAATTCGGGAACATCGATTTTAAAGTGACTGTACATGTCATTGTAATCGGACATGTTGTGATCCTTATGACCAAATATATGGCCAGCACAGGGCAGGGTGGTTGCACCAATTGTACTATTGCCCGAACTCAGGCTGAGGTGTGTGGTGCACGCCTCATTGATCCATTCTGATCGTGAGAGTTTTCGTCTTTCACACGATTTATCAATTGCAGCCGTTAATGAATCTTCCATTGTGACAGAATATCGCACCATTCCATGTACTTTTGGTGGTGCACCTGATAGGTTTTTCGAAAATTAACAGCACCACTTTTTTTGAATTTTTGCTGGAATAATTAAAATTTTTTATTTAACTTCCAGGAATATACGGCAATCTCTTCCGTGAAAAGAGGATGAAAAAGGGTGGTGCACCTACTGCTTATGAAGGTACTTTTTCAGTTCAGCTGTCCGTAGATCGTTTCGTTTAATTTTTCCGGAGATTGTTTTAGGAAGATCGTGAACAAATTCAATCTCCCGCGGATATTTGTAAGGCGCAGTTGTGCGTTTTACGTGATTCTTAAGTTCCCTGACCAGCAATTCAGATGGTTCGAATCCGGTATTCAGGACAACAAAAGCTTTGACAATCATTCCCCGTATACGATCCGGTGATCCCACAACCGCAGCCTCGCTAACGGAGGGATGTTCGATAAGTGCGCTTTCAACTTCAAACGGCCCGATACGATAACCGGAACTCTTTATTACATCATCATCTCTTCCGATGAACCAATAATATCCCTCCGTATCCTGCAATACTTTATCTCCGGTGTAATACCAGCCATTAATAAAGGATTTAGCGTTCTCTTCCGGATTATCGATATATTCAACAAAGAGTCCGGGCGGTCGGGGATTGCAGGAGATAGCAAGCCGCCCTTCCTCACCCACACCCACAGACTGTCCATCTTCATCGTGGACCTGAATTTTCCAGCCCGGAGAAGGTTTGCCCATCGACCCGGGTCGCAATTCAAGACCGCCGAATGAGGCGACACAGCACACCGTCTCAGTCTGTCCGTAACCTTCACGAATAGTGAGACCTGTCCCCTCCTTCCAGACCCGGATTACTTCCGGGTTCAGGGGTTCACCGGCACTACAACAATGACGCAGGGAAGACAGATCAAAACGATCAAGATCTGCAAGTATCAGCATCCGGTATATTGTCGGTGGACAGCAAAAAGTGGTAATCTGGTACTTATCAAGGAGGGGCAGCACCTCAGTTGCCTGAAATTTCCCGGAAAACTGATACACAAAGATACAGGCACCTTCAATCCATTGCCCGAAAAACTTACCCCATGCACACTTTGCCCAGCCGGTGTCGGCAACGGTAAAGTGCAGATCATTGTGACGGAGATCCTGCCAGAGCCTGGCTGTAACTATATGTCCAAGAGGATAACTGTGATCATGAAGGACCATCTTGGGCTCCCCGGTCGTTCCTGAAGTAAAGTAGATCAACATTGGATCAGTGCTTTTTGTCCGCTGATTTTCGGGAATGCTGACTGACCGGTGGGACACCGGCAGCCGGGTGAAATCAGCTCGTAAGGCCAGCTGACCCACCCCTCAAGTTCAGCATCGGTAACCAGACGGCAGGTTAATGTTGGGCATTGATTACAGATTTCCTCAACTTTCGGTGTATTCTCAAGATCAGTAATGATCATGCGGAATTTTCCTTTGTTGACCCGATACATGATATCCCGTGCCGTAAGCATTGTCGGGCATGGGGCAAAGACCGCTCCTATTTTTATCAGTGCCAGAGAAAAGATCCACCACTCAGGAATTCGGGAAAGCAGGACAAGGACGCGGTCTCCCTTGTTAATCCCATATTTAAGAAGGATATTTGCCGCCTGGTTTGAAAGGTTTGAGACGTCAAGAAAACTGAATTTTTTCTCGTCCCCTTCCTGATTCACCCAGATCATAGCGAGTTTGTTCCGGTCTCTCTTCGCCCATGCGTCAATTATGTCAAAACCGAAATTGAAATATTCGGGAACCTCAATAGAAAAATTTTTGCAGATCCTCTCGTAATCAGTTACGCCATCCCCGGAATTTGTCATGCATTAAAATTTGTGTTTTTTTTCTATATCATTTGACTTGTATGATTCCTAAAAAAGAATGTATCCGGGTTTTTATAAGACAGGAACTACCGATGAAAGTTTTAACCAACTCGCTCCGGGGGACATAAAGATTTTCCATTAGTATTATGATTCAGGGAAAAGCATAGTATAGTGGATGGCAGATAAAAAGTACGAATCTTTAAAAATTGAGAATATCGTAGCATCGGGTGTCATTGCCGATTCCATCGATCTTGTTGATGTTTCCGGTAAAATTAAAAGTTGCGAACTCAACACAAAGCGATTTCCCGGCGCGGTCTACAGGATTGAAAACCCGAAGATAGCGTCTCTGATTTTTTCTTCAGGGAAAGTTGTCCTGACAGGTATCCGTGACAATAAGGCACTTACTGACGGGCTTAAAATAATCATGAAGTCACTCAAGGAGGCCGGTGTTGATACCTATAAAGAACCTAAAGTGGCAATAACGAATATTGTCTGTTCGTATGATATCGGAAAATACATCAATCTCAATAAAGTTGTAATAACCCTTAATCTCGAAAATATTGAATACGAACCGGAGCAGTTCCCTGGCCTTGTCTACCGTATCAAGGATCCAAAAATCGTTGCGCTTCTGTTCTCTTCCGGAAAGATCATTTTAACTGGGGGCAAGAATCTTGAGGACATCAAGAAAGGACTTGACTTCCTTGAGCAGAAACTCGAAAGTATTATGTGAAATAATAATTTTTCTTTTTTGTCGGGTATTATGACCAGGTACCGGTGTGTCTGGATGAAATTACGTTCTGCTTTCATAATCTCCCGATAGAAATCATCGTCTTCAGTCAAGGTTAAAAGAATTCTGGACGTGTTCTCCGGTCCGACTCCCCGTGCCGAAAGGGCGATAACTGCCTTCTTCCCGCTGGATAAAACAATATTGGCATTTTTAAGGAGACGCTGTTCTATCGCACGCTCCACCTGGGTCTTCGACGGTTTCCGGATACTCGTGTACCAGCTCATCTTCATACGGTTTAAGCGCTGCAATAAGACGTGCCCCGCATTTAGGACATTGCGGGTGATCGGGCACACGGGATACAACAGATCCGGTTTTTCCAGTCCCTGCAATTCATACACACGAGCAGCACATCACCCTGTCCCAGTCTGCGTTTCAGTGTTGCAATCACCGCTTGATCTGCGGTAGGGGGTGGAATCTGATCACGGGATGAAAGTAAACCTCCTGCGCCAATCATCGAATGCGGACCCTGAGCAACGTGTATTTCTCCCTTGATAATCCCATGGACAATTGCTATTGCAGCATCAATATCCATATATTCCGAAAGCAGTTCCCGGTATGCTTCCTGTTGAACAACCGTGCCATCAAAATATTCGAGCAGACGTTGGATGCTAATCTTTTCATAATCGGCATCCGGGTCGATCGCACCAAACTTCTTTGCTATCTGAACCAGTTTCCACTTGAAAAGTGCGGTACAGTTTCAGTGCAAGCCGGACAATTCCCGGCATATGTAACGGGTCGAGGGAGAGTAGCAGATCCCGCACATCTGAAGCCCTGATCGAAGAAGGCAACCTCAGGAGCATGCGATATGCATCAAGTTCAAGACCCACGGTTGTTCCATACCGTGCTGATACCAGGATAGATAGTCCTCGTCCCAGTGCTTCGTTCGCCTTATGACCTGCACAGACATTACAGACCACCCCATTATCAGTGTTTTCCAGTGTGATGAGATGATCAGTGGGAATCAGGGAACGGTTTTTGTCCATCTCGTGGAGGAACTTCTCTGCAAAGGCAATGCCATCCTGCTCTGAGGTATATTCCGAGATATTCCGTTTTCGTCGCATTCCACCTGCTTCGCGGGCCACCGAGAAGGGTACCGGGATCTGTTCACCTTCCCATGAGGGGAGTTCTCCCAGAGATTTCTTTGCAGGTTCCACGGTCAGTTTCCCATCTGCGATTTCGATTACACGCCAGAGCTGACCCTTGGTAATGAAGACGGCACCGGTATGTACCCACCCGACAACAAAAGATTCATCGAGCGTGCCCACAGTCCTTCGGGAGACCATATCGAATATGGGCACCTTTCGCTCATCATGTATCATTGAGAGATTACCCGTAAGGTAACGCCGGGCGCGTGCTGTCGTAATAATCCGGCTTCCGTCAATTCGGATCAAACGGTGTTCTTCCAGTTGCCTGCACACATCATCAAAGAGAACTCCGCACCCGGAAAATACAGAGGTTCCGGTCGATTATCTGCACGGATTTTTGCCTTCTCTACCTCACCATACTCCACTGCAATGGCAGCAACCTGGTTCGCAAGCACATCTGCAGCATTCTTATGGGGCGACACTTGTTCGATCTCATTTGCCCTGGCCTTCTTTGCAATAACCAGGGATTCAAGCAGGTCATCAAAACCGGTTGCAAGGATCGTCCCGCACGAGGTCGTGTTCAGCTGGTGACCGGCACGCCCTACCCTTTGGACAAGTCGCGCTACCTCCCGGGGAGATCCAAACTGGATCACATGGTCTACTCTGCCAATATCTATGCCCAACTCCATGGATGATGTGCAGATAAGTGTCCGAATCTCGCCGCGTTTGAACCGTTCCTCGGCATCAATTCTCACTTCTTTAGAGAGAGATCCATGGTGTACTTCAACATCCCCGCGTCCGTACAATGCATGCCCCAGTGCTTCTGCAGTTACCCGGGTATTCACAAAGACCAGGGTTGATCCCTCCCGGTTCAGTGCTTTTGAAAGAATTTTCGTCTGATGTTCAAAATTATCTCCAACAAACCGGACAGTAATATCCAGATGCTTGGCAACAGGTACCTGAACAACAGAGAAAGGGCGATCACCGCAAAGAAAACGCGCTATTTCATCAGGATTCCCGACTGTTGCCGATAACCCGATACGCTGGAATTCGCCGGCATACACGTGGAGCCGTTCCAGTGCAACAGCGAGTCGGGCGCCGCGTTTACTTCCCGCAAGCTCATGGATTTCATCGATGATCACAAACCGTACCTGTGCCAGGTGCTTTCGAAGCCGTTTTCCCATGAAGAGTGCCTGGAAAGTCTCTGGTGTAGTAATGAGGAGATCCGGGGGGGATAAAGCCTGCTTGCGTCGTTCACCCATCGGCGTATCCCCATGCCGCACACCAACCGACAAACCAAGCTCGCTGCACCACCATTGCATACGCATCAGAATATCCCGGTTAAGTGAACGCAGGGGCGTAATGTAAAGCGCTTTTATCCCTCCACCGGTAGGCATTGACATAAGTTCATTAAAAACCGGAAACATCGCGCTCTCGGTCTTTCCAGTACCCGTTGGTGCAACCAGGAGTACGTGGTTTCCATTAAGGATCAGGGGTATTGCCTGTTTCTGGGCATCGGACAGCGCCGAAAAACCACGCTTTTTTATGCATGCCTGAACCTTTGGATCCAGAACTTCAATCGGTTTCATCTGGTTGCAGTGAACTCACTGGACCGATGTACGTCCCATCGGCAAGGATAATCTCAGCTTCCTCTTTTTTCATATATCGTGAAACCGGCGAAATCGGGTTTTTAATAATCTGAAGGATATCATATCCTGAAATCTCGTTAAAAGCGGGCATGAACAGCACACGAGGGGAAATACGGTTTTTTTGATACGTATCCAATCCGAGTCCTTTCGCATCAAGCCCAGCCCGGAGGTATGCCGGGGTCTGAATGGCACAACCGACCTCATCTTTAAGTGACAGCAGGGGATGGTGGTGCCCGACAATAATGAGATGCCCCGAAAGTTGTTGGGAAGGATACATATGCCCATGGAGGAATCCAATGCCATCCAGGATCGCTCCGTCTTTTGGCTGGAGCTCGGTATCCAGGAGATATCGTTCGATACCAATGTCATGATTTCCCGGAAATACTTTCATGGGAATCCGACTGCGAAGGGCATCAAGAATTTTTGGCAACTCATAATACTCCTGCCGGGTAAGCGACGGAATACTATGCTTGAGATCTCCAAGTATTACAAGCAACTCCGGATCTGCCTTATCTATTATCTTGAGCAAACGATCGAGTCTGTCAGCACTGCGGCTCTTAAAATGCAGACCATGAGCAGCGAGGTCCGCTTCTATTCCGAAATGAAGGTCCGCAACAATTAATAGCCGGAGTTTGCCTTCAATGACCAGTGCCGGACCATCACCAATGAATTCCATATTCATAATGGTTTAACAAATCCCTTCTGGGGCTGGTAGCATTCGTCATCGATAATAAGCGATTCGATCACCGCGAGGACTGCCTCTTGGGATACACCGCTCGTCAGCTGCCTGTTTAATAATCTGATCTACGGAAATTCCCCGCGGCCCGCTTCCTGTAAGGATAAGCTCCATCACAAGTGTACAAACATCCGGCTGTCCGGGTGCTTCACATTCGACAGGGCGGACAGCATTCACAGCACTCTCAACCATCCTTGAGAGTTCCCTGAGCCGGGTTTTCGTTATTGAATAGTGATGAAAGGCAACAAGAATCCGGTCATCTGAACAGGTACCCTGTAAAGCATGGTTCATAAGGAAAAGGCGTTCAAGTGTCGATTGTGCTGTTGTAATTACCCACTGGTCACGCACCAGACGGCTCACACTCTGGATATAATCAGGACGCACGGATAACTCTACCCTCCCCTCTTTCAGGTACATCTGGGCTCTCCCGGTAACCGTAACAAAAGAAGGCACGGTAAGCGTTCTGATAGTCTCAGCAAGTGGGGACTTTCTTCCACCAATCACCAGATTAAATGTACCTGTTGGATCAGCGATGCGGGTATGAACCATATCCCCGGTCTCAGTCACCTCAGTAAGCGTACCGGACAGGAACATAAAACGGCAATATGCACCACCCGGTGTCACCACCCAAGCCGGGCTCTGGGAATCATCTCCCTGTACCGATAGTGTTGAACCATCGTACTCCCCGGCAAATACCCTTACTGAACCTTCCATAGTGCTATATCAGATTTATCAGGTAATCATATTCAAGATATAGTCAGTGCCATACCGGAGTTATCTTTTACGATGCGGAGGTCGTATCTGAGTGTACCGGCAGGCAAAAAACGGTACTGATTCTCTCACCCTATATCGGGGAAACAAGGCTGTTATCAAGTTCATGCGCTTTTGCATAGGCAGATTTTGCTTCATCTGTCCGTCCAAGGTTTTTGAGAGCATTTCCTTTGTTGAAATAGGCAATTGAAAAAACGGTGGTGAGGTTATCTTTGGATGATAATGCAACGTCAGCTGCAGTAATCGCTTCACGGTCTCTCCCGAGCATTACAAGAATCCCTGCCCGGTTTGACTGGATTAAAGGCACAAGTTGCGGCACATTAAGGGCAAGTGCATCGTCGGCAGCCTTCAGGGCTTCTTCATATTTTCCTTCATTTGCAAGATCCACACTTTCAGAGTACCACCTCACCGGCCTCTTTGAATTTCGTCGAGGAGTCCGCAGAAATTGAGGGTAAGACAACGAAAAGGGCAATGGCAATAATCAGTACGGCGATAAGAGATCCGACAATCATATACTTCCGGGATTTCATATTGGATCGGTTCTTCACAGTATTCTCCTTTCTTGTATTAAAAACAGGAGAGGGATCAGGTCCGTTTCCGGATGATAACCAATCCCGCCACACCAACACCAAGCAGCGTAATCCACTCTGCCAGAGGCGAATAGGTTGTTTTTGTCGCTACAGTGGATGTTGGATTACCAGAAGAGACATCCTCAGTTCCTGATGAAATAAGAGTTAAAACAGGTTCAGTTGTCATGACCGGTTGCGTAGTAACCGTTGTAACAGGAGATGCAGGTGAATTAGTGTCTTTAACGAACGTAATAGTTTTTGCCTGCGTGATCTTCCCGGTAAAATTGGTAACACCGCTTGTCCGGTAAGTATCCTGCATATGATTGAGATTCTGGCTTATCGTGAACGTATATGTCAGGAAGGGATAGAGTGGTTCACCATTTGCATTTCGCGCGCTGCGGTCCCAGTCTTTTCCGTTTTTCCAGTAAAATGGGGATTCAGTTATAAACGGCCGTTTATCAAAGGGCAGAATCTGTGTTTTGGGTTTTCCGGCACTTCCGGTAAATATATTGCTGATATTCTGGCCAAAGGAATCTGTCATTGAAACAGTAAAAAAGGAATCCAACGGGTTAATATCAGGACGATTCAATGATTTGAGCGCATGATACAGGTTCGTATCAACACGATAAGTGATGTTCGTGGAAACCGGGTACTGATTTCCCACTGACATCCTGGTTATTGTCCAGATCCCAGACTTTGATATCAAGTTGCGGCTCAAGAACCTCAAAAATCGGTTTGAAAGGTTTCTTGTCAGTGCAATACCAGGTCCCCGTATAACCGGCAAAAATCTCCGGACTAATATTATAGTGATAGATTATATCAGAAACCGTATTTATTTCATATAATGTAATGTTTTTTTCCGGTGGCGCGCTGATATTTGTGTCCGGCCACCATGCAATTTGATGGCATCCATTCAATGCTTTTGATATATCCAGATTACTCTCACCAATAAAAAACCGGAGCGCCGGCAGCAATTTTTGCGGTACTGCCAGCTACAGGAGCAGCACACATTAAAATGATGAAAAGAGCGAGTACGATACATTTTCCATGCATGGAAAGTAATTTCAAAACCCTTATGATAAACATTATGACATTCATAAAAAAGAGCACGTGATTTTTACCACATTCAAAGGTTTTTATGGAATGACTATCCATACTATCCGCTCCGGAGTTAAACAGTAATACCAGTATGAGGGAATGCCCATGGAAGATAATCATACAATCTGGATTGAAAAATACCGGCCATCAAAACTCGCTGATATTGTTGGGCAGAATGAGATTGTGGAACGTTTATCGTCCTACGTGAAGAGTGGTACGCTCCCTCATCTTCTTTTCACCGGAAGTGCCGGTGTCGGCAAGACTACTGCTGCCGTAACACTTGCACATGAATTCTTTAAGGATTCATGGCAGATGAATTTCCGTGAACTGAACGCTTCAGATGAAAGGGGTATTGACGTAGTGCGCAACCAGATTAAACAATTCGCGCGCACAACTCCCCTTGGAGATGCAACATTTAAAATCCTCTTTCTGGATGAGGCTGATGCACTCACCACCGATGCCCAGGCCGCTCTGCGAAGGACTATGGAGAGCTATGCACAAACCTGCAGGTTTATTCTTTCATGTAATTATTCCTCCAAGATTATTGATCCTATCCAGAGCAGGTGTGCAATTTACCGGTTTAAACCACTGGGGCCGGATGCAGTGAAAGAAGAAGCACGGCGAATCGCTGGTCGCGAGGGTCTCACGATAACAACGGAAGCAATGGATGCAATAGTCTATATTGCACAGGGAGACATGCGTAAAGCAATTAATGCACTTCAGGGTGCAGCAATCCTCAGCTCTACAATAGATGAAAAAATGGTATATGCAATAACTTCTACTGCCCGCAGGATGAAATTGAAGATCTTCTGAAATTCTCACTTGCGGGAGACTTTGATGGTGCTGAATCCCTTCTGGCGCATCTTCTCCACGAACGCGGTATTGCCCCCAATGAGCTCATCAACCAGTGTTACCGTGCAATAATCAAGAGGGATATGAGCAGGGGATTGAAAGTGGAGTCATCGACCATCTCGGTGAAACCGATTTCCGGCTCTTGAGGGGGCAAACAGTGATATCCAGATGGAGGCACTGATCGCCCGTTTCGTACTCTCCTCAGAGAGGAGCAGGTGATAGTAACATATGGATAAAAATCCTGACCTGCACGATACTGATAAAATCGAAAACTGGAGCAGGTTACTGAAAAGTAAATATAAAAAAGAGATTGGTGAGATCTCAAGAGAATATCCCCACAAACGTTCCCTTAATATCGATTACCGGGATGTTGAACGGTTTGGTAAAGCGGGAATTGCACTTGCAGATGAACTTCTGGAAAATCCCGGAAAAGTCCTCGAAGACGTCTGGGATGCAATAAAAAACAGCCAGTTGATCAGGATCAAAGAGGGAAAAGAACCCAAGGGTATTAACATCCGGTTTACCAATCTCCCGAAAAAAGTGGGCATTCGTAATATCAGGTCAGATGACATTAACAAATTCCTCTCAGTTGAAGGTATCCTGCGTAAGACCACGGAAGTCCGGCCACGTGTTATCGAAGCTGTATTCAAATGCCCCGCAGGTCATTTCACGATTAAAAAACAAAAATACGGGAAATTCATCGAGCCGGAGGGCTGCACCACTGATGGTTGTTCATTCAAAAAACTGGAATTGTTGCCCAAACGTTCAAAGTTTGTCGATTCACAAAAGCTCCGGATACAGGAGTCTCCGGAGGGACTCCGGGGGGGCGAGCAGCCTCAGACACTGGATGTGGATGTAACTGATGATCTGTCCGGCATAGTGGCACCGGGGGATCGTGTTGTGATCAACGGGATCCTCCGTTCTATGCAGAGGATAGTCAAGGGTGAAAAAAGTACAGTCTTTGACATTTTTCTGGAATGTAACTCCATCGAGGTCGCCGAAAAGGAGTTTGAGGAAGTGGAGATTGATGAAAAAGATGAGGATACGATAAAAGAGCTTAGCAGCGATCCACTGATTTACGCAAAGATCACCCATTCTATAGCACCCACCATTTACGGAAGCGAGAATGTCAAAGAGGCAATCGCTCTCCAGCTTTTCGGTGGCATTGCAAAGGAGATGCCGGATGGCAGCCACCTTCGCGGCGATATCCATGTATTGCTTATCGGGGACCCGGGTATTGCAAAAAGCCAACTGCTTCGTTATGTTGTAAAGCTCTCTCCACGGGCAATCTACACGAGTGGTCAGTCTTCCACATCCGCAGGATTAACCGCAACTGCTGTAAAAGATGAATTTGGTGAGGGGCGCTGGACATTGGAAGCAGGTGCCCTCGTTCTCGCTGATATGGGGGTGTGTGCGGTTGATGAAATGGATAAAATGCAAAAAGAGGACCGTTCTGCCCTGCATGAAGCTATGGAACAACAATCCATCAGTGTTGCCAAAGCCGGGATTACAGCCACCCTTAAATCACGCTGTGCTCTCCTTGGTGCGGCAAACCCGAAATACGGAAGGTTCGACATGTATGGGGATATTTCTGACCAGATCAATATGCCACCCTCGCTCCTTTCCCGGTTTGACCTTATTTTCATTATGACAGATCAGCCTGAACAGAAGCTTGACCTCGCCATTGCCGAACATATTCTTAAATCACATGGAATCGGGGAACTTATTGCCCAGCACAAAAAGACACCGATTCCGGGTATTACTGATGAATACATCCAGCAACAACTCAAACCGGTGATGCCGGATATCGATCCCCCGCTCTTCCGCAAGTATGTCGCATACTCAAAGCGGTCCTGTTTCCCCATCCTTTCCGTTGAGGCGAAGGATGCGCTTGTCAACTATTACCTCAAACTCAGGGGGATTGCCGAGCAAAACAAACCGGTACCGGTAACAGCCCGACAGCTCGAGGCGCTCGTCAGGCTGGCGGAGGCAAGTGCTCGTATACGTCTTTCGAATACCATCGAACAGCACGATGCTGAACGGGTAATCCATATCGTTGACGCCTGTCTGCGTCAGATTGCGTATGATGCCAGAACCGGGAGCTTTGATATCGATAAAATAGCAACGGGGATTTCAAAGGAGAAACGAGACATTATCAAAGTGATAAAAGATGCAATTCGTAATATCGGGGGAGAGGGACGACGTGCTTCAAAGGATCAGGTCATCGATCTTGTAGTGTCAAAAGGTTTTCCACGGGATAAGGTCGCTGCACAAATCGACATGCTCTTACAATCAGGAGAGGCAATGGAACCCAAACTCGGTATATTGCAATTGATTTGAGAGGACAGAATAATGATAACTGACCGCGATCGGGCAATTTTTGAGGCCGGAATAAAATTAGGAGCGCTCTACCACCAGTGGGTCGGTACACCCGTTTCCAAAAAATCCGCTGCAAGCATTGAGAGCGCTATAGAACAAGCGGTGATTCTCCAGCCTTTCGTAGAACAGATCACGGTCAGGCTTGATCGTTCTATAATGACAGAAAACATATTCGGGTACAGCGAACTTTCCGGGCTCATGTTTGACGTGGAAATAATTACACGTGTCGGGTTTACCTATTGCCGGGCACGGCTTGCCCCTGAAGATGGATATCCTCTTATGCAGATTGTGGAGTGCTATGCAATCACCGAAATTTCCCGTCACCGATGACCATATCCATATTGACCCGGTAAACGGACGGGGATTAGAGGCTGCAAAAGACTTTTTACGGGCTGGTGGGACACATATCTGTCTTGTCTCAAAACCTTCGTGGTCACTTTCCGTCAATCCCTCCTGTGGTGCAGACTATGCAGGGGTATTTGATGAGACGCTCCGCGTTGCAAGGAAGATTGAAGAGATTGGCGTTGTAGTATTTCCCGTTCTCGGGGTCCATCCTGCTGAGATCAACAGGCTTTCTGAACGCATGCCCTTGCCGGATGCAATTGAGATTATGAAAGCCGGAATAGATTGTGCAGCAGGATACGTGGAGAAAGGGGAAGCAGTTGCCCTCAAATGCGGAAGACCACACTATGAGGTTAGCCCGGAAATCTGGACGGGTTCCAACGAAATTCTCGTTCATGCTCTGAACTGTGCTGCTGAATGCGGATGCGCGCTGCAGATCCATGCCGAAAGCGGACCGTGTACCGATATTGCAGAAATGGCACGAAATGCAGGTGTCCCGGTAGAACGCGTGGTAAAGCACTACGGTTCTCCTGATACCCCGCTCCATCCCTCGCTCATCGCAAAACATGAAGATATACCCCGGCTTTCGCGCGAACGGCGGCCGTTTACCATGGAGAGTGATTTTATGGATGAAAATTTGAGACCCGGGGCGGTACTTGGCCCGAAATCAGTACCAAGATATACGTACAGCTGCTTCGGGATGGCCTGATTACTGATGATGACTGCTTCCGGATCCATGCCGAAACTGTCGAAAGAGTATATGGCGTGAAAATAACGCTTTAAAAAATTGTTCCAACTCATCTTTTTTTATTCCCCCCCGCCAATAGATATTCAATGTTTTTGAAAGTTCATTGTTCACCTGGTGCTGGGGATATCGTGGCCGTCTGCGATCGCGAATTGCTGAACACCACCATCAGCCACGGTGCAGCTTTCTGTTAAAATCTCGGAATGGTTCTACGGTAACTGCCCTGCCAGTGAAGATATGGTAAGAGCCGCGTTGAAAAAAGCAGGTAACATCAACCTCATGGGCAAACGCTCGGTGGGTATTGCTATCGATATGGGGCTCGTTACTCAATCGGGCTGCATAATGATCGGGGATATACCCCATGCACAGGTCTACTCATTATGAGTATCCAGGATAGTTTCTGCCCAAAATGTGGAAAACCTACGGACCATGAAGGACTCTGCAATCAATGCAGGATCGGAGATACACCATGGTTTGAATGCGACAGGCGCGCGAAGAGCACCCAGTGCCCGAGCTGTGGTGCGATAAAACAGGTAAACACGTGGACAGATAATGAACGTGATCGTGCCGAACTGGCACGTGAGCTTGCAACGACCGCAGTCCATTTCCACCCTGATGTCAGGAAACCATCAATGGTCATTTCAGTCGAAGACAACACGCTGAACCGCTCAACAGCGACAATTATGCTGAAGGGGTTGCTTTACAATACGCCTGTTGAAGGCACGTGCAGCGTTGAACTTATATGGCATAAAGAGCAGTGCGATCGCTGTAACCGGATAAGCGGCAGTTACTATGAGGGGATTGTCCAGGTCCGTGCTGACGGGCGGCCACCGGGCACATTTGAACTTCAGATGTCAGCAGGAATTGCGCAACAGGTCGAAGACTCCCTGCAGGCAGGGGGAGAACGTCTTTCGTTCATCTCGGAAATGAACGAAACCCGTGAGGGCCTGGATATCACGGTTGGATCCCAGCATATCGGGACACTCATCTCCCAAGGTATAATCGCTCAGCTTGGTGGGAGAGTTACCACACATCCCAAACTCGTTGGAGAGAAAAACGGAAGACAACTCTACCGCATCACCTATTCGGTACGGTTGCCAAGATTCCAGAAACAGGATGTTGTATTAAGCCGCGGGCGGTACGTTGAAGTGGTACGTGTTGAATCAAATCACCTTAAGGTGCTTGATCTCACTGAGGGCATCCCAAGAACTGTACGTGAGGAGGATGTTGACCGCCTCATCGGGAACATGCGGAATGCTGTATCGGCTCTGGTGGCGTTTACTGATAGCCATACTATGGGAATCCTGGATCCTGATACATGCCAGACAAAAGAGTACAGGAAATTGAAATGGCTCGATGTCAAAGCCGGGCAGCACGTGCTTGTCCTGCACGATGGCGATCAACTTATAGTGGTCGGGTAAATAATGCGGGTAAGAGCAATACCGAAAGAAAAGCTTAGAGAGATCGTCAACGAGGATTGGATCGACCATACCCGGAGACCATATACTGAGAAGGATATTGCATGGGTTCCTGTAAGGGATGAAGCGTCCTGCGATCGTGAAATTCCCGCACGAATACGGTACCAGGGTAAAGGTTTTTTTATGATTGGCGATATTGCAGTCATTCACGGTAAAAAACCCAGTCATGGGGATGTTGATGAGATCGTGGGTTTCCGTCATCCCAGGGGTGTGCTCTGGATTGAATCCCTTCATGATGTGACACGAATCCCAAGAACACAAATCCTCTGGGGGGATGCCGGAGAAGTGCAGCACCACGAGAACGGGTATACATATTTTCTTGATCCCGGTAAGGTGATGTTTGCACAGGGAAACCGTGGTGAGAAAATGCGGATTGCACAGCTCGTGCACAGAAGTGAAGCAGATGAAAGGGTAGGCTGACATGTTTGCGGGTATCGGGTATTTCACCATACCTGTTGCCGGAAGCGGTGCCAGTGTTCATGCAATGGAGATCAACCCGGTCGCATTCGAATACCTGAACCGGAACATTGTTGAGAATGGTCTTACCGGTCTGGTCAACAGTTCATTGGGAGACTGCCGTGATCTTTTAACCGGGAACTTATGACCGGATCATCATGGGACATTTTGATGCTATCTCCATGTTTCCATCTGCACTTGGACATGTTCATGAGGGGAGCATCGTTCATCTTCATAGTATCGGCACCGTAGAAGATCTGATAAAAAAGCAGGTAGAAGGAGCAGGTTTTTCTGCATCCATTGAAGTGCATAAAGTCAAGAAATACCGCCCATACGAATGGCATGTGGTGCAGGATGTGACAATTTCATGACAGGGGTCCAGACACTTGCCCGGAAAACAGATCATAATCGCAGTAACCGGAAGTATCGCTGCTGTAGAAACGGTTAAACTGATACATTCACTCCGCAGGTGTGGAGGTATGTAGTCACAGCCGGTGATGAGTCAGGCAGCGTCAGGAATAATCCATCCGGATGCCCTCACGTATGCCAGTGGCAGAGGAACTATCACCCGTTTGTCAGGCCGGGTCGAGCATATAACCTGTTGTGGGGATAGCGGGAGTGCAGATCTGCTGCTGATTGCACCCTGTACTGCAAACACGCTCGGTAAAATCGCCTGTGGAATTGATGATACCCCGGTTACAACATTCGCTACAACGGCACTTGGCAGCCAAAAGCCCGTTATTATCGTACCTGCGATGCACCACAGTATGTATCGCCATAAGGCGGTTTGCGAAAACATCGCAAAACTGAAAGAATGGGGAGTTGAGATTGTTGATCCAAAGATCGAAGAAGGAAAAGCCAAGATTGCAGGTAACGAAGAGATTGTCCTCCGCTGCGAGCGTGCCATTCTCGGAAGGGCACTTTCAGGTAAAAAAGTTCTCATCACCAGCGGACCATGCCAGGAACCGGTTGATGATATCCGCGTGCTGACCTCACGGTCAAGCGGACAGATGGGAAGAGCACTCGCCCTTCAGGCATTCCGGCTCGGGGCTGATGTAACTGTTGTCCACAACAGCACCATTCCCTGTGTTGAAAATGTTTTTGTGGAAACCGCTGGCGATATGCGGAGTGCGGTTCACCGTAGTTTTTCTGAGAGGGACGTGGATATTTACATCAGTGCTGCAGCAATTTCTGATTTTGCGCCTGACAAAGTGAAGGGAAAAATCCCGAGCGGCAGGCAGGTAAAGCTTACCCTCAGACCTCTTCCGAAATTACTTGCTGAAGTGATGCAGCAATACAATTCCCGGATCATTGCATTCAAACTAGGCATAAACCAGTTAACATTGGGAAAGGCGATGATAGCGCAAGGTATCTCCATGGTACTGGTAAACACCCCGGAAAGCATGGGGAGCTCACACGGGGAATACATACTCCTGACCCAAGCCGGGGAAACCCCGTTGAACGGGACAAAAGATGAAATTGCCAATGACATCTGGAATGCTGTTATTCAGTCATATATGTGAAAATCAGGAAGTATCCTGATTTCATACAACGTGAAAATAAATGCCTCGTTTTTTGCCATTTTTTGATACTTTAAAGGGTTTTTGGGGAAATAATATCCAGATTTGATCCTTTCACGTAACATTTCCTTTGCAATCGGTACCGGGTTTCTTTAATGAAGGAAAACGCCCTATAATCCTTATAAAAGCGTGCACCAATCCATGAAACCACCTCATGTCGTCGCATTCTGTCCGGGTCATATTTCCGGATATTTCAAAAAAGTAGTGGGAGATACGATTGCAACTACCGGGAGCGTCGGCGCCGGGATTGTCATCAATGAAGGAGTTACTGCAACTGTTGAACCCGCAGATAGTACATCGATCTGCATCAAGCGCAGAACTCAACAGGGAACAGCATACGAGGTTTCTTCCGGATCACCATTACTCGAGCATGTTATGGAAAATCTTAACGTGACAGCATCTGTTGTCACTGAATGCATACTGCCGATTGGTGCCGGGTTCGGACTCTCTGCAGACTGCACTGCTTGCTACCCTCACAGACTCTGAACCATCTTTATGACATGGGAATGAAAGCAGAGGAGATAGCACAGTGTGCCCATGCTGCAGAGGTTACTCACCGGACCGGATTGGGGGACGTTGCAGCCTGTCAGGGGGGAGGCAGGGTTATCAGATCCGGTCCGGGGATCCATGGACTGATTGAACGAAGATATGACATGCCTGAACCATTGTATACGGTAAGTTTTGGACCAATTCATACACCGACAGTCCTGGGGTCATCAGAACAAATGGATCGCGTATCCAACGCTTTTCCCAAAACGATACCGGAGAACAGCACGGATTTTTTTCTTCTCTCACGATGTTTCGCCGAGCAGAGTGGTCTTATTACACGGGAAGTAAGCCAGGTAACCCGGCTCTGTGATGCTGCAGGCATCCCCTCAAGCATGACTATGCTGGGCAATGGGATTTTTGCTTATGGACGCAAAGCACGAGATGTGCTTTTACCTTTTGGTTATGTCTATGAACTCCGTGTTTCAGCTACCGGAGCCCATATCCTGGAGGACACCACATGATACCCGCTGATCACCCCCGCTACCTATCGCTTATTACCCGTGCACGACTTGCAAAATGTGCTCAAAAAGGTATTGTTGCCATGGAAGGCCTGACAGCTCATGGACGCGGTGAAGCATTTGATTATCTGATTGGGGAAAGGACTACCGGGAGTGCCTTGATCGCTGAGAGGACTGCCGCGGCCTTCCTCATGACAGCTCGCCACCCGGTTATATCGGTGAACGGAAACACTGCGGCACTTGCAGCGCCCGAAATTTCTGCGCTGCAGAAAGCGTCCGGAGCCCGCGTTGAAGTAAACCTTTTTCACCGTACAGAATCACGCATCAATAAAATAGAGGATCTTCTCAGAGAATCAGGAGTAGATGTATCTTCTGGCAGTGCAGAACAATTACTTCCACTTTCCCATGACCGGGCCTGGTGCCGCCGCGACGGGATATTCTCTGCAGATGTTGTTCTCGTTCCTCTTGAAGATGGAGACCGCTGTGAGGCTCTTGTAAATATGGGAAAAACCGTAATCGCTATCGATCTCAATCCCCTCTCCCGCACCGCCCGATTTGCGACACTGACAATTGTGGACGAACTGACCCGCGCTCTCCCCCATATTACTCATGCCTGCCAGGAGATTTCTGAGCCCGAAAAAATTAATCTCATCAGTTCGGTTGACAATCATTATCTTTTATCAGAAGCAATACGTGAAATGACTTTGAGGTTATCTTATGCTCTGGATTGAGAAATATCGCCCGGAAACCCTGACTGATATCGTAGGTCAGGATCCGGTAATCCACCGCCTCTCATCATTTGCAGCATCCAAAACCATTCCTCACCTGATTCTGACCGGACCGCACGGAACTGGAAAAAGTATCGCGATTGAATGCTTCGCAAAAATGCTGTATAAGGAAAACTGGGAGTTAAATACCTCAATTTTCCAGACGGCAGATCTCTTTTTACAGGGAAAAGCATACCTTGAACAGGATGATCGATATGCGCATCTCTATCAGAAAAACCAGTCTCTGATAACGAATTTTAAATATATTATCAAATGGTATGCTTCTCTCCGGCCGCTTGATGCAGAATTCAAGCTGATGGTTTTTGAAGATGCACACACCCTGACAAAGGATGCCCAGCAGGCCCTGAGAAGGATTATGGAACGCACAAGCAATACTTGCCGGTTTGCCTTTACCACAACAAATCAGAGTGCGCTCATCACACCGGTTACATCACGGTGCCTGCCCCTCTTCTTTTCTCCTGTCGACCAGAATATCATGCTCGAATATCTCAGAACCATCAGGGAACAGGAACATTCGGGAATACATCCTTGTTCCGATGATGATCTTGAATTGATCGTTCAGGTGGCACAGGGCGACATGCGCCGGGCACTCTTGCTCCTCCAGGTTGCTCTTGAAGCGGGACGATGCAAGGATCTCTTTGCAATTGCACAGTCAGAAACAGCAAATGTAACCGCTTCGGCTATTGATGCTCTCAAAAAAGGTGATGTGCGGAATGCGATCCGTCGTCTTGAGTCGTTGATGATTGACTACGGACTTACCGGCAGTGAAGTGCTCTCTGAAATTCGTTCCATCACGCAGCGCGAGTATAATCACCCCGCCCTTTCAATTGCGCTCGCTGACGCTGAGATCCGCATACGCCACGGAAACAATGAATTTGTCCAGATTGGAGCATTTGTCTCCGGAATTCAGGAGGTCTTTACATGAGTGCTGTCAAGCAGATAAAAATTCAGGAACATTACGATACTATTGCCGATGTGTATGATCACCATTATGACCAGCACCGGGGACGAAGCTATCATAAACACATCAGCACCCAGATTATGAAAGCGCTACCGCAAGGTGGTAGACTCCTTGATATCGGATGCGGGACAGGTCTCTTTGTCAATCGATATATTGAAGCCGGAGGAACTGCCATCGGGCTCGATATCAGCAGAAAAATGATCGAACAGGCACGGCGCAGATGCAGAACATGCGATTTTACGATTGGGATCGGGGAAAAAATCCCATTTTGTGACAATTCATTTGATGCAATCTCCAGCCTGCTGGTATTCAGTTATGTAAAAGATCCCGACTCTATGATGCGGGAAGCATTCCGGGTTTTAAAGCCCGGGGGTTCAATCGCAATCTGTACATTGGGGAAGAAATTACTTACCCGTGGAATACCGGCGATCTACCACATCGGGGAAAAGATTAACGTGAAACATGTTGTTATGAAGGATTTCGGGGAACACTATTATAATGAGGCTGAAATGGATGGGCTCTTTTCCCGGCTGGCTTTTCAGATATCGAGGTTAAATGGTGTTCTTTTGCCCATATCGATATGATTGATCCACTGTTCCTCCTGGCTCAGAAGATCGAACCATTCGTGGAGAAGCGTGTTCCCCAGCTGGCCTATAATATCTTTGTAAGTGGGAAAAAACCCCGGCAATAAAAAAGTTATAAAGACAATTTGTTACGCAGACATTTGTTTCTTCATCAGGTTGCTTAAAACACGCTTTTTTTTCTGCAGGGCAGCTTCCGAAGCACGCAGCACTCCTTCTTTCATTTCGTCAAAATCACGCATGGTAGTATCAACAACTTTTTTTACCGGCGTATATGCAGATTCGCGGAACCTGGGTGTGAAATCGGTTTCCTCCCCGTCAATCAGAAGAACCGATTCCGGCCTTCCTTTTTCAACATACCCGATTTCATGCATCGCCACACCTGCAGATTTCACAACCTGACAGATTTCTTCCGATACTTCAGGTGGGGCGACAATGAGCAGGGCATCAAGTGAAACACCAAGATAATCAATCTTTAATTTTTCGAGCATTTCCAGAACATGAGGTTCCACTAAACTCCCTATCGCCGTTTCATCAATCACGATTCGACAACCGGCAGTCTCTGCCATTTCGAATGCATCACCCCTGAGTCCTCCATTCGTCACATCAGTCATCGCATGAACCTGCAAGAAGACATTATTTTTCATCAGTGTTTCACAAGACAAAAGGAAATTGAGATTGATAGTGTGCTCTACAACTTCGGGAAATCCTGAATAGATTGCTGAAGTCGCAATGGTCCCTCCGCCTGCTCCTTCAGTCATGAGCAGGACATCTCCGGGCTGTGTTGATTTTCGGGCAGTAAGGTGTTCGGCAACACCTACAGCCCCAACGCAGCCGGTAAGACGGCTTCCAAGTACCATATCGCCACCAATTCGAAGCGTGGACCCGGTGACAAGAGGCACCCCCATTGCCTCTCCCACCGTGGTAATCCCTGCAGTATAATCAAAGATCTTTGCCACATCACCATCGTCAGCAACATGGATGTCTGAAAGGAGCATAATCGGTTTTGCCCCCATTACGTAGACATCCCTGAGCGTCGCGCGTGTTACATGGAATCCGGCAAGGAAGGGATAATCTGAAAGACGGGAGTGCATTCCATCAACAGTACATATGATGTAGTTACCACCGGCACATACCGCACCGGCGTCATCCATTTCATCAACCCCTACCGAGGCCGAGGTTTTTCCAATGATCCGGGCGATTTGGCGATGTGCAAAAAAATCCCCTTTTCCTCTCGATCCTACTCCAAACTCTCCCATATTCACCCTGGCCGGCACAAAATCAAAAAAGTCACCTGACAGGGGGAGGGTGTTTTTCACTTCTTCGATCACTGCATGGGCAAATGCTGAAGCATATGAGGGGTTTACCTTTTTTATATCGATGATATGATCAACCAGACCTTTTTGTAAGGTATCTTCATCCATGCCATCCGCAATTTTTCTGCGAACATACTCTTCAACATCCATAGTCTTCTGTTCGTTCAGGAGACATAAAAAAGCGGGGGACTATCGGGCAGATACCAAAAAATGCTATCTTAAAAGGACACCCCAGACGTTGGAAAAACTTCTGATGGCATCCTCAAACTTGCCTGACTTTAAGAGGGAGAGTCCCTTTACCATACCGGTTCGTGCATCCTTTGCGTCGAGGTAATATGCCTGATCAAATGCACGTGCAGATTCTTCAAGTCTGCCGAGCATAAAGCATGAGTTGCTCATCACGACCCACGCATCAGCAATTGAGGGATTGATTTTAAGGGCCCTCTCCAGACAGCGGATTGCCTCTTCGTGTTTCCCGAGCAGACTGAATGAGAGTCCCTTTCGGTAGAGGGCGAGTGCATTTTCGGGTTCAATAAGAAGGGCGCGGTCAAGAACGTCAATTGCTTCCTCATATCTTTTTAAATTGATTAAAGATATTCCCTTTTTTACCAGCGCAGAAAAATAATATGGGTAAATTTTAAGGGCCCGATCATAGCATATAATCTCTTCCTGGTACCATTTCAGTTTCCCAAATGCATATCCCTTGTTCACCCATGCGGACAGATAACGTGGCCTGAATTCCAGTGCCCGCTCACAACAACGGATTTCCTCTTCAAATTTTCCAAGCATACCCAGTGCAACTCCCTTATAATTCCATGCAACTGCACTTTCAGGGTCGATTTTCAATGCCTGCTCACAACATTCAACTTTATCCCAAAACCGGTCGAGTTTCCCGAATGCAAATCCTTTGAAAATCCATGCATCGACACAGAATGGATCAAGTGCAATTGCTTTATCACAACAATCGATCTCTTCTTCGTATCGTCCAAGTTTCCCGAGGGCAAAACCCCTGCCAATCCATGCAAGTACCCGGTTTGGATCAACTGAAAGTGCCTCAGAAAATGCAATAAGTGCCTCCTCGTGCCTTCCCTCCCTGCCAAGAGCGAGACCCTCAAGATAATAATCCCTGCGCTCCCTGCGAGACTGCACGGTTTCTGAAACTTCAGGTGAATTAATCATAGAAATGGTATCCGAAGAGTCTGATGAAAGTAATCAACAAATTCTTAGTGCAGATGATATATATTTTAACGGATTAAACCATGGATGACAGAATCTCTTTATTACAGAACAGTTCTGCGCGTATTTAAGGAGAAAAGTATCAGGTTTTATTTTTTTTAAATCAATTCCAGCAGGGTTATATTGTCGATCAATTTACCTTGTATCATTCTACTCAAATCACAAACAGGAAGATGCGTCATCCTATCCAATCGGTGTTATTCTCCTGGTTGCAATCACGTTTCTGCTCGCCCTCCTCGTTCTTCTCATGATCCAGACCCAGCCATTCACGTGGAATACCGAAAAGGAGATCCCGGTAATCTTCGCGATAACTGCTCTGGAGAATGTTGACGAACTGACTGGTCACATGAATTATGATAGTCGGGTGCTAATCCGGCATATTGGTACGGAAGAATATCAAAATAAAAATCTTAAGGCAAAATTCTTTAAAAATGAACAGCCGGTAACCTGCACTATTACTACAATGAACGGCCATGATTTTATCAGTACTTCACATACAGGAGTCCAGTGGATGGGGGGCTCCGGCTGTTCCGGGGTAACCTGGAGTCCTGAAGAACAAATCTGCATCGATTTCTCGGATGGGACCTTTCGTCCTGGTGACAGTGTACAGATGGATATTATTGATAAAGTCACGAATATGACCATTTCACGGCATCATTACAAAGTTATGTAAATCGCCATTCTGGCCCTGAAAAATGGCAGGTATTAAAATTATTCTTCAAGAACCTTAAAAACGCCTTTTTTTGCCTTGAGAATTTTACATTCAGGACAGTGCCAGGTGTCAGGAACGTCCTGCCATGCGGTACCTGGCGGTATCCCGTTTTTAGGATCACCCTTATCAGGATCATAAATGTAATGGCATTCGAGACACACACATCTGATCTTTTTAACCGGCTCTGTCATGATAATTCAACTCCGGATATGAGGGTATACTGTTTTTATATTTTGCGTGAATTCTTATGAAGATTCTCTCCTCCAAAGCCACTATTATGTGATAGTTCTCCATTTAGTCAGGGTTAATAGAGGATACCTGACGTGCGCACAATCGTGCCACGCGAAGGGGTTCAGGTATTTTTCCTTCAAGAGTGAAATCATTGCATAACCTCCCTGCATCCGACTGTTCCAGACCCCAGCAACGTATGAATATAGTCTGATGAGTGTGAAGTTCAACGGGCACACGTTCTCCCAGATCCTCATATGCAGAAATTCGTTCGTAATCATCAGGAAAATGATGGCGTATATCCGCAATAAGCCCATCGGAGTCCTCATACGTAACACAGATTACCGGGATTCCGGTTTCCTGTGCAATCCGGGCGGGATTGGTGATATTAAACCATGCAATCACGCACCCTGACAACATAATCACATTAATATCCCTTCGTTCCAGCTGGTTCACCATATGGAGAATAGATGCAGTAGCATCCATACCACCGACGGTGGCCGTTGAAAAAGTAAAACCGTCTATGCGAAGATCTTTTCGCATCACGACTCCTGCAAGTCTCGATAACGATCTTCCCGTATAGCTTTCTGCAATACCGAGCGCACGAAGCCCTTTTTTCGGGATATGCATAGAAGCAATTATGTCAACCGATTAAAAATAGTATATCAATGAATTTTAACAAAGATGAGGTTTGTATCTTAATCCCGACATTAAATGAAGTCCTGACTATCGGCGACCTCGTTCGTGAGTTCAGGGAGATGGGATATAGCCATATTCTCGTTATTGACGGAAATAGTACAGATGATACCGTAAAAATTTCACGTGAAAACGGCGCTGATGTTCGTATCCAGTCTGAGAAAGGAAAAGGAAATGCCATTATCGAGGCATTTGAAATCATTTCACAGCCCTATATTCTCATGCTTGACGGCGATGGCACGTATAGTCCGAAAGATGCAGAAAAAATGCTGACACCCCTGTTCTCAGACTTTGACCAGGTTATTGGCGACCGTCTCATCAATGCAGAGAAAGGGGCATTCTCCAGCCTTAACCTCTTTGGAAATCATATGGTAAATTTCCTGTTTAAGGTAGCCCATAGCCGCGATCTTCAGGATATTCTATCCGGATACCGGGCATTCAAAAAGACGGCTGTCCAGCAGATGAATTTAAAAGAGACAGGATTTGAGATAGAAACAGAAATTTCAGTCGAGTCAGTCCGGAATTCCCAACGAGTTAAAGTCGTACCAATAAAATATTCGCGCCGTCCCGGGACCAAGACGAAACTTTCACCATTTCATGATGGTATCAAAATCGTGGGTACTATTTACCGGCTTGCCCGTATGAACAATCCCATGTTTTACTTTGGAATGATGGGAATATTCACCTCCGTTCTTGGTATTGTGACAGGAATTTATGTTTTTCATGAATGGTTATTAGGAATTGACCATATACCTCTCACCATTCTTACCGTTCTCCTTATTGTCGTTGGTATTGAAATTTTTATGTTCGGTATGATCAGCGATATGCTTCTCATCTTCCACCGGGAAATTATTCGGGAAATACAGAATCTGAATTCCCGGAAACCACCCAAATAATTGTATTTTCCGGTTTTTTTAAAACGTTAAGAATTAATTATCCAGAAGAATGGTCGACCAGACTCCGTTTTAAAAATAGAACCCGGCAGGAATGTTCAGCCAGGGAGGTGTAAATATATGCCTCATCAAGTGTTTTTCCTGCAGCAAATGTACCATGTCCCCGTGCAATTACCAGTTTTGAAGATGAAAGGGCGTCAGCAACATTATCAGCAATTTCCTGAGAACCGGGTGCACCCGTAACAACCGGAATTTTTGGGCTGAACATCTCCCCTTCGCTGTCCTCCGGAATAACTTCATTCATTACAAGTGATGCAGCTACCGTGAAAGGGGGATGGGCATGTACAATTGCCTGATGGTTTGTTTTCCGGTAAATCTCGCGGTGCACACGATATTCACTTGAAGCATTTTGGGGCACATCTCCATGAAGGGGCACGTTTACCAGATCACCGGCGATATCCAGATACGCACCGGTCTGTTTGATGAAAAAACCTTCATCAGATCCCCTGACACTGATATTTCCGAAATTTCCACCTACAAGGTGTTCGGCAAAAAGTCTTTTTCCTATCCGCTCGAACTCACCAGAATACATTCAGTACACCTCTTTTTCCCACAGAATTCTTTTGCATATTCGACAATATGAGCGTGTGCCTGTCGATAGGCATAATTATCATCCGGAAGACTTTCTTCAAACAGGCTTTTAAGATCCTGCCGTTTTTCAGTGATACCAATGCACCGAACCATACGCTCCGTATATGCGTCAATTACAAAACTTGTCCGGGAAAGTCCGTAACAAAGAATGCTGTCGGCAGTCTCTTCTCCTATCCCTGACACACTCAATAAATCTTTCCTGAGATGCCCTGTGGGTATATCGACCATTCTATCCACACTTCCATAGGTTTGCATCACATGTGTGGCAAGTGATTTCAGACGCTGTGCTTTGACCCGGTAAAATCCGGTACACCGGATCGCGCATTCTATATCCTCAATATCCGCTTTATTGAGTGCGTCTACAGAGCAAAGATTCCTTTTCCTGAGGTGCAATAGTGCCTGTTCAACATTTTCCCACCGGGTCTGCTGGGTGAGAATTGCACCTATCATTACTTCATCTGCGTCTCCTGGCCACCACGCGATATCTCCAAACCAGCAGGTAAGGGAATGGATGAGATTTTCAATTTTAGTGGAACTGGATCCCGACATCCTTCATTTTGTTATACCGCGCAATATTGAGGAGGAGGGGCGTTAAGGACTCGACCAGATGTGAAGCCGCAAGAGGACCTGCATCAAATGCGTGGAGTTTTGAAATTCTGTTTACGATTTCCATTACCTGCTTTTTTGCTGTTTCATCATCACCGCAGACCGGTACGGAGTAGTTGAGCTCTTCGTCAAGTAATTTCCAGCGGTTTGCTGCGATGGTATTGAATGCCGTGCAGATCCTGGCTGTTGGGGGAAGAAGTCTTTTTATCAGGAGCGCTGCGGAACCCTCTGCGGGAGGAACAAAGGTGAAGAAGTCCCTTTTTTCCATCGGATTAACCGGACTTATTACAATCTTTCCTTCAAAACCGTCGAGAGTTTCCAAGGTTCCTAAAAGATGCCTGAAAGGTATTGCAAGAATAACAATATCGGCATTATCTACTGCTGCCTGGTTGGAAACACCGGTGAGCGAACATTTTTGTCCTCGTTTTCTCAAGGTTTCAATACCAAATTCACACGTTGCTTCAGCCTTTTCTTTTTCCCGCGAACCAACAATTACATCAAACTGAGGGGAAAGGCGCATTGCCATGCCTTCGCCGATATCTCCGGTTCCTCCCACAATACCTATCTTCACTTAACCCACCAGCGGTTTAAGGAGTTTTTCAAGCGTAGCGGCATCCGTAACCCCCTCCATGGACTGCACGATTTTTCCATCCTTTTCGATAATGAGGGTAGGAACAACACGGATCCCGTATTTTTCCGCAAGATCCATGTGTTGATCAACATCCACCTTTTTTATCTCGATTGCATCACCCATTTTTTTACCAAGTTCTTCTAAAATAGGTGTCTGCATCCTGCAGGGACCACACCATGTGGCAAAAAAATCATATAAAACTGGTTTACTCATTGAACATACCCGGAAGAATAGTCGATTAAAAAAAAGATAAAGGTATTGTATTTATTTGGAGAGGATTTGCATGATGATCTTGCCATACGCCGGGCGCGTGACAAGTACACCGACGAGTACACCAAGGATAGTGATAATCGCAAATCCCTTGAGTGTTGAGAGATCCATCAATGCAAGGGGCACCATCGCAATTACAACCGTTGCGGCTGCGATAACGATTATACTCAGTGCCCGTGAAAGCCTTTTCAGGTAGATATTGGGGGAAGGAACCTTTCCCTCATGCAATATCTCGTCGGTTATAACTACAAGTTGATCTATCCCTGTTCGAAGGACTGCGATAAGACCGGCAATTGTGGGCAGATCCATCTGGAACTTAATCAGGCTGATGAACCCCAGGAGGATGACAATTTCTGAAGCATTGATCATTATCATCGGCAATACAATATTGGGCTCCCGGTACCGGTAATAAATTACAAACCCGACCGTAATAAGGGCAAAGATACCAGCGAGAAGCGCCATCGTTTTATAACGCTCACCAAGAGGTGCTGAAACACCCCCGGAACCTGCAATAGTAACGTCAACGGGTAATGCCCCGGCCCTGAGGTGAATTTCCAGATTGGTTGCCTGCTGGGTTCCATCCTTCCCTGTTCCTGTCGATGCAAAGAGTTGACGGATAGTATCACTCTGGAGTTTACCTGCAAGGTCCTCTGACAAGGGTGCGGAATAAACCGAGGAATTATCAAGGAGCATAATGAGATTGTGGTTGGCAGGGTCCGAGGTTGCACCATATTTTATTGCAGTGCGCGGAATTCTGCAGCCCCACTTTCACTTAACGTAAAACCCACACCCCATTTGTCACTGCCCGGGGATCTGGCTGGGTGTCTGAACACTGGTAATTGTTTCACCAGAGAGCACATGCTCAGTCGGTTTCCGGTTGTCTGGATACGAATCTCGAATTTTCCCTGTTTTCCGACAATTTCCTGCGCCTGGGTCATATCCACTCCGGCGAGTTCAACGCGGATAAACCGGTGACATTGTTTAAACCAGTAAGCGTGTTGACTTTTGCATCTTTGTACCTAGCGTATTGATCTTGGTTTCAAGGATACGTTTCACCAGATCTGCCGTGGATTTTGACACACCTTGCTGGTATGAAGTAATTTTTCCCTGCTCACTGGTAAAGATGGGTTCAAGATCTTCCTGTGAAAAATATTTCCGGATTTCGAGATGATTGGGATTTGTTGGTTCTACCACGATAACTTCGGTATCAAGCTTTTTGGAGAGATTGGTGACAAACGCATCTAACGGTTGATCGGTAGTAAATCCTACAACTTCTCCACGGAACTCAAGCTGGATCGATGAACCTTCCTGAAGGTCAAGACCATACTGGAGATTGGTTGCCAGGTGACCCTGCTGGTCAAAATGCGGGTATATTGCAATTACGGAAAGGACTATGAGAATCAGAAGCGTCGCAATCCTCCAGTCGGATATTAACGCTTTTAGTTCTTTTGAGTTCATTTACCGCCTCCTTTTAAGACATACCATTTGAGGATCCCTACATTGGTAAGCCATGTATTCAGAACATCAAATACAAGCCCAATCAGCAGAACAGCCGATATTTCTATCAGCATCTGGACAGCCCCGAACCATGCGACGATGAGCAGTGCCGTTATAGCCGCGAGGGTCGTTGAAGTCATGATGATACCGGTATGAAATGCACCAATAAGCTTTTCGTTCAGCTTACCCTGCCGTTTAAGCACTCTGTTCGTGAGCAGGATATCGCTGTCAACTGAATACCCTATCAGCATGAGCAGTGCGGCAAGCGTGCCAAGCGATAATGGAATTCCTACAATGTTCATTGTGGCTGCAGTCATGACCATGTCTGCAAATGCCGAAAGTACAACAGCCCCTGAAACAACGAATGTCCTAAACGAGAAAAAAATTACAAGGGACATTCCGATGAAGGAAAATATCAGGGCAAGCACCGCTTGGGATTGCAGGGTTTTTCCAAATGTTTCTCCTATCTGATCGATCCGTGAATCAGGATATCGCTGGTTTATCATAGAGGTGAGTGACTTATATTTTGCATCATCCATCGATCCAAATTTTAAAAATTTTCCATCATTCATGTCACTCACATCATGAAGAGGATAATCTGCAAAATACGAAGTAATCTGTTCCTTCGTATCCGTAGTAATAATTGTTACCGCAGTACCACCGGAAAAATCAATACCAGGAGTAACCGGGATGCCAGTTGTCACCATATTAAGGGAAAGCAGTATCAGAGAAACTGCCAAAATCGCAAGGGGGATTATCACCAGCTGTTTTGGGGAATATTTTTCGATATTATAGTTAATCAATCCCATATCGTATTCATCTGTTTACACATGATTAAAATAGTTACCAGAGAACTTTAAATTGATAGTGAAGCCGATTATACCTGCATGGGAATTATGAGACGGGTAAGTTTTATTTACATTTCGCAGAAAATTCGTATCCCTTCATAAAACGATGTGATCTTTTATCAGGCAATAATAATCACACAAAATAAAAAAATATAAATACAGAGAGGCTTTGACACTAAGTCTATGAGATCTCCTTCAGAGATCAAACAGGTTGTGGAAGGGCGGTTACGTTTATATCTTTCACGGGACAGAACTGGAATCCGGCGCGAAGTCCTCAGGCTTTTTGTTAAAATCAAATCACTCACTATTGCAGAACTCGTCGCTGAACTCCAGACTCAGTTTGCAGTCACATTCCATGCGATCGCTTCAATGGTTGGTATTATCGCATCCCGGATCGGAATCCTCCATGCACTGAAGAATTCCGATGGTGTAAACAATTACGGGCTTAAAGACAAATACTATGATATCGTGGTCAGGATAGTTGGGGTCAATTAAACCCGCTTCCGATCCGCAATGATTTTTACTGCAACATTCCTATTGTTGTAGCATCATGCGTACCAATAACAGCACCTGCATAAGCGAGGTGACCATTGTCCCGGACGTGATCGAATTCATCAACAAACGGGACTGCGATTTTCGTATCTGCACATCCTGCGGAGGGCCAATACTATTACCGATCCGAATTAAACCCCCGAAAAAGACCGATCTTATTCTCAGAGCGGGGAATCATATGATTTATGTCTCCATCCATCAGGCACGGTTCCTGCATTGCATCCGGATGGATATGATTCCTTTTTTTGATGATGATGATCTGATGGGAAACGAATAAAGATGAGTTTTGAAGAAATCTCCCATACTGCAGACATAAAAATCCGTGTACGCGCTCCCACACGTGAAGCCCTTTTTTCTGAAACCTTCAATGCCATGATGCAGATTATGTACGGTATAAATCGTGCCAGTGGCATAGTAAGGGAGATCCGGGTTGAATCTGTCGATAATGAATCGCTTATGGCAGACTTTCTTTCCGAGGTTCTTTTCGTATCGGAAGTGGAAAATCTCGTCTTTTCAGACGCATGCATCGAAATCAACGGATTTTATCTTACTGCTGAGCTCAGCGGAGAACCATTTGATCCAATACGTCATTCAGGGGGTTCGGAAGTGAAAGGTATCTCCTACTCGGGACTCGCGATAACGCAGGATGCGAATGGATATATGCTTGACATCATATTTGATGTCTAAGGCAGCAGGCGACAGGAGATGGAATATGATTGAGGGTGTTAACCGGATTGGGTTGAATGAATGGGAAGTACCGATAGGATATGTAGCCGGAATGCGGGTTCCGGGAAGGTTCTTCCTTTCTGAATCATTGGGAAAGACTCTCGAACCAGGTGCTGTCCAGCAGACTCGCCAATGTTGCAACCCTGCCTGGAATTCTGAAAAATTCGCTTGCTATGCCGGACATTCACTGGGGTTATGGATTTCCTATCGGGGGAGTTGCCGCGTTTTCTATTGAAGAAGGGATCATCTCTCCCGGGGGTGTCGGGTTTGATATCAACTGCGGAGTGCGGTTACTCTCAACACCACTTCAGTATCAGGATGTTCCCGGCCGCAGGGATCTTATTGATGAACTCTTCCGCACGGTTCCCACTGGCGTTGGTGCAAAAAGTGCCCTGAAGGTTTCCCCCGAGGCACTCGAAGGAATGATGGGAAAAGGTGCCCAATGGGCGGTCAAAACCGGGTATGGTGTTGAACGCGACCTCATACGGTGCGAGGAGGGAGGGTTCATGGAATCTGCAGACAGTCATGCACTCTCTGCAAAGGCAAAACAACGTGGTATACCTCAGGGAGGGACGCTTGGATCAGGGAATCATTTCCTCGAGATTCAGGTTGTGCGCGAAATTTTTGATCGCGATGCGGCAAAATCTTTTGGCCTTACTCTCGGTCAGGTCTGTTGTATGATCCATTGTGGTTCCCGGGGACTTGGACACCAGGTATGTACTGATCATTTAAAAACCCTGGAAAGTGCAACGAAAAAATATCAGATTACAATTCCTGATCGGCAACTGGCCTGTGCACCGATAACATCACCGGAAGGGATAGCATATTTCAGCGCAATGGCAGCAGCGGCAAATTATGCATGGGCAAACCGGCAATTGATTACCCATGCTACACGGCAGGTACTGGCAAAGATGTTCGGAATTGATTACGAAGACATGAACCTCATCTACGATGTCGCACACAATGTTGCCAAGATGGAGGAGCATACCCTGGATGGGAAGCGCATGAAAGTCTGTGTTCACCGAAAAGGTGCCACCCGTTCCTTCGGACCAGGATCTGCAGATCTTCCAACCGATCTCGAATCAACAGGGCAACCGGTAATAATTCCCGGCAGTATGGGAACCTCCTCATTTGTGCTCAGGGGGACACAGACAGCAATGGACCGGACGTTCGGGAGCACCTGTCATGGTGCTGGCAGAGTAATGAGCCGCACGCAGGCAAAAAAGACATTGAGTGGCAGGGAAATCATCAAGAATCTCTTAAAAGAAGGAATTATTGTCCGTGCACACAGTGAAAACGCCATCACGGATGAAGCCCCTGAGGTCTACAAATCCAGCGATGAAGTAGTGAATGTTGTCCATGAAGTCGGGATTTCAAAACTTGTTGCCCGCCTTTCACCAGTCGGAGTGATTAAGGGATGAATTGTAGTGCCGGGTTTGTCTGGCAGACAAAACAGCACTTTAACCGGTATATCGAAGATTGTGGCATATCCTGCGAACTTATCACCCCGCACATGCTCGCGGCTCCTTTTTACCGGGGCGCATTCAATTGTCTTATTATTCCTACGGGTTTTGCAAATCCTGCATATTCGAACCTGCTGCCGGCACTCCGCGCAGCAGCACCACGAATAAAAAAATTTGTTGAAAATGGTGGAAACCTTCTTGTTTTTGGTGCAGCAGCCGATAAACCTGATTCCTATGACTGGCTCCCGTTTTCGGTAGTATATAGTCATGACTGCCACCCAAGACGAATAGAGTGCAGTTCCGGTTCCGGTACTATAACAATCATTGACGATTATGATCCCCAGTGCATTGAGTGCGATGGTTCATTCCCAATCCATGAAGGACTCCGGGTAGGAATTGCAGAATTTTGTGATGTAATTATTGAAAAAAAAATAGGCAACGGCAACATTATCGTCACCAGCATCCATGAATATCCCTCCCGGGGTTTTTTGAAAAATATCTGTTGTACCGGGAAGAAAAGCACATTATGAAAGGGAATAATTTCAAATGAGTGTTGAAGGTTTATTATAATTTTACGTCATTAATAAGTAATAATGGATTTATCCTGCCTTAAAAAATATCAGCCATATATTATTGTAGTATTTCTTTTCGTTTTTATGGGAATTTCCCTTATTACTCAGGATGATTCCCGCAGCTTTCATTAAAAATCCCGGATTTTTGTATCTTTTTGATACAGATTCCTGGTATACCATGAGACAGGTTGAAGTGATGGTGAATAATTTTCCCCACTATAACTGGTTTGACCCTATGACCGCATATCCGACGGGCAAGATAATTGACTGGGGCCCACTCTATCCAGGTATTGCTGCGACACTATGCCTGGTAACAGGTGCAGTATCACGCAGCGGGATAATTTTTATATCGGGTTGGATTGCCCCCCTTATGGCTATGGTCATGGTCCCGGTTATGTACCATCTGGGAAAAATAGTATGGAACTGGAAAGCAGGGATTTTTGCTGCAGGACTCATTTCTGTTGTTTCGATCCAGTATTTTTCTCTTTCATCATATGGGTGGGCTGACCATCATATTGCAGAAGTTCTTTTCAGCTCGTTCTTTTTTCTTGCTTATTGCTTTACCCTTTCGTATATGAAAAGCAATCCGATTGATTTGAAAGATCGTGAGACGCTTTTGTATCCGGTATTTTACTCAATCATTACGGGACTTCTGTTTTTCCTCGCGCTTCTCACTTCGACAACAGTAATACTTGCCCTGCTGGTTATTGCAGTCTACACTCTCGTGCAGTCGGTCCTGGACTATTTCTCGAATCAGCATTCCAACTCTCTGTTAATGATAAATGTTGTATTTTTAATGGTCTCCATAATTCTTCTCTTTCTCTTTGGTTTCAAGCAAGAGGGGGTATCTATCTCCCAGGTACTCTTGTCGGGATTGTGTATGTGCAATTAGTCCTGATTGTCGAAACGATAGTGCTTTTTCTCCTGACCACGATCCTCCGGGGAAAGAAACTGGCATTCATAATCAGCCTGGTGATACTCGCAGCTGGAAGCATTGCAGTAATCCAGAATATTCCTCTGTTCCAGACGATGATTGTGCAGGTATTTGGACTGTTATCCGGCACTCGGTATATTCTGTAGCTGTGGTTGAAACGCTTCCCTGGACGCTTTCAGGTGCCTGGGAAAATTTTAATGTCGCAATAATCCTGATGGCTGGAGGACTGCTGGTTCTTGGGTATACGGCAATTAAGAATAACAACAATCAATCAGTTTTCCTGTTAACCTGGTCACTGGTTATTCTTCTGCTTACCATCCGGTTCCAGCGTTTCGCATATTTTTTTACCGTCAATATCGTCTTACTGACTGCAATCTGCATCACTGAAACCATAGACTGGAGAAAAGACCTTATCGTCACGCATGGTTTGAAGTTGGGTTCTTATATATCCAACTCCCCGGTTTCTCCCATCGACGCCGGCAAGGAGGATTCAGGGAAAAAATCGATAGCACCAAAAAAAAGTTCAAAGAAAATTACCAAATCTACCGATAAATCACCTTCAAACCATCATGAATTCATGAAAAACAGTATTGTAGTATCTGTTCTTCTTCTCACTGCAGTATTGCTTGCGATTTCCATCTCACAGGATATTTCATACGGCCTCGATACCCCGCAGCACGAGATTTCTCCGGACTGGATAGAGTCGCTCACGTGGTTACAGGAAAACACACCCAGTACAGGAGTTGATTATTATAAAACCTATGATTCACGCGATTTTTCCTACCCCGCAGAATCGTATGGTATTATCGCTGTCTGGGACGCAGGTCACTGGATCACCTTTTTTGCACACCGTATTCCTGTTACCAATCCATTTCAGGATCACCTGAGTGGTGCTTCGGGCACTGCTGCATATTTCCTGAGTCAGAATGAGTCACAGGCAGATGATATCCTGCATGCGTTTGGAGCGAAATATGTGATCACGAATTCAGACATGGCCATTGATACCTTTACAAATCTGGTGCCGTGGCAAAGCAATTCAGTAGATATTTCTCCTTATATCAAATGGTTCATGCAGCCTGATGAAAAAAATCCCTCACGCTTACAAAAAATTCACCTGTACGATAACGCATATTTCCAGACAATGGTCGCACGGCTCCACAATTTTGATGGATCCATGCAAATCCCGAAAAACGCGAATTATATCCAGTATGTAATCCGCCAGGTGCCAGCACCAGGTGAGACTGCCGAAGATGTACGTGGGTATGCAAGGGTCATAACGAGCAGGCAGGAACAGAATTTTTCACAGATGGATATAAATTCCCGTGTAATCAGGGAGGATACAACGCTTTCGCCCGGCAGTTATGCAGGCATTTTCTCAAATCTTCCAAATCAAACAGTTCAGGAGATATCTGCACTGAAACAATACCGGCTTATCCATGAATCACCAGATGATGCATTGGTAAAAATGTTCCCTGAATCGGATACCCTCACCCTTTCGGATATCAAATATGTCAAGATTTTTGAATATGTCAAAGGTGCACATATTTCCGGTAATGGCATCATAGAACTACCTGTTGTGACAAATACCGGCAGGGCTTTTGTCTACAGACAGGCAAGCGAAGGAGGGGAGTTTGTAGTTCCTTACTCAACCGAGGGCAATCCATATGAAGTCCGGGCAACCGGAAAGTACCATATCGTCGGTACATCACGATACATTACCGTCACGGAAAAAGATGTGGTGGAAGGAAACATATCCCCCGGATAATCGACAACCTAAAAGGAACATTGTAAGAGATTTTGAAAATCTTTCCTCGTATATTTTTATGAAAAATTATTGTTTACCGGCTATTACTGATCGATAATACGATTCGATATCTGAGGTTATCCGATCCCAGTCAAACGGGTCAGCTGACATGATACAGGCATTTTGCATTCCGGCATAGTGCCTGAGTCCCAGACAGATTGTTTTTGCAAGATCTTCTGCAGAAAGAGGACATAAAAAACCATTACTTCCCGTAATCAAATCACGAATTGCATTTGCCGGGTGATCTACGGTTACAACGGGAAGCCCGCATGCCAGAGATTCAAGTGCCGTAATACCAAATCCCTCACGGGTCGATGGAAGAACACATATTTTTGAAGATTTCATGTGAGCGATGATTTCATCGTGGCATTCCCCGGAATCCGATAAAACGTACCCGGTCTTCCAGATGTAAATTTTTTATAAGGTCTGACACCGTATTCCAGTTCAGGACCATCCCCGATAATCATCAGGATACAATCCTTGTGTTCTGGTAAGAGTATATTGAATGCCTGAATTAATACATCAACATGTTTTTCTCGTATCAACCGTCCTGCGAAAATTATATCTGACGGTTCACACGCAGGGGAAATTGATCTGATATTCTTTATATCAACACCATTGGGAATAATTTTTATTTCATAGGGAATTCCGAGATTAATCAGGTTTTTCGCGGTGGTTTTTGACACAGCAATATTTTCTGAGGTGAGTCGGGCGACAAGTCGCTCCGTAGTCTTTCCCCCAAGCCCTTTCCACCCGATATATTCATACCAGTAATCTCCCCAGATTTCATGCCAGGTGATGACAAGGGGGATTTTTTTCAGTATTGAAGAGAAGCCTTGCTGAAAAACATGAAAAGTAGGGAAACTGCTGGCAGTCAATAATATCAAAATTTTCCTTTAGTAAGGGGGGTATGAGGCGTATACTGAAATAAAAAGCCTGCCAGATAGTCCTTCTTCCGCCATCATAGAGTTTTTGAGCAGGGCATACTCCGTGAAGGAACACACCTTCACGAATAAGCATATCTTCACCCTGCCAGAATTTCATCCCGAAAAGATGCACTTAGTGCCCACGGTGTGAAAGCCGCACTGCAAGTTCCCAGACACGTTTTTCTACGCCGCCTTTTATATAAGGATAGATGACATCGTAGACAAACGCGATCTTCATTCCTGTAACCTATTCATGATTATTATTTTCATTCAGGAGCATCATACTCTGGAAAACAGCAAAAAGGAAAATCTGTATTCCGGTCACTATCAGGACAAGGGAAATAATCGCAGTAGAGATTTCTGAGAGAAAACCGAAATTAGTAGAAGCCCAATGAAGGAATATATTGAGACCGACAAGCACTCCGGCAGAAGCCAATAAAAAACCCAGGAAAAGGAATATTTCCAGACTATGATATTTCATAAGTATCTTGATAATTCCCTCCTTGTTTTCATATCCGTGAATTACGGAATAGGTCTTCATCAAGAAACCCGAGAGGACGACTTGAACACCTCCCATCATCAGAATTGCACCGAGAATGAATGTATGCAGGTGTGAAGATTCAATGTTCCCTGAGATAAAAAAATGCCATCAGTAAAAGCCCGATCAGGGAAAAAAGAAATCCCGGGACAGCGATGAATGGCAGAGGTTTCATGAGAAGTACAAAGCGGATATGACGCCATCCATCAGCGAAACTATGCAATTTGGAAGGAGTAAGTCGCGGATAATAATCAACAGGTACTTCAACGATCTTCAACTGCTCTTTTGATGCCATAACGAGCATCTCAGATGCAAACTCCATGCCTACCGGTCTTTAATGGAAGACGATTGAATCCTTCGCGTGTGATTGCACGGAATCCGCTATGAGTATCGGAAAAATGAGTGTGGAAAAATATATTGATCATCCAGGTCAGGATACCGGATTTCCGATATATCGGTGAAGGCCGATCCATTGAACCCTTATGGATTGTGCCCAAAAACCGTGAACCGATAACAAAATCGGCTCCATTCCTGAACGGTGCGAGCAGTCCGGGAATAATAAGAAAATCGTAGGTGTTATCTGCATCGCCCATTATAATGTAACGGCCCCTTGCGTGTTTGAAATCCCGTGAGATACGCATTTCCATAACCATTTTTTTCTACAGGGATGACTTTGCCCCCAGGGATGCGGAAATCTCCCTGGGTTCGATCGGTTGATGAATCAGCAACGATTATTTCGCCTTTGATTGCGTTGTCATGAAATACCTTCTGGATTTTAGTAATGCATTCCCCGATTGTCTGTTCTTCATTCAGAGCGGGCAGTATCACCGAGACATCAACAGTATTTTCGTTGCCGGATTGTGGATCCATGAGGGTCCTGGAGGGATTTTCTGTAATAATAAAATTAATTGACGTTTGATTCAATAAATTCATTGGAAATGAATTCACAAATATTCCGGAATACAAATTTAAATAATACTAATTGAGGAAAATATTCATTTCAAATAAAAATTGATATAATCATCAGATTACACAAAACGATTCCTGAGGCTGCATATTTTTCCGTGCTAATCAGGTGAAGATCTCCAACTGAATTTTTAGGGAAGTCATGAAAAAAATCCTGATCACCGGCATCAGCGGTTTTGTCGCAGGGCATTTTGTTCATTACCTGACATCCCACCACAATGATCTTGAGATCCATGGCATCAGCCGTTCAAAACCTGCGTGGGATTTTGTGGATATTCACCACTGGACTGCTTAATGATCATTATTTCCATCTGGCTGACCTGAACGATATTCCAAAAATTAAATCACTTTTTGAGGAAATCCAGCCGGATTATATCGTTCATCTCGCAGCACAGAGTCTCTGTTGCCGAGAGCTGGAAAAGCCCGGTCTTCTCATTTATGAATAATACCAATATCTTCCTGAATATCATCGACACTGTCAGGCTTAATGACAATGCTGCAAAAGTTCTATCCATTGGATCATCAGAACAATACGGGATTGTATCCTGAAAAAGACCTGCCAATGGACTGAAGACAGGCCACAATGCCCGGAAATCCCTACGCCGTTGCACGCGTCGCCCAGGAGCACCTTGCAAGGATATATGCCAAAGGATATGATCTCGATGTATGCTGTACGCGTTCATTTAACCACTGCGGCCCGGCCAGAGGATCGCTTTGTTGTCAGCGCGATTGTCAAGCAGTTTGTCAAGATCGCTCACGGAATTCAGAAACCGGTAATCCATATTGGCAATGGTAGCATTGTGCGTGATTTTGTTGATGTGCATGATGTCATCGAGGCGTATTATCTTCTCCTTAATAAGGGTGCGAAGGGGGAGGTTTACAATATCTGCAGCGGTCATGGTCGGGCTATTCAGGATATTGTAACTTCGCTTTCTGAAATGCTTGATATTCGTGTGGACACGATCCATGAGCCATCTCAGATCCGCCCGATTGATAATCCCCGTATCGTTGGAAGTTACAGCAAAATCCAGCGGGATCTCGGATGGAAACCAACTATTCCTTTTGAACAAAGTCTTCTGTCAATGTACCAGGTCCTGGGATAAAAAATTACGGGCTGAATCGAAGATCCAAAGAGGAAATACTGTATCAAGCCACCAAAACGGATTTCCAGGGGCATCATCTTGAGAAAGAGAGAGATATTTTATAATTTCTTTCTTGAAGGGGAAATACAGCAGTACTATTTGGTGATCCTACAAGAACTTTTTAAGGGTCATAAAAGCATAAAAATTACTTTAAACTATAAACAATATGCACTAAAATGATTGCGGATATACCAAAGCCAACTGAAAAAAAAATACTCCCTCCATCAGTGTATACTATAATACTAAATTATAACAATTATTCAGATACCATCGAAACAATTGAATCAGCTTTATCATTGGACTACAATTCAAATTCTGTTCTCCTTGTAGAAAACAGTTCAGACAAGAGGATTATTCAAAAAATACGATCCCGGTTTCCGGATCTTGCAATAACTGAAAATTCAAAAAATTTGGGGTATGCTGGGGGAAACAATATTGGTATTCAAAAAGGTTTGGCAAGTGGCGCAGATTACATTTTTTTATTGAATAATGATCTAAAACTTAAAAAAGATGTTCTCAAAAAGTGCGTTGCAGCAATGGAAAAAATTCCCGGCTGTGGGGCATGTCAGCCTATGATTGTGACATTTGAAAATGAGGAAAGAGTCTGGTCTGCAGGTACTCAATTGTATTTTGGTTATCCAAGATTATTCTTAAAGGGAACAAAACTCCAGAAAAACGGGATAGTAACGTCCCCTTTCGGTCTTGTTGGTTGTGCCATACTCTTCAGAAGAACGGCATTACAGCAAACAGGCCTTTTTGATGATTCTCTATTTTTATTGCATGAAGAAACTGATTGGTGCATCCGGGCAAAACAAATGAATTTTTCCTTGTTAACTATTTCCGATGCGATTGTATGTCATAAGATTTCTACAACTATTGGGATGTTCAGCAAGGTATATTTGTATTATATCGGCAGAAACTGGATTTTAGTAGTAAAGAAAAATTTTTCATTTGTATATTATATATATGTCCTGTTGACTGAATTTTTAATAAGATTCCCGTATTATCTATATCATCTTACAAAAAAGAAGCAGATTGGAATGATAAAATTTTATTTAAGGGGAATTTTTGATGGAATTTTTGGAATATCAGACGAAGCCAAAATATAAGTGATTGCATAACTATTATGAAAAATCAAAATATACAGGAACATGATCATGCCAAAAGACATCAGTGGTGTTAAAATTAAAAAGTTACGGGTAATTCCCGACGAAAGAGGCTGGTTAATGGAAATTCTGCGTTGTGATGATGACATTTTTGAAAAATTCGGGCAGGTCTATTTCACAACTGCATATCCAGGGGTAGTAAAAGCCTGGCATTATCATAAAAAACAAACTGATAATTTTACCTGTATACATGGAATGATGAAGGTTGCACTGTATGATGCGAGAAAGGAATCGCCAACGTATCGTGAACTGATGGAAATTTTTGTCGGAGAAAAGAATCCAATTCTCATCAGTGTTCCGCCTGGAGTTTACCACGGATTCAAAGGGATAGGAACAGATACTGCATATTTCCTTAGTATACCCACATATCCGTACAATTACAAAGAGCCGGATGAATATCGTCTCCCACCAGATTCACCTGAAATTCCTTATGACTGGGGACTCGCACCGGGATTGAAGCATGGGTAATAATTCCCAGGAGTCCAGTTAATGAACCTTTTGATCACCGGGGGATTAGGATTTATCGGGAGTAATTTTGTCCGGTATATGCTGAAAGAGCATCCGACATGCACAATAACGAATCTTGATGCAAAAACCTATGCCGGCAATCCTGAAAATCTGAGAGATATCAATAAAGATTCAAGGTATTCGTTCGTTTGTGGGAACATATGCAATTCTGATGTTGTGGAGTCAATATTTTCCCTCCATGATATCGATACAGTCGTGCATTTCGCTGCGGAGAGTCATGTAGATCGATCAATCCATAATTCTGCAGAATTTATTACGACGAATGTGCTTGGAACGCACACACTTCTCGAAGCAGCACTCCGCCAGGATTGCAGGAAATTTTTGCATATATCTACCGATGAGGTGTATGGAAGTACAATTACCGGTTCTTTTAAGGAATCAGATCCTCTTAACCCGTCCAGTCCGTATTCAGCAAGCAAGGCAGCATCGGACCTGATCGCCAGGGCATTTTTCACAACTCATAATCTTCCGGTGATTGTAACCAGGTGTACCAATAATTTCGGTCCTTACCAGTACCCGGAAAAACTGATCCCTTTTTTTGTGACAAAACTTCTTTTAGGAAAAAACGTTCCGGTATATGGTTCAGGAAAAAATATCAGGGACTGGATCTACGTGCTTGATCATTGTCGAGCCATCGATTTAATTCTCGGGAAAGGGGTTGCCGGGGAGATCTATAATATTGGTAGCGGTAATGAGAAGACAAATCTTCAGATCACCCATGCTATCCTGGAGATCCTGGGTGCTGAAACATCAAGGATAGAATTTGTTAAAGATCGTCCCGGTCACGACTGGCGTTACTCGCTTGACTCATCAAAACTCCGGGCTCTGGGATGGAAACCCAGAACCACATTTGAGAGCGCGCTTAAGGAAACTGTAGAATGGTACGTGCACAATACATGGTGGTGGGAACCATTGCTCAAGTAAAAAAAACTCTGATTCTCGGTGCATATGGCATGCTTGGCAGCGATTTGCAGAAAGTTTTCCCCCATTCAGAATTGCGCGGTCATGATCTTGATATCACAAAAGGAGAAGAACTGTCAGCACTTATCCATGAACTGAAACCGGAACTGGTCATAAATGCTGCAGCATATACGGATGTCGATGGTTGCGAAGATAACAGTGACCTGGCATTTGCTGTGAATGGGGAATCTCTTGTCCGGCTTGCACAGGAATGCCATGATACTGGCTCATGTCTGATCCAATTCAGCACTGACTACGTTTTTGATGGAACAAAAGTAATGTATGACGAATATGAGAGGCCACATCCCATCAATGTATACGGTGAATCCAAACTTCTTGGTGAAACAAATATCCAAAAAAATATGAAAGACTATCGTATCATCCGGACATCGTGGCTTTTTGGGAAACATGGGAAAAATTTCGTAGATACGATAATCCGGCTTTCAGCGGAAATGCCACGGGTCAGAGTAGTTAACGACCAGTTCGGCAAACCAACCTACACGGTTGATCTTGCGAAGAAGACAAAGGAAATCTTCGGGCTTGATCCGGGAATATACCATGTCACGAATGAGGGTCTCTGTTCCTGGTTCGAGTTCGCAGAGGAAATTATCCCGAATGCTACACCCTGTTCAACATCAGAATTTCCCCGAAAAGCAAAACGGCCTGCGTATTCCGGACTCACAAACACCAAAATAAAACCAATGCGACACTGGAGAGAGGCTCTTTACGATTATCTTGAGGAGAGAAAAACATGAAAGGAATAATTCTTGCAGGAGGAACAGGTTCGCGACTTTTCCCGCTCACAAAAGTTACAAATAAGCACCTGTTGCCGGTCTATGATAAACCGATGATCTATTACCCTCTTCAGACCCTTATCGAAGCGGGAATTACAGAGATTATGATTGTGTCAGGTCGTGGTCATGCCGGGCATTTTCTTGAACTACTGGGATCCGGTATGGAATTTGGCGCTCAGCTCACGTATGAGATTCAGGAAGGAGCCGGCGGTATTGCAGAGGCACTCGGACTCGCTAAACGATGGGCAAATAATGAGAATGTTACTGTCATACTCGGTGACAATATTTTCGAGGACTCCATTAAGGAAGCTGTTCAGACATTCACTTCCGGAGCACGGGTATTTTTAAAAGAAGTTCCTGATGCCCAGCGATTCGGGGTAGCAGAGGTCTCAGGCAGCCGAATAAAAAGCATTGAAGAGAAACCGGCCGAGCCAAAATCAAACTTAGCGGTAACCGGGCTCTATATGTACGATGCCGGAGTATTCAGGGTTATTCAGAAACTGAAACCTTCAGCTCGTGGAGAACTGGAGATTACTGATGTGAACAATGCTTATATCCATAATAATGAGATGACATTCTCTCTGCTCAAGGGATTCTGGAGCGATGCCGGAACCTTCGACAGCCTGATTCGGGCCAGTATGATTGTGCAACAGTACCCGAAAAAACCAGACCCGGCGTTGACCCTAAAAAATATTTCACCGATAATAATGAAACCCCTGATCAGTGTTGTGATAGTGAACTATAACGGAAGAGATTTTCTCACCGATTGCCTGTCGTCCCTCGATCGGCAGACGTATCCGAATTTTGAGGTTATTCTTGTTGATAATTGTTCCTCTGATGGAAGCGTCTCATTTACGAGAGGAAAATATCCCCATGTAATAATTGTTGAGAATGATACAAATCTCGGATTTGCCGGTGGAACAAACTCCGGTATTCGGGTTGCCAGGGGAGAATATATTTTCACGCTAAATAATGATACCATCCTCGACCCATACGCACTTGAGGAAATTGTACGCCCCATGCAATTGGATTCTCATGTGGGGGTATGCGGTTCGAAGATGCTTCTCCCGGATGGCAGGATAAACTCGACTGCAATCTGCATCTCCCGAAGCGGAGCTGCATGGGATCGGGGAATGGAAGAAATTGACCACGGGCAGTATGATACCACGGAGGAAGTGTTCGGTGCCTGCGCAGGGGCGGCACTCTATCGTCACTCTATGCTTCAGGAAATTGGCCTCTTTGACGAGGACTTTTTTCTCTACACAGAAGATGTTGATCTTGCTTTTCGTGCTCGTCTGGGCGGTTGGAAATGCATATACGTTCCTTCGGCCCGGGTTGTGCATGTTCATGGAGGAACGGCCGGACCTGGTTCAGAGATGGCAGTATATTATTTGAACCGGAATTTACTTTGGTATATCACTAAAAATTTTTCTCTGCAAATTCTCTTTTTTTCAATGCCATGGATATTAGCAAGAAATTGTTGTGATATACCGTATTATTTTCTTCGGGGAAGATTCAGATCAATAATAAAATCAAAAATTGATGCTGTGAAAGGTTTTCGTAAAATGCTGGAAAAAAGAAAGACTATCGTAAAAAAAGTGCCTGATAAGGAAATTTTACGGTGGATCCATAAACAAGGACGTATTCCTCCAAAGAAATAATATTTTCAGGTATTATTTGGTCATGATTCCGGACAAATTATTATTTATTTTTCCGGTGTATGAAAAATCAGATATAATCACACGGTTAATAACGAAGGTACGGTAATGAAACAACTTATGAAATATCATGGGCTTGTCTGGAATTTTATCAGGCGCGATATTTCCTTAAAATATGTAGGATCCCTTTTGGGATTATACTGGTCGGTCATCAATCCCATCATTACATTAGTAATTTATATCATAGTTTTTGGGGTTTTTCTTAAGGTCCGGCTTCCCGGAGATACTAATATCTGGGATTTTGCTCTGTACTTTGCTTCCGGATTCCTCCCTTGGTTGGCATTCCAGGATTCGGTGATGCGGGCATCCCGTTCAATCATAGACAATAAAAATTATATCAAGAAGGTTCCCTTTCCCAGCGAGATATTTCCAATCTATACTACATTATCAGAATTCGTGAATTTGTTCATCGGGCTTGGAATTTTCTTCATTCTCTTTTTGATGCTCAAAGGAATACCGACCATATTCATTCTTCTTTTACCCTTTGCAATTATTCTACAACTGATGTTTACCCTTTCTCTGGGTTTTTTTCTCTCCAGTGGAGCGGTTTATTTCCGGGATATTCCTGCAATGCTCGGTCCCCTTTTTATGATCTGGTTCTGGGCTACGCCGATCGCATATACTGTCAATCTTGTTCCCCAGGAGTTCCAGTGGATCATGGCATTGAATCCCGCATATTACATGCTTGAAATCTACCGCGATGTACTATTTTACGGTAAAATTCCGGATATTCAGATCGTTGGACCATTCCTGATTTTTTCCGCCATCCTGTTTGTATTCAGCATCCTGTTTTTCCGGAAAACAAAGAGCGGATTTGGTGAACTCTTATGATTGCTATCAAAGTGCAGGATCTTGGAAAGCGATTTAAATTATTTTCATCACCAGGCAGTCGTTTTCTTGAGTATATCAGTATGGGGAAAGTGATTGGACATTCTGATTTCTGGGCACTCAATAATATTACCTTTGAGGTCGAAAAAGGGACAACGCTGGGGATTCTTGGGCAGAACGGATCGGGAAAAAGCACTCTTTTGAGCATTCTTGCCGGTGTCCTGTATCCGAGTGCCGGGTCTTTTGAGATATCCGGAAAAGTTTCCGCAATCCTCGAACTGGGTTCCGGTTTTCACCCCGAATTTTCCGGCAGGGATAATGTATATATGTACGGGTCAATCATGGGACTTTCAACTCCTGATATTGATGCCCGTTTCGATGATATTGTTCAATTCTCTGAGCTCGGGGATTTTATCGACCAGCCTCTCCGCACATATTCATCCGGAATGGTGGTCCGGCTCGCGTTCGCCGTAGCGGTACATGTCGATGCCGATATTCTTATTGTGGATGAAGCTCTCGCTGTCGGAGACGCCATCTTCCAGCACCGGTGTTTCCGGAAGATCAGGGAGATGCAGGAAAACCAAAAGACAATTTTATACGTAGGTCACGACACTGAAGCAGTAAGAAATCTCTGCACCAGAGCTTTGCTGCTTGATGGAGGACGGATCATCGAACGGGGAGACCCGAATTATGTTGTCAATAAGTATTATGCTCTGATAGCTGAACGTGAACAGGCATATTCAGAAGGAGACCTGACCGAGCATGGGGAGATTTGCGGAGAAGGCTATGAGACCATGTATAATTTTGTCCAGAATCTGAATACAGCAAAAATTGCTTCCCCACAAACCATACCCGTGTGCGAACAGACAGTTGAAATCAACTCTGTACCGCGGAAAGGGATTTTTGCACATCCCCCATCCGAAATAACATTTTCTGTCCATATCGAACCAAAGTCACTACTTGCATTTGCCATTGGTATCATACCCGGAGCCTGGGACAAAATTCCACAGGGTGTGAAGTTTGATATTGAAATTTTTTTTGATGGAATGACTCAAAATATATTTTCGCGGGTGCTCCAACCGAAACGGAATCTCGGAGATAGGGGCTGGCATAATTTTATGGTCCCCCTCGAACAGTTTTCCGGAAAGGACATTTTATTAATTTTGAAAACTTCCGGATCCGACGCGGATTTGAGTTATTGCTGGGCGATCTGGGCAGGGATTAAGATTGTCAGGGCAAATCTGTGGAAAAATGGTAATAAACCCGATACTCAATCTGATATAAGTTTGTTTAAATTTGGAGAAGATCAACCGGAAAAAACCTTCGGACAATTACAAAGTTCGCCAATCCGATACGGGAATAAAAAAATGGAAATAACCCGTGTCCAGTTAAATTCAATAAATGATGAGAAAAGTTCGATTTTCAAGAGCGGGGAAACTGCATCTCTTAAAATTTTCATACGAAAAAATGAGAGTCTCACAGGAAAACTGACAGTTGGCTGTAATATAAAAAATAAATATTCAGAAATTTATGGAACAAACACCCGCTGGGAAAATTGTGATATTGATATTGAAAAGATAAAACGCGACGTTCTCGTTGAGATGAATCTTCCATTAAAACTGGCCACGGGTATTTATTCAATAACAGCAGCACTTGCATGCATCCATGAAGATAATACGGTTGAAGTGTTCGATCGAAAAGAAGATTGCATTTTGTTCAGGGTGCAGCATGATAAAACATTGGTCGGGTATTGTGATTTAAAAGCAACCTTTAAAATCACGATGGGCAATATCTGAAACGTTCCGCTCATTGTTTTTTGAGTGAGTCCCGATGAGATAAACTCATGGTACTATGAATACAATCTTCAATTGTGGTTACTTTTTTGGGATAATTCCGGCCGAAATAACCATGGATTTCTTTTGGTTCATTTCTTTTATGTTTGTCGGATTGGATAATTTTATATTAACATACAGTATCTCCGCATCAGATTTCCTGTAGGTCGTTCCATGCGACGGTAGTTTTTTTGGTTTACCGATATCAAAATGACCAAATCGGACGTCTCTTGATATCTGGACCATTTCGTTGGAAGAGGAGCCAACACAAAATATTCAGGGATGATTAAATTTTAATCGTATTATTGTAGTGAAAAAATCACCTTTTAACGATTTCAAAACAATGAATATCCAGAAGATTATTTTTCGGGTTTTTTACAAATTAAAACACTGTCATGCCAAATATTACTGCCATCCGAATAGTTTTCATTTTCCCATTGTGTAAATACTTCGATAATGTCAAGGCCTGCATATTTTGCAAGAGCGCGAAAACCATCCGGATAAATTCTCCAGCAATCGATAGGATAATTATGTTCAACACCACTGGAGGGAGCAATGATACAACACAAGCCTCCTGGTTTAAGCACTCTGAATATCTCTTTCATCGTCAGCCAAATATATTCGATATGCTCAAATGTCTGACCGGAAATAAATACATCTGCAAAATCTGACTGAATATTTTTCCAGGAATATGCATCAGGAATTACAATGTCGACATTATTCCCGTCTGATACATCCAGACCGACATACTTCCAGGCTGAAGACGAAAAAAGTTGTTTATAGGAACCGTTGATATCCTGACTACCCAGATCAAGGATAATCGAGCTCTTGTTTGATTTTCAATTTGAGATATTTATCAATAAAATATGCCATCTTATCCATCGAGCTCCTGATGCATGGTAACCCCAAAATTATTTTACCCCAATATTTACTTCAGTAAGATTAAAACTGATCCAAGAAAGATTTTTTCTTATATATGAATTCAGAGAGAAAAGAGCAATTTCCGGAAAAATTAATATTTTGTGACCTGCATCACCATTGCGTCCATTTTTGTTAATTCTAAAAAAATTGAATACTCTATACTACACATTTATTGTGTAACAATAAATGTGGATTACCATTTGTGGAGATTTGATTATATTGGATGAAAAATTAGCTTCAAAGCGATACGGACTCACCACAATAATTGATTTAAACAATAAAAATTCCAGTCCTACAATTATCGTTAAATTCATTGGATCAAATAAAAAAATTCTTGAAATTGGTACCTCAACCGGATATATAAGCAAGATATTGAAAGAACAAGGAAACAGGGTTACCGGTATTGAAATCGATCACGAAGCTGGATTGGTGGCACAGGAATATTGTGATCGCATGATTTTTGGGGACATAGAAACCCTGGATCTGGATACAAATCTTAAACCGTCGTCCTTCAATGTCATTATACTCGGGGATGTGCTTGAACACTTGAAGGACCCTGCACGTATCCTTAAAATGATTCGTAAATTCTTAGAACCTGGGGGGTATCTGGTTGTCTCTCTTCCCAATTTCTGTCATGGCGATGTCCTGCTTTCCATTTTGCATGGAGATTTTCGATATACGCCCGTTGGACTCCTCGATGAGACTCACCTGCGTTTTTTTGGATTGAAAAATATTTACGCACTTTTTGCTGAATGCGGTTATCAGATATCAGACATTCATACAACAAATTTCGATATAGGTGGAACGGAACTTGCGGTCGACCAAAAACGAATTCCCCGGGATCTCCTGAATTTTATCACGTCACTGCCGAATTCAAATGTTTACCAGTTTATTTTTACCGCATATCCTTCTGAAAATGTAAATATTCCAGGTAATGGTGAGATCGATATTGCCAGATTATTTTCTGAATCCCTTATCGAATCACGGCATGAAATACAGACACCCTTATTACAGGAATTGTCTGCCAGGAATCAGGAAATTCAGGAAATATCCACTCGCCTTCGGTTTATTGCCCAGACATTGATTACCAAAGACCAACAGTTGCTGGAACTGACAAACCGGGTGCAATCCCTTGAAAATATAATTTCTGCTATTGAAGCAAGTGTTGTATGGCAATTAACCATGAAATTCCATGAAAATATTATTGAACGAATTTTTCCTCAAAACACCCGGAGAAGAAAAACTTTTGAACAACGGTTAAACAGAATACGCAGGAATGTTTCAAGGATTATAACGGGCAATGGCCGGAATGAATTCAAAAAAAATATACTTGTAACATCCATAAAAAAATTTTTTCAGCCCATTTCAGATATCAAAAAAACCCTGGTTCAACGTAACAAAATACCCAGTTTTTGTCTGAAACGATCCGAACTGAGCACGGAAAAGATACAAGAAATTCGGGAAGAAATCAAGCAATTTAGCTATCTGCCCAAAATTTCCATTATTACACCTGTTTATAATGTTGATAAAAAATTGCTGAAATTTTGTATTGATTCGGTATTGGAACAAGTATATGAAAATTGGGAGTTGTGCCTTGTCGATGATGCCATAACAAAAAGGACAGGTGATTGAAACACTGAAAAAGTATGCCGGTTCTGATGACAGAATACAAATTCAGTATAATGAAAAAAATTCAGGAATAAGTGAGACGACAAATAAAGCAATAAAAATGGCAACCGGGGAATACATTGCTTTTCTGGATAATGATGATCTGTTATCCAGAATTGCTCTTTTTGAAATCGTAAAACTTCTCAATAAACACCAGGATGCAGATGTGATTTACAGCGATGAAGACAAATTATCTTCCGATGACCAGTTGTGCGAACCGTTTTTCAAACCCGATTGGTCCCCCGAATATTTCCGGGGAGTGATGTATGTCGGTCACTTTCTCACGGTGAGAAAAACAATAGCAGAAAAAGCAGGCCTTCTGGATAAAAATTTTGATTTTGTACAGGATTATGAATTTATGTTACGACTGTCTGAGACAACAAACAAAATTTATCATATCCCAAAAATTCTTTATCATTGGAGAAAAATCAAGGGAAGTGTTGCTTCAGATACCGAATCCAAAGGCGATGTAGGTTCAATCCAGATAAAAGCTGTGAATTCTCATTTGCAACGGTTGCAATTGCCAGCAATCGCACTAAAAAGTCATATTCCACACCGGGTTATTTTTTCTCCAACGCAAAGAAGTAAATTCCCATTGGTAAGTATAATTATTCCCACGAAAGATAATCCTGAATTAATTAAAAGATGTTTGCAAAGTATATTTGAAACTTCAACCTACCCGCATTTTGAAGTCATTATTGTTGACAACAATACAACAAATGAACAAGCGATTGATATCATAACTTCTTATCCTGTAAAAAAAGTCGACTACAAGGCCCCGTTCAATTTTTCAAAGATTAATAACTTTGGATCCGGTTTTGCTGCCGGAGAATACCTGATATTTTTGAATAATGATACCGCTATACACTCGAAAGAGTGGATTGAGAATTTATTATATTATGTTGAGCAGCCAGATGTGGCAGCTGCCGGACCATTGTTAATATTTCCCGATAATACTGTCCAACATCCCGGCGTGGTTCTGGGATTTAGAGGAACAGCTGACCATATCATGAGAAATTTTCCTGTTGATTGTGACGGGTATCCGGATCATTAATCTGTGCCCGGGAAGTTTCAGCGATAACTGCGGCGTGCATGATGGTTAAAAAATCGTTATTTGATGCGGTAGGCGGATTTAACGAAAATTATTCGATTATTTATCAGGATGTTGATTTATGCTTAAAATTTTTAACAAAAGGATACCGGATAATATACAATCCCCGGGTTATTATCACTCATTATGAGTGTTCTACGAGAGATAAAAATCAGTACGATTTGATTGATAAAAATTTATTGTTGGATCAATGGGAAGATATAATCAAAAAAGGAGATGCCTATTATAATTGCAATTTTAATCTGACAAATTACGGACCAGGGAACAGAGGATATATTTTAAAAATAAAAGAGGAGATATTTTAATGGTAAATATTTTATTTATTACATATCATGATTTTACGAGCAATAGTGCAATTCAAATCCACAATTTTGCAAATAACCTGGTAAAAAGGGGTAACGACTGCTGCGTTGCGGTTCCTCTGAATAAAAATTCAGTTTTTGATGCTATCGGTGGAGAAGTACCTCTATAAACCATTAGATTATTCCGAACTGGACAATTCAGAAAAAATATTTGAAAATGGTGACAAACCGGATATCATTCACGCGTGGACTCCCAGGGAGGTTGTCAGAAAACAATCAATGAAACAGATAAACAAATTTCACTGTAAATTAATTATTCACCTGGAGGACAATGAAGAATTACTTTTGGAAGATAGCCTGTCGGTACCAATAAATCAATTAAGATTATATTCACTGGAAAAATTAAATAAATTAGTCCCGGACCATTTATCACATCCGATTTTTTATTGGGAATTCTTGAATTTTGCTGACGGGATTACGATAATTATGGATAAACTGATGGATTTTGTCCCGAAAAACAAGCAATGTTTAATGCTCTGGCAGGGAATTGATGCATCACGTTTTCATCCGGATAAAGCCGATAAAAAAATAAGAGGGGATCTCGGTATAAGTGATGATACAATTGTTATATGCTACACAGGAAATGTCCATGCATCAAATGCCCGGGAAGTCCGAAGTTTGTATTTAGCTGTTGCGTTATTGAACCGACAGGGTATTGCTACCAAATTAATTCGGACAGGAAAAGATTTTGTAAATTTTCTGGGAGAGAATGATACCTGGGCACATGAAAACTCAATTGAACTGGGTTTTATTCCCCATGAAAAAATATCCGTATTGCTGAGTATATCGGATATTCTCGTACAACCCGGGAAGGCAGATATTTTTAATGAATACCGGTTACCTTCAAAATTGCCGGAATTTTTCTTTATGGGTAAACCAGTCATACTTCCCAGAGTAAATATCGGACACTATGTAAAAAATAATGAAGAGGCATTGCTTCTCGATACTGGCGATTCTTTGGATATTGTAGAAAAAGTGAAGCTATTAAGAGATAATATAAATTTATCAGAACGCATATCTTTAAAAGGCAGGGAATTTGCAATTCGGGAATTCGATATAGTAAACAATACCATGAAACTGGAAGCATTTTATAAAAGAATTTTAGGGATTGATTCAGAAAAAATTGTTTCCCGTGCCAGGTACTCTGAATTCCATGACAAATATAAAAATTATCCTTTTTCAGAACTTGGCTATGCCACAGTAAAAGATTTTTGCGACAGTGTTGAAAATTTAGATGAGATATGCAAGCTGAACGGGGATTTAAAGAACGTTCAACGACCATGGATGATAAAGGCCATAATTGCTTCGGTACCATTTGGTGGAAAACTCATTGAAATCGGGGCGGGTGAGCCGATAGTCGCGAATTTTTTACAAAAACTCGGATATGATGTGACAATAATCGATCCTTATGATGGAACTGGAAATGGTCCTGTTGAATATGAATATTTCAAGAAACAATACCCGGATCTGAAAATACTTAAGAATTATTTCGAAGAGGGAATAAATACGCTTGAAACGGGATCATTTGATTGCGTATATTCTATTTCTGTTCTGGAACATATCCCTAATGAAAAAATTCCTGAAATTTTTAAAGGAATCCGAAAAATTTTAAAGCCAGATGGATTTTCAATTCATTGTATCGATCATGTTGTGATGGGAGGCGGAGCAAAAGAGCATGATGAAAAAATCAGATTAATCATCGAAGAACATAATTTATTATCCGTTTTTGATAGCACATTGGATCGATTACAAAAAGATGTTGATACATATTATCTCTCAGCAGAGGGACATAACCTCTGGAGGGGAAAGAAAAAATATGAAGAATTTCCCTTCAGAAAAGTGATTTCTGTCCAGATAAAAAGGAATGTAAATAAACCCGGTTCAGACCTTTCAAAGGAAAACTGCATGTCAACGATGAAAATTACTGAATAATGACGGAAAAAATTCCAAATTCAGATTTTTCACTAAAAAATGTTCCACGTTAAGAATGACCCCCTCCCTGCTATTGACACCGATGTTCCTAAATATCCTCAATAGATTATTCACTTTTATCCCCGGAGTTACACTAACCTCAAGGGGCACTGGGAGTACTATTATTGATAAGGAGTCCCCTATTATAATGAGAATCAGACTTAAAGAGGCAAGAAATTTTTTTAATAAATTTGTTTAATTGCGGATGGAGGGCCATATGTCAGATAAAATAGATCATCATTTTATTAAAAAAAATAAGATATTCAATAAAAAATCGACTTTAATTCTCATTTGCATTTCTGTTCTGTTTACATTGTTTCCGATAGTTTACGGTTTTTTTTATATTCATCAGTATGGAGTGAATGTCCCCATTGATGATCAATGGGGCATGGTTGTACCATGGACCGTCAATTATTTTGAGGGCACGTTTGATCCATCCGTTTTGATTGCAGAACAAAATGATTCACGAGGTCTCTTTCCATCAGTCCTGATGATTGGAATCAGTATACTGACAGGAATGAATATCAAAATAATATACTATGCAGGGTATTTGATTTATGTTCTGTCAATTCTGGGAATATCCTGTCTTTTATTAAAGGATCTTTCCGCGAGCAGGTTCCAATTCATCGCGATCCTTCCGATTTTGTATTATGCCTTTAATTCATTCTACTTATTCAGATTTATCTACAATGTGGGAAGCCTGGTATCGCTTTTTATATTGTTTGCAATAGCAACAATTTATTTTTTGGATAAATCGAAACCAGCGACACATTCAGGAGGAGCATCGCTTTTCTTTGGTTTATCGATTGTTTTGGCTGTGATGTGCTCCTTCTCGAGTGCCCCGGGTTTGACAATATGGATTGCAGGGTTAGTACAGATTTTTCTCCAGAACTCTGCGAATAAATTTAAAAGAATACTGGTATGGTGCACTGGAGCAATTTTAACTTTTTATATCTATTATATTGGATTGGGCTTTAAATCAGAAGGTATTCACGGAACAAGCGGATATTCATTATATATTTTAACGGCTCTGACGTACCCGGTAAAAAACTGCTCTGTTTTATGGGGGCTGTCGGTGCTGAGGTTGTGCACAATGATCAGATGGCATTTATTTTTGGTATATTGATAACGGCAACAGGGATCCTCCTTATTTTCAATAACCGACACCTGCATACCACTGAAGATATATTCTCAAAATGGTATGCATTATTAACTTTGGGAACACTTACTGCGCTGGAGCTGGCATTAACACGTTCGGGTTACATTGGTCTTTCTACATTCGGTCCTCCGGATACAATTTTCTACATACCTGCCATCAGACATAGTTATGCAATATTTTTACCTCTCATCGCTCTCTACGCTTTGGCATTACTCTATACAAAGGCGTCCGATAAATCAGAATACCGTCCCCGGAACATTGAAAGTGATTTCTTTCGGGTTGGACGACGCGAGATGAATATCATCCTGCTTGGAATGATACTCACGCTTATGGTAAGTGGAACGTTGTTGCATACATTACCGGGTGTTGCTGCTGCAGAAGACAGTTATGATGAAAATATTGCCGGCCAGTATTATCTCCTCAATTACCGTACTGCAACTGACAGTCAGTTAATGGTTCTCCTGCCATCACCATCTATTGTCCGATCGTTTGCTCCAAAATTGGAACAACATCATCTGGGTGTTTTTTCATCAGCCCAGCAAAAACCATCATTATTTAAATTCGCAATGATAGACCCCCACTCAATTCGGGATTTAACAGGGAATAACCTGAGTAGCGGACAATATAAAAAATCAGATAATGTCCGAATCGGTTTAGTCGCTATCCCGGCAATCTTCGAACACCCCCAAGGATCAGGAACTGTCCTGACATATAATAATATTTTCATTTCGAATAAGTCAGTGCTGGACTTCTATACTGGTTTAGATGAAGATATATGGTCCCAGAATAGCAGTGATGGTGTTACCTTTGAAATTTATATTTATAATCCTCTAATAGACGAAGAAGTAAAAATATTTTCAGAAAAAAATAATCCTGTAAACAACATTGATGACAGACAATGGCACCATCATGTCATCGATCTGGAAAATTTTGGGGGACGAGAAGTGAGTATAAGATTTGTGACTCTCCCTAATAATAATAGTAATTATGATTGGGCGTGGTGGGGAGATCCCCAAATTGTATCCACAGGATCTGTATGAACCATAAAAGCGTGAGCAAAAAATCCTTGAAGATTTTTTCAATCCAACCAAAATAAATCCCAGAGCATTATGAACCTTAAAAATTGGATAAAAACAGCTCGCCGTACTTATTACCATTGTCCTTCTCGCATTACTTTTAACTCAAATCAATGGAGAGGAGGTCTTCATCACTCTTGCAAATATTAATCCTGTTTACCTTATTACCGGCTTTTTTCTCTATACCTGTACATATTTCTTCCGTGCATGGCGCTTTCACGTCCTGCTGAATAAAGAGGTTACCATCAAAGATCTGTTCTATATCACGTGCGTCCATAATATGATGAACAATCTTTTACCAGCCCGGACAGGGGAATTATCCTATATTTATCTTTTAAAAACGAGACAGAACAAAACAACCGGTGAAGGCCTGGCAACATTGATTATTGCAAGAATTTTTGATTTCATTATTATTTCGATCTTCTTCCTGCTGTTATTTTTATTTATCAAAGATCTCGCACCGGAATTTTCGGTTTTGGTAGAAATTGGCGTTTTATTTTTATTTCTCATTATCATCCTTCTCTTTGTCCTGTTATTTTTTGGAAATACTTTCCTGAAAATACAAAAAAAATATATGCATCTTCTTAATTTTAAAAAATTTCATATCGGGGACTACATCACAAAAAAAAGTGCAGAAACTATTCAATGTTTTGAAAAATTTAAATTAGGCACTGCAAGGATGCATATATCAGTTATTCTCCTTTCAACAACGATTTGGATAATGTCATACATGTTATTTTATCTTATTACTTTAAGTATGGGAATTCATCTGGATAGCGTTCAAATCTTATTTGCCTCAAGTTTCGCAGTTTTCTCTACAGTACTGCCAATTCAGGGAATTGGGGGATTTGGGACCATGGAAGGAGGTTGGGCATTAGGATTTATCGCTGTCGGAGTAACAAAAGAAGTTGCCATCAATACTGGATTTGGTTTTCACCTTATAATCCTGTTATACACAATTACACTTGGTATATTGGGATATGGAAAAATATACTCTGTAAAGTGAAAAATACTGCAATCAAACTATTTATTTTTCTTACAAACAGCAATTAATGTGAGACCCACAGGTGGACGGATGTTATTTTCAACACCTGAGAACCAGGAATTTAAGAGATGATTGAATAGTTTCGAGCGCAATGATATTCTTGAATAACGAATATTTTCATTCACGGGTTTATGCAATATTTTTTCAGATACCACGAATGGAATTATTCCTATAAAATTCCAGTAACGAATCTCCAAAATTTCGAATCCCGCACTTTTTAATTTATTTATCAGTTCTTTTTTATCATAACGTCGATAATGTCCGACTTTTTTATCTCGTTCTCCATAAAATTTTTTTATCGCTGGTACTGAAATTATCAAAGTACCATGACTTTTTAATAAATCATAAAAATTATGTAAAACAATTGCATCCTTCTCTATATGTTCAATAACATCCAGACAAATGATCGAATCAAAGGGCAATAAATCATTATTTTTTAATGATACAAGGTCACAGGAAAAAATTTTTGCAGCATAATTGGCTTCATTAATATTTTTCTTCGCATAACAAATCAATTCATCTGAATAATCGACTGCGGTAACATCATAATTCTTTTTGAGAAGATTTAATGTCAGGTGCCCTGTACCACAACCCGCATCCAGTATTTTGTTCCCGGTAATAAATTTTTCAATGAGTGCCCGGAGATTACACCATCGAAAATCGGTCTTCTGATGTTCATGAATTTTTTCCAGATGTATATTTAATTCAGACTGCATAATTAGCCCACAACAGAATAATAATTTATTGTCTTAAAACCCTGTATTTGAAAAAATTTGCATAATTTGCATAATTATTAGTCGCTCATGATCTTTAGATATTATTTCCTCAATGTATCTATTAATATTTTTTTTCCACCAGAACACTCCCTGATCCGATAATTTTACCCTGTTAACCCATATAAAGAATCAGAAGTTTGTACAGGGAAATATTTTGGAATATGTATACTAGGTTGGAGATTTCATAATTTTTTACAGTACACAAGATTTAAAAAACACCAGTTTGGATAGGCAAATAATGTATTCATAATCCTGTGAATCCAGAGGACCCTGTCTGGAAAATACCATGTTAATACCGAAAAAACCGGGAAAGTGGGGAATATTCCCGTTCTTTTGAGAATGGCAAAATCATTTTTTTCAATGATTCCAATAAATTCCTTGATCGGTCGATCACCGGGATGGCGCTCTATTTTTGAAGTTCTGATAAGATTTCCTGTTAAGATAAATGAAATTCTTGAAATAAAATGTGCAAGATTCGGCAATGCCAACAGCGCAATTCCATCCTTTTTGAGAATCCTGTGCATTTCTTTGACTGCAGGTACCTGATCCATAAAATTCAGGTGTTCAAGTACATCCAGACATAAAATTACGTCAAAATCACCATCGGAAAAAGGCGTATTGCGAATATCCCCCTTTTTAACATATTCAGATGAATAATTTAGATCCAGTCCAATAATATCATAGCCAGATTCGCGGTATTTCTCTACAAGATGTCCTTCCCCGCATCCCATATCTAATATTTTTGCGGTTTTTGGTATATTTTTTAAAAAAGAATCAATATATTTCATTTTAAAAAAATACACTGGGTAATAGCGCCAGTTTTTATCAACATTTTTATGGTAATCACCTTTGACTGAATATTCACCAGCCCGCTGAATAGTGGAATCCATTTTACCCATTTCCTTTTTTAAGTTATATTGTTATTTTTTCAATCAGGTAACTCTTCCGCTGATTTTGACCGTAATAAACCTTCAGCATAATATCCGCTAAAAGCCCAATCGCGATAAACTGGACTCCTATTATAATCAATAATATCCCAATGAGGAATAATGGCCTTTCCGATAAACTGGCTCCCCATATCAGTTTCTCAAGTATGAGGTACCCGGTAATGAACAGTCCCAAAAATCCCAAAATTAAACCGGAACCCCCAAAAATATGCATAGGTCTCACAGAATATTTTTGCCAGAACGTTATGACAAGTAAATCAAGAAAACCCTTGATAAGACGTTTCCATGAATATTTGCTTTTTCCATGTATCCGGTTCCGGTGATTCACCTTGATTTCTCCTATTTTATACCCTTTCCACAGAAGGATCGCCGGAATATATCGGTGCTGTTCGCCATAAAGATCCAGATCCTGAGTACATTCGAGCTTATAAGCCCGTAATGTACATCCAGAATCGTGAATGATCTCATTTGTTAATGTATTTCTGAAGAAATTTGCAATTCTGGAAAAAAATTTTTTAGATAACGAATCGTTCCGTTTGTAACGCCAGCCACATACAACATCATAATCAGATTTTTCAATTTTTTCAAGCATCAGAGGGATATCGTGGGGGTCATTCTGAAGATCCGCATCCATAGTGAAAACAAATGTACCTTTTGCATGATCAAACCCGGCCTTCATTGCAGCACTCTGCCCAAAATTATTTCGGAATTTAATAATTTTTACACGAGGATTCTTTACATGCAGTTCCTGTAATTTCCGGTTTGTTGCATCAGTTGAACAATCATCAACAAAAATAATTTCATATTCGCGGTTTAATGAAACGAGAGCGTTTTCTAATTCAGAATATAATAATTCGACATTTTCTTCTTCATTATATGTGGGAATAATCACTGAAATGCCGATAACCATTGTACATATCTCCTTAATCCTTCTTCGAGAGTTGTTTTTGGGATCCATCCCAGATCTTTTTTGATTAATTCGGTATTGGCGTATGTATGAACGGCATCACCTAAAACCGATTCTTTGTAGATAATTTGTGAAGCACTTTTCGTAATCTCAATGATGTTCTCTGCAAGTTGCATGATGCTGATATTGTGCCCTCCACCTACATTATAAATCCCGGATCCATGTTTCATTACGAGCATATTTGCATCAACAATATCATCAATAAAGGTGAAATCACGCGTCTTATTCCCATCACCGAATATAGTTATTTTTTCGTTTTTTAATGCATTCTTTGAAAAAATGCTGATAGCCAGATCAGGACGCATATTTGGACCATAAACGGTAAAATAGCGTAGTGAAACCGATTTCAACCCAAAGAGATCTTCATATACCCTGCAAAGATGTTCTGTCATTAATTTTGATACACCGTACGGAGAAACCGGATATGTTGGATGTTTTTCGTCAAAAGGCAGATATTCTACTTTTCCATAGACCGAAGAAGACGAGGCATTGATAATTTTTTTGACATCCGAATTTCTTGCTGTCTCCAGGAGAGTAAGAGTACCTGTTGCATTAATTTCATGCGTTTTTAAGGCATTTTCAACGGAGATTCGAACGCCGGCTTGTGCAGCCTCATGAAAAATATACTCAACATCTTTGAGGATCCTTTTTAACAATTGTTTATCAAGTATGTCACCTTTAATCAGGGTAAAGTCCGGATTTGATTGAAATTTTTCAATATTTTTCATTTTAATAGCGGGATCATAATATGGATCAAAATTATCAAGACAAATAACTGATTGATTTTCACCTAAAAGCCGGTTGATTATATGTGATCCGATAAAACCTCCGCCCCCGGTTACCAATATTGCGATACGAATTCCTCCCGGAATGATATATTTATTAAAATCTTTTACTTAATTTGGTTTTTTCTATTTAACCAATTTCCGATAAATGTATTATTTGTAAAGTCCCAAACGTTATTTTTCCGTATTAACGTTTGAAATGATCAATTTTCGGTTTACCAGCCGATTACCCCGAAAGGTAAAAATCATTATTTTGCTACGGCAGAAAACAACCAAAAAGGATTATATCCATATCCCGGTAACCGGGAAATCGGTATATTGTCCAAACGTAATTCTTTTATCAGCGATTCCGTCACTATTGAGGTCCAGAATAAACTGCCGGGTTGAGGGCCTGAATACTCCAATTTCGGATAGACCATCACCGTTCCAGTCCCCGATAAGCGGGATATCAGTACTCAGCCCATAGTTGATTCGGGTGATCGGTATAGTGTTCAGGATGAACTCCCGGGCAGAGGGTCTGAATACTCCAATTTCGGATAGACCATCACCGTTCCAGTCCCCGATAAGCGGGATATCGGTCCTCAGCCCATAGTTGATTCGGGTGATCGGTATAGTGTTCAGGATGAACTCCCGGGCAGAGGGTCTGAATACTCCAATTTCGGATAGACCATCACCGTCCCAGTCCCCGATAAGCGGAATATCAGTGTTCAGCCCATAGTTGATCCGGGTGATCGGTGTAGTGTTCAGGATGAACTCCCGGGCAGAGGGTCTGAATACTCCAATTTCGGATAGACCATCACCGTCCCAGTCCCCGATAAGCGGAATATCAGTGTTCAGCCCATAGTTGATCCGGGTGATCGGTGTAGTGTTCAGGATGAACTGCCGGGCAGAGGATCTGAATACTCCAATCTTATACCCATTTACAATGATATAATCCGGACGTGTCAGCGTATTGGTTCCTGCAGCATTTGTTACATTCAGCGTGATTGTATACGCCCCACCCGATGAAAATGTATGCGTAGGGTTTTGGGCACTACTAAAACTTCCATCGCCAAAAGACCAGTTCCATGATGTCGGGAAGCCGGTGGAATTATCAGTGAATTCGACAGTCAGGGGTGCGTGACCTGAAAATACTTTTGCAGAAAATCCTGCAACAGGATGAATAAGTACTGTGAATGCTTTAAAACAGATATTTTCCGTTGGGTCGGATTCCGTTATATCAAACCAGGTTTGTCCATTATCATCACTATAATAACTTTGACCTGGGGTTGCATTAGCCTGAGATGAATACCCATCCACAGCATACTCCACGGGAAGAGGCCACAGGGTGTTCTGCGCTGTCAGATTCATGACGACTGAAAAGGTATCATTACCCTGTAGGTACAATTCCGGGACTGATTATTTTCGTATAATATCCCGGAGGACCCGAAATTGTCCCTTTCTGCGAGTATAAATACCCGGTCGTATTGACCGGCCCTTTATCGGGATTTTTATAAATAAAGATTTCATATGAGGTATTTGTATCAACCGCGTAGAAACTTACAGCAGAGAGCGTTTCTGATGAATTGCTCGTGAACATGTTTGCACCCCATTCGGTGTGACCTGTTCCTCCGAAACTACCCACCCACCCTAATGGATCATACTGGTAAATATTATCATAATTCTGAGCGCTTTCAGCGGTAAAAACGGCATTATACAATCCTATTTTTGTATCATTATAGGAGACATAAAAATATCCCTGATCTCCCCAATCCGTGCCCCAGCTGTTTTTTATAATAAAGGCTCCATCAGCCGGTGGGGATGTTGGGAAATTAGTCTTGCTGTAATTGTCATCCCATCCAACAATTGCCACCGCGTGATTCGGACTATCAGAATACAGACCTGAATAAGGATAATAGTATGCTTTAGTTGTTTCATTAAAATAGATGTTATAATAAAACATTGAGGTATAAACTGCACCGTATGTTGTTAGGGTTGATTTGATATTGTTGTTATCGATATCATTGTACCGGTCCGGCAGGAACATGACATTCTGGACATGTTTTTTGGCTGGTATATCCGTCGGAGAAGTTATGGAAGTGGCATTATAGGGATCATCTGCCTCGCTTACCGGACCAGTCCATCGGGCTAAGTAGGCAAGGGACATAATATAATTTCCTCCCTGATACTGATAAAAATCAAACCCCTCCGGGTAGTCACCGTCCCTTCCAAGGAGATTTTTCATATTATTTTCTGAAAAATTCCATGATTCTGTTGGGAGAAGGTAGGATTCAAGGGAGGCGTAGGTTGCAAATGCCCAGCAACTTGAGGCTGTGCCCTGATCTCTTACAGGTGTCACTTTCGAAAGAGTCCGGAGATCAAAACGTGAGGGATACTCTCCAGCGGTGATTGGGAAATTATCTGACGCAGGATCAGACCGGATATATTCTGTAACATCCTGTCCTGCTGTATAAGAAAGGTTTGTTGTTGGAGGAATAAATCCGGTGCTGCGTTGCCCGTTTCCTGAAACCAGTAAAGGGTTTTGAATAACCATATCATTTTTTCCAGCGCTCATCTTTGTAAATGCAATAAAATCCGGATTTATAGGAGCAAGACGTTTGTTATTGTCAGGAGCAAGGGGAACTGGGGTTATATTTTCCACGGGGGATGAATGTATATTCTGCGTAATATCAGGTGTAGTGTTTATTCCTGATGCACATACCGGGATGATGAGAAAATAAAAACAAATAATTGCGAAGAGTATCGACCTGACAATCCCGAGGGGTAATTGCATAGATTGTTATTATTCTTTACGATAATTAAGTTCACTCTCATTACATACACGGAATGATATCATTATACCTTTGAAAAACTTGTGAATGGATTGATTTTCTTAAAAACATTCCGGGGAATGGAAAATGACCAGAAGCATTCAGTCGTTTTTGTCCCTTTTTATAATCAACCAGACAAAGCAGAATTTAAGAATTCCCGGAATGGAACCTGAATGCCAGGCAACAATCTGATTCAATCACGCCAGATAATTTCAGAAATCGATTGTATGATGACCAAAATTGGACCAAATCAGGAAGGTCGATGCGGGTTTGCCTTCAAATTCGGAAAAAGTATAGTCCATAAAAACATGAGGAGTAATACCATTGGCCTGTAGTAAGGAACATCACAGACCAACCGGGAATATATGGTTATTCCATAAAACCAGTACGATTTTTATTGTAGCGAATTTTTAAAACGGGATTTCCTTCAAAAGAAAAAAGTGAAAAAAATTATGTCCATGTCCCGGTGATCGGGATATCTGTGGGTAATCCGAAGGTAGTCCGGTATCACCGGGGCGGTGTTGAAGATGAACTGACGAGTTGATGACCGGAATACACCAACATCCGTTATGCCATCCGCATTCCAGTCCCCGGTAATTGGGGTATCTGTGGGCAATCCGAAGGTAACCCGTGTCACCGGGGCAGTGTTGAAGATGAACTGCCGGGTCGATGGACGGAATACACCAATATCCGTTACGCCATCCGCATTCCAGTCACCCGTAATCGGGATATCTGTGGGCAATCCGAAGGTTACCCGTGTCACCGGGGCGGTGTTGAAGATGAACTGCCGGGTCGATGGACGGAATACACCAGCATCCGTTACGCCATCCCCGTTCCAGTCCCCGGTAATCGGGGTATCTGTGGGCAATCCGAAGGTAACCCGTGTCACCGGGGCAGTGTTGAAGATGAACTGCCGGGTCGATGGACGGAATACACCAGCATCTGTTATGTTATCATTGTTCCAGTCTCCCGTAATCGGGATATCTGTGGGCAATCCGAAGGTTACCCGTGAAACTGGTGAGGTGTTGAAGATGAACTGCCGGGTTGATGGCCGGAATACACCAATATTTGTGATTTTATTTGTTACCGGGGCAGCGGTCGCATTTATCCAAGATGTCTTTAATTCGAAATCGCTTCCCGCGGCATTTGTAACCGTCAGGTTGACCGAATAGACTCCTGCGACACTATACGTGTACGAAGGGCTGGGAGTGGTATTGTCGATCGTTCCATCGTTATTGAAATCCCATGCATAGGACAGCGGGGCAGTAACCGGTAGACTGGTTCGTGAATTGTACCGTCAATGGAGCAGTTCCATTCCGAACATCAGAGGTAAATGCTGCAACAGGTGCAACAGGTCCCGAGGTCTGGTTCCCGATTGCATACAGGTTGGTGTTGCCTTCCCCACCGCCGATATAAACGTGGCCGTTTGCTACAGCGGGGCTGGAGTAAATCTGGTTGGGTGCGACACCTGTTGTAGTGTAGTTCCAGTATTCAGTTCCATTACCGGCATGGAGGGCATAAATCTTGCCATCGTAGCTCCCGAAATACACGATACCGTTTGCAACCGCCGGACTTGAGACAACTTGGCCACCGGTTGAAAAAGGAATCTCCACATGGTTGCACCGGTATCTGCGTTGATGGCGATATACATTTCCTCCGTTATTGCCAACGTAGACCACACCATCTGCGACTGCTGGTCCGGACGAACGGCATAGAACGGTATTCAAACGACCATTCAACTCCACCCGTCGCTGCGTTCAGTGCATATACAAACGTGTCATCGCTTCCCACGTATACAACGACTTCCTGATACGGCCGGGCTTGATGAAATAGGGCCACTGGTGGTATATGTCCAGAGTACTACACCGGTTGTTGCATTCATGGCGTAGACTTTATTGTCTTCGCATCCGATATAGACCACATTGTTCACAACTGCAGGACTTGAATGCATCCTATCTGATGCAACAGCAGTTGTATTTGTTCGATTACTCCATAATAGCGACTCCACCGTACTGGTACTAAATGCAGATATATTGCCGTTGTCACTGCCGACATAGACAGCATTACCGGTCACAACTGCAGGACTCGAATGTCCCGCTCCACCAATGTCAACTGGGGCGAAGCACTTCGCATGAAGTCACCTGTGGTGCATGCGAGGGCATACAGATATTGCCATCATAGGTTGTGAAATAAACCACACCATTCCTACCGCCGGGCTTGCATGAATATCATCAGCCGACCTTCAACAAGGGGAGTCACTGTGTACGTATGAAGCACTGCACCCGTCGTTGCATCTAAATGCTTCAGATGTGTTCGCCAAGGCTTGCCTCGTAGACGTACACCGTCCACAACAGCAGGACTTGCATAGGTGCTGTTATCCATGATATACGTAAAATTCACTTGCATTGAGTATTGGAAACCTCCAAACGAGTAGTTCCATAACAGGACATTGTTCGGGTGTGTTCCTCCATCATTAAATACCCCGGTATGTGCCGTGTCATTATGGAACATAAATGCACTGACCCCGAGAGGGAGCATCGCCGCAAGTAACACTGAAATTAACAGGAGGCGCCAAGTGCCACCCGAAATACCGGGCGATCCGGATCGCCCTTTTAATCCATCAGACCTTTGTGTCATACAGTTAACATCCTTCATTTCATTTCCGAGTAACCGGAATCAATGATTCCGACTCCACGATAGCATTAGGACAGTCTATAATGAAGATTGGGTGAGTATATTTTATTAGAGTAATTTAAACATTCTGGTCTGTATTTTATTATCAGGATACCTGAATTAAGTAGTTAGCATTGCACGAGGTTTGGGTTGGGCATTCGGAACATGAAAACACTGGGTAAAATCTGGATCAAAAATAATTTAAAAAATTAAAAAAACAAGCCTGGATATGTTCTGTACCTGGAAGGGTTCCGGAACAAATGATGAATCCGTCAGATTTCAATGACAGATATTCTGGAGAATGTAGCCGGGCAATGAATCGATAGAATAAAAATAAAGTGCGTGCCCGGAATGCTAAAATCAACCTGAAAAATGCTTTTGATCTCGAAAAAATATTAAAATTTTTTAAGGGTATCCACCATGGTACCGACATGGCAAATCCGTTTGATACATTGGTCGGTGCTATCGGACTGGGGATAATACCGCGATAATTCAGTTGTTTTTAAAAAAATTTTTTATTCGACATCAAGGCTGTAGGGTCGTGTTCCATTGAAATTGAAAGCGTCAGTAGCATTGATCGTGAAACTGAAAAGTCCTGTCGTTATCGGAGTGCCGGTGATCGCTCCTCCGGGACTCAGGGTCAGGTTGGTCGGAAGAGCCCCGGATGTAACGATGTATGTATAGGGTGCAGTCCCTCCTGTCGCTGTAATGGACTGACTATATGGAGTGTCCACGGGAATTGGTGAACTCAGGTTGGTCGGGGAAAGCGTGATCGTTGGTGGACTGACCGTCAGGCTGTAACTCCGCGATCCGTTGAAATTGTGGGAATCCGTCGCATTGATGGTGAAACTGAAAGGTCCTGTTGTTATCGGAGTGCCGGTGATCGCTCCTCCGGCACTCAGGGTCAGGTTGGTCGGAAGAGCCCCGGATGTAACGATGTATGCATAGGGTGCAGTCCCTCCTGTCGCAGTGATGGACTGACTGTACGGAATGCTCGCAGAGATTGGTGAGGTCAGGCTCGCCGGGGAAAGCGTGATCGTTGGTGGACTGACCGTCAGGCTGTAACTTCGCGATCCGTTGAAATTGTGGGAATCCGTCGCATTGATGGTGAAACTGAAAGGTCCTGTAGTTGTCGGAGTGCCGGTGATCGCTCCTCCGGCACTCAGGGTCAGGTTGGTCGGAAGAGCCCCGGATGTAACGATGTATGTATAGGGTGCAGTCCCTCCTGTCGCAGTGATGGACTGACTATATGGAGTGTCCACGGGAATTGGTGAGCTCAGGCTGGTCGGGGAAAGCGTGATCGTTGGTGGACTGACCGTCAGGCTGTAACTCCGCGATCCGTTGAAATTGTGGGAATCCGTCGCATTGATGGTGAAACTGAAAGGTCCTGTCGTTGTCGGAGTGCCGGTGATCGCTCCTCCGGCACTCAGGGTCAGGTTGGTCGGAAGAACCCCGGATATAACGCTGTATGTATAGGGTGCAGTCCCTCCTGTCGCAGTGATGGACTGACTATATGGAGTGTCCACGGGAATTGGTGAACTCCAGGCTCGCCGGGGAAAGCGTGATCGTTGGTGGTGTCACCGTAATATAGTTCATCCTGAACGAACTGTTGCTCCCTACTGAATTCGTGACTGTGAGATTTACACTGTAGGTACCGGCAGAATTGTATATATATGACGGGTTTTCGCTTGACGATGTGTTTCCGTCCCCGAAGTCCCATGCATGGGTCAGTGGGGCCGTCCCGGTCGATTCACTGGCGAACTGGACAGTCAGGGGAGCCGTCCCGGAGACTGGATCTGCGGTGAAGGCAGCAACCGGGGCTGACGGTGGCGGGTTCACCGTGACGAAATTAATCTTGACTTCAGTATCACTGCCGGCACTATTCCTGACTGTCAGGTTAACGGTATAATCGCCGACTGTTGTAAACACAAAAGAGGGGTTCTTTGCAGTGCTGTCCACAGTCCCGTCATTATTGAAATCCCATGCATAGGTCAGGCGGGTATTTGTTAGTGACATGTCAGTGAACTGAACCGTCAGCGGGACAATCCCTGTACGCGGTGTTGCATTCGTGAAATTTGCATCCGGTGCCGCGGGAACCAGTTTTCCGGTGGTCCATATTCCTACTTTTGGAGAATCCGTGGTTGTTCCGAAATGGATTCTCTTGAAAACAGCGCCGGTTTGTGTTGTTTCAAGGATCCAGTTCCCCGTCGACGGCCGGAATACTGCTGCATCAGAGGTCCCGTCCCCGTTCCAGTCGCCAACCAGTGGGGTATCCGCCGTTGTTCCAAAGCGGAATCTCTTGTACACTACGCCGGTTTTTGTTATATCAAGGATCCAGTTCCCCGTCGATGGCCGGAATACCCCGATATCGGTTGTCCCGTCCCCGTTCCAGTCGCCGGTTACCGGTACATCACCGATAGTTCCAAAGGGAATTCTCCTGTACACTACGCCGGTTTTTGTTGTCTCAAGGATCCAGTTCCCCGTCGATGGCCGGAATACCCCGATATCGGTTGTCCCGTCCCCGTTCCAGTCGCCGGTTACCGGTACATCACCGATAGTTCCAAAGGGAATTCTCCTGTACACTACGCCGGTTTTTGTTGTCTCAAGGATCCAGTTCCCCGTCGATGGCCGGAATACCCCGATATCGGTTGTCCCGTCCCCGTTCCAGTCACCGACAAGAGGGGTATCTCCAATTGTTCCGAAACGGAATGACTTGTCAACGATCGAATCTTTGAAATAATTCAGATACCAGTTCCCATTAGATGGCCGGAATACCGCAGCATCTGAGGTGTCGTCCCCATCCCAGTCCCCGACCAGAGGAGTGTCTCCCGTCATTCCGAAATGGAATGCCGCATTAACGACACCGGTATTGTTAAAATCGAGTTTCCAGTCACCTGTTGTTGTCCGGAATATACCGATTTTGGTTCCATTTACAATAACATAATCAGGCTGAGTCAAAGTGTTGGTCCCTTCGTCATTGGTCACACTCAATGAGACTGTATATGACCCACCCTGACTATACGTATGAACCGGGTTCCGCTGTGTCTGATTCTCTGATGAGCCATCACCGAATGACCAGTTCCATGACGTAGGATTTCTTGTTGAAGTGTCGGTAAATGTGACGGTCAACGGAGCCACACCGGATAATGGAGTACCATAAAAGTTGGCTACCGGACCACTATTAATAGTAAATCCACCAGGAAGCGTACCGAACTTTCCGTCCAGGTTGATAACTACCACATTATAAGTTCCGGTTACTTTGTTGATGAGGTTGAATGAACAGGTAATTTTGTTTGCTGAATCTACATTTACACCGGTTGCGGTAACCGTCCCGATATCCACGATCTCAAGTGCATTGCTTCCATAACTTGCGACATGGGCATAATTACCGGAAACGAAGACGCCATTTGGGTTCGACAGGAGAGCGCCACCTGCACCGTTTAATATGCTGCCTTTATGGATCGGAGCCGCAGGATTCGTGACATCCACAATCTCAAGCGCATTGCTTCCATAACTCGCCACATACGCATAATTACCGGAAACGGAGACGCTTTGCGGGCTCAACAGATTAGAGTTTGATATACTACCAACAATAACCGGAACTGCAGGGTTCGTGACATCAACAATCACCAGTGCATTGCTTCCATAACTTGCAACATACGCATAATTGCCGGAAACAAATACGCTATACGGAGAATATATGGTTGGACTTTCGGCCCGACGAACCGGGTTTGCGGGGTTCGTTACATCCACGATCTCCAGTACATTGCTTCCGGAACTTGCCACATAGGCATAATTACCGGAAACGAATACGCTTTTTGGGTTCAACAGGTATGCGGTTGGGTTTGCTATACTGCCTTTATGGACCGGGGATGCAGGGTTCGTTACATCCACGATCTCAAGCGCACTGCTCCCATAACTTGTCACATATGCATAATTACCGGAAACGAATACGCTTTGCGGGCTCGACAGGAGAGCACCGCCGGCACCGCTCAAAATACTACCCTTATGAACCGGGGCCGCAGGGTTCGTTACATCCACGATCTCAAGCGCACTGCTTCCATAACTTGCTACGTAGGCGTAATTACCGGAAACGTAAACGCTTTGCGGGCTCGATAGCAGAGCGCCACCGGCACCGTTTGTTATACTGCCTTTATGGACCGGAGCTGCAGGGTTCGTGATATCCACGATCTCAAGCGCATTGCTTACGGAACTTGCCACGTACGCATAATTACCGGAAACGAAGACACTTTGCGGGCTCGACAGCAGAGCCCCACCGGCACCGTTTGTTATACTGCCTTTATGAACCGGGTTGACCGTAACGGGAGTCAGCATCACGGTCGCACCTGTGGTGAAATTAGTGCCGGCAAGGTTCGTGATTGCTATGGTGGATGAATTCTGTCCACTGGCTGGTATGATTCCGGTCACGGCAGGTGCCTCCGCACCGGCAACTGCCGGCGTGAGAAACAATACAAGACAAATTATAATCAGATAAGAACGCATTTTTCTTCCCCCAACTGCTGACATCATTTTACCAATCCCCCTCCCTGTTTTTTAGGATCTTTTAAAATTTTTCCGTACCGGGAAATATTTCCCCGAACATTATTGCTCACAATTGTATTCTTCGAATTTTTGATTCAACAGACATACGAATATTCATCAGAATGCTTATGGGAGTGAGTGATCTGATAAAGTCGAATGCCATGATACAGAACTATTCCATTACATTACTAAAATAGATATGGAAACAAACAAAAACTAAAAACGATACCCTGCCCAATATACCAGAATTTGGTGTAAGAGCACCGTTTCAGGCAGATTCAGCAGAAGTGATATACTCCCACGGCGTCTTTTAAAAAATATAATCCTGTTCATCCATTTTTAAAAAACAAATTTACACCGGATATCATGACTTTGGTTGAAACAATAACCAGAACTTCCCCAAAAATTGCTGGATAAAAAAGCATAGTACAAAAATACTTAAATTATGCACCGCCAGATTTCAATTAAATATTTTGATCCGCAGCACTTCCATTTATGCGCAATATTCTTCTAGATAGAAATTGACCAGTGATACAAGAGAGGTATTTGTTCCATGCATCGTTATTCGTTGTCCTGCAGTGCGGAAGCAGGCGATCTTGAGCCGGTTGTCCTCGCAGTCCACGAATTGATCCACCGCCTTCCCGTAACAGCAAAGTCCGTGGAAAAAGACGGGATACGTGTCGAAGACGGGAGGGTGATTGATCGGCATTATACAGGTCCCATTCTCCTTGAAGCAATAGCCAAGAATATTGCGATCAAAACTACTCCGGTAAGCGGGGCTTACAAGGGGGTCCCTGTGACGGTCAGTCCAATCAGGGATCATGAAGGAAACGCCATTGGAGCTATCGGGATTGTGGATATCACGGGAATTTTTGATCTTGCCACTTTAATGGAACACCAGTCTGCGATACTTAAGCAGGTATGTGGCAAGGACCCCTGTCCCCTCCCGTCCGAACAGAGTGGTTCAAGGAGGTGAATATTTTGCCAGATTCTGCTTTTAAAGTACTCGAGATCCTCGAGCGATCAGAAACCCCCATTTCCGGAGAATTGATCAGTAATGAACTGGGGATATCCAGATCCGCTGTCTGGAAGCACATAAAAGAGCTGCGGGGAATGGGGTATGAGATCTTTTCATCACAAAAAGAGGGATACAAACTCACCCGCACAAGTAATAAGCTCCTCCCCTATGAGATTCATAAAAAATTAAAGACACAGTTTATCGGCAAAAAGATACGGTATCTCGAGAATACCCCTTCGACCATCTGGGTTGGCAAGCAGATGTGCTCGGAAGGCGATGTCGGGAAGATGCACGGGATGGTCATCATTGCCGAAGAACAGACCGGAGGTATTGGGAGAATGGGGAGAGCATGGGCCTCACCAAGTGGTGGAATCTGGATTACAGTCGTGCTCAAACCCCGTGTGCCCATCGATCATGTCTTTATGATTACCATGGCAGGATCCATTGCGGTCGCCCGTGCAATCCGCAAGGAGTTCGATATCGGTGCACTGATTAAATGGCCAAACGATATCTTTATCGGTAACAAGAAAGTTGCGGGACTCCTTCTCGAACTGGCGGCCGAAGCCGATACAGTTCATTATTGCCTGTTAGGTATCGGCATTGATGTAAATGTTCGCACTCAGCCAGTTTTCACAGGATTTACAAAAAGACATCACATCTATCAGTGATGAGGTAGGGCATGAAGTAGACCGCGCCTCATTACTCGCACGAATTCTCAAGGAGTTTGAAAGCCATTATCTTCTGTTGGAGAGTGGTGAGTACGAAACAATCATCAGGGAATGGAAAAGTCTTTCCTGTACACTCGATAACCGGGTGCAGATAAGGACACTCAAAAATAGTTTTGAAGGGGAAGCAATTGATATCGATGAGTTCGGTGCCCTTATTATCCGGAAAGATAATGGTAAAATCGAACGGGTCATTGCCGGTGACTGTTATCACCAGTAAGTGAAAGGTAAGTTTTTATCGTCAACCATTCAATTTTTTAATGGTTGACGATGTTTGGGAACCTCCAGAAATCCAGAATTATCGCATTCTCTGCCGCGTTTATAGGCCTTATCAGCCTTGGGGCGTGGGTGTCAGTGCCATTCTTTCCTGTACCTCTGACACTTCAGTCTCTCTTTGTCCTGCTTGCCGGAGCAGTAATGAAAAGGTACACGGTAATCCCGCTATCATTATATGTGGTTTTTGGCACATTGGGGCTCCCGGTATTTCATACGGGTATAGCCGGGTTTGGCATCCTGCTTGGACCAACCGGAGGTTACCTGATTGGGTTTATCTTCGCTGCACTTATGGTCGGACTTGCCTATGAACACGAATCTGCGATGATAAGGATTACAGGACTTCTGGCGGGAACCGGTATTATCTATGGTTGTGGTGTTGCATGGCTGATGTATTCCCTCACTATAGGACTCATCCCTGCAGTTTTAAGTGGAGTGCTCCCGTTTATCCCTGGCGATGCGATAAAAATATATGCTGCGTACATGATTGCGAAACGACTTCCATGATAACCGCTGAATTCCTGCGCTACCGTAATCTTGTGATTGACGCACTCACCATCAGACCCGGCATCACAACACTCATTGGTCCAAACGGCAGCGGGAAAACCACATTTCTCAAGATCTTGTGCCGGTATTGCAGTACCAGATTCCGGCACTCTTATGATCGATACTTCACTCCCACGGGAAACCGAGACCGGGTGGGTGAATGAATTCCCTGATCGCAATATCCTTTTTGTAAATGTTTTCGATGAGATAGCATCCCCGCTGCGTTTCCGTCGCACTCCCTGCAATGAAATTGATTTAAATGTCAGTGAATGCGCAGAAGCCTGTGGGTATCACCCATCTCCTGCAGAGAAAGATCCGTGAGTTATCCGGAAGGTGAAAAAGGTACCTTGTTTCCCTTGCTGCAGCACTGGTTCACCACCCAAAGGTGTTAATTCTGGATGAGTATGATTCACATCTCGATGCACACTCTTTGATCAGGATTGAACAAAAAATCAGAACATCAGGGAGCTGATTATGTGATCCGTTGTACGCAGCAGATGGAAACAGCAATCCACAGTGATCATCTTATCTTCTTTGATTCAGGGCGGATCATCCATTCGGGCACACCGGATCTTGTTATTCCTTTGCTCAAAGGAACGGCATATTACCCGGTATTATGGGAGTGCGGATGATAAAAATCGCGTTAAACCAGGTATGTGCGGTCCGTGATCACTGGTCACTTTCTGCGTGCGGCACATTCAATAAAGGCGTACACCTTGTAAGCGGAGATGTGGGAAGCGGGAAGTCAACACTGGCACTCATAATGGCGGGGCTCTTGCCCCTGTCCGAAGGAGTTATCGAGAGAGAAGAGATTACCACGAGCATGCTTTCTCTCCAGTTCCCTGAACTCCATGTCACCGGTCTTTCTGTTGCTGACGAATGCACGTCATGGGGGGTAGATCCGGATGAAATTATTACTGCAACCGGACTTAACGGGCGGGAAAAGATATCACCGCTCTCACTGAGCAGGGGTGAACTGAAGCGCCTCCACCTTGCATGTGTTCTTGCTAAAGAATATGATCTCCTCCTGCTTGACGAACCGTTCAGCCTCACTTGACTGCCAGGAAAAAGCAAGAATATGTGCCCGCATAGAGCAAAGAAAAGAGGGGATTTGTGTAATTTTTACCCATGAACAGAATATACTTCCCCGTGTTGACAGGATTTGGGAGATCTCGGACAACAAACTCATCGACTGTGGCAGACCCCCGGATGCGTTTTTTACCTGGCGAAATGTCCCCCCGGTGATAATGAAACTCGCCGCATCAGGGCAGGTACCAGATAACCTGTCTCTGGAAGATCTCAGGGAGGCACTGTGCAGGATCCGAGGATAAGAATTGCTGCCGCAGCATTCCTTTCGCTTGCTGCTTTCATAAGCCTTCAGGGAGATGCTGCTGCAATACTGTGGTGGCTTGTCTTTGCCCCTCGTCTGAAACTGGTAAAACGGATTCGTCTGATTCTATCAATACTCCTGATGATAGTATTTTTCAGCCTTATTCTGGAAATTTTTAGCGGAGGCGGCCTTTCGTATTTTATCCGCATGACCGTGATTCTTCTTATTGGCATGTGGATATATGATGAGCAGAAGTCCGGGGAATTCTTACAGTACCGGTGTCTGGTTATTCGGTGACAGAATAGGATTTGAAATCGGGATGATTCCTGAGATGGGAATGCAATCCCTTGTTTCTGTTTCCGCCGATCTTGAAAGAATCCGTATTGCACAGGGAATTAAAGGGATGCGTTGGGAAGTACGCAGTCTCGTTCCAGCGGGTCTTGTACTTGTCCACGGGGCACTTGCCAGAGCAGAGGATACCTCAGAATTACTTGCAGTCCGTGGGTATCAGTCAGGGGGTACAGTATGTCCGGAATTTGTAACAAAGCCATCTGACCTTGTTGCAGGAGCGGTTGTTCTGGGAGTTTTCATTTTCTCACTGATTCCAGTTAGTGAATTTTTTATACTTTACCGGTGAAGTTTTGAGAGGCTTAATGTGATCCTACGATAGCCCTGAGGATCTTCATGCGCACTGCCTCTCCTAAAAAAATCTGCATTACAGATACTACCCTGCGGGACGCCCATCAGTCTCTCATCGCAACCAGGCTCCGGACAGATGATATGGTTCCGCTGGCACGGGAAATCGACACCTGTGGTTTTTTCTCAGTCGAAGCCTGGGGAGGCGCCACGTTCGATACATGTATCCGGTTTTTAAACGACGATCCATGGGACCGCCTCCGGGCCCTGAATGCTGAACTGAAGCATACCCCAATCCAGATGCTCCTGCGCGGGCAAAACCTCGTGGGATATCGTCATTATCCTGACGATGTGGTTGATAAATTTGTCACTGCAGCTCATAAAAACGGGGTGGATATCTTCCGGGTTTTTGATGCATTAAACGATATCAGAAACATGAAGCGGTCAATGGACCAGGTAAAAAACGTGGGCGCTCACCTCCAGGGTTCGATATCCTATACAACAAGTCCTGTTCACACCACACAGACATTCATTGAGATGGCAAAAGAACTCTATGCGAATGAGTGTGACTCCATCTGCATCAAGGATATGGCAGGGCTTATCATGCCGCAGGCAACTCATGATCTGATTTCCGGCATCAAGAAAGCTGTGGATATCAAGGTCTGCCTTCACAGCCACTCAACAAGTGGAATTGCCCCGATGAGTTACCAGGTTGCAATTGAATCCGGCGTTGATATCCTTGATACAGCGATGTCCCCATTCTCCATGGGTACGTCCCAGCCTCCAACTGAAAGTATTGTTGCATCCTTAATCGGCACCACCGGAGGACACGGGTATTGACCTCCTGAAACTCAGGGCAGTGCGTGATATCTGCATACAGATAAGGGAAAAATATGCCGGGTTGCTCAACCCGATATCCGAGCGTGTTGACAGTGATGTGCTCCTCTACCGGCTGCCCGGGGGTATGATCTCCAACCTTGTTTCGCAGCTGCAGGAGCAGGACGCACTCGACCGGATGGACGAGGTACTGAAAGAAATTCCACGGGTCAGAAAGATCTGGGCTATCCTCCGCTTGTCACTCCTACCAGCCAGATTGTAGGGACTCAGGCAGTACTCAACGTTCTTGTGAACGGTCAAAGGTACAGGAACGTCACAAAAGAAGTAAAAGACTATATTCATGGACTCTACGGTAAATCACCTGCACCGGTAAGCGAGGAAATTCAAAAATTAATCATCGGTGATGATGACGTTGTTACCGTCAGGCCGGCCGATCTGCTGGAACCTGCATATGAAAAGATGAAAGAGGAAGCAGAGAAAAAGCCGGGCTGATAAAAAAGGTAGAAGACATACTTACTTATATACTCTATCCTGCAATTGCACCGTCATTCCTCAAAGGGGAACGGATTTTAGAACAGATTCCCAAAAAGCAGCCTGTGACACAACCTGAAACCGGAATGCCCAACCAGATGGAAGTAGAGGTGGATGGCGAAATCTTCACGGTCCGCATCGTCTCTGTCGGCGGAAGTAAGGTTGAAGTAGCAAACGTAACACAGCAGAAAATTCCACGCGGAGAATTTGCCGGGGGTATCAAAAGCAATATGCAGGGAATGGTACTTCAGGTGATGGTGAGCCGTGGCGCTTCGGTAAAGAAGGGGGATACTCTTCTTGTACTTGAAGCCATGAAGATGGAGAACCCCATCCATAGCCCGGTGGACGGCAGGGTTACCGAAATCTTTGTGGATACCGGCGATGTCGTCCAGAATGGTGACGTCCTGCTGGTGGTGCAATGAAATATTTTGAAAAACTCCTGATTGCCAACAGGGGTGAGATTGCAATCCGCATTATGCGGGCGTGCCGGGAACTTGATATCGAGACGGTAGCAATCTACTCTTCTGCTGACAACAATGCACTCCATGTCAAATATGCAGATGAGGCTTTTCTTGTGGGGGATGCCCATCCTTCAAAAGTTATCTCAACATAGAGAGAATTGTCGATATAGCAAAAAAAAGTGGAGCAGAGGCAATACATCCCGGTTATGGGTTTCTGGCAGAAAATTACCGGTTCGCGAAGATCTGCCACGATGAGAATCTAATATTTGTTGGTCCCGGGTGGAAGACTATCAAGGCAATGGGATCGAAAATCGGCAGTAAACAGATGATGAAAGACGCAGGGGTCCCGGTGGTTTCCCGGTACTGAAGGCGGCGTTAAAAATCCCGATGAGGCCCAAAAAGTTGCCGAAAATATTGGTTATCCGGTGATTATCAAGGCAAGCGCCGGGGGCGGGGGAATTGGCATGCAGATTGTGAACGATGAGCATGGCCTGCAGGAGGCTATTGCTGCCGCCATGCGCATTGCGGAGTCTGCATTTGGGGATGCTGCCATTTTAATTGAGAAATATCTGGAGAAACCCCGGCATATCGAGTTACAGGTACTGGCCGATGAACACGGCAATGCCATCCATCTCTATGACCGTGAATGTTCAATCCAGCGCCGTCACCAGAAACTCATTGAAGAGGCTCCTTCTCCTGTCATGAGCCCTGAGTTGCGTGACAGGATGTCGGCATCAGCACTTAAGGTTGCTCAGGTATCCGGTTATTCCAATGCCGGAACTGTTGAGTTCCTGTATAGTGATGGCAAGTATTATTTCATGGAAATGAACACGCGGCTCCAGGTAGAGCACACAATAACCGAGTTTATTACGGGTGTTGATATTGTGAGACAACAGATCGCAATTGCTGCCGGTGAGTCTCTTCCCTTTGAACAGAATGATATTGCCATCCGCGGGCATGCGATAGAATGCCGTATCAACGCCGAAGATCCCCTCAATAATTTTTCTGCTGACCCGGGAAAAATTATACGAGTACCGTTCGCCGGGAGGACCTGGCATAAGAGTGGACAGCGGGATACATATGGGGTACACGATCCCCCCCAACTATGATTCGATGATCGCAAAGCCTCTGTGCATGGGATATACCGAGGGTTGAGGCGATAAAAAGGATGCGTCGCGCCATTTCTGAATATATCATTCTTGGTATCAAAACGACACTTCCCCTGCATTTCGCGATTATGAACAACCAGCATTTTGTTGAAGGAAATACTCACACGCACTTTTTAGAAGAAGAACATATCCTCAACAGACTCGATCGATACAAACGAGACGAAGATGCACGGATGGCGACACTTGCCGGATCATTTGACCAGGGAAAACGGGTTGCCGCAATATCTGCGGCTGTGAACATGTATCTCCAGCCGAAAAAAGATTGAAGGTCGGGTAAGAACGCCGTATCAGAACCTTTAATAGTTTTTACGGCGTCCTTATTATGCACTTTTGTGCTGCGGTGGCCTACTGGTTAGGGCGCCAGACTCATAGGGTTTAGGAATGTAATCATGCATTCATGGCTTTGAGAGATCTGGAGATCGGGGATCGTAACCCTCCCGCAGCATAGTAAACATGTAGTCTGCCTGTATTTTTTCACTGTTTTCATTTAAGTATCCGGTCTTTTATCAGGAAACGAGATCCCCGGTGGGGTAATTTTTTTACCGACGATATATTTATTAGCTGCATTGCCATACAAAATTACATAAATTGAGGTGAAATTATGCTTTTGACAAACGTTGTTGTAGGATTAATCCAGTTGATTGTTTCCATTATCTTTGCTGTCCTGGCACTGTATATTGGATTTGCCGTGCTCGGTAAAATCACCAAAGGGATTAATGAGGAGAAAGAACTTGCAAAAGGGAATGCAGCAGTCGGGATTATTGTTGCGGCAGTTTTTGTCGCAATAGCCCTTGTCGTTCAGTCCGGAGTATCAGGACTTACCGTAGGTATCAACAAGGCAATCAGCGTGGGAATTTTATCTGTTGACGGGCTGCTCGCTATCGGCGTATCATTAATCCAGCTTATCCTTGGCATTGTGCTGGCTGTCGCGGCAATCTACCTGGCCCTTAACATTCTTGACAAACTGACAAAGGGTGTCGAAGAGTTCGAAGAGATCAGAAAGGGCAATGTTGCAGTCGCACTCGAGATGGGTGGTGTAATTATTGCGGTTGCAGTAATTATTCAGTCCGGCGTGATTGGGATAACCGCAGCATTGATATAAATCTCCTTTTTTTTAATTTCCAGTGTGTCGATAAAAAGCATTTTTAACAATAATGTTACGTGCCATACCGGTTTATCATATGGATTAGATCAGCAAACCCGTCCATCTCCATCTCGAGAACCTGTTCACGGGTCATCCCCATACTTGTTTCAGCATCAGCAGTCAGCATTTCGGGACCACGGAGTATCTCCCGATCACTACCATCCTTTTGTAGAACTTCCTGAACTTCTGCATCATGCACGAATGCCCGCCCGGGGATAATCACAACAGGTTCAAGTGCAGAAAGATCCAGATTATAAAAATCATCGATGGTAATCAGGCAGGCAATCTCTTTTGTGACGGGTGTAACGGGCACCTGCGAACCACAGGAAGCCAGCACCTTGTCAATAAACGGGGCTGCAATACTCCCGCTGATAACCGTTGCCTTCCGTTGCACGCGGGGGAGTTTGTCCAGTAAGTAAGGTTCATTAAGAATCGCAAAGGGAGACCCGATATCAGGATCCCACAAAGGGGTTCCGGAGATTTTAATAGTGAACCTGCGGTTTAAATCGGAGATGAGGTCACGGAACGATTCGACAGTCTGGACTTTCTGGTTGTTTATAACAGGACCATTACCAAGAATAAGCCCCTGTTCTGCGGTATTGGCAAAGCGCATCAGAATGATACCTTTTGCCCCGCGGTCCTGGAGCCATTCACAGGTTTGTTCAAGCACCAGGCCATCGTTGATTCCAGGCAGGATCACAGCAGCAGCATATACATCAACACTATCGCATAATCTTTCGAGGATGGATAAAGAAACTTCGGGAGTTGGATCGTGCATGTAACACTTTCGAAGAGCAGGATCGGTTGCAAAGACGGTGAACGATAATTCAGAAAGACCATTGTCAATGAGCAGATCGGCAACAGACGGATCATCCCAGCCTTTCCCACTTGTGTATCCAATATGGAGGGGGGCTTCCATACTGCCGAGGAGTTCAATCAGTTCTTCGAACCGGGGATAACAGACTCGGATCCCCGCCACCACTGATCGTGATGCGTTCAAGATCCCCGCTTTTTCGTTGCAGGTTTGCCAGCGTTTCATCTGCTATTGTCTTCAGATCCTTAAATCCGCTATACTCTTCCTTGACACCACGGGTACAGTAATCACACCCTTTCTTGAACGGGAGGCAGTACCTGCATCCCAGGGGCTGGACACCCTGTACCTTCTTAAAATAACAATATTCGCAGAATCCACGGCAGTTGATACCGGGGCTCCCTCCAATATCAACGGTCAGTTGTGCCATCAGTATAAATTAATCAGTTTTTGTGCCTATAATGTGTTTGGAAATGAGCATATGATTTTTTAGCAGGTTGCGGCAGCATTTTCCAGGAAAATCAAATATAAAAAAATAGAACAATCAAGGTAAATTTACAGGATTCAACTGATATCCCCCTAAAATCAGACTAAATCAAAGGTATTCATAATATAGGGAACGGTCAGGGAAATATGAATTTCATCACCATCTTTTTTACTATCAAATGTCAAAATACTATGGCGCCTCAGTGGCTTAGTTGGCAGAGCGGCTGACTTGTAATCAGCAGGTCCCGTGTTCAAATCACGGCTGAGGCTTGGACTCATATTGTCGTTGTTTTTTGATTTAGAGGTTAAGTTGAAGATATTTCGTCATTTTTGTGCTTTTTGGGGATTTGAACATCAACTCCCTTTTTGTGATCTCGATAACTGGGCCGGTGCGGGGCCGGGTCGTGGATACGGTGACAGCTCAGCAGATTGTCGGCATTATTACGGGGATGTTTTCCCAAACCCAATCTCGAAAATTTTTTTGCCCCATTACACAAAAAAATTATTCTAAGATCCTCATAAAATATTTTCCCTTCTCCATATTCCAACATTGGGTATATCCCCATTAGTCCCAAAATGGAATGTTATAACGGATAGACCATCGCGGAAAGTATCAATATACCAGTCTCCATTTGAAGGTCGGAATACCGCTGGATCAGACCACCCGCTCCCATCATAATCGCCAATAACCGGAAGATCTCCGTTAGATCCTAAAAAGAAGTAAGTATCGACAACTCCATTGAGGTTATAATCCAACGCCCAGTAGCCGTTTGATGGTCGGAATATTCCTACATCTGTAACACCGTTCCCATTAAAGTCACCAACTACAGGAATATCTCCCGTTGTACCGAAGTGGAAGCTATATTCGACAGCAGAATTTTTGTTGGTATCAAGAGCCCAATTTTGGGAAGAGGGTCGGAATATCCCTATATCTGAAACCCCGTTTCCATCCCAGTTGCCTACAACTGGGATATCTCCCGTTGTACCGAAGTGGAAGTATGTATCGACGACTCCATTGAGATCATAATCAAAGTACCAGTTCCCGTTTGATGGTCGGAATACCGCAACATCCGAAACGCCGTTCCCATTAAAGTCACCAACTACAGGAATATCTCCCGTTATTCCGAAGTGGAATTCCTTATCCTTTACCTCATTGAGATCGTAATCAAAGTACCAATTCCCATTTGATGGTCGAACACTCCTGCATCAGTTAATCCGTCTCCATTAAAGTCACCCGTTACTGGAATATCTCCCGTTATACCGAAATGGAATGATTTTTGAGCAGGACCACTAGTATAGTTATATCTAAAGTACCAATTCTGGTTTCCCGGTCGGAATACTCCAATCTTGTATTTATGGGCATACATTGATACAGTATCACGGGTTTCCTGGATTCTTCTGGCATTGTCATGAGTTGGATCGCCATGGCAGATTATGGGATTGTAACAATATAACGATGAGTAGGATGAAAATTCATTTGTGCTCAGACCTTCATTGTAATAGCTAAACGTAACGGTATTAAGGCTGACTGGGGGGATGGTCACAAACGATGTAGCTCGAGCATATTGTGGTTCATTTGGAGGTCGGGTTTCGTGACCTGCATCGAACATATGTCCTATTTCATGAGTGCTGACAACCGATCGCGCTTTAGATGATCCAGTATATCCTAAATTAATACCTCCAACAATATCATCCGCATCTGGGACCATCTGAACCCATGCGTATCTGCATTTATCCGGAGGATTAGTATAGCCCCATGTCATTCCCTGTGCAGTATCATCGGGATCGTACCCCCCGAGATACAATGCAATATCTGGAGGATATGAGGAAGTAAAAGAATCCAGAACATTTGGGGGATATATGTCCATAAATAAATTAAGTGCCTCCGTTGAAGTAATGGTATTATGAAACTGGTTACGGCGAGTTGCATCATAAATTCCATGTAAACCAACTATGATATCACCCCTGCCTGAGATTTGAACCAGCATTGGCAATAATATAGTGCGCAGTCGCCAGCCAATCAGGTTCGGTGCTATAGAATTCCTGGTCGGTTACAACAAGGATATCCACTACAACCCATTCGTTGGGTGGTGTTGATTGAAGATTTGAAAATCTTTCTAGATTTATTTCAGGAAAATCAGCACCATTTGCTGTAACAGGTTGGTTGTCAATAATAAATGTGACATTCTCTACATTCTTGGAACTGTAGATAATATGTAATGGGGACTGACTGGTTTCTGTTCTTGCTCTCGGTTCAACTGGAATTATCCAAAATGTTTCGTTTCCAAGCGAGATGTCACCAATCAGAACATTCTTACCGGTCGTAATTAGGATTTTACTGCTATCAATTCCCTGAAGAGTCCCCAAATAAGAATATACCCCGTCACTAGTATTTTCGTATTTCACAGGCGATAATTCCGCTATGTAATCTTTTCCTCCGATAGAAATCGTGAAGCCCTTCCCGGATTTTAATTGATCGTTTAACGATGTGTGATCGAACGTTACAACATCAAATTTGTTAATGTTTGAAGGTATTCGCAATTCCTCTGGTTTTTGAATGTTAAAAAAACTCAAATTCGCCTTTGATGTTTCATCATATACAATTACATTTGTGATATTTTTGTTTTCGAGATGGATATTTAAATGGTCTAAGGTATTTATTTCAGCAGTACTGATTTGCGCACCTACCACGGGAATAATGATCATCATCACAAACGCAACTGCCAACAAACTGTTTTTGAATAAATCCATATGTTCTCAACCTCTTCGCTAAATAGACTGAAAATTTGGGATCTCGTAATTATTAAAATTTCTATTTTATATTTCAACAAATAGAAGACTGTTGATATAGATGAATTTTCTTGAATAAATTAATGATGTAAAATAAGTGAAAATTGTTAAACAATTGTGGGGGTATCGTAACCGTAATATTTTCCGTTATATTCAAAATATCTATTAAGATTGTCAGGATTAGAAGGGAAGTAGAGACTTGTAAATTGTACCCGTTCATCATCCGTAAGAAATACGGTGTAGATAATCCGTTTACCGTCATTCGATACTCCCCTGATTCTTTGAGTTTTATCTCGAATAACAGGTGCTAGTTTAGGGAATTTTTTAAAGTCTTCTTCAGTTAGATGGATAATATTTCCAAGAGGGACTACACTCTCATTCATTTCAATTATATCAATTTGCGAATTTGTACCCCATCCTACTGAAACCTGATGGGCCCAGATTGAATATGCAATGAAAACAAGAACGATAATCCCAAGAATGGCAATAAGTATTCCCAATCGTTTTTTTAGAGTGTCAGAAATGGTCATAATCAAAAATTTCTTTTTATATTATTATATATTTGCTATGTTTCCAGTACTTTCTCTTCCTGAACATGAGTGGCAATTACTGACGACTCCACTCTTCAATCAACATTTCATCAAAGAACTTCGAGGTTCTCAGGGCATTCACGGCCCATCAGACTCTTCACCATCCTGAAAGAAGTGAGCCATACGGTCCTCCTCCTGGAACACGATCCGACGCTTTTTGATGGAGCAGAAAATATGATACCGCAGATTGCGGGAATGCTCAAAGACATCAGCCGCGAGTCACTCGTAATCCTGTATGCTCCATCTAACGACCGCACGTTCTCCATTCTGATGCGACAAGCTGATCACATCCTTGAGATAGCGCCGGCTGATGACACGATCGAACACACCCTCGATCGTAGATCCCGTTCAATCCGAAATAGTGAAAACCGTCCTTATGCACAGCGAACTCTCGAGGTGTCGTAAAGGGGGCCTTTAAAGACGGTAAAATAACCCCAGATCGGGCTCCGTTTTCAATACCTTCATCCGGAAAACCCCGCAAAACCGTCCGTTTTTGTTGGCGTAAAAAATAGGCTTAATTCTTGCTCTGTTTGCCTAAATAAGGCTGAAATGCATCTCACCAAAAGCCTGCCAAAGGCTTTTTAATCAAGCCGGATTTTGCCCCCTATTTTATCCCATTTAGTGCCAGAAACCCTGCCAGAACACGAATATGAAGGTCATTTTTTTCGACAAAGGTCTGAAAAATGGCATATTCGGGAAAAACTGACACCGAGTTGCCAGATTCTCAGGGGGTAACTTCACTTTATTTGAAAGTCAGAAGAATGGAATATATGGACCCCTATAACTTTTCCGACATGCGAAGAGAATTAGATTACCAGAAATTCATGATTCGTTACCTCCAGGAAGAACAGAAAAAAAGATGGGGAGAATTGGATCAAATAAAAAAGGATTTTGAAATATTGAAAAATGATCCTAAATTAAAAACTGGTGAAGCTCGCTGCAAAAAAGAATTAATGCATGAATACCGATGATGTGTATATGAAAACGATCCATGTTCCCATCATTATCGAAACTGATGAAGATGGGGTCTTCATCGTATCCTGCCCCCAGTTCAAAGGCTGTCACACATTCGGTAAAACCATTGATGAGGCTCTTGCCCGCATCAAGGAAGTTATCGAGTCTTTGCCTGGAAGATTCAAAGCCCGAACACCTCAATACATTTGTAGGATTCCGCGAGGTTGAGATAAGGTTGAGATAGTCCAGGGTGCATGATGCTTCCGGTAATACTGGGGAAAGACCTCGTCACTTTTCTTGAGAAACTTGGTTTTGTTATCATTCGCCAGAAAGGGTCTCACGTGCGGATGAAATCAGATGATGGCAGATATACCACTATACCTGTTCATACGGGTGAAGATATTCCAAAAGGGCTTTTACGAAAAATTATCCGGGAAGATCTCGAAATGACGCTTGAAGAGTTTTCTGAAGCGTATGGAAAATACAAGGGAAACTGATTAATCCATCTTCAATTCATCGGTGTCCCTGCATTCGGAAGATCGGTCGAGACTGTTCGTCCCCGCTGCACTCCGGTTCGCTGACGCTCTCCTCCGTTCCGATCCGTTCAAAGACTCTCCCGTGCTTTTTCCAGGTTGTTCTGCCGGGATAATGATGCCGCTGGCTTGTCGCGGGGCTCGTGCGCCAGCGGCTGCTCTGGCTCGCATCCTCCCCCCAGGAAAATGTAACGAATCGCATCAGCGGTGAGTCCGAGCCCCTGTGCGTCACGTGAAGGAGTCACTGAGTGTTATTCATGAGTACGATCGAAGCGACGAACACGATGCGAAGCATGGTGTGAGGAGCGGGCTGTGACAGCAAGCCCGAAGCGAACCTGTGAGCGAAGGGGTGCGTCATCGTCTCAACAGGAAACCGGGAGAAAATGCGAGGTGATGTGAAGCGAGTCGGAATCCAGTGAGCGATGAGCGAACGGAATGAGGACGAGTGAACATGACCGGGCGTCTGCATACCAGTAACTCAGTCAAATTCCTTTTGGGGAAGGCCCACGCGTCTTGGGGCCTGGGCCCCATTGAGCGTAACCGCTCCTAGTCTACATTATTCTAGACGTAAATATGCGCCACCTAGATTGAGTGAATTTGAAGAATAGGGCTCTGTAGAAATCCTTTGAGTAATTCTGACGCTCTTGGGGGCATGCAAGCATGCCCCCGCCGCTGTGGCATCCCCCGATTGCGATTATGCTGTATTACCTTGTACGCAATTATCGAAAAATTCCAGTTTTGGTAATACCGAGGCATCGCAATGCGCCCCCGCCCCCTATGGGGGCAGGGCTGGCGCAAGGGGGGGCAATCATACCTTGAAAAGAGGATTTCTACAGAGCCAAGAATAGACTGATTTTTATGGAGCAATGACAAATCATTGCTCAAGAGCGGCATAATTCCGAATAATTTCAAAAAAAGTTACGAAAAAACAGAACCGAACACCACGTCCCGGTGCCCGGCTGAGGCTTTGACTCAAATTATGGTTATTTTTTGATTTAGAGATTAAGTTGGAGATATTTCGTCATTTTTGTGCTTTATGGGGATTTGAACATCAACTCTTTTTGTGATCTCGATAGCCTGGGCCGGTGCTGGGCCGGGTCGTGGATACGGTGACAGCTCAGCAGATTGTCGGCATTATTACGGGGATAGGGGTGTAAAGGGTTGGATTGTGACATAAAAAAATCACACCCATCTACCGGTAACCGGGATATCAGTTGGCGTTCCGAAGGTAATCCGTGTTATCGGCACAGTATTCAGGATGAACTGTTGGGCAGACGGACGGAAAACGCCTATATCCGTAACACCATCCCCATTCCAGTCTCCGGTAACCGGGATATCAGTTGGCGTTCCGAAGGTAATCCGTGTTATCGGCACAGTATTCAGGATGAACTGTTGGGCAGACGGACGGAAAACACCTATATCCGTAACACCATCCCCATTCCAGTCTCCGGTAATCGGGATATCAGTTGGCGTTCCGAAGGTAATCCGTGTTATCGGCACAGTATTCAGGATGAACTGTTGGGCAGACGGACGGAAAACACCTATATCCGTAACACCATCCCCATTCCAGTCTCCGGTAACCGGGATATCAGTTGGCGTTCCGAAGGTAATCTGAGTCAACGGTGTTGTATTTAAGATAAACCGTTGTAAAGACGGTCGGAAAACACCGCTTTCCGTACTGTCATCTCCGTTCCAGTCCCCGGTAATCGGGATATCAGTAGACGTCCCAAATTGGAAGGAGGTATCAACAAATCCGTCATTATCGTAATCCAGTTTCCATACAGCATCCCGGACAACACCGATCTTTGTATTATCCCCCCACGGGCTATTATCCAGCGTGTCAATGATTCCGTCGGTATCAAAATCGCCCCAGCCGATGAACTTTTTGGATGACGAACTAATTATATTCGTCAGCCAATAATATCTCATTACACTATTAGTCCATTCAGCACAATTTTCGTGATTTGTATTTTTGTACATTTCCTTCATGGGGCTTACAGCAAATATACTATACTCTCCACAAGTGCTAGATCCTAACGTTTCATCTAAAGCACCAAATATATGTACAGTTTCGTGTTCATAGGAACCTGGGACGGCATCAAAAAATTCCCCATTATATCCCCAATATGATACGACAGACTTTATCCGCATATCCCCACCAAGCACCAGCGGCATATGCTCCCATTGCATCATGGGTGAAATAGACAATAACAACGGAATCTGCACCTTCATAGGCTTTCCAATACCTAGCAAATTCATCAGATACCCGTCCATCACCGTTTAAATCTTCAAACCCGAGATTTCGTATGGCATTTTCCATCCACCCATTCGGACTTGTTGACTCTTCCCCGCGCCCCGGATTTATACCATCGACAGTAACTACTGGCCAATAATAACGCAAATTACTCATTGAAGCTTGTTGTGGTGCTTGATTTGAGATAGCCTGTGTACCAATTGCAAAATCATTCATGACATCGCTTCTATCTGCAGCTGTCCACGAAAATTGATAGCCGGGTTTAACAGGTCTTGGAATTGTAAAATTGACAAAAATACACTCATAATCTACGTTTCCATAAGCAAATGGTGCTGACTGAGTTCCCGGGTTCGGTTAATGCTTTAGCTCCAGGTTCCGGGAGTAATGGTTTATTGAATTCAATTTTATCTTTTATCAGCTTCTTCATCAGCAGCGATTGCGAATACTTCGGACTGTTTTTTTGATAGACCAATCGCATCTCCTACTTCGAGACAGAAAGGCTTCAGATCTGGAATCTCAAGGGAGGGATAATTTGGATTTGTTTTATATTTCTTGAGTACTCCATCCTCAAGTTTACGGGAATAATTTTCAATTTGCTCAGGAGAGAAGCCCCAATGCATTTTATCATTCCATTTTGCAAGAAACCTTGGAAAATCTGAGATACTAATCTGATTTCCTCCAGATACATAGAATGTTGCATTAGGGTCTGAAGGCGGGAAGGGTTTGCGAATATCCTTATATGGATTTTCCGAAGCGGTTACGTTCAGAGCAGCCCGTTCTCCAATAAATACGTTTGTTCCCGCGTTAATGGTCTTAATCTCAGCAGTCATTACCAGTACGTTTATCATGAGTAGCATGATAAAACCCAGCAGGATTACGAAATTTCTCATTTTTTTCATATACAAACGTCAGAGACTGAATTTGCCTCACATGTTTTTGGATTGACGTCAATCGAATAACCTGAAACCCGACTGCAAGGGATTGTTGATTGTTTATGGTTTCCATGGATTTCACATTCCTCGTGTCTTGAAAGTCCAAGTTGAGAATTGGGATAATTTGTTATCGGGGAGTTTATTTGTACACGATCTTAACTCCGATTCGAAGGTGTCAGGGGGGGATAAATCTTGGTTCTCGACAGTTCATCATCCGCAGCGGTTGCGAATACTTCAGACTGATTTTTTGTCAGACCAATCGCATCTCCCACTTCAAGACAGAACGGCTTCAGATCAGGGACCTCAAGGGAGGGATAATTTGGATTTGTTTTATATTTCTTGAGTACCCTCATCCTCAAGTTTACGGGAATAATTTTCAATTTGCTCAGGAGAGAAGCCCCAATGCATTTTATCATTCCATTTTGCAAGAAACCTTGGAAAATCTGAGATACTAATCTGATTTGCTCCAGGTACATAGGGTGTAGCATTAGGGTTAAGAGTTGGAAATGGTTTGCGAATATCCTTATATGGATTTTCCGATGTGGATGTACACCCTGCAGCGAGCACTAAACACCCTATCCCCAGAATCAGGACAAGCATTGTGCGAGCAGGGTTCATGGTATTACGAATCTTTTTAGTGGATTTCATTTACTTCATTACTCCATATTGATTAAATTCAATTGAACTTTACTCCATATTTTTCTGTATGAGAGAATCTAATGTTTTTACCTTAGGCAGGATGAGATCACCCTCCAGAAATATTGGAGAACCTGGTCTTCACAATCGGAATCCACTTCCCACTCTGGGAGGGAATTATAATTACTGAATATTTTTCCTATTTAGATGAACATTGTATATAATATCATTTATTTATCTCGCTTATTCAGATTATCCACTGCGATTAACATTCACCTGGTAAAATAAATGTTTAGTCTATCTCACGGATTCATTCAGGAGCATTGGTATTAACAGCCAATGCCATGTCGAATCAGACTCAGACCAACTCATTTTTCAAGTATTCGGATTATAGCACATTCGCAGTTCCGCTGGGGATCTTCCTCAATGAGAGCCGAGATTTCCTTGGCATTCATCAGTGCTGCGGTTCTGTTCCTGCCGCTCTTTGTGTTCATGCCTAAGCTTATCCAGCGGGGGATGAAGGCAGACACGGATGCAGTTATCGATGCATTTGGGAAGAATGAGCAGGTGAAGAAAGTATTCTGGACCTTGTTTGTCGTGATGGCCGGACTGGTGCTGGCCCGGGTCTGGATTCGGTGACAGCTCAAACCTCAGAGACTGCATTTGCCTCATATGTTTTTGAATTAACTTCAATCGAATACCCTGAAACCCTGAACTGCAAGGGGATTTTGATTGTTGGTAGTTTTCCATGGATTTCACATTACTCTGTTTCTTGAAAGTTCAAACAGTGAATTGGGATAATTTGTTATCGGGGGGTTTCATTCACGATTTAACTCCGATTCGAGGGTAATGGCAGGGGCGGATTACTTGTAATTTTGTCTTTTTTCAGCTCATCATCTGCAGCGGTTGCGAATACTTCAGACTGATTTTTCGATAAACCGATTGCATCTCCCACTTCAAGACAGAAAGGCTTCATATCAGGGATATTAAGCGTAGGATAATCAGGAGATATTTTATATTTCTTGAGCATTCCGTCTTCTAGTGTCCGGGAATAATTTTCAATTTGTTCCTGAGAGAAGCCCCACTGCATTTTATCATTCCATTTTGCCAGAAACTGCGAAAAATCTGTGATATAAAATTGATTTCCTCCAGGTACATAGGGTGTTGCATTTGGATCAAGAGTTGGAAATGGTTTGCGAATATCCTTATATGGATTTTCCGGGGTGGATGTACACCCTGCAGCGAGGTACTAAACACCCTATCCCCAGAATCAGGACAAGCATTGGGCAAGCAGGGTTCGTGGTATTACGAATCTTTTTAGTGGATTTCGGCTCTGTTGAAACCCTAAGTTACCGGTAGAGGTAGAACAAGTTGCTCCCTGTAAAAGTTATGGCAAACCCAAACAAGGAGCACTACTTCTTCTCAGATCAGAAGTATATTTGTTTTCTGACATCGTGCCAGAATGCGGTCAGGCTGACCGGTGTCCCAGAATACTCCTCACGCTTTTCGAGGAGGGATTTCACTCAACATCAATTACTCACGTTACTTTTATTCAAAGAATATCTCGGACTCACTATCGTGATTTTGTACAACTTGTTGAGATCATGGGCATTATCCAGGAACAATTGCAACTCGATGAGATCCCCCATTATTCCACTCTCTGTAAATTCTCAAAACGAGTTCCTGCAACCGTCTTAAACCAGTTATTCCGAAAAGCTTGTTCATTCATGACGGAATGGAAAAGCGCCACGTCGATAGTTGCAATTGACTCATCCGGTTTCACACCGGACTCTTCCAGTACCTATTACTCTGCCAGAACCGGGAAGACCCGTCATGACTATCTCAAAACATCAATCTCCGTGGATTCGGATCATATCTCACTGCTAGCATTTCACGTCACAAAAAGTCGACGCCACGATTCACAAATCGCTCCTATCGTACTTCGTGCATCGAATCGGGTAAAAAAATCAAGGTGTTACGTCATGGATAAGGGCTACGATTCTGAACGTATTCACCAGTTGATCCATGAGGATTTGGAATCTCAATCCATGATTCCAATCAGAGACTGGCACGCCTCTTATGTTTCTGGAAAATATCGACAGATTATGGCCACTCCTTCGACGCAAAAACCTACGGCCGTAGAAATATGGTCGAAACGGTTTTTTCGATCTTGAAAAGGCTCTTCGGGGAGACTATCTACTCTCGATCTTACCGACAGCAAGTAAAAGAAATCAAGTTGAAATGTATCATTTTCTCCATCGATCGTTTCCTCAAAAACCAGCGGGTGTTCAATGTGCTATGAGGATTTCAACAGAGCCTGGATTTCATTTACTTCATTACTCCATATTGATTAAATTCAATTGAACTTTACTCCATATTTTTCTGTATGAGAGAAATCTAATGTTTTTACCTTAGGCAGGATGAGATCACCCACCAGAAATATTGGAGAACTTGGTCTTCACAATCGAAATCCACTTTCCCCCTGGGAGGGAATTATAATTACTGAATATTTTTCCTAGATGAAAATTGTATATAATATCATTTATTTATCACGCTTATTCAGATTATCCACTGCGATTAACATTCACCGGTAAAATAAATTTTTAGTCTATCTCACGGATTCATTCAGGAGCATTGGTATTAACAGCCAATACCATGTCGAATAAGACTCAGACCAACTCACTTTTCAAGTATTCGGATTATAGCAGCTTTGCCATCCCCCTAGGGATCTTCCTTGCGGGGAGAGCCGAGATTTCCCTGGCATTTATTGGCGCTGCGGTGCTGTTCCTGCCGCTCTTTGTGTTCATGCCTAAGCTAATCCAGCGGGGGATGAAGGCAGACACGGATGCAGTTATCGATGCATTTGGGAAGAATGAGCAGGTAAAGAAAGTATTCTGGACCTGTTCGTCGCGATGTCCGGGCTGGTGCAGGCAGGTTGTTGACCCGGTGACAGCTCAGCAGAGGTGGTGGGGATTATAACGGGGATGTTTTCATGATCGAATTTCAGGAATTTTATCCCTATTTTTTAAAAAAGCAATTACTCTTGGAAAAAAATTGCGAGTGAAAAATTTTAAACCCATTTTCCTACTATGGGCGTATCTCCTGTGGTTCCGAATTGATTGGGAGAGGTTGCATATACTATTCCATTATCGCTGTAATCACGGTACCAGCGTCCGGTTGATGGTCGAAATACACCTACATCGGAGGTTGTGGAGACACCGATATTATCCCAGTTGCCAACAATCGGCATATCGCCAGTTATTCCGAAGTGGAATGTCTTACTTACTACACCGTCTTTGTAATAATTCATGTACCAGTTTCCAACCGATTGTCGGAAAACACCCGCATCAGAACTCCCATCTCCATCCCAATCACCTACTACTGGAACATCCCCGGTTGTGCCAAAGTGGAAAGCAAATTCGGCACTACCATCCTTGTTAGTGTCAAGAGCCCAGTTTCCGGTAGATGGCCTGAATACACCAATGTCACAGTGCCAGTCTTCATCCCAGTCTCCAACTACAGGAATATCCCCGGTGGTTCCGAAATGGAAGCTAGCGTCAACGTTCCCGTCTCTGTTGAGATCCAGAGCCCAGTTTCCGGTAGATGGCCTGAATACACCAATATCATTAATCCCGTCTCCATTCCAGTCGCCAACCACAGGTTTATCCCCATTCATGCCGAAGTGAATGACAGGATATCCACACACGTACCAGTTACCATTCGATGGCCGGAAATAGGCAATATCAGCGGTCCCATCTCCATTCCAGTCAACAATGACCGGAATGTCTCCAACAGTACCCGAAGTTATAGATAACATCCGGTAAACCGTCATTGTGGTAGTCCAGTTTCCAGTTCCCATCCCGGAAAATGCCAATCTTCGACTTGCCATTGAGGATTCCTTCGGCATAATTTGCTACAATATCACGGGTTTCGCTGATTCTCCGGGAATTGTCATGATTGGTATCACCCAATAGATGTCCTTGGTATGATTGATCGTTCGACGAGAAATAGGTCAAGCTGGCATATTCACCACCATAATCATGCCACATTACGGTCTTTTTATCAACTGGCCATCCCCAAGTATACGCTCTTGCATACGTGGGTGACCCTGAATCGTCATCATGCCGGGCTTCGAACAAATGCCCGATTTCATGAATACTGGTAACCTGTTGTCCATGCAGTGTAGCCTCATAATTGGGAAGATCTTGTACCATCTGAACCCAGCTGTACCTGCACAAATCAGGGCGATTTAGATTAAAACCCCATGACAAACCTTGTGCCTCCCAATTTTCGTTAGGCCAAGGAATGTCGTTCCCTCCAAGATATAATGCAATATCAGATTGATATAAATCCAGATCGGATGTTGGGTATACAATTTTTAACAGACCTAGTGGATCAGTAGTTTTCATTGGATTACTGGAAAACTGACTGCGGCGCGAATCATCATAGAGTGGTCTCAACATTACTTTGATGTCATTGGTTGAGAGTCTCAAATTCGCTTCAGCGATTATACTTTGGGCAACCGGCATCCAAGCGGTATTGTTCCAGAATTCCGTATCGGTTACAACAAGAATATCGACAGTAACGGTTTGTGAAGGAGGTGTTTGTAGAAGATTGGATGACCTGATTTGATTTATAGCACTGAGATCTTCGACTGGATTTACCGGGGGAATTCCAGGATTTTTCTCAACAGTTCCATTATCAATAGTAAATTCTGTGTTTGTTACATCCTTTGAGTTATAGATAATATGTAAGGGTGTGGGGCTGATTTCTATTCTGTATCTCGGTTCAACCGGAATGATCCAATAGGTTTCATTTTCAAGCGTGATACGACCGATAAGTACTTTTTCACTTGTTGTAAACAGGATTTCGCTGTTTTTCATCCCGGGGAGAATTCCGTGATATGAATCGATACCGTCATCTATATCCTCAAAATTCATCCGGGATAATTCCACCAGGTAATTTGTCTCCCCGATAGAGATTGTGATTCCCTTTCCGGATTTCAACTGCTCATTTAACAATTTACTATCAAACATTACGACATCATATTTGGTAACTTGTGACGGTATTTTTAATTCTTCTGAATTTTTAATACCGTAAGGAATGAGTTCCGATTTCGCTGTAATATCCTGAGCCACAATTTGGGTAACAATTTTTGTTTCGAGATATATCTTTACATGACTCGAAGAATTTAATTCGATGGTACTGTTTTGGGCACTTACCATGAGAACGCTGACTATCATTACGAACAGAATTACCAATATACTTTTTTTGAGCAAATTCATGTGTCTCAACTCAATTTTAAAATAGATTATACAATTATAAAAAATATTTGAAATATTATTTTTTTTATAATTAATATCTGTAGAATGACACCTCGTTAGAAAATATAGTTATTACTCAAATTCAATACAGATTATTGGACAATTTTCAACGACCCGACCTGTCAATATGTGACTGCGGCATCACACACTGGCAAATAAGAGAGTTATCAGGGTATCATCACACCCCCGATTTCATAATACTTTCCATTATATTCATAATAGACTTCATTTTTTCCAGTAGTTTGATTTATCCATAATGCCGAGAACTTACTACTCAAAAATCTTTCTCTCTCGTTCCAAGAAAGCTTTACAATATAGTTAATCCGTGTACCATTAGCATATGGCACTCCATGTTTGGTGTTGTCACGAATAACCGGTGCAAGCTGGGGGAAATCTTCAAAATCCTTATCTGTGAGAGAAATAATTTTTCCATTTGGGATACCACTTTCATTGATTTTAGTTACGGATACGGTAGGAGTTGGACTATCGAAGATCTCTGGGCCAAATATCACGAGAAAAAATCCGATAAAAATTACGAGTATGATGAGGATAATTCCAATGTGCTTTTTCGAGATTTTTTGTTGATTCATTAGTATGAATTACATTTTTAATAAATATATATTTCTCAATTTTTTTAATTTTACCAACAATTATTATGTGATATCCCGAATTCATTTTATTCAGTGGCATAGAACCACTCTTTAGAACAATTGAGAATACGTTCAGATGGCAAATTTCTCCAGAAATCCAGTTTGGGAGTTTCATATTCATCGATATTGAGACTCATATGAGGTTTAAGGGTACTGTTCCAGAGAATAAACTTGTCGATTGAGTTAAATAGCCTGAGTTTCTGTTTGAGCAAGCCGAACCTCCTATCGGAAATACCTGGGATTCTAGGGTGTGTGACCTACGGGGAAATAACCCCAAATCGGGCTCCGTTTTCTATACCCTCATCCAGAAAACCCCGCAAAACCGTCCTTTTCTGTTCCTGTGAAAAATAAGCCCTATAATCGCCCTGTTTTGGAAAATACGGCAGATTTAGACCTCGCCTATTGGCTTGTAAAGCCCTTTAAATCGAGATAGATTTTATCCCCTATTTTAACCCATCCGGACCGGAAACCCTGCCAGAACGCGAATGCTAGGGTCGTTTTTCCAGGGATGTCTGAAAACGAGGCATTAGACGGAAAAGCGAAACCTGTCGCGAAGCAGGTGCAAGCACTACGAAGCTGTGCGAAGCGGTTGGCAATCTTTTATTTTTTCTGATCAAAGGGAGAAGCCCACACAGCAGGGGGCCTGGTCCCAATTGAACGCAATCCCAAAAACAATTTTGTTTTCGACGAATAATTGCGCGTCGCGTTTAAGTGGTTTACAAGAATAGCCAAATTATTAAAGAGAAATAGCCAATTGCTTCTCAGTAAGAGCATAATTCTAAAATATTTTTAAAGTAGAATAATCTATAGAACCGAACACCACGTCCCGGTGCCCGGCTGAGGCTTTGTTTTTTTTAATTTTTCTTATCCGGTAAACCCCAATAGATTAAAATTTTTTAACGGTAACTATTACATACACGGGAAATATCATGGCAAAAAAAGCATTCATTACGGGCATAACCGGGCAGGACGGATCATATCTCGCGGAATTGCTCCTTTCAAAAGGTTACGAGGTTCATGGGTTGATTCGAAGATCTTCAACATTTAACACGAGCAGGATTGATTCCATTTATATTGATCCCCACGATACCTATGCCCGGTTATTTTTACATTATGGCGATCTCTCTGACTCCGAGCAGATTGCGAATGTTATGTACAATATCCACCCGGAAGAAGTATACCATCTTGGTGCACAGAGCCATGTCCGGGTCAGTTTTGACACTCCGGAATATACCAGTAATGTCACGGGATTGGGCACAACTCGGCTGCTCGAAGCAATACGTCGCTGTTCGAATCCAATAAAATTCTACCAGGCTTCATCCAGTGAAATGTTCGGTGCGGCACACCCGCCCCAGAGCGAAATAACCCCTTTTCACCCTCGGAGCCCGTATGCCTGCGCGAAAATATATGCCTACTGGATGACCCGGAATTACCGTGAAGGGTATAATCTCTTTGCATCCAACGGAATTCTGTTCAACCACGAATCCCCGAGAAGAGGCGAGACTTTTGTCACCCGCAAAATTACGAGGGCAATTGCAAGAATTATCGGAGGGAAAGATAAATTCATCTACCTGGGGAATCTCGATGCAAAGAGGGACTGGGGATTTGCTCCTGAGTATGTGGAATGTATGTGGCGGATCCTGCAGCACCAAAAGGCGGATGATTTTGTCATAGGCACGGGAGAAACTCATTCGGTTCGTGAATTCCTCCATGAAGCGTTTAGTGATGCAGGACTTGACATAGAGAAACATATCCGCATTGATCCGAAATATTTCCGACCAACTGAAGTCGAAGTGCTGATCGCAGATCCAATGAAGTCGCAAAAGGTACTTGGCTGGAAACCAGCTATCAAATTCACGGAACTGGTGAAAATCATGGTGGACGCGGATCTGCGGGCTTTCGGACTGGAACCGATTGGCGAAGGCGATCAGATAATTAAAACGAAATTCCCGGACCGGTGGTGGAAATCTGATTGATCCCATGGAGAATGTTAAAGTCAAGTGAACATCAAGTAAAAGAAGAAGGATTGTTTCCTCTTTTTATTCGATGAGGATGGTGCAGGTCCTTCATTCAGAACACAGGAGGGAATATGACATTCTGGTCAGGAAAAAGAATATTATTGACCGGGGGTGCTGGCTTTTTTGGCACCCAGGTAGTAAACCAGCTCCGGAAAAAAGGAGTCGTACCGGATGATATCCTGATTCCCCGGAGTAAAGAGATCGATCTGCGGAAATGGGATAACTGTGTACGGGTGGTCAAAAATTGCGATATTGTCATTCACCTGGCTGCTAAAGTAGGGGGAATTGGATTCAACCAGAATTTCCCGGGGCAGCTTTTTTATGATAATGCTATCATGGGAATCCAGATTATTGAGGCTGCACGCCAGGCCGGGGTTGGAAAGTGTGTAATAGCAGGAACTATCTGTGCCTATCCGAAATTTACCCCGGTCCCGTTCAGGGAAGATAATCTCTGGAATGGTTATCCTGAAGAAACAAACGCTCCCTACGGACTCGCAAAAAAAATGCTCCTCGTCCAGTCACAGGCATACCGGCAGGATACGGGTTCAATTCCATCTATCTCCTCCCAGTCAACCTGTACGGGCCGGGAGATAATTTTGATCCTGCCAGCTCTCATGTCATTCCTGCACTCATCAAAAAATTCACTGAAGCCAAACGGGAAAACAGATCCTATGTTGAAGTATGGGGCACCGGCTCGGCTTCACGCGAATTCCTGTATGTCGATGATGCTGCCCGCGGGATCATTCTGGCTGCTGAACACTACAATAAACCAGACCCGGCAAACCTTGGATCCGGGAGTGAAATTACAATACGCGAACTTGTGGATCTTATAAAGGATCTGACAGGATTTTCCGGGGATATTCGTTGGGATACGACAAAACCGGATGGGCAGCCGAAACGCTGCCTGGATGTGAGCCGGGCAAAAAAGGAGTTTGGATTTGAAGCTCACATGTCTTTTAAGGACGGATTGGAGAAAACAATTCAATGGTACCAGGAGCATTCGGGTATCCCGGATGAAACGGCAGATTCAGAAAATCATTGTTGAAGTTTTCAATTCACGATTATATTTTTTGAATAAATGCAGGAATAATTTTTCAAGGCACAAACAAAATTTAATAGGCTGAAATGAATAAAATTTCACACCAACAGGTTAAAATAACCAAATCAACGGGCACAATGGCAAGAGTTCAAAAAAAAAAATACTGATGAAAAAGGATTTTTATGAAAATTTCAATCATTGGAACCGGCTATGTTGGATCTGTAACAGGTGTATGTTTTGCAGACATGGGGCATCAGATTCACTTTGTGGATATTGATCAAACGAAACTTGATGCAATAAACTCCGGTAATAGTCCTGTTTTTGAACCAGACCTGAACGATCTCCTCATGAAAAACCGGACAAAGATAACGACAACGAGAGATATTTCTGAAGCTGTCAATCAGACAGATTTAACAATGATCTGTGTGGGCACTCCACAAAAAACGGATGGTTCTAGTGATCTGCGGTTTATTAATGACGCTGCGCACACAATTGGAAAAGCCCTGGCCAGGAAGAAAAAATACCACACCATTATCATTAAAAGCACCGTTCTTCCCGGTACAACAAATAATATAGTGCAACCGATTCTTGAGAAGGAATCCGGAAAACAGGCGACTATGGATTTTGGGGTCGGTTCAAATCCTGAATTTCTCAAGGAGGGCAGTGCAGTGCAGGATTTTTTCCACACGGACCGTGTTGTTATCGGTGCAAACGATTCCAAAACAATAACAACGCTGGAAAACCTGTACAAACCATTGCATGCACCAATTTTTACAACGGATATTAAAACAGCAGAAATGATAAAATATGTAAGCAACGCATTTCTCGCGACAAAGATCAGTTTTGCAAATGAAATCGGCAACCTCTGTAAGGTGAATGGAATCGATTCATACGAAGTATTCAAGGGTGTCGGAATGGATAGCCGGATCAATCCGCATTTTTTCCGGTCGGGCATCGGTTTTGGGGGTTCGTGTTTTCCAAAAGACATTCACGCAATGATTTCCTTTGCCGAATCACAGGGTGTTGAAACCAGGATTTTGGAGGCTGTCATAAAGACTAATGATGACCAGCCCCAAAAATTAATAGCACTTCTGAGAAAACATCTGGATATCAGAGGTAAAAAAATCGGTATACTCGGTTTATCCTTTAAACCGGATACTGACGATATACGGGAAAGTCGTGCCATCCCCGTAGTTCAGACCCTGCTGCAGGAGGGAGCTCATGTCATTGCCTATGATCCCATGGCCATGCCAGCTTTTAAAAACATGTTTCCGATGATTTCCTATGCAAAAAAGAGTAATGAAGTCCTCAATAGCGACGCTGTGCTGATTATCACAGAATGGGAGGAATTTTTCAACCTCGATTATACCGGAAAACTCGTGATAGATGGAAGAAAAGTGAATAAAGCTGGACGTGAAGCTGCTATATACGAAGGAATCTGCTGGTAATGAGAGCATTACCAGGAGAAAGGAATACGTGTAATCAGTATTGATACCAATGAATGAAGGTTGAGATATGCAAAAAATCCGAAAAGCAGTAATTCCGGCAGTCGGTCTTGGAACCCGGTTTTTACCGGTGACAAAATCGATGCCCAAGGAAATGTTGCCGATAATCGACAAACCGGTAATTCACTATGTTGTAGAGGAAGCAATTAATGCCGGTATTGACGATATCATAATCATAACCGGCCGCGGAAAACGTGCAATAGAAGATTATTTTGATGCTGCTCCCGAACTGGAAATGAGGTTGAAAGACCAGAATAAAAACGAGACCCTGAAACGGTTAAAAAAAATATCTGATTTTCCCGGAATTCACTATGTCCGGCAAAAAGAACCCAACGGTCTCGGCGATGCGATTCTGAAAGCGGAAAAACATATCGGAAACGAACCATTTGCTGTCCTGCTGGGAGATGACATTATTGTGAATAATCATTCGTTCACCGGAGATCTCATTTCAGTGTATTCACGATTCCAATCAACGATAATCTCCGTTGAGTCAGTTCCAAAAGATAAGATAAGCAGTTATGGGATCATCAAAGGATCGCTCGTTGAACCGGATATTTACGCCATTGAAGATATTATCGAAAAACCTCAACCTGATGCACGCTCCGTCCAACCTTGGAGCAATTGGCAGATATATTTTCGTTCCGGAAATTTTTGACTGCCTTAAACAGACCTCTCCCGGCGTGGGAAATGAAATCCAGCTGACAGATGCAATCCACCTTCACTTGCAACAGCATCCTGTTTATGCGTATCAATTCCATGGAAAACGATATGATACCGGTGATAAATTAGGATATATTGAGACAATTGTCGATTTCGCTCTCAAAGATCCCCACCTCCGGAAAAACTTAAAAAAATTCCTTATTGATCGGTTAAACCGGGATTGAGGAATTTATAAGAACATGTTATTTTGAATTGTCTCGAAATCATTAACAATTTTCTCGACAATTTTACTATGTGTTTTATACGTCTCTTTTTATCTCCCGCCTTATGAATATCAGCCCTATTCAGAGACAGAGTATAATTTCTGTCCTTTCAACTATAAGTCTGACCGTTGTAGGTTTCTTATCAACGATATACTTCGCACATGTTTTAGGACCTGCTCCACTCGGGGCATATTTCCTGTTGCTTGCATATTATGGAATTTTCAACCTAATTGGCGACGGGGGATTTGGTGGAGCAGCAGTGAAACGCATTTCTGAAGGAAAAGAGCCGAACGAATATTTTTCTGCATTTGTTTTTTTAAGAATCGTCCTTCTTGCCGCATCTGTCACTGCTCTCCTGTATGCAGAACCATATCTTATTGACATCAATTCATCAGGTATTTTTTTCTGGATTCTGATTGCGCTTGTAGTTTCAGTATTTGCAAGCAGCACCGGAACAGGCGTCTATGGTGCCGGTAAAGTAGGTATCTTTCAGATCAGTAATTTTGTGGAAGTCCTTTTACGATTTATTTTCCAGGTCTCTGCGGTGTTTCTTGGCTTCGGCATAGCAGGACTCGCGGGAGGTTTTATAGGAGGACTAATCGCGGGGGGTATTGCAAATTTCCGTTATCTCGACCTTAAACTTGTCCGCTTTAAAATATCACACCTGAAAAATTTGTCCGGCTTTTCCTTCTGGATTCTCCTTACGGCTAGCGGCTCATTAATATTCAGCTATGCTGATACGATTCTCATCGGATATTTCATGAGTAATGCTGATATTGGAATCTACCGCACTACATTCCAGTCTCACTTCTGTGGCAACATTCACAACATTGGCTTTACACAGTGTTCTTTTTCCAAAAATGAGCAACTGGGGAGCACGTGGACAAGTCACAGAAATTAAAAATTCTCTGGCAAGGGCATTTACGTATTCCCTTCTTCTTGCGATACCAACCTGTATCGGGGGATGGATCCTTGGGGAAAGACTCCTGTATTTCCTTTATGGAGCACCGTTCGTTGAAGGTAATTCTGCTCTTTTTTTCCTCTTACTTGTACAGATTGTCAATGTCTTCATGTATCTTGGAACGATGACACTAACCGCCATAAACCGACCGAAAGATGCGTTTTGGATAACGATCATTGCATCCATTGCAAACATCATTTTTAATCTCACCCTTATACCCCGTATGGGGATTACCGGAGTTGCAGTCGCAACACTCATCTCAATGACATTCAATGCAATTGGTGCCCTTATTCTCCTTTCCCGCATCATTCCAGTGAAAATCGAACTCGATCCGGTCAAAAATATTATTTATGCTGCAGGAGGTATGGGTATTTTTCTTCTGTTTATCCATTTTTTCGTTCCACTCAATCATGTAATCGCTGTGTTTGCGGCAGTGATCGCCGGAGCAGCAATTTACATTTTCGTTTTATTCAAGTCGGATCAGGAAATTCATGATGATATCCGGAATCTAATTGTCAATCTGGGAGGTCCATGGCCTGGGTGGCTATAAATCTCGTAACCAGTATCCTTTCATTCGATGTGTAACGAGCTTTGATGAAAACTCAAGACTTTTATTGATTTACCGATAATACCGCGGCTTTTCCTTCAGTATGTCAAAAAAGTATTAACAGGCAATTTAATTAAATTTGATAAAATAAAATAGTATAGTATTTCATTCTTTAACATCAGTAAGTGTTTCAATGATGAAGTGAATTGGGTCGATATCATGACCCAATGATGATTTCAAATATAATGCAACTAAATTTTATACATTATACCAACACAAATACAGAAAAATAATTACAAATTGGTTAAAACCTGTTTCCCGGTAATATTTTGAATTCCCTAAATCAAATATTAAAAATCAAGACATTGAGAAGACCTAATTATAATAGAAAAACTGAGTGTTGATAAATAATGATACAGAAATTTACCCGTATGCTCTCTGATTTGATAAAAAATTTCAAGAGAATTACAAGATTTGGGATAAATAAAATTATTCTTTTATTATTAACAATACTTTTATTACCCTCGATTCTGCCGACATCTCTTTCAATAATCAGTATAAAATTTTATAAAAATCTGGATTATGATAAATATCGCATAAAAATGAGAATTGAATCAATAGATCAATTATATCGATCGAATAGTTGTAAAAAGGAGCCAGAAACAATAAGATGGATTGAAGAATTTATCAAGCCCGGCGACATTTTTTATGATATCGGGGCAAATGTCGGAGCATATTCGCTTGTTTGTTACGCAAATACTCAAGGGCAATCTCAAATATATTCCTTTGAACCCAGTTTTACAACTTTTTCTGCTTTAAACCAGAATATAATTATCAATGGTTATAATGATAAAATCGTTGCATTACCTTTTATTTTATCTGATGAAACTATGATTAAGAAATTTTATTATTCCAGTATTTCTCCGGGTGCGGCTTCGCACGAAATAGATGCAAAAACAGTAATACCCGATGAAAAAAAATCTTTGCCATTAAACAACAGCAATTCAAAATTATTCAATGACATTATTTCTTATCGGCTCGATGATCTAGTATCAAGCTTTAATTTACCTAAACCAAACCATATGAAAATCGATGTTGACGGTCATGAACTTGAAGTGATCAAAGGCTGTGAAAATCTGTTGGATTCGAAGGAACTCAAGTCAATTCTCATCGAAATTGATAAAAATTGTGCTGGTTCCGATAAAATAATTGAAATTCTGGAGAATAAAAAATTTAAAATTAAAAACAGGTATCCACACGGAAACGGTATTTTAAGTAATTATATCTTTACGAGATCTAGTTGAGAAGTTTTATTTGCGGTCTCAGGAAAATTTTATAATGCATTATTGTTTCAATTTATTTTCAAAAATTTTTTATTTTTAAAATTCTGTCAAACAAAGTATTATATCGGAATGTATACTTTCTAAGAAAAAAATACATTTAACGAGAGGATTTCCCAGATGACACGTGAGTTCAGGATTGGTAAAGATATCATATCAGATGGTCCGGACAGTTATGTTATTGCCGAGATCGGGAACAACCATCAGGGAGATATCGAAATCTGCAAGAAGATGTTTCTATCTGCCAAACAATGCGGTATCAATGCAGTAAAGTCTCCAGAAACGAACAAATAAGGTTCTGTATACAAAAAAATTGTATAATTCTCCTTATGATAATGATAACAGTTATGGGGCCACCTATGGAGAACACCGTGAATTCCTCGAATTTGATGCAGAGGAATACATTGAACTCATGAAATATGCGAACGAGCTTGATCTCGCATTCCTTTGTACTGCATTTGATATTCCAAGTGTTAATTTTCTTGAAGACGTGGGAATCCACGGGTATAAAGTTGCATCTGGTGATCTAAAAAATACGCCACTCCTCAAATACATAGCAAAAACCGGAAAACCGATTGTTCTCAGCACAGGAGGCGGTACGCTTGAAGATGTCCAGAGGGCGTATAACACGATCCGTCCATTAAACCGTAATTTTTGTATCCTCCAGTGCACTGCCTGTTATCCAGTAGAGCCGGAGGACATGAATTTAAAGGTCATTTCGACGTTCAGGGAAACTTTTCCGGATGTTGTTATCGGACTCTCAGATCACCAGAATGGGATATCGATGGCCCTTGTTGCCTATATGCTTGGTTCACGTATATTTGAAAAACATTTCACTCTGAACCACAGCTGGAAAGGTACAGATCATTCTTTTTCACTCGAACCGATAGGTATGTCAAAACTTTGCCGGGATCTGAAAAGGGCAAGATATGCAATTGGTGATGGTGTTAAAAAACCCATACCAGACGAAATAAAGCCCCTCATCAAAATGGGAAAACAACTTGTAGCAGCCAGGGATATTCCTGCAGGGCACGTACTGAAAAACCATGATATTGCAATCAAATCACCGGTAGAAACGGGTCTGCCCCCTTACGAATTTGACAACGTGATCGGTCATAGTACGAAGCGTCAGCTTGTTGAAGACGAACCAATAACATGGGATGTTTTGAAAGATGGATCAGCCTGATACGGTAAGTGCGAATTCACTAACTCCCGAAACAGAAAAAACGATACAAAAGATCCAGCTCATAGCTTTTGATTTTGATGGTGTATTTACCGATAATATGGTATATACATTTGAAGACGGACGGGAAGCAGTCAAGTGCAGCCGTTCTGAGGGTCTTGGCATCCAGAAGTTAAAAGACCAGGGTATTGACATGGTTGTCATCTCCACAGAAGTAAATTCTGTTGTTGCTGCACGGTGCAGGAAACTTGGTCTGCAGTGTATTCATGGATGTGAAAACAAACTATCTACCCTTATGGAAATCGCAGAACAAAAGAATATTTCCCTGGATCATGTTGCATACGTCGGAAATGATATAAACGATATTCCCTGTCTAGGCATGCCGGTTTTCCTGTTGTTGTCCATGATGCCCATCCGGATGTCCTTGGTTTTGCACGATTCCGCACTACTCGTCCAGGGGGGCATGGTGCAGTCCGGGAGATCTGCGATCTTTTCGATTCGATTATAAGAAAAACCAGAACATGATTTGAGTATCATCAATAGGGGGACAAAAAATGCAGAAAAATATTTTTGATGTACATGACCGGGTGATCATCGTAACCGGAGGAATGGGCAGCTCGGGCGTCAGTTCACCAGATCGCTCTGTGAAGCAGGGGCAAAAGTTGCAGTATTTGATATAAAGATCCCAAGACCGGCATTTGAACAATATTTCGGAAAGTACATTCAGTCGGACAGGGTTATGGATGTGATTGTTGATATTACCAGTCGTAATTCAATTGAAGCAGGTATCAGGCAGGTCAACCTGAAATGGGGTGTACCCCATGGTCTGATCAATAATGCTGCTATTGATGTACCCCCGGATGCACCCATTGAAGAAAATGGCCCGTTTGAAAATTTATCCGGCCCAGTCTTTTGACCGTATTATGGCAGTAAATGTTAAAGGTATTGTCCACTGTTGCCAGGTAATTGGTGGGCAAATGGCAAAAGAGGAGCGTGGATCTATTATAAACATCTGTTCAATTTATGGAGTCGTTTCTCCCGACCAGCGAATCTATGAATATCGCAAAAAAAGCGGGTTACCGTTTTATAAACCGGTCGCTTATTCAGTCTCAAAGTCTGCACTCCTGAACCTCTCCCGGTACCTTGCAACATACTGGGCAGAAAAAAATGTACACGTAAATACCCTGACTTTTGGAGGAGTCTTCAATAATCAGGATAAAAAATTCCTGAAAGGTTATTGTAACCACGTACCACTTGGACGAATGGCACGTGAAGATGAATACAATGGAGCAGTTCCGGTTTCTCCTATCCGATGCATCATCGTATATGACCGGATCAAACCTTGTTATCGATGGGGGATGGACCGCATGGTAATTCGATCAATTGAAATGGTTAAAAAAAGATCGCATGGTGAGAGATGATTTAATGACCGGTTCTGATCTGATACCTTCACCGATTCCCAACTGGATCAATGATTATGAAGAATTTGCCAGCTCTAAAAAGACCATAATAAAATTTAACCCGGCAGATGGAACCATCCTTTGTGAGATCACAGCTTCCGGATCTGCAGAAGTGCAAAAAGCTGTGGATGCAGCTGAAAAAGCTCAGCCTGCGTGGGCAGTGACACCGCCGGTTAGGCGCGGAGAGATTCTGCATGATCTCGCTATAGGTATGAAAAAATACCGGTCTGTTATCGCAAAAATTGTTCATCTGGAAACGGGCAAATCAATGAAAGATGCCCTCGGTGAGACTGATGGAGCTATACAATGTGCACTCTTCTTTGCTGGGGAAGGGCAGCGAATGTACGGAAAGACCTGCACAAGCGGAATGGCTAATAAATACGCTATGACCATCCGTCAGCCAATAGGAGTTGCGGGATTGATTATCGCAGCAAACACTCCTGTTGCAAATGTTGCATGGAAGGTCTTTCCTGCATTGATATGTGGTAATGCAACAATTCTTAAGGCGGCAAAAGATTCTCCTGCCACATCATGGATGATAGGAAAAATCGCCCACGAAACAGGGCTTCCACCAGGGCTGCTGAATATTATCCAGGGAAGGGGAGAAGAAGCAGGGTCACCGATAGTGGAACATAAGGATATCGGTGTGATCAGTTTTACCGGTTCTCTCAGGTCGGGAGGTATATCGCAGAGACTGCAGGTAAACGTCTTGCAAGGATTTCCCTTGAACTTGGAGGAAAGAATCCCCTCGTGGTCTGTGATGATGCCAACCTGGAAAATGCCGCAAAATGGGTTATGCTTTCAGCATTCAGCAATGCGGGGCAGCGTTGTGCTGCGGCCAGCCGGGTTATTGTTTTCGATTCCATATATGATAAATTCAGACGAATGCTGATTGAAAGAACCGTGAAGTTGAAGGTGGGAACCGCAGATACCGATGATTTTCGGCGGGTGATCAACGAATCTCAGCTCAACGGGATGATACGTATCATTCAGCAGGCTTCCGGAAACGGGGCACATATCATCACCGGGGGGAAAAGATTAACGGGAACGGGGCAGGAAAAAGGTTTCTTTATGGCACCGACGATTATTGACAATGTCAGTAATTCAGATGCTATCTCAACGACAGAACTGTTCGGTCCGGTTGTCTGTTTGTCATGTGTAAAAAACTTCGAAGAAGCGGTCAGCCTTGCAAATAACACTCAGTATGGTCTGACTGCGTGTATCCATTTAAGAAATATTCACCGGGCAATAGAATTTACCCAGCGGGTCCAGACTGGAGTTGCGGTAATAAATGCCGGGACCTACGGCAGTGAACCGCATATGCCTTTTGGAGGAATGAAACAATCCGGCAACGGGACACGGGAACCTGGCACAGAAGCTCTCGATGTGTATTCGGAGATCAGGGACATATATATCGTAGTTGATGAGAAAGAGTTATAAAAAATATTTTTTTAAGGAAACGGACAGGAAGAGCGTATTTGAATTATAATGAGGAGAGTTCAGATAACCTGGGCTTAATTATGAAATTAATCATGAACGAACAATTCAATAATATTTTTACCCTGACCCGCAATGCGAAGTCAGGAAATGACCATATCCCGGTATTTCCGATATATCCGAAGAGATGCGGATGGGATTACGTTCGCTTATCAGGGAGAGAGAAATGAGGCATCACAAAAATCCAAAAAAAAATCCCCTTTCCTGTGTAGCACTCATTCCGGCACGAGCGGGATCAAAACGTATTACCAATAAAAATACCGGAGGCTCGCGGGACATCCTCTGATAGCATATGCTATCCGGAGTGCGATTGACAGCAGGATCTTTTCCGATGTTATTGTGTCTACAGATTCTGAGGAATATGCAGAAATTGCCCGGCATTACGGTGCCACCGTTCCTTTCCTCCGGCCTTTGGAATTTGCAGGAATCTGTTCCCGGATATCGAATGGATTACCTATACCCTTAAACGGTTGAAAGAAGAAGAGGATGAATTTGATTGTTTCAGTATTTTACGTCCCACAAGTCCCTTCCGTCTCCCCGGTACGATATGCCGGGCGTGGGATACATTCATCCAGGAAGAGGGAGTTGATTCATTAAGGGCAGTGGAAAAATGCCATGAACACCCAGGGAAGATGTGGGTTGTACGGGGAAAAAGGATGTTGCCTCTCATGCCATTCGGACAGGAACAGCAACCCTGGCACAGCAGCCCGTACCAGGCACTTCCTGAAATTTATGTCCAGAATGCCAGCCTCGAGATCGCCTGGAGCCATGTTGTTTTTGAGAAAGGGACGATTGCGGGAGAAGTAATAATGCCGTTCTTCACCGAGAATTATGAAGGATTTGATATTAATCATTCAAAAGACTGGGTGTACGCAATAGATCTGATTGAAAAGAGGATGGCATGTCTTCCTGAAGTTCCGCAGAATCCTTATGGAAACTCGCTGGATTAAGGAATAATTTTTTAAAAACTGCAAAATCAAAGTGTACAGGTTACAATCAAGGGAAAAGTATGGTGGATATTTGCTTTATACCGAAAAAAGAATTTGATCGTGTCTGAATTCCGGGATAGATTATTTTTCAAAACTTGAAATTATTGCGGATATGAACCGGGTAAATACCTTTGCCTCCGTTAAAAAGGCCGAATCCGGAGCACCTGGGATCATCGTTCAGTTCTCTTGATATTGCCACATTCCTCTATTACCACGAATTGAACACAGTTTCCAAAGGCCGGGAAAACCCGGACCGGGATATTTACTTTTCATCAAAAGGTCATGACGTGCCCGGACAGTATGCTGTGCTTTATTCGCTTGGATTGCTGCCAGAAGATCAGATGCTTCTGCTCCGTCGCGTTAACGGTCTTTGCGGACATCCCGATGTCAGCACACCTTGCATTGAAGCTCAACTCAGGTTCACTTGGTATGGGGATCTCAAAGGCAAAAGGGATGGCTTTTGCAAAAAAGTACCTGAAACATGAAGGCAGGATCGTAGTTATGACAGGAGATGGCGAGCTTCAGGAAGGACAAAATTTTGAAGCTCTGCAAACCGCGGTTTTTCAGGGACTTAATAACATAACCATCATAGTTGACCATAACAAAGTTCAGACGGATAAAGCAGTAAATACAGTAATCGATCTTGGCGACCTGGAAGAAAAGTTCCGTGCCTTTGGATGGCATGTGGAACGATGCGACGGCCATAATTTCCAGCAACTGGATCGTGTTTTTAAGGTGTTCCGGAATATCTTCGATCAGCCAAAAGTGCTGATTGCGGATACTATCAAGGGACGAGGTATTTCCTTTATGGAACACCCAAAAGCACTAAAAGATGGGTGCGGATATTACAAATGGCATTCCGGTGCACCGGACGATGAGTCTTTTACAAAAGGATTTTTTGAGATTATCGGGAGAATCAACCAAAAATTAACGCAATGGGATTTGGCATATGTCCAGACCATTCCAGCCCCACCCGAAGAACGAATGCCCGGTGCAGTATCAGATGAATATGTTGCCGAGGCTTATGGTGAGGAACTTCTTAAAAATGCACTGAAGAGAAAAGAGATTATCGTTCTTGATGCCGATCTCGCCATGGATTGTCGTATCAGGAAATTCGAGTGCACTCTCCCGGAACAATTCATTGAAAATGGTATTGCAGAGCAGGATATGGTATCGATCGCCGGTGGCCTTGCACTCCAGGGATTGTTGCCGGTAGTCAATTCTTTTGCAGCATTTCTTGCATCCCGGTCAAACGAGCAGATCTACAACAACAATTGTGAACATACAAAAATCATATACGCGTGTCATTATGCAGGACTGATTCCCGCCGGGCGGGCCAATCCCACCAGAGTCTGCGGGACATTTCCCTCTTTGGAGCCCTGCCCGATATCGAAATCCTCCAGCCGTGCAATGCAGCAGAAACACGCATGATTGTTGACTACTGCCTGAATAAGACGAAAAGCAGTTGTATGATACGTCTGATCATCGGTCCTTCTCCACGAATCATCCAGCTGCCTGACAATTATACGTTGAAGAAAGGCGTTGGCACAGTTATTAAGGATGGATCTGATGCTATTATCTTTGCATACGGCCCGGTCATGCTCCACGAAGCGCTTGTGGCATCGGAACTCCTGGAAAAAATGAATGTTTCTGTGAAAGTGGTGAATTTTCCCTGGCTGAATTCGGTACATGCACCCTGGTTAAAAGAAGTAATCGGAGAAATAAAAACAGTATTAATCCTTGAAGATCATGCCCTTTTTGGCGGATTATCTGATACTCTGGTTCGTCAGGCAGTTACCGATGGACTTACGTGTGACCGGAAATTTATGGTACTGGGGATCGAAGGAGCACCGGCGTGGGGGCGCCCGTGGGAAGTCTTGAAATACCATAAGGTTAATGGCGATTCGATTAAAGAGAAAATTCTTAAAAACTTAGCATAATTAGTGTTTTTTTCTGATTTTACCGGTTATCATAAATCTGGTTAATTTCTTTTTCATTTTCAGCAGGATAAATAAACGGCGAACCGGTCAAAATCCCATCGCAAATCACATCCAGACCTTTATAGCGGTGAGGAAGCAGGTTTTCAAGTGAGGGTACATCCAGGACAAGTTCTGATCCACGATCTGTTTTTGGGGTGATAAACGGAAGGGGAATCATATCGCCGGAAGAAGAAATGAAATGCATATTTCCGGGCCCGTAAAATTTCATCGGCACTCATGGAATGTGCCAGGGGTAACCCATTGAGGATCGAAAAATAGTCGTCTGGTAATGAGGCATCAATCGAAAAACCCTTGTTCCGGATCCATGCCTCTCCGGCAACAATGACGGGAATTCCCATACTGGAGATTTCAATACCGGTCTTGGTATTGTAAATAATCACTGCATTGCTCTGTGCTGCGAGTTCATAGGTACCTATCTGACTATCAGGAGAGATAACAAATACATTTTCCGGAAGTACAGGTATCGATTTTCTTATTTCATCAGCAAGTAACTGGCGGGAGGGTAAGGTTCCCCGAATTTCAGCAGGATGAATTCGGATAATCAGCTGGAGATCCTTTCTGTTTTCAAAATAGCGTATAGTCTGAAGAACCCATTCAAGCATATTTTTGAAAGCATTACTCTTATAATGCAGCTGGGCATCCCACATTACATTAGTAAGTAGTGTGATCCAGGGACGCTCGCGATCTGCACCTATCTCCTGCTGGATAGAGAGTGGATCCTCGTTTGGGCGATCGTGGAACCATATCCAGTCATTTGTTCCCTGCCACCGGCTTTTCAGGTAGTCCATGGTTCGTTTTTCAAGCGAGGGATTCCAGCTCACATCCTCCCAGACACTCGTGGGTTCCGTTATCATCGTATGATGATATGAATCCCCATGGCTGAAAATAAAACAGTGTTTGCGGTAGGCAGGATTCCAGTTTACTACTCTTACACCATATTTTCGGCACACTTCGCCAACAAGACCCTGGGGGGAATATATACCGTGGTGAAAACAGGCTACATCAAATTTGTTCCGGGTTACCAGATTGGTAACTCCGGATGTTGCAAGAAGGGATGATTCAAGATATTTTCTGAGAATTTTTTCACCATCGGGTTCATCTGTAAATCCCCCCGGGCATAATAACGGAGTGCCCCGGCAAGTGCATGTTCACCAACTGCGATGCCATTGTAGGTAAAAGAATTTACCGTCTCAAGAGGGATACTCGCGGCCAGGTCACGGGCCGCATCTCTTTCTTTTTGGTTCACGTTATCCTCATAATAGTGGATGGGAAGACCCATAGGGCCAAACCACATTTTTCCGGAAATAACACATGAATCACATCTTATACGTTTATTACCGGTCCGGTTTTCTTTTTCAAGTTCCGGATATTGTGTCGTGATACAGGCGCCAAGAAGAGAATTGCATAACATGATGTGGACTTCTGCTCCTCTCAGGGTGCATGCTGCAGCCAGCATGCTTTCCATGAGAGCACCAGTAGCATGACCCGCGATGCCGGTTGCGATAAGTACTTTCGGTTTTTTACCGGAATTTATCTGCATTGACTCCCAGAATTTTTTATCTTTTGAAAAAAGTGTTCGCCAGGGATTCGTTTCATGACGAAGGTATAATTCATACCCTAACCGGTAAATTGACGGAGATCGCTTTAATAATGAAATAAAAGGCTTTTTTGCGAATACCATTAAAAATCAACATATACTATTTGTGATCGGGGATAGATAAATTTCTGTGGAATAATAATGGAAAGGAATCAGGGAGTTGCAGAAGGTGACGAAGCCGGTAAATGAATTCATCACTGGTTTTCTGGAATTTCCAGTTTTTATGTTTGTTTTCCAAAAAAAGATTTGTGCCATGATTTTCTTCTTAAATTGATTAAATAGTATTATTTGTGTAACAATTCAATAAATTTTCAATGAAAAATTATCTGGATTCTGTGAGAGATGCAATTTCAAGTATTTTGAATTTACGAGCAGATCTTGACGATCTTAAGGTTCTTTCCGCTAAAATTCTGGTTGAAAAAATAAAAGATAGGGGTATTGTGGAAAATATCCAGGATGTCGAATTTAAAGTCTTTTCCCAATTTGGTGACGATGGAATAATCCAGTATCTGATAAACAATATCGATATTTCTACGTATAAATTTGTGGAGTTTGGCGTTGGTAATTACCGGGAATCCAACACACGTTTTCTTTTAATGAATAATAATTGGGAAGGAATTGTTTTTGATTGCGATTCAAATTATATAAAACAACTTAAATCTGAAACTATATACTGGCAGCATAATCTCCTGGCAGTTCACGCGTTCATCAATAAAGATAATATTAACTCATTGCTTGCATCGAATGGTTTTACGGGCGATATTGGTATTCTCCACATTGATATTGATGGAAATGATTATTGGGTATGGGAAGCGATCGATGTTATAGATCCGATTATAGTAATTGTTGAATACAATAGTATTTTTGGTTGTAATTATGCAATTACAATACCCTATCAGGAAAATTTTTCCCGAACATCATCTCATTATTCAAATTTATATTTCGGCGCCTCCCTGAAAGCGTTTTATCTGTTGGCAAAGAATAAAGGATACGAATTTGTCGGATCAAATAATGCGGGTAATAATGCATATTTCATTAAAAAAACTAAAATCAATGGTATTAAAACAGTATCGTTAAAAGATGGCTATGTTGAATCAAAATTTCGGGAGTCACGTGATGAAACAGGACAATTAGATTATATTTCTGGTAGAAATCGAATAAAAACTATTCAAAATAGGGAAGTGGTTGACCTGGAAAGAAACGAGCGGATAAAATTACATGAAATTATGTATAGACTTTATTGATAGATCCCAGCCTGATTACACGAAGAAGGTAATTAACTCTGCATTAAATGGAATCACCATATTTTCAGGATAGACAAAAAAATAAAAATTTGAGTCAGTATGAAAATTCTCTACGACCACCAGATGTTCTACCGACAGAATTACGGCGGTGTAAGCCGTTACTATTGTGAGTTGATGAATCAATTTATAAGAGATCCGGACATCAGATTTACGTTATCCCTCCGTTATGTTCAGAATGATAATTTATCCCAGTTTCCCCAATTGAATAAATATTGGTCAGGGAGATATAATCGCCTTTATGATAACTATTTTGTTTCATTGGTCCAGAAAAAAATCCGTTTTAATGCATTAAATTTTGGATTAAATTATCTTATTAATAACCATGGAGAATCAGTGAGATTATTAAAAAAACAGGATTTTGATATATTTCACCCAACGTATTATGAACCATATTTCTTAAAATTTCTCCAGAAAAAGCCCTATGTTTTAACGGTATACGATATGATCCATGAACTTTTTCCCCAATATTTCAAATCAGGTGATAAAACCACAACGTGGAAAAAACTGCTTATTGAAAATGCCGGAGCAGTTATTGCGATATCTGAAAATACAAAACAGGATATAATAAAATTCACACGCGTTGATCCAGATCTGGTGCATGTTATCCATCTTGGAAGTCCTTTTGAACACGGATATATTCCATCACACGCCAGACTTTCGCTCGATCCACCTGTATTCAATAAACCCTATCTTTTATTTGTCGGGGGTAGACCCGCCTATAAAAATTTTAATTTTTTCATTAAGTCTGTTGCAGGAATATTACATAAATATGAAGAGTTACAGGTGATTTGTGCAGGATCAGACCCATTCACCCGTGAGGAGAGAGAGAAATTTAAAGATATGAACATTCTCAAACAAGTGCACTATATGAAGATTAATGATAAAATTTTGAAAAATTTATATAAAAACGCACAGGCATTTCTGTTTCCGTCCCTCTACGAAGGTTTTGGATTACCCGTTTTAGAGGCGTTTTCGTGTGGTTGTCCTGCAATATTAAGTAACAGGAGCTCGCTCCCTGAAATTGGGGGGAACGGTGCTGTATATTTTAATCCGGATGATGAGGAGTCGATTAATTGTGCTGTGGAAACAGTTCTTTTTAATGAGAAAACAAGGGAAGATTTGATTCAAAAAGGGTTTGAACGTCTGAAATTATTTTCATGGGAAAAAACTGCCATTTCAACAAAAAACGTGTACAACACATTGTTATAACAGATTACGTAGAATATGATTTCATTTTAAGGAATCCAGTTCATTGAAAATCGTGTTTGCGAAATATTCAGCACCGAATGATAAAATCCTTTTACTTGTAATAAATTCTTCAATTGCGTGCAGGTAACCCAGATAGTCATTTTCTGACATCTGATTCAGATAGTCAAATAGTCGGGAATAATCGGAAAATTTTCTTTTGTCGATGAAGCAATTCTCCGGGATATATTCCGTTACATTCGAAGCCCCGAGATAAATCGGGATGCACCCCGAAAAAAAACAGTCAAATATTTTCTCCGTGATGTATCCTGGAAAATCACGCGCATTCTCATAACAGATTGAAAATTTATATTGTTTTAAAATCTCACGTTTGGAAGTAATTTCTCCCCGGTATGCTGAATAGTGGGGGAAAAAAACAGTATAAATTGGTTGAAGAACCGGCTTTAAAGACCTCAGATATGGAGGTAGTGACAGATCCCATCCTTTACCATAGAGATCAAAATTTGCCGGCTGGTTTTTTTCAAACCAGTGGATAGCACGTATTCTTTCGGAATAGAGTTCAAAAGGATGATAATTTTTTTTATTTCCTGCAATCAGACAACAGAATTTCTTATTTTCTTGCATGTCAAATGTCACTGAATCGGGAATTCTGTTCGGTAAAAAGAATTTGAATATTTTTTTATTGTCAACGATATCATCCCGCCAGGTAAAGACTTTTTTAAAATGTTTATAGTGTTCTGATTTCCAATTATCCGGCTTGATAATCTCGTTTTCAAATGTGAAAAGGTACAGATTTTTGAAGTTCATTTTAATGAGTTCCTTTAAATACCGATTATTGTTTCCAGGATAATCAAAAAAAATTATTGCATCATACGTAATCAGAGGTTCGGTATCAATAGTTGACAGGGAAATCCCTTTTTTTTGGGCAACCCTGGCGAGGTTATGGAAAGGATATAATAAGTCATCTCCTATCGGAGCCTGAATTTCCGGATTAAACATCCGGTTGTTGTTGTAGATATTGTAAAAATTGTAAAAACCTAGTTTTGTCATTTTAATCATTTTTTCATAGATATTCCCTATAATTTGCTAAATATCTACCGAACACGGAAAAAGACCTGGTATAAGACACAAAGAAGGTAAGTGCAGGTAAATTATTGGAACCGGCGAGGATACAATTTTTACATTGACAGGCGAATAGTAAAAATAGAATTTTATATACTGATCGTATTCCAGGTGGTAAACACGAAAGTTGTAATTCTTGCAGGAGGGTTGGGCACTCGTCTGAGTGAAGAAACGGTCACCAGACCCAAACCAATGGTGGAAATTGGGGGAAAACCTATTTTATGGCATATAATGAAAATTTATTCGCATTTCGGTTTTAATGATTTCATCGTCTGTCTTGGATATAAAGGATATATGATTAAAGAATATTTTGCCAACTACAACCTGCATATGTCAGACGTGACGATTGATATAAAAAATAATAAAATTGAAACTCATCACAATTTTTCCGAGCCCTGGAAAATTTCCTTGATTGATACCGGGGATACAACCATGACCGGGGGACGGGTGAAAAAAATAGAGCCCTATATAGGGAACGAACCATTCATGCTCACGTATGGGGATGGGGTATCCGATGTTAATATTACCGAATTATTGAAATTTCATACTAAAAAGAAAAAAATTGGAACATTAACTGCAATCAGGCCACCAGGGAGATTCGGTGTGCTGCAGATAAAGGAGGATCATACCATAACTTCATTCCTCGAGAAACCTTTGGGGAACGGGGGACATATTAACGGCGGTTTCTTTGTATTTGAGCCGGACCTATTTGATTACCTCAAAGACAATACGACGATTCTTGAGAAAGATCCTTTGGAATTGCTAGCACGAGGAGGTCAGTTGAATGCTTTCAAACATGAAGGGTTCTGGTATGCAATGGATACACTGCGGGATAAAAATTATCTCGAAGAGGAATGGGCAACCGGAAAAGCTCCCTGGAAGCTGTGGAATTGATGTCAGTTCAGAAAAAATTGATCAACTCATACCACGACAAGACGGTACTGATCACGGGGCATACCGGTTTCAAAGGAAGCTGGCTTGCTTTATGGCTTGAATCGCTTGGCGCTAAAGTAATCGGGTACAGTCTGGATCCACCGACAGATCCATCATTTTTTCAGGTAACCGGTTTATCAGGTCGCATTATCGACATAAGGGGAGATATTCTGGATCGGGTTAAAATTTCTGAAGTGATAGAGAAATACCATCCGGATTATATTTTTCATCTTGCCGCGCAACCGCTCGTCCGTTTTTCATATAAGTATCCACTCGACACATTTAACGTTAACATCATTGGAACCGCAAATATCCTCGAATCGATCCGACTCTCTGATTGTCCTGTCACCTGCGTCTGCATTACAAGTGACAAATGCTATGCAAACCGTGAGTGTAATTATGCGTATCAGGAAAATGATCCACTCGGCGGACATGACCCCTACAGCGCAAGTAAAGCGGGCGCTGAACTGGTAATTGATTCCTACAGGAAAAGCTATTTCAGTGAAGGTAAAAAAACCCGTGTTTCCCTATCCTCAGTCCGGGCAGGCAACATAATCGGTGGCGGAGATTGGGCAGAAGATCGAATAGTGCCGGATTGTATTCGGGCTCTGGTTAAAGAAAATCCGGTGGTGGTCAGGAATCCTCATGCTATCCGTCCTTGGCAATTTATCCTTGATCCGCTGTTTGGATACCTGTGGCTTGCTTCGAAAATGAGAGAGGAACCAGATAAATATGCAGATGCATGGAATTTTGGTCCGGATCATCTGAACACCCTTGACGTCCAGACCCTCACAGAAAAAATTATTCTCGAATGGGGCAGCGGAACTTCGAAGGTTCTCTCCAACAACAAAAATTCCCCTCATGAAGCGGGTTATCTCAGAACTCGATAGTTCAAAATCCAGGGTCAGATTAGGGTGGAAACCGACGTACGCGATTGATGATGCCATTCAAAAGACAATCAGTTGGTACAGGAAGTATTACACAGGAACTAATGATATGTATGAATTTTCTTTAAAACAGGTTAACCTGTTCATGCACGATGTCATGAAACAAAAATGATGTATCTGAGTTTTTCATATCTTAAAAAAAATTCAACCCGTGAATAAAATCCTTATCGGTTTGAGATGTAATAGATGATATACAACATTCTGGTTTGCGCTTCATTCTTTCGAAAAACAGGCAAATAGCTTATCAGATAAGATACCCCCCAATCGTGAGTGTTCGTCATGAGGCCAAGAGGAGAGAAAGTCTTTATTACCGGCGCCACAGGATTCATCGGTTCTAATCTGGCCCGGAAATATCTTGAACTGGGCGCCGAAGTTTTCATCAACATAAGAAAGACATCAGATACGTGGAGAATCAGGGACATTCTCCCGGAAGTCACATCAGTTCCCGTGGATATTACAGAATATCAAAAATTAAAGGATGCGTTAAAGAAAATTCGTCCGGATTTTATCTTTCCATACAGCCACCTATGGGGGAAGAGCCGACCAGAAAATTACCGAAAAAATTATTGAAACAAACATTACCGGAACAGTAAATTTATTACGAAGTTGCAGGGACATCAATGTCAGTCTGTTCGTAAATACGGGGTCATCTTCAGAATACGGAATAAAAAATTCGCCAATGACAGAATCTATGCTTCTGGAACCGGTTACGGAGTATGGAGTGTCAAAAGCAGGCGCGACATTATTTTGTCAGAAATATGCGACCACGGATAGTCTGCCGATAGTTACCCTTCGCCTTTTTTCGCCATTTGGCTTGTACGAAGAAAAATCAAGGCTGGTCCCGTCAGTGATCCTCGCGGCACTTCAAAAAACCAACCCTGAAATAAGTTCACGCCAGTTTGTACGTGATTTCATATATATTGATGATGTACTCAGGGCGTATGAGACAGTAACCAACATAAGGAACCCTTCCGGGAAAATATTCAACATCGGTTCAGGTCAGCAACATTCGGTCGGAGAAGTTGTTGACATAATTATCAGGCGTCTTGGGGGTGAAGTAACATACGTTTCCGGGATCCCCCAGGTATGGAAGACCGAACCAACATTCTGGCAGGCTGACATACAAAAAGCAAAGTCAGAATTATGTTGGGAGCCTAAATATCCACTGGAAAGTGGGCTTGCTGCAACAATTGACTGGTTTAAGGGGAATAAGAGATTATACGAATAATAAATGGAGATTGCATGAAAATATCAGATTATGTCATCAACACCCTTGCCGCTGAAGGGGTTACTCACATATTCGAAGTCTGCGGCGGAGCGTTGAGTCACCTCCTCGATTCTCTCTATGGGAGGAGTGACATCCGGACGATCTCCATGCACCACGAAATGGCTGCGGCAATTGCTGCAGAAGGATATGCTCGTGCAAGCGAAAATATTGGAGTTGCCATGGCCACGAGTGGCCCGGGCGCAACAAATCTGATTACCGGGATAGGGAGTTGTTATTTTGATTCTATTCCCTGTCTTTTCATAACGGGTCAGGTAAACACGTATGAATACAAATTTGGCAAGCCGGTCAGGCAGATCGGATTTCAGGAAACAGATATTGTCAGCATCGTAAAACCGATTGTTAAGGATGCAGTTCTTGTCAACAATCCTGAGAATACACAGAATATATTAGAAACATCAATTACTATTGCAAAAACAGGAAGGCCAGGTCCCGTTCTCATCGATCTTCCCCTCAACATCCAGAGATCAACGATAAAACCTTCAGCACACGCTCGTGCTCAATTGCCCTCCTCTGATTCCGTGATTCCTGTCGATAAGATGGTTCAAATACAATCACTGATTGAATGCGCATCACGTCCTTTAATCCTGGCCGGGGGAGGGGTGAGATCTTCGAAAGCAACAAAAGAGCTTTTTGATTTTGCTCACAGTACCGGTATCCCGGTTGTTGTATCCCTTATGGGGCTTGATTCATTTCCCCACGATGATCAACTTTTCGTTGGAATGATTGGCACGTACGGGAACAGGTATGCGAACCTGGCCATTGCAAATGCAGATCTTATCATCGCGTTAGGTACACGGTTTGATACCCGCCAGACCGGTACAAAACCAGAGACGTTTGCACGAGCAGCAAAAATCATTCATGTTGATATCGATGCTTACGAACTGAACAACAAAATCAAAGTTGATCTTCCGTTTAATATGGATATAAAAGCTTTTTTAAAGATATTAAACCTGAATTCCTGCAGTTTGGGCAAAAAAAATTATTCTTCCTGGCGTGAAAGGATAAACCAGTATAAAATAAAATATTCCGAAAACCTCAATAGTGACCAGAAAACGATCTCTCCGTACCATTTCTTACAGGAATTATCAAAATCCATTCCCGGGGATGCAATTATCTGTGTTGATGTTGGCCAGAACCAGATGTGGGCGGCACAGGTAATTGAAGTGAAAAAGAACCAGAGGTTTTTAACCCAGGGAGGGATGGCTTCAATCGGTTCGGCCTTACCTTTGGCAATCGGGGCTTCATTTGCAAAACCTCACAACACGGTTATTGTAATTACCGGGGATGGTGGATTCCAGTTAAATATTCAGGAACTACAGACCGTTTGCCATCACAATCTTCCCATAAAAATTATTCTGTTCAATAATAGTGGATATGGAATGATCCGGCAATTTCAGGAGCAGTACTTTGAAGGACGGTTCCAGTCATCAGTAATTGGATACAGTAACCCTGACTTCCAGAAAGTTGTCAGCGCATATAATATTTCAGGCAGTAAGATATCCTCCGAACGTGAAATCGGACCTGCACTATTGTCACTTTTTTCCGACACAAAGCCCGGGTTCCTTGAAGTAATGATCGATGAAAATTTCAAGGTAACTCCTAAGTTGTCTGTAAATAAACCTGTTGAAGATCAGGAACCGGGTTATCACGGAAAGAGTTACAGTCAGCGATGATCGTAGACATTCTTCCGGAGAAGGATAATTCATGACCAAAGAAGATAAAATCCGTCAGGAAATATTTTCAAAAATATCCGATCTCTACAATCTGCAAAAAAAAACAGAACAGAAATTCATTCCTGGAATTTCCTCCATTCCCTATGCCGGAAGGGTCTACGATGAGAAAGAGATGATCAGCCTCGTTGACGCATCTCTCGATTTCTGGCTTACTGCAGGACGTTTTGCAGAACGGTTCGAAAAAGACCTTGCAGCATTCCTTGGGATAAAATATTGTCTATTGACAAATTCAGGATCTTCAGCCAATCTGCTCGCTGTATCTTCACTCACCTCTCCGAACTGGGAAAGAAGAGATTATGTCCAGGCGATGAAGTCCTCACAACCGCGTGCGGTTTTCCCACGACATTGAACCCGATTCTCCAGAATAATCTGGTCCCGGTATTTCTGGATGTAGACACGGGCACGTATAATATTCAGGTCGATTGTATCGAAGATGCACTATCTGACAAAACAAAAGCGATTATTATCCCGCATACGCTGGGGAATCCCGCCGACCTGAACCCCATTATGAAAATGGTGAGAAAATATGGCCTCTGGTTCATTGAGGATAATTGCGATGCTCTTGGATCAAGGTATAAGGGAAAACTTACGGGGACATTTGGGCATATCTCAACATGCAGTTTCTATCCTGCCCATCACATCACAATGGGCGAGGGAGGTGCAGTCCTCACCGATGATCCGCTGCTCAAAAAGATTATCGCTTCATTCCGGGACTGGGGACGGGACTGCTGGTGTGATCCTGGACGCGACAATTCCTGCAAAAAACGATTCGACTGGAAATTGGGAGATCTTCCCCAGGGATATGATCACAAATACATCTACTCACATATCGGATACAACCTCAAGGTAACCGATATGCAGGCAGCGATCGGAATCGAGCAATTGAAAAAACTGCCAGGATTTATAGAAAGAAGAAAAGAGAATTTTGGCGTTTTATATAAGGGATTGAAAAAATACGAGAAGTATTTTGTCTTCCCTCACCCGACACCCGATTCGGATCCGAGCTGGTTTGGCTTTCCCATCCTTGTCAGAGAGAGTGCACAATTTACAAGGAACGATATCGTTCACTTCCTTGAAGATCACAAGGTTGCAACAAGGATGTTGTTTGGAGGGAATCTGATTAAACAACCTGCATATTCAGATATGATCTCCAGGTCAGTGGGATCTTTGATTAACACAGATCTTGTCATGAATAATTTGTTCTGGATTGGGGTATATCCGGGATTAAAACCCGAAATGTGTAACTATGTCGTTGCCATATTTGATGCCTATTTTCAAAACAAAGATGATTTATTGGGATAACGATACGAATCACACATGATCCTAAAAAGTATTGATATAAAATTTTATGACGGCACTAATTAAAAAAATTCTCATTACCAAATTAACGGTAATAAGATATTTAGAAGATTGATAATAAAAATAAACAGAGTCTGTCATGCAAGATCTTCAGTATCCGGAACAACTGGTGAGTATTTGTATTCCGGTATTCAATGGTGAAAAAACAATAGCGAAGACGATAAATTCGATAGTAAATCAAACCTATAAAAATATTGAAATTATCGTAGTTGACAACTGCTCTTCAGACTCGACAGTTGAGATTGTGCAGAAATTCAAGGATTCAAGAATACGCCTTATTCTCCATAATATTCACCTCCCCTGTGCAGAATATAACTGGAACAGATGCTTTCAATATGCACGGGGAGAATTCATTGCTATTTTTCATGCGGATGATGTATATCTGCCTCATATGATATCACGGCAGGTAGAAACATTCAATACCTTTCCCCGGGTCGGATCCGTTTTTACCCAGGGAAACGTCATCGATGAAAATGATGAGATCATTGGTGAATTCAAACTCCCTCCGGGAATAAGAGATTCAGAACCGTATTCATATCAAAAAATATTCAATGCAGCACTGGAATATGCTGATTTTTTACCCAGCCCGAGTGCAATGCTTCGACGGGTTCTCTATCTGAAATTAGCGCCATTCAGGTACGATCAATTTTGTTCTGCATCAGATTTTGACATGTGGCTGAGAGCGGCTGCATCTGCACCCGTAGTAATCCTGAATGAAAAATTACTACATTATCGTGTAAGTAAAACACAAGGTTCATTCGGGATTAATAAATTGAGAACCCGCGAATCGGATTTCTTTAAAGTGATGGACCATCATATCGCACAAATTCAAGATACAAATATGATATCTGCACAGTCAGTGAACAGTTATGAAATCTCCAGGCTGGGAGATCAATTGATTCGGGTTCGGAATTCTCTTTATAAGCGTGAATGGGGGGATTTGAAGGAACAAGTCGGGAGGATTTCCTGGATGAAATATGCTAAAATAGTGATCAGAAATCCGAAGTTATTGTATTCAAAATATCAACTCTATTCTTATTTCAGGATTTTCAAAATATATAATTAGGAGTTAATTCTTTCTTATTATCTGATATAAAAAATTGTTAATTGGTTTGAAGGATTGAACCTTGTGGGATACTATGAAGGATTTTGTATCTGCCCGGCAATAACCCATAACTGACTTAAAATTCACTATATTATTCCCATCTCACTCAACCGCGCCGGCAAATACGTCTTTGTAACAAAATCAAGACCCCGCGCAGCAAATGCCTGCTGTTCTGATTTCAGTCCCAATCCTATCTGAAGGTTGATCTGTTTCTTCCAGTATTCTGTTGCAAACCTCGGGTCGGTCAGTTCCGCATTCAATGCTTCAATGTCCTTATCTGTCAGTTTGTCGGAAGGCAGGTTATAATCCCTGATGTCACTGGGCTGCAGTCCTAAAAACTGTGCCCTGGGAGTTGCCAGCAGACTCCGACATATGCGCACTCTTGATAGCACCGTAAGCAACCGAGGCAAAGATACGGTACGACCACGGGTCACCATCAGTGAATACCAGAACGGGCAGATCCCAGTTGGAGCTGATTTTATTCAGCATACGCCTTGTGGAACGCGCCGGCTGTCCTTTTAAATGCACGAGGATCGCATTATACTCCTCATCAAACCCGTTTTCGATGAGCCGGTCGTACATACCACCCGTCTCCAGTGCGATGACAAACTTCGCATCATGCTCAACAAACTCGATGTTTTCGACATTATTGGGAATCGTATACCCTGCCTGGCCGACATCGTCCTGGCAATGAATAGCCCGCATACCCCGGCGGGTCTCTTCACGGATCTTCATCGGGCCATAAATGGATGCACCATTCTCTTCGGGATGCAGGTGGAAACCTTCACGAGGGACTTCCGAGATAATCTCGAGATCTTCGATAAGAAAATTGCTCTCCTCCTGCGCACCAAACTTTGCCCGCTTCCATCCTTCAGAAATATAGTACATTTCTCTCAGTGTTGATGACCGGTTTTCAAGGAGTTGCTGCTTGACAAACCCGATCACGTATGCCATCTTCAGCAGGTGGGTGGCACTCTTGGCCGATGCAGCGGTGCGGGTGCTCTCCTTGTCCCCGTATTTCCAGACTTCGCTCGTATCATCGAACTCTATGTTATATTTTGTCCGGGTGGGGAGAGAGATAGAAGGGATCTCTCCTGCCTTCATCTGGTCATACCATGAAGTTGCGATCCTGATCAGTGCAGCCATCGACTTCTTTTCCAGCTCCGCCTTAGACATCGAGATCCACCACCATTTTCTTGTTATCTTCAATACCCCTTATTTCGAGCAGTCCCCCGCCATTCCCGGTATACGATACACGCCATACCGTCTGTGGCGGGATTGTAACCTTCCATACCTTCGTGAACTGGTTATCCAGTTCGCTGACAAAATCGGCTTTGGGGATTGCATCCGCTGCATTATCATGAGAGATATCGTACACGGCAATCTCACCTTCATGCCCGGAATAGTTACTCAGCTCTATCGTGACCTTCCCCTCACGGGTCAATTTCTTGGCGATAAGCTTTTTCATGAGCCTGCCTTCAATAGGCGATGTATCAACGAGAGGCTTTTCTACGATTTCACTCACTTTTACTGCAAGCTCAGGAATGATCGCACAGACGGCCCGGGCCCGGTCTTCCGCAACCTTGTTTTTGTCCCTCCGTGATACAAAGAGTTTGAGATCACGCCCGAGGTCCTGTAACGCGAGAACAATTTCCTTTTCAATCTCCGGAATGCTGGCAATCGCATCCTTGCTTTCGCTGGTGAAAGGAACATTTGTCGATGCGACATGGACTAAAATAAGAATCGGTCCTGTGGGCAGGCCCTGCTGTGAGATATTATAGGATTTCCAGTTGACATTTGAGATACAGGATGTGATCGCACAGGCACCCTGCTGGTACATAAGCGGGACCCGGTTTGCAAAACGGAGGATGATGGCATTTCCTTCCGTGGGGAGTTTTCCCCCGTATCCTATCGCCGCTTCGACCATGAAGGGGTGACCGGAGAAAACAGAACTTGGTCGCGTGCGGGCGGCAACAAAGTCCATCTGGAACTCCTTATCAAGCCCCCGCCGGATCAATTCATCACCAATAGGTGAGAGACATTGGGTGGCGGGTGGAGCAGGAACAGCGATTGCCTGCATAGCTGCGAGGAGTGCCTTGAGGTGATCTGCGGAGAGATTTTTTATTTTTGCGGTTGATTTGAGACCCGATTGATCACACATTTCTTGTGCTGTTTTCCTGCCAACCCTGGAAAAGCCATTCACCAGAAAATCCAGAAGATTCTGATCGGTGGCAGCTGCCATCCTTTTCAGCTGCCCGAACTCAATACCGTGGGGGTGCGGCTGGATCGCGACAGGGCAGGTAATAACCTCGTGACTCACCCGGTCGAAGGTAAATGCCTCATCATCGAGTTCCACCCTGAAACGGGCATGGGGGTTTACAATCGAAGTATACTTAAGATACTCAAGCAGCTTCTTCTTTGCCGACATCGTGCTTTTAAATTCGATTTGGACCCTGGTCCCGTGGATACGGTCCCATTCAATGGGTTGCTCTGAAATAATGTCGGGTTCGTTCGTCTCGATCTTTATCTGGATCTCACATTTGTACGCAGAGTCCTTTGCACCCGTCCGGGATATAACCACGGTCGGAACGCCGCTGGTGAGCTGGGCATAGAGCACCGCCGCCGAGATCCCGATACCCTGCTGCCCCCGTGTCTGCCGGATTCTGGTGGAACCGGGAACCGTAGAGAAGTTTCCCGAAAACAAACGGCACCTGGGCAGGTATGATACCAGGACCATTATCTTCGACAATTATCCTGAAAATATCGTTTGAGATTTTCTTAATACTGATGAATATATCCGGAAGGACCTGCGCCTCTTCGCAGGCATCCAGTGCATTGTCCACGGCTTCCTTGATGGTAGTGATTACCCCCCGTGTGGGGGAATCAAAACCGAGAAGGTGTTTGTTCTTTTCAAAGAATTCGGCGACACTGATGCTGCGCTGCTGTTTGGCAAGCTCATCCGCAAGCACCATAGGATGCCACCTCGGCTATTGCTGATTCGGGATCCAGAGTCTTCTGCTCTCCGCTATGCAGGTTCTTGAGCGTCACATTTCCGGACTCTGCTTCGCGTTGCCCGATAACAATAGCAAAGTCCGCCGATTTGGATGCATGGGCAAGCTGGGCGCCCAGCCCACGCTCCATGAGATCCATCTCTGAACGTATGCCGGCTTTCCTGAAAATCCTTGCAACCCTGAGTGCATGGGACCTCCCCTCACTCGTGCAGACTATGGCAACCACCGTATCTCTTTTATTCTGCATATCACCAAGCGAGACCATGACCCGGTCAAACCCGATGGCAAACCCGCAGGACGCCACGTCATCACCGCCAAAAAGATGAGCAAGGCGATATGCACCACCACCGAGGATCTGGTTCTCTGCACCCAGGTTCTGGGCAAACCCTTCAAAGACCATACCGGTATAGTAATCCAGGCCACGGGCAATACCGAAATTAAGAGAATAGTTTACACCCGCTGTATCAAGGGACTCTATAGTCTGCTGAATACGTTCTTTTTGTGGGATCATGCCGGCAATTTCAAACGCCTCTTCAAGATCACGGCATTCAACCAGTGAAATGAGGGAATTGCCCAGTTCCTGCCGGTCCATGGATTCAAGGGTATTTTTCAGACCGTCAAAATCCTTCTTGTCGAGATGGGCCATTACCCTGCGCTGCACAGGCGGCTCAAGGTCTTTGAGCAGGTTTTTCATGAACGAGAGGTGTCCGACTTTCAGGTCATAGGTAACACCTGATGAGTTGAGCATATCATCAGCGAGCATGATAATTTCGGCATCGGCAACCGCAGTATCTGCCCCGATAAACTCCACACCGAACTGCCAGAACTGGCGGTAACGCCCTTTCTGGGGGCGCTCGTACCGGAAACAGTCAGCAAAATAGCACCAGCGCAGAGGTTTTGGTGCAACCTTGGCTTCGTTGATGTACATCCGTATTACTGATGCAGTGATCTCAGGTCGCAGGGCGAGATTCCGCCCGCCTTTATCCTCAAAAACATACATCTCCTCAATGATCCCTTCGCCGGAGCGCATCGTGAAAAGCTCCAGGTCCTCAAATTCCGGAAGTGCAGACTTCCCGATAACCCCAGCGGCGCGCAACCTCACGTATGCGCAACTCGATTATTCGTCGCGCTTCCATCTCATCCGGTAAAAAATCCCGTGTCCCTCTCGGTTTTTGAAGCATATGAAAAGTCCTTTGTTCTGTACTGTTAGTGTTCGTGTTATTTCTTATTCGCCCTGCGGATTGGTACACTTCCAAAAAAACGCTGGAGCGTTCCTTCACTCTCCCATACCTTCTCACGCGCGATCCTGCCCTGTAAATAGAGTGCACCAAGGATCAGGCCAAGCCCAAGCAGTTCCAGCATATACACAGTAAAGAAGATGCCCAGCATTGCAAGAGCACTGTATATCACTCCATGGTAGGCTGCCTTGCGGTATCCCGCCAGCCCCGTCCGGTAAAAGATACGTGCATCGCGTAACCAGAGAAAGACAGTTGCCATGGCTCCGAATATCGCAACATAGGTGAGGTACGTCATCGCAATAAACTAACTTATTATACGCTGTTCCATATCTGTATTATCACAATCATGATACCGAACCAGACGTTGCAGGATGTACTGTCGCGCTACAAGAGCGGGGAAATTTCTCTCGAGAGTGCGGCAGAAGAGATTGGAGGTCTCCGGCTTGATCATATTGGTGATTTTGCCTGTATCGATCTCGGGAGATCCATGCGATGCGGAATGCCGGAAGTAGTGCTTGCCGAAGGTAAAGACCCGGTCCACCTCGCCCAGATAAGCTTTCGGTATGTTGAAACGACAGGTCGCTGTATAATCACGCGCATACTTCCGGAACAGGTTGTCCCGATCAAACAGTTTACCGAAAGTAAAGGCATTCTGACACAGTACCATGAAGCGGGACGTGTGCTCGTGCTCATAAAGGGGCCAGCACCGAAACTTACGGGGGGAATCGTCGCGGTAATCACTGCCGGAACATCAGATATCAGGGTTGCAGAAGAAGCAAAAATAATCGCTCAGGAGATGGGGTGCGAAGTGCGAACTGCATACGATGTCGGGGCTGCCGGAATTCACCGGCTCTTCCCGGTCACTCAGACCATTGCTCCCTGCCCACGTATTTATCGTCTGTGCCGGGAGGGAAGGGACCCTCCCCGCAGTTGTTGCCGGTCTTGTGGACAAGCCGGTGATTGGTGTACCCGTCAGCACAGGGTATGGATATATGGGTGAAGGCAGGGCAGCACTTGCAAGTATGCTCCAGTCCTGTTCGGTAATTGCCGTTGTAAATATTGATGCCGGTTTCACTGCCGGTGCATTTGCTGCACGGATCGCTAACATGGGAGTGAAACAATGAAACGTGGTTTTTATATTGGTCGGTTTCAGCCGTATCATAACGGACACCAGTCAGTCCTTGAACATATTGCAGGCGATGTGGATGAGATTGTGATCGGGATAGGGAGTGCCCAGCTCTCACACATGACAGACAATCCGTTTACTGCCGGTGAAAGAGTCCTGATGATCACCCGCGCGCTTGCATCACTTGGCTGCCCGTTCTATGTCATTCCTATTGAAGATATCAAGCGTAATGCGCTATGGGTTGCCCATGTGTTATCGATGACTCCCCCGTTTGACCTCTGTTACTCTTCAAATCCGCTGGTAGTACAGCTTTTTAAAGAGACCGGTATCAATGTCCAATCCCCGGCAATGTATGAGCGTGAAACGCTGAGTGGCACTGAGATCCGGAGGCGCATGCTTTCGGGAGAGCCATGGGAATCCCTCGTTCCGCCTTCAGTTATTCAGGTAATCAAAGAGATAGACGGGGTGGAAAGGCTTCGACAGATTTCCCAAAACGATTGACAAAAAAACTCATTCAATGTATTCAAAAAAAACCATCCAGTCCCGGTGAAAAACATGTATAAATTCATCAAAGATCTCCTGAAAAAAAAAGAGCCTGAGAGAATCATCCTTTCATTGAATGCTGTCCCGGCATGGCTTGATGAACGTGTGAAGAGCCTGAGGATTTCACTCGAAACTGAAACAAGTCTCCCGATACAGAATATCAGGAATGCATCGGCAAAACTGCAATATATCATTACAGGAATTGCTGAAGCTGAACATGATCCGGCAATTCACCCCAAACTCAAAAGTATTGCCAAAAATTCACTTCCCTTGTTTGTAAAGGCAATGAATGCCTCGCTGGCCAAGGAACTCCCGGAAGATATTGAAGAATTTTATTCAGCTGCAGTTGAAAGTGTAAAAGGGTGCCTCAACAGTACCCGCGGGCAGGGCCGGTACCTGCAGGTTGTATTCCCAGAAGAGATGAAAGCAGTGAAAAACGGGATCGATGCGATCGGGCGTGAAATCAACACAATAACCACTTCACTCAGCAGGTATCATAAACAAAAAGCGCAGATAGGTTCAGCTCGATCACTCTACGATGCCCTCTACGATATCCGGGTTGATTCCAAAAAATCACTTGAGAAAGACCAGCGGATAACCACCCGCATCAGCGAGATCACCCAACGGATTGATAGCATTGAAAAAGAATTAAAAGACCTGCTTTCTGATGCACGACTGAAAGAAGTCAATGAAAAAAAATCTTTACTGGCTGATATGGAAAAGAGCCGGGATGACCGTATCCGCACGTATACAGCTCTTTCAATGACTGCTTCCCATGTTTTCCGGAAAGCAGAAAAAATTGCCACAAAACAAAAACAAACTGCAGAGATTTCAAATCTCCGACATACCATTGGGCTTCTCTCTGATCATACTGCTCCTGACACAAAAGATCTGGCATCAGCTCTTGCTGTTGCGTTTCCTGTAGCACAACGAATGATAGTTGCCGGTGAAATCATATTAAAAAACAAGGAAGAACGCGCAATTTTTTCCGATACGGGAAAATTCAGGTACTGATATTTTTGCCATCTGCACGGATATCCTGACACAGGATGAGGCATGGAAAAGCGCTCAGGAAGCACTCAGCGTACATCCAGTTCTCACAAGGATCAATAGCCTTGAGCGTGAAAAAATCCAACTACAATCCATGCTGAATAAGGAGCGCCAGTCCCAGAAAGATCTTGCGGAATGGAGTGCGAAAATCCAGGAGAGAATACCAACTCTTACTGACGAGCTTCCATACAAAAATTGAAGAGATTGTCGGGGGAAGCGTGCAACTTCAGACTGATGACCCGATCCAGGTGAGAGGGTAGATCACCGGAATCGTCTGGAGGTCAATACATCTCATTTTCATGTTCTTCCAATTCCATGAACAACTCGTCGATATTTTCGATTACCCACTTAATTTTATCCTGATTGAGATCCTCGGTAAATATCCGGTTCATTGAATCCAACACCATCTGACGTTTGATTTGGCTGACCCTTTGATTCCGGGTCCTGTTAAACAATTATTTGATGTCGATTTCCACGAAATCCTCCAGGTTGCTCTGGTTGGCTGAAAACTCGTCAGACCATCCATAGCAGTCCCTGAGCATCTGTGCGATGACGTCTGAAAACGTCATATTCCCACGTTTTAACATGAGAAGCGCCTCATACACTTCGGGATCTATTCGTATAGAACGCCCCTCGCCTGCACGAGGCATATTTACCACTTTGTGGTCACACTATATAAATCTATTCCAAAAACTCTGTCTGACTTTATATAAAATGCAAAAAACAGGCGCGAATTGGAGAGATCTATCTGGATTGGAATCGTGTTTTGATTCAACGTATCTGAGTTGGATACGAGTATGGCCGGAAATTGTTTCAGGCAGGAAAGGCAATACCGGATATATTTCGTAGTCCACCGGTCATTGATAGTAAATAGACACTCATTGTTCCTTCGCAGTACCAGGTACGAACTATTGGGGATTGACTCAAGAGGAATGGTCATATCTCAGGTTTCATTCAGGCGGATTTGAAGCAGACAGGGTAGCTGTGGAAATATTAATTTCTGAGGTTAATGCGAATAAATGAAAACGTAGAAAAATCCGTATATGCAAACTCAGGATAATCCCCGTGACAACCACCAACACGGAGCAGAGTGGGGACATCAAGCGGAACTCTGGCGACCTCGATATTGTAAATATTTTTCTCGTTTTTTACTGCGAGAGGTTCAAAGTCAATCTCTTTTTGGATAATGCCCTTTTCTGTTTTCCTGCAGCAGATATTCTGGTGCTGATGACCGCAGCACATATGCGTAAAACCCCGTGCTGCAAGTGCTTCAAATGCCATCTTGGCAGTGTAGTGGTACCCTGCAAAGGAATCACCCGATTCGTGAGAGAGCCTCTGCCAGCACTTAAGCCGGAGCGTCTGGTTGCCCAGATCAAGCGGCCCCCCGTGGACACACAGCATGCCGTTATCCGACCATTCCATGGGCATGTTGTCAAAAATTGAAAGAAGCGGGGATCCCCGCAGCAGCTCATGACGGTATGTACTCGCCGGATCACTCCCGCTGACTAAAAGCCGGTTCAGGAATGCATGATCATGATTGCCGAGCACTGACACAAGACGATATTCCTGTGCAAGTGCATGGATCATTTCAAGGGTTTCCTGCGGGCGGTCACCCCGGTGGACAAGATCTCCGAGATTTACCAATGTATTTATCTGACCGAATTCTTTTTGGAACAACGGGGTCTTAATGCATGCTGCCAGCGCACGGATTGCCACAGAATCTGCGTGAACGTCAGAAAAGATTACCGCACCCATAATGGTGGCAAAGTATTGGTGCTTCTTTCTCATAAAATCCGATGATACGTTTGGTTCTGCCAGCGGACGTATTTCATTAAGATATGTTGATGTCCGATAAATTCCAAGGTACTGTAAAACACCCTGATGATCAGCCATCATCCGGAGAGAGAACATGCAGCTGAAAAACAGTTTTTTGGCCGCAACCCGTTACTTTGAATCAAAAAAAATAAAAAACGGAGGATCCGATACAATGGAACGATTCCTTGCAGAATATATAAACCGATTGCGACCACACTTCACGGGCTTTCCGGATTCAACCGCCCACGAGATTGCATCGGCATTCCTTGCCTTCAAGTTCGGACTTTACCCCACTGCAGTGCGTGAATGCACCCATGCGATTTCTCTTATTACGGACGGCGGGGCGAATAACGCGTTGAAAAAAGCACTTTCTTTGGTCCGTGCGAATGCACAGAATCTCGAAAATTCACAATTTACAGCAGATTTATCGATTGGATTTACCGATGATGAGCAGGCATTTGTTCCCATCAGTCTTCAAAAGGACCGGATCGAAGATCCGGGAACCCTCGCCCTGGACAATGCACTCGTCATGATCTATAGTGTCGCAATAATTACCTCACCGGATGACGAAATGGCACTGGCTGAGCACCGCAAGTTCATTGTCAGGCTGTTAACCGGTTACAAGCAAGCATTAGGATTAAGCTGACAGCAGTGTTAACCTCGTAGTTAACCCCGAAAAAATGGCCGGATACAACCCCCTTTTTTTGATGAGTCCTGTAAAAAATTCCTGAATAAAAAAACCGGGCATTCAGATTATTGATACGGGTACGCCACGATTACCCCTAGGTACAAACTGTAAACCCTGGATCACCTGTACAGGAGGATAACGGCAATCAGCCTAATCATCGTCCAGGCAATCCTGCTGTCGGGGATAAAGAAATCCGTTAACGGGAAAAATATTCGCTAAAATTCAAAATTACCATTCATGTTTTTAGAGCGTATGTTTTAAAAAAAGATGGATTAAAGGCTGTCCAGGCTTACTCCACTGAAGTCCTGGGCAACCTGCTGGATATCCTTAACCCCGAAAGCGGTCTGGACCATATTCAGTTCAAGTGAATTTGCTGCATCACACATATAGTCGAGGATGTCAACAGAAAGTTCCTTATGGAGTTTACTCTTCTTCAGCTGGTCAACAAGCGCAGCCATCTTCTCGGGGGGTTCCATGCGGAGTTTTGCAAGGCTCATGACACACATGTAAATCCGGGTCAGGTTCCGGTCGGTACCAGTGATCGTATCAAAGAAATTCCTGATTACCTGCGCCTGATAGATATCTCCACCCATGAATCCACCTCCTTCCTGTTCTGTAGGTAATTTCTCTGTTCGAATTATCCTTATATAAGGTTTGTGGCAAAATTGCAGTTTGCCGCGTGATTTAACGAATTTAAACCGTTTTTTTCATTGAGAGCGGCAGGATTGTCTGACAATAAGATGACACGCGTCATACTACCCCGCATTGCCCCGCACCTACTTCGCTGCACTGACAATCTTGATAATATCCCCATCCTTCAGCACGTGGTTTTCTTTTATCCGCATCTTTGTCCGTGCATCAACCGCGTATAAAAATCCCTTGCCAATATCGGTATGCACCTGGAAAGCTACGTCGTGGGGAGTCGATCCTTTCTTCATCAGGAACGCATCGGGCAGCACTTCACCTTTCTTATTGGAGTAATGAGTTTCATCTTCGACAGGATACACGACGATTCTGTCGAGCAGGTCAAATACAGCACGGTTTATTGCCTGCTGAACACCCGTCCCATTGCACTGTTTCATTACATCCGCAATCTTTGAGAGACCTGCTTTCTGAGCGGGTGAAAGGGTTCCTTCATTGGAAATCCCGAACTGGGTGTCTCCGGGAAGATACTGGATCAGGTGTGCACCGGCTGCATTCCTGAGTGCGAGCTCCGATGCTGCACTTGCAAACACAATCTGCTGATCCGCAAGCTTTTTGCGCAATGCTTCAGGTGTCTCGTCAAACTTATTTCCTACAACCAGCATAGGTTTTGATATTTTTACTATCTCCGCGCATAAAGGAACAAGATCCTCGATTGAAACGTGGACGAGGTCCAGTTTCAGTTTCAGCTCGATATCCCGGATATCCTCCATGGTGATGCCAAGACCGGTAAATATATCGGCGATTCCCTGCTGGATAGCAGTACCTTTTCCCTGAGACATGCGGCTTATTCTTGTCCAGTGCTTGTCAAGAATACCATGAACCCACATGGTCATCTCAACAACCAGGAACTTTATATCTTCTTCCGGATCGTGGTTACCCACTCCTACCGGGTTCCCCTCACTGTCTGTACCGCCGCTCGCATCGATAACATGGAGTATTGCATCTGCCTGCCGAAGGTTGTCAAGGAACTGGTTGCCGAGTCCCTTTCCCTTGTGGGCATCAGGCACGAGGCCGGCGACATCAATGAGGTTTACCGCAACAAACCGGTGCCCATCAACACAATGTCCACAGGTAAGGTGAAGGTCATGGCACGGGCACTTTGTTCGCACATAGGCAACACCAAAGTTCGGATTGATGGTCGTGAACGGATAGTTTGCGATTTCGACATTTGCCATGGTCGCGGCCTTGAAAAATGTCGATTTTCCGCAGTTGGGCTTACCAGCAAGGGCCAGAGTGATCATACATATTTCCTCAGATAATTTTAAGAGATAATTCCACGTTTTTTGTCTGATGAGAATCTGCCGGTTTTTTTCATTGTGCAGGATCCTGATCGTATTGATACTTCATTGAAGATCTGTAACTGTTTTCATCCCGGCATGAAATAACCGATTGTTTTTTGTTGTTTCACCATAATTCAACCAAAGTTTTTCATGCCTGCTTATTAAAATGTACTTATGACGTTCATACAGAAAAAAGTCTATTATTTCGAAAAACCTGGTGAAGTCAATACTCAGGATGCTGCACGGTTTGCCGTCGAACGTGCAAAAGAACTGAACATACGGAGGATAGTAGTAGCAAGTCACTTCCGGAAAGACAGCCGAAGTTTTTTTTGATGCAATGAATGGATCCGGGCTTGAACTTGTTGTGGTTACCCATGTTGTAGGATTTGCAAAACCCGGTGAATGGGAATTTTCAGAAGCAGTTGCACACCGGTTGCAGAAACATGGTGTCCGGATTGTAATCACGACCCATGCTCTTTCCGGACTCGAACGTGCACTTACCCGCTCGCCAAAAGTTGGAGGGGGATCCCGTTCCGAGGCGATCGCGGAAACTCTCCGTCGTGTCGTGGCAGTCGGGCTCAAGGTGGCTGTGGAGTGCGTTTTAATGGCCGCTGACCAGGGCGCGATTGGGATCAATGACGAGGTGATTGCTGTCGGGGGGACGATGAGTGGTGCTGACACGGTCTGTGTAATCCGTCCGGCACACACATCCAATTTCTTCGATCTGCAGGTTCGGGAAATTGTTGCGATGCCGAGGGTCCGATAATAATGGCAATTGCAGAGCTCAGGGAAGCGGTAACCTTCCTTATAAAAATTCCATCCCTCTGGATACCAGGAATTGTTGGCGGATTCCTGGCTGCCGCACTCTGGGTGATTTTCAATCTCTCCGGTACCTTTTTTGCCAGCAGGCTGCTGGTAATCTCCGCATTGGTGCTCCATCTCTTAACAACCGGGATACTGGTGATAATCAGAGACAGGAAAGGGGATGTAAAGACACTGCTTTCAGGTGGCATCCGGTATTACTTTCGGGTATTCCTGCCCCTGCTCGTGATGGTATTTGGGATCATACTGCTCTTTACGGTGCTCATGATCACCTTCAGCTTCATTGGAGACGTAAACGACACCAGTATGATAACCGCACTCGCATTCGGCTTCATGATCCCTACGGTCCTTGTCACCTTTTTTTATGATACTGCCGCGGTTTTTGAGGAACGAAAAGTGTTTGCATCAATTCATCGCAGCACCCAGATGGTCATGACCCACATCAAAGAAGTTGCGGCTTTCTTATTTGTCTGCGCTTCCCTGGCAGTCGGGATCGTTTTTATGCTGATGATAATCTGGGAAATTGCATTGTATGACAAGCTCGAACCGATATCCCTTTACAATGAAACGCAGCTTCAGGCATTTACTCCGGACCAGCTTATTGCGATGATAGGTCCTGGCGGAATGTGGTTAACGGCAGTTATTCTTTTTATCGGAGTATTTCTGCTCGTCCCGCTTCTTTACAGCTATAAGGCCTGTTTTTACAGGAAACTTGTCAATAACACTTTTATCAGCCAGGAACCCACAACAGGAGAATTCGACAGCAAAGGGCGTTGGTACAAATATTAAAACTAAAAAACTCATTGTTTTAATTTACAATTTTTTTATTCGACAGACCTCCATCAGGTGTGATTACTTTAAAAAAAACTTTTTATAACCGAAGGGTTTAGCGCCACTACCGCCAAACGGCTCCTGTGCGCATCGATTACACAGTATTACATTACGGGGAGTTAGAGCAATTGAGAAAAGCCTCACCTTATACGGGATGAAAATATACGGGATGAAAACTCCTGCTATTGTCCCGGAAGGTAATCCAGGCATTTCAGCAGTGATATGAAAAATAGTGGACTTTTTTTAGGGTTCAACCAATAAAGGGTTCACCAGAGTCTATACGATCAGGAACAAATAACATGCCATAGAAAATATTCCGCCGCCAATCGTTGCGAGAAGATTGGTTCCTGCATTTCCCAGAAATCCCCGGTTCTCCAGCGTTGCTCCAACAAGGCTGTCGATATTTGTACCAACAAATCCTGCGAGTGTACATATCACCATCATTTCCGGCGTTATAACGTTCAGCAGCAGTGCAACCAGCGAAACAGCAAAACCTCCCATGAGTGCGACAAATTCCCCCGTAAGGGTAACGCCACCGTTCGTACCAACCGGGACCTTTTTGAAAGATGTAATCATATAGGGGATGCCGCCGGTTACCCCAATCTCACTTGCCAGTGTATCAGCTGCAGCGGTTGCTACACTACCAACGTACATTACAATGAATACCGGCATCTGGAAAACACCAAAAAGAACTGCTGCAGCACAGGCAACAATCCCATTGGCAAAAACATTCCGGTATCCCCGTGCTCCGCTCTGACCTTGTTCAACACCAATTTTCTTTTTATATTCAAATTTATATTTTGTTGCAGCTGAGCCAAGAATAAAAAAGGAGAGCATAATCAGAAACCATTGTGTGCCCCGGGGAGACGCAAAGACAAGCAGGATAATACCTACGAGTGCCGCAGAAAAGAGACCAGAAAGATCCGCGGTTTTTGCCCGGAATGCAAAATAGCCGAAAGCAAACCCGACAATCACGGCTATGATCACCAGCAGCAGGTCTGCCTGGTAATTAAGCTCACGGATAAGCCACATCGTCATGGCTATCCCAATCGCTTCGATAACAAGAGAGTCCTCATATTTAAGCAGGATGGTTTTTAAGAGAACCGCTGCGATGATGCCAAAAATAACGGTTAAAAAAAACTTCTGGTTGAGATATGCGATGACAAGCACACCTGCCCACGCTGTAGAGATAATGTAATAGAGATACGTGTTCAGATCGTCGGCACCACGCTGGAATACCAGTTCTCCCAGGACAAGCATGGTAAGGGTGCAGCAGAACACAAACAGTGGCAGGAGGGTAACTCCGTAGAGGATTGCAATTATACAAAATGAGTACGTGAGGTATTTGGTGTTAAAAAAACGCCAGAGAATCAGAGCAAAGAGAATGACAATAAGACTCATCAGCCATGCCGGCTGGATATACGGGGCAATCAGGATGGCACAGCTGACAAAACCCGCAGCGTAACCAAGTCCTCGTTGTTGATCCATTTATCAATCATTTGTCTTTTAAGCAAAAAGAGTTTTATCGTGTCCACATCTTCTTTAAAAAAAACATTGACAGTACAGTTTCAAAGCCACTATGAAGCAGGATACGATTACTATATTTTATTCCACATCCAACCTTCTGGAGAATGGTATCCTCTGGTCAACTACCGAAAAATTACGATTTTGCCGAGGTGGAGGAGCGGTGGCGGAGCACATGGTGCGACGAAGATCACTATTTTGACAGGAACTCAGAAAAACCGCAGTTTGTGATCGACACTCCCCCACCATACCCCACGGGTAACTTCCATATCGGTAATGCATTAAACTGGTGCTATATCGACTTTCTTGCCCGCTATAAACGGATGAAAGGGTTTAACGTTATGTTTCCCCAGGGGTGGGATTGTCATGGTCTCCCGACTGAAGTGAAAGTGGAAGAAATCAACCATATCACAAAAAACGATGTCTCCCGGGAGGAGTTCAGGCGGATGTGCCATGAACTTACCGAGAAAAATATTTCGCTGATGCGGCTCACGCTGCGCCGGATGGCATTCTCTACGGACTGGAGCAACGAGTATGTCACGATGAAGCCGGAGTACTACGGCAAAACACAGACTCTCGTTCCTGCGTATGCTCAAAAGCGGTTATATCTACCAGAGTGAACACCCGGTGAACTATTGTATCCGCTGTGAGACCGCTATTGCTTTTGCCGAAGTTGCGTATGATGACCGCGAGAACGCAGCTCAATTACTTTGATTTTGACGGTGTGGAGATTGCAACTACCCGTCCCGAACTCCTTGCTGCATGTGTTGCAGTAGCAGTACACCCGAAGGATGAACGCTACTACCACGTAAAAGACAAAAAGATGACAGTCCCGTTGTTCGGTCACGAAGTTCCCGTAGTGCTGGATGAGGCAGTTGATCCCGCATTTGGCTCCGGTGCTGTCATGATTTGTACATTTGGGGATAAACAGGATGTGCACTGGTGGAAGCAGCACAACCTTGCCTTGCGAAAGGCAATTGACCGACAGGGAAAGATGACCGGCATCGCAGGAAAATACGAGGGAATGAATACATCGGATTGTCGCACCGCAATCCTTGACGATATGAAGTCCCGGAATATCCTGAAGCGCCAGGAAAAACTGGCTCAGCGTGTCGGGACCTGCTGGCGCTGCAAAACCCCTATTGAGATCCTATCAGAGCGCCAGTGGTTTGTCAAAATCAAGCCTGATGAGATCCAGAAAGCCGCTCACCAGATCAGGTGGTATCCTGAACATATGCTGCTCAGGATGGAAAACTGGGTCGAACAGATGGAATGGGACTGGTGTATCTCCCGGCAGAGGATTTTTGCAACACCGATCCCGGTCTGGTTCTGTAAAAAATGCGGGGAGATGGTGGTACCGGATGAGGGGGATCTGCCGGTTGATCCTACCCTCGCAACACCGAAACATCCCTGCCCGAAATGTGGCAGCAACGAATTTACCGGCGAAGTTGATGTCCTTGATACCTGGATGGACTCTTCCATATCAGTCCTCAATGTGACCGGATGGGACGGAGCGGGACACCCCCATTCTTCCCCGCCCAGTATCCGACCCCAGGGACACGACATTATCCGTACCTGGGCATTCTATACTATCCTGCGCTCAGTCGCACTCACCGGCTCAAAGCCGTGGGAAGAGATCCTTGTCAACGGCATGGTGCTGGGTGAAGACGGGTTCAAGATGAGCAAAAGCCGCGGCAATATCATTGTACCGGAAGAAATTCTCGGGAAATACGGCGCTGATGCACTCCGGCAATGGTCTGCGATGGGAGCGGCAACCGGTTCCGATATCATGTTTAACTGGAACGACATTGTTGCCGCGTCCCGGTTCCAGACCAAGATGTGGAATATCGCAAAGTTTGCCCTGATCCAGCTGGAAAAAGAAGGTTTTGACCAGGATGCACCGGTTTCTGCACTTGCCGACAGGTGGCTGCTTGTGCGTCTGTCAGACACTATTCAGCAGGTAAGTGCTGCAATGGAATGTTACCAGTTTGATACGGCACTCAAGGCAATCAGGGAATTTGCATGGGATACGCTTGCCGATAATTATATTGGAGCTGGTCAAGGGCAGGTTGTATACCGATACTGCCTCCCGCAAGAGTGCACTCCTTGTACTCCATACCGCATTTGATGCACTTTGCAGAATGCTCGCACCATTCACCCCATACTTTGCTGAGGAGTGCTATTCACATCTGAACAAAGGTGCAAGTGTCCATAAGCAGCCCTGGGTAACCTTTACGTTTGAGGACGAAGCAGCACGATATGAAGGGGATCTGCTCGCACAAGTGGTAAAAGAAGTGCGCAAATATAAACATGATACCGGACTGGCACTCAATGCTCCGCTTGGAAAAGTTACGATCTATGCACCGCACACGGTTCAGGATCTTGGTGATACCGGACGCGCACTTAATGCAGATGTTCATTGGCGTACCGATGCTGCAAAACTCGACCGGGTGATTGTTGACATCGCTTTTAACCGTGCAGTAATAGGACCGGCATTCCGCAAACAGGCACAGGCATTTATGACCGCAATAAAAGAGTGCCCCTCCGACCAGCTGGAAAATCCGCCAGAAACGATCATCCTTGATGGTTCTGAAACGGAGATCCCCAAAAATTCGTTTTCCCCAAAATTTTCCTATATGGAAGAGGGAGCAAAAGTGGACGTGATCACCGTCGGTGATGTGATTGTGACCATTGCAAAATCTGCCTGATTGAATCGGCAACAAATGTTGCAATCTCATCTTTTTCTTTCAATGCATCTATGATAACAAACCGCGATGGGTCTGCCCGGGCGAAGGTGAGATAATTATTCTGGACCTTTTCCAGTATGTCACCTTTCTCGAAATGCTCCCGCTCATTCTGCGGTTTCAGGCGGGCAAGTGCTTCATCAACCGGGAGTACGCAGAGGAATGTTTTATCTGGAACGATTGACCAGCCGTTATGCATTGCCCGCAGCCATTTCTCCGGCTCAGGGATTATCCCCTTGAGGGTCACGGACTGGTAGGCATACCTGCTGTCGCTGTACCGGTCAGAAATTACCAGTTTTCCTTCAGCGAGTGCAGGGCGGATAATTTTTGCAAGATGCGCTGCATGATCTGCAACGAAGAGAGTTGCCTCGCAAACAGGATCAATCTGTTCGGCTATCGCCCGGCGAACTGACTCACCAACCCACGTAGATCCCGGCTCACGGGTAAAGACCGGATTCAGGTCGACAAGTAATTCCTGAAGTGCCGAATGCAATGAACTCTTCCCGCTCCCGTCAATTCCCTCCAGTGTGATTAACAACGACTTCCTCTCCTTATCCATGCAATCGGAATGATTCCCCGGTGAAGGGCAGTATTTATGATTGCACCATCAAATCCTGACCGGCTGATTTCTTCAAGATCCTCAATTGTAGCCACACCACCGCCATAATAGAGCCGCCGGTCATATGCACTTCGCATTTTTTTCAGTATCTTCCGTTAATTCCATGCTCTGTTCCAACAGCGCTGACATTGAGAAGAATACAGCCGCTAAAATTCCAGTGCCGGGCAGATTCCAGTACTTCCACGGATCTTTTCCACTGGGTATGACCCGGTCATCTTTAATATCAATACTGAGCAGGCCACCACGATACCGTGACAGATCTGTACCGCCGGTATCGGTTCCGACTATATTGACGATATGCTCACCCTCAAGCAAATCAGAGGGCGAACGACATCCCCGGTCGACATAACAGCATCCGACTTCCTGAGCGCACTTCCGGATAATTGTATCATGAGACCCGGACCCTTCAATGCGGTCGAGATCGGCAATATAGAGATACCGGGGTTTGATAGTATTGATATACCCAAGTGGCTCTGCCGTCGGAGAACAACCCCAATCAAGCGGTTTATAAGTCTCACGTTGCCCGGATTTGCCATGAACGACCAGATTCTGCCGCAAATCCATCGCGAGAAATAATTCCATAGGCGAACGCAATCACTATTAGGATAAAAGATCATTAAACTTTATGCAATTGTTGGTCAGCCCCAGCACCATCAACGAAGCAAAATGTTGTGTTGCTGCTGATATTATCGATGTAAAAAAACCTTCAGAGGGCTCTCTTGGCGCCAACTTTCCCTGGGTGATTCGTGAAATCAAAACACTTTCAGCCAAACCATTGAGTGCTGCAATCGGTGATTTTGACTACAAGCCGGGGCGAGCTTCACTTGCCGCCTATGGGGCAGCCTGTGCCGGGCTGATTACGTGAAGATTGGGCTTGCTTTTGACGGGCACGAAAAGGCGCGCGAGGTTATAGGAGCGGTTGTAAAGGCAGTAAAAGATGAGTTCCCGGAGAAATTTGTTGTGATTGCAGCCTATTCAGATTACCAGCGCATGCATTCCATCTCTCCGTTCGAAATGGCGCCCATTGCAGCAGCGTGCGGTGCTGATGTCGCCATGGTCGATACCGGTATCAAAGACCGCCAGAGCACCTTTGCCTTCATGGACGAAGATACGCTTCGTTCATTTACTGAAAAAAATTCAGAACTTGGACTCAGGACAGCATTGGCAGGTGCATTTAAATTTGAAGATATTGACGCACTGAAAAGGATCAACCCGGACATAATCGGTGTGCGGGGTATGGTCTGCGGGGGCGACCGGAATGCAACCGTCCGTGAAGACCTCATAAAAACCGCATTAGCCATGATCAGGTGATTTATGTACATTGAGAAACTGGATGTACCCCACTCTTTAACTTTCGACGATGTGCTTCTTGAACCCCAGGCATCCTGGCTTGAACCCGCAGAAGCGGACACACGATCGAAATTTACGAAAAAAATCGATCTGAACATCCCGCTGGTGTCCTCTGCAATGGACACGGTCACTGAAGCAGCCATGGCGATAGCACTCGCCAGGGAAGGTGGCATAGGTGTAATCCACCGGAACATGACACCCGAGCATGAACTGCAGGAAGTCATTTTTGTCAAACAGGCAGAAGAGTCATAGAACGTGATGTGCTCTTTGTGGAGGATACCGCCACGGTATCTGACGCTGAGAACCTGATGCAGCAGTATAGTATCGGAGGAGTTCCCGTTGTCGACAAAGGAAAGATAATCGGGATCGTCAGCCGGCGGGATGTCCGGGCTATTGTCTCAAAACGTGGTGATGAAAAAATCACTTCAATCATGACCAGAAAACCGATTGTTGCTGATGAAGATATCACCGCAGAAAAGGCGCTTGAGATTATGTACACCAACAAGATCGAACGCCTTCCCGTGGTGAATGACAAAGGCAAACTTCTCGGCATTATAACAATGCAGGACATCCTGGAGAAACGCCATACCCGCTCGCGATCCGGGACAGGAAAGGCAACCTCCGTGTGGCTGCTGCAGTCGGGCCATTTGATTTTTCCCGCGCCGAACTGCTCGACAACAACAACGTAGATGTACTGGTGGTGGACTGTGCCCACGGCCATAATATGAAAGTTGTCGCAGCAGTCAAAGATATCAAGGGCAGCATGAAGGCCGAGATTATCGCCGGTAACATTGCAACCAGGGCTGCTGCAGAAGAACTGGTCGGTGCCGGAGTTGATGGCATTAAGGTCGGTATCGGGCCGGGCTCTATCTGCACAACCCGTATTGTCGCAGGTTACCGGTGCTGCCAGATCACGGCAATTGCGCAGGTCGCAGATGTGGCCAGCGATGCAAATATCCCCATTATTGCTGACGGGGGTATACCTTCAGCGGAGATGTGGCAAAAGCGATTGCAGCCGGTGCAGATACCGTAATGATGGGCAGCATGTTTGCCGGGACTGATGAATCTCCCGGCAAAGTGATCACCATCAAAGGACGCCGCTACAAGCAATACCGGGGCATGGGATCCCTGGGTGTCATGAGCACAGGCCAGTCAAGTGACCGGTACTTCCAGAAACGGGATATTGGCAGCAGCAAGTTCGTACCTGAAGGTGTGGAAGGTGTCACGCCATATGTGGGTCACGTGGCAGAAGTGATATACCAGCTCGTAGGCGGGCTCAAATCTGCAATGGGATACACGGGTTCAAAGACGATTCCCGACATGCATAAAAATGCAAAGTTTGTCCGTATCACCAATGCCGGGATGACCGAGAGCCACCCCCATAATATCCTGATCACCGATGAAGCGCCGAACTACCGGTTGTTTGAATAATTTTTTTACCTTGGGAGATCTCCCCCAAATATTTCAGAAGGGCGATATGTGTTGTCATTGCGCGTCAACGACGATCTTTCCATTTTAACATATCCGGTATTTGGGGAGATGATACAAAAATACTAAAAAAATGTCCTGTTTGTTAAAATAGTCCAGATTTGAAGAGATTATAATGCCTTCCAGTGCACCTTACTGGTGTTTGGCAGGCATCTTTTTTGCTCCTTCACCATTTGCCTTAATGAGTATGTTATCGGGGCACGAAACACCTGTTTTAAAAATCCGGAAATGGACTCTTTTTGAATTTTAAGACCCAAATATCGCTCCGATGCGATCCGGGGATTTTACGGGGTTTTCTAAAATTGCCCGAATTGACAAACCGGGGATTTTAAGCAGTTTTAGGGGTTTGCACTCCCTATTTGGCATGGTTGCCGGTATATGCTGAATGATGATTTGTAGTGATGAGCAGAAGCGATACCCTTGATCCCTTCCAAAAGGCAGAGCCTGGATTCACATGCAAAGAAAAAGACCGTGGCAGACCAGGATAGAACGGATATCTCTAACCTGCAAGTTGAGGATCTGAACCCTGAAGATCCTCTTATTTTTTTAGGGTTGATGGTGATTTCTCGTTGCACATTGTAGTTGATTTAAATTATGCTGATTCCCTGAACATCCGGATCAATACCAAAAAATTACCAAAAACGTACGTATCGATTCCCGCTGCGGTTATCATATTGACTAGTAGGTGGTGCAACAGGAACAAAAGAAGAATTGGATCCAACAGGAGGCTGGTATGGAACCTGTGATAAGCGAATCTGAACTGGCAGAATTTCGTTTTAACTACGAGAGGACCCTGGAAACAGTGTGTCAAGTTGATACAGGAAGGGAAATTACGGGTAGTAGCGGATTCAAAGCCGTATAAATTCTTAAGAGAAAATATTGGTAAAAATACACCCGTGGATTTGTGCGTTTTATAACGGCAGATAGTGCCTGAACAGAATTTCCCTGAAAAATTACTGGAGGGAGATTATAGGTTGTCATTGGGCGTCAAAGATAATCTTCCCTTTTACTATCTGATATCCGGGAATCATCAACTCAAAAAAATACTCATAAATTGACCTGTTTGTGAAAGCGCGAAATATGCGACACAATATTTTTTTTCACTATAATTATCAGCGTTATGCATTGCATCGGTGCCTCGCCAGATTATATGTATATATATTCTATAATCCTTGAAAAAATATGGTTTCTGCTTTGATAAAATGATGGATAACAAATGTCATGATTTGAGAATAGAGTGTATCGATTCTGAAAAAGATTTCATTGATCTTCAAAATGAATGGGATGCATTATCGGAAAAAAGTATCAATCCCTCGTTTTATGCTCTGTATCCCTTTGTGTACACAGCCTGGGAACATTACCGGAATGAAAACGACCAGTTATTCATTCTTGCTGTAAGACGAGGTACCACGCTTGTCGGCATCGCACCATTCAGGATCGAGAGCCGCAGGATGGGGAATACACTACTCCTGAAGAGAGTTTACATTAGAGTAATACGATTCATTTCCGAATGGGGTGGTGGTGACAGACCCTCCATCATAACGACAGAAGAACCAGAAATTATATGGGATGCGATTTTTCAGTATCTGATCAAAGATTTCACGAAATGGGATATGATTTCTCTGGCAGAACAACCGGAAAACAGTCACGTTCTCCATCAAAAATTATTAAGCAATATCCGGTACTCTACCAAATTTTTTCCAGAATCTATTTCGTATTATATAACAATCACAGGAACCTGGGAAGATTTTTTAAAAGCACGTGGGAGAAATACGCGGCGTTACTGGAAAACCCGGAGAGAAAAACTTTTAAATCTTCCTGAAGGGGTGAATTTTCAACACGTTGAAGATCCTGGGACCCTGCCGGAGGCATTACAAAAATTCCTCAGCATCGAACAATCGGGGTGGAAAAAAAATCATGACTTCAGCATCGGAGGTAACGAAATAAATAAAAGATTTTATGAAGAATTGCTGATGCGTCTTGCAGAAAAAAAGATGGTGGCAATACATCTTTTGACTTCAGAAACTTCGGATATAGCCGCGGCAATTGTCTTTAAAAACCATGATATTGCATATATGGCGAAAATAACCTACCGGGAAGATTATTCGGTGTATTCTCCAGGTATAATTCTGAGTGCAGAAATCATTAAAACACTTTTTGGTACACATTACAAAGTATGTGATTTTCTGGGATTCCGGGGTGAAGAAAAAAACAATTTAAAAAATAACTGGTCTACAGGAACGCTGCAGACAATCTCAATACAGGTTTATAAAAAAAACATGAGGATGTTTTTTGATATGAATGGATACAAAATAAAAAAATTTCCGCTCATCTTTACAGGAATGGTTAAAACGATTTCGGCGATAGTTGGGATGGAATGAAAATATGGAAATAAATTATCGTTTGCTTGATTCGGGTTCAGATGCTGAAATTCAACAATGGCTGGATCTTTATCGGATATGTTTTCACGAAACTATGGATCGTGATTATTGGCACTGGCTTCATGAAAAAAATCCCATATACAGAAAAACCAAACCTCTCGTTTTTATAGCTGAAATAGATAGCAGAATTATAGGATCTGTATCAGTAATTCCTTCCCAGATCCAGGTAAAAACACATCAGAATCAATATCTTCTCAATTCGGGTTACATATACGGGATCATGGTTCATCCGGAATTCCGGAGACAGGGAATTTCTTCCACCATATTAAAAAATAGTATCAACTTCACAAAAGATGAGGGGTATGATCTCTTAACCGTATGTTCGACTAATTCATACTCATATCAGAGTCTGGTTCATGCCGGTTTTACCTGCCTCACCAGCTTCAAAAAATCTAAAGGGTATCTCTCTATGCAGGGGCTGATGAAGAATTATCTTCCCATTCTGCCCCAACAAATCAGTAAAATAATCGGATTTCCCCTATCCGGAATTTTCACACTCATGTTTCCAAAAATCTCCCATAACCTCCAGGTGCGATATGGTGATATAACTGAATTTATCGGGGAAATTAATAAAATACACATATCAAATTATTCTCATTCCGGCGTTCAAGGTGGCCGGACGCCCCTGTATATCCAGTGGCGTTTTTCTGCACCCGGAATCTGTAGTAAATGCCTGAGTCTCTGGGAAGGAGAAAAGATGGTCGCTTATCTCATCCTTGACTATCCTGATCCGCAAAAAAATGTATTGATTGAAGATCTCTTTGCACTGAAAGACGATGAGTATCTCATCTCAATCCTGGTGAGTGAAGTGGTTGCCACCCTGAAAAAAGCCAATGTGGATTCGGTTTGGACATATCTGATGGAAAGAGAAGGGATACATTCAAAAATTTTCTCACAAAGACATGGATTTATTTCACATTCCTCAGGATTGAAAACACTGCCAATGGCACGATTTCTCTATTTACCGTTAAAAGAAAATCTGAACCACGAGATCTTTTCTGATGAAAAACAATGGAACCTCATGGCTGCAGATTCCTGGTTTTTTGAAAAGAGTGATTACTGAATTGAGATGGCATTGGACCGGTTTCAGAATTTAAAAAAAAGATAATTGGACGAATTACGGGGTTTATTTAACCCCATATATATGACCGATTAGAAATCAGTCATCACGCGGAACTGGTCAATCTCTTCTTTATCGAGTTTGTCTAAGAACTCATCCGCCGAGTGTTTTATGTCCTTGCTTGCAGTGATTGCACGTCCGACAACGAGGATATCTGCTCCCGCTTTCAGTGCGTCCTTCACAACATTGACCCGGACTCCGCCGGCCGTTGCGACAAGGAGTTTCCCGCCGGCCGCTTTCTTGATTGCAGCGATATCGCCCCATGCATGGGCGGTATCTTCTGTATCGATGGCACGGTGGAGTTCCACGATGTCCGGCTTGACTTTCAGTTTCTCGATGACTTTTGCGGGGTTCTGGACATTGAGCATGTCAACAACCGAGTAGATACCGACTTTCCGTGCTTCAGCAATTGCTTTTTCTATTGTCGAAGTCGGAGCAAGACCTGATACAACAACCGCATCTGCGGATGCATCCGCCGCCATTCTTGCCTCGAGGTTGCCGGTGTCAAGGATCTTCATGTCCGCAATAATGAACGCATTCGGGCGCAGCTTCCGGATCTCGGAAATGACACCCAGCCCGAACTTTTTAATCAGGGGTGTACCGGCCTCGATGATGAGGTGATCATTTTCAGGGAGTCCCTTTAATACGGATGCAACCTTGCCCATATCGACAAGGTCAAGGGCCACCTGAAGGTAGGGCGGATCCCGGAGCCGGGTGACCTTGAATCCCATGATTGCATGGGCGGCACGGTCTTTTTCGTAGACGAGTGTCTTTGCATCGGGGAACTTCTCCATTGCCCGGTTGATCGCAAGCTTGGTCGCGCCGTAGTTGTACCGGTAAATCTTGTTGTAGTCCATTGCATCCGGTGAACAAATGCGGACGCGAGGATCACGACATTTTCGATATCTACCCCGCTAAAAACACCCTCTTCAACGCAGTCCGCAACCGCTTTTGCAACTGCAGCCTGGACAGGGCCGAACATTTCGTTTACCTGCGTCATTGTCTTTAACGTGACCTTGGGGATAACAAGGGTCACGGGTTTTGTGAGCAGGTTCGGGCGGATAACCGCTAGGAGCGGCGTATGCCCGGCAGACAACTGGGATACCGCATGTGCAAATGCGGTTCCGATGGGACCTTCCTTGTCCCCCATTAAAAGGTCAATGTGTGCAACTTCTGCACCATCACCAATAAGCGCTTCTCCGACTAGATACATGGAACTCTCCGTTCGTTGTTATTATGTGTCTGTCAGCTATGATAAATTTATCAAACAAAGATCATCTGATAGTAAAATCTGGTAAAGATGATCCGTCAGAAGCCGGATTTTGATCAATCTTTTGTGCGGCAGATTATTTCTTTGCCGGACTTCAAAGGGTCACCAGTTCTCCGGAAAGGTGCCGGAAAATATCACACCTTACCTTTAAGGATTCGGTTCCCCGGGACATTCCGGTAAGGAAATTTCAATGCATGAAAAGCGCGAAACCACGGTTCATCCATGATATCCGATCCGGGAAGGATTGGAAAGAAAGAAAATGTGGGGTTGGTGAGATTTGAACTCACGATCGACGGGTCTCTCCGACATGCATCAGTGCTCCAACGGGTCATCATCAAACACCCAGGAACTCATACGAGTTACCCGGTGCTCCTTCTGACAGGTGTCAGAAAGATGAATTCAGGAGACCCATTGTTCATCATCTGCAGCACAAAGAACGCAAAGACCGCTGGAGCCCGTCGCCATTCCGGGCTAGGCCACAACCCCATGGTCACGCGTGGACAATTCTATTGCCCATAGCTGACTGTACAAAATCGCGTTAAATTAATTTAATAGTTTTCCTTTTTAAAACGTCATTTATGAAAAATTCATGCAGTAAATGCCCAACAGATTCCAAAAGCTCGCTTTTTTGTTATTCTTCTGTCAGGTGAACTGGTGTTCCACGCAGGGGAGGCATTGTTAAAAAAAAAGGAATGCTGCCCGATACAAGGAAGGGAGAGATCACATCATTAATCATATATTCTGTTCTCACCCCATATTTTAGAGATGGTCGAGGGCAGCTACGCGAGCGGAACATCGTCATTTCCCCTCCTCGGAATGACGATCGGGGAGATGGTGAACAGTATTGCGGCAAAATATCCGGACAATGAGGCGATTGTCTCAGTGCACCAGGATATCCGCTGGACGTACCGCGAATTTCTCGAGCGGGTAAACCAGGTCGCCCGGGGGCTCATGGGGCTTGGCGTGGAGAAAGGTGACCGTGTCGGTATCTGGGCCATGAACCATGCAGAATGGGTTGTTGTCCAGTTCGCAACGGCGAAAATCGGCGCAATAATGGTCAACATCAACCCTGCATATCGAACCTATGAACTGGAGTACGCACTCAAACAATCAGAGATCCGGACACTCATTATTCAGGGACGGTTCAAGACATCGGATTATGTTGGGATGTTCTACGAAGCCTGCCCGGAAGCGTATGAAGCAAAGCCCGGGAAAATATCATCTGACAAGTTCCCGTTCTTAAAAAATGCCATTTTCCTGGGCAATATACCCTACAATGGCATGTTCATATGGGATGAACTGTTAAAAAAAGCCGAAGAAGTGACCAACGACGAGCTTATCGAGCGGAGTGAAGCGCTCACTTTTGATGATGCTATCAACATCCAGTATACAAGTGGCACAACCGGGTTCCCAAAAGGGGTCGTGCTTACTCACCACGGTGTCCTTAACAACGGCTATATCATTGGTGAGGGGATGGGTTTTACAGAAAAAGACCGGCTCTGTATTCCCGTTCCTTTCTACCACTGCTTTGGCATGGTCCTCTCAAACCTCGCCTGCGTAACCCACGGTTCGACGATGGTCCTGCCCGCTCCCACATTCGATGCAGAGGAGGTCTTAAAAACCGTCGAAAAGGAGCGATGCACGGCGCTGCACGGTGTTCCGACAATGTTCATTGCTGAACTGACGCACCCGAATTTTGAAAAATACAACCTGAAATCATTGCGTACCGGCATCATGGCAGGATCGCCATGCCCGATTGAAGTGATGAAACAGGTCAACACAAAAATGCACATGCGCGACATTGTAATCGTGTACGGGCAGACCGAAACATCACCGGGGGTTACGATGACCACCACAAAAGACCCGGTTGAACGGCGGGTTTCAACGGTCGGGCGTGCGTTTCCGCATACTGAACTCAAGGTGATCGATTCCAAGACCGGAAAGATCGTCCCATTAGGAGAGATTGGAGAGATCTGCGCACGCGGTTACTGCGTGATGAAATGTTATTACAATAACCCTTCTGCAACCCATGCAACGCTTGACTCAAACCACTGGAACCACACCGGAGACCTCGGGACAATGGATGAGGAAGGCTACTTCAGGATCGTAGGCCGCCTCAAGGACATGGTTATACGGGGTGGAGAGAACATCTATCCGCGTGAGATTGAGGAGTTCCTGCACCATAACGTAAAAATTGCAGATGTGTATGTTGTCGGCGTACCGGATAAAAAATACGGTGAGGACTCTGTGCATGGGTGAAAGTCAAAGAGGGACAACAAATTACAGAAAAAGAGGTAAAGGATTTCTGTCAGGGAAAAATCGCCCACTTCAAAATCCCGCGATACGTGATGTTTGTCAATGATTTCCCGATGGGTGTCACCGGCAAGATACAGAAATTCAGGATGCGGGAAGACTCCATCAGGACACTCGGGCTCGAAGCGGCAGAAAAGATTGAGACTGCATGAGAAAGAACGGAGAGATAGTCCAGGTCAGGGTAGAGATATGAAATGCCCCCTCACATGCACATGCAACAGATCCACCAGCTGTTTTAAGAAACTGGTTATTGTTACAGGTGTTTTTTATGCAGGATAGGGCAGGGGGGCGGGGCCATCCCAGATATCTCATCGATTCTCTTTTAGAATGGAACTATGGAAATACGGTGTATTATGCATCAGTGCTGGTGCTCCTGTTCATTGCAGTGGATGGACTGATTATCCGGGGGGATATATTCCGTGCACGGTGGGGGTTTGTTGCACTCACCATCGCACTGCTTCCCGTTCTTGCAGAGTATTTTTTCCGGATTATTTTTCCCTGGCCGATGAAATTTCTCATTACACTGGCACTCATTCTCCATATGGCCGGAGGAATTTTCGAATTCTATTTTACGCTGTATCCGATCTATGACAAGATTGCTCATCTTGTTTCATCAATGGCAATCGCGTTTCTTTTTTTTGTAACCATCCTGATAATCGCGGGTGTTACCGGGCAGACATATCAGCCGCCCCGCGATCGTTATCGGCATCTTTGGTGCAGTCATGCTGGTTGCATCAGCATGGGAATACGCGGAACTCTATATCGATGGTATGTCAAAGTCCACGTATTTTGTGACCGTCGATGATTCACTTCTGGATACCCTGTTCAACCTTATCGGCACCAGCTACATTGTCCTGAATATTAACGTGTACCTGAAAAACGAATCGATCATCAGCCTGTACAGCAGGTTCATCCGCTGGAAAAATTAAAAAAAATGCCTGGATCAACGGTCTTTTTTATTTGAAAAAAAGAGCAGAAAAATTTCTGCAATTGCCGGAACTGGAGAGGGGAATTGCCGGACTTTGATTGTCGGTAATCCGATTGACGGAATATCTTCCCAGACATCTTTCCGGTAGATTACGTATACACCAGTTGCAAGAGCTAAAAGGAATATCCCGAAAAAGAGAACCTCCGCGTTTGCTATATTCAAAAAGTCCCGGGTTGAAGAGAAAATACCGATCCCGTATTCTTCTGATGAAATAGGCCAGAAGAGGGCTGATGCCGGATTGTATACAAGTGCATCCTCAAAAAGATGGGCACCGAACCCTGTGCCTGGAAGGAAGGCAGTAAGACGGATATCCAAGCGGTAAAAATAAAATAAAAGCCCTGCAGCAATGATTGCATAGATAAAAAGAAACCCTATAGTATGGAAATACCGCAGGTGAAACGCCATATGGGGTATGATCCCGTCAGTAAACTGGGGGGGGCTCATTACCAAAGAGAAAATACCATCAACATCCGGAATGCAGGAACTTACCACAATGATTCCGATGCACCAGGGTGCAAATTTCCGGTCAAGAAAAAGGCATACCAAAACAGCAAGAGCAAGACTGTACACTACATGCTCGATATACATTGAATAAATTTTGGTGCTTACCTTTCAAATATTTGCTGCTTTGAACAAAACTGTGGAAATACCGGTCCAGACCTGCAACTGCTCTGCCGGTTGTCATTACCCTGCCATCCATGAACAGTTCGTTTGTCTCGTCCAATCCGGGATGAATCAACAGAAAAAATATCTGACAGGGAGTATAAAAAAATATAGATCTGTTAAAATATCAGGCCGGTTTGAAAGAATATGTTATCAACAGTAAACAAGCAACAATTATACCTTCAGGTTTTGGACAGGAGTTAACAGATGAAACCTATTGGAATAGTATCATGCATTCTATTGATTTTTTGTGCATGTCTGACCGCACCTGCAATGGCAGGAATAAAATACATGGCCGGAAGCCCCCAGCTGTCGGCTTCGATCATCGGAACCAATGAATTCAGTCCGGGAGATGAGGTACAGTTGGGGTAGTCATCCAAAATACCGGGCTGAATGAATTCAAATTTGTCGATTCCGACATTGTCAATACTGATGATCTCCCGAATACCGCCAAGTTCGTTACCGTTTCTCTGAGAGCAGATGATGCACCCCTGGTAATCAAATCCGATCCACAGATGCTGGGAGACATAAAGGGTGCCGCCAGTGCAAATTCAGTCTTTACCATAAAATTCAATTCCGGTGCTGCAGCTGGCACCTATACCCTCCCGCTTGTAATTCATTATTCGTACCTATACCAGGCTGAGCAATACGGTGTTGATACGATCCAGTATACCTATAAGCAGGTAAATGAGAGTATCGGGATTCCGATAAAAATCAAATCCGATATATCGATTGATGTCCTGTCAGCAATACCGGAACACCTGAATGTCGGAACTGAGGGTTACCTGAACCTGAAAATAAAAAATACCGGTTCGGAGGATGGCACAAAAGCGATTGTAAAAATTCTCCGTAATGGCAACAGTCCGGTAGTACCCACCGACAGCAGTGTTTATATCGGGGATTTCCCTTCAGGCAGTATTGTTGATTGCAGGTATAAGGTTTCAATATCCGGTAATGCAGAGCGCCAGACATACCCGGTAGATGTCGTGGTGGTTTACCAGAATAATGAAGGTGACTTTGTCACGTCACGGAGTGATACGGTCGGGATTCCCGTGGGGGGAAAAGTGAATTTTGAGATTATATCATCTCCTGCAGAACTGAATCCCGGAAATAAAAGAGTCATCAATGTGGAATATAAAAATTCTGGTGATACCACAATCTACAGCGCACAGAGCAGGATCAGTGCCGTTGATCCATTTACCAGTAATGATGATATTGCATTCCTGGGAGATATCCTGCCCGGGAAATCTGCCATTGCATCATACGAAATAAGTGTCGATCGCACAGCGACCGTCAAGGAATATGGACTCGATTCTGAGATCAGGTACCGCGATGCCATTGATAATACCTATATATCCGACACCATGAAAGTGAATATCATTGTAAAATCACCGGCCGGAATGACCGCTTTGCTCTCAAATCCCATTTATATCTCAATTATTGTTGCCGGAATTATTGGGATCGTATACCTGGTTTATTATTTCCGGAAAAAACGAACTATGCAATAATCGATCATCTTCGTTTTTTATGGTGATTTATGAAAAACAAGAAATTTTAAATACCCGGTTGAGCAACATAATTATACAATTAAATTTGTGTTAACTCAAATTAAATTTATTTGGTTCCTGCAACCGGAAAAAAAGGTGATAGTATGCACATTATGGAAGGTTTCTTACCATGGCAGTGGTGTCTGGTCTGGTGGATAGTTGCCCTGCCCTGCATCATTCTCGGAATGTATCAACTGAAGAAGGTGCTGGCAGCTGACCGCGAAGCTCTCCCGCTTCTTGGAGTGACGGGGGGATTCATCTTCATCCTTTCATCCTTAAAACTGCCTTCAGTCACCGGCAGTTGTTCCCATCCCACCGGAACCGGGCTCTCTGCCATTTCATTCGGACCCTGGATTACATCGGTTGTATGCGCAATCGTGCTCCTGTTCCAGGCCCTGTTCCTTGCACATGGGGGGCTCTCTGTTCTTGGAGCCAATATCGTCTCGATGGGTATTGTCGGCCCGGTCGTGGGTTATGCAGTATACCGTTTGCTCCGGGATACTTCCGTGAATATTTACATAACGGTATTCCTGGTAACTGCCCTTGCCGATATGTTCACGTATGTGACAACCTCTCTTGAACTGGCCCTCGCGTACCCGGCCGAGACCGGGGGAATTGCCAGTTCATTTGTCCTGTTCATGGGCATATTTGCGGTTACGCAGACTCCCCCTTGCTATTGTAGAGGGTATTGTCCTTGCCCTCGTGTTCAAATATATCGTGGCACTCAAGCCCGATATCCTGATCCGGCTGAAAATATTCACTGAGGAAAAGATCAATACAGCAAGGAGTGATGCTTCATGAGGTTCAGATATACCCTTGAAGCCTTATCCATCATCGCTATTGTGGCATTCACGGCCGTATTCCTTTATACGAGTTCGACCATGAGCGGCGCGGAATTTGCCGGTTCCGATAATGTTGGGTCAGGACTTATCGCAGAACTATCCGGAACGCCACTGGAAAATTTCCAGCCCCTTATCCCCCAGTGGGAGCCGCCAAGCGGGGAAATTGAGTCCTGCCTGTTTGCTCTCCAGGCTGCAGTCGGTGGCATTTTGGTAGGGGGCGTTTTCGGGTTCTGGATGGGTTCTGTGAAGAAAGCATAATTCTGGATAAAGAGAGAAGTGTACTCGTATGTTTGAGGAACTTCTGGAAGATATTGCCCAGAAGAACGGACTCCGGGAAGTTAATACCTATCTGAAACTGGCAGCTGGTCTCGGTGCAATCTTCCTTTGTCTCCTTTCAACGAGTTATTTCCCCCCCCTTTTCATTGCCCTTGTTCTTACACTGGCAATCCTGTTCCTCGCCCGGGTGGATGCAAAAACCTATACAGAACTTTTTATTGTACCCCTCTGGTTTGCCATTATGAGTGTGGCCGGCATTATCCTCATCTCCGGGGGACATGAGATCTTCTGGAGATGGGATATCCTGCCAACATTCTCCCTGTCCATCACCAGGGAAAGCATAAACCAGGGTATGTTTGTCTTCTGCCGGGTGCTTGGGGGGATGTCTGCGATATGCTTTATATCCTTAACAACCCCCATGACCGATATTTTCACGGTATTCCGGCGGTGTAAGGTCCCGGAAACAATAATTGACTTAATGATGATCATTTATCGTACCATATTCATCCTGATGGATCAGGTTATCCAGGTATACCATGCCCAGGTCATGCGCCTTGGATATTCCACCTGGCGTGAATCCCTGCACTCCTTTGCATCCCTGTGCGGCGCCGCATTTATTGCCAGCTGGGATGCCGGAGAAGACCTGGTACGGGCAATGGATGCACGCTGTTATGATGGAAAATTTGCAATCCTGGGAGAGACTCGTCCGGTTGAAAAAATTCCCTGTCTTGCAGTCGGTATCTTTCTTGTGCTCTCAACTGCAGTTGTGATTGTCTCGGGGAACAGTACAATAATCTAGGTCGGTAACCATGAGCAGCATCATACTTGAAGCACGGGATGTCCACTATCGCTATCCCCGGGGGATGGAAGCAATCTGTGGTATCAGTTTCCATATACGGAAGAAGGAAAAAATTGCTCTTGTCGGACCCAACGGTGCCGGAAAATCCACACTGCTGAAAATGTTCAACGGTATGGTACGTCCTGATTCCGGGCTTATGCTCTTTGACAACGAACCAATCGGGTATGATATTGCATCTTTACGAATGCTGCGCAAACGTGTCGGATTTGTCCTCCAGAACCCTGACCGCCAGATTATTGCTCCGACCGTGTACCAGGATGTGGCATTCGGACCAACCAACCTTGGTTATCCTGAAAACGAAGTGAAGAGTGTCGTAACTCTGGCGCTCCGTCAGGTAGGGCTGGAGGGTTTTGAACGCCGGCCTCCCCACCAGCTTTCGGGAGGAGAGAAAAAACGGGTTGCTATCGCCGGGGTCCTGGCGATGGACCCGGATGTGCTCGTCCTTGACGAACCAACAACCGGCCTCGACCCATCCGGATCAGAAGATATTATGGAACTTCTTGATGAACTGAACCATGAGGGCAAGACAATCATCATTTCCACTCACAATGTTGAACTGGCATATCCATGGGCTGACCGTGCCATATTGATGCTTGAGGGAAAAATTCTTGAAGAGGATATTCCGGAAAAAGCATTCGGGAATCCCGAAAATGTGCGCAGCGCACACCTGTCACTCCCGACCCTCCTTGAATTGCATATAGAACTGCAGAAAAGAGGATTCCGGTTCCAGGGGAAAAAACCTCATACGGTCCTTGACATGATGCACTGCATCGAAACCATGTTTGAAAAAACCTCCGGGCATACCCGGCCCGGGACGATAACGATATGCAATGTTGATCGGGATAACCAGGACAGATTATCGACATGGTTATCCTCCCGCCCTGGCATACCTGCAGGTGCGATGGGGACCAGAGCAAAGCAGCAGGCAGAAGTTTTACGGATCAGGCTGGAGTTTACCTATGGGGTAATAGATAAATGCATCCTTAAAGCCCTGTTAGGAGAAAACACACTCATTATGACTACGGACAGTATGGTCCAGCGCGTGAACCAGCGTGTCGATGCGTATTGCCGGGAAAGTAAAATCCGTATAACAGTAAACCAGCTCACGGATGCACCTGAACCCGCAAACGAAGAGAACGGGAGAACTGAATGACCGGCATACCCCGTATCATCATAGCCGGGACACACAGCGGGTGTGGGAAGACCACCATTACAGGCGGCATCATGGCAGCGCTCACTGCACGGGGAAAAAAAGTCCAGCCATTCAAAACAGGACCGGACTTTATTGACCCTTCCCATCACAGCAGACTCTGTCATCGCCCATCACGGAACCTTGATCCATTCATGATGGGAGAAGAGGGCTGCATCGATACATTTATCCGGGCAACCCATGGCGCCGATATCGCAGTTATCGAGGGTGTCATGGGATTATATGACGGGGTTGACGGGACCGATTTTGCGAGCACCGCCCATGTGGCACGCATCCTGAATGCTCCGGTGATCCTTGTTGTCGATGTAAAAGGGATGTCCCGCAGTGTCCATGCACTCATCAGGGGATTTGAGGACTTTGATTCATCGATTTCTTTTGCCGGGGTGATCATGAATCGCGTGGGAAGTATCCGACACCGCCGTATGATAGAGGGATCACTTTCATTGCCGTCGTTCGGCTGGATACCAAAACGCGATGATATTGCAATTGAAAGTCGTCATCTTGGTCTTAAGATGGCACATGAAACCGATTCAATGGAAAAATCCGGACTTGTAATCGAAGAGTATTGTGATCTGGAGGCAATTGTTGCATCCGCACGGAAATGTCCGGTTCTGGCCCCGCAAAAAAAGATTCTGCAACCGGAAAGACGGGAATGGATTCGGGCAACCATAGGAGTGGCGCTGGATGACGCATTCTGTTTTTACTATCAGGATAACCTGGAACGCCTGCGGGCGTCTGGTGCAGAACTGGTCTTTTTCAGCCCTCTTGCAGATCGGTTCCCTCAGGCTGATGCCCTCTATCTCGGGGGGGGATATCCTGAACTTCATCTTCCGGCACTGGAATCATCGCCCTGTACATGGGAGATGAAATCCGCTGTTGATGCAGGGATGCCTGTGTACGGGGAATGCGGCGGACTCCTGTATCTCACGCGTGAAATCAGGTCTGACCGGACGTACCGGTTATGTGGCGTTCTCCCGGCTGAATCAGAAATGACTTCACGGGTCCAGGCTCTCGGGTATGTAAAGGGTGAAAGTATTGGAGATCGGTCGTTTCTTCCACCATTACAGAGCATAAAAGGCCACGAATTTCATTATTCCCGTGTAATTCCGGATCGTGATGCGGAATTTGCATTCCGCCTGACACGGGGAAAAGGTATTGATTCCGGAAAAGACGGGCTTACAGCTGTCAATGCACTTGGTACATATACCCACGCGTATTTTACAGACTCATTTACAGAAAAGTTTGTAGCTGCTGCACACCGTTATTCAAAGTGCTGAAAATGGGCATTTTTCAAATTTAAAATATTTATCCATGTTTTTTCACGAAAAGGCATAAAAGTGTATGAAGGCGAAACTATCATCTAAAGAACACGGTGAGAAAACATGCGCAGCGATGAAATAAAAACCGGATACCAGAGGGCTCCCAACCGCTCTCTCCTGCGATCACTGGGGGTGACCGATCGGGAGATGGAACTCCCGTTCATCGGGATTGCCAATGCGTATAATACCATTGTTCCCGGGCATATTCACCTTCGGCAGCTGGCAGAGAAGGTGCATGAGGGTATTGCTGCCGGAGGGGGCGTTCCCTTCGAATTCGGCGTGATTGGTATCTGTGACGGGATTGCAATGGGTCATGAGGGAATGCGGTATTCCCTGCCTTCACGGGAGAATATCGCTGATTCTGTTGAGTCTCATGGTCCAGGCACACCGGTTCGATGGACTGGTCTGCATCGGCACCTGTGACAAGATTGTTCCTGGAATGCTGATGGCGGCTGCACGGTGTAATATACCCTCAGTTGTCCTTACCGGAGGACCGATGCTCTCCGGATATCAGGATGGCAAAGACCTGTCTCTTATCGATATTTTTGAGGGCGTGGGTAAAGTCGCCGCAGGTACGATGAGCGAACCTGAATTATGCGAACTGGAGTGTTGTGCAATGCCGGGCTGTGGGAGCTGCCAGGGCCTGTACACGGCAAACACCATGGCTTGCATGACAGAAGCTATGGGCATGTCGCTTCCCGGCTGGTGCCGCAATTCCTGCCGTTGATGCAGGAAAGCTCAGAATTGCACGGGAGACCGGAGAAGCGATCATACCGCTGGTTAAAAAACAGGTGAGACCACGGGATATTATTACAAAAAAGAGCCTCCGGAATGCAATCCGGGTGGATATGGCGCTTGGAGGATCGACAAATACAGTACTGCACCTGATGGCAATTGCAGTGGAAGCAGAAGTCCCGCTTACCCTGGATGATTTCAATACACTCGCAGAAGCAGTTCCGCATATCTGCCATATGCAGCCTTCGGGCCCTCATTCAATGCAGACACTTTATCGGGCCGGTGGCATTCCTGCTGTCTTAAAAAGGCTGGAAAAGTATCTTGAGGATTGCCCAACGGTATCGGGTAAAAAAATCCTGCAGATTGCTAAAAATGCCTCGGTGAAAAATAATGATATTATCAGGTCCACACACGATCCAATAAGTTCTGCAGGAGGGCTGAAAATTCTTTTTGGATCACTGGCTCCCGATGGTGCCGTAGTGAAATGTGCTGCAGTTCCAAAGAAAATGTGGAAACATACCGGGCCGGCACGGGTCTTTGATAGCGAACAGAGTGCGATGAAAGCAATCCTTGCCCGTGAGATCAAAGAGGGCGATGTGATAATCATCCGTTATGAAGGTCCACGCGGGGCTCCGGGTATGCCTGAAATGCTCTCTCCTACCTCGGCACTCATGGGATTCGGGTACACCAGCGTTGTTCTCATTACCGATGGCAGGTTTTCAGGAGGCACGCGGGGCCCCTGCATAGGCCATGTCAGTCCGGAAGCTGCGGTTGGTGGCCCTATTGCCCTCATTATGGAAAACGACCGGATTGAGATTGACCTGTTCGAGAAAAAAATTGCGGTCCTGGTCGATGACAAGGTAACTGTTGCAGCGCAAAAAGACATGGAAACCCATAAAAAAATCCCTGTCCGGTGTGCTTGCCCGGTATGCAAAAACCGTAGGGCAGGCAAACCTCGGTGCAGTGCAAAAATAACGTTATTTTTTTTAATGAAGGGAAAAGTGCTATTTTTTTACTTCCTGATATTTCATAAAAACCTGTCGCAAATAATACTTCAATCATGTGGTAGCACGGTGTCACCTTCGTGTTTTTACGTCAATGGTAAGAGAAAAAAATCCGGTTTTCTCCTGAGCCAGACCCACGATGCACGAAAACTGTCATGGGGGGAGAAATTCTATACGGACGTTATCTTCCTGAATTTTCCCTTCGGAACAATGATCTCAAACCTTGCACCCTTTCCCGGCTCTCCAGTTTCGGAAATCGTCATTCCGGTATATCCAAGAAGTTCACGGGTAAGGAACAGTCCAAAACCCGTTTTTTTGCCATACCCGAACTCAAATATTTTCCCTTTTTCATCTTTTGGAATTCCCGTGCCATTATCCTCATAAACCAGGATAAGCGATTCTCCGGACAGTTGTGCAGAGAGTCGGATTTTTGTCATCCGGTGATCCCCATGCTGTATCGAATTTACTAAAAGATTGTAAAAAATCCGGGGAAGGAGAGGGTCTGCATAGAGTTCAAAATCATCCATTTCCACACGGATATCGACATTGCTGGCAGGTATCAGCGTGACCGCACTCCAGAATGACTTTGTTACCGATTGCCAGGTTGCAGAGGTTATACCGATTGCATGAAGCGAACTGACAAATGCCATCTGGTTCCTGATAGACTCGACCGATTCGAGAGTCTTGTTAAAAAACGTCTGCATCGCTTCCTGGGATGTTTTCAGTTGTGCACGTTCAAGGTAGTTTATGATCACCGATAAATGGTCGAGAATATCACGCCGTGTAATACTGAACAGGAGATCACTTTTTATGTTGAGGGCTTCACCGGTAAGGTCCTCGCCAATCCCAAGGATGTAGCGGAAGGAGTTTGCCGAATCAAAAATCGGGACAATAATCAGGTGAAGGATACGCTGTCCCTGGGATTTACTTTTGATTTTTTTATTCTTTTTCGAAATGCGATGATGGAATGCTTCATCATCCTCTTTTTTAATGGTGGAGACCATCTCCGGTGAAAACAGATCTTCATCTGTCCTGCCAATAACTTCAGTTGCAGGGATATCAAAAATGTTTTCGCTCGCTTTATTCCAGAATACGTATTTGCCATTCGATGCTTCTTTCATGAAGACAGCAACCGGCAGCTGATCGATCATCTCACGCTGGAGAATTTCCCCATCCTTCACGTGTTGCATGGAGTCCTTGATTGAATCTATCATCATATTGATACTATTTTCAAGAGTGGCAAACTCATTACTGTGCGTTGTTCCGATCCGTTGTTCAAGATCACCACGGGCAATGATATTCACATCCTGAACAATCTGTTTTATTGGCCGGGTAACCCGTTGTGAAAGCACAAATGCAATTGCGCACCCGACGCCAACAGCGGTAAAAACGATAAGGAGATGAAACAGGAACAGATTCAACAGGGCAGACTGGATCGATTCTGTACCTGTACGTGAGTTCCACAATCCTGCTCGAATCTGACCCGTATTCATCAAGCTTTAGATCGATAAACAGATACCGGATTGTCCGTGAATTTTTCGGATCTGAAACTTCAAGTGTTTCGCGGTTTTGAATGACTTCACTCAGGTATCCCTGCACAGATTTATCGGGAAGTTCATTGGTGTTTAACTGCCTTCCCATGGTATTATAAATCGTAAAATGTTCCACATAGGGATTGACTGAAACGATCTTTTCAATTTTACTCCGATCATCCAATTGGACGTTTAATTCGTCAAACGCATCACCAGCAAAACCGAGCTCCAGGATATACCGGTGGTCGGGTGTGGGCATATAAGCAAATTTCTTTAACGTACCCTTCACCCAGCTTGTCCCTTACTATATGATCAGCGAAGAAACCCTCTGAATTTCGGATTTTTGTCAGGTACTCATAAAAATACGGGATCTGCTTAAAATCCTGACCGAGTTCCGGTAGATACGTCGTTTTGATTATGACACCGGACTCATCGATTATATAAATATCATAATTTGCCCCGAGTGTGGTTTTCACTGCGGCAAGATCCATACGATCAGGGTCACTACCGCTCCGGTTATATTCCTTCAGCGCCAGAATTAAACCCTCTTTCATCTGGTCGTTGAGGGTTTCGTCATAGAAATTCCAGACATTATTCTTAAGCCGCATCGCCTCAATGATATTTTGTTCAGTCTGAACCTGGAGGAGGTATGATTCACGTTCAAAGCTGTTCTTTGTATAGAGGTAATTATTGACAGCCATAAATCCGACGATGCAAAGTACCAGCACGATCATATAGAATAAAAGAATGGACGAGAAGGATCTGGTTTTTCTGGCAGCCTGATCCTTCACACTCATGCATTTACTCCCGTCACTCTTTATTTGCCATTGTACTGGCGATACCTTTGCATTTCGGATTAATTACCCGGGTTGCATCCGTGAGGTAGCTGATGCTGGCATAAAACTGGAGTAACCGATTGTGGAAAGGTTTCCTGCTTCTGGTACCAATGCCACGAAGTCAACACTGCACTGACCGTATTTTTCCAATAAAGTAACCCGGGTTTCGAGCAGCCCATTTTCATCATCTGCATACGGCACGGAAATCATGAGATTTATCCTGTACAATAATATAAAAAGATTATATAACAATTTAATGGATAATTAATATTCAATTGACCGTAGTCTACCTGAAAAGATCTGGCTCATTACCATGCCCATCTTCATTGGTGAGCTCATATCCAGAATGAGAATTGTAAAGCTCGCCATTTATTAATCACGGCGATTAAGATTAATCGCAGCGATTAACATTGCCGGAAAAATGAATTTTTCTTTTATCCCTGCCTGTATCTCTATTGAGTATTACACCCAACAGCATGAAGCATCAAACATCAGGATCCCCTCTTTTCCCAAGGTCCGGGAAAATAGGGAATTACTGATTACAATTCATAATTTACGTGCTGTTACATTCATGAAATTTTCCGGATATGCCGGATTGCTGCGGGACATGTTCCTTATTTTATGATCCTTTTCTATCTGATTAAAAAAACAAAAAAACTGTAGTATTTCTATTTCATCGCTTCGGTGATCGCTTCTTTTACTTTTTCATCAGATTCCACTTCAAGTGCTGATTTGAGTGCGTCGTGCACCTTTTTTCCGCCAATGGCACTCAGTGCACGTACCTGCCATCATCCGGACATACCGGTTCTCATCTTTTAACAGGATTATCATTGGATCAACAGCATCTGAGTCGCCGAATTCGCGGAGTCCTTTTGCAGCCATATACCGCACGTGATCACGGTTATCCTTAAGTGCCTGGATGAGAGGCTGGACTGCTTTTTCATCTGCTATCTTTCCCAGCGCTTCAACTGCACGATACCTGGTTTCCCACTTGGGTTCTTTCATCGCAGCAGTCAGCGGTTCGATTGCTGCTTTGCCAATCTCTGACAGGGCACGTGTAGCCTGTTCACGAACAGACTTGTCAAAGTCGCCCAGCGATTCGATGAGTGGCTGTATGGCTCGGGGGTTCTTTGCCTTGCCGAGCAGGTATGCAGCATATTGCCGGACCATCGGATCGGTGCTGTCATGAAGGGCATGAACCAGACCTTCAATTCCCTTTTTCTCAAGTTCATCTGCCCCAACCGGTTTTTCGGGTATATTTGCTTCAGCCATAATGACTCCATGAAATATCTCCCCTATTGTTATTTAAGAGCGATCAAGCGTGAACAAATGTGATCCTGATTTATATTTTTTTAAAAAATTTTTTTAAAATTTTTTATGATAAAAAAACAGTGAACACCGTAAAGCCCGTAAGGACGCTCTTATCTGGATAACTTCAAAACAATTCGAAGTTTACGACGGATATAAATATTTCATACGGCGATGCATCTACTATGAATTATAAGGTCATTGCACTTCTTGTGGTGTGCATTGCATTGGTTGCATCAGCGGGATGCACCGGGTTTCAAAGCACAAGTCCCGGTCAAACCTCCTACTCTCAGGATACCAGCAATGGACGCCTCCTGACCGAATCCAAGGAGGCGTACGCTGGCAGCCCGGCTTCTGCACCTGTGCCAGTGAGTCAATCGGGATCAGGTACTTCCGGTATAGATACAAAGATCATCAGGACTGCCTACCTGACTATTGAAGTAAAAGACGTTCCCGGTTCAGTTGAGACGCTAAAAAGCCTGGCAGCCCAGAAAGGGGGCTATATTTCTTCGACAAATATCCAGGAAAATTATAACAAACGTCTTTCAGGTTCCGTAATACTCCGGGTGCCTGCAGCAGAATTTGATTCTACGCTTACCGGGGTTAAGGCACTTGGCACAACCAAATCGGTCTCGACCCAGGGACAGGACGTAACCGAGGAATATGTCGATCTCCAGGCCCAGAAAGTCTCGTACCAGAACCAATTGGCCCAATATAATGAGATCATGAAAAAAGCAGAAAAAGTGGAGGATGTTATTACTATCCAGCAGCAGATCGACCGGGTGCAGACTGAACTGAACCGGCTTGAGGGCAGGCTGAAATTCCTTGACAGCCGGATCGATCTCTCCACAATCACCGTGAACCTTCAGGAACCCGAACCGGTTGGCGGTGAGACCGGATACAGCATTGTATCGACTATCAATGAAGGGATTGCAGGGTTCCTGGGAATGATCAGTGCTCTGATAATCATCCTCTTCACACTGCTTCCACTCATTATCATTGGTGCTGCTGCGTACTACGTCTACCGGTGGAGAAAAGCGAAAACCAGTGCGAATCCCCCGGAAAATCAGGAGAAAAAATAATATTAAAAATTGTTATTTTTTTGCTGCTCAAGCAGCATACGGATTTTTACGAGTTCATCAATCATTTTCTGATTTGATGATACAGGGGATGAAGGAGTGCCTCCTGTACAGGCATCCCGGGCACCTGACTGCCTGACAATTGAGCGGATTAATTCCCGCAAATCTTCAGCATGTTCGATCCCTTCAATCCGGATCTCCGGGACAGCCTGCCCGGAATATCCTGCGGTCTGGATAGAGAGCGTGGAAATGCCCAGCCTTCGCATTACGGGACCCTGGATTACATCAAGGTTTGTTATACGATTATACGGGACAATCCCCGTCCTGTGGAACCAGACACCCCTTTTCCAGCTCATGTCATCTTCCCTTAACTCATACCACATGCTCGTGTAATAGAGCCGGACCCAGGCAACAAAGATAACGACAAGGATCAGGACTCCCGCAAGAGAAATGCCGACAATAAATCCCTCTAAGTCTGAAGCAATAAGCACCGGAACAACCGTAAAGGAAAGGGTGAGAAGGACAACCAGGATAAAATCAACAATAAACCATGTCATAAATGCCGTCGAAGGTTTGAACGGCGTATTCAGGGGAAATATCTGATTTTTTGCCATAACGTGACCTTAAGGATTGGTTAATTGCTCCCTGTAAAAAATATTTTGGGGAGTTTTTTTATTTCAATCCGGGATTATTCCTGACTGTAAGGTACGTAACGGTCCGATGAATGTTATAACCCGACATTTGCAGGACTGTTTCCCGGCCCTCCATAATAGTTTGGATTTTCTGTAGGGAGATGGGTGGGAGTAGTCGCAGGAGTTACCGTTGCAGGTGTTGCATGTGGACTATCATCACCCGTTGTGTTCCCGGGAGCATTTGAAATCATCGGGTAGAGAAAAAAACCTCCCAGGACAATAGCAATTATGATAATTACGACGACAATTCCGATAACTGCCTTTTTTCCAGGTTTAAGACTGAACCCTTCCCAGGGTTTATGAGGAGTTTTATCCGGCGGGGGAATGGATTCTGGAGGCCAGGAGTCAATACTTAGCGGTCGTCCTGTATCGGGTGTCTCATCGGTCCCTGCGGATTGTTCCTCCAGTGCAAACGTGGCTGGCTCCGTGACAGAAACATCGGGTTCCTCTTCTGCTGGAGCCAGGGGTTCCTGCTCCCGGCTGGGTTCTGATGGGATCCTGTCTGCCGCAGGTGCATTGAGCGGTTCTATTGTCTTGAGATTTTTTTCGAACGTCCGGATATTTGTTACTGTTTCCACTCCGGGCTCCCGGGATACAACATCCGGAGAGATTGTGGATATTTCTTCACCACCGGGAACAAAAATCCTGGATCCGCAGCGGTTGCAATAACCGGATCCTTCCAGCACACGGTTACCGCACCGTGAGCAGTATGTTCCAAACTGGAGAGATGAACTTTCAGGCTCTTTTTTTACGGATATCGGTGAAGCAGGGGCCAGAGGTTTTTCAATGATCTTTTTAACAGGAGTGATTCCTTCCATTTCTTTCTTTTTCTGGATTTTTCCTGTACCTGGAATATTCTGAACATTTGGCGAACCTGTCACCTCAATTCTTGGTGATGCTGGTTTTTCAGGTCTTCTGGCTGGCTTTTCAAGGCCCGGGATTGCTTTTCGGACAACCTGTTCAAATTTCGAAGAAGTATTCTCCTTTAACGTTTTCAACCACGTATCCCGCTCCTTTATCCGGTTCCCCCCGGTCTGGCGGGAGAATGTGAGGATCATCTGCCGTTTTTCACCGGTTTTGCTCAAAACTGACAGTTTTATGATCTGGTCACGTATCGCGTTCTCTCCCGCTCAATATCTTTTATGGTGACGAGAGGGATCTCTTTTGGCGGCAGGAGGTTTATTGCCCTGTCGACCAGAATAATCCGTTTATTGGTGAGGATGCCCTCAAACGGGACAGACTTGACATAGATCCCCGGGGTCCGTAGAAGAATATTTTCATCACTGCGCAGTTCTGGATCGCCCATTACACATCACATTATCTGATTCTAGGTAAAAAATGTGTAGGTTAATAACAAAATAGTATGGTGAAAATTTTTCACGGGATTTGTAGTAAAGTCCAAAAAAGATTCATCATGAATACGCGATTTTTATAAACTATTCAAAGAAGTCATCCCGCTAATGTCAGGAGTATTAACCAGGAATTGACACAGTGATTAAAAAAAGGTGAAAAACAGGCTCTGTAGAAATGTTTTTTAAAACGTAAAATCTCACAGGGGTTTCACCCCCGCCGCTCAAAGTTCCTTCCAAATGCGATAACTTCTGAACAGGTAAAATGCCTTCATCGCACTCAGCGCAGGAGCGGTACGGGAGGCAGGCACTTAAACCTCCTTCATTTTATCTGTGTTTTTTCATATTTTTAAAAAAAAAAAGGAATTCTACAGAGCCAAAAATAATGATAGTTTCCATGTCCTGCACCCAGACCGCTGTTTTTATACCCCAAAAAGTGCCGACCAGTGATTAAATATTATTCGGGATCAATGTACCACTCAGTTCATGGAAAAAATTTCCAGGGTGGGAGATTTCTGATGGCGTTTTCCTGCCGGCAATGTGGAACATGCTGCATGTACATGGGAGACTATATCGCAATCGAACACCAGATCGGTCCCTTTGAATTTGCCTGTGAATCCGTTTCAACCGGTACACCCTTTATCGCAAGGATCGATGAAGACAAGCAGGAAATTTTTAAGGACTTCACGTTTTTGAAAGAACACCCGGCTGCCTGCCGGTTTCTCAGGCGGGAGGGAAATATTGTCCGGTGCACAATTCACCGGGACAGCCCTTCGCAGTGCAAGTTTTACCGCTGCGTTGTGATGAGGGTGCTGGATCAACAGGGCATGCTGCTCGGTACCGTCAGGGGGACTCTCGATCTCCATTCCGATAACCCGGGACTCCGTATCGTGTGGGGGGAGGTGGAGCGGAAACGTCCAAAGTCCGATGCCGAAGCAGAGCCCTGGATAGCAGCGTTCCTTCGGGAGAATGGATACCGGGTGGAATAACTGAGTATTCGCGGAAATAAAAAAGAGATTTTTAGCTGCCAGGAAATGGGCTCTGTAGAGATGCTCATAAAATTTAAACGCTCACGGGGATTTCACCCCCGCCGCTTGGCTCCCCCCAAATGCGATAGTTCCCAAGAAGGTAATACACTAGCTATCGCGCAGCGCAGGGGCGGTCCGGGGGGACAGGGCACTGTCCCCTCCTTCGTGCTCTGGGCATTTATTTTCATACTTCAATAAAAATGAATTCTACAGAACCAGGAAAAGAATTTTTTAAAAAAATTGCAAATACCTTTTCAAAAAAAACATAGTGACGCCCAGGTCGGAATTCGAATCCGAGTCGTTTGCGTGACAGGCAAACATGATGGGCCACTACACTACCTGGGCTCTCTCTTTTTTTAACAAATGTCCCGCCTCCCGGATTCGAACCGGGGACATCGCGGTAGCCGCGCAGTTACCGCTAACGGTAAACCATACTACAGCCGCGCACTCTACCGAGCTCGAGTTAAGGCGGGGCACTGCGCTCTTAATATATGGATAATTTAGTATTAAACGTATCGTTAAAGATCGAAGAGAAACAGTTAAAATAGCCCGGATTTCGACAATAAATAAGTATTATTTAAATAATCCGCATGCATATATCGATGTATGACTGCTCGCAAGGATGTTGCGGGGGATCGCCTTCTTCACCGATAGCCATGCTCATGAAGAAGTGACTGTTTTTGACACTACGCTCCGGGATGGAGAACAAACCCCGGGGATTGCATTCACCTTTGAACAGAAACTCGAGATCGCACGCCAGCTCTCTGATATCGGCATCCACGTAATCGAAGCAGGATTTCCTGCATCCTCAAAAGTCGAAAAAGAGACGGTAAGCGCTATTAAAAAGCTCGGTCTTGAGTCGAAGATCTGCGGGCTCGCCCGCTCAGTCAGGGCCGATGTTGATGCGTGCCTTGACTGCGATGTGGATATGGTCCATGTATTTATTCCAACGTCGGATATCCAGCGGGAGAACACGATCAACAAGAGCCGGGAGGAAGTGCTCGGGATCACTGCTGATATTATTCATTATATCCGCGACCACACCGACCGGTGCATGTTCTCTGCCATGGACGCGACCAGGACTGACGGGGACTACCTTATCGAAGTCTTCAGGACTGCCGCAGATGCCGGCGCCACAATTATTAACGTGCCGGATACCGTCGGTGTTATTTCACCTTCCGGTATGAAGACACTTGTTACCCGTATCGCCAGCGAGGTAAATTGCCCCATCGATGTCCACTGCCATAATGACTTCGGCCTCGCTGTCGCAAACACTATTGCCGCTGTCGAAGCTGGTGCCTCACAGGTGCAGGTTACCGTAAACGGGCTCGGTGAACGTGCGGGCAACGCTGACCTTGCCCAGACCGTTATGATCATGGAGGCGATATACCGCATAAACACCGGGATACAAAAAGAACGGCTTGTCGAAACCTCGCGACTGGTCTCCCGGTTCTCCGGCATCAGCATTACTCCCACTCAACCGGTTGTCGGCGAGAATGTATTCTCACATGAGAGTGGCATCCACTCGCATGGCGTTATTAAAAATTCCGCAACCTTTGAACCCGGTATTATACACCGGAAATGGTCGGGCACCGCAGAAGACTGACCCTTGGAAAACATGTCGGAAGGCACGCCGTATCGCAGATGCTTGCCGATGTTCATCTCGAACCATCTGACACTCAACTGGATATGATTGTCGAAAAGGTAAAAGCGATCGCAGGAAAGGGAAAACGGGTGACAGACGCAGACCTGTACGAGATTGCTGAAAGTGCGATGGGTATAGAACTGAACCATAAGATGTTCCAGCTTGTGGATATTGCAATCATGACCGGTAACCATGTCATCCCGACCGCAAGCGTGAAAGCAACGGTCAACGGGAAAGAGCATGTCTTTTCCAGTGTGGGCAATGGTCCGGTCGATGCAGCACTTCATGCTATCCTGGGGATCACACCAGCCCGGCTCCTGCTCAAGGAATTCAATATTGAGGCAATATCAGGAGGTTCAGATGCCATGTGCCACGTGACAATCGCGGTAGAGGATGAACATGGGAAAATATTTGATGCAAGCGGGAGCGGTGACGACATTGTACTCTCATCGGTCGAGGCACTTGTCAACGCAATCAACCTGATAAACCGGAAATAAGTGCCCCCCCCCATTTTTTCAACTGAATTTTTAAAAGCGCAATAATGATCGGGTTATGAATTCAGATTTTGCCGTTCACAGAATTATTCGCTAACGAACGCGAGATAATTTAAAAATAATTGGAATAAGCCAAACCAGCACATTCTACTTCACAACTTTTTTAGTTTCGCGCTCCGTATCCGGATAAGCAGATTCAGTGCCTGTTCATACCCGTAGAGGGAAGCACGCACCTCAAGTTTCCCAATAACTTCATCGGTGGACGCAAGGTAGCGTTTCGTGAAACGCCCGTTACGGTCTGCTGAATCGAGGAGGTTGTCAATCCGATCGCAGAGTTTCACCAGTGTTGCTTCCGGGGGAGCTTCGATGATCCGGTCGAGACTATTGGAAAGCCGGGCTGCTTTTCCTTTGATCGTGTTCTTTTTGGTCAGGGCATCAACAATAGCAGCAATATCTGCTTTTTCATCGCTGGACAGATGAAGTCCTTCAATAAACACGTCCGTCCGCTTGATCCAGTCCGGCGAGCAGTCCTCATACACATCATGAAGCCACGCCGAGACGATCGCCACATGGGAACTGTTGAACATCCCGACAAGGGCGGCTACCCGTGCAGGATGGGTGATATAAGGGGTACGCCGGTCCTTACGCACTGGCCCATATGGGCCTGCGAAGCATGATCTGCTGCCGCTTTGATAACCGCCATGCGAATGACCGGATCGTGTTCCAAAAAAGCCGGACCTGCGCCCATAACCAGTACTCTGAAATTCCGGAACCTATGGATTTTTGTTTTTGGATCCCGGTTTTTCCTATCTTAACTCAAAAAACACAATTCATGGTGGAAAAAACGGTCAGGCGTTTTTTACACAGGGGCATCTATTTGGGAAAGCCTGCCCGGCCTGGCTGTGGCTTATGAAAAATTCTTTTCAATGCTCAATCTGGTTCTTTCCAGCCAGGACCAAAATGAAAAATAGTTATGCAGCAGTCGGGGCGCCTCTGCCCTCGATCGCTGCCTTGATCTGCGCCTGCAGCTGCTCAAATTTACCCTGCATCATCTTTTCCTGCTTTTCAAGCGACTTGATGCGCAACTCAAGTGTCTCGACCTTTTCGGTGAGTTTTGTGTTCACGACCTCTTTTTTCTTCTGCACCATTACCGTGCCAACGCTCATGAACATAACGGCATCATCTGCTGAATCACTAATCTCTTCCTGGGCACGCTTCGCCTCACGCACTGCCATCTCGTACTGGGCTTTTTGCGAGAGTATAGTCTGGAGCTGCTGCTGTATCTGCTGGAGCATCGCCAGCTGGTTCTGCACTTTTGGTGAAAGATTGTTCATTGGTTTAACTCCTGTTAGATAAATTCCACATTTAAATATTTTTTAGTTTACGTCAGAAACTCATTTTTCTTTTTTGTTTTACTTGACATTCATCCATAACCGGATAAATAAATTGAATGAAACTAGTACATTATCTTTTTTAGTTCTATTAAATTAGGTGTCTATCATAATCTCCCAAGCTGTGTTACAATCAGAAAAGTCCCTTTAACAGCGTAAACAAGCACCGGGCAAAAATAGTTATTCAGGTTTTTTTTCAAATGAAGATTTTAATATAACAGTCATCTTGTTATTCAATTCATTTTTGAACAGTTTCTTTTCGATAATATTTTTATCATAGTATGCTGGACAGGGTATCTCTCCGGATACATATTGGTTTACCGATCCACAATCATATCGCATTTTACAATGTGGGGTACAACGACGTTCAGATAACCAAATAAGTTTCCGGTATTCATTTACATTCTCATCCATATCAGCACTTTCCGGGATATGGAATGTTATATAAAAAAGGGAATAAAATGGTTTTGGTTATTTTATTTTTCTTATTTTGTATTTTTACGGGTCGAATTCTTTTAATTATCCAATACTTTCCCGGTTACTTTCTCTGATACCTGCACGACATTATCCGATACTTTTGTCCGTGAATAATTTCTGTATTAATTCTGTCTGGTTTTTCCTTTTTTGTAATGGAAATGCAGAGATTATCAGGACCGGCTCATGGACCTGGCCGGGAAATATCCTGCATCTCATCAGCGACATTTACCAGCCGGAGGACCATATTGAGCGCGGCCCGGAGTGCTGCAATGTCCTGTGCCTCTACATTGAGAACAAGCATATCCTCTCCTTCAAGCCAGACCCGGGTTGTGGACCTGGGGTTCACTTCTTCGGCAAGTTCCGGGATTAACGCACGGCAGATCTGCTCTGCATGGGGTGTCGAAAACCGGAATAGTGCTTCGTGAAGGGACACCAGGAAACCTCGTACAGCTATATGAATAAAAAAAGATGATAAAATATTCTTATCCGGGCTTTATGCCGGATAAAAAAGATTAACGGGCTTTTATCTCTTTAATTGCAGCGCCGCGCTCTTTAAAAAGGATACGGTGTCCACAATAGGGACACCGGACGTTTACGTCTATCTCGACTTTCTGCTTGCATCGTGCGCATTTATACGTACTTGCCATATTTCTGAATCCGGAATTATCCTTTCATCTGTTCGAGAGTACGGTCAATCGCGCGCTGGGCAATCTTCATGGCCGGAGTCTGCGGCTGGTATGCTCCTCCCGCAAACTTGTAATTGCATTTGCGACACTCCCAGATACCGGTGCCCTTGCGACGAACGGATTGCATGTCACATTTCGGGCAGCGGTGGAGGGATCCGGAGATTGCTTCGATATCAGCTACTCTCTTCCGTACAAATCTTCCGTACCGGCAGCCAAAGCGTCCGGCACTACCTGTTACTTTTCCTTTTGCTTTATGAGTCGAGCTTGCCATTATGCATCCCTATCAATCTGTCTTCTTTTATTTGTCCTCGTAACTAATATACTTGATTGAGGATTTTTACCTGGCCTTCTCCTTTTGAGAGCTTGTTGATGAGATCATAGAATTCTCCCTGTATCCCGGCAGGTATGCGAACTACACAGACCCATGAACCATCTTTTTGCCATTCGTCCTTCTCCATCGTGGACCCGGCCGCGATATCCCCATATGCTTTTGCTGCAAAATCCGCAGGGATACGAATCGCAAGGCGGAGTTCTTCAAACCGTATGGGAAGCAGCGGCCTCAACGCTTTGACTGTTTCCTTGACCTGTTCATCAAGATGTTTGAACGGATCGATATTGACCCTCGCCTCTTCCATTGCCATCTCTATCCGGTGCGGGGGGTGAGGGTGGCCGGTCTGGGGATTTACCGCGTTCCGCGCGATAAAGGTGATAACCTGCCTGCGTTTGTCCTCAATCATCTGTTTACGTTGTTCGGCAGTGAGATGGATCTCACCTTTTTCTATGATCCGACGGGCTATTGTATCAAAGTCAGTGGTATGAAATACCTTCTCGAGCGATTCCTCTGACGCACGCGTTCCCCGTGACGCGTTTCCAAAGACATTGGATGCCGCAACTACATCCTCGATATCGACCTTCTGGCCCTGCCGTACCAGCGCTGCCTGGTTTGGGTCAACGAGGATCTCGAAGCGCTCTCCGAAACTCTCAAGGCGTGCTATCACGGCATTATCGAGCGGTATCATGGGAATTCACTGTTTGAATTGTCCGACAAATGCAGCAACTTCTTCCTTGCTCATCTTACGGAAAACCGGGTTATTACGTCCGATTACACCGATTTCAACCGTGTCGACATCGAACTTGCCCTCAGTGGCAGAATGCAGCGCCTTGAGTCCCAGCAGGATTACATCCTTGATCTCAGATTCCGGGTTGTATTCCTCTTCAAAAACTTTCATGGCAGCGGGACGTCCGATACCGATTCCCGTTGCTTTGTATTCCAGGAGGGTGCCGGATGGATCAGTTTCAAAAAGGCGGCATTCACCATCACTGACCCCGGCAATGAGCAGTGCCGTCCCATACGGGCGTATACCGCCATACTGGGTGAGCGTCTGCATATGGTCGCAGAGTTTTTTTGCGAGTGCTTCCACCTCGATTGGTTCATCGGTACCGAAACCCGGTTGATCTGGCATTCGATCCGGGCCCGGTCAACCAGCGATCGCGCATCTCCGACCAGTCCGGATGAAGCGACCCCGATATGTTCATCAATTTTAAAAATTTTCTCGATAGATGATGCTTCAAGGAGTTTTGAACTCACTCGTTTATCAACGATCAGCACGACACCGTCTTTTGCCTTGATACCAACAGCAGTCGTTCCGCGTTTTACTGCCTCGCGGGCATACTCCACCTGGTAAAGCCTGCCATCGGGGGAAAAAACCGTAATCGCCCTGTCGTATCCCATCTGATATTGTGGTTGCATTATAATTCCTCCAGATCTTCTCTTGTCAAGAACAATCGGTTTGTATTTTTAAATCCCTTTTCAATTACATCAACCTTCTGACCGTTCCATTGCTTCACCAAAAACACTTTTTTTTCAAAATTGCATTCCTGCAGAGGTACCTGTTCCTGATCAGGAGTTTTTACATTCTGTATCCTCTCGCGCAGGCTGTTGATTGTACCGGAAGCAGCAAGTATACGGAGCGCAATGCGGGTATCCCGGCAGGTTGTAATGGTGGAGAGCGCGGTTACCAGTTCATGTTCAGTTCCCCTCCGGCAGCGGATAATAAAGAACTGCCCTTCAGAAGCCACAACGGCCGGCATGATAACCGCAGCCATCACATCTCCCCACAACTGGGTCGTGGCATCCGATACTGCGTAATACAGGTCTTTCTGGTCGATAGTTGTTCCGGCAGGATCTATACATATCAGAATGTAACGCCGTTTCTCTCGCAATGTGGGTGGGCGGACACTCATCAGATCACCCTGACTGGAGTATCCGGAGGGGCGGTAATTGTGTCAACTCCACATAACGACCTTTCGATATCGGAAGTGTCCATTCCAACAAGGGAACAGAGCCCGGCAATCTCGCGGACTGCACGCATTTCCAGGATTGACCGGGCATGTGATGAAATGACTATAGGGAACTCAAAACGTTGCTCGAGTACGAGTATGTCGCGGTACCGGTGCATGGCGCGCTGTCGGGCGATACCTCTGCCTGAAATCAGGGGGGACAGATCGATATCAACAGCAACCCGGTTATCAGCTGCCATTCTGGCAGCTACATGATCGAATGCATTCTTATCGGCGGTATGGATCCCCCTGAGTATATGCACACCCCTGGTACTGATCACTGCCCGGTTATATCCGCTCTCCCCCGCATGAACTGAAATTACCGCACGATTATTTCTTTCCCGTTTGATACGGTTGATGAGATCCCTGACCGAAGTGTCACGGATGAGGATGGCGGTGTATAGTTCAATCCCATAAAATTCTCCGGGGGGCACGTCTTTGGCAACAAGTCGTTCAAAACCAAGGGCTTTTGCTTCCAGTGCCATCCGGCGCACCGATGAGTCCCCGCAGGGGTACGGATAGACACAGGCATCGGTGATCTTCATGAAAGTAAGCTTTGAGTTAAAAAGGGAATAAGATTATTTGCCCTGGTTTGCATGGGACCGAATACTCGGGCGGGTCTTTTCTGTTCCCTTGCCACGGGTGCTCATGCCTCGTCCCTTACGTCCGGCAGAGGTCTTACCGCGCTCGGCCCGGCCACGGTGGGTGGAATTTGCCATCCACGCAAGGTTCTTATCAGCCCTGATCGAGGGGTGGTGACCGTCAACAAGAATTACCTCGTAATATTTCAGTTTCCCGTCCTGTCCGACCCAGTAGGAATTGAGCACTTCCATGTTGGGAAATCTCTTTGAAGCCCGCTCTTCGGCAATTCGCTGGATGCTCTTGCCGGCAGTCGAACGGTTCTTTCCCATACGTGCTGAACGACGAGCGCGGACATACCGGGATGCCCTGCGACCACCACGAGCGTACCTGCACGCGTGCAACAGCAATGCCCTGTTTTGCCTTGTAACCAAGTGACCGCGCGCGGTCGATACGGGTGGGATGTTCGAGCCGGACAACGCTGCCTTCGCGGCGCCATTCCTGCATGCGGTTCCAGAGGATCTCTTTCACTCCACTCTTTGCAGGTACTTTCCATGCCTCCCTGACGAAGGCGTACATCGATTTTACCATGATAATCACCTAAGGTTCGGCTCATTGCTGAGCTACATTCCTTTCAACGGGACGGATCCCGTATTCCCACATACTTTAACCGGGTGGCTATTAAAGTCCCACCGACCCTTCCATCGCCAGAGGACTTCAGCGTTCAGGTGTACTTTTGCGCTTCTCCACAACCCGGATATCCTGGATACAGGTAACAGGATACTGCCCGTCTGCATCTTTTTCTGCGGATTTCACCATGTCCCAGACCGTAAGAAGCGCTACTGAAACCCCGACCAGCGCTTCCATTTCCACACCGGTCTTTCCGGTGGATTTCACACGGACAGTGGCTTCAACGAAGCCTTCACCTTCGGAAAAATCAACGACAATTGCACTGACGGGGATGGCATGGCACATAGGTATAAGGGCGGGAGTGTTTTTGACCGATAGTGTTGCGGCCACACGTGCGGTTGAGAAAACATTGCCTTTCACGACAGTCCCCTGCCGGATTGCATTCATTGTTTCAGGTCTCAGGAAAATTTTTCCGACGGCAACTGCTTCGCGGATCACGTCATTTTTTGCACTGATATCCACCATCTGTGCCCGCTCATTCTGGATATGCGTAAACTCTGTCATTCACCCACCTTTCTTAAATAATTCCGATGGAATCCGGTCAACAAGATCAGAGGCCAGCATGCCTTCGCCCCGCTTTGCTGCAACGAACTGCCCTGCCCTGCCATTGACGTACGCTGCAATGCACCCCGCTTCGAAGGCAGGCATATGACAGAGAAGGGCACCGGCAATACCGGCAAGTACATCTCCGGTACCACCCACGGTCATTGCCGGATCCCCGGTCCGGTTAAACCGCACGCGATTTCCATCGGTAATGATGTCTGTCGATCCCTTGAGAAGCACGGTACCATTTATCCCGGCACCCTTTGAAACCAGTGCACGCTCTCTGGTATCATCCGGAAGCCTGATCCCGGTTATTCTCGTAAACTCTCCCGCATGCGGGGTATAGAGGGTCTCACTTTTTGCAACCGGCAACGGGAGCCGTAGTGCATCCGCATCAATCACCGCTTTTTTACAGTATGGTGCGATTGCCAGGACCACTTCGTGACTGTCGGGACCCAGTCCGTTCCCGCAGACGACTGCATCCGCACGGGTGGCAAGACTCACCAGCCGTTCCAGGTGTTCCATTCCAATCCTCTCTCCCTCCAGTCGTTCATAGATCAAATCGGGGATCGGTTCAAAAACAGGTGAAGCAATCCGGACAATATCCGCACCTGCCCGCAATGCACCCAGACCGGCCAGGTAGGGCGCACCCTGGTACGGACCGCCACCGATTACCAGCACTTCCCCCCCAATCCCTTTATGCGCCTTATGCCGCCGGGAAGGAAGAAGAGTGAGATCACCGGGGCCAACACAGCATTCCGCTTCGAGCGGTATACCGATATCAGCAACCTCAGATCCTTCAGTCTTGGCCCGGTGGAATGCGCAGATCCGGTCTGCCCGCATTCCCGGGGTAGGGAGATCAGCTGCAATAATCTGCGCTCTGGATGAATTCGCCATCGCAATACAGCTCGTGAGGGGTTCTTTTGGGGAGCCGGTTGCACCAATGCCGAGCAACGCATCGATAATCACATCTGCATGCTCAAACAGGGAAGCCATCACCGTAAGATCATCACGGCACTGGAAGGGATGAAGGGTAACCAGGCAGTGTTTTAATGCAGCGAACTGGTGTTCGCAGGAACTGCTTCTTTTTCCTGAATCAAGGTAGCAGACATCTGTCTGAACTCCACGCTGGAGGTACCGTGCGGCCACCATCCCGTCTCCGCCGTTGTTGCCTTTCCCGCACAACACCAGAACCCGTTCCGGGCCCCTGGCACGTGCCATATCAGCAAGTGCACGCCCCGCCCCCTCCATCAACTGGAGTCCGGTAACACCCAGCGCTATCGCATTTATATCCACGGCACGCATTCTGGGAGGACTGATAATTCCCGTCTCCAGAAATCCTTCAATCAGTTCCGATTGCATTCTTGAGCACACTTCATCTGTATGAACTCCCTAAATAATATGCAATGGGTTTTAACGATGATGTGAAAGCAGTCGCAGAACAGATCGCGGCAGCACCGGAAATTACCATCATCTCCCACATCGATGCAGATGGGATCTCCTGTGAGGCTATTCTTTCGCAGGCAATTTCCCGGCAGGGGATACCTGTCAGGTCCGTTTTTGTCCGGCAACTTGAACCGTTAACCATGCATCAGATCCCTTCCGATTCGTCACTCAAAGTCTTCACCGATCTTGGCGCAGGACAGCAGAACCTCCTTTTTGAGCGGGGGTTACCGGAAAAAGAAGTCGTGATCATCGACCACCATGTGAGTCAGCCGTGTGAACGGCACTACACGCAGGTGAACTGCCTGCCGTACGGGTATTCGCGGATGAGTGCTGCCCGGTGTATCCTACTTCGTAGCAAAACAGCTGGATGCAATAAACATCGATCTCGCCAAGCTCGCAATTGTTGGCAATGTAGGGGATATGATGGCACGGGAAAAGTGTGGCCTTGTTGGTCCCGCACGTGACATTATCGTTGAGGATGGTGTGCGGCACCAGTCGGTTGAAGTGCGTAAAAAGGATCTCAATTGTTATGGCACCGCAACGCGCCCGCTTCACCTCTCACTTGCATATAATGACGACCCATTTATCAAAGGGATCAGCAATAATCCTGAAGGTGCACGGCAGTTCTTAAAACGCCTGGGTATCCGGCAACAAAGTGAAAAAGGGCGCTGGTTTGTATGGGAAGAAATCCCTGTGGAAGATAAAAGGACTATCATTTCAGGGCTTGCCGAGCAGTTGCTTGCCAATGGCGAGCGGGTAGACCGTCTTTTGGCAGAAACGTACGGATTCCCCGATGAAATCCCCAGGACTCCTCTGCGGAATGCACAGGAATATGCAACGATGCTCAACGCCTGCGGACGGTGGTCAAAACCTCATGTAGGTGGTGCAATTCTCCGCGGGGATCGTGGGTCTGCGTACCGTGATGCTGAACATATGCTCAATAACCACCGGGCAATTATCCGCAACCTGCTCCAGTATATCATTGATACCGGTGTCAAAGAACTGGATAACCTCCAGTGGATCCACGTGGGCGGAAGGTATCCGGATACGATTGTCGGTATTGGGGCGGGAATGGCACTCTCAAAACTCAACAGCAGAAAGCCCATCCTTGTCATGTGTGAAGTACCCGAGGATCCCAGCCTGACAAAAGTGTCGATGAGGACAAATGAACGGGTGATAGAGCGGGGAGTCGATCTCCAGCAGGCCCTGAGTGATGCTTCTGCTGAATACGGTGGCGGCGGAGGAGGGCATAAGATCGCGGCGGGTGCGTATATCCCGAAAACAGCTGAAGAGGAGTTTTTGGATCGTGTCAACAGGATACTCGGAGAACAGTTCGCTGCGGCGAGTGCAGACAATCGCTGATTACCAGTTCGGAAAGGGAGTGGGAACCGGGCTTTTCCCCGAGGGGTGTACCTTCATCTTCTCAACAACCGGGAGAATCCGCCAGATCCTTTTTGATGGTGTGCGCCTTGCCACAGTGCGGGCTTCGGATGGCAGGCTGACACTCGGTATCGAAGGGGCAAAACGTCTTATGGCAGGTCTTCCCGTACCGGGTTACCGGGTTGTTATCCGTGATGATGTGGCAATGTTTGTCGCACAGGGAAAGAATGCCTTTGCAAAGCATGTGGTGGCTGCAGATCCGCAAATCCGCGCGGGGGATGATGTGCTGGTTGTTACCAGCGATGACCACCTGATTGCATGCGGTGCTGCAGTGATTTCGGGCACGGAGATGCTTGCATTTAATTATGGAGTAGCAGTAAGAGTACGGCAGGGTAGTGAGAAAGATGCTTCCGGGAAATATCAACCCACGCCAGATGAAGGCGATGATGAAGAAGCTCGGCATGCAGGTCGAGCAGATTGAAGATGTGCAGAGTATTGTCATTACGACACCGAAGGGTAATTACATCTTCGATTCCGCCGAGGTTTCAGCGATGACGATGCAGGGAACGACCACGTACCAGATCATCGGTGATATCCGGTTCGAGCCGGCAGCACCTGATATTTTAAAGGAAGATATCACCATGGTGGCTGCGCAGGCAAATGTCTCTGCGGAGAAGGCAAAAGAGGCACTCGTTGCTACAAAAGGCGATATCGCAGAAGCGATCATGCGCTTATCCAGCTCATGATCGAACCAGGCGACCGCGTACCTTGTCGGGGAAGGCAGGGAATTTTTTGTCAAAGCCGGGCCGGGTACGCTCGGCACCGATAAGGGACAACTGGACCTCAGGCCAGCTGGCAGGACTTTTTGGGGGGGATATCCTGACAACGCACAATGGTGCAAAGTTCACGGTCAGAATCCCACGGCCAACCGATTTTTTTACGTATGGGAAACGATCAGGGGCTCCCATGCTTCCAAAGGACATCGGGCTTGTTATTGCCTATACCGGTATGAATCACAACGATGATGTGCTCGATGCCGGCACCGGCAGCGGGATTGCCGCGATCTACTTTGGCGGTGTGGCAAAGACCGTGAAGACCTATGAAATCCGTCCCGAGTTCTCGTCGCTCGCCCTGAAAAACATCAAAGAGGCAAAACTCATTAATGTTGAAGCAGTGGCCGCTGACTTCCTTACAGCTGATGGGGCATTCGATGTGGTTCATCTCGATATGCAAATCCTGCCGGAGCATGTAACGCATGCGTTTTCCCTGCTGCGATCCGGCGGCTATCTCGCCTGCTACACCCCGTTTATAGAGCAGATGGCGATTGTGGTGGATACGGCAACCGGGTTATTCAGTGATGTTCACACCCACGAGTTGATCGAGCGGGAGATGACCCGGTCAAAGAGAGGCACACGCCCCTCAACGAGTGTAAGCCACTCGGGATATGTGACGATAGCAAGGAAATAACCTGTCAGGCTCCTGCCAGGTTGCCGCCAGTTTCCTGTTGAATCGATGGAGAAAGGATTACGAAGATACAGAAACATTTGCATCCGGTCATCCCGGGGGAAACCCTGTTCCCGTACACACAATGAGGGGGATCTCCCTTCTGTTCGGCCTGTGTGCAGTTTTTAAAAATATCACACTACAGCACTTCAGCATGACCGGCAAATACCTGGTTTTTATGAGGGTCTGACTTTTCTTTTATCAGATGTGCTGTCCCATACCCGCATATCTTTACCGAGGTTCAATAAACCTCCAACGAGATAAAACTGGTTCAGGACAAAAGCAAAGACCAGGTTTTGTCTCCAGATGATACCAGCACAAGCCAGGAGAATCAAACACCCAAAGAGGAACAATGGATTTAACAAAAATATCCAGACACTGAATACAACAACCGAGAAGAAAAAAATAATGGGTGAACATACATACATGAAAATCCTGACCGGGTAAAAAAATCGTGAAAACCGGGTATTTTTCCCTAAAAGGTCCAGATTTGAGAGTGTTGCTTCAATAAGCCCGGTTGCCCTTCCGGGTCTTCTGGCGATACTGTACGGTAAAACTCTCCGGGATATCCTCAAAAACGATTGCTTTTTTCTCATAAACTGCACGATATCCTTTCCGGATTGCTTCAAAAGCAGTGTTGGCATCATCGGCCCCGGATTTATCATTGATTCTCCGGATACGATCAGAACGAAAAGCAACCAGGGCCCCGTTAAAATTATACGTAGAATCAAGAGCACTTTCCCATTCACACATCCGGCCATAAAACGACCGGTATACACCTTCCAGCATAGCTGTGTTGCTGGGGGAAACAACGGCCTGAGTTCTCCGGTTACCGCAGCAATTTTTTCATCACTGAAAAGACGCCCGATAAGATAATTGAGTGCATCGGGATCAAAAAAGACATCGGCATCAGTGGTCACAATTATGGGGTAATCTGCTTTGCTGATTGCCAGATTATATGACCTGTTAGTTCCCAGCCGTTCGCTGTTTTCAATGAGTGGAATCTTATCCCTGAACGTTCCAGACATGATTTTGCCAGGTTTTTTGTATCATCACTTGAGCAGTCGTCAACAAAAATGATTTCAATCCGCTCTTTGGGGTAGTGGCATGCTTCAATATTTGAAATCCTTTTTGCGACAACCAGTTCCTCATTATAAGCAGATATTATGATACTGATATCGGGGTGAGACGTGGGAAGACGGACTTCTTCGGGTTTTTTACCGAAATAAATGCCCGTTAAATAGATCAGATAAGGGAAGAGAGCAATAAGGAAAAGCAGAATTGCAAGAAAGAGAAGCATTCTGTTATACATTTTTTCGTGTCCGATTTATACATTATCTATAGGTAAGTTCGTAATAATCTGAAATTGGTAAATTATTCACAAAATGCGGGATTGGACGAAGAGAACCAGAGGTAGTGCAGGATTTTATGTAAAAATCAAAAAGATACACAATCAACGATGAAAATAGTAAAAAAGATCGATACAGTTGAAACCAAGGATGACCATTAACAGGATAGCCTCCCTGATGGGAGGAAGGGCTCCGGTCCTGGACATTGGAGATTTAATTCCAAAATTTGGAAGTGACAATGTAACTTCCATTTCGTTGATTAGCGTTCCCGAGGTCCGTCTCCCAGGTCCAGGCATCTTTCAGGCATCTCAACAGGTCGGGCACCCGTCCCCCTCTCAAGGGGGCAATCCTGCCACGCTCCCTCCCCCTCGTGGGCTGGTGAGCGTAACGGGGGGCTTCATGAGTCTTCCTGGATCCCCCCGGAAGGCTCATAGAAGCGTTCTAAGGGTGACAAATGAGTCAATCAGGTGAAAAGAAAATAGGTGCGGGGGGGCGCGAAGACCCATTTTAGAATCGACATCAATGTCGCAATTGGAACCATCACCGTCAGGAAAAATGGGGGAATTTTCCCATCTTGATTTCGGCTGATAATTAAAAATTAACAGTCGGCTGTAAATAATTAAAAAAAATGCACATCCGTAATTACACGGTACCTGAAATTTTATGCATATTTTTATCGCCACGCCCTACGCCCTTGTACACAAACCCGTGACGGATAAAAATATCAGGCTCAATCATATTCCTGCCGTCGATAATGACCGGGTGTTTCTTTCCGGATAGCGTCAGGATATGACCTGGATCAAGGTTTTTATACTGGTGGTGCCCGGCAAAGATCACGATGACATCCGCTCCCTGTATCGATTCATCAAGGTCATGAAGGACAGGAACTCCAGGATATTCGTGTACATCGGGATCATGTACCGGACAGTGGCACCGGCTTTGATGAGGTTATCCCGGTAGGGTTCTGCAGGTGTATTCCGTGTATCATCCGAATTGGAGAGGAACGCCCATCCGAGAATTGTCACCACTGACCCATGAGAGGAGCGACCCGATCGTTCCAGGGCATCCATGGTGAGCCGGAACATATGAATGGGCATAAAATCGTTGATATGGCGGGCAAGCACATAGAGGGATGGTTCACCTTTAGGGTAATCGAGAAGGTCTTTACCCAGCATCTGGACACCCCGTTCAAGATGATATGTGTCTTTTGTAAGGCAATGCCCGCCGACACCGGCTCCCGGCCAGAGCATGGCACGGGTAATGCCCTCACCCTTGAGGCTGTCAACACCAGTGCGGACATCATACACATTGATCCCCATCGCTTCACAGTAGAGCGCGAGTTCATTGATGGCAGCAATCTGGAGATCACGGAACGTGTTTTCCGTGGTCTTTGTCACTTCAGCGGCAGTTGCTGACATGGGGATCACTTTTCCCAGGGTGAGAACGGGTGAGTAAAGTTCAGTTGCCCGCCTTGTGCTCACATCATCGATCCCGCCAACAATCCGGTCATGTTCACGGATATTGCGCAGCAATCGGCCCACCATAACGCGCTCAGGCGCATGGGCAAGCGCAAAATCAACTCCAGCATGCATTCCTGATTCTTCTTCAAGGAGTTCCTTTGCAAGCGTGTCGGTGGTCCCGGGAGTAACCGTGGATTCCAGAACAACCAGCATTCCCGGAGTAAGATATCGTCCGACCTGCCTGATCCCTTCTTTAAGAGCAGAAAAATCCGGCAGGAGGTCTTCCTTGTTCAAAAAAGGTGTCTGGATCGAGAGAGTTACAGCATCCAGTTCTGAAATCTTTGAAAAATCAGAACTACAGGCAAATTTTTTTGCTGCAACGACTTTTTTTAAGAGATCCTCAAGCCCGGGCTCTTCCCCCTTGAGGGGACTTTCGCCCCGGTTCAGCATGGAGATTTTATAGCCAGATGATGCAGAGTCCCGCTGGAACCCGTATACAAAATCAAACACAGGGGAGTCTGCAAAGAGCGCTGCTGCGGGAATGCCGACATACCCCATACCGAGAACACCTATTTTTTTTATCGGTCCGCGTTTTTGTATCAATGCTTTAAGTGCCATTGTCAGATGAACTCCTGGATTTACATAACACTACTGACTTTTTCGCAGAACTCAAGGTTGCGAATTGCCTGATCCGGGGGGATCAGGAAAGGCTGGTTCCTGTCCACGCAATCGATAAATATTTCCAGTTCGCGTTTTAATGGTTCGACCGTATTTACCATCACTTTCTCGATGATATTTTCCTGAACATATCGCGCCGCTTCGACATGGTATTAACCGGGTTTGCGGTAGATGATGACTTCCTGTGTCATGAAATTTCCCTCAATCGTGAACTCTTCATCTTCAACATATATCTGGCGGATCTTTTTTGACGCCCGCCGGCTTGCTGATATGGATACCGGGATACCATCGCAATTCATCAGTACACTCATGATATCCGCGTTGCCAACGCTGTGCACGTCCCAGGGATCCGGAAAGAACACGTTCAAGAGAATATCGATATCATGGATCATCAGGTCTTCAACAACCGAACTTCCGGTGATCCGTGCCGATGTAGGGTTATGCCGTTTAAACTCCATATACAGGGGATTTTTCACAATCTTTTTAATCTCCGCAACAATGGGGTTAAACCGTTCAATATGCCCGACACCGATAGTAATTCCTTCCGGCGCAGTTTTCATTAACTTTTTTGCTTCCTTCACGGAGGCACAGATTGGTTTTTCAATAAGCACGGATTTTTTCTTTGCGAAAACCTGCCCGACTACCCCGGAGTGAAACTGCGTCGGTACAACAACGCTGACTGCATCGGAATTGTCGAGCAGTTCGCTGATTGATCCATAGACCGTTGCATCGTGTTTTTCACCAAGAATTTTTGCAGCCTGGGTATTCACATCATAAATACCCAGCGAGTGTACACTTTTTAATTCTGAATAAACACGCACATGGTTCTTCCCCATTGCACCGACACCGATCACACCAATATCCATTCATTTCACCCGGTTGATCGCATCGCAGATATAGGCAACCTCTTTCTGGTCAAGCAACGGGTGAACCGGGATGCTGAGGACCGAAGAGGCAAGGCTGGTCGATACCGGGCAGGCATCTGGTTCCCCGGCACGCGCATATACCGGCTGGTGATGGATAGGGATCGGGTAGTGCACTGCAGTCCCGATCCCTTTTGCCTTCAGGTATTCAATAAAGTCAGCACGCTTCATCGGGAATTCGTCGGTCAGGCGGATGACGTACTGGTGGTATACATGGTGCATCCCCGGTGCCACATACGGAGTGATGAGTCCTTTCACCGAGATGTGAGTGTCGAAATACTCGGCGTTTTTCCGGCGCCGGATATTGAATTTTTCCAGCTTTTTCGGCTGGACAATGCCGATCGCCGCCGCCATATCAGTAAGACGGTAATTATATCCAAGTATGGTATGGAGGTATTTCTCGCTCTGCCCATGGTTGATGAGGAGGCGCAGGCGTTCGTTCAACGCCTTGTCACTGGTTGTCACCATACCCCCCTCGCCCGTGGTCATGTTTTTTGTTGCATAGAATGAGAAACAGGCCAGATCTCCCAGTGCCCCGGCCTTTTCCCCGTTAAACATCGCTCCCTGAGCCTGTGCGGCATCTTCTACCAATGCCAGATTATGAGATTCGCAGACCTGTTTTATTGCCCGGTACATCGAACGGCTGGCCAAAGAGATGCACCCCGATGACCGCTTTTGTCCTGGGAGTTATATGGTTCTCTGCCTGAGACGGGTCAATGCAGAAGGTCTTTTCGTTCACGTCAACAAAAACCGGCTTAGCCCCGGTCATGGATACCGCCGATGCGGTAGCGAAAAACGTAAAGGAGGGAACAATTACTTCGTCTCCCGGACCGATATCTGCAGCCAGCAGTGCTGCATGAAGTGCAGCTGTACCATTATTTATCGCAACCGCATGCGTTGTCCCGCAGTAATCGGCAAAATTTCTCTCGAATTCCGCAACTCGCTCCCCTGCGGCCAGCATGCCGGATTCCAGCACAGCGGTCACCGCAGAGATCTCATCCTGACCTATGGCAGGTCGCGCAACAGGTATCGGCACTATTATTCACCCTTTAAATCTTGATAGACTTCAATAAAAATGAGTAATGATCGGATAAATATCATTCCCGTAAGAGGATAAAAATCTGTTCCATTTCCGGATTTTGTTACACACCACCGGTCTCCAATACTAAAGATAGGTAATTAGAACAGGAACATCCAATAATCATTCACGAAAAACCTGGAGGGGTGGAAACGCAACATCTCATATCTATCGGGGACTTTGATCGTGATGAGATCGACAAAATGCTGGATCATGCGCGGCAGGTAGATGAGGGACAATACGATAAGAATGCCCTGCAGGGCAAAATCCTTGCCACTCTTTTCTTTGAGCCGAGCACGCGGACGCGGATGTCTTTTGAATCTGCAATGGCACGACTGGGAGGTACCTCTCTCTCTGTCGGAAGCGTTGAAGCCTGCTCAATAGCGAAAGGAGAGACACTTGCCGATACTATCCGGGTAGTAAGCGGGTATGCAGACGCAATCGTGATGCGGCACCCAAAAGAGGGAGCAGCGAGACTTGCCGCTGAATTTGCCACCGTCCCGGTAATCAATGCAGGAGACGGTGCAGGCCAGCACCCCTCCCAGACACTTCTTGATTTGTACACTATCCGCCAGTCAATGCCCATAGATAAAATTGATATTGCACTGGTCGGTGACCTCAGGTATTGGCCGGACTGCACACTCACTGGCCTCCGCCCTCTCGCTCTATGATGCACGATTGCATACCATCTCCCCAAAAGGGCTTAAGCTCCGGCAACGCTTGCAGCAGAGCTTTCAGAAAAGGGAATGGAAATTATTGAACAGGATAATCTCAATGATGTAATCCGTGACGTTGATGTCCTGTATGTCACCCGTATCCAGAAAGAACGGTTCCCGGACACGGCATCCTACTTTAATGTTGCTTCAAATTATCGTATCACCCCGGAACTGCTCATGGGTGCACGAAACCACCTTATCATTCTCCATCCCCTGCCAAGAGTGGATGAGATCGACCCAAGAGTCGACGAGTTACCATTTGCACGTTACTTTGAACAATCGCGAAACGGGGTTCCGATTCGTATGGCCATGCTCATGCGGGTGATGCAATGAAGAAAAACGAGGCGGAGGAGAATGAAAGACTCCTTGTCCGCCGGATCAAAAACGGGACAGTGATTGATCACATCCAGGGAGGAGAGGCACTTAATGTTGTTAAGATTCTTGGGATCACAGGAACGACCCAGGAAACGCTTTCGATCGCGACCAATGTCCCGAGCAGGAATATGGGATGCAAGGACATCGTCAAACTTTCAAACCGGGAACTTTCAAAAGAGGAAGTCGACCGGATCGCACTCATATCACCCCGGGCAACGATAAACATCATCAGGAATTTTAAAGTATGTGAAAAGAAGGGTGTTGAGATCCCGACCGTTATTGAAGGTATCGTCCGCTGTCCCAACCCGGGATGCATCTCAAATACCAATGAGCCTATCGTAAGCAAATTCAAGGTGCTGCCAAAAGGGCTCTCCTGTCACTATTGTGGCTGGGTCATTACAAAAGACCTGACCAGTTATATAATCTGAATTTTTTAATTTTTTCTTTCCCTGCTTTATCTCTGGCAGGACCACCACGCACTACTTCTTTTTAAAAACGCCAATTTGAAGGAATTTGCCAATAATCATTGTTTTAGATTAATCGTGCTGGGAGATACAATAATATACTGACTGTCGTAAATATGTCTGGTTTAAAATGATCTCGAAACGTAATAATTACGGCTTAAATGCAGAGATTACGGTTAATGCAGGAGGTTCCCGTGGACATCAATCTCACGACGGTAGATCCGGGTATCGAGATCCAGCGTCCATCCTCAGCAAGAACACAGCTGATCTGGTGGATATCTACTTTTTTCCGTCTTTTTTCACGCCGTAATTTATTGATTTCGATAGCTACGGCAAGCGTCTCTTCAGATACAACCAGCGCATCAAAATCTGCCTCCAGGGCTGAGCCATACCGGTCATTCAGTGGCTCGATATCCCATTGGACTGAAGGAAATGTTGTACATAAATATCGCTCGAGATCCGCTTTCCGGGCAGTAAACGGGCGTATCGGGTGGTTTTTACGGCTCGCGAAAGGATCAGTCGTAAGTCCGATGACTACTTGACCCTCGGGCCCGGCTACTTCAAACGAGCGTTTCAGGAGGAATTTATGTCCATCGTGAAGAGGATCAAAACTACCCCCTACCATAACCTTCATACTGTTTGATTCTTAATTTTCTATGTTATTATGCATACGGATGTTCAGGTCTCAGGCGTACCCATTTTTATGGCCGGCAACGCCACGGTCATCGGTGATGTCACTGTTGGAAAACAGGTTGGGATCTGGTTTGGCGCTGTTATCCGGGCCGATAAGGACAGGATCGTTATTGGTGACCGTTCGAATATTCAGGATAACTGTGTGCTGCATACAAGCAAAGGATTCCCGGTCACTATTGGTAATGATGTGTCGGTCGGGCATGGGGCGATCCTGCACGGTATATCTGGCAACCGGGTCCTGGTCGGGATGGGAGCGATTATTATCAATGGTGCACAGGTTGGGGATGGATCAATCATCGGTGCGGGTTCAGTAATCACGGAAGGCAAGGTTATTCCGGCGAACTCGGTGGTTATTGGTGTTCCCGGCAAAATCGTAAAGCCGACCGATACCGGACCAGTTACAGCATATCCTCAATAACGCGGCTTCCTACGTGGATCTTGCCAGGGAGTATGGCCACCATGGGTGATGTTGTTGTAATAGGTGCAGGGGTTACCGGGATCCAGGCAGCGCTTGATATTGCAGGGCATGGGATACATGTGCACTTAATCGAACGTGAACCGTCAATCGGAGGGCACATGGCACAGCTGGATAAAACATTTCCGACAAATGACTGCTCTATGTGCATCCTCTCCCCCAAGATGGTTGACATTCAGCGAAACCCGAACATAACCCTCTATACCTGTGCGGAAGTTGAAAAAATTGAAGGGACGGTGGGTCACTTTTCCGTAACGGTGAAAAAACATCCCCGGTACATTGACGAATCAACCTGTAACGGGTGCGGGGACTGTATCCGGATCTGCCCTGTTGAAGTTTACAACCGGTTCGATGCAGGTGTCGGTGTCAGAAAAGCAATCTATAAGCCACAGCCCCAGTCTGTTCCGGATATTGTCATCAAGGACCCGGATCACTGCATTGAATGCGGGCTCTGCTATGATGTCTGTGGTCTGGGATCGGTTCTCCATGAGGATGCACCAAAGGAGATTACCATCCAGGCGGCAAGTGTTGTGATCAGCACAGGATATTCAGTCTTCGATGCAAAAAACAAGCCGCAGCTCGGCTACCTCCTGTCCCCCGATGTGATAACGAGCCTCGAACTGGAACGTATGATCAACGCAAGCGGCCCTACCGGGGGAAAAATCAAACGGCTGAGTGATGGAGAAATACCAAAAACCATTGTATTTATCCAGTGTGTTGGTTCAAGGGATCAGACCGTAAATCGCCCGTATTGTTCCTGCGTCTGCTGCATGCAGGCTATTAAAAATGCAATGCTGATCAAAGAAAAATATCCCGACACTGAAGTAATCATCTGTTATATCGATATCCGTTCCTACGGCAAGGGCTATGAAGAATATTATGAACGCGCAAAAGCCCTGGGAGTGAAATTTATCCGGGGGATGCCTTCAGATGTGCACGCTGACCGGAACGGGCTGACCATGCAGGTTGAGAATTCTGAGACTTCAGAAGTTATGGTGCTCCATCCTGATCTGGTTGTGCTGTCAGTAGGGATCGGTCCTTCGGAAAAAACCCACCAGATCGCTGAACGGTTCGGACTGCCGCTTGAGGATACCGGGTTTATTAAACCTGTTCACGATGCGGTCGATACCGTTGCAACGGTCCGTCCGGGGATCTACCTTGCAGGTACCTACTACCGCACCACGTGATATTCCTGACAGCGTTGCATCCGGAGGATCGGCAGCAATGCGGGCGTATATAGACGCAATCAGGACGCGGTCGGTGTGAACGGGGCCCCTACACTCTGGTGGAATAAAGAAACAGAAAGCCTCTGCTTCATCGACCAGACACTGCTTCCGGGCAGTTATACTGTTGCTGAATGCAAAAGTATCGGGCAACTGGCAACAGCAATCAACCGGCTTGAGATACGTGGCGCACCTGCGCTCGGTGTGGCCGGGGCATACGGAGTTGCGCTCGCAACCTGTGTCTGCCGGAAAACCGATCTGCCGGCTTTTTTTTCTGATGTGCAGAAGGGTGCAGAGATCCTGAGGGGGACACGTCCGACAGCAATCAACCTCAGCTGGGGAATTGACCGGGTGCTCGCAAAAATTGCATCACTCAGGGACATTCCTTCAGCACGGAGGGTTGCTCTCGAAGAAGCTGAGGCGGTCTCACGTGAAGATACTGCCAGCTGTCATGCAATAGGTAACTTTGGAGCTGCACTGCTGCCTGATACCTGTACCATTCTTACCCATTGTAATGCCGGCGCACTTGCCTGTTCTTCATGGGGAACGGCACTGGGGGTAATCCGTTCGGCGGTTAAAAACGGAAAAAAGGTAAAAGTTATCGCATGTGAAACCCGGCCCCTGCTCCAGGGAGCCCGGCTCACCGCATGGGAACTGGCCCGTGACGGAATTGATGTGACGGTAATCACCGATTCTGCCGCTGCTCACCTGATGCGTACAAGCACCATAGATGCAGTTATTGTTGGTGCAGACCGCATCACCAGCGACGCAGTCTTTAACAAAATCGGCACCTATATGCACGCGGTCTGCGCCCGCCACCATAACATTCCCTTCTATATCGCTGCACCACTTTCGACGTTCGATTTCAGACAAACAGAACAGGATGTAATCATCGAGGAGCGCGGCCGGGACGAGGTAACAACAATCGGTGACCGGGTATTTGTCCCCGACGCTTCAGGAGTGAAAAATTATGCATTTGATGCAACTCCCATGAACCTTATCACTGCTGTCATTACCGAGCACGGTGTTTTGCGTCCACCTGTCCCTATCGACTCAATCTTATTCTTGAAGAATAAACAATAACCGGTAAACCGGTTCAACGAAAAGTAGCTATGGATTTAGATTTTCTCACCTGGAATAACCTGATATATCTTATCGGGGAAGCAACCATACTGATTGTACTTGGAGCCCTGCTCACTGCATTTATTCTCGTCATTATTTCCCTATACTCCATAAAAAAAGGCAGACTGTATTTTCCCACGCTGATCAGGTCCGGGCTCGTATTCTTCGAAGGACTGATGAAAGCATTCTTCCGGTTCCTCGGTCTTGAAGACCGTGAAATGCTTACATTTATGATCAAACTCCAGAATACCATGAATACGGCAGCATTCGAGCGGATTCCGGTTTCCGAACGTGCAATCTTTTTGCCCCAGTGCCTGCGCTCCTCGCGATGCCCTGCCCACCTCACACCCGAGGGGCTCAAATGCCGGAGCTGCGGGCAGTGCACTATCGGACAGGTCCGGCTCAACCTCGAAAAAATGGGATACCGGATGTTTATCGTGCCCGGCTCTTCCTTTATCAAACGGATGGTGAAGAAATATCATCCGAGAGCAATTATCGGTGTTGGTTGCCTTTCTGAAGTAAAGGAGGGCATCGATATGGCTGACAAAATAGGACTTGTTGTCATGGGAGTCGTGACACTCAGGGAAGGATGCGTGGAAACGCTCGTAGACTGGGCAGATGTCTATAAAGTGGCTGCCCTTGGTATTGATCCTTCATCAATTCCCGAGGACCTTCATATTTTTTCCGATTAGTTTTCCGCTTTTTATCTTGCCATGGACGACGATAGTACCACTGCTCGTCACATCGCCTACATGAACACCCGTGCGCAGGATCACGTTTCCACCAGCTTTGACTGAGTGAACCATCGCATGATCCAGGATTGTAACGTCCCCATGCGCCACCAGCGGTCCTTTGATCCGTGAATGGCTGCCGATGATTGCATTCCAGCAGTCAACATCACGTTCAATGCTGGACTTCGAACCCAGCTCCAGCGTTCCGCTGACGGATAACCGGCCCCAGAAATGTGTATGGGCAGGCACGATGAAATTCCCGTCAATCTTCACATTTCCTTCGAAATATGCTCCTTTTGGTGCAAAGAATGTATCCCCTTTCTGGATTACGGTTGGCATTACTCCCTCAGGATACGTTGAGGAAGGATCAGGGGATAAACCTGTTGCTCGGAAGGTGGTCTTTTTAGTATTTGCTTATAAGAAAACTGCGGACAGCGTAAAGACAACCAGGGAAGTGAACATTCCGGCTTTTAAGAGTGAAGATGCCATTGATGCCTTCATACACGCAGGAGTTGCGCACTTCAGCCCGCGTAATGCTGCACTGATAATGATGCAATCAACAATAATTATTCCCGCAAGGTACCATGTACCCCACCAGTAATAAGGAATGAAACTTGCCAGGACTGCAGAGTACCGTGCTTATCAGGGCGAGCCTTGAGGTATTTTTAACACCGATCCGTATTGGCAGGGTATCCGCATTCCCGGCCCTGTCCCCCTCAACATCTTCCGCATCTTTCACCAGTTCACGGGAAATCATTGCAAAGAACGTGATAGTGGCGATCGGGAGGATATGAACAAGCCCGTCCCACCCGTTCAACGCTCCACCGAATAAAAAGATACTTGCCGAAAGGTATGCTACGGTGATATTACCGAGAAGCGGGGTGCGCTTGAGTTTTCCTGCGTAGGCGATAAGGATAAGCGAGTTGATGCCCGCAATGCCAATACAGAGGGGGTTGGTAAAAAAACTCACCAGTATTCCCGCAAGGAACAGGGTCACGGCAAATCCCCGTGCGGCTGCCCGGGTCACTGCTCCGGAGGGTATAGGACGGTCAGGACGGTTTATCGCATCAATTTTTGCATCGAAAAAATCATTTATGACATTGCCGGCAGCTGTGATCAGTGCCACGGTAGGAAAGAGAAGCAGGGCCTGGGGAATTATCGTACCAGTATCAATCAGGTAAGCAACGATGGCTGCAAGTCCGGCGACGAGTGAATTTACCGGGCGGGTGATGGTAAAAAAACCTGCAAACCACATTAGTTATCAGATCTGACAGAGGAGGTATTAAAATGCTCCAAAATTGGGAGGCCTGTTCATCAATTACGACGGGCGAGGGGGGATTTGAACCCCCGGCATTCAGACTTAGGAGGCTGACGCTATGTCCGGGCTAAGCCACTCGCCCTGCCCATATCCATTGTAGAGGAATATGTATAAGTTTTGCGCGCTGCAACAATATTCTCGCAATGGATTTAATCGAGGCAATGGAAGGAAAAACAAGGTTTTTTGTCCCGAAACAGGATGCAACCACCCAGTTTCCACCCGGAACCGCACCAATCTTTTTCAACCGGCGCATGGAGCTGAACCGTGATGCCACAATCCTTCTTCTGTCGGTCCTCAGACCTTCCGATTACCTCGATGCCATGGGAGCTTCCGGAGTCCGTGGGCTCCGGGTAGCGCATGAATGCAGCATTCCGGTTACGATTAATGATCGTGACCCTATGGGAATCGATCTGATTGCGCACAATGCCAGCCAGGCGAACCTGAATATTGAGATAGTCCAGCGGGATGCAAACGCCCTTCTTTCAGAACGATCGTTCGATGCTGTTGACCTTGATCCGTTCGGAACACCGGCGATGTATGTTGATGCAGCCGTGCGGGGAACCCGTAGGTTCCTCTTCATCACTGCCACAGATACCGCCCCTTTATGCGGGGCGCACCTGAAAGCAGGGAAACGGCGGTACTTTGCACAGCCGATGAACACCGAATATCACGGGGAGGTTGGTTTACGGATCCTGCTGGGATTTGTTGTCCGTGAAACGGTAAAGTACGACCGGGGTGTTGAACCGGTGTTCTGTTTTTCCCGCGAGCATTTTATCCGGCTCCACCTCCGGTTGATACGGGGAGCAAATGCTGCTGATGATACGATGAAGCGGATTGGGTATATCCTGCAGTGCAAAACGTGCCAGTACCGCATCGAACAGCACGGGATGTTCCCGGACAGTGTTTCCTGCCCCCACTGTAATGAAAAACTGCATCCGGTGGGTCCGCTCTGGCTGGGCAGTATCCAGCACAAAGAAACACTCATGCAGATGCGGGAGTGTCTTGGCACAATGGAACTCGGAACAAAAAAAGATCTATTGAAACTTATCGATCTCTGCCGTGAAGAATTGCCGACATCGAGTTATTATGATTATCACCGGCTCACAAAAATCGCAGGCTGTTCACCGCCCGATATCAACTCGGTGATCGGTCGTATTATTGCTGCAGGTTTTGCGGCCACACGGACGCATTTCTCCGGTTACGGGATAAAAACAGAGGCGCCGCTGGAAATAATTTTTAACGCGATCAGTGCTCGACGATTATCGTGAGCAGGTCGCTGTCGATTAATCTATGAGGTAATCCTACTCTCTGGCCCGGGTGTTTGACAGATTTTCCCCAGACCCGGGCATAGCGGAACCGCTGGACAAAGTCCCGGTGAAGTTTCGTGCAGACATCCGCTACAGTGCTTCCTGTCCTGACAATGAGCGGTTCTTCGAGATCCGCTTCCCCACCGTGGGGTTTTAAGTATACCCTGATAAAACCGAGACAGTCATAAATCGCATCCTTGACTTCCTCGAGATGATATCCCGCTGCGGCTGATATCATGAGCGGGGGGCTGCCGAAACGCTCGGCGATGTCATGTTCAATCTCGAGGTACCTCTCTTTGTCGACAAGATCGACCTTGTTCACTGCAATGAATGCCGGGACGTAAACACGGTTTCCCTGTATGGCATCAATCAGGTCATCCTGTGTTGCACCACCCCGGACAAGTACATCGGCATTCATCATTTTACTCTCGGACAGGATTGAACGTACCTCCTCGATATCGAGGTTGAGGGTACCGACAGCATGGAGACGGACACCGCCATGAGACGCCTTTTTAATGGTGATATCCGGTTTAGGGACATTGATCCGGATACCAGCGTCGTAGAGTTCTTTTATGAGTACATCGAAATGCCGCTCATTGAATACATCGACAAGAATAATGATGATATCAGCACCACGGACCACGCCTATCACTTCCTTACCCCTTCCTTTACCCATTGCTGCTCCGGCGATAAGTCCCGGAATATCAAGGAGCTGGATCTTCGCTCCCTTGTGCTCAAGGGCACCCGGTACGACCGTCAGCGTAGTAAATTCATAGGCGGCTACCGCACTTGCAGTACCGGTGAGTTTGTTGAGAAGCGTGCTTTTACCGGTTGACGGGAAGCCCACAAGGACCGCAGTCGCATCTCCGGACTTTTTTACGGTAAATCCTTCCCCGCCCCCGCTGGATTTCATCGCACGGTTGACTGCTTCATCACGGAGTCGTGCGATCTTTGCTTTTATCCGGCCTATATGCTTGGAAGTAGCCTTGTTGTACGGAGTCTTGGTCAGCTCCGCCTCCAGCTCCTGGATCTGTTCTTCAAGACCACTCATTCTTATATTAATCGCAGCACGTCCGAGATAAAGGTGTTTATGGTTCGTGGATTTCAGGAAACCTGCACTCTATACGAGGTAAAAGGAGAGCAGTACCCGACATCAACACGTTTAAGTAAAAATATAGCGCATGTTATTGAGCAATTACGCTGCTATAGTGTAGTCCGGCCAATCATGCGAGCCTCTCACGCTCGCGACTGGGGTTCGAATCCCCATAGCAGCACTTTGATACTGTTTGTCTCACTCCTTTTCTCATGGTATCCGGATAATTCCGGTAAGCGGACTCTGTTTTAAGGTCATATGCGCTTGCGAATGAGAATACCAGATGGTCATACCGCTTTTCAAGTCATTATCTCTTTTAAAAAATTACCATTGCAGATGGTATCTTGGAACCCAGAATGCAAAGGCTACCGCCAACGCTATTATCTCAACGGCACTCACGGAAATCACAAACACCAGTGAGACATTGTACATAAAATAATAGGTTATCAGATTTATGAGAAGCAAGTCTATCAAAACATATACCATCATTCTTTTTGGAAATGTCATAGGAAAATGAGTGCCAATTTCGTTTTTTGAGTAAGTCATTTAATCACTCCGGAAATTTCATGGAGTAACCTTTTCTTGATAAATAATAAGTATGATCAATACTCCATAGCAGCACCCTGATACCGACGGTTCAATTCTCTATCCTGTAAAGTTAGTTGTTTATTCGGAAATCCAGGTATTTTTTCCTGGCCATTCATTGTGGCACTCTGTATTCAGGAAATGTCTCTCCAGAGCAGATTAAGGGGTAATGAAAATTACTTTCGATGTTCTTTATCGCACTGTTTTCACAAGAGTACGCCGCCTGGTTCCAAAAATTGGTAAATGCCCCCGGGTGAAATGCATAGCCTGCTACCATTGACGATCTGAATCAACCGGTTTGAGAGCTGGCCTTGGTTCTTTTTATGACGAAAGTGACTTCAGTATCTTTGTCAGAATTTCCTCTTCCTGCTTCAGCCGGTCCCGGAAATTTTTCTTGTCGGTGTCGGCAATCTCCATCCGTAAATCTGAAAGGTAAATATCCAGCATCTTTTTCAACGTCAATACCTCGGTTTCCGTGAGATTCACACTGTGTCATTGTCATTGTGCGATCTGCCCGTCCTGCTGATACAAATATACCCGTATTCACCATCTGACCTTATTAAATTAATGAATTTTTACTGAAGGTTCTATTCTCGCATACATAAATCCGGTGGTGCACACCTGATATACTGTGATGTTTCATGCGAAATGTAATGATTAAAAAATAGAGATACGTGATAATATGCTCCTGGCAGCACTCTATCACAGATGGTTCAATTCTCTAAATTCTTATCCTGATAACAACAGCTGAAATTCGCCCATAATATGGTTATTTTGGTAGGAAGTTGTGTACATCATACATGCCAGACATCAAACACCCAAAATGTACGCATCCAAAATGTGGTGCGAAAATGTAAAAATGAGGGCATCGAGTTTCTCACGGGTGTGCCTGCAGGAGAATTGTACCGAGATCGGATCAATCAGAAGGAAACGGTCAACTATTTTGTATACAGGACGTTGCAGGAGATGGCCGAAAAGGCCAGGCAGTTCCAGATTCCCATGAGATGATGGTTATTAATGCCTCCGTTGATCGTAAAAATTAAAATAGAGAGAAAATTCCGAATACCCGCATTTTCCCGGACCTTCTTCATTATAATTTTTATAATTGGTAGAAGAGGATAAGAAGAAGGAGGACATTTGAGGTGATTGTTGGTGCATTCCAACATGAAGGAGAATTAATATGACAAAAATAACTAAATTGGCACGTATTTTAGCAGTAATCGTTGGAGTGATTGTGATTGTGTTATCGTTTGCAAAGTTTTTCCCTCTTTCTAATGAAGGACTTGTATTAGCAGACTTCCTCACATGTTGGGGACTCGATGCGTTAATTTAAATTGATACATTTTCTTTAATTTACTTCAATTTTCAATCGGGGCACTCTTCATCAAAGTTTAAGGCATTTACGAAAGATAAACCCCAATTGTTCGAATCAGCACTCCTTGCATTGTCAGAGATTTTTCAAGTAAAAATTTTTTAGTATTTTTTTTAAATTGTATTCCAATTTCAGGTAGTCACATTTTTTTAAAATAATTTTTTCGACTGGTGTGATTCACATCCCGAGCTAATTACAGGTAATTTTCGTTATGGAGGAAAACAGGGTTTCTTGACCATCTTTTTTACGATTTCATGATAGGGGTTAGGTTTGTTTTCCCGGTTTATCCTATCTATTTCCAAAAATTGAAGACTATCAAAAGAATTATCAGACCTCCACAATGTATTCAACACTGCCAATTATGGTGTTACTATGAAAAACAAAACACTTTTTATCCTTTTTTTGGTGGTCATTTCCGTAATGGTTATTGCCGGGTGCACCCAGACCGTCCAGCCCCCGCCGACCCCCTCGACCGGGTACCGACGACCGTCCCGACCCAACCCATGACTCCTGTTTCGACACCTGTGCCCACAACCCAGATCCCTCTAACGACAACAACCGCACCCGCCATTCCCCTCCCGAAGAGCATCAAGGACACGCCACTTCTCTTCTCGAATCTCCACCACCGGATGGGTATGCGGGCACAACTATCAGGGCGACCACGTCCGAATACAACATCCTCTATAAAACGACCGTCTTCAACCCGGCCACAAGCGGGGCCAACAGGACCATAAACGACAATAGTGGTAACTATACTGAGCTTGCCGACTCGCTGACCATCTTCTCTTACTCCTCTTCGCTCAGCGTGGACCAGGATTATCCGGAATATCATCCGGGGTTCCGGTGCAGTATTCGATGAATCTATCATCACGTATCACGGGATCACCTACATCCGGTTCGATGCCAAGAGCGATCCCTATTTCCGGAACTCCGGCCGAGACCGTAGTCTTCGTCGGTAACAAGGCTTCGGCTAACGAGCAGGGGTATCTCCCGGTAATGATTTACACGATGACCCCTGACGGCACGCTTAGCCAGGCAACATATGAAAACATGGTTACAGTCCTTCCAGTATTATACACGCAAAACTATTAGCAACGCCCCAGGTGAGGAGACCGACAGGCCTCCTTTCTACCAGTAATTTTTTCCTTTCCAAAATTCGTTAAAAACTTTTTAATAAGCAGATATCGCAGACCGTGCAGGGAACGATAACTAACCGGCAGGGTCGATCATCTCTGTCCCTGCACGATCAAAGAGCGAGGGATCGTGCTCAAGGAGTACGGACCTTATGACTCATCTCTTTCAGTATGGTGAAGAGCTGGTGGGCCGTGAAAGCCCTGCGGACCTCAAAGTTTTTGGCCGAACGGTTAATCGATGAGAGGAGGGACGATACAATTCTGTGAACAGATGACAAAGGCTGGCCGGATCCGGCATAAACCATACTGAACGGAAACTATCTTTGCATATCCTAACGACTTCAGACGCCGTGTCACATTACCCCTGGCAGCACGCACGGTGTCTACAATGTTCTTGAGCAATTCTTCGTCATTGAGGGCAAAATCCAGAAGATCATACCGGTTCACGAGCACGATGGGATTGATTAGCACAGTAGTTTTTTCCCGTGGGTTTCACCGGGATACTTTATCGGCACCACGGTCATCGTTTTGTCCCCCCACACCACAACGTTCCCAAACCCCGCGGTATTACGGAGTTTCTTTACAATATCATGCGTAATCAGGTCATTTCTACCGGTTCGCCACACAGGCACCATGGACACCATTGGTACGATTCCCGAAATCATTGTTCTTTAGCATTTTCTTAGCGGACTTTTGAAGTTGGGTGTGATTGGACCAGATGCGTGACTGCGAAAAATTGTTGCCCGGTTCCCTGCCGGGCAGCCCTTCTCCCCTTATTTATGCATCAGTCTCCTTGTTCTTCGGCTTTAATAGCCCACGACGGTTTTTTAAATTTCATGAAGACCAACGGGGGTACTGCAAGGAGGAATGTCCCGAGCAGCACTGACCCGACATAGAGGGGGGCATTCGGGAAAATAGCGGGGGGGATCAGGCCTACGATAAATGCGAACACAACACCGATCCCTCCAAGACCTCCGACGATCCAGATTCCTGCCATTCCGCCGGGGATCTTAAACGGCCGTGGCTGGTCCGGCTTGCTATACCGGAGTTTGATCAGGGCGGCAAAAATCAGCAGGTACATGATACAGAGCAGTTCGACAGTCATCGCCGACATGATCCAGTACGCCTGGTTGACCGAGGGTAAAATGACGTAGAGGAGCGAGATTGCAGAACCAATGAGCGCCTGGGTGACAAGAATGGCAACGGGCGATCCATACTTGTTGTGCCGGTTAAAGATCGGTGGCATATTCCCGTCAAGGGCCACAACGCCGAGGCCTTTTGCCGGGCCGATAAGCCAGGCAGCGAGGAGTACTATTCCGCCAATCGTTACCAGAACTGCCATCGGTGCAACGAGCCACGGCAGTTGTCACTGCCTCAAAGAAGTACTGGAGAGCCTGCATAACACCAGATGCAAGGCTGAGCTTGGAAGTCGGGATGACAAATGCGATGGCAAGCGTTGCAAAAACCGAACAAAGAAAAATGATGAGTGCCGATAATGCAATCGCTTTGGGATAGTCTTTCTGGGGATTTTTAGTCTCAAGCGCATGGAACCCGGCCATCTCCATTCCGGCAAACATGAGAATGATAGAAGCGAAAAATGGCAGTGTTGAGAGGTCTATTTTCGGGATCATTGCACCCGGCGAAAAAGCGGGAAGTGCTGTTGCGGCCCCGGTAATTACCCACCAGATCCCAAAAAAAATGATGAGCACCGATGGGATGACCGTTCCCAGAATCACACCGACATTGGAAAATTTTGCGGTTATGCCAGCACCAAAATAAGCGATTGCCGTAGTGCCCCAGAATACGATCATCATCACGCTGAGCATATAAAAGGGATTTTTCGCCAGATCCGGGGTGATTGCGAACGCAAGGGTGGAGGCGATGAAGGCAAGCACGGTGGGAAACCAGACAAGGTTGTTGGACCAGTCGCAGAAGATCGCGATAAATCCTCCTTTCTCCCCGAACGCCTTCTTTACCCAGTTATAGACACCTCCGCCTTCGGGCCAGCCCGTAGCAAGTTCAGCACCGGCAAGGGAGATTGGAATGAGGAACAGGATCGTCCCGATGAGATACCATCCTATACTTGACCACCCAAACTCTGCCATCGAGGGAAAATTCCTGATACTGAGCACAGCAGCGACGTTGATCATCGCGAGGGCAAAGACGCCCAATACCTTTATGCTGACGGGTTTTTTTGTTCCGGCAACGTTTTTCGTTTCTGTACTACTGTCTTCGGTCATAAATTCTCTTTAATACAGAAAATCCTGTATTCTCCATCCACACATTCGACACCATGGGTATCATGGGAAAAGCCGGGGAACTTCTTGTCGAAATTCTGCAGTGCAAGCAGGTACTGCAGCACCGGCTCATCAGTTCCTCCGGTCCTCTCACCCGGCAGGAGCAGGGGAATACCCAGGGGATAATGGCACTACACCGGTAGCGACGATCCGGCCGCCCATTTTCGCAACAGCCACCTGTTCAACCTCGCCCTTCACGAGGTGCTTGTATGCTTCAGCAAAGGCAATGGCCGGTTCCGGCAGCAGGCCATATGCCTTCTCAAGCAAAATTCCCTGCCCGTTTTCGCGCATAAAACCATGCATCTCCGCGACGAGGTCCTGGAGAGTCATCTTCCCGTACCGTCCGGGATACTGCTGCGTTAGATCGGGGAAGATCTCATCGAGCGGGGAATTTTCGTCGTAATGGCGCTTGAATTCAAAGAGTTCCGAAACAAGTGTCCCCCACTTGCCCTTGGTAATCCCCATCGAGAAGAGGACCAGGATGATATAATCCCCGGACTTCTCGATGATGATCCCCCGGGTGTCGAGGAATTTTACGACGATTGCTGCCGGGATCCCCCATACATCGAGGGATCCATCGGGTGCAACTCCAGGAGTAATGACGGTGACCTTGATGGGATCGAGCATGCAGTAACCATCTTCGAGGCTATCGAACCCGTGCCACGCGTCGCCCGGGTGCAGGACCCATGCGGAAGGTTCGTCCCGCAGCAGCTCGTGATCGGCCTCATCTAAGGGCACAGTCTTCCCGGTCCCCGGATCGCGGACGGTATCCGGCTGCCACATGCCGAACCACCAGTCCTTCGATCCCTTTCCTTTCCTGCCCCCGAGTTCCCGGGCGATCCTTGCCATGATCCTGCGGAACCGGATGGCCTCGTCGATGCATTCGGTTGTCAGCATCATACCCGACGGACCGTCCATCATTCTTGAGGAGACATCGAGCGAGGCGATGATCGGGTAGAACGGGGAGGTCGAGGTATTCATCATGAAAGCCTCATTGAACCGTTCATGCTCAACGGGTGAGCGGCCGTTCCGCATATGGACCATGGACGCCTGGGAGAACGCGGCGAGGAGCTTATGGGTCGACTGGGTAGCAAATACCGTGGGGCTTCCGGGTTTCAGGTGCCTCCTTCCGCATCGCGAAACGGTCGCGGTACAGGGGATTAAAACGGGCGTACGCGTACCACGCCTCATCATAGTGAATACGATCGACACTCTTCCCGAGAAGCTCTTCGACCGGGTGGCATGATAACAGAGACCGTCGTACGTTGAATTCGTGACAACCGCGAGTGCCGGATCCGGCTTCTCTGCGGATTTGGTCAGCGGGCTTGCTGCGATCTTTGCCGCAACCGTTGCCGGCAGCATCTCGTCCGGGTGGATCGGGCCGATGATCCCGTACCGGTTCCGTGTCGGGATGAGGTACACCGGGAGGGAGTGGGTCATCGTAACTGCGTGCTCTATCGACTTGTGGCAGTTCCGGTCGACAAGCACAATATCCCCGGCCGTGATGCAGCCCATAAAAACAATCTTGTTTGCCGTGGATGTGCCATTCGTCACAAAATACGTCCTGTCGGCGCCGAAAACTTTTGCGGCATACTTCTCGGCTTCGCCGATCGAACCCGAGTGATCGAGGAGGGATCCCAACTCGCCAACCGAAATGGATAAATCGGACCTGAACACCTGCTCTCCGAAGAAATCGTAGAATTCCCGCCCGGGAGCAGATTTCCGGAACGCGGTCCCCCCGGCATGGCCGGGAGTATGCCAGGAATATTCGAAGTCCTGCGAGAACTTTACTAGGGAGCCAAAAAACGGCGGGAGGAGAAGGTCACGGTACCGTTTCGAGGCAGCCCTGATCCTTCCTGCGATGAACTCAGGAGAATCTTCCATTACCCAGACATACTCACTGACCTCCCGGATCATGTCGATGGGGAGGGTCGTTGCCGATTCTTTCCCGGGTTCACCCATCAGGAAGATCGGGATATCATCGTTCCTTTTCCGGATCTCCTGGATGATCCCTGCGGTTGCTTTATGCCGCTCTGGCGTATCCCCGCCGAGATTCCAGTTGATGAAAACGCAGTCCGCTTCAGGAAGGTTGGCAAGAGAATTACTTGCATCATCGGAAGATCCTATGTCGGTAATCCTGATACCGAATTCTTTTAATCCCTCCATGATCCGCCGGATAGCATTTCCCACCGGGGTATCCGTCTTGTGCATATCATCGATAAGTGCTACGGTCAGGAATTCCTCAGGGTTCACCCATCTTCACCCCGTAGATTAGACTGACTGTATAAATTGGAAAAGAACGCAAAAGAAAAACAGGGGATCCTGCCTTCTTTAAAATCTTCAGGGATCCTGAGCATCAAATGATCAGCGGCAAATTCCCTGTTTACCCTCATGTTCGAGGTATCAATTAACATGGCAATGCACTTTCCTGGATCTTCTTTGTTTTTTCGAACATTTTTATCCGACATGTCCTTATTCGGGAAAGATTCTGTCTATGATTTACCGGGGAATTGTTCTTGAAATTTCTGAAATTGTGCGATTTTTCAACTCCTTTTCGACAAACCGGTATATGGCTGGAGATTTATATAGTTCTAACCGGTTGTTACAAAATCTGAAACAATCCGGAATACGGGTTTAACCCTTATTCCCAAAGGAGGTTTTTTGTTCCTGTTACCATTAGGAAAAAAGAGAAAATCTTAGGGAAAAATTTCCCGATCTGCAAGACGGAAACTCCAACCCCGATCAGGTTATTCTATTGCAGGAATTTCTGGAACTTGCTCCGAGAGATGATCATACTCAATCCCCAACGTATTATTCTGACGGTTCTTGCAGGTCTCGTCGCTCTCGGGGGTCTCATCCTGAACAGTGTAGTGTGATTGTCGGAGCTTTGGTAATCTCCCTCCCTGCGTGAACCCATCAATGCAGGTACCGTTTTTATAAGCGAGCGGAAGTGTGAGAAAATTCTTCCAATAACGAAAACGTGTTCTCTATTGTGAAAAGGAGATTTGGAGGCTGGTTCAGAGAAATCCGTTGAGAAATCAAGCGAATGAAATAAATCTCAAGTGTATTGCTTATCGGGTTGTTCGATTCTCTAAAAATCAACGAATCGATAATTAAACGCGGATGTCAACCGAGCGATAAAATATAACTATGTCCATGAGGGATGAGATTTTTTGGTAGTCTCTTTGTAAGGTTTGTAATTATCGTCGCTGCTGTGGTTTCGGAAGCAGATATTACTGGATTTTATACGATAATGAAGGAGATCCAACAAGACATACATTACCCTGAAAGTCTAATTCCTGTTTTATAAATCAGTACAGTTCAAATTCCGGCGGGGATGTACCTCATTCTACATCAAAACCTCTATCCTATAATTTTGATCATTGTGCAAACGCCTATTCTTTTTATAGTCCGACCTGACCGTAAATCTATTCAAGTCAAAACCGCTTTCAGTGTCTTCATTTTTTAACTGTCGGTGGTTCTGATGAAAAAATCGGTTACTTTTTTCAGATTCATCCACACGTGAACGAATCCCCATAGCAGCACTCTATCATTCATGGTCAGATTTCTGTTTTTAAATTTTAATAATTCTGGTCCAGGTTGCAGCAGAGGTGTAAATCATTATAAATATACCTCTTCTTATCCCAAAGATAATTGTAAACCTGTTTTATAAGGGATAAAAACAGGTTGGTTGAAAAGGCAAAGAGAATAATCAGGATTTTGCTTTCGCCCCGATATCATCAGAAACATCTCTTTTGATAGATCCCAGTCCACCGCAGGTCGGGCAATCATCCCAGAAAATATCAAACCCAACAAGATAATGAACCTTGCCGGCTCTGCATCCCTGATTTGGACAAGGTTACAGTCTCATTCATATTTTTTCTTTTTTATTTTCAAGTAAATAAAGTTTGTGTAATTAATTAAAATAAGAATAATTGAAATATTCATTTTTTGTCATTAAATTTTAGAGATTTGTGGATCACGATGAGATATCAGGGCTTGATGGTGAAGTATACTGTAAAAAACGATTCGTGTGAAAAATAAATGCATCCCTTCGTTTCACCTTTCCAGTTACTCCTCTCATTAAATTGCTCCATAGGAGCATGCTCACTGATGGTTCTGCTCTCTGTTCTGCTATTTAAAAAATACACCGGGGTCAAAACTGAAGCAGCCGAACCAATGTATCCACCACTCCGGTAATGCAGGTTCCCGAATCATACCCCCGGCTTTCCACAGGTATTCATGAGAGGATGTTGTCCGGGTCTTTTTATTGCATGTCTGCATCTTTCGCATCGTTTTTAGGTGCATTGAGAATCACCAGAGGTGAGTAAAGATTGGTCATGAGAATTATGATAACCAATTCCTCCAGCAGCGTCCGATCAGTGGGTTATGTTCGAAATTTTTAAAAAAATAAGCACTTAAAAGAGAATTTTCTTTGTCAGATCTAACGGTATGACATCTCCGGGTTTTCTCTCAGGTTTTGGATTTACCAGATATTGTCGTTGCTTATGGTCATAAACCACCTATAGGTTTATAATACACGTGCGTGCCGGAAATCATACCCAGGTGTGGCCAGCGTCCGGATTGTCTGGCAGAGTAACCAAACATCACGTTGAAGAAACCCTTGGCAGAAAAGCAATGGCGGGGCTCTTTATTGACTTCCCTGAGGTTTCTCCCGTGCCAGCCTTCAGTCGACATTATCAGGCTACCATGAAAGTGATGATGAGATGCATGGAATAATGAAAAATTATTAAAAAAAATCGTTTTAATTTTGATCCTTGCATTCGTCAGGAGAATGTCATGCCTTGAACTCTGGTTCTATACCATACCGGGAGTCCGCTCGCGATGGCAAAAAGAATGACGATAACGAGGGTGAGGCCGGGCTGACTGTTAGGATGTACCACCATATTGAGGTATATAACCAGTCCCTCCACAAGGGAAAGGAGGACTACCATCAAGGTTACGTTATGCTCCTTTTGCGTCATGCTAACTTCAAATTGCACTTTGTACGCTAATTTTAAAGACTTGATTATATATTCCCTTCCTGATGGTTACGACATTAATATAGTACATATAGAATAAGTCACAGGGCAGATCAAAATTCCTTTTTATTTAAACACAGTCAACAGTGTGTTATTAAAAAATAAGGATGCTTGTGTAACATTTAAAAGATTATTTCTTTTTATCTCTTAGAAAAAAAGGCGCCATAACAAAGATTGACCATGCAGCAGACTTTAAGGAAACCATTTTCAGAATGGACAGATGAAGAGAAAATTATCTTCTGAACACGCCGGTTTGCTGTGATGCACCGCCGGGCTGGTGGGCTTACCAGGCCTGACCGGAATCCTGGTTAATCATCAGCGAAGTGCTGTCCACTGCTTCAAAGTCTGATCCTTTCAGCTGGTGAAGCGTATGAAGGGCATCATTATTCCACCGGTTGTCAGGGGCACCGGTAATATACCACGGTGCACCATTATCGGACAGGATCATCCCATATTTTTTCAGGGCTTCCAGCACAATTCGTGCCTGGTACGGGTATCCTGAAGTATTGAACGACGATTTGAGCCTGAATCTCTGACCCATCGGGGGATAGGCTGGATCTGTAATGGATGAAGCATAGTGACGGGCAGGCCAGATAAATGCACGCCGGGTAGACGGGGCCGTAAATCGTAGTGCATGGTTAATCTCCCCGCTATTGACTTCATCATACCGGGCAAGACCGGGAAGAACAGCAAGTCCGGCTGCATCCGCTGAAGTCCAGCCTGATGGTCGGAGCGTGTAACCGGACAGGTTAAAAATCGCCCCGGAACCGGCGGACCACGATCCGTCTGCCTGCTTTTCGGCAGCATAAAGTTCATAGAGGATCTTTGCATCCCGGTCGATAATCAGCATATGATGGTCTGACCCGCCTTCGATGAGCGGGTTGTCCGGAATGGGATACGGCCCGGCATCGCTTTCATCTTCATAATCAAAGAATACGGATCTTTTCTCCTGCGACCCATTCACGATATTATAGGGTATCCCGATGAGGTTCCCCTCATATAAACCCGATCCGAAATCAGCATGAACATAAGCAGTGCTCCCGATTTTTCCGATATAATCTGCTGACCGTGGATCAACCGGAAGTGAATCGACACGGGCATTCCAGATATGGTCCGAGGGAAAGACCGGAACTCCATTGACTGATGGTCCGCTGACAAGAGCCTGCGATCCTGTACTGCCTTCAGAATCAGCCGGTGGAAGATCAGTACGCTGGTACGAACCAATCTCTTCGGGTCCACCTGTAGTTCTATTTTCCTGTACAGCACTTTTCATACAGGCAGAGGTTCCCAGCAGGATGATGATAAGTCCAGAAATCACGACGATCCCTGTCCTTGCTTTCAATCCAATAATTTTTCTCCTCCGGCAATTCCCTGCCAGAATCTTCTCCCAGGGATCATATAAATTACCCATAACCCGGTTTTTGGCACCTGTAACCTGATGGTTCCACTGCGTATCCCCAAGGTGATAAAATTAAACGCAGCCCGAATTTTTTCGCCGGGAATCCGGATCCTGTCCCCATCAATACGGAGCACCGAAACATTTATCCCCTGGAACTCAATTCTCACATTGGAGTGATCTCCATGACTTCATCTCAAAAATCTGGTATTGAATTCCTGAGCGTACTCGATCGTGCCTATAAGGATTATAAACGCCACCTGAAAGTGGGCGATATCATGAGCCGGGATGTCTTCACAACGACAGCTGAAACAACGATGGCTAAAGCTGCAAAGATCATGGGAGAACGGCATATTGGAAGCCTTATTGTGATGAAATTCGGGACGCCTGTTGCTGTTGTGACCGAACGGGACCTGCTGACAAAAGTGCTTGCAGACGGTCTTGACATGGCAACGACACTGGTCGGGCAGGTCATGTCGTATCCGCTCATCAAGATATGCCCGACGCTCGAGATCCGAGAAGCAGCCCGCACCATGATCCAGAAGAAAGGGAGGCTGGCGGTCTTCGATTGCGGAGAGCTCGCCGGGGTTATCACCGCATCCGACCTGATCCGGGAGATGCCCGACGCTCCGGAAGAGCTCGCTTGGGGTCGATGAGTTCCTGACGAAGGATGTTGTGAGTGTAAACGAAGATGAAACGGTGGCAACCGTTGCCGGTATAATGGGAGAAAAACGGATCGGGAGTGTCATTGTCCAGCGAAATAGAAAACCCTCCGGTATATTTACCGAACGCGACCTTCTCTCAAAATTCCTTGTTCCGGGTAAACCCCTCAATACTCCGGTGGGTGCAGTGTCCTCGTCTCCCTTAAAAACTGCTCCCGCGGGTATCAGTATCCATGAAGCGGCAAAGATAATGGCTCTGCACCATATCCGACGGCTTCCCCTGGTAAAAAAGAAGCAACTTACCGGCATTATCACCGCACGCGATCTTGTCGAGGCTTATGCAACGTAACCGGAATTTATTCTGAATTTGATCAATTTTTTTAAGTTGGCTCCTGTTCCTCTCCTGCAGGAAGCGAGAGTTTTTTTTAGCACCTGAACCTCGCACCATGCAAAAACCCTTGGTGATAAAACCACAACCGTAGGCGGAAATTCAATTTCATCCCAGCCTGACGTTCCTTCTTAAGAATAAATCTGCCGGGGCCCCCCTTTCGTTCCGTATGCGGGAATCAATTGAAGAAAAAGGTCGGATATTGAGTGCACAATAGTAAAAATCAAAGGAGATTTCAGGTTGTCCGCCACCGCTTCACGATAATCGTATCATCCCTCTTTTTTATTTCCACCTTGATCTTTCCTTCTTTATAGTCCACCTCAAAGATCCCTGTCTTTTTTGCATCGACGAGCTGCTGCAGTTTCTGCATGTCCTTCCTCATCATTCGTTTAAAATCGTCCCCTTCATAGATCACGTTGGCCATTTTTTTCACCGGTTCCTGCGGATGGTGAATTGTCCCCGGGACGTATCAATGTAGCGCGATTTCATGATCTGACCTTTTCACTGAATCGGGATGCCAATTAACCGCAGTATTAACGTTTTTTTAAGAGAAGCATTTTATATCGTGCCCCTGCAAACGCTATATGAGATGTTATGAGCAGGGAGAAGATCAAAGTCCCCGGAAAAGTATACGAGGAGTTAATCGCCCTCAAGCGTGAGATCCATTTCACCCAGGACTACCAGGATACCATCAAGAAGGCAGAAGACCGTGGGTACATGAACGCCTCCAACTGGATCCGCCGGAACGAGAATGCCTATAAGATCGGCTTTACATGGGGTTTTGAACCGGAAGCGGAAGAGTCACAGGGAACTCTCCGGGATGTTCCGGCACGGCAGGATCCTGCACCCAAACGGACAATTTCCCGTCCATCGCCCGCCCCGGGTAAAAAGTCCCAGAAACCCGCAGATTCCGGCGGTATCCTTGCCGGCATTAAAAACTGGCTCGGTAAATACTTCTGAATATTTTTTTCTTTTTCTCTTGAACACAACTGCTATTTCCTTCAATAGCTCAAAACAGGGATATATGCCAACCTGTGACGACTGTGTAAGTTATATTCCCAAAACCCCGGCCCGGGGCGACTGCCGGATCAATGGTGAAACAACTCCCGACCGTGACAGTGAACGATGTCCTTCACGTACGTTTATTCCAAAGCCGGTGAAATAAAGTACCAGGGGACACATCGTATAATGCCACGGGAACTTTCTGAAAAGGATATTACAATTTTAAAAAAACTTGCTCCGGAATGCGGCGATCTCACGTGTTCGGGTTCAGGGCATATGTTCCATTCAATCCTGCCCCCGGTCTCAAACCATTTTGCACAGGACAGTGACGATTTTTTTCAGAGGATCAGCCGCCTCTCGGATGACGAACTTATCTATCTTACCGATATGATCCGGAAAGGAGAGGAGAGCCTGGGTTGTCTCCCGTTTGAAGATTTCGAAGCGTTCGTGCACCTTATCCACGACCGTCTCGCCCCGGAAATCGAACAGAGAGTTATCGCCGTATATGAATCCGGTGGTGAGTGTGAGCATTGATGTTACGTTCGTATGGATGATATTACACGCCTGATTGGCGACCTCCGCGACCCGGTCATAAAAAAGCGACGGGCAGCAGCACAAAAGGCAGGTAAATCGGCTGACCTGTCAGCAATACCACACTTGATTGAGGCACTAACCGATGCCAATCCCGGTGTACGGGTTGACGCAGCACAGGCTTTGGGGAGACTGGGGGATTCTTCGGCCATTGCAGCATTAATCGCCACCCTTGATGACCCGGACCCCACGGTCCGGGCAGCCACTATTGCTTCGATCGGAAAGATAAAAGACCGGGCTGCAGTCAATCCTCTCATCAGGTGCCTCAACGATAAGGAAATAATCATCAGGATCGGCGCAGCGGAAGTGCTGGGCAGACTTGGGGACAGGCGGGCAATCGAACCGCTGAAAAAACTCCGGAATGATACCTTTTCCCAGGTCAGGGAAGCAGCGGAAACAGCAATCCGGAAGATTCAGTAAGCCCTCCGGAACTATTTCGCGGTTTCGTGGACTTCTGTGTTGTCAATAGCGAGTGGATTTTTATGGATATATGCCAAACCACTAAATTTACCGGTGGTGAACCGATTCCTGATATCATTGAGGCAGAGGGATTAAAAAAAATCTTTGGCGATATTATTGCTGTTGACGGTATCAGTTTTACGGTGAAAAAAGGGGAAGTATTCGGGTTTCTGGGCCCCAATGGTGCGGGTAAGACCTCAACAATGAAAATTATTGCGTGTGTCTCACCCAGGACATCTGGAACAGTCCGCGTCTTTGGCATGGACCCGGATAAATACCCGGCAGAGATCAAACAACGACTTGGCGTTGTGCCGCAGGAATCCAATCTCGATCCTGACTTTACGTGTTATGGCAACCTGTTCACCTACTCGCGGTACTTTGATATTCCCCCGGATATTGCCCATAAGAAAGCCGAGGAACTGCTGGAATTTGTCCAGCTGCAGGAAAAACGGGATGTCACGGTCGAGAAACTCTCCGGGGGGATGAAACGGCGGTTGATCCTTGCCCGGGCTCTTGTCAACAACCCTGACCTGCTCATTCTCGATGAGCCTACCATCGGGCTTGACCCGCAGGCCCGTCATTTGATCTGGGAGAGACTCAAAAACCTGCAGTCACAGGGTAATACCATCGTGCTCACTACCCACTATCTTGATGAAGCAGCCCGGCTCTGCGATCGTCTTGTAATCATGGATAATGGAAAAATCCTTGTGGAAGGCTCTCCTGCAGATCTCGTAAAACGGTACGTTGGTAACGAAATTGTGGAAGTCGAGAAGTCCGATGAAGTGATATCCTGTCTCGGAAGCAATAACATTCCCTTTGAAGTGATCGGAGATTCCGTGCAGATTGCATCTGATTCCTCCCGTGAAGTCGCCCGTATCCTGTTCGATACCTGCACTCCCCAAAAAGTTCTCACCCGTCCCGCAACACTCGAAGATGTGTTCCTGAAACTGACCGGGAGGAAACTCAGGGAGTGATCATGCCACACATCTGGTCATTACCCAAAATTACGCGGCGGGCGTGGAAGGTGTGGCACCGGAACCTCGTGGTCTTTTTCAGGACCTGGCACGTGAACTTTTTCCCTCCTCTGATCGAGGCGTTCCTGTACCTGTTTGCCATCGGCATTGGTATCGGTACCTATGTGAAGGAGATTGATGGCATACCGTATATCAACTTCATTGCACCGGCGATCTTTTCCATCTCGGTCATGAACTCGGCATTCTTCGAGTGCACGTACGGGTCATATGTGAGGATGTATTACCAGAAGAGTTTTGATGCGATGATCGCAACTCCTCTGTCAATCGAAGATGTAATAGCCGGAGAAATTCTCTGGGGTGCAACACGCAGCCTCTTATATGTCATCATCATGCTTCCTGTCCTGGCGGCTTTTGGAGTTATCTCCGTTCCCTTATCACTGCTGGCAATACCGCTCGCGTTCCTTGGCGGCCTTATGTTTGCCGGTATCGCGATGTGTTTTACCGCCATCACACCCAGCATCGATACCCTGAACTATCCCTCGTTTCTTCTCATCACTCCCATGGCACTCTTCTCGGTACGTTCTTCCCGCTCGCCCTGCTGCCGGAATTCATGCAATATGGTGCGCTCGCCCTGCTGCCGCTCACCCATCTTGTCGCTATTATGCGGATGATCACGCTCCCCGGCCTGACAGGGGGGTTAGTGGTGCTCCATCTTTCATGGATTGTCCTGGTGACGGTAGTCGTCTGTATTATTGCGATCAACCTGATGAGGAGACGATTGATAGTATAACCCGTACGATTTTTTTGTATCACAGAGACGCCGGCAGATTTTTTTTAATTTCTTCTGGTTATCACCAGCCCCCTTGAGAGGGGGACGGTCAGGTGTCAGGGCATCTCAGTCTGATTTACGTGCCCGTCCGGAGCGTAGCGAAGGCGTATCATGCCCCTGTGTAGAGAGAGATAATGTGTACCGGATAATTTTTTTATCATTCGATCGTTTGCGTTTTTTTAATTGGCTTTGTAGAAATGTTTGAAAAAACTAAAAACGCTCATGGGGGTTTCGCCCCCGCCGCTTGGCTCCCCCAAATGCGATAACTCCTGAGGATGTTATACAGCACTATCGCGCAGCGCAGGGGCGGTCAGGGGGGACAGGCACTGTCCCCTCCTTTATATTCTTTGCTTTAATTCTATACTCTGATAAAAATGAATTCTACTGAACCTATTATTTCTAAAATAAAACTCACCCGCTGCTGAGTTCCCAGGCTGTTACTCCAGACGGACTATTTTCAGGTACGTACAGGGTCTCATCTTCAATTTTCTTTTTCAGCACAATTTCTGAAATAAACCCTGACCGGAAAAAAAGGTCCCGCACTTCCGGCAGCCCGGTGAGCGAAGAGATTAACAATAAAATCCTCCCATTCGGGGCCAGTACACTGCCGACCTGTTCGGAAAAACGCCCGATCACATACCGCCCGGTCTTCCCGCCATCAAGCGCGTATTCGAGCCAGTCATCTATCCTTTCTTCCGGTTGTGTGGGGAGGTAGGGCGGGTTGAACAGGATCAGGTCAAACGAGTTCCGGATCCCGCAAAACAGATCGCTTTGCACTACCTCGACTCCTTTTGAACGGGCACAGAGAGCAGCATGCGGGTTGATATCCGTTGCAACAACTCCGGTGATTCCTGCAAGATCAGCAGCGATAAGCCCACACCCGGTGCCGACCTCAAGGACACGGTCACCGGGTTTAACCTCCGCACGTGCCGCATCAAGTAAAAGAAACGTATCGGCTTCGGGTGCGTAGACCTGGGACGGATCGTGAGGCATGAAATACCACTCGTGATAGTATAGGAGTTCTGCCTTCAAATCTTATGAGATCCCTGAAATAATATTCCCTGTTGCATAAACTCACCGGCAGTTTATACGCTGGAATGGTATCACGATCATCTCAAAAGCACCCATACCTTTCAGGAGTCGCCATTGAACTAAAAAAAAGAATAATACACACCGTATCAGGCACAGAGAGGGACGATTACACGGCAGATGCAGGACATTGCCCGGTCAGAAGCATAGGTCCTCATGAACCCGCGTCTCTCATCGTGATTTCAGGAGGTTCTTATAAGCCAGTGCCTCCTCAGCGATATACCGCATAAGGCAGGTTTCGCATCCCCTTTTTCCTGAATCGTTTAATAGTTCCCGAAGGTAGACGATCTTACTCAGGACCGGGAAGAAAAAAACCGCAAATCAGGGTCTTTGTCATTCCTGAGGAGGTTTAAGGGCTCGATTGCCCGGGGATCTCCAAGGTCACCAAGGGCTTCTGCCGCCAGATACCGGACCCATCTGTCTTCGTTATTAAGAGCAAGGGTGAAATGTTCAATGATGGGTATGGTGAATTTTTCGAGTGCCTCGAGAGTCCTGATGGTATCAGGGCTCCTGATATTCACTCGTTTTTCAGGATTGTGTTCCATATAGATTCAACCTCTCCCTTTTTAGGAAACAATCTTGGCTTTGTCCGGGTGATATAATGAAGATTTGCACTGCGTACGTGCCATCATACTATGCCATCCGGTCTGCCATGCAGAAAACCGCGGGCAGTCAAACGGTATTTTGACGGGGTCCGGACCGGGATTGACCAGTCAGGTCATACTAATAAAAGAAATTTTGTTTTTTGTTTTCCCTGTCCGGTCGCCACGCATCGGACTTCCCGGACAGGAAAAACCGTGGAGCAGGAAACGCAGGAACGGGGATCCGGTAACCCACGGAACTCAGGAGTTTTACTCCTGCCAGACCCGATATTGATGTTTATTTATTCCATATTGCTGATGGTTGCGAAGTCCTCGAGATACAATTCCTCAGGCCTGCTTTTGAGGATTTCCTCCGGCAACACGGAAATTACCCGGTTTACCCACGCGGGATCGAGCATGGCACCGGAACCTCTCAGGCAGTTCCGGATAGTTTTCCGGCGGTGTGAGAAGAGGGCCCGGACCACATCGGCATACCGGTGCCGGTCATGGACAAAAAAGAGGGGCTGCTCACGGGGAATTATCTTTACTACCGTCGAATGTACCTGGGGTTTGGGCGTGAAACAATTCGGAGGTAGTGTAAAACATTTTTGCACAACGGCCCAGGTCTGCACCATAATCGAGAGCCGCCCGCAATCCTTGGTACCTGGCGGTGCAACCATCCTTTCTGCAAATTCAGCCTGGTACATCAGGACTGCTTCTTTAAAGCCGATGTCAAGGAGGCGGAACGTGATCTTCGATGAAACGGAATACGGGAGATTTGAAACAACCATCTCAAACGCCGGAAGTTCGCACCGGGTCGCATCCCCGTGCTGCACCGTAAGTTGACCGCTGGCAATCTCGGATGAAAAACGATCGGCGAGTTCCTCGCAGAGGTGGCCATCAAGTTCCACCGCGTGCACGATGGCTCCGCGGTCGAGCAGGGCACGGGTAAGAGCCCCGTTACCAGGCCCAACCTCAAGCACATGGATACCTTTCACATCAGCAAGGTTCACTATACGGTCTACCGCATGCGGATCGGTCAGGAAATGCTGATCGTGATGCGCTTTCATCGTGTCGTGAATGCATGATACTTGACATCAGGATCCTGAAGTTCTTCAAGGATCCGGGACTGGATCATCCTCTCCGGGTGGGAGATGGATTTGATCCGTGCGGTGATATCAGCAAAGGAAATAAACGGTTTTTTATCCCGCTCCTCCAGGATCTCCCACATCAGCTTCTTGCCGATGCCCGGGAGCAGGTGCAGCATGTGAAGTTTTGGTGTTATTGATATCGCCTTGTTGAAGAACGCAACAAAGTCAGGTTCACGGTCTTTTATCACTTTCTCTATGATAAAAGGGAGTTCCCCCTTGGCAGTCTGGGTAAGGTCATTGTATCCTATACGACGCTTCACCCGCTCGATCTCATTTCGCTCAGCGTCTCCAATATAGACTTTATCGTACAGTTGAATAGTAACGTTATTCTTGGGGACCAGTTCAAGAAGTTTGAACTGTTCCAGACCAATCGCCTGGATGATCGGTTCTCTCTTAAAAGGTGGTCGCGGATCATCCGGGTGTCCTTTCAGTAACACATCCAGTACGATCGCATTAACCTCTTTTTTTTCCGCCTTCATTAAAGTCACACCTCAAAAGTGTGCCATTACGTGTTCAATAATTTTATCGAGTTCTTCAGGAGTCAGTGTAAACCGCTCTTTTGCAAAAATCGCCCGCACTTCATCACGGGTCTTGGGCATGATGTTTGCAATCCGGTAGGCAATCTCTGGTTTCATCTTTTCCATTTTTAAGAGATCGGTCACCAGTGCATGTGATTTTTCAGGAGCGGTCTTTGCAAGTTGATTGGCATGCTCAATACTGCGCCGGAACTCATAGGACATCTCCTTTTCTGCTGCGATCCGTTGAGATTCCACACCTTGCAGGACTCCACGTACCTCAGGGAGCGTAACCCGTTCTTCGCTAATGATACTCTTCACTTTCATGCCAATACCCTTTCAAAGAATTTACTTTTGTGCTTTTAGATGTTGTGGTCGCGCTATGACGATTTTATCGGCATTGCCATCACGGATAGCAAGCATCCACGCCCGTCCGCGCTGACCGAGGATTGTCCCAGTGAGCCCGTGAAAACGGCGATGTGGCATTCCCTTCTGGATGCTGGGGTTACAGACAATGTGCACCCGGTCGCCGATCTCGTATTTCCGGATCACGCAGGTTACCGGAGGAAGCCCGCGCTCTCGTAAATCCTTCTTGAATTTATACCGTGTTTTCTTTCGTGGTCCGTTATGATGTGCCATTATCTAGTCTCCCTCATTTACTCCTTCTACCTGCACTACATCGAGGCTGAATACGTGCGCCGGTCTGTCCAGAATTCCGGCCAGACTGGGACGGGTTCTTCCACCGTCCCCCGATACGAGTTCTTTAATATACAGGCCTGCTTCGCCGAGGATTTCGACAACAAATCTGCCATCCTGTTCCCCGGCATACTCTATATCGAGGACTGTTCGCTCACGGATTTTGTCCGCTCTCCGGTGAGCGACCCTTTCGGGAGTGCGCTGGTATATTGTGGCGCCCTGTAAGGTTTTTAAGGCATTTGCGAACTCATCCGCTGATAATGCTCCTTCAACCTCGATCAGGATCCTGTATTTTTTATGCGCTTTGTTTGATTTAAGGGTTTCCACTTCCGCACGTTCGCTCCAGCGTTTTATTGCAACAGAAACCCGTCCTTCTGCGGTCCGGTTGATTTCCTGTTCAAGTACAGCAAGATCAAGAGTACGTTTCTTTGGTCCGACAACTTCAAGGATAAAGGGCCTGCCCGTTCCAATCATCCGTGCATCAATATCCTCTCTTCCGGCGCCATGAAGGACTGCATTCTGTGCCTCGAATGCGGTTATCACGGGCCTGCCGATAAGCTCCTCAACTGAGTCCAGGTATTGTGCTCCGGTAAAATTGCATTTTTCGCAGCCTGCCCCCTTGCATGCACGGCAGTCCCAGTGGGTCTGGGGGATGCCCCGCTCATACTTCTGGTATCTCCCGTAAAAAAAGACAGAATTTATCTGGACTTCCACCACTTCCGAGGACGGATCGAGAATGACAACGATATCAGGTTTCTTGAAGTCCACGGTCTTTCCGGTGCGTGCCGATACCGCTTTTCCCACCTCGCGGTTCACTTCAGATTTGAAAGGCTCTGGTTCAGAGAGCGAGAGATCACTCCAGACCATCTCCTCATTTTCAGCAATAAGCGGCGGTACCCTGCAGCCGATCAGGAATGTCGAAAATTCGATTCCCTGAACAGCTTGTAATACACGATCTGCCCACACCGGGACCGAATCAAAGAAATTGTTACAAATCCAGCAGGTGCCGGAAAATTCTGTATATGGCAGGTTTTCATCAAGGGCTCGTGTGATCTTAAGACCGCGCCCGCGTTCATCATTGGAGAGCCCATGAGAGCGTTTGCCAAAGAACCTCCCGAGGCAGTGGTCGCAGCATTCTCCGTAGGCGAGTATCGAGTTTACCTGTTTGTCTATTTCCATTGGCACCTCCTCCGGTCCAGTTCATTGTGTACTACCGTTATCGCATGATCGGCATGCAGGCACGCCGGCCCGACGGAATACCGGGGACACTCATGTAATAACGATTCTTCTTCCTGCGTGAAATTAAGGTGATCGGAGAGAACGAATGCCCCGGGAAGCGTCCCCGCCGATCGTATATCGCTTCCCTTCTCGTCAAGCACCCCAAATGTATGCTCGCTCATAAGCCGTAAAAGCCCGCCTTTCCGCACAGATATTCCCGGTGCTGCGTCACGAAACTCACTCCCGGCGGGGAGGTCAAGTGCTTTTTTAATCAGGGCACCTGCACTCCGTTCATCAGGTGAGAGCGACCTGACGGTAGATCCGGAAAACCTGACTGTTTTTGGTCCTGCCGGTTCACCACACAGGACCAGATAACAATCCGTATCCCTGCGCAGGTCATGCGACAGGAAGAGTGAGGCGTTCACGCACCGGCAGAGCACATCCATGCGCCCTCCACTCCCCGGCAGGTCATTGAGGGAAAAAACCCCGTCAGTCCGGGCAAGGTGCCCGATAATGGCAAACGAGGTCATTTCACTGCATTCCGGAGAAGCGCTTCATTAAGCGCTGCATGTTGAATTTCCCGCCGCCACCACGCAATCCTTTGAGCGTGCGCTGCATCATTTTGTAATACTTGAGGAGTTCCCGGACCTCATCCGGTGTAGCACCGGCACCCCGTGCAATCCGCTGCATGCGGGAACTGCTGATCAGTGACGGGTCGTCAAGTTCACCGGGAGTCATCGAGTCCATAATGATCCGGTACCGCACCATCTTGGTACTCGTGACATCGTACACCCCGTCGGGGAGCTGCATGTTGCCCATCGGGAGCATGCCCATGATCTGCTTGAGGGGACCCATCTTATTGAGCGCTTCGAGCTGGGTATACATGTCACGGAGGGTAAACTTCCCTTTCATCATCGCGTTGACATCAACATCATCAGCTTTGATGGCTTCTTCTGCCCGCTCGACCAGCGCCTTTAAATCTCCCATTCCAAGAAGACGGGAGATGAAACCGTCAGGATTGAACCGCTCGAGATCCTCTATGGTTTCCCCGCTTCCGATGAAAACGATACCGCTCTTCGTCTCTGCAACCGCTGACATGGCACCACCTCCTTTTGCAGTCCCGTCCATCTTGGTGATGATCACGCCATCGATATCAATCGCTTCATGGAACCGCCGTGCCTGTTCGCTTGCCTGCTGCCCGAGCGCTGCATCGATTACCAGCCAGCGGTGGGTTGCCCGGGTGAGAGCATTCAGCTCGATAATTTCCTGGATAAGGTCTGATTCAAGCGCATGCCTCCCTTGTGTATCGACAATGATCAGTTCGAGATCTTTCTGGCTTTCAAGTCCATCCCGGGTGATTTTGATTGCATCTTTTTCCTGCGGGTTGCCAAAACAGGGCACATTGATTTTGGCGCAGAGGGTGGAGATCTGGTCATACGCGCCCGGGCGGAAGGTATCGGCACAGATAACACCGACTTTCATCCCCTTCTTCTGGAAATAACGGGCGAGCTTTGCTGTTGTCGTGGTTTTACCGCTGCCCTGCAGTCCTGCCATCAGGATGGTCTGGGGTTCAAGTTTTACATCGGCCGATGCCCATACTAACCTGACCAGTTCCTGGTAGACAATCCGCAGGACGTGCTCCCGGACATTCGTCCCCTTCGGCAGTTGTTCATCGAGAGAACGGGTACGGATCGCTTTACTGAGTTCCATGACGAGCTTTACATTCACGTCAGAAGAGATCAGTGCACGCTGGAGATCCTTTACCAGCTCATCGACCGCTGCACGATCAATCACCGTTTTTCCGGGAAGTTTCTTCAGTGCGTCCTTAAGCGAAGTTGAAAGATTATCGAGCATCAGCTGTCACTTCCCAGGAGATCCTCTACAACCTGATCGGGATCAAATGGCATAATATCATCATAGCCCTGGCCAGTACCCAGGAACATGAGCGGTTTTCCGATTGTGTGTGCGATAGAAATTGCCGCACCGCCACGGGAATCCATGTCCGCCTTGGTAAGCACTACCGCGTCTGCACCAACGGTCCTGTCAAACTCGGCTGCCCGCACTACTGCATCGTTGCCAGCTACCGCTTCATCGACATAGACTATCAGGTCGGGTTTCATCACCCGCCGAATCTTTTCAAGCTGGCTCATCAGGTTGGATTTGGTATGGAATCTTCCCGCCGTGTCAGCAAGTACCACGTCAATCTTGTGCGAGACTGCATACTGGACGGTGTCAAAGAGCACCGCGGACGGATCAGCTCCTTCTTTGTGCTGGATAATTTTTATACCGATACGTTCAGCATGCACGCCGATCTGCTCGATCGCACCGGCACGGTAGGTATCCCCGGCACCTATGACAACCGTATATCCCTGTTTTTTTAAGTATGAGCCGATCTTTGCAACAGTCGTGGTCTTGCCAGTCCCGTTGACACCCGTGAAAAGGATCTTTACCGGGCGGTCACGGGGTTTTATGTATTCAAGGAGGTTAAACCCCTTGCCAAGGACATCGAGCAGAGCGCTTTTTAATGCTCCGACGACAAGTCCATCAACAGATTCACCGATCTTCCTGTGCTTTCCGACCAGGCTCTTTCTTACATGGGCAATGATCGCATCACAGACCGGCAGCGCAACGTCACTCTCAAGCAGGGTCATTTCAAGTTCGGAGAGTGCATCCGCTACATCTTTTTCAGAAACTATCAGTTCCCGTTCGATGATTAAGACTTTGAGCTTGTCAACAAACCCTGGTGCTGCAGGAGGGATGGGTTTTTGTACAGCCTGATTAGCAACCGGTTCTTCTGTCGGCGTTTCCGGTAAAGGGGGTGCCTGGGTTGTGACAACTCCCTGTATACTGGTCCCCAACCGGTTCCTGGCCGCCTGAAGCTTTTCTTTGAGTCCCCCAAACATGCGAAAAAATGCCCCGTTAATCCTCGTCCTGTTCGGCTGCTACTGACTGCTGGTACCCGCTCTCAAGCCGCTTGTTTATCTCGTTCATCTGCGAACGCAGGTGATCGAGAGTCTCGGAAACCTTCTTTTGTGATGCTTCCATTTCCATGATGCGCTCTTTTAAAAATTCAACCGCATCTTTATTCGAACGCTCGACAACGACTTCAGCACCGATACTCAGGAGAATTTTCTCGGGTTCAATAACCTTTGCCCTGACACTTGCTCCCCCGCCAATCTGGAGGAGGACAATCCCGTCATCGCTGGCGACCATTCCTTCAAGCGCTTCAATAGCGGCGAGTGCCTCCATCCTTCCATTCTCCAGCAGTTCCAGCTGGCCGACAAAAAGTTCGGCCTGCTGTCCGTATTCTTTCATGTAATGCTGGAGTGTCATCAGTTCACGCTGGTCCATCTGTTTTGTTGTATCTGCCAAAATCTGCCACTCCCCGGAGTATTAGTTTATCCTGACTCCTGATATGTATGTTTTTCATGAGCATAAATACATCATTGCGGGATTTGTGCAACCATGCTGGAGAAGAGACGTCTATGGTCCTGAAAATATACGGGAATGTAATTTTAAAATCTCCCGGGTGCATACAATCCCAGCCCGGACCTCATCAGGAGGGACGTCACCGCACCCGATATTTCCCACGAGCACCGGTACTACAAAAAGATACTTTATTATCGCTTTAAAAACGGGGGTATGAGAGGTTTGCCCTTCCATTCCCTGCCGGATGATTTCCCTGAATCACAAAAAAAAATTGAATTCCCTGATAACCGGAAACGATCGCTAGGTTAATTCCGATACCGTGTAAAATTTCATATTATTATCCGAAACATTTCTCAAAATGTTTTCTAACCGGTTATAAGATACCTGGTACTCTCCATCAGGGGTTTGAACAGGGACATGGGCATACGTTATGAGGATTGTGTCGTCCTGTTTAGCTCTCAAAATGCCATCACGAATTTGTTGTTCAGTATTTCCATAGGTCAGATCATCAAGCCCGATTCCCTTGATGAAAGCCTGATTTGAGCCATATTCATAGTATATCGTATCGTCCCAGTTGTAGTAGGTGTCCCGGATGTGTCCGAAATATCCCTGCAGGGCAGCTCGTTGCTTCGGGAGTATCCGAACCCCCCGGATAGGCAAAATCAACGACATTAAATCCCGCATTTCTCATTTGATTGAGACCAGGAGTTATGTCATAATCCAGGTATTCCTGAAGCGAATGGTTCTGCAGGTATGATGCAGCTTCTGCATGATGGGTACCGTGGAACCCGATTTCATTTCCGTCTGCTTGTAAAGTCCTGAGTTTATCGACCTGGCCCGGGTCGAGATTTTGATATTGGGTAACAAAAAATGTGACACGTGCGTTATATTGCTGTAACATAGGACGGATTGCATACCATTGGTCAATGCTGTTGTCATCGAAGGTAAGGGCAACTCCGGCGTGCGATCCACCGGGTTGACCTTCAGTAACGGTAATAAATCCGTTTTTAACCTCGGTATCACTGCCCAGGGGATTTGTCACGGTGAGTTTCACCGTATAGATGCCCGGTGTGGAGTACGTGAATGTCGGATTACTTGTAGTACTGTCATTCACGCAATCATTCGTGAAGTCCCATGCGTACGCCAGGGGGGCTGATCCTGAGGAAATATCGGTGAACCTGACCGTCAGCGGGGCATTTCCGGAATGAATATTGGATATAAAATTTGCAACCGGTGCGGCGGGAACTTCGTTGACGGTGATATACCCATATTTAATTTCAGAATCACTGCCACCGCTATTGGTTACGGTGAGCCTTACCGTGTAGGTACCCGGAGTTGAGTAGGTATACATCGGATTACCGGTATAACCGTCAGAATCACCATCATTATTGAAGTCCCATTCATACGTGAGCGGGGCAGTCCCCGTAGACTGGTTGGTGAACCGGACTGTCAGGGGTGCATATCCGGACTGCACGTCAGAGGTGAAGGCTGCTACAGGTGGTACCGGTGCCTGAGTCACCGTGATGTACCCGTTCCTGATTTCAGAATCACTGCCAACGCTGTTGGACACCGTCAGGTTCACCGTGTAAACACCGGGAACTGTATAAATATAACTGGGAGACGGGTTACTGCTATCCACTACACCATCATTCGTGAAGTCCCATGCATAGCTGATCGGTGAGGTCCCCGCAGACTGGTCGGTGAACCGGACCGTTAGGGGTGCGTATCCGGACTGCTCATCAGAAGTGAAGGCTGCTTCCGGTGCCTACCGGTGCCTGAGTTACCGTGATGTACCCGTTCCTGATTTCAGAATCACTGCCAACGCTGTTGGACACCGTCAGGTTCACCGTGTAAACACCGGGAACTGTATAAATATAACTGGGAGACGGGTTACTGCTATCCACTACACCATCATTCGTGAAGTCCCACGCACAGGAGAGCGGGGCAGTCCCCGTAGACTGGTCGGTGAACCGGACCGTCAGGGGTGCGTATCCGGACTGCACATCAGAGGTGAAGGCTGCTTCGGGTGAAATCTGAAGTAATTGCAGTGTTTTTGGCACATCATCCATTGTTCCGAAGTGGAACCTCTTATAAACCACACCGGTTTTGGTTGTTTCCAGGATCCAACTCCCGGTGGATGGGCGGAATACTCCGGCATCTGAAGTGCCATCATTATTCCAGTCACCGGTTACCGGAATATCACCTTTGGTTCCAAACGTAAATCTCTTATAAACCACACCGGTTTTGGTTGTTTCCAGGATCCAACTCCCGGTGGATGGGCGGAATACTCCGACATCCATCAGTACCATCGTTATTCCAGTCGCCGGTTACCGGAATATCACCTTTGGTTCCAAACATAAATCTCTTATAAACCACACCGGTTTTTGTTGTTTCCAGGATCCAACTCCCGGTGGATGGGCGGAATACTCCGACATCTATCAGTACCATCGTTATTCCAGTCGCCGGTTACCGGAATATCACCTTTGGTTCCAAACGTAAATCTCTTATAAACCACACCGGTTTTTGTTGTTTCCAGGATCCAACTCCCGGTGGATGGGCGGAATACTCCGACATCCTGAATGACCATCATTATTCCAGTCGCCGGTTACCGGAATATCATCTTTGGTTCCAAACGTAAATCTCTTATAAACCTCACCGGTTTTTGTTGTTTCCAGGATCCAACTTCCCGGTGGATGGGCGGAATACTCCGACATCTGAAGTGCCATCATTATTCCAGTCACCGGTTACCGGATTATCCCCTTTGGTTCCAAAATAAAAAAAGTTATCAATTTGGCCAGTATTGTTATAATCCAGATTCCAGTAGCCATTGGTATTTCGGAATGTTCCTACAGCACAAACAGGATATATCAGACCAAAAAATAGTAACAAAACACCCAGTAATGGGATTAATGAAGATTTTTTCAAATTTTTTCACTCCTCAATGAAAACTAATTATTAAACAATTGAGTAAAATCAGTGACAGGCAATATCAACATTGGCTATGCGGCATTGCTTTGCAACCATGATTTTAATAAAAAATGTCCAAAGAAACATCAATTCTTCTCAAGGTAGCCGGATCTCAGGAATAATAATTCGACTGCTGTCGATTTAAAAGATGGCAGATTTATGGAGCATGGGAAAACTATTTGGGCTGAAATGGTGATTTACGCAAAGATATTGATGGGATTTCGATCGCTTTACATTAATTTCATGCCAACATTCGTTCCACAATAGTTACCGGGAAAAAGTAGAGAGAGAAGACCTATGGTTACATTTTGTCCAAAGTGCGGAACCCAGGCTGTCGATGACCAATCATTGTTCTGCAATAAATGCGGTACGCAATTGCAGGCGGACCCATCAGAAGAACCAAAAATACCTCCAGTCCAGCCAGGTATACCAACAAAAAACTGCCCGCAGTGTGGTGCTCCGGTCATTGATGAAGGCAGGTATTATTGTAAGCAGTGCGGGGCATATATCCGCAATAAACATGACAGGAACGTATCTTTGACGGAGGAATCATCCGGAGCAACACCATCGATTAAAAAACCGGCTATTATACCGGGGATCCATCAGAATACCGGAACCCGGACAATAATCAAACCAGAGCCCGGTGTGGTGAAAAGGAACATTAACCCGGCAAACCCGACAGTAAAGAAGATTGGGATTGTATTTTTCGTTCTTGTGGGAATAGCACTTGTGGCCTGGATCGGAGTACCGCTGCTGGAATCCGGAACTATTCAGCAACCAGACAGCGATGTGCTGGTACCACAGGACCTGAATTCAATGACATTGACAATTAACGACTTTCCTTCAGGATGGATCAGAAGTGATGCAGAGGAGACAGAAGATGCATATTCAGTCAAATTTTTTACCGCTTCTGAAAATAACGGGGCGCTGGTTGAACAGACTATTACACGGATACCCGGGATTGAAGAAGCCAGGCTGGAATTAACTACTGAACGGGCACAGGTCACGGATGTTGCTGTTGAGTCCGTAAATCTTGGAAATGAAGGCTTTGGCTATATCGATGTAAGTTCTGTTGTTATCTTCCGGAGAGGAAATATCATAATAAAAATTGAAGAAACCCGGAATGAAGACCAGGTCAATCCCACCCTCGATAATGCGAAAAAATATGCAGAAATTGTTGCAAAAAGAATCAGATAACCCATTTTGCTTTAAAAATATTCGGGCCGCACGAGAAAAACTCAACAATTTTCATAAATTCTGCAGGTAAAAATCGTATGGTTACAGAACAGGCTGTATCCCGCAACCCTTATGTACTTTGGTAACCAGAGCATCCCTTTATGGGCATTATCATTGATAATCCCCTTCTCCGGGACAAAAGGTTCGTTTTCTCTGACCGCCATGATGCCGGCAGGATACTGGGAGCGCTGATTCAATCGGGGCCACTCGTGTCAGAACCGCTCGTGATGGCTATTCCGGCAGGCGGTGTACCGGTCGGTGTAGAAATCGCAAAGACAATCCATGCCCCAATCGGTCTTGCGATTGTGAGAAAGATCCAGATCCCCGGTAATACCGAAGCAGGATTTGGTGCTGTTACCTGGGACGGCCATGTGCTGATCAATGAACCGCTCCGTGCAGCACTGGGACTGTTGCAGGCAGAGGTTGACAGCGCAATCGCCACTACCCGCCGGAATATCAGGGAGCGGATTGCGAGGTATACCACCGGCAGACCGTTTCCTTCCTTGAAAAAAAAGTGCGTGATCCTGACCGATGATGGTCTTGCATCGGGATACACCATGCTTGCCGCCATTATGGGAATCCGGACGATGCATCCGGAACGAGTCGTGGTTGCAGTACCGACTTCTTCTGCCTCTTCTGCGGAGCTGATCGCACGGGAAGTTGACGCGGTTATTTGCCCGAACATCAGAAGCGGGCACCATTTTGCCGTAGCGGATGCGTACCGGCACTGGTACGATGTGGATGACCAGGAAGTTATTGCCGAACTCGACACGGTGGAAGACAGGTACGGGTAAATGGTTTGAGAGATGGTGTGAAGCAGGAATGATGCCCTGGTTCACCGGCAGATGCCATAAGAATCCCCGATATGCCGCTCCACGATTGTCTGAAACTGGATTCCGATCATGATACCTGAAAAAAGCAGGATCCTTCAGAGGATATTCTTTGGGTAACAGGAGAACCCGGTTTTTATGGTTGACGGAAACCCTCCTTGTCCGGTATATCCGGTTTGAAAAAAATACATCCCGTAACTCCGCTTCTCGAAAAAAAAGGGAGGAGTTATGGAGTGACGACAATATTTTCGAATTTGATGATGAGATCATGCTCGGCTGCCCCGGCCGGGAGCGAGCAGGACATCGTGGTGTCTTTTGAAGCATGGCCACCGGCAGTTATTGTGCCGAAGTAAATTTTTGTCCAGCAGACTTGCTGGTCGTTGTAATACAGGTTTGCCGACGCGGTGACCACCCGTGCATCCGCAGTACCCACATTGGCACCATCAGCATGCACAAAGAGTACGATCGGGTTGGTATAACTCCTCACTGCCGGATAAGCCCAATAGCCATCAACATGCAGTTCCGGGGTACCTGTTTTTGTCACTTCAGGAGTGATAGTCGGAGTTGCCGTCACCGTCGTGGCAGCTACAGGCACCAGGGATAGGGAGACATTTACTGTATCTCCTGAAGTTACTTTTATGGACGAGGACCAGTTTTTATACCCGCGTTCACGAACCTCAACCGTGTGGTTGCCGACCGGTACCGCAGTGATGGTGTTCGGGGTAGTGCCGTGATATTCATTATTCAGATAGACCTCTGCACCTGAGGGTGTTGAGGTGATTCTGATGGCCCCGGTTTTTTCCGGAGGTGTTTCTGTGCACCCGCACAGCAAAACAGACAGGGCCAGCAGGCAGATAATAATTTCCTTGAGCATTGTTCGCACCTGATCCTTGGATACTAGCATGCATGATCTGTTCAGTAATATTCTTTCTGCTCGAACAACAGATTTTATAAACAATGCCCGGATTTTTGTCTCCATTCCTGTCGCGAGATGCAGGCGTTTGCCGGTGTGCCGGAAAAAGTCGAGGCGTACCTGGATTGACCTGAAGAGGGGAGGAGACCAGAAATTTCCTGTGGAAACAAGGTAAAGGGTAAAGGTGGGCCAGGAAGAGGTGAGGAGAAAGGGTTGGGGTAATTTTTTTACATAAAGTACACGTTAAAAAGTACACTTTAAAAATCTGGCCGTGAAATACACACCATAATGCAACCTGACGATTGGGAACAGATCCATTATCACGAGTTACCCGATTGGATGAAAAAGATCTCAAAACGAGGACACCGTATCACAAAGACCCGGACGAAAATATTCTCCGGTAAACCCTTTGATTATAAAATCCAGTATACGGTAAACCGGGATATTGTATCGGTATCTTACTGGAGAACAGCCCATACCACAAAACCGGTGAAATTTTTAAAACCGGGTTCCCGTAAAATCGTTTTTATCATTTTTTGCCTCGTGGCAGGAGTAAGTTTTGTGTTTTTTTATCAGTTTTTACCACTGAACGGCCTGTCATCGTATACCGGGTCTCCTCAGACAAATACCAGCGAAGTCCCCGGAAATTATTCAATTCCCGTGCAAACAGAAAATATAACGTCCACACCCGGGGCAGAGCCGGGTGCCGGTTTTCAGCAATCACCCAAAACCCTGTCATATTCCTATTTTTCAGATAATAACCGGAAATCCATCAGTTTTACCACGTACGGCGGACTGTCGGATTATTTCTCCGGTGAGCGCCAGGCTTCTCAGCCGGGTCCTGAAAATGAAGTGATTGCTGACCTTCTGGAAAATGACTACCAGGATCAATACCTGCAGCCCTTCATTGAAACAATGAAGAAACGATCGCTGAATCCGGATGATGATGCGAAGATTGCAATCAGCCTTGTCCAGCATATGCCGTATTTTTTGAATAAACCATACCGACCACCGGTAAATTGGTACTATCCCTATGAAACCCTGTACAATAATGGGGGGGCGTCGACAGACAAATCGATCCTGACAGCATACCTGTTAAAAGAACTGGGGTACGAAATTGTTTTATTTGAATATTCCAGCCATATGGCTGTGGGGGTAAAATGTTCCCCGGATTACGGTTTTGATTCTACGGAATATGCCTTTATCGAAACAACCCGGCCCACGATTATAACCTACCTTCCTGAAACGACTGTCGGTTTCAGCCTGTCAGAAAACCCGCGTATTATTTGGATAAACGAGGGAAACAGAGTCCTGGATGTAAGTACAGAATACCGGGACGCAAAAAGATTTTGGCACCTGGAGAGAATGCGCGGATTTCTTAACCAGAGCGAGTACGTGGAGTGGCAGAAGATATCCAATACGTACGATCTGCAGTATACCCTGTGACAAAACGGGCCCTGCAGAATTCCTTTTATGAGGATATGAATAAAAAACACCGAACGCGCTTGTAGGGAAATATGGCTGGTGACTCATCTAAAAAATCACGTGGTTTATCATAAGATTATGCGATACCGCAGACTCGGATATTGCAGACGAATTTCGGGCAGGAGAGATTTCGCGCCCGGAAAGCAAAGATCCAATAACCAAAGCGAAAAACGCGGTACTACTACGTGGGTTAAAGAAGGAGTAAAATTTGAGCACTTCTACCCGAATTGCGAAGGAATAAAGGAACTCCAATTTTCGTGTGGGGTGCTTCATATCGGGTGAAGGTAATTTCGTTTAAGGATGCCTCTGCCAAAAGACCCGGCAAAAGCCGCGGAAACCAAAAAAAAATGAGCGAGACAGATTTCAGGCAACTCACTTGCGCTTTTTCTCGAGCTTCTTCGAGCTTCTTCTTGGCGTCCTGGCTACCCGCAGCCGCCTGCTTCGAGAGCTCTTCTGCCTTGGCCTTCTTCACCTGGTTCAGTTTCACTAGCTGTTTCTTACTCGTTGGCATACATTCACCTCGCTACCCATTTGGTTGATTCAATTTAGCTTTTTCCTTCTTAAAATATCCCTGTATCGGTGTACCAGCACCTGAAAACTTCGAATAAACGAAAAGCTGACCTATGATTCGCGTAAACTTACGGAAAACCGTTCTGACACTCCGTTCGTCCGGGGATGCTTCACTCCGGCCACTATGGGCCTGATACCATATCTAATAAGGTGATCTTTGAATTCGCTGTTCCACCTGCCGGCGTCGTGGATTTTTCAGGGATGCGACCCTTGCGATCGCCCTGGTGCTCCAGTGATCACACGGGAGTTCTGATGAGCACGAATACCTGGCCGGCACTCTCCGGCACCGTGGTACCTGTTCTGTCGCGCGGACAGGATTTCATCTTTTAAAACAGGAATCGAACCATGAGAATAGTATGTTGTTATGGGGATTTAAATCCATACAAAAAAAAGGAAAAGTGCAGTTAATAAATAGAGAAATAATGAATTTATTCATTCTAGAGCGGGATCTCAAGCCAAACTACTGGTTCGTTTCCAATAGTCCAGCCATCATGCCCTGGAGGAATTGAGCCCACATCACCAGGGCCAAATACCTCTTCTTTCCCGTCATCCATTCGAACACCCAGTCTGCCCGAAATGACATACAGAAGATGGTCTTTTTGACAGCTTTCGGTCTTCTGAAGCTGTTTTAAGTGCTTCGACCACTGCCATCCGGGTTCGGTAGTGACCCGACGAATTGTAAGACCTCTGATTGTAATAGCCTCCATTTTCAACTTCTCGGGCTTATTAATTTCTTCCGGCTGATTTAGACTTTTTTTCTCGAATGTTGGCATGTGTAACTCTCCCAACTATGAACAAGCTTCGGAATCTCTGGCTTGATTAGCCAGATATTCGTATCAACAATGAATATATACCTTATGTCATGTTTCACAAACGTCTAGTGAAGAGAGCGTAACTTTTAGCGGATGACGAAAAAAGGAACCAGGTTGCAGGAATATGACAATCAGTGAAGAGTGCTGCAATAGGAATTCTGATTCATTATCAAACCAGATGAACGAAAAAGTTCTTTGATCCACTTTCGCACCCCCTCCCCTTGATCCTTATCTCACTGAATGCGGGAGTGATCCGGTGCTATGTTGATCGAACTCCGCAAGGGGATGACGCTTCACCCATGCACCTTCAACGCGGTAATCGCACCCGAGAAGGTGATGATCTCCGCACTCAACAACAACATAGGTCTCCAGCGTTTCCTCTTCCTGTACGTGAGCGGCAATTACTCACGCCTCCTCTCTTCGATCAACCGCTCATCCAAAAACTTTGAGGTCCGCAGGGCATTCACGGCCCATCAGCTCTTCACCATCCTCAAAGAAGTGAGCCACACGGTCCTGCTCCTTGAACACGATCCGACGCTCTTTGATGGTGCAGAAGAGATGATGCCCCAGATTGCGGGAATGCTCAAAGACATCAGCCGCGAGTCACTCGTAATCCTGTACGCTCCATCTATCGATCGCACGTTCTCTGTGCTGATGCGACAAGCTAATCACATCATTGAGATAGCGCCGGCTGATGATACGATCGGACACGCCCTCGATCGTATATCCCGTTCAATCCGAAATAGTGAAAACCGTCCTTTTGCACAGCGAACTCTCGAGGTGTCGTAAAGGGGGATCCTAATACGACAAAATAAGCCCAAATTGGGCTCCGTTTTTCCGCCACACATACCGAATAAATCCGGAAATCTCTGTATTATGCTCCTTTTCGGTTCCTGTGGGGGATATGCCCTATATTCGCTCTGATTGCCAAAATACGGCAGAATTGCACCTCTCCAAAAGCCTACCAAAGGCCCTTGAATTGAGGTGAATTTTGCCACCTAATTTAACCCATCCAAACCCCGGAAAGGCTGCCAAAACGCGAATATGCGGGTCGGTTTTTCCGACGAATTTCGAGAAACAGGTAAATAGACCTCGACCTGATAAAGGCACTTATGTATTTACCAAAACCAGTCATTCAAAAAGAAGCCATAGCAGAACTTTTGTATGGGGGATTACAGGGCTGATCGATCATAACTGCCAATTTGGGAAAAGAATCCCCTCAAACCAAAAGGTTTTTTAAATTATAATGATTAATCATGATAGATTATTTTAACGGGGGGATGAAACCGTAGGATGGCACTATATCAGGAATTAGTCCGGTAACAGGAGAATCATTGAAATTCTCTTCTTCTGGAAGTCTTAAAAGAGATTTGGACTTCCTCAAAGTGTGATTTACTGGTTCCATCACGAACCTTTGTGCAACTGAACCGTGCTTACCGTGAGGTATAATTCGAGAGAGAGTATCTCCGGCGCTGAACAAAGGGAAAACCCGGCTGAATTTTGTTCAGACCGCCTTCCCCGAATATATCGAACAAGCAGAACGAAAAAGGTGCGAAAAAGAATGAAGGAATCGTTTAATGTCAGACTCGTCGAGGATGTGAAAACGTACACGCCCGACCCACAGTACAAGAAGAACGCATGGATGGGAGACTACCAGAAAGCCTACAATGATTTTCTGGCTGACAAGGATGGGTTCTGGGCGAAAATGGCGTCAGAGCTGGAATGGATCCGGCCCTGGAATGCGGTGAAAGAGTGGAACTACCCCTATGCGAAGTGGTTCATCAACGCACAGCTGAACATCACCGCAAACTGTCTTGACCGCCATGTGAAAAACCAGCGGCGCAACAAGGCGGCACTTATCTGGCGGGGAGAGAAGGGAGCAGAACGCATCTTTACCTACCAGCAGCTGCTCAGCAAAGTGATGCGGTTTGCAAACGCACTCAAAAAGATCGGGGTTAAGAAAGGTGATCGTATCTGCATCTACATGCCGCTCGTCCCAGAACAGGTAATCGCAATGCTTGCCTGCGCCCGCATCGGTGCAGTTCACAGCGTTGTATTCGGCGGGTTTGGTCCTGCTGCGCTCAAAATGCGCATCCAGGATGCTTCAGCAAAAGTTGTCATTACTGCAGATATTGGCATGCGACGCGGTAAGACGATCCAGCTGAAATCAATTGTTGAAGAGGCGATCATTGATGCATCATCAGTAGAGCATGTCATTGTGTTACGGCGGCAGGATCCCCAGGTTGATCTGAGACCCGGTCTTGAACTGGATTTCAATGAGATCATGGCAAGTGCCCCGCAGGAATGCCTTGCTGAAGTCATGGATGCTGAAGATCCCCTCTTTACATTGTATACCAGCGGTTCCACGGGTAAACCCAAAGGGATCGTGCATACCTGCGGTGGCTACATGGTCGGGACCTATTATACCAGTAAATATGTCTTCGATATGAAGGACCACGATATCTTCTGGTGTACGGCAGATCCCGGGTGGATCACGGGCCACAGTTACATCGTATACGGTCCGCTTGCTGTCGGGGCGACCGTATTCATGTCCGAGCTTACACCGGATTATCCGGATGCCGGCAGCTACTGGAACTTAATCGAAGAGCAGAAGATTACCATCTTCTACACGGCACCAACCGCGATCCGTATGTTTATGAAACTGGGCGAGAGCTGGCCGAACAAATACGACCTGAGTTCACTGCGGATCATCGGATCGGTCGGGGAACCACTGAACCCGGAGGCATTCAAGTGGTACTATCATGTCATTGGCAAGGACAAAATTCCGATCCTCGATACCTGGTGGCAGACGGAGACAGGTATGCACATGATCACCACGATGATAGGTGAACCTATGCGACCGGGTTTTGCCGGCAGACCCATTCCAGGTGTCGAAGCGGATGTGGTTGACAAAGACGGGGAGCCGGTTCAGCCCGGAACGGGAGGGCTCCTTGTTATTAAATCCCCGTGGCCATCCATGCTCCGGACGGTCTGGCAGGATGATGAGCGGTATCGCAAGTACTGGGAGACGATAAAAGGAGTCTACACGGTTGGCGATCTCGCGGTGAAAGGAAAGGACGGGTATATCATGATCCTCGGCCGGTCTGACGACATCATCGTTGTTGCAGGACACAACATCGGCACTGCTGAGGTGGAAAGCTCGCTGGTCTCGCATCCCGCGGTTGCAGAATCCGCAGTTATCGGAAAACCTGACGAAATGAAGGGCAACTCCATCAAAGCGTTCGTGATCCTCCGGGTGGGCAATTCACCGAGCGACAAACTCAAGCAGGACCTGATGTATCATGTCCGCATGACGCTCGGGCCGATAGCCGTCCCGCAGGAGATCGAGTTTGTTGAGAAACTGCCCAAGACCCGGAGTGGCAAGATCATGCGCCGCGTCTTAAAGGCCAAGGAAATGGGCATGGACCCCGGCGACATATCAACGCTGGAGGAATAATCTTCAAATTTTTATGAGGGAAAAAATGAGCGAATCAGTACAGGAAAAACTATTCGGGATGGAACCGGAAAAAGGGCGCTGGATGCTTGTTATCCTCGGCATGGTCATTAACCTGTGTCTGGGCTCTATCTATTCGTGGAGTGTGTTTGTCAGGACCGCTTACTACCTACTTCACCAAAGACCTGGGTCAGACAGTCACCGCTAGTGACATCCTTTTGCCGTTTTCGGTCTTTCTGGCATTCTTTGCCATAGCAATGCCATTTACCGGTAAATATATCGAAAAATATGGTCCCCGGAACATTACCATCGTTGGCGGATGTCTTCACCGGGCTTGGCTGGCTCCTTTCATCGTTTGCCGGCTCTGTCCAGTGGCTCTACCTCTTCTACGGTGTAATCGCAGGGATTGGCGTTGGCATCGCCTATGGAGTTCCTGTTGCTATTGCAGCCCGATGGTTCCCGGATCGCCGGGGGCTGGCAGTTGGTCTAACCGTGCTCGGGTTTGGGTTCTCCGCGTTGCTGACGGCCAATATAGCAGGATTCCTTATCGGTGCCACTGGGGTCATGAACACGTTCAGGGTGTTTGGAATTGCATTTATCATCCTTATCGTCATACTCGCGCTTCCCCTGAAATTTCCGGTAGCCGGTTGGAAACCTGCCGGATGGACACCTCCTGCCCCGGTAGCCGGTCAGGCAGTCACCTGTGAATGCAACCGTGAGCAGATGCTTAAATCATCCACATTCTATGCACTCTGGGCCTGTTACTTCATCGGCTGTCTTGCCGGGCTCATGGCCATTGGCATTGCAAAGCCCGTTGGCGTCGATATCGGTGTTGAGGCCGGGCTTGCCACGATGCTCGTTGGCGCCTTTGCCGTCTTCAACGGTTTTGGGCGCCCGGTCTTTGGCACCCTTACGGACAAGCTGACTCCCCGGAATACCGCGATGGTATCCTTCGTACTGATCGCTCTGGCATCACTGCTCATCTGGCAGATCCCGTCCGTGCCGGTATACATCCTTGCGTTTGCCGTACTCTGGGGATGCCTGGGAGGCTGGCTGGCCATCGCCCCGACTGCTACGGCAAGTTATTTCGGCACCTGCGATTACCCACGATGCTACGGGGTCATGTTCCTTGCATACGGTGCAGGTGGCATCGTCGGACCACAGCTGGCCGGGTTCATTAAAACATCAACAGGATCCTACATGGGTGTGTTTCCTTTCGTGCTCGCGTTTGCGGTTATCGGTCTTGTCATTGCGTTTGCCCTGATGAAACCACCAAAACCAATAACCTAATTTTTTTACGCTCTGATGCATTTCTGATTTCAAGGGGTATTTATACCAATCTGAACGGGTTGCGTCACTCTCTCTGGCCCAGCCGTACAACATCCTGCACAAATCTTTGGAATTCCTGTGGCGACTCAAGAGGACTGATATGTCCCCCGTGCACCATCCTGATGCTGATGTGAGGAGCAATTTCGGGAACATAATCATGCTGCCCCCGGGGTCCAAGGGCAGGGACCTTGAGTTTTTTTACAATCTCAAAACCGTTGTCCGGTGCAATCACAACAGCCATATCCACTTGCCATACTTCACGGTAAGATAAGCGCCCCATGCTCGATTGTAGTAATTCCACGAATTCCGGATGTGCAATAAGGGATTCAGATTCAAATAAAGATTTGGCAAGCTGCGTTGTATAGAACCGACGGAATGGGTCCTGATGCGGTACAATCCTCCCTGGACACCCGGTTTCCTACGAAGAAACGAAGTAGCAGTGGAGATCAAACGTTAAGGCACAGCCAGTTTCCTCTTGGGCTGTACACTAGGGATGGTCTGATAGATCAGGGCTCTTCATACTTCTATTGCAAAGGGGCTAGCTATCAAAATTATTGTTTCTTATCGGTGTAATGAAAAAAGAAATAGTCACCAGGATTCAGAATACAATATCTTCCTTTGGGAAATCTCCTGGAATTGAGGCTTCTCAGATTATTCGAGTGCATTTTCTCGGAGATAATGAGGATGGGGGGACATTTCTATGCGGCAAGTGAAAACGGGTTGTTTTATTTTAGATCTAAAGACTCGATGTCCGGTCGTCTCAATTTTTGTATCATGGGATTACGTTTTTGTATATATAAACATTGGAGGTACCGGTTATAGTGATACCGGAAGAGATTACCAATACTTCAGATGGCATGACATACACCGGTAATATCCGTGAGTATATCTCCCCGATTGGAGGGAATAATACTCTTGTGGTTATCGATTGCGAACTGTGTGGTTTGAGTGTAATCTCTATTAATCAAAGTCAGATTATCTCTATTGCAAGGGATTTCCCTGTTGGCAGCGAAGTTGTTTTTTACTGGTCACAGAGAGATAAGCAATACGCCTTTCGGAAGCCCGGCGCACCATATCCGCAAAAAAGAAGGACTATTAACAAATATTGATATGGTCAACTAAGTGCTTTGTTTGCCAATTCAAAAGATCATATTCACGTTCTGCTGGCGAATCTCATGTCTTCGCGTATGTTTTAGTGTGGCTCATTGTCTTTTTTGAATAAACCGCACTCACTGCAGATCCAACCGTAAGGTACAAAAGCAGAGTTTTCCCTTTTGTAGGCTCGCTGCATTTTTGCACCGCATTTTGGATGATCACATTTTGGGTGTTTAATGTCTGGCATGAAAGATGTATACAACTTAATACCAAAATAACCTTATTACGGGTTTTTTCAGCAATTGCTAGCGGGTCAAAGATTTAGAGAATTGGACCATCAGTGATAAAGTGCTGCTATGGGGATTAAAAACCCAAAATTAAATTGTTTTTTGAATTATTAACAATCAATTGTGTGTTATTTAAAAAAAAGATGGAAAAATAAAGGTACCCTGCAGTCGACGTTACTTTTACATCAGTTTGCGGAGGACATCTGAGAAACGTTCCATTCCGGTTATGATCTTTTCTTCGGTAGAATTGGAGAAATTAAGGCGTATGGTATTCCCACCCCCGCCATCGGTATAAAATGGTGTGCCGGGAAGAACAGCAACACCCACTCTGAGGGCTGCATCGAATACCTCTGTTGAGGACATTCCATCCGGTAATGTTAACCAGATAAACATACCTCCCTCCGGCACCGTGTAGCCCACTGAACCGGGAAATTTTTCCCTGATTATATCGATCATAAGCTGGCACTGCGTCTTGTACACCGTACAGATTTTCCGGATATGGTCATCGATATTCTGCTGGAGGAGATAGTGGTATGCGATACGCTGCGACAGGTAATTTGAATGCAGGTCTGACGCCTGTTTTGCAATCACCAGGTGTTCCATGATATCCATGGGCGCCACGAGCCATCCAAGCCGCATGCCCGGCGCCAGAATTTTGGAAAATGATCCGGTGATGATAGTCTGGTCCGGTAAAAATTCCCGCATGGATGAATACGTTTTTCCGGAAAAGTTCAGTTCCCTGTAGGCGTCGTCTTCGACAAAAAGTGTGCTGGTGTCTCCAAAGAGCGGTGCAAGTTTACGGCGCCGTTCATTGGTATACGTTATGCCGGACGGGTTTTGCGAATTGAGGACGCCATAGAAGAATTTTACCGGGTGGGATTTCAGCACCTGTGCCAGCAGGGCCGGGTCCAGGCCATCCGTATCCAGGTTCACCGGGTGAAAAACCGGCTCATAGAGTGAAAACGCCTGGATTGCACCCAGGTATCCCGGCCGTTCGATTGCGATATGATCGCCCTTATCAATGAACACCTTGCCAATCAGGTCAAGACACTGCTGTGAGCCGTTTGTTATCAGGATTTCATCCGGTGAAACAGACAATCCAAGACGTTTTTGGTAGCGCTCTGCAATGAACTGCCGGAGCGGCAGGTAGCCTTCTGTTGTCGAGTATTGCAATGCGGTGCTGCCATCCTGCCCGAGCACGGTCGCTGCAGCAAGGCTGATTCCACCGACATCGATAAGAGCAGGATTCGGGAGCCCCCCGGCAAAAGAAATAATCGACGGACTTTCCGTGACTTTCAGGATCTCCCGTATAAACGATTTGGGGGTTTTTTCCATCCGCCGGGCAAAATGCCGGGAATTTTTATTAAGGTGCCCCGTCTCATAGGATGTCTGCAGACTCATTGTTCACCAGGTGATTCCTGAATTAATGGAAAAGAAAGGGATAAAGGATTTCCCTTCCTTTAGCCAACAGGAAGTGATTTTCAGGTAGCATCTTTTACAAAATGCCCTTTTGCCTTTTCCCTGAACCGAATGAGCCAAAAGTGATGGTTCAGATGATCACACTACCGCTGCATTGAAGGTATCGCAGGAGTTGATGTCTCCACTTACAAAACCGGTGATTAAACCATTTCATCCGTTGCGCGGATGTACCGTGCGTGAAGGAATCAGGCACAACGTATCCCTGCGACTGTTTTTGCAGTGCATCGTCACCGATCTTCGCGGCAGCGTTCATGGCTTCCTCTATATCCCCTTCTTCAATATACCGGCGTTGGCTATCCGGCATGGTTTGCCCACACCCCTGCATAACAATCTGCCTGCAATTCCAGCATGACAGAATATTTGTTGGCCAGTGACCTGATCACTCTGTCCCAGGAGTCTATGGACCTGCATCTGATGTCCCCATAAGGTTCTGCACATGGTGACCCACCTCGTGGGCAATGACATATGCCTGGGCAAAATCGCCCGGGGCCCCCAGCTGGTTTTTCAACTCGCGGTAAAAATCCAGGTCGATATACACTTTCTGGTCACCCGGACAATAAAAAGGCCCCATTGCCGACCGGGCAAACCCGCACGCGGAGTCCACTCCCCCGGTGAACAGGACTAATTTGGGTTGCTGATAGACCATACCTCTCTGTTGAAATATGACCTGCCATGTATCTTCCGTATCGGCCAGGACAACTGATACAAAATCGGCTGACTCATTATCAGCTGCTGTCAACAGGACAGATGGGTCCGTCCAGGGAACTTCCTCCTTCCTGGACTATAATACCTAACATTGTCATCGGATCAGCACCTGTCAGAAATCCGATAGCGAGCACTACGAAGCATCCCGATCCCCCCGCCGATTGCTCCCTTGCTTTACTCCGACTTCCCCTTGATCTTCGACATTATCACTCCGGCGCCCGTCTCTCCATCTCATTTTCCAATCCCCATTCTTAGTCACGTAATGACACATTCAGGTAAAAAATGTTGTCTTTTGAGAAAATACAGGAGATGTGCCTTTATTTAAGAAGAAAAATTTAAATAATATTATTGGGGTATTGGGTTTATTTGGCAAACTGGTGGGGGTTGTGTGGTAGAGCTTTTTCAAGGCCGCGTGATCATTCGGGCACTGTCTGCTCGCGGACTTCACAGGAGGGTATTTCTGTTTTCTGAAGAAAAAAGGAAATTTGAGGCAATAGACCAAGGTAAAATCATCCTGGAAATTAAGGAAAATGGAAATGAAAATTCAGATTAAGGTCAATGCCCGTTACTGTGAAGATTGATCCCTAATTCTTGACTTCCACTATCGTTGCAGTCGGAGCATTCGTCTTCACGCTCTCGATCCCGTTCATGCAGGATGCTTTTGAACTGTAGCCCTCGCTTACGGCTATAATTTCACCGTTTGCGGCCTTGAGTCTGAAAATGGTACTGCCCGGATTTGTCCGGGTAGACTTCAAATTTTCCTGTTGTCATAGTCTCACCAAAATCTGGTTTAATCCGGCCTTTATTAAGGTGGTTGGTCTATGATGAAATCCTTTCAATTCCAAAAAAGGGGAGTGATTACTTTTCGAGCTTTTTCAGCAGGTCGTCCATCATCGCAGGAGCCCGGTCCTTCAGGCCAAACCCGATGAAGATAGCAATACCAGCGCCAAGTCCGATCCCCACTCCCCATGCAATCGGGGTCAAGAAGGTGTAGATGATGGTGAGGTCGATGAGCAGCTGGGAGAGTGCGAGAATGAGGATGATGAAGTAGAAGAACACCCGCAGGATCAGGATGATTACACCCAGAAACTCGATATCCTGGGTCTTTCCCCATGCCTCAAGGAGATCTGCGAAATAATCGACCATAATAAATCCTGCAATCAGGATGATGAGGAACATCGCGATGTGGGGCAGATAGACCACGATGCTCTGGAAAAGGTTGGTAAGGAACTCAAGTCTGAAGAACATTGGCGGCCGCAACAATGGCGATAAGGTAGATAAACCACCGGACAATGAGGTCAAAGAACGACACGACACTGGTACCGGATTGGTTCGATCGCCTTTCCCACAGAAGTTTTGAGGAGTGCATCGTCAACGCCGATTTTATCGAGGATTCCTGAAATGACTTTTCCCAAAAGCCGCCCGACTATCCACCCGATAATCAGAATGATGATCGCAGCGATAAGATTGGGAATGTACGCAATAACCGAATAAACCATCTGCATCAAGGCATCGGTTATTGAGCCCGCAGACTGTGTGGCTGCACTTGTTGATTCTCCTAATGTTGCCATAATGATCAGGTGCCCTTATCGAGAAGGTACGATATATAATACCCTGAAAAAATCTCATGATTTTTGAATCCCCGGGAGGTTCCATTCATCTGCCGCCCGTTTTTCAATGCAATTTTTGAAACCAAACTAAAACTTTAAGGACTCTTCGATATATCGTAATGCACTATGGATATTGTAGCAGATATCATGAAACAGGTTGCGACAGGGGACAACCTATCCATGATCAGTAAGTCGGTCGGTGGAGACGGAAAGGCAGTTCAATCTGCGCTTGGTATGGGCATCCCCATGATCATAGGTTCTATGGCGAACACTGCATCAAAACCCGGAGGAGCTGATGTGCTGACAAAGATGCTGGGTCAGGCAGGCAGCAACCCCATGGACAACCTGGGTGGTTTCCTGGTAAACCCGGGCAGCTGCCGGGGGATCAGGTATGGTGAACACATTGTTCGGGAGCCAGATGGGTACGATCCAGAATGCCATCTCACAGAAAACCGGACTGCCCCCTGCAATTATCGGTAAGGTGATGGAAGTAGCAACTCCTATGGTCATGGGCTATGTCGGTAAGATGTTTATTTCGCAGAAGATGGACACACAGAGCCTCACAAGTTTACTTGGGGACCAGTCCAAGATGGCACTGCAGGCATCACCTGAAGCAGCTGGTATGGCAAAGCAACTGATGGAGTCCCAGGAGAGTAGTAGCGGGATCGGCGGGATCCTGAAAAAAGTTCTGGGAAAATAACCGGGTTTGAGATAAGCATTCGCATATATCTCTGTAACATCCACATCTGGTATTCGTTCACTACCCATCGATATATTCTTTAATCAGGTTTGAACAGGGTACAGCCAATCTTAAATTTGAGAAAGATACTATCGATCATTACATGAAGACCCTGGCAGAGCTGAACAAAGAGAAGAACAATCTTCCATATTGTTACCTGAAAATCAATTTCGCTCTTGAACGGATCGTCAGAAGAGATCAGTCCCACATCTCACAACTGAAGAGACTGCTCGGATAGCAGGTGTGACGATAATCTCAACTTTTTTGTGCAGATGCATTCTTTTTGACCGTTATCCTGTTCTTTTTTCGATTGCTGATTCCAGAACAGAAAAGAACAGTCATTATAATGTATAGCAGGTGACCTGAGAAGGCCACCTGAATTTCCTCTTGGTTCTTACGTGTGAAAATTCAAAAGTTTCGAAAAAATCTCACCGGATAAATGCTTCGCTTTTTTTATCACATCGGACCGGTAAGCGCCGTCAGGAACCAGCCGACAATGGATGGAACGATCCATACCACAACAGCAATAGCCAAAGATTTGTGCCTGCCGATTGCGTAGAGTTTCTGCAAAGCCAGCAGCCAGATGATTCCTGCTGTCAGTGCAGTTATCAAACCCTGACCTATACCATAGTATATGATCGTGTACCCTGCCGTGCCAATAAGGGCAGCAAGAATTGCCGTGGTTATGCCTTCAATGTGATAACAAATGACAACAGGGTAGATACAATCGATACCATACGTGCATCCTTCTCGTGGTATAGTAGTAATCTTTTTGAATGGGGTACTGGTCGATAAAGGACGGGATCTGAGTTTCGAATAAGCATCGGACTATTGAGATTCCCTATGCGGGAATAAAATTTCAAAAAAAGATTAGACCTTTTTGGAGGTATCCCCTTTCATCATGTATTTGACCACAATGAACACTACCAGCGCAATGATGAGAAAATCGATAATCGCACCAATAAAATCACCGACAAGGAATTTTACCGGGCCCAGCTCAAGAACCTGTGTCCTCCAGTCACCACCTGGGATAAGAACGGCAATTACCGGCATGATGATATCTGCGACGCACGCCGTTACCATTTTTGTCGCTGCTGCACCGATGATAAACGCAACCGCAAGACCAATAACCTGGTATTTCATGAGGAATTCCATAAATTCCCCAACCATTCCCTTCTTTTCAGCTTTCTTTTCTTCGGCCATGAATACGTACCTCACACCAGAGAACGAATAATGTGTTTCTGATGAAGAGCGATCAACTTTTATATTAATAATATTTTCGACAAAAAAGGGCGTTCCTGATCGTTTATTCTCAGCAAATCCGTTTTTCCTGCAATTCACCACCCGATTGCATACCATTTTCGTTCACGGCAGAGAATAGTACTCCAATGAGTGGTGATCGCTGCCCCGTGATTCTCGTACACGGGTGGAATAGTTACCCCGGCGTCTGGAAGAGACTGGTTGTTCATCTTGAGACCGCTAAAATCCCGTACAGGAAATTTGATCATACACGGATGAAGGGTTCGGCATTGCCGGCCATCTCCGAATCATTCCATGATTACCTGCAGGAAGTACGGGACGAGAACGGCTGGCACGGACCTGTCGATATTGTATGCCATTCACTCGGTACCTGTATTGCCCGTTACCTCCTTGAGGTCATTGACGGGGCAGAACAAACACAGGTGGTGCGGCAGCTGATCGGTCTTGGTCCGCCCAATAACGGCTCGGCACTTGCAGAACTCTTCAATGATCCGGAACATGGCGGGGAGATAATTAACAGTCTTTCGGGTGTTTTTGTCCCGCACGGGTATGATCCGGCCGCTGACAGGATCGTTCAGGACGTCCGGCCCAGAAGTCCGGTCATGCACAGTCTCCGTACAGCTGGTTTACGGCCTGACATTACCTACCGGATCATCGTGACCGGAAATCCCGGGGATGTTCCGGGATTCTTCCCCTGGTTTAAGGGAAAGACCTGGGAGATGGATGATGACGGGAGATACCGGGCGACCCTGAAAGGAGATGGTGTGGTAGCGCATCGTGAGTCAGAACTTCCGGGGATTTCTCTGGATGTCCTGTCAGCATCTCCTGATGGGGAAGAACACCTGCCGGCACCAGACCAGTACTGCCATATCAACCTGCCCAGAAACCCGGTCGTGATCGAACGGATTATGCACTACCTGACAAGCGGGACAGGCAAGCTATAAAAACACTCATCAGCTGAAAAAGGCCCGCAGCAGATACCATGACCCAGGATACTCATCGGGATTACCGGAAGTCACTGAAGATCGCACTCTTCATCACCACTCTTTTTTTCCTGGTTGAGGTTGCCGGCGGATTGCTCTCGGGATCGCTTGCGTTGCTCAGCGATGCAGGGCATATGTTCAGTGATGTCCTCTCACTGGTCCTTTCCCTCGGGGCAATGACCCTTGCTCTTCAGGTCCCGACAAAGGAACGGACCTACGGCTACCACCGCGGGGAGATCTTTGCAGCCTTCATCAACTCCATCCTGCTGGTCGGAGTGAGCGCCGGTATCGCATGGGAGGCGTACCAGCGGGTACTCAACCCGGCCCCGATAGAGGGCGGGCTTATGTTCCTTGTAGCCTGCATCGGTCTTGTCGCAAACCTGGGGGTTGTCTTTCTCCTCCACGGGAGCCATAACCTGAACGTGCGGAGCGCATTTCTTCACGTTGTTGGGGATACCATCTCATCGGTGGCAGTGATTGCTGCCGCACTCTGGATCACCTTCACCGGGCAGGTAATTGCTGATCCCGTCCTTTCTGTCATTATCGCGGTCCTGATTGTGATTTCAGCCGTCAGGATACTCCGTGAGACGGTCATGATTCTCCTCCAGTTCACCCCGCAATCGGTGGACTTTGATGCTGTCATTGCCGATATGATCACCGTGAAAGGGGTGGATGGTGTGCACCATGTCCATCTCTGGAGCCTGTGTTCTGACATTAACGTTCTCGATGCACACGTGTATTCCTGCGAACGGGATGTTGATACGATTGAACAGATGAAACGTGAAATCAAGGAACGGCTGAAAAAGTACCGGATACTCCACTCAACGCTGGAGTTCGAATGCGAAGAGTGCAAAGACTGCGCTATTGTCCAGCATATACCGGAACATCGGGGCTGATTTTTTTCATGGAGAGTGGCTGGCAATCGCTTATGTATATCCTCAAACCTGAATTGACCTGCCTTCTAAAGTATCGCCACCCGCTTTTCATCCTCCACTCATGAACACGATATCGGTATATACTCAATCGAGTGCGGCCAGTCCGGCTCTCAGCTCATACTTTTTGAAAAATAAGGCATCTGCTCGTGTCCATTGGATCATGTGTCGGTAGATTACCGGGGTTCTTTCCATCGTGCAGCCAGACAATACTATTTCTCAATGATTCTTCCTTTTATCGAAGTCCTTATCTCATCACAATTGGAAACATTTCTCCTTAAGTACAAATGTCTGGTATTCAAGCGAAGACAAAAAAAAAGGTTGGAACAATCAAAATGACCCATAGGTATGAAACGCGAATGCCTGTTTCCGGAGCCACCTTATAATGCCAGTCCTGGAACTGGACTCGGTCAAAGGTCTTTCCCACGAGGAAGCAGCTGAAAGATCAGGACCGGAAGGGTACAATGAACTCCCGGAGTCAAAGAAACGCAGCATTTTCCGGATTATCATTGAAGTGGTCCACGAACCGATGTTTATCCTGCTCGTTGCAAGCGGGCTGATCTATTTTATCCTCGGTGATGTGACCGAGGGGCTCATGCTGATGAGTTTTGTGGTTGTCATCATCGGCATCACGGTATACCAGGAGCAGAAAACAGAAACGGCATTGGAAGCACTCCGGAATCTTTCAAGTCCCCGTGCACTGGTGATCCGGGACGGCGAACAGAAACGCATTGCGGGCCGCGAAGTGGTTACCGGCGATATTCTCATCCTTGTCGAAGGCGACCGGGTCCCGGCCGATGGCATCCTCCTCTCATCCAACAATGTCACGATCGATGAATCGCTCCTGACCGGAGAATCGGTCCCGGTCCGGAAAACTGCATGGGCTGAGGGTTTCCAGGCCGGGCGACCCGGTGGGGACGACCAGCCGTTTGTCTATTCCGGAACCATGGTCGTGCAGGGCCAGGGGATCGTCGAAGTCAGATCGACCGGAGCCCGGACCGAGATGGGCAGGATCGGCACGTTCCTGCAGACGGTGGAGCGGGGCGAGACCCGGCTCAAGGGGGAAATCACCCGGATTGTGCGGACTATCGCCATTGTCGGTATCTTCCTGTGCGGTATCATCGTGGTCGTGTACGGCGTGAGCCGGGGCAACTGGATCGAAGGGTTCCTTGCGGGGATCACCCTGGCAATGGCGATCCTGCCGGAAGAATTCCCGGTCGTCCTGACCGTATTTCTTGCCCTCGGTGCATGGAGGATCTCAAAGAAAAATGTTCTTACCCGCCAGGTGCCCGCAATAGAAACCCTTGGTTCGGCAACTGTCCTGTGCGTGGACAAGACCGGCACACTCACCCAGAACAAGATGACCGTCCAGATGTTTTGTGCCGGCGGTCAGATGTGTGAACACGATGCCGCGGGAAAAAATTCAGTAGCGGAGGTCTGCCACACGCTGGCCGAATTTGCCATTCTTGCCTGCAAAAAAGACCCGTTCGATCCCATGGAAAAGGCATTGTTCCAGCTCCGTAACGGGGATTTTGGAAGAACCGAACACATCCATACCGGCTGGGAGCTCATCACCGAATACCCGCTCTCCGCAGACCTCCTTGCAATGTCAAATGTATGGCGATCTCCTGATGGCAGGGATTTTATCATTGCTGCAAAAGGATACTCCCGAAGCCATTGGCGACCTGTGCCATTTCAATGACGAGAAGCGTCAGGTGCTTGCGCAGGATATCAAAACGATGGCAGCCCGGGGACTCCGGGTGCTCGGGGTGGCCAAAGCATCGTTCACCCGACCCGAACTGCCGGAGGGACAGCATGATTTTACATTTACCTTCCTCGGGCTGGTAGGATTTGCCGACCCGGTCCGTCCGGAGGCAGCAGACGCGGTGAGCGAATGTACAAGTGCAGGGATCCGGGTAATCATGATCACCGGGGATTATCCCCTCACTGCGCAGGTTATCGGCCGTCAGATCGGACTTGATCATACCGAAGAATGCATCACCGGCACTGAACTTGACCAGATGAGTGAAGATGAACTCAAGAAACGCATCAGCACCGCAACCCTCTTTGCCCGGGCAGTTCCGGAACAGAAACTGCGGATTGTCAATGCTCTCAAGGCCAACGGTGAGGTGGTTGCCATGACCGGCGACGGGGTGAATGATGCCCCGGCGTTAAAATCCGCTGATATCGGGATTGCCATGGGTGGCCGGGGGACCGATGTTGCCCGTGAATCCTCGTCGCTTGTGCTGCTGGATGATAACTTTTCATCCATTGTTGCTGCCGTGCGACTGGGACGGAGGATTTTTGATAACCTGAAAAAAGCAATGGCCTATATCTTCTCCATCCATGTCCCCATCGCAGGCATGTCGCTCATTCCCGTGCTCCTCAACATGCCGCTGGTCCTGCTGCCGGTGCATATCGTTTTTCTCGAACTCATTATTGATCCTGCCTGTTCGATCGTGTTTGAATCGGAAAAAGAAGAGCGGAACGTGATGCACCGTCCGCCCCGCACCGGGATGAAGGGCTTTTCACAAAAAAGGCTCTTGCACTCAGTCTCCTGCAGGGATTTGTCGTACTGGCCGTTGTATTGATCATCTACATGAATGCAGTAAGCAGGGGCTTTGGTGCAGCAGAAGTGAGGACCCTGACGTTTACGACCATCGTGATCGCGAACCTCTGCCTGATCCTGACAAACCGGTCATGGTCTGAAACTTTGCTGACAACATTACGTACTGCCAACAAGGCAATGCTGTGGGTTTTTGCGGGAACGTTGAGCTGCCTGGCCCTTGTCCTCTTCCTCCCGTTATTACAGGATCTCTTCAGGTTCGGTCCGGTGCCATTTGCGGACCTTTGTGTTTGTATACTAGCCGGTGCCCTGAGTGTCGTCTGGTTTGAGTGCTATAAGTACTGGAACGCACGAAGTGGAGATCGGGGATGAGATACCATAACAAAAATACCTTAAAGACCCCGGCTTGTTCGAATGGCCAGTCTTTTACCTGTACCAAAGATCAGGATACCCGTCATTTAATAAATCGATATATAAGGAGGACAAATGAATTCATTTATGACTAAATGGGGGCTCATATTCAAAGCATTCGGGATTACTTTCTCCTTGCTTGTCATCCGGCTGGTTTTCGATTACCTGAATTTTGACATCCTGTCAGTGACCAATCTCATCACGGCGTTCATTGGTGGGGCGATATTTACCATCGCAATTATTTTTGCCGGCACCCTGACCGATTATAAGGAAAGTGAAAAGATTCCCAGTGAGATCTGTACCTCAATCCGGTCGTTCTACAGCGATCTCGATCTCATCCGAATCCAGGACAGGATGCTCATTCGCCGTATGCAGGAAAGTACCGCTTACCTGATGCGATGCATCAGTACCAACTTCCGGAATAATGCATGGAACATGGAGGAGATGGACAATGCCGTTGATACCATCAATGCAGACATTGCCCGGCTTGTTGACCTGAATGTTCCTCCGAATTTTATCATAAAACTAAAAACTGAAATGACGAATATTGACCGGATTTCTCATCGTATCAAGACCATCGCGGAGACTTCCTTCATCCCTGCAGCCTATGCAATTGCAGAGCTCGCTGCAGCCGGCGTAATTATTCTATTGTTCTTTGTCAAGCTCGATCCCTATTACGAAGGGCTTGTCCTCTTTACCGTTCTCTGTATGCTACTGACTGCCCTCCTCCTGCTGATCAAGGATATGGACAACCCGTTTGAAGTCGGGAAGAAAACCTATGCCGATATTGACCTCTTCCTTGTCTGGGAACTTGAGAAAAAACTCAATGAGAAAACCGGTTATGAAAAGAGATAATGTTTTTCGGGTTGATTTTTAAAAAACCCGCAGGATAGTTTTTTTGCGGTGTTTGTTTTCTGACCGGCACCAGATAGTATAAATACCCACTCAGATTTGAGATCAGCTACCGGCAACAGGAGCAGTGAATGTCCTGATTTTATGGGGAATTCGCGATAAGGAGGGACGGGTTTTAGGAATGTAACAAAATAGTGGGGGTGTTCAAAACGGACATTGGATCAACCTTTTTTTACAAATATCGCCGGTTTATCAAGACGCTTAAGATATACCTCTTTCTTGCCGGACCCGGGCTTATCGTGATGCTTGCCGATAATGACGCCGGTGGCATCACGACCTATACCGTCACCGGGGCCAGGTATGGATATGGCCTGATCTGGTTTTTATTGCTGCTGCTCCCGGTTGCCTACACGGTCCAGGAAATGACCGTACGACTGGGTGCGGTTACCAAACGGGGACATGCAGAAGCGATCTTCGATGCGTTCGGATCATTCTGGGGCTGGTTCTCATTTCTCGACCTGGCCCTGGTAAACTGGCTTACGCTTGTTACCGAGTTTATTGGCATGACAGCAGCGCTCGCTATCTTCCATGTTCCACCTGTGCTTACCGTGGTACTGGTATCGGTCGTCATGATGCTCATGGTGCTGCAGGGAAAATACTGGACATGGGAAAAGATCGCGATCCTGTTTGCCGCCCTCAACATCATCTATATCCCGGCTGCCTTCCTTGTGCACCCTTCAGTGGGTACGGTGCTGAGCATGGGACTGGTCCCTCACTTCCCCGGAGGGTTTAACGGGACCTTGTTCTTTTTCCTGATGGCAAATATCGGGACAACGATCGCCCCCTGGATGATCTTCTTCCAGCAGAGTGCAGTAGTTGATAAGGGGATGAAGGAAAAAGACATCCCCTGGGGCCAGATGGATACCCTGATCGGGTCAGCGTTCACGGTGCTGGTCGCAATCTTTTTAGTGGTAGTGGCCGGTACTGTGCTCTACGGCACTGAAGTTGAGAGTGCAGCACAGGCAGCCAGCATCATCATGACTACCAACCCCTGGCTGGGTACGTGCATTGCGATCGGTCTCTTCAATGCAGGATTTTTGGGAGCGATCTGCATCTCGCTTGCCAGCTCATGGGCATTTGGCGAAGTGTTCGGGTGGGCACATTCCCTGAACATGAAGGTCCATGAAGCCCCCTGGTTTTATACCTGCTACCTGTTCGCGCTGGTTACCGCCGGGGGAGTTGTGCTCGTGCCGGATGCTCCCCTTGTCCTGATCACGCTCTTTGTACAGGTCATTGCCGTAACGCTGCTCCCGGCTGCACTGGTTTTTTTGATCCTGCTCCTGAACAACGAGGAGATTATGGGGAAGTACAGGAATACCACACTCCAGAACATTGCCGGGACGGTCATTGTGGTTGCAATTATCGTCCTGTCCACGCTCTATGGAATTACCACGCTCTTCCCGGAGTGGTTTTTGTAGATGAGGGGTAAAAAGGTGCAATCATGGTGACAGTTGAAATGATATTGGGGAACCGGATAGGCAGTGTACCTCCGGACATTGACGGAAAAGATTACCGCGATCAACAGGAAGTACGAAACCCCGCGGATCAGGATGTCCCGCAGCGTGAAGATCGCACTCCTGTTCCTCCGGATCTACCTGATCCTGCTGGTACTGCTTCTTGGCTATAAATTCTTCACCTTACTGACATGAGGGAACGATGGTTATGGCAACGAATCCCGTAAATGCAAAACCGCAGAAGGCTGAAAAGAAATTTCTCTTAAGCGAAATGCTTGGGGCAAAGGTCTTCGTGCATGACAAAAAGATTGGATCTCTTTCTGACCTGATGATCATCGAGACGGGCAAGCTTCCCGAGGTAAAAAATTTTGTCATTACCCGTCCCTATGGAGACCCTCCGCTGCTCGTCCCCTGGGAACGCATGACCACGCTTGAACTACAGAAGCTGGTCATTGATAGTGACGAGCTGAAAAAATTTGAGAGCTCACCCCCGGAAGATGCGATCCTGCTGCGGGACCATATCCTTGACAAGAAAGTGCTTGACACCGAAGAAGCTGAAGTGGAAGTCGTCTATGATATCCGGCTTGTTGAACGGAGTTCAAAACTCTACGTCACTGAGGTGGATACCAGCAAATCTGCACGACTGCGGCGTCTCGGGCTGGGTTTCCTCTCACCGGTCCTCGCCCCCCGGGAAGGACCGGGGGACAGTGGCGTCATTTCGTGGATGTATATCCAGCCGCTCCCTTTGCATATAAGCAGTTTCAAAGGAGATGTCAAGCTCAAGGTCTTAAAAGAGACCCTGGCCGAGATTCACCCGGTCGATCTTGCAGATATTCTCGAAGACTCGATCACGACCAGCGGGTCATGGTCTTTTCCTCGCTCGAACGTGAGCATGCATCTGATACTTTAGAAGAGATCGAACCCCATGTGCAGCGGGATATTATCTCGTCCCTGAGCAAGGAAAAAGTGGTCCAGCTCATCAACGATATGACCCGGGCCAGGCCGCAGATATCCTCTCCGTCCTGCCATCTTCGGAAGCCCAGGATATTCTTGAAGCCCTGAACCGTGAAAATGCAAAAAAAATCCAGTCGATTCTTGGCAAACAGGAAGAGAAAGTCATCCACTATACCACGCAGAAGATCCTCTCATTTTCTCCGGACACCCCGGTCGAGTATATTCAGAATGATTACCCGCGCCATGCCCGGGGCAAAGATGTGATAATGTATATTTATGTCGTGGATGCGCAGGACACCCTTCTCGGGGTTATTGATCTCAAGGAACTGCTGCAGGCCGATGACCGGGCACTGTTGAAGGATATCATGATCCAGAATGTCATCAGCCTGAACACAACCAGCACACTCAAAGAGGCATCGCAGAGTTTTGCCCGCTATGATTTCCGGGCACTTCCCGTAACCGATGAAAAGAACCGGATTGTCGGGGTTATTCCGTACCGCGACGTGATGAACCTTACCCACCACTTCTCGGAATGAGGATGTCGGTGTGCACCTGCCGGACTTTCTCCCGGAATACGTTTACCGGACCCGGCAGGAAAATCTTTTATTCCTTACTGCTGTGTAAAAGACTATGGCATCATACTCCCGCGTTATTTTCTGGTCAGCGTGCACGGTCATGCTGCTCCTCGCCTGCACGCTGTCAGGCTGCACCTCCACCCAGGATCAGGGAACATCCGTACCGGCAACTCCGGCCTCATCCGCAGCACCGAACGTAATCACGATCAAAAATTTTGCTTTTAGTCCTGATACCCTTACGGTCAGGACCGGAACTACGGTCACCTGGGTGAACCAGGACGAGGCTGTTCACCAGATCGATACGGACGGAGGGGTTCCGGTCACGTTCAATTCACCTTCACTGGATAAAGGAGCGTCCTACGAGTTCACCTTCACCCAGCCAGGGACCTATGCCTACCATTGCACGATTCACCCGTCAATGAAAGGCACAGTCATTGTCGAACCTTAACCATTCCCCGGTTTCCCTTTTTTATTCCCGGGAATTTCACCCGTGGATACCTTTATTTTAATCAAACCGGATCGATTTATACTAATACAGGAAAATTCTTGCGAAGGCTCAAATTATGAAAACAAGCATCATTTACCATTCGTATTCCGGAATTACCCGGGGGATTGCTGAGAAGATCCAGGAGGCCTGCGGGGGAGATCTCGTAGAAGTGAAGTCCAAAGAGAAATACTCCCCGATCACCGCGTATACGCTGGGATGTTACCGTGCGATGAAGGAGGAGTGCGACCCGATCGAACCGGAAATTATCGATGTGTCCGCATCTGATCTGCTCGTTATCGGCACACCGGTCTGGGCATTCAAAGCCACACCGGCAACCAACGCGGCAGTTGCAGCGCTCAAAGGGTGTAACGGGAAAAAAGCCGTACTCTTTGCAACCTGCGGGAGTTCGGCAAAAGACACGGTCCCGATACTGAAAAAAGCCCTCGAGGCAAAAGGGGTTTCCATTGTCGGACAATTCGTGCTGACCAGGAAAGATATCGGGAACGATCAGAAAATCAACGCACTGATTGACAGCATCAACGCGGCAAAAAACCCCTGAACCTGTCCCTATAGGGTGTCTTTTTTCAGGATCCCGGAACAACCATTGCCATGAATCCCCCGTCCCGGGTCTCGAGAATGGATTGCGGGGTTTTCCATTGGCCGACGTCAATCGATCTGTCCCAGGTAATAACCCGCGATTGAAAGTGCCGTTGAATTTACCTTGTCCGGTATTTCCGGAATTTTATTGCCGGTCACGTTCTGTTCCACCGGGACATTCATTTCATGGAACGGCTGAAGGTCCCTGCAGGGATGATATACAAGTTTGAGACAGATTTCTCTCCGGTCCCCGGTAAAAGGATAAGGAGGAGGAGGATTATGCTAATCGTCCCAAGTGCCCAATGCCATTTTTATCGTATTCGTTCCTCCTTATGGTGCCTAAATAACACCGTATATCCGGATTATTAAACCCGATGGAATGCGCATTGCGGGTCATGAGGCATTCTTCCTGCGGAAAAGGAACCATAATCCCCCAATAAGGACACCGATGCAGCCGATAATCCATGAAGCCGAACTGAGAAATGCGATGAGCCCGACACAGCTCAGTGCACCAATGATCGGCACTCCCTTTGGATACTTTCGGTTTTCCCGGGGAAGCCGGAGTGCGGCAATATTGGCGATCAGGTAGTAGAGCAGCATGGCGAACGTACTGACTGCGACGACGAGCGCAAGGTCCGCGAGAAGGAGGGCTGCGATCATACCGGCACCGGTGATCACAATGGCGTAATGGGGTGTATTGAACCGGGGATGGATCTTTTCAAACAGCGGGGGGAGATCATGGCTGCGGGCCATGGAGAAGACGATACGTGATATCCCCATGATAGTGGTTAAAAGCACGCTTGCGGTTGCGATCATCGCCCCCAGTGAGATCACCAGGATCGCCCCGGAACTGCCGGTAATCCCGATCGCATCCGCAAGGGGAGAACCTGAGTGTGCAAGGGCCGGAGCACCGGGCAAGGCCAATAGCAATGATGCTCACGAGCAGATAGATAACCGTTGAGATGCCAAGTGCAAGGTAGATGGAGCGGGGGATGGTTTTTTGCGGGTCTTTTACTTCCTCGGCCATGAGGGTGACCCGTGCAAACCCGGTATAGGCAAAGAAGATCAGGGCTGCCCCGCTGAGGATCCCCGTCGATCCTTCCGGCGCAAGAGGGGTGAAGTTGCCCTGGATTAGAAATCCCAGCCCGTACGCCACGAAGAAGAGGAGGATCAGGATTTTTGCCGTGACAAGGAGGTTATTGAAAAGGACCGATTCTTTGACCCCGAGATAATTGATGATGATGAAAATGAGACAGATCACACCGGCAATTATTTTCAACGGGACTGCCGGGAAGATTGTAACAAAATAATGCGCAAATCCCAGCGAGACTGCCGCCCCGACAAAGATATTCGAGAAGATCCAAATCCAGCCGGTGATAAATCCGGCAAAGGGGGAGATGAGCGTTTGTGCGTACGCATAGGTTCCACCCTCCTCCGGGATGTAGGCGCCCAGTTCGGCCACGCTCATAGCTGAGAAGATAGCGATAATTCCGGCAATAATGACAGAAAAGATCATTGCCGGGCCCGCAACCCCGGCTACGATACCGGTAACAATGAAAATACCAGAGCCGATGATCGCTCCGATACCAAGAGCTGCAGCGCCAAAGAGACCGATCTCGCGTTTCAGGACAGGCCGGTCCGTGGTATCTGACATGTGTTACCCTTTTTCTTGCTGAGTATTAATGATACGGGTGAGTGATCCCGGACAGATCTTTCTTTGCCCCCTTTTTTTGAATCCCTGTGTCGAAGAACCAAATTTTCTCCTGCCAGGTTTTTTGGGAAAAATCATCACTTCGGAAAAAATCGACCCTCATATTCATGTTCTGGCAGCCTTTCCGTAGTCCGGATGGGGTAAAAATTAAGTGGCAAAATTAATCTCAATTTAATGGCCTTTGACGGCCAATAGGTGAGGTGTAATTCTGACGTATTTTGGCAAACAGGGCGAAAATTAGGCTTATTCTCCACACGAACTGAAAAAGGGGATAATCCGGGGTTTTCCGGTATTGGCCCGGAGAGGGTAGGGGAAAAAGGAGCCTGTATAGGGCTTATTTTCTCTCAGGGTCCGGATCCCCATACCTGTTTTACTGTCTTCTATCCTTTCACTATCCTCTGCCGTGATAAACGGGACAGCAATACCCGCTGAAAAATTTTAATCTTGAATTTACCTTCGGACGCTAAGGTTAACTCCGCTCCGTGTAATCCCTAATTGCTTTTAAATACATCATAGGTTGGCTTTATGCCTGCAAACACGAATACCAGCGCGTACCGGTCACCACTCCAATGAAAGCAGAGGTGCCCAAAGTTTTGCCAACATCAGTGTAAAAAAGAAAACACTTAACTTTAATAACCCGATATCCAGCCCGTCAAGATTTTTTGTTTTCGAATCCATCCAGTCCATGAAACCCATGTTCAAACCCTGTGCAATTACTTGTCCGGGAAATATTTACCCATTACGTAGAACCCTCATCAGAGCCCCCAATAAAGTCTGCATTTTTAAAGGGCGAATGCACACCGGAATGTTTCGGGGGTCACACAACGCGATGGAAAAAATGGGCGGGAAAAAATCCCCACCATCTTACACCTCAATCCCTGTAATAATTCCAACTATCGCTGAGCGGTCACCGGGTCCACGACCCGGGCCAGCACCAGCCGTTACAAAAATGATTGGTAGATTATTTAGATCTGGTTAAAAAAAATGCCACAATGGTTACACCAATTGCGGGTCCCAAAGTAGGTATCCAGTTAATCTTCCCTTCTATGAAGCAGCTCAATATTGCACCGGTTGCAAATGCCACCAGTCCTAAAATTAATGGATATACTATTTTTTTCATACTTTTTTCCCTATGCATTCGTACTGCGCTGGAAATTTAACACATCCCCGTAAGCATCCCCACCACCTGCTGAGCGGTCACCGGGTCCACAACCCGGGCCATCACCAGCCCGGCCAATGCAACAAACAGGGTCCAGAACACTTTTTTGATCTGTTCGTTCTTCCCGAAAGAATCGATAACCGCATCCGTGTCCACCTTCATCGCCCGCTGAACCAGCTTCGGTATGAATACAAAAAGCGGCAGGAACAGGACAGCAGCCCCGATGAATGCCAGGGTTATCTCCGCCCTGCCTGCAAGGTAGATCCCCAGCGGGACGGCAAAGGTTCCGGCCAGGACTGCCGCAGTGCTTACCTCACCGAACCAGAAGTAATGTTTTTTTTCAGCGTAATTCGCTACCTCTGCCGGATCCAGGACTGAAAGATCGAAGATGCCAAGCGTGTTCAGCACCCCATACCACACCGCATGGGTCTCTTCCGGGTCCGCAACGATGCCGAGAAACAGCACCGCAACCGGTACCGTGAGCAGGATGAACGGGAGACGGGCCAGCACAAAAACGAGGGCGAGCAGGATCCCGGTCCCGCAGATGGCACACCGGGTCTGCAGCTCGTTTTCAAACATTGCCGTCCTCTGCGATCCTGATCTCAAAGACCGGGCTCGTATACCCGCCGTTCTCAGGGCTGAAATCCCGTACCCTTCCCATCTGTGCAAACTTCCGGCAGCCGGTCCGGATCTGGACCGTGTGAATGCCCGGTGCCCGGGGATACAGCAGGCGCCCATCTATATCATGCATCTCCTCATAGGGCGGGATATCGAACCAGTCCGGCCAGAAGCGGACTCCCCCCGGTATATCGGTTCCCCTTCGCAGGTCCTGCAGCCGCAGGGGCGAGAGGTTGTCATAGATAACGTCGATGATCAGGTTCTCGTTGCTCGTATTGGAATTCAGGTCCAGGATATAGACTATCGGGTTGCGGCGTACTTCATCAGAGGTAAGCAGCTTGTCAGGAGTGAGCGGTTCAAACCCCCCGGATTTTCCCCGGAATACCCCGATCACTTCCGCGACTGGTCCTGGTGCAGGGTTATTTCCCATGATACGTCCCCTTGCAGCTGTCGTGTTCAGCACGGAGTTTTTTGAACTCCTCGACTATCTCATCGTACCTGCCAATCTTCTGGTAGATGGCAAACAGCATCGGGTAGAGCGGGAGCACCACTCCACCAATAATCACGATAATTTCTGTGTCCATGGCGATCCTCCGTAATGATGGAAAAAGGAGCCGGGAAAGGAGGGGGGCTTTTTGTGCCGCTCCCCTCCCGGCCCGGATACCTCTCCTTTCCCACCAGGATCAGGCGAGTGCAGGGACCGTGTCAGCCCAGGTCTCAACAGTGGACCGGATCGCATCGTCAGAGTACGAGGTGAGGGTCACCTGGGTACGGCTGAAGTTGACGAAGTACAGTTCACCATTTGCATCGTGACACCGCAGTGTCGCGGTATAGGTCTCGTGTTCGCTGTCCCGGACCGCGGTGCCGCTGTGTGCAGCGATGTTCGCTGCACTTGCCAGCAGTGCCGTTGCACCTGCATTGAACCCGGCGACCGTGTTGTATTTCGCCGAGTCATTGCCAATGTTCTTTGCATTGCTGTCCTCGTACACGATCTTCACCGTGTAAGACTCCCGGGTCTTCTCAACCGGGGGAAGCTGGTACCGGCGGTCATATACGCTACACACCCGAACGGGTTATCCGCGATAACTGTCTGGACGATCTGGTTGAACGCCGCTATGTCTGCAATCGGGTTTACCAGAATGCGGACTGCATTCTTGGTCTGTGAATTCTGTATGAAATCTCCCATGTTGAAAGTTCCTCCTTGGTTTTGGTTCATGGTGTCGCAGGGCCCTTTGACATACTAACCTGGGATGGACGGGGTGAAGGACTTTGATTATAAAACTTTTTGAGCGGGAAACAGAGGACACAGGTTCGTGGAAAAGGAAAACGGGGCGTATTAATGCGGGGAATGGAAGGAACAAAAATGTTCCTGTGCGATAGTACACGGGCTTGATTTAAACCCGGATATCACAACCGCATTCCTGTGTTGAGGTATGGGTGACGCGGGATAACTGATACCGGGGGAAGTAGTATCCTGCCTGCACCGGGCTCCATACTTAATATAGAGCAACGTGAATACACACATCCGGGGACACATATGCCCGTTCTACACAGTATCGATATACTATCCGTTGCAAAGATTGGTGCCCTGTTTGGGCTGGTCATGGGAATTGTCTGGGGAATTTTCTACGGCATGCTTGCAGCGGCAATGCTGGGCCGGTTTGCTCCCGGTTTTGGAGCATTTGGGGGGATTGTACTCCTCATTATCATGCCGGTATTTGGCGTGATCATGGGGTTCATCATGGGTGCTGTCCATGCATTCCTGTATAATGTGTTTGCAGGCTGGGTCGGGGGTATCCGGCTGGAACTTAAAGAGTAGGTTTGCAGATAGGATTAACCCGTGCACCTGATACGGGTTGCCGGTTGCCGGTTCATCAATACTTTTAGTTTTTTCCCTTGTTTTTTTTAGGTCCGGCCGCCATTCTTTCCACCATCACGACACGGCCCCTTATTCACAACTACGTGAATATGACACCACGGCAACCAGGCTTTTGTAAAACGGGGGCAGAAGCCATAGTCCGGTACACCAGTACCGCAGTCCGCCTGCTGTAACCTGTACGCTATCAGGACACAGATCCAGGTTGAATCAATCGAATACATCTTCAAACCGGTTGGTTTATTGTGTGAACCAGGAGCGATTGGGTATTTTATATCCCTGCACTTCCTCGTCTTATCAGAGTTGGATTTACAGGTTGTTCATGAAATAAGAAAAAAGAACAACAAATGATGAACACACCTCCTCCTACAACACCTCCTAAATCCAATTCTTTTCCCCCAAAGGTTTCACCTCTCTTCTGGCCATCATCCGTAACCAGGACCGGGAAGTTTTCGTATATCGCCCTTACGATCCGGAGTATCTAAAAAAAGAGTTTTTTGTTGTAGGGCAGGGTGAATTCCCGGGGGATGCCTATGCCTTTCCGAAGCTCCGGGCAACAAACCAGATCCCGAGAAGGATCAGGAACCCGGCACCAATATACGGCCAGAAATTCTCAGGTGCCCAGACCATACTGATACCAAGGATAATGAAAAAGATCCCGATGAGCGCCGGGCATCCATCGGGACCCTGCCATACCCGGCAGGAGCAGCAGTATCACTGCCGGGATATCCTTTGGGTTTCAGGATCGCCGACCCGATGAAACCCAGCCCAAGACCGATCATCAGGCCCGGCCCGGGGTAACCGGCGAGCATGCCGATCCCAAGGCCGATAAGTAACCCGGCCGGGACGTAAAAGGCCCCTCTGGTTATGCCGGTGGTGGTACTCTTTTTCCGTTCTGTTGTCATTCAACGCTGGTTATCCTGCCGGGGCAATAAAGGTATGGGGATTGGTTCGTAAGAGAGAGATAATGGCAGGATTTGCATTGGAAGGTGCCGGGTACCAGCACGTGCTGAATTCTTTCCGGTGTCGGGGAAGGGAAGCGCGACAGGGTGGAGGTGTATTCCTGCAATATTTTTTTTAATGACTACATTGTTGACGGTGATTTTTTTTAATTGTGGTCTTCCCACTTACAAAGGAATATAGTATAACCGTGGTTGAGCAATTAAAAAATAAACAATACAAAAAACCCCGAAAGCAATAATTATAACAATTACAATTTGCTCCCAAAAGGGTAATTCTGCAAAAAAACCAAAGATACGATGTGTCACTCCGTGCCACACTTAATAATATTTTACGTTATATAAATATCATTTGTATTTTAATTTCTGGCCATGTATCCCAATGCTCGCTTGAACTACTCCTTACATCTTCGACTGGTCTTTTGGCTTTGCCGTGCTATGGGCTCTCTGCCCTTTGGCACCAAGGCCGAGCATCGGGTCCCGCTTTTTCTGCTTAGGCTCCCCGGCCGGCTCCGCTGCCGGTGCTTTTGCCAGGAAACATTCGACCGGGTCCCGGCCACCGGGACAGGTCCGCTCCTGGAACTCCGTGCATTCTTCGCAGGTCGGCACCTGGGTCGGCAGCAGCGAGGGGAAGTGGTTCTTCCAGAGCGTAGCGTCGATCCTTCCCGTTTCGAGGAAGCGATGGATATGCCGTGCCGTATACTTCATACCGGGAGTATGAGCGGTTCGGGGATATATAAGATGAGGGGAAGCTGGAAGGTGAGTGAGGCAAACCGGGGGATTTGTATTCAAAGCAGGAACGAGCGACCAGGATAATTATACCGGACTGGTGCAAAAACGAACCATCGGGAACACAATTTTACCCGGGATAGTATCATAACACATTTTTTAAAAAACAACTCTGTAGAATTCATTTTTATCAGAGTATAAAATTAAAGCACAGAATATGAAGGAGGGGACAGTGCCTGTCCCCCCTGACCGCCCCTGCGCTGCGCGATAGTGCTGTATAACCATTCTCAGGAGTTATCGCATTTGGGGGGAGCCAGGCGGCGGGGGTGAAACCCCCATTGAGCGTTTAAGTTTTTTAAAACATTTCTACAAAGCCAAAAAAACAACACATAGTCGACGGGTAAAAAATATCTGGCACCTGTTATTTCTCTCTTCACAGGGATATGATACGCCTCCGCTCCGCTCCGGACGGGCAGGTGGATTAACTGAGATGCCCCAATACCTGCCCGTCCCCCTTTCAAGGGGGCTATCCTGCCACGCTCCCTCCCCCATGAAGGGAGGGTAAGCGTAAAGGAGCGGCTCAGGGTTCTTCTGGAATCCTCCTTGAAGGCTCATAGAAGCGTTCTGATAGCAAATAGTAGAGTAATCAAGGAGTAATGGGGTGACAGGGGGCTCGAAGCGTCCATTATTAGACTTGACATTTATGTAGCAAATGGAATCGTTTTCGTCGGTAAAAACAGGGGGGATTTTCCGGAATCAGACTGAGTAAATTTTACACATTGTCACAGTAGACAGTGTATTATTAAAAAAACGCCTGGTTCTGGTTATGGTTATTTTTGTCGCGTGCCGGGACGTTTTTCATTCTCCTGTATTCTTGCCCTGACGATTTTTGTAACGAGCGGTGCGGGAAGCGGGTGTTGGGGTGAAAAATGGATGGTTGTCCCGGAAGTATCCCAGGACGCAGTCTCTGTGCTGAATAATTCCAGGACCGGTTTACTCATACGTACAGGCTGCAATGGTGGGGGAAGGCGGCAAAGAAGACCAGTGGCCCATGATACCTGAAAGCAGGAACCCCGAAACTGATGACTTCTTCTGCCTCCGGGGCAGCCGCCTTTATTGTCCTGCGAAGGGTTTCAAGGACCGCCCGTTCCTCTTCCGGGACGGCTGCAAGGTACTCGTCGGTGTTTTTTGCCGGGGGTGTACGGGGACCGTGTTTCATCGTCAGTTCCTGATCCTCTTCTTATCTCACCACAGGTTTATTGATACTTCTCATTTAAGGGCCATCATGAAAGGCTTGTATCGCAGCAATGAATTCAGGGCCGTATTTTTCCAGTTTATGGTCTCCTACACCAGTTACAGCCCTGAAACTCTCGTTATTTTGGGGTTTTATACGGGCCATTTCTTTGAGACTCTTATCATGAAATATGACATACGGAGGGACATGTCCCCGGTCTGCAATGGATTTCCGGAGATCTTTGAGATGCAAAAATAATTTCTCATCGAACGGTGTGTCGTCATCCTGCTTCCGGGGTGCTGTTACCGGGGATATCTGCCGTTCCGGAACCGGGAGCATGACACGGTCCTGTCCCTTCAGCACATCCATACTCCGGGGTGAGAGGCGGATAACCGGATATTTATCACCTTCTCGCGACAGGTAGTCCTGCCGGATGAGTTCATGAATCCAGGTCCTGGTACTGTTGTTTGCTGTGACCTTTGCCTGAATTATAGCAGGGGAGGTTGTCGAGCTGGTAACTCCTGATTTTGGCACTCTTTGAGCCCGTAAGGACATCGGTGATGATCTCTATGCCAAAATGCGAGGGTAACTGCCTGACACATTCAAGAATTGTCCTGGCGGTTTCAGTACCGTCTTCCTGCACTATTGGATTGTCACAGTTGTCACACGACCCGCAGTTCTCCTGTGCATACTCCTCTCCAAAATAGGTGAGCAGGTATTTCCTCCGGCAGTGCGTGGACTCACAATACCCGGTCATATCCCGCAGTTTTTTGAGTGCAAGGCGGGCGTGTCGCTCATCGGACCCGTCACTTTCCAGCAGGACCCGGACTTTATGTGCGTCTGCCCGACTATAGAAAAGGAGGCATTCTCCCGCTAAGCCGTCACGCCCGGCGCGACCGGTTTCCTGGTAATAGGATTCTATACTCTTGGGTATGTCGTAATGAATGACATACCGTATATCGGGTTTGTCAATACCCATCCCGAATGCGACGGTTGCACAGATAATTTTCACATTGTCGTGGATAAATTCGTCCTGGACCTTCCCCCGCACCGGTTTTGGGAGGCCGGCGTGATAGGCCAGGGCGTGATATCCCCGTTTGCGGAGTTCTCCCGAGAGTTCTTCGGTCTCCTTTTTACTGAAACAGTATACGATACCTGAATCATTTTTATGCTGTCCGATGTAGTTGACCAGCGTTACCAGGGAATTTTTCTTCGGAATGACCCGGTAGTGCAGGTTGTGCCGGTTGAAACTGCCGATACATTCCCGGGGATTTGTGAGCCCGAGTTGCTCTCGGATATCAGTTCTCACCTGGGGAATAGCAGTGGCGGTCAATGCAACCAGGGGAATACCCGGAAACTGTTTTTTCAGGACGGCCAGCTGGCGGTATTCCGGCCGGAAGTCATGGCCCCATTCAGATATGCAGTGCGCTTCATCGATGGCGATAAGGCGTACCTGAGAACCCTTAAGAGAATCCAGGAAATGCGGCTGCATGCATTTTTCCGGGGAGACAAAAAGGAGGGGGAGGGTATTGTTTTTCAGACTGTTCTCGATCGCCAACCGTTCGCGGTAATCCAGCGAGCTGTTCCAGGCTGCAGCGGGGATACCCCGTGCATTGAGGTCATCCACCTGGTCTTTCATCAGCGAGATCAGGGGAGAGATCACGAGCGTCAGGCCACCAAGGCAGAGTGCCGGCACCTGGTAACAGAGCGATTTCCCCCCGCCCGTTGCCATGATCGCGAGCGTATCGTTTCCTTCGATGACGGATTCTATGATCTCTTTCTGGTGCGGTAAAAATGAGCCAAAGCCCCAGTATTTTTTTAAAATATTTTCCACAGAATCCATCGCGACAAACAGGAATGCAAAGGTACTGGGATGTGAGACTATTTATCGGATTTCGTAAGCAACCCGTAAAAAGAAGACGGAGGAGTCACAGTCCGGGGAGCCGGGTTTTTTGACTATCGGGTATCTTTGTAAACCAGTAGTGATTTTCAACCATGACACGATTTGATATCATTACACAGAAGATCGTAAGAGATTTGGAAAATATCAAGGAATAAATGAAAAGGAATTAGAGAAATCTCTCACTACATAAGAATATAGTTTTTAGTAAAGACTGACCTTTTTTCCGGTCTTATGAATAATCAGCTTGCAGTTTACCTTCACATCTTTAACTGGTCTTTTGGCTTTGCCGTACCGTGGACTTTTGGCCCTTTTTACACCAAGGCCGAGCATCGGGTCCCGCTTCTTCTGTTTGTGCTCATCTTCCGTTTCCCCTGCCACACCCTTTGCCAGGAAACATTCTACGGTATCCCGCCCACCTGCACAGGTCCGTTCCTCAAACTCACTGCACTCTTCGCAGGTCGGTACCTGGGTTGGCAGCAGCGAGGGAACGTGGGTTTTCCAGAGCGTATCGTCGATCTTTCCGGTGGTTGGAGAAACGCTGGATATGCCGTGCCGTATACTTTCATACCGGGAATATATGCACTGTCGGGATTTCGGAGATTCGGATGGGGCAGAGGATAGTACATTACCATCTTTTTGCATTGGTTCGGTGAACCGCTGATGCGTATCCCAATGCACGGAAAATAACGGATATGCCGGATTGTTGCAAAAAATGGACATCGGGTATCAAAATTTCACCAGCCGTAGTGTCGCATTTCACATCACCGGAGATCTTTTTGCCGGGGCACGATCACCGAGTGCTTTTTCCAGGGTACCAAGGAGGTCATGCTGCATAACCGGCTTCATGAGGCACTGGTAAGGGGTAACCCTGTGGGCCTCTTCCATCCGGTTTGGTCCGAATAAGCAGTTAAAAAGATGACAGGAATGGTGTATCGTTTCTTCACCTCCCGTGCGGTCTCGATCCCATCAATCCTTCCGCCAAGCCCGATGTCCATGAGGATAATATCGGGCCGGGTCGACCTTGTAAGATAGTCGAGGAGATCTTCTCCCGAAGCGAACGGATCGGGGATAGTGTATCCCGCTTCTGTCAGCATTTCCATAAGATGGAGGGCAATCAATCCTTCGTCTTCAGCTATGAGAATAATACCAGCGCTCATGATCCTCCGGAATTGTTTATGGTTTCGGGAAACCGGAATATAAATTCTGAACCGTTTCTTCGTACAATCTCTATTTTTGCCCTGAGCTGGTGTCTTGCGAGGAAGTTCACCAGCTTTAAACCAAGAGACTTTGTGGTCATGATATCAATTCCCTCCGGGCAAACCGATCCCGTTGTCCCCGGCTTTTAAGACATAGAGGTCTTTCTCTTTTGTAAGGCTGATCCGGATAGTGCAGGGTTCTTTTCTTTCTTTGCTGCAGTCAAACGTGTCCGGGAACGCGTATTTGAACGAATTGGTAACCAGTTCGTTGATGATCAGTCCGCATGGCGTTGCCCGGGCGAGATCGATTACCACCCCCTCTGCCTCCACAATGGTCCTGATATGCTTTGCAGAAGTGTACGAAGCGCTGACCTGCCCCATCAGCGTACTCAGGTATAATCCCATATCAACGCTGGAATACTTCCTCGTCCGGTACAGCGTTTCGTGAATAAGCGCCATACTCCGGGCCCGGTTCTGGAGATCCTTTTTCAGGTTCTGCGCTTCAGGAGTGGATTCGTAGGTGCCTTCCAGGCTGAGAAGTGAGATGAACGCAGTCAGGTTATTTTTTACCCGGTGGTGGATCTCAGTAAGCAGGACCTCTTTTTCGGCGAGGGCTTCACTCAGTTCATGTTCCCGTCGGCTCAACTCGTCAAGATTCTGCTGCAGTTCTTCCTGGGTCGCCGTGATCTCCTCATTTGCGGTTTTGAGTTCCTCATTCCTGTGACGCAGTTTATCTTCGGCGCTCTTGCGTTCGGTAATATCACTGCCTTGTGCAATTGTTGAAAGAACGGTCACTCCATCTGCCTCAAAAAGCGTTGCGGAGTTCCAGAGAACAATTCTAATCTCACCCTTGTGGTTGAGGATGGGAATTTCAACGACACTGAGCCGCTCCCCGTTCATGGTCTTCCTGATGATCTCCATCGAATATTTGAGGTGTTGTTGGGGGAAAAGCACCTCTAGTCGCTGCCCGATGACCTCGGTTGCAGTCCAGCCGGTCAGGTCTTCAAACGCATGGTTGAACCGTGTGATCAGGAGTTGCGGGTCCCAGACAACAATCGGGGCATTGGCGTAATTGATCAGGTTTTCGTGATAATGGGTTGTTTTTCGCAACTCTTCTTCTGATTTGATGAACTCATTATTGATCACTTTGAGTTCTTCCTGGGTCTCCGTGAGCTCCTCATTTGCAGCATTGAGATCTTCATTCCTGTGGCGCAGTTCTTCTTCCGCATTCTTGCGTTCGGTAATATCCTTGACAATTCCTATCATCCGGACCGGTCCGCCGTTACTATCATATCCCCCTTTGCCCCGCGCAAGAATCCATCGCCGGATACCGTCTTTGCGAAGGATACGGCATTCGAAATTCCAGTCCTCTTTCTTTTCTATCGCTTCCTGGAATTTTCGATCAACTTCCTTCCGGTCTTCCGGGATAACGTGAGAAAGGAACACCTCATAGGACCATTCCGGTAAAGATCCTGGTAACCGAATATCTGGTCATGCCTGATACTCTTGTGGGCCGTATGCCGGACAAGATCCAGGTCCCATATACCCATCCGGGAAACCTCAAGCGACATGTTCAGCCGCTGTTCATTTTCCCGCAGCGCTTCCTCTGCGAGCTTACGCAGGGTAATATCCCGGATGACGGTCTGGACTGCCGGCACTCCTTCCCAGAGGGTCGGTCCTGCCGTGACTTCTGCGGGTACGATCCTCCCGCTGACTACATACCGCACTTCAGTGAGCGGTACGGTGACCTGCTGGTTCTCAATGGTGGCAATGCGGACTTCTCCTGCGGCACGGTCGTCCGGGTGGAGATAATCAAGGATATTTTTCCCGGTGATCTCATCACTGCTGCTGATACCGAAAAACTGCAGGCCGGCACGGTTCAGGTAGAGGATGATTCCCCTCCGATGGACAAGGATGATGTCCGGTGATAAATCGCTTAAAGCCCGGTATTTCTTCTCGCTCTCGTTGAGATCCCGGTAGAGGAGATTATAGGGTTTTTCCTGCCCGACTTCAATAATCGCCCGGTAGAAGAAGTAGTAGGCGATGAGCCGGACTACGTGACCGATGACACTGAAGATATCGACGAAGCTTGAATACTCGGTGAACGCGAGCTCTGAGACGATAGTGAGGATGATTGCTATAATGAGGTTATCAAGCACCTGCCGGTCGAATGACTCGCGGTTCCGGTAGAGAAGAATTACCGCCCCGGCCAGCATGGCGCAGATAATATATTCGCTGATGATCTTGAACGAGGTAAGACCGGCTCCTTCAATGTACGTGGCCGGGAAATTATGGAAGACGAAAATGGAAGCGACGATGATGATGTCTGCCACGAGATAGATTACCACGACGAGATCTATACGCAGTTTCTTTCGGATCAGGAGCGGGGCTGCGAGGAGTGTGACCGCCTGCATGTACCGGGCCGCTATCCAGAGCCTGGTGGAGAGGGTACCGCCCCCATCAGGGAATATACCAACGCCCTGGTATACGGTTGTATGAAGGAAATCGAGGATAGCGATGAAGACAAAGGTGACGCCGATGAAGAGGAGGTAGTTGTTCTGGATGATGCGTCGGGATTTCCAGACAAGGAGAAAAATTGCAACGGCAACTGCAATCGTGGAGACTTCGATCGCGGTATGGAAAAGGGCAAAATTGTACCGGCTTACCAGATAAAGGATCGCGATGACGAGAAAGAGGAGGACACCCGGGATGATGTTTGGCTTCAGGTATGAATATCCCCGCCGGACAGAGTGCGGGAATCTGGATCTTTGAGTTTTCCGGGCAGGGTCGACACCATCATTTACACAATCTGTACCTGAAATATTATCCGGGTATCGTGAATATACATTGCGATGTGTATTTTTCCCTGCGGGCTGAACTGATCGCGGTCATTTTCCTTTTTCCCAGGATCTGGACTTAAAAATCCGGCTCCCTGTTCCACAAGGATAGTTCTGGAATACGATACTGTCCTCCGTTCTTTTTTTAGACTTCTTACTCATCCCGCCGAGAGTTTTATCATCTGGCAGGCATTACATCACACCCATGGAAACATCGCTGATCACCGAAGATGTGAAACTGGGGCTGCTCATTTTCACCATTTTCATCGTGGCGATCATCGCGTTCTGGCCGCTGATGACAGTGTTCATATGGGCGATTGCTCTTGCGATAGCACTTTTACCAATCCAGAAAAGGCTCCGGAAAATCGTAAAGCCTTCAGTATCAGCAACATTCATCACGCTTACGGTACTGTTGCTCATCCTGCTTATCATGTCACTTGCTGCATCGTTGCTGATTAATAACCAGGAACACATCGCAGACATGGCGCTCTCCATGACAACCGGATTACAACACACCCGGTTATCTGCGTTCCTGCCCACATTTTCCGAGGCCCAGCTGAATAATTTTGACCAGACGCTCAATGAACTGATGGTAGCAACCATCCTGTCCCTGACCGGCAATATCATGCAGATCCTGCTGTCGATCATCATATTCTTCCTCTCGTTATCCATGCTGCTCTTTTATGGGGATACAATCTGGAACACCGCAATGGGAGCCCTCTCCTCTAAACTCTTAAATGCCATATGCAGGTTGTCAGAAATTACCGAAAATACGATATATTCCTTAATCATCGTACAGATCTCGGCAGCGGTGATCGCCTTTGTCCTTGCCATCCCGTTCTTTTACTTTTTAGGGTATGGAGACATCATCCTGTTCTCTTCCCTGATCGGGTTTTCGATGCTCGTCCCGCTCATCGGTGCACAGGTTATGATCCTTATCCTGGCACTCTATTTCTTCAGCCTTGGGGATATCCGGGGCACCGTTGCCATGCTGCTTATCGGTTACCCGCTGCTGAGCGGGTGGATTGATTTCTATTACCGTCCTATCATGATGAGAAAAAGGGTTGCAATCCACCCGGTTGTCATGATGATCGGCATTTTTGCCGGGGTTCCGTTCATGGGCATTGTCGGGTTCATCCTCGGCCCGGTGCTCATTGCTCTCGTCGTGACCGGTTATAAGATACTGGCAGACGAGGAGTTCACCAGGGCTGCTTGTGAAAAGACATCCTGAAAAGCAGCCCTGTGACACACTATCCGGCACCAGCCCCAAAAATAACTTCCCAATTTTTATCATGACAGGAGATAATCCTCTCATGGATGTGATACCAGATGGTTATGATGCCAGAAGATCTGATACACCTGCTCACAGAATCACATACCGTTCCGGTTGCAACTACCGGGCGGGATGGAAAGCCCAACGTTGCGGGTAAATCAGTCATGGTCATGAACCCTGAAACAATTGTCTGGGGTGAACTCTATTTTATGCAGACCTGGGAAAACTTATGCCACGATCCCCGTGCATCTATCTGTGTGTGGAAAAAGAGCCCCCCTTTTACGGCCTACAAGGTAAACGGGAGGGTAACGATTCACGAACATGATGAGATTGCAGATCAGCTGGATACACGCATGCGTACCGGTCATGGATTTGAGTTAAAGGCCCGCCGGGAAAAGCTGGCTGCCGTATATTTTACGGTTGAGGAAATATATGACCAGACACCGGACCCTGAGTCTGCCGGTAAAAGGATTGCCTGATACGGGTTGAACAATTTTCAAGCGGGTTTCCCGATCTCATTATTCGGGGGATCTTCTCAAAGGGGGTCTGGAAACAAAGGGTAGACAGGAGGATACAAAGAAATGGCAGAAGTCGATGACGGGCGCAACGAATTTCGGGCAACTCTCCATATACTGGAATCAGAAGAAAGACCCGGTGGGGATCTGATCACCCTGTTCATCCCGCCTGGTAAACCGATCGCCGATGTGACAGAGTACCTGAAAGAGGAATATATACAGTCAGGAACGATGCGGGATACCCGGGATCGGCAACAGGCTCAGGATGCCCTTTCTTCGGTCATCGCATACCTGAAAAAATATGCAGACCTGCCCGTGAATGGTCTGGCACTCTTTTGCCGGGGGGGTTCAGCGGAGAACGAAACGGATCACCGCTGTACCATCATCGAACCCCCCGAACCCATCGGCCTCTACCTGTTCCGCCGTAGTACGAAGTTCGAACTCGAACCACTCATGCAGATGCTGGAGGCAAAGAACGTATACGGTCTCCTGGTTCTCGATCTTAGCGGGGCATGGTGGGGAACCCTTCGGGGGGACCAGGTAAAACCCCTCGGACACAGTACCTCCAGTATCCCAGGAAAACAACGTAAAGGTGGACAATCGTCAGCCCGGTTTCAGAGGTTGCGGGAGATTGCGGCCAATGAATTCTATTCACGTATCGGAAACCATGCAAGTGTTGCCTTCCTCGCGGAAAAAGACTTTTACCAGAGGTTCGGGGGTGTACTGATTGGAGGGCAGGGGCAGACAAAGGAAGACTTTTTTAGTGGTCATTTCCTGCACCATGAGATCCAGCAGCGGGTTATCGGCCTGTTTGATGTTACCAGGACGGATGAGAAAGGTCTTGCGGAGCTCCGCGAACAATGCTCAGAACGCAATCGGCGGAAAGGATATCTCAGGAGACAAGGATCTTCTCGACCGGTTCAGGAATGAGCTGCAAAAAGCTGACGGGCTTGCAGCGTCCGGCGAGGAAAGCGTCCGTAGAAATCTCGCCGCCGGTGCAGTCGGAACGCTCCTTGTGTCGGCAGGTCTCAGGAAACCACGACGTCGGATTACCTGCCGGAAATGCGGGCATGCTGATGAACGGACGATGCTGCTTGTGCCAGGATTGACCGTGCAGGATATCCTGGTCCATACATGCCGAATCTGTGCAGATCCGATTATCGAAGATGAAGAGGTAGACCTCATCGAAGAGTCGACACACTTTGCCAACCAGCATGGTGCAAAAACGAAGATCATCTCTGAAAAATCCGAAGAAGGATCGAACTTCCTGAAAGAATACGGGGGTATAGCCGCGATCCTGCGGTACAGGACAGGGGTTTAACCATATTCCGGGTACTTTTGCACTCTTTTTAAACCTTTTTATGAGACTCCACCTCACGTGAGATCGTGCAATAGCACGGCAGCAGGTTCCGAATCCTTATCTCCTGTACTACCCAACGTTCTCGTACACCAGGGATCAACCAACGGCTCTGCCCGGACCCATAAAACCTTCACGTGCTTCCGTTTTTTTTGCATTTTTCCGGTCAGGAATCACTGCCTTTGGCGGTCCTGCCATGCTCTCCTATATCCCGAAGATGGTAGTGGGACAAAAGGGCTGGCTGGATGGGGCAACATTTGATGACGGCATTGCACTCTGCCGGCAATTCCCGATGCAGGTATTGTGACTCGTGGAAAAATAACAAAGAGAGCGAGCCTGATACCGGCGAATGGAAAAAATTATCGATGAATTGGTAAAACTCGGTATCGTGACATTGACGTTTAGTGGTGGAGAGCCTTTTATTCGCAAAGATTTGTTCGAACTTTCGTTGTATGCAAAATCTCAGGGATTAATCACGATGGTTGTGACAAACCTGAATTTATTCAAAGTAGATCATAGAGAAAAAATAGCGGAGGGTTTCGATTTTTTCGGCATTTCAATTGACAGTTCCCCCAAAACCTTACATTAAAATAACCATTTGCAAAATGGCGTTTCATGTTGCAGATTTTGAAATATGAGGTGCATTTTATAGGCTCACCCGCTCATAGGCGAATTACTCTGGTAATAGTAGGTCAGGGAAAGGTGGTGAGACGAAAATGTTTGACAGTTTAAAAGAAAAAACCAACAAAAAATTCGACGACATGTTCAGAAAAAACGGAGTGCCGGATACCATAAAAATCGATGAATGCAGTATTTTTTCCGATCCGAAAATTGCTGAACTAATGTTGGCCGAACACCAGTGAAGAAGACGAAAAATCTTATTTCACCAGGTTTATTTCATACCTTTCTTACTCCTGTTTTTAAATATTTTTTTCCTGAACTCCCGGCCAGGTGCGAAGACACATAGTGAAAACGTAAGATCAATAACTTCTGTATCAGGAAGTCCGCCCGTCAATGGCTTTCCTGACAGCAGCAAGCAGATTCTTCTCCTGGAATGGTTTTACGATATATACCCTTCAGGCTCTACCTCCCGCATCCGTTCGAGCGTGCTACCAAAGAGATAGCCGGTAAGAAAGATCAGGGGAACAAAAAAAATGCTGCCGTACCAGCCGTGCCGTCTCTATCCCGTCAAGCGATCCGGCGAGCCCGACATCCATAAGAATGAGAACAGGTTTTTTGAGTTCTTCGAGCTTTCGGAGCACCATTTCCCCGTTGGAAGCCAGACCGATAATCCGGTAGCCTGCTTTTTCCAGCAGCCCGGACACGTAGAATGCGATAAGGCTGTCATCAGGTTTATGGGTATAACAAAAATTTTAAAACTCTCCATAGGTTTTTAAAAACAAAATCCCTCCTGTAAGATCACGGGAGTATCGCACAGTGAATTTCTGTGTATAACGGAGGTTTCAAATGATACCCGATGACAGAACCGAACGTTTTGATACCGCTATCGCAGTCGATCTTGGGGCGACCAACCTCCGGGTCGGTCTCGTAACCAGGACCGGACACATTGAACGGTTAAGCGTGTCCGAGATCCCTGAAGATTTGCCAGATGCAGGAATCATTACCGATCTCATAATCCGGACAATTCATTCATTGGTATCACACCAGAAGATCGAGACGTTTGCAGGAATAGGTATAGGGGCAGCAGGGCCCGTTGACAGGTCACATACTGCGGTCGTACATCCACCGAACATACCCCTCGAAATAATTCCTCTTTCAGATCCTCTCATAACTGAGTTCAACCTTCCGGTACGCACTGGTCAACGACTGCAGCGCAGGTCTCCTGGGAGAAGCATATTTCGGCGAAGGAAAAAGATGTAAGAATTTTGTGTATCTAACCATCTCGACTGGTATCGGAGCGGGGATACTTGCAAATGGAAATATAATCTTAGGTCGCTCTGGAAACGCCGGAGAGGTGGGGCACATGTTCGTGGACAGCCATTATAACCTGACCTGCGGGTGTGGTGGCAAGGGTCACTGGGAAGGATATGCATCCGGCCGGTTCCTGCCCCGTTTCTTCCACGAGTGGCAGCAGAAAAAAAGAATGTTGTCCGGAAATCAGCAGATATTCTCTGCCAGGGATGTTTTTAACTCCATCCGGGAACAACGAGCCCCTCACGAAAGTGATTTTATTCGTGAACTCGGCAGAATTAATGCCCGGGGGATTTCAGACATCATTGTTGCCTACGACCCTGATACCATTGTCCTTGACGGTTCTGTTATTCTGAACAACCAGGATCTGATCATTCCCCCTATTGAACAGTATGTAGATCGTTATCTTCCGATGCCGAGGCTGACGGTGAGCAGCCTTTCTGGTCTTGCCCCGCTTCTTGGTGCTTCGGTGATTGCCCATGGATATGATACACGGTTTGGATCTCTGGAATAACACCATTTTCATCAGGACAAATACCGCCAGGAGGTGTGAGATCTGCCTTAGATGCTACCACCCATTATCAGGGCTCCAGGAACCTGAACACATGGAGACCCCCATCGGTACATAGGACGTGATACCTCGATGATACAGGCAAATGCCCGGGATCTCAAGAATCAGGCATAAAGACCTCAAATCATCGTGGAGAGCCCGGGGAGAGAAACCATGCAGGACTGTTCGAAATCCTGATACTGTGCCAGGTTCAGGAATGCGAAATGACATCACACAAACATTCAGACAAACAATCAATTGATATTTTTGTTGAAGATTTTGAATTCATGAAAGATGGATTGCTACCGGAATGTGATTGCTCATCTTATGCAACTTGTGTACATGAGCTTGTGCGTGCATATCGCTATTGTTCGTCTCACAATATCTCTTTTCCAAGAGATAAACACGGCAATATCATTCTTGAAAATGTAAAGAAATAAAAATTTAATGATACTTAATTTCTCAATAACCAATTATCTCCCAAAATGCTTTGTATACGCTTTTCTTGCACCTTCTAAAATATTGGTATCCAGGGGATTGGTTAAATCTGCATTTTTTACGATCTCCAGAAACATGCGTCTCTGAGGATCTTCGAATTGCGAATGCTTCATTTTATATAATTGATTTGCTGTTTTGGCATAAATTGCAGCTAACTCAACTGCCTCATGGTAATAATCCATATAGGATTTATCGCCACTTTTACTATTCTTTAACCAGTATTCTTTATATTTCGGGGAGTCCTCGTTTTTTCTCAGGAAATCTTTATCTGCATTCATATACCGTCCGTAGAGGCCAAAGAAATAGAAAACGGTTGACAGACCCAAAAACCAGTTTTTGATTTCCCAATATGATGGACAGACACCATGTGCATCAATAAATGCTTTCTGAAAAAATACACTGAAAAATGGATCTGTTCTTTTCGATCGAACGGATACATCGATCCAGTTTTTCAATTTTTCATCTTTAATCCTCCTGCTCTTCTTTTTATTGTACAATACTACGTCCTGGTATGTCTCGCATTCGCCGTGTTTCAGACGGCTCTCTTTACTCCTGTATATCTGCCCTGCAATTGAATTTATATAAGGATGAATTACCTGATCGGCGGCAATGTGAGTGAGAAATCCAATAATAAATGCCCATTGCCTCTTGGAAATGTCATCCCACCCGGGGACGTTAAAATCGTTTTCTTTCCAGGCGATTTCAATCATTTTCAACGGGAGTACATTTGGATCCTTTGAATGCATTTGTCCTGCCCATTTCTCCAGGTGGAATGGTTCATCTGTTCCTGATGTCAGAAGAAAATACAGGGTGCTTGTGACGCTTTCAAAATAGGGCAGGTCCGGGCCAATGGAGCCCACTGTCCCATAGTTTTTGTTCTCTTTTAACAGTTTAACTAAATCTTCGCAGTCTTTGTCTTTTTCGAGTTCCGCTAGAACATCTTCAAAAACCAGCATATGTGCAAAAGTGCCCGGCATTTATTTGCCTCCTTTATATTCGGTCGATTGTTTTCTCATACCGGTTACAGCAATCTGACTATTCAATTTCAGGGATATAATATTTTTGAGAGACTAAAAAAATATTTTTTAAGAAAGCTGGTTTTAAGGCATCCGGGTAATCGTTTGAGTATTGCGGCAACAACTGCAACCGAACAAAAAATTCATTTTTTACCCGCAAATCTCTCAAAAAAATAGCGGTGGAGTCAGGTATTCACTATCGGGATCCAGCCTGCCAACAACAGGCTGGATACGATTGGTGTATTCCTGAGCGGTCCAGTTCACCTTCCCCTGGTACTGAATATTTACAAAAAAGCAGAAAAATTTGCTCTGTTGAAATCCTAATCCAAAACAGGTTGTGCCGACGACCGAAAAATCTAAGGTTAAGTCTCTCCTTACTTTGATGTGTCATCAAATAGAAAGGAGACAATTCGGTCGGGGGGCCCATCGAGGATATCAATAAACGGTATAGGGTAAGGTGCAATGATAGGGGGTTTCGGGACAGGATTTCAGGCATAGACAGAGCAGGAAAGGGGCGAGACACCCCACCTTGAGTAAAATCCCAAAAAAAATAACCCACGGAAGGATCGCGGGAAAAACCGGGGGAACCTTGATCTCAAAACATTGCGTCAGAAACGTGGAATCTGACACCCCTGGATGATATCGTCAGAAAAATAAAGATTCGTGGTGAATGCTCCAGGACTAAAAAAAAAATATTCTGGCTCATGCTGCCTGGACCAACGGATCGGATACACGATTTTATATATCCCGTTATCGCGAATCCAGGAACGTTTCACTGCTGAATCTTCACTAAATCCTTCTTTATAGCCATTTTTTTGATTTTTTCACTGATATTTTCACTGTTCTCCATGCGGTGCCACTCCTCGTTGCTCATTCCCATAAAAAAACCGCAATCCGAACATTTCGTCCAGGCTTCATAATGGTCCGGGAATTCTGCATGAAGGGTCGGTTTTCCACACCGGGGGCATACCAGTGTCACACCTTTGATCGACGTGGTAACCTCGGTCTCACGGTCATGGGGCTCGATCTTTCCCTCCCCGGGAGCGGGCTCAGGTTCGGGGGTTTTTGCATCCGCTGATTCGTGGTGGGGCGCAACACTGCCGTCACCACGGGCTATTCTTTCCTGTACTTTTAATTTGTCCGTCATAGTAGTGTTCAACTCAAATTCCCTGGTCGATTTTAAAAATAAATAATGATAGTTCGTTTACGTGGTTATCTGCCTGACTGTACCTGCGCCGTTGATCTGCCGGTTCACCTGAGGGGTTCCAAGGTAGGATATATCCCCGGTTCCATTGATGGTGGCATGTAAGATATTACTCACGTTCAAAGTCCCTTTACCTGCGCCATTTATGGTGATGGTTGTGGTCTGGCTCTTTAAGGTACCTGCCTGATAGTCCCCGGCTCCGGAGATGGTTATGGTCTGGTCGGTTGCGGTACCTGACATGTTCATTTTTCCCGCTCCCGACAAGGTAACGGTAAGGTTATTGATCTCTAAACCGGACATGTTACCTTCACCGGCGCCATTCGTTGAGACAACCAGACTTTGGGTTTTAAAACCGCTGGTTTCAACTTTTACTGCGCCTGACAGGGTTATGGAGTTCAGATCTTTTAAGGTAAGGTGATACTTCACGGGTCTGGTGGGTGAAGGTGTGGTGTTATCGTAGCTGACAGCCAGCTTGTTCCCCTTCACGCTGCTTACGATATGAGGAATAATGTTGTCTTCTGCCTCAATCGTCAGGGATTCATGGTTTCCCTGGATTAATAATACAGTACCGGTTCCCTCAAGGGATACCTGGTTCACTCCCTGTACACTCCTGGTCTGGTTTATCACGTTTCCTGATCCGGATCCATGGATATTTGTAATACATCCAGCCGCAGCAACTGCCAGACAAATCAGGAACACCGCTACAACATATTTTTTCACAATAACACCTCCAGATTCAAAAGATAAAATAGTATAATCACCGGTTATGGATCTGCTTTGCCAGCACCCAGGCAAGGTGGGCCTTGAAATCATCCGGGTGCATGATTCCCGTCTGGCGGGCTCTCCCACTGATGGCGTCGGGTGAAGAAAGTCCGACACTTTTTCTGTCGTGTATACTTTTCATGTTCTATCACATCACTTGTCGCATATGCGGTCGAGGTCGCAAAACCGTATGGACTCATAGGTGAACCCATGGGCGTCCACAAAGATTTCCTGCGTGAGGGTAACAGGGGAACGTGCATCAGTCTTTCCCACGATGGGTGAATCAGCGATCGTTTGGTCTGTCTTTGCTTTTAGCGTACGGGTACGTATGTTCGATCCCCCCTTGTATCAGAGCAGGTATAGTGGGGGGTATTCAAAAGTCTTTCCCGTTGTTTGCAAATTCTGTTACAAAATATGAAAAGCATGGAGCGCCATTACTTTTCGTTCCTGCCTATCGCGGGTTGGGATTTGAAGACCCCGTAAACCGGACCTGGTAGATAATCTGGCGCAAATCATTCATTTTTAACTTTTCTACGAGAACATCCCTCTCTTTGAGCTTTTTTATGGCGTACCTGATGGTCCGTGGATTCAGGTTTGTTCTCATCACTAGGTCTTTTTGTGTCATTTCACAGCCTGAATCAAGTACCTCAAGTACTTTTTTCGAGGATTTGGGTAAGGGTGTCGCAATCATGTCAGAAGGGTGATGGATACGTGGAGTACCCGATACGGCATACAAAGTCATTGACTGGTTAAACAGACTCATGGTAAACGCCACGTGTAAAAACTGTTCATTCGGGGCAACGTTGTCCTGGCAATGCGGCCGGGATCGGTCAGGACTGGCAGGGGATCCGGGACTTCGCTCACCGGTCTGATGATTACGGTGATGACAAAAATCACCTTCAAACCAAAGATCAGTTTCGTGTTCATCGAAGCACTATCCACCTGCTAACAGTCAAAGCATTCATGCAACCCGGACCAGATAAGTATTACCCTGAAAATCAGCAAATGTTATAAAAAATGAAATGAAAAACTCTGGAGCCGGGAAATTAACCGGTTTTTGATAGAAATCATGTGCATCATTACTATTTTTTACGAGCTTCTTCTAAAATGAGAGATTACCTCATTGTCTGCAATGAGACATCCGGACGATTCATGAGTCCGTATTCTTCAACTATTCAATCCAGATCGGTTTCTACGGGAAAGATTTCATTAAAATTTTCTGTGGATTTCCAACTATTAAACGTTACAGAAATCATGCCCAACGGTAAGACCCATTGGCTGATGGCCCGGACCCGGAAGCCAAAATTACAGTAACCCTTTCGCTCCATCAATCAGTTCGATTCTGAATCTATGAGGATATTCACATTTAGAGAGAGGTTGCGTCCCCACAATATAGAACCCAAAATCCGCTTTTCTGATGCAATTGCTATACAAATAATTTAAAAACGCACTGATAGATCTATAGGATTCTCCCTTAAGGTGATGGTATTTTGCGATATCCCGTGCTGTTATTTCACCATGCGTCAAATTATTCTTAAGAAAATAATCGCAAATCAGGGAAGCATAATGATATTTTTTTTTGGAATCCGTTCGAACGTGACCCATTTTGGGAACCTTATTTTTTCATCGCTTTCTTTACCCGGTATATGACATCGGCAGATAAAACTGACATTTCATGTGTGGATTCTGCATGATCAATAAATTGTCTCACCATTTCCCGTTCATTTGTTCCTGTTGCGTTAAAGGAACAATCCATTCCAAGATCTTTGCACATTAAGGACATCATACATACAATAACCTTTTATTACGAATCCATTACAGTGGGAATCGTCCTTTTATGTCCCAGTGTTAAATAGAAAAGTTTATAATAAGTTTTGTGATTTACAGATTTTGAAACGAATTTTGCAATAAAATTCCTGCAGTACCGCGTATCAGACTTCACATCACGTTAGTTTCGCGCCGGACCTGTATCTAATTCCAGGATCTGCTGCCAGCGATGAAAGATCATCCCTGATCCTGATACTACTGATGGACTTCAAGATACCGGTAGTCGGTCGTTTACCCGACGTGAACAATCCCGCCGGCAGGGAGGATATTTGGGGGCTCATCCTGAGTAGTTTTGTAAAGGACCCCGGATTAGGCATCAATATGCTGTTTTGTCCTCAGATATCTCGCAAATGCCTTTTTCACGATCTCTGAAAAAGTCGGATAAGGATATATTGTTTCGGCAATCTGCTTTACCGTGATATGGTCCTGCATAGCCAGTGTCAGGTTCTGTATGTATTCTCCTGAACCAGCCCCGAGTGCATGTGCACCGATAATAATGTCATCTCCGGTAAGAATAATCTTAAAAAAAACCTTTGTCGAATTGTCCGTTCTTAGCCGGCCAAACACGGTATCAACGTGTATGACATTGACATCCCCGAATTTATCCCGCGCCTCATCTTCGGTCAAACCAACATGGGCAATTTCCGGATCGGTAAAGATTACCCATGGCATAACGCCATCGGAAATGGTCTTTTTCTCGTCTTTTACGATGTTATTGACCGCAATCCCGGCATAAAAGGATGCTGCCTGCGTGAAAAGATATTTTCCGATTACGTCACCGCATGCATAAATATTGTCTGCGGTTGTCTTCAGCTCGTTATTGACGAGGATCCCTTCTTTTCCATATTCGACTCCTGCATTTTCAAGATTCAGTGCTTCAATATTTGGCTTTCTGCCGGTGGCTACCACGACAACATCTACAACCAGTTCCTGTTCCGATCCGTTTCTTGTATAGCGGGCAATGATACGGGAATTCTCCTGTTTAAATCCCAGTACGGTAGTAGTATCAAGGAATTGCACGCCGTCACCCTGGAGGATTTTTTTCATTTCTTCGGCTATCCCTGGATCTTCTTTTTGCAGTATCCTGTCGGACCGCATGGTAATATAGACTTCAGAACCCAGTCTCCGGAGTGCCTGTCCAAGTTCGATCCCGATTGGGCCGGCACCAAGGATAAGGGTTCTTTTGGGGAGGGTTGTCTGGTCCCAGAAATTTTTATTGGTAAGGTAAGGGATATCTTTTAGTCCATCCACGGGAGGAACCCGGGCAGAAGAGCCTGTACAGATGATGAAATACTTCGAAAACATTTCATTGCCATTGACGGAAAGGACATTCTTTGACACGAAATGATTTTTTCCAAAATAAACATCAATGCCCAGTTTTTGATAAGATTCTGCGTTCTCATAGTGGGTGATGGATTCGATAACGTTCCGTACATGACCCATCACCTTTCCCAGATCCGGCGTGCCGGCCTGACAGACCGGGAGCCCGTATTGCCCGGCCTTCTTCATAGCATAATACAGGTTTGCAGAATGGAGGAACGTCTTGCTCGGGATACATCCTGAATGGAGACATTCTCCGCCAAACTGGTCTGTTTCTATCAACGCAGTCCTGGCACCCGATCGGTTTGCCGCTGAAGCCGCAACAAGACCGGCTGAACCTGCACCGATAACACAAATGTCATACTCTTTCATGATAAGTTCCTGCTGACTGATGTTCATCCAGGGCCGGAATAACGATCATTCTCCGTGGGGCAGACGAGCAATGCTTTTCTTCATGAAATTGCTCTGGTGATTGTTCCTGGAAGGTGAGTATGGGTGTCGCTGTTTTTCCTTACGATATACGTACTATGCTTCCAGGCGGGCATTATCTACGCCTGAGCCGGCCTTCCCGTTCGGATTGTCTGCCGGCGGTTTTTTTTATTCCCCTTCTCTCTGGCGAACCGGAATACTACCGTGAGTCATAAATATCTAACCCATCGTTGCAGAATCTGAAACAACAGGGTATTTCCGCTGCTTTTTTATGGAAAAATAAGGTTGAAGTCTCTTTTATCTTCGCTCATCCTTTGGTGTTTTAATAAAAAATTCCTGGTAGTTTTCAGTTTTTGCAAACAACGGGGAGTTTTAATATACATTCCCTTGCTGTACTTGTATGTTCCTGATAATTTTAAAAAATCTCACATCAGGAAAAGGAGATGACCAGACAATGACTGATAACCTGAAAGTGAAGGCAAGCAAGGCTGTCGATGACACCAATGTAGCCGCCCATGCAGCTTATGATGATGCAAAGGTTGCTGCCGATTCCCTGCTCAAAGGTGGAAAAAAGGAAGCACAGAAAGTATCGGATGATATAAAAATCGGTGTCCATAAAGCCGTTTCTGATGCCAGGATAGCTGCTCATGAAGCCGGATCGGAGATTAAGAAGAAGCGTGGGTGAGGCTGGAGATGGCTGACTTAATCTATCTTGCAGTAATTTTCCTGATCCTTGCCCTGGTGTTTTTCATCATGGGTATGAAAGGAATAGCCGGTTTCACTATGGAAATTGCAAAATGGCTGGTAATAATCTTTGTTGTTGTTGCCATCGTCACATTCATTTTGTAGCGTGATCGCTGATAAAAACACTATCGACATACCCTTTTTTGTTTTATCACAAGGTCGATTCACGATCCGGGACGCATCCCTCTCTTTCTTATTCTCCCGGTTATCAGGCACCAGCACCTCTCACCCGAAACCGGATGACCGGTTCTTCAAGCCTGGACGAAAGAAATGCGGATTCTGGATTATCTGAAAATAGCGTCATGGATGCCCGTACAGGAACATATCCATAACCAGGCCATTCCTTCACGACCGGATAACCTACATGATCTTCCCCTCCCTGAAAATGGAGATCTGGCCACAGTACAAAGGATAAGGATCCATACAGAAAGGCGGAAGACCCGAAAAAGCGTATTTGGGGTGATATCTGTCCGGATCTTCCTTGTTCTCTACCTCTTTTTCATTGAGATAATAAAATAGTGCGAGGCATCGGTGCAAAACATAACGGTCGTTATTATATTGAATGAATTATCGTATCATGTATTTCATTATGATTTTTTAACGAAAGATTTTCAAATCATTACCTAAAAAAAACTCCTATGACCAGAATTGATCTGCAACAGATTTTTCAAAGAAACCATTTTCAGAATGGACAGATGAAGAGAAGGTCTTTTTCTTCCATGATCTTTTAGATCGCCACAAAAAGACCATTGCCCGGATACAGTGAAACAATGCTGGATAAGGTAATCTATTCACCCGACAACCGCCTGGCATATCGACTGAGCAAAGAATACGTTCTTTTTTAAAAAAAAGGAACCGGAATCCAACACCGTATCTACTCCATCGGAACAGGATAATATACATCCCCGACACCAGGAAGGGGGATCGTTGCGATGGTTGTGTTGATATCGTCCAGCGAATTGGCCTTGATCTGTTTTGCTGACATCGTGTAGAGGACATTGTCGATATAGAGGGAACGCTTCACATCTGACGTCGAACTTCCGTAATAATAATAGCCGTTGTCACCCGTCCCGTGCTGGACCGTGCCCCGGAGGGTAAAGCCGGTCTGCGGGGTAAGGCCGAACACGTACAGCCCCGTACCAGACCTGCGGCCGGGTGGTGTAATAGTCCCCTTTCGTGACCGGGTTTGCGGTTACTGCCATGACCGGGATCACGAGAAGGTTCTTTGCCTTGTCAAAGAGGAACGCGTGGTGGTCGCTCAGGGCTGCCGAGTCAGAGCCTGCATCACCGATCTGCACCTTGTCGAGTTGTTTTGGGTTGGCCACGTCAGAGACATCGAACAGGGCAAGCTTGATTCCGCTGGTCGAGACACCACCCCAGTCGTTGGTCGTCGTTTCCTTGCCGATACCGATGATATGGGTCGCATCATAGGGGTGCAGGTAATCGGAGTACCCGGGTATCTTCAGTTTTCCGAGAATCTTCGGGGTTTCCGGTGTTGAGAGGTCGATCACAAAGAAGGGGTCGATCCGCTTAAAGGTCACCATATAGAGCCGGTCGCCGATGAACCGTGTCGAATAGATCGTTTCCTGTTCGGCAATATGGGTCAAAGAACCTATCGTGGCCATCTTCCCGTCAAGGACAAAGACATTGTTGTAGGTGTATTGCCCGGAAGGGGTATAGACACTGGACGTGGTCGCGAGGCGGAGATTGTTGTTATATTCGTCCATCGAGAACTGGTTGTCCAGCGTCCCCGGCACCTCGCCTTTTCCAACATAGGTGATTGTTCCGTCATGAATCGCGATCTTATGGATAACGGTAGTGGTCTGGTCGGCTTCCTGCCGGCGGACCGCGTCCTGTTCGGAGGCACGGAGGCTATCCAGGACTGCCTGCCTCTGGGCTTCGGTCAGGGAGTTGAAATCCGAAGGGATTACCGCGGGTGGGACGGTAATTTTTGCCGATGACACCCCTCCCGCTGATGGTACAGCAACGTCAATCGCGGTTGCAACCCCGGCAGATCCGCTGCTGCCCATACCCATATTGACGGCAACCGGCTGCGGCGGGGCAATTTCCATTCCACCCCTCACGGGATAGACCACCGGGTGGTATTTCTGGTAACTCACATACATCGCATCTGGTGAGACATAGAGAATATTCCCGCTGCCGAGCAGGTATGTCTGGGCATCGTTCCGGTTCCCGCTCACTGCATCAAACGAGGTAATGGTGGTGAAGGTGTACTGGTATTCATGATTGTCGAAATACCAGACATCCGGCGTTACAACGGTCGTTGTCCCTTCACGGAGAGCAGGCACGACCACATGGTCGCTGTAATAGGAGTAGAGCTGCTCACGGGTAACCATGTACACGGTTGAGCCAATCATCCGGGCATCGATATAATCGCCGTCAATCGAGTAATCCTTCATTACCTTGGGATTTTTCCGGTCACTGATATCATAGACGATTGCATGGGTGAAGGGCAAATAGTAGCGCAACGGGGGTATCGGCATAGCCAGCCCCGTGGCAGGTTCAGCACCTGAAACCGGTTGCGGCGTTGTTTCCGGTGTACCCATTCCCGTGACGAAGAGTACAAGGTGGTCGCCGATGAGGAAGAGGTCTTGTGGCGTATCGGAAATTTCAGTTTTTGAGATAACCGATGCTCCCGCTGCCGGATACGCGTCGATGATGGCGAGCGTTGAACCGGATATCGTGTAGATATACTTCCCATCATTTTTTATGATATCCGGCTCATCGACCCCGGCAACCTGCACGTTGGTCGTCGAGTGGTCGGCTGTTCCTGACAGGCCGGCGGGCAGGGCAGACGGGACGGCGATCTCTGCCTTTGCCTGGTCCGCCCGCTGCGGAACGGTGACCCCGGTGCCTACCGCTATCGTGGGGACCATGGTCTGGCAGTACCCGTTCTGCTGGTCGATTGCCATCGATTCCTTCACGTACTGTTCGATCTCGGCAGTCGAGTTGAACTTCTTTAAGTCTGACGATGCGGACGGTGTAGTCGCCGGCGTGCTCATGCAGCCCGTTGCAAGGATTGCAACAAGGATGAGCAGGGAACCTGCGATGAGGATGAAGTTTCTGGGTGACATAATCGGTAACGAGATTATGGACTGGTGAGGTCATCAATCTGGCGTTAACTGCGAAAAATTTCGAAGGTATTAATTCGGGTATTTGAGGAAACGGGTAAAATTCCGGGTTCTTTGATCAATGCCGGGAATATTTCAGCAAACATGGGGGGAACGATACCCTGTTGTCTCGTTTCCTCCAGTTCACGCAGTCTCATGACGGGAATATCGTGAATCTTTTCATAAAAAAAGTCGTATCCGTTTATCCAACCACTCTTTTTTAAAAGAGCCTGGTTTCGTTATCGTTAAATATTTCTGCTCTTCCGTGCAGTCAGGAAATACGCAGACCGCCTTAATGAATGGTTCCCGGGTACCCGGGAATATCTCACGGTTCTTACGGACCTGAACAAAAAGGCATCAGTCTTGCGCTGCTCTGCCTTGAATATGGCGCCACTGCTGGGTTAATGTTGGCAATACGCCTGTTCATGACCCGGTCTGGAGATCCTGATCGATCGTTTTCCAGGGTTATTTCAGATGTGGAAACTGCCAGCACAACCGGATCACCTCTCACCGGGAAATTGACGGATCACATCCGTGGCCTGCTACTGATGATGGAAAAGCAGGCGGGAAGTGAACTGGAAAACAGTAAGGATTTGCAGGGAGACAAAGCCCCAAAATGAGAATGTAGCGGCAACTCTTTATGCATTGTTCTCTTTTTCCCGGTTATGTCTCGTCCCGGCTCTCTTCCAGGAGATGGTATGCCAGTCCCTGGATCTCCCGGTTCTCAAACCCGACTTTCCCCGCATACGTGATGAGCAGGATCCGGTGATACGGTACGGGTTTCTCATCATCGGGCGTCCGTATGCTCATGTAGTACGGTTCAAGGCTGATGTCCGAACCGCTTACGCTGGACCGGTCGTCGGGTGAGCCACGGTCAATATACCAGACGCGGACTTTCCCGGTATCGTAGCGGTCATCGTGCCAGTACTGTTGCAGGAGTTTGTGGCTGGTTAACAGGATCATCACCTCAAACGGGCTTACATGCCAGTATACCCTCGTTCTCCTGTCCTCCCTTTTGTTTTTGTGGTGCGAAAGATATATCAGATCACATAATCATTCCCTGTCAATGCCCTGACACAGGTCCAGTGTTTTTAGCGTTCCCCCGAATAGTCGTTCATGGGATCAGGGCAGACCGGGGAAGTTATGCGATTGAGGTGATGAGATATGCTGTTTATTCTTTGGTTCAAATTCGGACCGGATACTACCCACAAGGTGATCGAGCTCTGGAAGCACTTCAAGTTCCCGGCAGATGTGAAGCTCATCGGCCGGTACCTTGTTATCGGCAGGCACACATCGGTGGCAATATTCGAAGCCCAGGACGAAGAGGCATTGATAAAGATTGTCGGGCCCTTCAGCGGTTTTGGTGTTGCCCACATCAGTCCGATCATGAAGCTTGAAGATGCCCTCAAGGTCAGCTGGTAACGCTTATTTTTTTTATAGTTCACCACTTTTTTATCTTCATTCTTGAACCGGAGATCCTGTGTGCCGGTATGGTGCTGCCGGGAGGGGTAGGACAGTATCAGATCCATTGCAGTCACGCTCAGGAACAGCTCGTCGCTTAAAAGGTGTCATCAACCCGGCTGCGCTGACGTTTGATGCTGCCAACACGTAGACGTGACCGGGGACTCTGCCCTGACCAGCCTTTCCGATGCCGGGGGTATTTCCGGCACATCCATCACGACCATTATCAGCAACAGTCACATGGTCAGCTGTGATAAGAGCCTGGCTGCAAACAGCGTCCTTGAGGGACGTACCCTGTCCGCTGGTGAACGGCGGTACCCTGGCGCAGGTGTAAGAGAAACAGGAATTCTTAAAAAAAACTCCCTGTTTTTTATCTGGACCCCTCTTCGGAAAGCTGATGCGCTGGACGATTGATATTCAGGCCCTCAGTGATGAGCTCAAAGACTAAATCACGGCACTGTTTTTGCTGATACAAAAACTGATGAAAAAAGAATTAATGCATGAATACCGATGATGTGTATTATATGAAATCGATCCATGTTCCCATCATTATCGAGACCGATGAGGACGGGATCTTCATCGTATCGTGTCCCCAGTTCAAAGGCTGCCACACATATGGTAAGACCATCGATGAAGCTCTCGTCCGCATCAAAGAGGTTATCGAGCTGTGCATGGAAGATTCGCAAGCCTCCGATCATCTCGATACATTTGTGGGATTCCGCGAGGTTGAAATCGTTCCTGGTGCGTAATGCTTCCGGTCATAAGAGGATAAGATCTCGTTGCTTTTCTTGAAACGCTTGGTTTTACGGTCATTCGCCAGAGAGGATCTCATGTACGAATGAAGTCTGATGATGGCAGGTATACTACAGTACCTGTTCACGGCGGTGAAGATATTCCAAAAGGTCTCCTGTGGAAGATTATCCGTGAAGATCTGGAAATGACGCTCGAAGAGTTTGCCCAGGTGTTTGAAAAATACAAGGGGCACTAATCCGGCAAAGGCCGGTCTCTCGATCCAGGCCAGGTAGCGCCCGGCAGTGCTGCAGGTCCTAAAAAAAGATCTTCTTATATCCGCATGCCGGCATATTCCTGAATCCAGATGCCGGAATTCGTGATATACCGGTTTAACTCATTATTGGGGATTGGATAAAACCTGACAGCACCTGACAGCCTGTCGGGTCCCGGTCCGAAGTGCCGGGAAGCGGAAAAAAGGACAGATGAGTGAATACCTGCTGCACACGATACCTTGTTTTACTCGTTCTTTTTGTTCAGGAGTTGAGAATTTTTTCGGCCTCTTCCCGGGGTATACTTCGCAAATATCCGTTCTTCCAGTCTTCATTCGTTATGGTTGGATCAAAAAACCATTTTTTGTTCGGGAGAATCCACCTGCAGTAAGACCCGTCAAATTTCACCAGCGTTTTTGAGTCCCCCGGACATCCCTTATCCAGCATGAAATATCGAGCTGTGATATCCAGAGAAGCATATTTTGGTTTATCCGGAACATGGTGTATCGGAGTGTCGGGTTTCTTTTTGTGGATATTCCAGGGGAAGTTCATGTATTTGTTGTTACTTGGTTGGGCGGCCGTTGAATTATAATTTTTTAAGGATTTTGTTTTTTCCTGCTTTGCTGCAGGATATCGGAGGGGCGGTTCCCGGTATCATTACCGCTGGTAACGTTCTTATTCAGGTGAGGGGCCTGAACTGCGTGGAACAAACAGAAAAAATTGCATTCAGGTGCAAAGGAAAACGACATCACGGTAGTGTATACGATACCATCATTCTACAGGCCGGGCACATTGCCGCGGATCGCATGGGTAAAAAAAGGGAACGTCTGTCGGGTTATTCTGTTTTAGCAGAAAATGAACCACCTTCACGGTTCATGTACCTCATAAAGAGGCAAGTTCCTGGCTCGTCTTGTAAAAGTAATCATCCGTGAGCTTGTCCTCCAGCCCATATTTTCGGTACACCCAGTCGGCATAGTGATAATTCATGCGGTCGATCAACACATAGTCAACCTTTCCTTTCAGGAGTTCTGCGAGCCCTTCTGCTCCCGGGAGCATCGGGGCGATCATTGCATACGTCCTGATGCCGGCTTTGTGCAGTTCATCTAATGCCGTTATCCTGTCGTTTATCGGGGGTGCGTGGGGTTCGAATAATTTTCTGATTCCATCGTCAGCGGTGGTGACTGAAAAACCGACCTCGAAATCCCGGGCATTTTTAATAATGTCAATATCACGCAGAACTAAGGGAGAACGTGTCTGGATTATCACAGGCCAGGTATTCCGGGCCAGTATCTCCAGGCATTGCCGGGTTAGCTGGTATTTTGCCTCCAGAGGTTGGTACGGGTCGCACACTCCGCTTACCCATACTCTCCCCCGCTTCTTCTTTTTAATTTCAACCCGAAGTAAATCAGCGGCGTTGATTTTGACATCGACGAATTCGCCCCAGGGTTCCTTGTGCCCGGTTACCCTTTTCATAAAGCGTGCATAGCAGTACGAGCAGCCATGCTGACAACCGGTATAGGGATTAATAACGTAGGGATAAACCTTCGATACAGAAAGAATAGTTTTTGCCTGAATTTCCTTTACCATCAGAGTCATTTCACGTTCTCTGATCGGTATTTTTGGCCCTGGGGGTTATAATGTCTCGTTCAGAAGCACATCTGGTATCATCGGTATTGAGGAATTATCAGGTATTTTTCCTGACCGCTCTTTTAAAATAAGTCCCCCCTCACACCTCATCCATCAATTTTCCAATACGTGTCCCTGCCGTTTGCAACCAGAAATGCCCGGGGGGGACCTGAATAAGCACAAGCAGTGCAACCAGTATATCCACCGAAGATCCCAGGGAGTTCAGGATCAGAACACCAACTATCAACGGAGAGAGAAGATTCAGCATGCCCAGTATAACGGGCAAAATCAGGGAAATGGTGATAAACGGTGCGAAGCTGATGATGAGATAGCGTGTCCATGTCAATTTTTCTTCCGTATACACAAATCCGCCACCATACGTTACTCCTATAAAGGTGGTATCTGAACGGATAAAGTCCGGAATACAGAGTAAATGGACCAGTTCGTGGGCAACCAGTATTCCCACTACACCGAACAAGGGAAGCAGATCTATCTGAAACGAAAACGAGGTCCCGGCTAATCCAAAGTATTCGAGAGAGACTGGCACGAACGTACCTGCGATCAACAGGGTGATTGTAGCGTTGAGTGCCATGAAGGGAATTGATGCGAGGATGGCTGTCAGCATAGTTTTGGGTTCTTTCAGTTTCACCCACTGGCTGGCTGTCAGGCCCAGTTCTTTCTGTTTATCCACCGCCGGGATTCCGGTGATTATCCGAATAGTCCGCCCCCCTTATTTCTTTTTTAGATCCCCTGTGCACCGGGAAATCCTACCGGGTAGTTTCCTAATGATGCTATAAGATTGCTCCGGTAATCCGGACGTGTAAATCCCCTACACAGTTCTCCACTGGAAATAAGTCGGTCAAAGCGCCGCTTTAAGTCTGACAACATACGGTTTTTGTATCCTCTTTACGAAAAGATGCCCGGGAAGGATATTAATCTCCAGTTGTGCTATTCCTTTGGTGTGAACATACCATGAAAGCACCCAAGGATGAATCCCGGAGCGTAGAGGATACTGAAGAAAACCTGGAAAAGTGCATGTGTAAAATGTGCCCGACATTCAGGGAGAACAAACTGGCAGACTATCCTCCCGGGGCACTCTTCTGCGCCAGAGGACGATCAGGGATACCCTCAAAAATAAAAATGGGCCGGTGTTATTGCCTGGGGTGTGATGTATTTATCAAGCACGGGCTCGTCATTGATCGCCTCTGTGTTAACCAATAAGAAGTGTCCACTTTTTTTTGATGTGTCCGGCCTGTCGTGTATTCATGCCACCATTTTTTACCGTGCTTTTTTGTTCACCCGCGGGGCACTAGATCCGTGGTTCGCGTGTGCCTTTTTAGATGTCCTGTGCAATCGTATAGAGCATGTCCGGGGAAATGGTCTCCAGGGTCTCGGTCCTGACCGTCCCGAACTTGCCGACAATCGCAAGGAACTTCACCAGGCTCTCCTTTGTGGGCATATCGATGATCGCCACAAAGTCATACCGCCCGAACGTGTAAAACAGGGAGATTGTTTTTCCCCCGAGCGATTCGATGACCTTTTTTGCTTTCATGTCCCGTGCTTCAAGGCTGTCGAATTTTTCAAACGCCGCTTTCTTCAGGTTCCCGAGCATCACGTAGAGTGTCATGTGTGAACCCTATCACGCAGGAGGGTAATAAAAATTTGGGAGCAGGAAGGGACAGGTATGGCAGAGATTCTGGTGAGTCTCTTCCTGGGGATTTGGGTGTGATACGTAGTCCGGTTCTACCCGGGTCTAGGTGCTGATAATATTTCTTTAACAGATTCGTTGTTACTTGAGCATCCGGATCATTTCATCTTTTGAAATTCCTTTCCAGATTGCAACTTTCGAGAGTATATCATTCAATGTAACCGGTGCAATCTCACTATGCATTGGAATAGTTATTGTATGCTCACCAGCAGGTGTACTACATTTGAGGTGGGCATGGCTACCCTTTTGCCGGACAATATCGTTACCTAATCGTGAAAAGACCCTGATGAGATCTTTTCCGCTAACAACCGGAAGCCCGGGCAACAGTACCTACCTCGGTTTCAGAAATTGAGAGGATGCGGATACTCTCTCCTTTGCGCAGTTCTTCTTCAAAGTGGAGCTCCACGGCCTCACGGATATTTGCCATCACCTCATCGAGAGTTTTCCCTTGCGTGAAAATATCGACACCGATGCCCCGGCCGCACCAGTATTTGCCATCAGAATAAATTTCGAATTTAACGAGCATTAAAGCACATCCGCGATAGGTTATTGTACAGTGTTACATAAAGAGCGATAATTCTTTCTCAAATTTAGGGAGAGTACGATTTCCAATCTCCCCCAAAGAACAAAAAAGAATATTTTTAACCATGGGAAGGCGGTTTTTCGAAGTGTGGTGATATTCCTTATTCAGACCTGCATCGCGATATGACCGGTGTCCACTCAAAAGCGTAAATCCGGGCAGGCACCGTGCAGCACACTCGTCAGACATAATATTCATCGAACCGAGGGGGTCATCTCTATTTAAATCCTTAAAAGGTGCCTGATTTATTATTACGATGATCCGGGAGTTCTTCACAAACCTCATAACACGGGCAAAGAAGACAGCACACGCCATCAAAGGAAAAATCATGGCCCTGGCACACAGGCTCCTGCCACCCGTTACCGTGAAGAAATCCCTCATGCCCGCAATCTCCATAAAAACCGTGCATGCACTGCACATGAGCAGGCGCTACCGGCTGACCAGCGACCATTCCCCCATCTTTTCCCTCTACACCTTTTTTGCTGATCGTCAGTAATCGCCGGTTTTACGGTGATTGCCCCGGTCTCATGCTGTGAACCTGACAGGTCACCAGCCGTTCAGGACCAATAACCTGATCCTCAGCGACCACAGCTGCGGATCTCACCGCTTACCGGTAAAACCGGCGTTCTTTCACCCATGAAAGGAGCGTATGCTCCCGATTTCATCGAATCGCTGTAACCAGATGAACACTTCAGACAATTTCACCTCGTGATCAACCATGACAAAAACCCACACATTACCAGCCACGAATTCAGGAATGAAAAGAAATGTTTTCCCGTATCTTTCCAATCGCAAAGACCAGCCTGCAGAACACCAGACCACCCGGACCGGACACCTCATCCGGCAACCCCCCATTATCGGAGAACAGGAACAAAGGCGGAGGTGGTCCTGATGCCACGGCGACCGGCAAAGATCGAGCATGACATCCCCTTGTTCCTCATCCCGCACACCGTGATGCAGGCAATCCACCTTCATCGCGAGGACCTTGAGCGGGTGATCGTGCGCAAGACCCGCTGTCATTTCTACAACATCAGCATCCGGACACGGCCGATCAGGAGGGAGCGGAAGGGCGGTGGGACTGGGTGGGAGGACAAAGGCGCCGAAGAGGGGCAGGCCGGATACAGGAAACCAGTAACGGGACCCATATCGCAGACGGGAGTGATAAGGAATGACAAGGGGGCGGCCACCGAGGAAAGCAGCAAAGGAAGCCCTTCCCTGTGCAGAGCGACGGGGTGGTGTCGTGGAACTACCTGACACCAGCGGTATGCCATACGATCTGATGATCTTTTCTCCACTATCCATCGTGCTTGTCAAGGTGAAGAGGATGCGTGCCAGGGTCCAGGGGCCGAAGGATGCTGAGAGGAAATACTCCTCGGAGGCCCGGGCGCTTCGCGTATCTGCCGGAAAGTACCTGTTGCCCAAAAGGAACTCTGGGTATTGTCATCGCACGCGATGTGGCAGTATTTCCGGGTCCTGCCAGACCGGGTAGTGGAAATACGAAGTGATGGGACATTTGTTGGCGTAAGCGGACGGGAGAATGGGGAGCGGACAGGTATTTCAGATTCTCGAAAATGAGGTAAGGGTATGGAATATATCGCTCACTCCGATACCCCGAATCATTCCTCTTATTGGGAAGGGAAAGGTCACACCATTAAAATAAGGCCTAAAAGGGCTCTGATTGGCAAAAGGAGCCTTTTTGGATCCTGGGATTTCGAATTTAGTGGCAAAAAGACCGAATTTATTTGGGTATTTTTGTAAAATCGTGATTATCTGGGTTTTTAGGGTGAAAAGACTGATATTTGAGGTTGGAAATGTGCCCTAACAGCACCTTTTGGGAGGCGAAAGTCGTGGGGAGATGGGCTGGGAGTCGCTCAAACTGTCCGATAACCAGCATCTTTCGTGAACAAATGGATTGTTTTATCACCTCGATTCTACCATAACCCTCTTTGAGCATGGAAATTGAAAAAATCGGGATGAACGTAAGGCGACATAAGGAATTGATAATCCGGTTATGCGAATTAGTGGAGGCTTCTGCCAGTGGGGAAGTTATTTCCACATCAAAACTGATTGATTTAATCGCGGAAGAACCGACGTTTACAAAAAAAGATTGTGTGTACCTGGGACTGTACCTGGCAACATCTCACCGCGATAAAAAAGAATGCACTTCGGAATAACATAAAAAAGACCCTTCTGTTTGCATCCCGCCCGACATGATGAGATGAGAGAACACCCGGTTTTTTTGGGGGGGTCGGGACTCTCTTAAAAACCACTACAAAAACCTGCTCTTTTCCTGCACTGCTTCTCCGTCGGAGACTATCTTCCCGGGACGTGGTGCAGACTCCTGGAATAGCACTCATCCGGTAAAAATCAGCACTCGAGTTTTTGGATATTCCTGATTCCCTGTCTGTTCGGTTATCGGGGGCTGTAGTGCAGCGGGAAATGACCGCTACAGCACCTGCCGGGAGGCAAAAGTCGAAGGGGGGATGGGCGGGAGATTATGGAAAATCTGCCCTTACCTGTGTCGTATTTGTCCGGCCGAAAAAAACCGGGTGATTTCATGGATAGTTGAAACGTTTGCCGGTATCTTCCCGGAAACATCAAAACGGGTGATTGTTCAGGTATCCTCCGCAGCTGATTCTGCCTCGATCTCATCCAGCAGTTTCCGGATCTGTGCGATCCTGTCTTTCAGGGATATACCGGAATCCGTGCCGGATCCGATGTCCCGGACTCCCGTAGTCCCACGCCACTGTCCAAGTACATCCTGCAGACCAGGCCCGATGAAGGTAGCGCCACTCCTGGCTTCAACAAGACCGACCAGGGTCTGTTCACCACTGGGGGTTATGACCGGAATGATCCAGACCTCCTGGTTGTCGATGACATACATGATAGGCTGGACTACTGCAAGGCCAGGCGCTTTTGCCACTTCGGGGTTCTGGAGCACGTTTTGCGCTGCGCCCAGGTCGTTATAGTAGCCCGGTGTTTCATGGAAGGTGAACGTGCCGGTCCTGACGTTGGTCAGCATGTACCCGACCATGGACGTGTCAGTCCCGGGATTCGATACGGTGCCAAACCAGTAGAGGTTTCCATCCCTGCCATTGACGAGAAATACATCGGGCCCGTCAATACCGGAGAGCACCTTGACATCGCGCTGTTCTAATATGGAGTTCCACCAGCCACGCTGATAGAGGCCCCACCATCCAATCCAGTCTTCGGTTGTGGTTTCGCTCCACGCACGCTGGATCCATGCAGGTTGATCGCCGAGGCGGTAGAACTCCACATCCCCGGTAACAGGATCGATGGTGGCAATGCCGACCGGCCGTTCACCAATGCACCCGTAGAGCATCGGTTCAGCCAGGTTGATCACGTATTCAGGCTGCATCCTGTCGTCGAGCTGGAACGTGGTTTCCATCTGCAGGTATTCAGGGTGCTGTTCCCAGACACGGCGGTTCACCTCGTTTCCGAGCAGGGCATAGCGGGTATAGATCATATGGTTCACGGGTACCAGCCGTGCTTCTGCTGTCGGGTCCTCGGCATTGACAATGACATACCCCCCCGTGCCTTCACCGGCATACGACCATGCCTTGATCACGAATCCCGAGTAATCGAGCGGGGTGATCCAGACGAGAGTCCCGTTCAGGGTCTGGATATCCGGTTCGGTAATCTCTGACTTGTACCCGAGCGAACCGATGACCTTGTCGCTGCGCCACATGGCGGTCTCGTAACTGACCAGCCGTATATGGCTGCTGTTGATGACGTCGGACGGGCCGGCGACAACCCGTACATCCGGTGCGGCTGCCAGCTGGGTTGCAGTCATGGCGGAAAGAATTGTGATACCGGCGATCCAGAGGAGTATAATCAATCCCAGGGCAATTCCCGAGACAATGGCCCCTTTCTGGCGGTTGGTAACGGCGCTGTTGAAACCAAGGGCTATTGCTGCGTTGACCGAAAGCCAGAGCAGTATATTGAACCCGGTGAACGGCAGCAGGATAAGATAAAACACCAGGAAACTGCCGACCCCGGCTGCTATGGCAACCAACGCCCGTATTGGTATACGCTGGTTTCTGGCAATATCCGGCGTTACAAAGAAATAGAGGAGTGCGGTGATGACCACCATGCCCGGGACCAGAAGGTTCATACCAGCGTCAACCTCCCGTGTATCATGGGAAAATGCCCGGACGGGAATTCCTGATCCGGTCCTGCAACGTTTGTGACATGAGGGAGTGCATCATACTCAATTATCCGATGTCCATTGGCTGAATACGTGAAAAGCAAGATGATCTGTCCTTATCTATCTGTTTACCCGTTTTCTGGAGATATAAGTATAGGATTTTTTCAGGTGTGGTGGTTTCGTCCTCAGCCCGCCGCTTTCTTCACGAGCGCAACGATCTTCGCCTCCTCGGCAGCAGTCACCTTTTTCAGCGCAAACGCAGTCGGCCACATATTACCCTCGTCGAGGTTCGCCTCGTGCATGAAGCCGAACGTCGCGTACCTCGTCTTGAATTTCTCCATGCTCTGGAAGAAGCAGACTATCTTGCCGTCCCTGGCATACGCGGGCATCCCGTACCAGAGTTTCGGCGTGAGGACTGGCGCACTGGCTTTGATGATCTCATGGAGCCGTTCGGCTATGACGCGGTCCGGTTCCTGCATCGCAACGATCGTCGCGAGCACGGCGCTTTCCCCGTCAACTGTATCCGCGTGCGGGCCGGGCTTTTGTTGACCGGGAGTTGTTGGTTTTGTTGATTTTTTCATACGTTCCCTCTTCAGAGTATTTTTCATGGTATGTACGCTGAGAGAATATTCTGATGATTCTTCCAAACGATAAAAAGGTAATTGTACTTCTCCTTTGTGCCTGTATACCGTATGTCATCTGGACGTTACTTTCGGATATTCCTGATTTGTGGCCAGTTTGGCTGTCGAGGGCTGTTTTGGAGCGGAAATTATGCTATCTATAACGGTCACCGGGAGGCGAAAGTCTGGGTGGAGGGGCTGGGGGACGGGTGGAAAAGATGGGTTTTTATGGGGAGGAACTGAATGGTTAAGACATATGAAAGGAACAGACCTGGATTGGGCGTGCACCTGATCATCCGTCATCCCGTGCGGGAAATGGAGGAAAATATCCCGGGATGGTGTACCGCATTGGGCAGGCACGGGCTCCGAAAATCCGAAATATCCCAGCCCGGATAAGGGGGCAGATCCGGCTGTTGCTCACACCCCTATCCCCGTAATAATCCCCACTACCTCTGAGCTGTCACGGGTCAACAACCCGGCCCAGCCCAACCCGGCCATCGCGACGAACATGGTCCAGAACACTTTCTTGACCTGCTCATTCTTCCCGAACGCATCGATGACTGCATCCGTATCCGCCTTCATCGCTCGCTGGATCAGTTTAGGCATGAACACAAAGAGCGGCAGGAACAGAACAGCAGCCCCGATAAATGCCAGGGAGATCTCGGTCTGTCCTGCAAACCAGATCCCGGCAGGGACCGCAATACTCCCTGCCAGATTACCGGCCATCATCACTTCACCGAACCAGAAGTAATGTTTTTCCCGCGTATAGTTCTCATTCTCAGCATCGCTCAGCGTGGAAACGTCAAAGATGCCGAGCGTGTTCAACATCCCGTACCATACCGCGTGTGTCTCGTCCGGGTCCGCCACGATGCCCAGGAACAGCACCGTGACCGGAAATATGAGCAGGATGAGGGGAAGGTGGGCCAGCACAACGATGAGACCGAGCAGGATCCGGTCCCACAAATTGCACATCGTGGTTGCATCTCATTCTCGAACATCGTCATCCTCTGCAATCCTGAACTCAAACATCGGGCTGGTATACCCGCCATTCTCCGGGCTGAAATCCCGGACCCGTCCCATCTGGGCAAACTTGCGACGGCCTGTCCGGATCTGCACCGTGTGAAGACCGGGTATCCGAGGATACACTCGGCGGCCATCAATATCATGCATCTCATCGTATGGCGGGATATCGAACCAGTCCGGCCAGAACCGGATTCCTCGCGGGATATCCGTCCCCCTCCGCAGGTCCTGCAATCGCAGGGGCGAGAGGTTGTCATACATCACATCGATGATCAGGTTCTCATCATCCCGTTGAGCATTCAGGTCCAGCTCATAGAAGATGGGGTTGCGACTCACTTCATCGCGGTGAAGAGGAGTATTGATGGTAAGGCGCTCGAGCCCGCCAAATCTACCCCGGTAATATGCCGGTAACTTTCGCAATCGGCTGCGATCCCGGTTCAGTGTCCATGATAATTCTCCTTGTGGGCGTCGTGTTCGGCCCGGAGTTGCTTGAACTGCTCAACAATCTCGTCATATTTGCCGATCTTCTGATAGATGGCAAACAGCATGGGATAGAGAGGGAGCACGACTCCCAGCAGGATCCCTACCATTTCGGTTTCCATAACGGTCCTCCACACATGACGAGAGGACCACAAAAGAGAGGGGACAGGGGGGTCTCCTCCCCTCCGGGTCATTTCGTCCGGTGAAATTATGCGAGGTCCGGGACGGTGTCCGCCCAGGTCTCGACCGCGGTCCGGATGGCCTCGTCCGCGTAGGAGGTGAGGGTGACCCGGTCACGGCTGAAGTTCACATTATACAATTCGCCGTTGGCATCATGGCACCTGAGGGTTGCACTGAAGGCGTCATTCTCTGCATCATGGAGTGCTGTGCCAGTATGTGCCGTGGTCACTGCAGCAGCTGCAAGCAGTGCGGTAACACCGGCATTGAACCCGGCAATGGTGTTGAACTTGTGTGAGGCGTTGCCGATGGTCACAGCATTACCATCTTCGTACACGATCCTCGCGGTGTAACCTTCCCGGGTCTTCTCTACCGGGTCATGGTTCTCCCCGGCGGTCATATACGATACACAGGCAAACGGGTTGTCGGTGATAACCGACTGGACGATCAGGTTGAACGCCGAAACGCTTGCAATCGGGCTCGCAAGTTCGCGAACCGCATTCTTGCTCTGTGAGTTTGTACGAAATCTGCCATTGGTTTTTTTTCTCCTTGTTCGTTTTTTTTTGGTTACTTGTCGCGGGGCCCTTTGACATACTCCTATGGGATATACAGGAGTAAGGTCTTTTATTATAAACCGGGATTTCCGGAAAACGAAGGGTACGGGATGAGTATAGAGCAAACGGGGCGTTTTAATGCGGGGAATGGAAGGAACCGGGAGGTTCCCTGGGCGAAATGATGGACAGATTCCAGGAAGACGCAAAAAAGATTGCCCGGGTTGCGGGAGAACAATAACAGGCTCTGTAGAATTCCTTTTACTCTGGCACAAAACAAAAGGACACATGCTTTGAAGGAGGGGGACAGTGCCTGTCTCCGGACCGCCCTGCGCAATGTGATAATGCTGCTATTACCTTCCCGGGGGTTATCGCATTGGGGGAAGCCCCATGGCGGGGGTGAAACCCCTATGAACATTCGGGTTTTTAAAAACATTTCTCCAGAGTCCAGAAATAATCGTCTTTTCAGACAGTCCGCACAAAAAATCGCGCAGCATTATGTCAGACATAATATTCATCGGGCCTGATGGGGTCACCTGAATTTAAATCCCCATGGTACCTGACTGATCGGTTCCAATGATCGGGGAATTTTTTACAAACCTGCTCGACCGGGCAAAGAAGGCAGCAAAGGCCCTCAAAGCAAAAGTCATAGCGGTGGTTCACACTATCCTGCTCCCGGTTCCTGCGAAAATATCCCTCGTTCCCGGTATCCCTCCCGAAATCATGCATGCAATGCATACCAGCAGGCGCTACCGGCTGACGAGCGACCATTCCCCGGTCTTCTCCCTCTACACCTTTTTTGCTCAATCGTCAGTAAGCGCCGGAATTCCGGTGATTGCACTCGTCCGTGGTTTTGAGGGACCTGACCGGCCACCTGCCGCCCCGGGTACGCATGACCTGACCCTCAAACGACCCGGTTTTGCCGAAACTCGCCACTCACCGGTAAAACGGTAGTTTGTCTCCCATGAAAGGAGCGTATGCTCCCGAATTCCACCGGACGGTACAACCAGATGAACAACATCAGACAATTTCACCTCGTGATCACTCATGACAAAAAACCCCATGACAACACCCTCTCATCCGGGACTAAAAGGAAATACTACTCCCTCTCTCCCTGGAGCAAAGACCAGCCTGCAGAACACCAGAACACCAGACGGGCACCCGGGTCAACGACCACCCTATTTCCCGGTGAACAGGACCAAAGGAAGAGGCGGTCCTGATGCCCCGGCCGACAAAGACCAGCCAGGGACATCCCTCTCTATCTAGTCCCGGATATCGTGAAGCGGGAAATTAGCACCCATGGCGAAGAACTGGAATGGGTATTTGTGAATACTGCCAAGAGCCATTTCTACACCATCCACACATCCGGACACCGGCGGGTCAGGAGGAACTGAGGAGTTCGTGGGCCCGTTCCAGGATAGGGGAACACCCGGAAGGTGATGATGAAGGTGTAAGGGAACGTATGATGAGAACGGGGGTGAGCAGGGATGACGAGAGGGGGCGGCCACCGAAGAAAGCAGCAACGGAAGCACTGCCCTCGCCGGGCGGCGGGGTGGTGTGTGGAAATCCCGGCACCAGCGGCATACCCTGCGATCTGATGATATTCTCCCCGGTATCCATCGTGTTTGTCAAGGTGAAGCGGATGCGTGCCATGGTCCAGGGGCCAAAGGATATGAGAGGAAGTATTCCACGGAGGTCCGGGCACTTCGCGTATTGCCGGAAAGTCCTGGTACCCAAAAGGAGTTTTGGGTGCTGTCGTCGCACGCGGTGTGGCAGTATTTCCGGGTCCTGCCAGACGGGTAGTGGAAATACGAAGTGATGGGACATCTTTTGGCGGGAATGGGCAGGATGGACAGGTGCGGACAGACGAGCATATATTCCCGTAAAGGAGGCTGACAGGGCAGATTACCATCAGCCTGATTCACGGATTTTCCACTATTTTCCACTTATAGGGAGGGGGAAGACCATACTTTAAATAAGCCCTTTATGGGCTCTGATTGGCAAACGGGGCCTTTTTGGATTTTGTGGTATTGAATTTAGTGGTGAAAAGTACGAATTTAGTTGGGGATTTTTCCGTGAAATCGTGATTATTGGGGGTTTTTGGGGGGATTGGCTGAATAT
>CAVTBZ010000014.1:0-46563 GCA_963733045.1 uncultured Methanoregulaceae archaeon | reverse complement strand
TCTCCGAATTGCAGCTGCTGCAGATGAGATGCGGGAGCGACGGGCAGGTGACATTGTAACCTATGTGAAAAATCAGAACCTGCATGTGACCAATATCTGTAAGAATCTCTGCGGTTTCTGCGGTTTTGGCAGACGTGCGGAGGATGAAGGTGCATATTGCAATGATAAAGCGGCAATCCAGGCAAAAACACGCCTCGCCATCGAACGGGGTGTGACAGAGATCTATCCTATGAGTGGGGTGCACCCCGAATTTACTATTGACACGTCCTGTGATCTGATCACCTGGATACACGAGATTGGGCCGCATATTCATCTGCATGCGTTCAGCCCGGATGAGGTCTCCCATGCGGCATCCAGGAGCAATCTTACCAGCATTGAAGTTCTTGGACGATTGAAGGCGGCCGGTCTTGGGTCGTTCAAGGTCCATGCAGCAGAGATCCTTGTAGATTCTGTGAGAAAGGTGATCTGCCCCAGAAAATTGAATACAGAGGAATGGGTTCGAATTATAAAAGAAGCGCACGCCATGGGGATCCCATCAACGGCAACTATCATGTACGGCTCCTGCGAGTCGGCAAAAGACCAGGCTGAGCATCTTAATATCCTGCGCACAATACAGGATGAAACAAACGGTTTTACTGAACTGGTTCCCTTGACTTATATCCACACCAACACTCCGCTCTATAAAAAGGGTATTGCCCGTGCAGGTGCGACAGGCCGGGAGGATCTGCTGATGATCGCTGTTTCCCGGCTGTTCCTGGATAATTTCGATAATATTCAGGTCCCGTGGGGAGAAACTCGGCCTCAAGATGTCTCAACTGATGTTGTCGAGCCGGAGGCAATGATCTTGCGGGTACCATGTTCTCCGATGATGTCACTGCGGATGCGGGGGCGGGCGATGCAGATTACCTCGATCCTGCGGTCATGGAACGGATGGTATCAGACATCGGGAGAACCCTGAGAGAGCGGACAACCCTGTATAAACTGGTTTAAGGAACCAGGAAAAGCCCCATAAAAAAAATTTTACGGGAAACCAGAGAATCCTTTTATTAAAAAATGATATCAGAGAAGTTCCAGCGCCTGCCGCCCGGTCATACCGACACGGATACCTCGTCCGAAAGCAGACCGGTTTGCTTCCTTTATAATCCCTTTCAGGATATCATCGGTATCTACAATTGACGGTCCGATTGCGGGCCTTACCTTAGCCAGCCGGATCACTGAAAGAATCAAGTGCGGCAACGTCAAAAGCACCGCACCCGACCATCCCTATATCAGTCATTACAGCGACAAGATTCACCGGGCCGATGGGGATAATAAATCCATTTGCAACCTTTCTGGTCAGTTGAACTACAACCTGTTCCATATCTCTCCGGTAGAGATGATTGGTGCAGGGGGATTAATAATCATGTGGCATAAGAATACGATAGAGATATTTTCTCCGGACGTATCAAGGTCTGAAGAATATCCTGGAGTGAGCCATGGAGAATCACCTGCGCACATTACTGGATGATATAAAAGCCGGTTACCGGATGAGCGAAAGCGATGCACTGGATACTGTTCCATGTGCGGAATCGAAAGGTCTGGGAGATTGCGGCAGTTGCGGATGAGGTGCGGGAACAACGGGTCGGCAATGCAGTTACCTATGTCAGGAACCAGAACATCAATGTGACCAATCTCTGTGTCAATGCCTGCGGTTTCTGCGGTTTTTCAAAAAAACCGGTGATGACGGCATCTATTTTCACGACAAATCCGAAATCCAGAAGAAGGCAGCCCTTGCAAAAATGCGAGAAGTATCCGAGATCTGTCCAGTAAGCGGGCTCATTCCGGATTTAATGCCCGATCCTATTGTGATGTTTACCGCTGGATTCACGAGGCTGCACCCGGGGTCCACCTTCATGCAAGCAATCCGATGGAAGTTGCGTATGCAGCCAAAAAGAGTCATATGAGCACGCAAAATGTGCTGGCCGCGATGAAGGAGCAGGACTCGGATCGATGTGCGGGACAGCAGCAGAGATCCTTGTTGATTCAGTCCGTAAAAAAATCTGTGCCCAGAAGATTTCAACGGATGAGTGGGTTCGCATTATCCGGGAGGCGCACACCATGGGCATCCCGACGACCGCGACGATCATGTATGGTCACTGCGAGAGTGTTGAAGACCAGGTGCATCACCTCTCAATCCTGCGTGATATTCAGGACGAAACACACGGGTTCACCGAATTTGTCCCTCTCTCATTTATCCATATGAACACTCCACTCTACCGCGCAGGAATGCACGGGCGGGAGCGACAGGTAAGAGGATCTCCTGATGGTTGCCGTTGCACGCTTGTTCCTGGACAACTTTCAGAACATCCAGGTTTAATGGGTAAAAGAGGGTATCAAGATTGGCCCAGTTAAGTCTGATTTACGGTGCCAACGATTTTTGGAGGAACGATGTTCAGAAGAGAGCATTTCAAAAGGGGCGGGAGCGGTCAATACCGATTACCTTGATCCTCCTGAGATGCAGCGGGTTTGCAGAGGGATGTCGGGCCGGAGCGCTGGGATCGCCGGACGACGCTCTATGAGACTCCGTCTGACCGGGACTTATCGATACCAAATGGTTACTGAACGGGCGGGTACATGACGAAGAACCGATCGTGAGATCACTGATCTCGCGGAAATTGAATCTATCCTCAAAAATGCGACTGTCTGCAGGATTGGAATGGCTGATGGTTGTGAGCCCTATATTGTCCCGGTCTGTTTTGGCTATTCCGACGGAAAAATCTACCTTCATTCAGCCATGTTCCCGGAAAAAAAATTACCCTGCTGGAGAAAAATCCCCGGTGCTGTTTTGAGGTTGACCAGTGTGACGGCATCATCGAGGTGAACAGCAGTGTGCATCGGAGATGCGATACCGAAAGCGTGATCGGGTTTTCACGGGCAAATATTTTAATCAGACAGTGCGGAGAAGAAACTGGGCCTGAACTGCATCTTGCGCCATTATGGGAGCGGGGTGTGCGAGTTTTCTGATGGCGATCTTAGAAATGTCTGTGTAATCAGGATTGATATTGACTCAATGACCGGAAAAAAATACGATTGAAGGAAACAATATTTTTAATTCAATCGTGATCGCGTTTCACAGACCGGACGATTTTATCCCCGATTTTCTGTGCTTTCTCTACGGCTTCCTCGTCAGAGAGTACATCGCCTTTCTGGTAACCTTTCCCTTTGACTGAACCCAGAGATGAAAATTCATGGGTGCTTAAGAAACCCTCAAGTGTCTGGATCGTCCGACTTGCACCCTTATTTGCATGAACAGACTACGGCGATGCCCTTCCTTCCCGCAAGCTTCCGGTCATGGTAGAGGGAATAGGTGCGGTCGATGAAGTTTTTCAGGTGGCCGCAGACATCGAAATAATAGGTAGGTGAGCCGATGATAAGTACATCGCAGTCCAGTACTTTCTGTATCACCTCATCCCAATCATCGTTCTCTATCACGCACCACTTCTTCTCCTTGCATTTCTCGCAGCCCAGACACGGGTGGATTTTTTTTCCAGAGAGCGAAACAAATTCGGTTTTGATCCCTGCATCATCACAGCGTTTGAGGATGACGTTGACCAGATCTGAGGTATTTCCATCCTTGCGCATGCTTCCCGATATCCCGAGCACTTTCATATGTTATCCTATACCTGTGGATTAATGATAGTTTTGATAGCCGGGTCGAGCTGGAGTTTTCGGAATGCAGCGAGGATCTCCTGCCGGGGATCACTTGCCGGTCCAGGAGATGTGATGCGCAGGAGCAATCACTGCACCCGAACTTCTGAATGCTGTCGTGGTTCAGTTCACGGGCAAGCCGGCATTCAAGGCGATCCACAGTGCCTGCAGAGACTGCATACACCAGTGAAAAACCGGGTGAAGTAAGGAGATAATCAACATGCCATTTCGGTTGTTTGTTACGCAGTCGGCCAAGCGAGATATGACGTTCGAGCCGTTGTAACCCCCCGCTTCCAAGGGCGGATCCGATATACATGTACCAGCCGGCTCGAAACGGAATGACTCCCAATGCACCTACTCGGACCAGGCTGCCGGTAGTCTGAAAAACGAGACAGTAAATTCCCTTATCCATAACCGCTCTTCATCAGCCCCAGTGCTGCTGCTATGCACCGACTGCCGTTCTCTTCAACAGGCTCTCCATGGCCTGCAAACAGTCCATTAACTTCGAGGAGCGAGAGCCTTTCGAGTGATTGTGCAAGTTCTCTCCTGCTCCCGCCAGGAAAATCATAGCGGCCGAAGTATCCGTCAGCAAAGACCGTGTCTCCGCTCATAAGTACATGGTCCCGATCAGAAAAAAGGCAGATACTTCCCGGTGTGTGACCGGGTATATGAAGGACGGTTAATCCACCGATGACGTCCCCCTCAGCTAATACGATATCGGGAGCAATGCCAGGGGAACGTGCACCAAAGTTCATTGACAGGCTGTGGACGTCATCAACAAGCCCCCGGGCATCATTTTTGTGAATAGCAACCTTCGCCTTGCACATGTAGGCGATCTCCTTAACCCGGGCTGTGTGATCAAAGTGGCAGTGTGTCAGGATGATTGTCTCGATCTCGTCTTTGTATGGCCTGATAGTTATGGGCGACAGACCTGCGTCAACAAGGACCGTGCCGTAAATATAGGAATTCGCAAAGGCAGATTGTTCAGGAACCCACGTAACCTGCATGCACAATAATAAGGACTCCCGACAGATGTTTCTTATGGATTCGCTAAGCCGCAGGTGTGCTTCCGGTGTTCCCCCGGAACTTAATGGAGTGGCATTGGCGGAAGGGATAGATCCGGTGCGGTTTGCACGGGGGTAAGCTGCCGGAAGGATCGTAGTTCCGGCTAACCCGAAGCGGGTGCACCACCAGTGTGCGATCGGAGAAGGGTGCCAGGTAAAAATTAATGTGAATATCGGGACCTCCGGCACCCGCTGCGATCCTGCACTTGAAGAGGAAAAAGCAAAAGCTGCGCTTTCCAATGGTGCTGACGCGCTCATGGACCTTTCCACGGGAGGTAATCTTGTTGCAATCCGGAAAAAAATCCTTGCGTTCGATACTACGGTGGGGACCGTGCCGGTCTATGAGGCGGTACGCCGTGCGGGTAATGCAGCGGATGTTGATGCGGACCTGCTTTTCAAGGTAATCCGCGAGCACTGCCAGCAGGGTGTTGACTTCCTCACACTCCACTGCGGGGTAAACCGGCAGGCACTCGCGGCGTCAGGAGCGATCCGCGGGTGATGGGCGTAGTGAGCCGGGGAGGTTCATTTCACTGTGCAATGATGATGCAGCGTGACGAAGAGAACCCGCTGTATGCTGAATACGATTACCTGTTGGAGATCCTCGCGGAGTAACGATGTGACGATCAGCCTGGGTGACGGCATGCGTCCCGGCTGCCTGCAGGATGCAGAGAAACTCGCTAAGTCGGTGGAGTATATCACGCTCGGCATGCTGGCAAAACAGGCGCTGGAAAATGGAGTCCAGCGGATGATCGAAGGGCCGGGCCACATGCCGCTTGACCAGGTGGGTTACAATGTGCGGATGATCAAGGAAATTACCGATCATGCCCCGCTCTATTTGCTCGGTCCTCTCGTCACCGATATCGCGCCGGGCTACGACCATGTCGTGGCTGCCATCGGCGGAGCAACGGCCTGTTTAAACGGCGCCGACTTCCTCTGCATGGTCTCACCGAGTGAGCACCTCGCCCTGCCGGATGTTGCTGATATTATTGAGGGGACAAGGGTGGCAAAAATCGCTGCACACATCGGGGACACTGTCCGGAAGCATGAGGGCTGGCGGATGGAACGCGAGGTTCAGATGGCCGAGGCCCGGCATGAGCTCGACTGGGATGCACAATTCAGGCTTGCCCTATTTGGCGATCATGCAAAGAAGATCCACTGCCGTGACGGGGACATGGAGACCTGCTCGATGTGCGGGGATCTGTGTGCGGTGAAGATGGTGAACGGCCTGTTTGGCACGGGAAAGAAGGGTAAAGGGAAGGGGAAGTAAGGGATCATTCCCCCTCCCGCTACTTCAGGTCAAATGACATGGAGATTTGCAATCCAATAGGTGCTATTAGCGGTCATTTCAAGATCCAATATAGCCCCTGAAAGCCGAATAGGCAGAGAATCGTGGGATTCCCAAAACATTAGTGCTCGTTTTTCCTGAATTAGTGTTAAAAAGCCTTCCGGAACGGGAAAATGGAGCCAGAATTGGGGAGATCGGATCGTATTTCTGGGATCACCTTTCTGGATCCGAATTAAAAAAATAGTCCGCTAGAGTAAAGAGGAGCTATTTTCTCGCCCGGAGTTCCTGCTCCATTGCTGCGAGGATCCCCGCCTGGATTTCATCGCTTACATCCGGATTCTTGAACCGGCTGAACCGCTTGCACATCAGGTCTTGGCACTTCCCGCAGTGTAGTAGTTTCCTCTCATTCAAGCAGCAGTCATAGACCGGACAGCACTCCACACCGCCATATGCTGCGCAGACCGTCTCGATCTTCTTTACCATATATCGATGTTCCCTGCCCGGCTCAATAACTTTAGGGGAGAGGCACCGCGAAAGTATCAGATTCAACAACCGGCCTCAGAAAGCGGGATGTGTTTCGGAATTCAGCGGTCTTCCCGTACCGTCCCCCGGGCATATGATGCGGCGATACCGAACAGGCTGATCACGAAAAAGATGGTAAACGCGATATTGACACTCTGTTGCAGTCGGGATACACATCCGGAGAGATCCGGACTGTCCCGATGACCGCAGAAAACACGAGCATCGCGATCGCAAGGCTGAGCATCTGGCCGATTGCCCGCATCGTGGAGACCATGCCGGAAGCTAGACCGAGATACCGCACCTCTACGGAACTCATGATGGCGTTGGTGTTCGGCGAGGAGAAGAGGCCATACCCGAAACCGAGAATGATCAATCCTGCGATAATGACCACAAGCGGCGTTGTGGGGGAAAGGAGCATCAGGACACCGAGACCGGCCGTGGTGCACGCCATGCCAGCGGTGGCAAGGATCCGGGGCTCAATCCTGTCCGAAAGGTGACCTGCAGCCGGGGAGACGATCATCTGGACGACCGGCTGGGCGATGAGGATCAGTCCCGTGGTCTGGGGATCGATTCCGCGGTTGAACTGCAGGTACAGGCTCATGAGGAACCCGACAGCAAAGACCACGGCATAGTTGATCAGGGCTGCGATATTCGAGAAGAGAAAGACAGGACTCTTCCGGAACAACGCGATCTCGACAATCGGTGATGGCACACGCTGCTCCCACCAGAGAAAAAAGGGCAAGAACCACAAGACCAAGTATCATCCAGATGATACCTGGCAGGGACGGCAGCAGGGTGAGGCCGTAGATACACCCGAAGAGCATCAGGCCGTACAGGAAGAGCACCGGGAAGGTCGAACCGGCGGTTGCCGCTCTCTGCCCATTCCTCCGGGATATACAGGACGGTGAGTGCGATGACGATAAGAGCGAGGGGGATGTTGAGTAAAAATATGCTGGGCCAGCCGATATTGTGGGTGAGGATGCCCCCGATGAACGGTCCGAGCGAGAGTCCTGCATAGACCGTTGCGGTGATGATACCGATCGCCCGTCCCCGCTCACCGGGTGGAAAAACGGTAGTGACAATGGCAATCGAAGTTGAGAAGACCATGGCCCCTCCCAGGGCCTGGATGATCCGGGCCAGGATGATGACCGTCCCTGACCATGACATGGCAGCGATAAGGGAGCCTGCCGCAAAGAGGCAGTTGCCGAGAATAAAGAACCGTTTACGCCCGAACATGTCGGAAAGTTTGCCGAACGGGACAATGAAGATGGCCGCCGTCAGAAGATACGCGGAAGTGACCCAGCCAAGCATCACGGCATCGATATCAAACGATGCGCTGATGGCAGGAAGTGCTACATTCAGGGAAGAGACAGTATACGGGACGAGAAACGAAGCAAGAGAGGTAACTCCCAGAAGGATATGCTTCTTACTATCCCCGAGCATCAAAGGAGATATTGGGTGCGAAGGAAGATGAGGATTTTTATCTGCAGTATATGATCTCATTGACCACAAAGCACTCTAAATCCCTCCTCCAACCCTTGAGGTATAATGACACTCGATGAGTTTTTTTACCAGGTATTCGAGTTCCTTCCGCGGCAGGGACCCGGGTGCACGGGTGCGACAAAGAAAGTGTTTTCATATCTCCCTCCCCTCTCAAAGGACGTGAAGATCCTCGATATCGGGTGCGGTTCAGGAACCCAGATCCGGGACCTGGCAGCACTCACCAGCGGCATCATCACAGCGGTAGACAATCACCAGCCGTTTCTGGATTCCATAAACGCATGGGCCGTAAAGGCAGGTCTTGAAGGGAGAATCCAGATACATTGCGCTTCGATGGATGCGCTGCCCTTCGAACCGGGGCAGTTTGACCTGATCTGGTCCGAAGGGGCAATTTTCATCATGGGTTTTTTTGAGGGACTCCAGGCATGGAAACCCCTGTTGAAGACGGGCGGGTATATGGTCGTCTCCGATGCAGCATGGTTTGAACCAGAGCCCCCTCAGGAGCTTGTGCAGTGGTGGGAAAAAGAGGGGTATATTCCCAAAACGGAGGATCATATCAGGGAGCAGGTAAAGAACGCAGGTCTTCGTCTCATTGCCACATACCGGCTGCCTGAAGCCGGCTGGTGGGATAATTATTATGTCCCGATGCTTGCCCGCATAACGGAGTCAGGAAGAGTCACGGATCTGATCCTGCTTGTGCTGCAATCCTTGATTCCTTCGAATATGAAGCGGAGATGTACCGGAAGGTACAAGCGGTATTACGGGTACACGTTCTTTATTATGCAGAACGGATGAGGGAACCGCGATAGTGACCGAGTTATAAAAGACCCCCACTCACACCGACCATTATTCTGAAATATCCGCAACACCCTTCCGTTAAATAACTGATACTCATGAACCTGGATACACAGTTAAGGACACTTGCCCTCTCCTCAGGTGCGGACTATTTTGGCGTTGCGGATCTTACATCTGCTCATGACGCGATTCTGGCGCAGGGAGGGGAACGGGTTGCCCGGTATCCAATTGCGATTGCCATCGGTATAGGGCTTCAGGACAGTCTTGTCAACCTCCTGCCGGACAAGGATCCGGAAGGAACGATAGTGTATAAGCACAACAGCTACGATGTCGTGAACCAGATGCTCGACCAGATCGGAGTCCGGGTGGCAAACCAGCTCCAGCGAACTGGCTATAGTGCCTTCCCTGTACCTGCATCGAAACGGACTTCCGATGAGAACATCTGCGGTATCTTCTCCCATAAACTTGCGGCACATCTTGCAGGTCTTGGCTGGATCGGAAAGAGCTGCCTGCTCATCACCCTGGATCACGGGCCCCGCGTCCGCTGGGTCAGCATCCTGACCGATGCACCGCTCCAGCCTACGGGTAGTCCTATGGAACCACGGTGCGGTGACTGTACTGCATGTGAGGATATCTGCCCGCAGAATGCCTTCAAGGGAAGGATTTTTTCTGAGGATGAGCCCCGGGAGGCACGGTTCGATGCTGCAGCCTGTGACAGGTACTTCAGGGAGATGGAAAAGAAAAAGGGCGTTGCGGTCTGCGGACTGTGCCTGTATGTCTGCCCGTATGGAAGGAAATCAAAAATTTCGAACCGGAAATAATCAAAAAAGAATTTCGCACTGGTTAAAATGTGACAACTGATTATTTTCCCACAATTTTCAAAATCCGTACCGCCAGCCACGCCGCATTCTCGCCGTTGTCGACACCAACACAGGCAACCGGTACACCTTTAGGCATCTGTGCAATTGCAAGGAGTGCATCAAGCCCGTTAAGCGTCCCACTTACAGGAACACCTATCACCGGTTTATCAGTTTTTGATGCAATCACTCCCGGAAGTGCCGCAGAAAGCCCGGCGATCGCTATGAATACCTTCGCCTCACTTTTTTTAATATACGCATCCAGCTTATCCGGATCACGGTGAGCGGAGATAACCTGATCATCGAACTTCACGTTATTCTCATTCAGGACCTTTTTTACTTTTTCTGTAATGGTTGCATCAGATGCGGATCCGGAAATTACAGCGACGTCTGCCATATCTGCCATCCAAACTTATATCCTGTCTATATAAATATACTATGGGCAGATCCACATGGAAAAAGAACTACTCCTGATGCTACCGGGCCCTGTGCCGATGCCGGAACGGGTAAGGTATGCAATGATGCGTCAGGCAATAAACCACCGCAGCGCCGAATTCGGGGCAGTCTATGCTGACTGTGTCCGGGTATTAAAGACCGCTTTTGGAACAACAAATGACCTCTTTGTGATCAGTGGGTCCGGAACTGCTGGTATGGAAGCTGCTGTTGCAAACTTTGGCAGGGACAAGGAAATTGCCTGTCTTGTCAACGGGAAGTTTGGCGAACGGCTCTTTAAAATCAGCCAGCGCTATGGAAAGGCACACGAAATCGGTTCTGACTGGGGAACACCGCTCAACCTTGCTGCACTTGAGGAGCGACTCGAACAGGGTGCACAGGTTGTCACGCTCGTGCACAACGAAACGTCTGCCGGTATTAAGAACCCGGCACAGGAAGTCGGCCGCATTGCAAAAAAGCATGATGCACTGTTTTTAATGGATGGCATTACCTCCATCGGTGGCGATGTTGTTGAGGCAGATACCTGGGGAGCGGATGTTGCCATTGTTGGATCCCAGAAATGTCTCGCTGCTCCTGCTGGACTTGCCGGAATCTCTGTCAGTAACAGGGCATGGGACAGACTTTGTAAGAATCCACCCTTCTATCTCGACCTTGCAGCGTACAAAAAAAGTGCTGCAGGAAGACCGATGGAGACCCCATACACACCGGCAGTTCCGCTCTTTTTGGCACTGCGGGAAGCATGTCTTATCATTGAAGAAGAAGGTATAGCCAACCGGATCGCACGCCACCAGAAAATGGCGCAGGCCGTGCGGGCAGCAGCGAAAATCTGGGGGCTCTCCCTGTTCCCGAAGACCGATGCAAAACACGAATATTCCAGCACGGTCACCGCGATTTCCTATCCTGATGGTTTAAAGGATGACGAAATGCGGGCAATCATCAAGAAAATGGGGATTGTCATTGCTGGTGGGCAGGATCACCTGAAGGGGAAAATTTTCAGGATCGGGACAATGGGTGCCGTCAGTGCGCCCGAGATACTTTCAACAATTGCGGCAACACAGCATGCACTCAGGAAGCTGGGGTTCAAAGTCCAGGGCGATGGCGTGCAGGCTGCCTGCGAGGTGCTGGAATGAGGGTGGGCGTAGTCGATACCACCTTTTCACGTGTCAACATGGGAGCGATCGCCATCGATGAGTTAAAAAAACATGCGAGTGTTGCCTTTGAACGGGTAACGGTCCCAGGTATCAAGGACCTTCCTGTAGCCTGTAAAAAACTCATTGAGCAGCGTAAATGTGACATCGTAATGGCACTTGGCATGCCGGGAGGAAAAGAGAAGGACCGGCTCTGCGCCCACGAAGCCTCGCAGGGTCTCATCATGTGCCAGCTCATGACCAGTACCCACATCATTGAAGTTTTTGTGCATGAAGATGAAGCAAAAGATGGAAATGAGCTCGCATGGCTTTCAGAACGACGTACCCGCGAACATGCAGTCAATGCAGTAAAACTGGTCCTTTACCCAAAAGATCTCGAAAAAGAGGCCGGAACCGGCGAGCGACAGGGATTTTCTGATGCAGGACCGGCACGCCGCTAGAAAAAAAACAAAAGCGTACAAATTTATCAGATCCGATTCACAAGAGATGATCAACTATGTGTGATACAAATCCGATAAAACTGGGATTCGTCGTTGCGGAGTTTAACCGTGACATAACCTATATGATGGAGATCGAAGGAAGAGAGCATGCAGCGTTTCTCGGAGCAGAAGTGACCGAGTGCCTGTATGTTCCGGGGGCCTATGACATGCCTCTGGCAATAAAGAAGATGCTCCAGACGGGAAAAGTCGATGCAGTCGTTACTATCGGCTGTGTCATTGAAGGTGCTACCCAGCACGATGATATTGTCGTTCAGCATGCAGCCCGGAAGATTATCGATCTCTCGCTTGAATTCGGCAAACCGGTAACTCTTGGCATATCCGGTACCCGGTATGACACGCCTTGAGGCGAATGAGCGGATTGATTATGCAAAGAGGGCTGTTGAATCTGCCATCAAGCTTGTCCAGCGATTGAAATGAAACAGCTCTCGGAAAAGGTCGCTGCAGTTGCTCCTTCAGCAACCATTGCGATATCCGATAAGGCAAAGAAGATGCAACGGGAAGGCATCGATGTCATCAATCTCTCGATTGGTGAGCCGGATTTCGATACCCCGAAGCACATCAGGGATGCCTGCATCGATGCGTTGAACAGGGGTGAGACGCATTATGCTCCGAGCAATGGGATCCCCGAACTCCTTTCTGCCATCAGCGAGAAGATCAGAAACGAGAACCATTTTCCCTGTACCCCTTCGCAGGTGATTGTCGCGTGTGGTGCCAAGGACGCGATTTACGAGGCTATGGAAGCCGTCCTGAATCCGGGCGATGAAACTATTATTCTTACTCCGGGCATGGGTTTCCTATGAACCCTGCGTGCAAATCGCCGGTGGGAAACTTGTCAGACATGAGATCAATCCAAAGACATTCCAGCTTGATGATTCCCTGGCAGAGCGGGTGAATGCTAAGACCAAGATGCTCGTGGTCAACTCGCCTTCAAACCCATCGGGTGCTGTGTTTGACAAGCAGTCAATGAAGCTTGTAGCAGATCTCTGCGAGGATCATGATATCTACGCTATGTCGGATGAGATCTACGAGAAGATGATATACGGCAGGGAACACATCTCGCTTGCTGCACTTGGGGATATGGCGCAGCGAACCATCACCATCAACGGTTTTTCAAAGTCATACGCGATGACCGGCTGGCGGCTGGGATATGCGGTTGCACCGATAGAAATCATCAGGCAGATGTCCACGGTACAGCAACACTCGGTCAGCCAGGCAGCCACCTTTGCGATGTGGGGTGCAGTGGCAGCGCTCAAAGGGAACCAGCGCTGTGTTGAAGAGATGCGCACTGAGTTTGACCGGCGAGAAAATACATCATAACCGAACTGAACCTTATGGGTTACGAGACTGCGCCGTGCGGACGGGGCATTCTATGCATTTGTGAAAGTTTCCGGGGATGACATAGAGGTTGCCGACCGATGGCTGGAGCAGGGGCATGTTGCAGCAACCCCGGGAAGTGCCTTCTACGCCCCCGGGTGGATACGGCTTTCGTATGCAACATCCATGGAAAAGTCTCAGGGAAGCAATGGGACGGATCCGAAAGATTGGAAACTGATAATTTTTTTTATTTTTTTGCGAATTGTTTTTTCCACCAGATCTTTGCAAACGTTGAATCACCGGAGACCACAACTTCGTTTCCCTCCTGCCGGATTATTGGTGTGATGTAATCAGATACTATCCTCTCCTGTGCAGGATTCTTTGCTTTGAACCTCTTTTTGAAGAATGCAATCATTTCATCCTGCGTAGCAAACCGGTATTCTTTGTTGAGAGGGAGCATCTCGACGTTTGCATAGATTCCAATCTGGTACAGGACTCCAAAAAGGCAATCGGCTTTCGGTCCCGGATTGTATTTTGAACCATGGAGCGGCTCCCAGAGATCAGCATACATTTTTTCCCAGAACGGCATGTCAACAAACCAAAACAGGTACACGGAATCACGTGAAGCAGCATCCATCTTCTGGAGTGCCTGCCGGATATCCTCCATTGTAAGCGAGAGTGACGAAATTACGACATCATACAGCCCGTCCAGATCTCTGGCGGGATCGATATCCTCCCATCGTTTCCGGATACAGGTTATATTGGTGATACCCTCACGCTTCGCACGTTCATTGAGGACGGCGATCATTCCCGCACCGGGTTCAACAGCGGTTACTTCTTTGACCAGCGGTGCAAGTGGAATGGCCAATGTACCAGGTCCGGCGCCAATATCAAGCACCCGGGAATTTTTTGTGATGTTCAGACCTGCGATCGTGATCTGCACACGGGCATCATACTCGCTACGGGACGTAGAATCGTACCGTTCTGCATTCTCCCGTTTGTTCCAGTTATGCGATGGGTCGTCAGAATGTTTTGACAACCCATGCAATTTCTGCATTTCTTTCCAGATCTCATTCCAATCCGGATCATTATGGGAATGTGCAGGGGGGCAGCTCATACCATTGAGTATGCACGTGGCCGGTTAAAAGTATTTATCCGGTAAAAAAGGGCTCCCCTTAAAAAAGGTTTTATTCGTGCCTGAGTGCATTGATCGGGTTGAGGTTAGATGCACGCCACGCCGGGTAGATCCCGCAGATCAGGCTGATGATAATACCGAATGACATACCGTAAACGATATGGATCAGACTTGAACCTACGAACAGGTACTTAGTTGTCTGCAATGCCAGGGAGCTGATTGCATATCCCCCCAGGAGACTCATGATACCTCCAATGATGCTTCCAACAACCCCGAGAATCAAAGCCTCGTAAAGAAACATCGACATCACTTCTTTTCGCTGCGCCCCGATACTGCGCATGATGCCGATCTCCTTGATCCGTTCGGTCACTGACATCATCATGATGTTGAGAATGGAAACCCCGGCAACCAGCATCGATATACCACCTATCGCAGAAACAAATGTAGTAATCTGGCCGAATGCCTGGAAAATGGTTTCCATCGTCTTACGTGTATCCACAACATCAACGATTTTATCCCGCTTGTTCATCTGGTTCTCTATAGCGGTTTTAACGGCCGGGAGGTCATCCAGGTTCTTCACCTTGACAACCACCTTGTCGTAATCATCGCGATTGTATGTCTGGTCAAACCGAGCTCTTCGTCACGACTATTGCCGAATCGGTGCTGACATCAAAAGCCATGCCGCGTTCCTCAATGATACCGGTCACCCGCAGTGTGCCTTTATTCCCGTCAGTACCGATCGCGATCCGGGATCCGACCTTGACGTTGTGGTCCTCGGCGAATGTTGATCCCACCAGGCACCCAGATTCACCTCGGCTGTATCCTCCCTCTTTCAATTTAAGAAGATCCGGGACATCATCCGGGTTAAGACCATAGATGGCTGCAACGATGTCATCGCTTCCTACCCCGAGTTTCATGCGGTCCGAAGTCTGAAGTACAGGGATTGCTATATTCGGGGCAGAAGCACGTTTTATCTGCTGGAAATTTTGTTCTGTTATTCTGATTGATGATGATCCCCCGGCACCCCCGCCGAAACCTCCCGCATTGCCCCCGATATGGGGTGTTACAATTAGGCTGTCCCCGACTGTTTTTAACTGTCTGATACCGTGAGCACCAGACTATTGCCAAGAATACCCATGGATGCGATCGCAACCACACCGATAACGATCCCCAGCATGGCAAGCGATGACCGGAGTAGGTGGATCCTGATATTTCGTTTGGCAATTTCCCAGAAAATCATTCCACAATCCTCCCATCTGCAATACGGATCGTTCTCCGGGAATATTTGGCAATATTCGGGTCATGTGTGACCATGATTATTGTCGTGCCCTTACGATTGAGTTCCGACATTAGTTCCATGATGCCGGCACCGGTCTTTGAATCAAGGTTTCCTGTTGGTTCGTCACAGAGCAGGATATCAGGATCATTGATGAGTGCCCGGGCTACGGCCACCCGCTGTTGCTGACCGCCCGAAACCTCCATGGGGGTATGGGTGAAGAGCGAATCATCAAGCTGAACTGACCGGAGCGCTGCACGTCCTTTTTCCGGGTCCACTTCTTTCTGGGATTTCAGCATCATCGGGAATGTCACGTTCTCGATTATGTTCAACAGCGGGAAGAGGTTGAAATACTGAAATATAAACCCAATCCGGTCTCTCCGCAGTTGGGTAAGCTCTTTATCGGACATGTCGCCGGTCCGGGTACCGCTGATATAAATATCTCCGGATGTTGGCGTGTCAAGGCACCCCATCAGGTTCAGGAGTGTTGATTTCCCTGACCCTGAAGGCCCCATAACCGATATGAACTCGCCCCGATCTACCTGGAACGATATGCGATCAAGTGCAGTAACATCGCCTGAAGGAAGCGGGTACACTTTGACTACGTCTTTGAACACCATTACGGGTTGTTCGTTCATAGAGATGGTCACTTTTTGTTCCTTCTCACGTAGAAGTACCATCCACCAATACCGGCACCGAGAACTATAATGACAGCGATAATGGGAAAGAGGAGATTTGATCCTCCACTTGCCGTTGCACCTGTTCCGAGTGCAGAAATTTTTACTTCCTGCAAAGAAGTATACAGGTTCCCATCTGAGTCCTTGTAAGAAAGCTGAAGCGGGATAGTAGAGGTACTGTTTGCGGAGAACGTCACTTCAAAACTTCCGAAATCATCAGGTTTGAGAGCACCAACGACATAGGTTTTATACGGATCCTGCGGAACTGCAGGTGAGAGGGAAGTGACCATCACGGTATTTGCCGTTTCCAGTCCGGCATTGTTTACATCCCCGGTGATGTGGTATATCCCACCTTCAGATTTTACCTGCACGTTACTGACAACCGGGTCTGCCTCCATTTTATCAATTCCAAAGGTTATCGGGAGATACATCCTGACCTGATGAGGATTATTACCATTGTTATACGTGACCGTGAGAATCAGGGGGGTCTCCAGTTCGGGAGTAACCGTGAAGTTGACCTGTGATTTACTTCCTGATGCAAGGTTCCCGATGAATATTTTTTCAGGAGTTGCAGTAACCCCCGTACCGGATACTTCAAGTATAACGTTCCTTACATTATTTTTACGGGGATTGGCAACCTGGACGAAAATGGTCTTTTTCTTCCCCGTGGAAAACGCGTCAGGTTTATCGACAATTGTTAGTTCGAGCGGAGTGTTATCCACCTGTATTACTGACCGGAAATAAAGACTGTCTGCGTCGCGGAAGCTCAGCGAGAATGTGGGGTAATACGTCCCCTCCGGGGCATCAGCGGAAACAGAAAAAACAAATGGCAGGTTCTGCAGAGGACCGATATTAGTCGTGGAATCGTAGGTAGAACTCGTAAGCCTGATGTTTTTGTCACCGAAGGTTACATGATTCACGACGACACTCTGGTCAGCGTTGCCATTGGTTACATAGACCGTAACGGTTCCTGAATCATCAGTAAAAAAAGATCCGGGATCAAACGTAACATTCGATACATACACATTGCCGGCAGCAATAATGGATTCCGGTGTCTGGAATGCGGTAACCGTTCCAATCCCTGAGCCAAAAATCAGGCAGAAGGTGATGAATATGATAAATCGTGTGTTTTTCATTTAAATCCCCGTCATGGTATAGATCATATAGAGAATGTAGAGGACAACAGGTATACCAACGCAGAGTGCCGCATCTCTGGGAGAGAGTTTCCGGGAATGCTGTAAACCAAAGATCCAGATGTTGGCACTCCAAAGGAGAAATACAATAGAAATTATTGATATGATCTGGGTCATCTCCATCATTGCAGGATCATGCATCAGAGTTTTGATCGCTTCCTGAAGTATCTGGGGGTCTTCCTGGATTGCCCCCGAAGCAAGGTAGGGAACAACAACTCTTGGGAGATACAGGATTGCAACGATTACCGAAAGTACCGCTCCGAAAATCTGGGGAAGATAACCATAGCCTATAAATTCAAGTGTTCTTTTATATGTCCCATTACCCCCGAATACTGATGATATAAGGTAAAATACGCCTGCCCATATCGCCCAGAAGACGAATATCCCGATTAGAGCACCTAGTGCAGAAGAAATGGTGATTATTAATTCCATACCGGAAAACAATCCGGCCATCATCTTTCCTGTTACTCCACTGATTAAATACGCATATAATGCGGAAATAATCCCCAGCACAAGAACGATAACTGCGGGAATTTTGAGGTTTTCCTTTTCCGCGACAGCATCCTTAAAGAATGCCCCGGGTTTGATAAGAATATCAAAAAGTGAGTGTTTCATCCTAAATCGCCTCTTTTCTGGATCGATTTGTTGTTGCGGGAATAACAACTTGATTACAGTTTTTTCCCGGAGTGTATTAATGGTATGGGGAATGCCGATTCAAAATTGTTTTTGCTATGTTCAGTCAGCAGGAAGGCTACATCGTGTCTGCCGCAATTTCCGTGTTAAGAAAATTCGAGTGATTTTATCCCTGGCTCTACATCTCCGAGAGCGCTTCACGCGCCTTATCAACCATGTTCAGGGCAGCAGTTATTCTCGGTTTTATTGTTGTGTACTCTTTTTTCTCAAATGATGCCTGCGCTTCCTTATACAGGCTTTCGGCCCGGTCAATCCGTCCCTTGGCTTTTGTGACATTGGAGATTTCGCACTCACTATGTCAACTTCTTCCTGCACTGCAATCACCTGCCCATAAAGATCTTCCAGCATTCCACGATACTCTTCTTCTTTTGCAGAATCTTCCTCAAGTTTCTGCCTCCCGCGTTCGCGTATCGCCTCTTTTGCCTCTACCTGTCCTTGAATGATGTATTGCAGTTCATCCTCGACTTCTTTGATGGTCTCAGCAAGCACAGCGGCGAAATTAGTGCGGTTATCTTTTGATTCTTCGTACCCATCATATGCCCCGTATGCCCCCCCAGCAGCTGCGCCACCGAACACACCAGTGATCGCATCACCGAGTCCTTCATTTTTTCGCAGCACATTGCCGCGAACTCCTCCCAGGCCTGCACCCGTGATTGCCCCCACCACACCTTTGGAGATCTCTTCTCTCTCGCGGTCAACGGTGTAAGAGACCCTGACATTCTCATTCTCAACGGCAATATCAAGATGGCCCTGCTCGTCCGTATGTCTCATATGCATCTGTGCAGCGGTCTCTTTGAGCACCTTCCGGGTAATTTCGGTTCCCCTGAGTGCAAGATGTGACATTAACGCTGGGTGAAATCAGGGTACAGCGATGCAACCCCCTGGCTGAAATAAATAAACGGCATGTTCTTCCTCGTCTCTTTTAGTTTTCAGGTATCAGGGGAATAAATTTCATTATTTTAATTTACCCTTTTGTATAATCGTAGATCCCTGTTCGATCAGGATGTGTAATTACCAACGTATCGAAACAATCAAAAAACTTCATATTTGTACAATAACGTATATATTTGTACAAAACAATAAATGTGTATGCAGACAAAAATCGTCCTCGATGAGGAGCAGATGCCAAAAAAATGGTATAATGTTCAGGCGGACCTGAAATCCCCGCTTGATCCCCCGCTCCACCCCAAGACCCAGAAACCTATCGGTCCTCAGGATCTTGCCGCCATCTTCCCGATGGAACTGATTCGACAGGAAGTGACCACTGACCGTCATATCGATATACCGGAAGAGGTACAGGATGTCCTGCGGCTCTGGAGGCCAAGCCCCTTGTACCGTGCCCACCGGCTTGAAAAATTCTTAAAAACACCCGCGAAGATTTACTACAAGTGGGAGGGGGTCAGTCCGGCAGGGAGCCATAAGCCCAACACTGCTGTTCCTCAGGCGTATTATAATATGAAAGCGGGTATGGAGAGAATTGCCACCGAAACTGGTGCAGGTCAGTGGGGCTCGGCACTTGCATTTGCTACCATGCTCTATGATCTGGAGTGCACCATATACATGGTCCGGTCAAGTTATACGCAAAAACCCTACCGGAAATCCATGATGCAGGTCTGGGGAGCAGAATGCATCCCAAGCCCGAGCACAAAAACAAACTCCGGTCGTGCAATGCTTGAAAAAGACCCTGATACCCCGGGAAGTCTGGGTATGGCCATATCAGAAGCGGTTGAGGATGCAGCTTCTCACAGCAACACCAACTACGCTCTGGGCTCGGTCTTGAACCATGTCTGCCTTCACCAGACCGTGATAGGACTCGAATGCCGTGAACAGCTCGCAATGGTCGACGATTACCCGGATGTTGTGATTGGCTGCGTTGGGGGCGGATCCAACTTTGCCGGGATTTCGTTCCCGTTTGCCGGGGACAAACTAACAGGTAAGCACAAGGATGTAGATCTAATCGGTGCTGAACCGGCCTCCTGCCCCACACTGACCAAGGGACTATATACCTACGACCTTGCCGATGAAGCCGGATACACTCCGCTCCTTAAGATGTTCACTCTGGGGCATGACTTTGTCCCCCCTTCAATCCACGCCGGTGGGCTCCGCTATCACGGGGACTCCCCGATTGTCTCCCGGCTTGTTCATGACGGGATAATGAGGGCCGTGGCATACCACCAGAGCGAAGTCTTTGATGCAGCCCAGACATTTGCCCGCACTGAAGGAATTATTATCGCCCCCGAGACGTCCCATGCAGTGAAATCAGTGATTGAAGAGGCGCTCAAATGTAAAAAGACAGGTGAAGAAAAGACAATCCTCTTCAATTGTTCCGGCCATGGCAATTTCGATATGACGGCATATGACGCCTACCATGCAGGCAAACTGGTGGATTACGAATATCCTGACGAGCTGATTAAGGAATCACTTGACCGGATTCCAAAAATTTCCTAAAAATTCCTTTTTATGAAGCGCATCGGTTTCATTATTAACCCTGTTGCCGGAATGGGAGGGGCAGTGGGGCTCAAGGGTACCGATGGAATGGTCGATGAAGCCCGCCGTCGCGGTGCATTACCGCTAGCACAACAGCGGGCACATATCACGCTTGGACTTCTCGCGCACGATAAAAGTCTGGAATTTGTTACCTGTTCTGGTGCTATGGGTGAGGACACTATGAGAGAAACCGGAATACCGGATTATCAGGGTACTCTATTTTTTTAAAGGCGAAAGCAGTGGTCAGGATACTATAAAAGCAGCACAGACATTCCTTAAAACCGGAGTTGACCTCCTCCTTTTTTGTGGCGGCGACGGGACTGCTAGGAACATCTTTGATGCTGTGGGCAGGGATGTGCCGGTTCTCGGGATACCAGCGGGTGTGAAGATGTACTCAGCCGTTTTTGCTATTGATCCGGCAACCGCCGCTGAACTTGTGACGGAATATGAACCGCATTCACTGCGGGACTCCGAAGTAGTGGATGTTGATGAGGAAGCGTACCCGGGCAGGGGAACTGAAAACACGGTTATATGGTATTGCCCGCACTCCTGCTCTGGCAGGGAAGATCCAGTTCTCCAAGCAGGTATATGAAGAAGGGGATGAGGAACGTGCAAAGGGAGAAATTGCCCGTTTTATCAACGAGATTATGATCCCGGATGTACTCTATATCATCGGAGCCGGGACGACAACGGAATCCATTGCATCCAGACTGGGTGTGGAAAAAACCCTGCTGGGTGTTGATGCGGTAAAGAACGGGAGGGTGGTTGCCACGGATATCGACGAAAGGACACTCTGGACTTTGCTTGAGCAGGTAAAGGAGGCAAAAATAATCATCAGCCCTATAGGTGCACAGGGTTTTATCCTTGGCAGGGGAAACCAGCAGATCAGCCCCCGAATCGTCCGAAAGGTGGGAACCGGCAATATTATTGTGGTTGCAACCCCTCACAAACTCCGGGAAACACCGGTCCTCTATGTAGATTCCGGGGATCCGAAGCTTGATGCGGGATTTGGTAATACTATACTCGTAGTTTCCGGCTACCGCATGGCCCAGCGAAAGCGCATCTACCAGCCGGAGCATAGATAAAAAGATTAATTTTGATAAAGTGCCTGTGGCGGTTTCAGGAGTGCGTATGCAATCATAAAACCGATGACTGCAAGGACAAGGACATAGGGAAATACACCGAGGTACGATCCACTCGAAGTTTTGATGAAGCCAGCAGTCTGAGGTCCTGCAATTCCCCCTGCACCATAAGCGAGGAAGAGGAGGCCGTAGCACCTGGGATAATCACAGGTACCAAAGTAACTGCCACAGGAGGTTGGAGCTATGGCAAGCCAGCCCCCAAGACATCCCCAGAGAATGACAAAGGCAAGAATATATACCGGAACTGATGGTATCTGCCAGATGAGAAGTGATGCCAGTGCTATCAGTACGAAGGATAGCATCGCCGTATTTCTGGGAGTCAGCTTATCCGTAAGTGCACCAAAGACGGGTCGTCCGAAACCATTGAAAACTGCAAAGACACCGACAAGTATCGTTGCAAGACCCGTCTCAATACCGACATCAGTTCCAACGGGTTTTGCAATACCAATCGCCATGAGGCCTGCAAGGCAGCCAATAAAGTAACATGCCCAGAGCCCGTAGAACGCAGAGGTCTGGAGCATCTGCTCCCTTCTGAATTCGCAGGTGACTGTCTGGCCAGCTGCCGGAGCTGGGGGTGTCCAGCCGTGAGGTTTCCACCCTTCTGCCGGGAATTTCAGGGGTAGTGCGAGAATGGCTATCAGGATGATAAAGGCTATACCAAATATCCTGAACGTGTTCATGACACCCGAGGCACCGATGAGGAATCCTGCAATATTTGCCGTCAGTACAGCGGAGAACCCGAACCCGAGAACGGTCAGACCAACTGCCAGTCCCCGGCGATCAGGGAACCAGCGGGCTGCAACGGAAACAGGAACTCCATATGCGATGCCAACGCCAATCCCGGCGATTACACCATAAAAAATGTAGAGCCACTGGACAGAGCTGGCAAACGATGAGAGAAGCCACCCAAGTCCGGTGAGACATCCTCCTATAATCGTAATGTTCCTTGGACCATATTTTTCAATATATTTACCGGTAAACGGCATTGCAATGGCAAAGAATGCCAAAAAGACTGAAAACGGCAACAGGATTTCACTGGCGGTGACATTCTGGCCCAGATCACTGGTGAAATGGGTTGTAAGCGGTCCGACAAAGACGCTCCATGAATAAATGGAGCCTAAACACAGGTTGATGATCATTCCCAGAATGACAAGAATCCAGCGCCCTTTTTCCGGCTCCATGCCGAATAGTTTTTCCTGCGGTGTGGCGCTCATTGTTGCCCCCAAGTAAAAATGTAGTATTGTTATTCCTCAAGCGTGGAGATATCGCCCGGATCCATCCCCATCTCCTTGGCCTTCAGGACACGACGCATGATCTTGCCACTTCTCGTCTTTGGTAGTTTATCGACAAACTCGATCTCCTGCGGGTACTGCGATAGGGCCTAAGGTCATGCGAACGTGATACATCAGGTCATGCCTGAGTTTTTCACTCGGGGAATTACCTACCCGGAGAATTACGAACGCTTTGATGGAGTTGCCTTTCATTACATCTGGTTTTCCTATAACAGCAGCTTCAGCTACTGCCTGATGAGATACAAGACCACTTTCCACCTCAGCGGTCCCGATATTATGCCCTGCAACCACAATAATGTCATCGGAGCGGCCAAGGATCATTATATTGCCGCCTATACCTTTAACCGCGAGATCGCCCACGGTATAAACACCTTTGATAGTCTCCCAGTATTTACGGTACCGCTCATCATCTTTCCAGACAGTACGAAGCATGGATGGCCATGGGGATTTCACCACAAGGAACCCTCCGGTTCCGGGTTCTACAGGGACCCCATCCTTGTCAACCACATCGGCTTCAATACCCGGGATGGGTTTTCCGGCAAAGCCCGGACGCATGGTTTCTCCGATCATCGTAGTGATCATATGCATACCGGTCTCGGTCTGCCACCAGGTATCAAGAACCGGACATTTATCCTTGCCGATGACGTGATAGTACCACTCAAATGCTTCGGGGTTCAGCGGCTCCCCGACGGATCCAATTATCCGCAGTGAGCTAAGGTCATATTTATTCGGCCACTGCTCCCCCATTTTCATGAACATCCTGATTGCGGTCGGAGCCGTGTAAAGTATGGTAATCTTCTGCTCTTCGATCAGGCTCCAGTAACTGCCGGGATCCGGGTAATCCGGTGTGAGCTCTGAAATGAACACCGTCGCACCGGCAGCCAGTGGTCCATACACGATGTAGCTATGTCCGGTAATCCATCCAGGATCTGCTGTACACCAGAATATATCCGGATCTTTTAAGTCAAACACGTATTTACTGGTGTAATAAGTTCCCACCATATACCCTGCGCAGGTGTGAACGATCCCCTTCGGTTTGCCGGTCGATCCACTTGTATAGAGAATGAAGAGCGGATCTTCGGCATCCATTACCTCAACCGGGCACTCACGTGGTGCTTTTTCCATTATTTCCATGAAATCCAGTTCAAGGCCAGGCCTTAAATCAACCGGGGGATCCTGCCGCCTGAGCACAATAACGTTCTCAACAGATGGGGCATTAATGAGCGCCTCTTCCACAATCGATTTCAGCCTGAATCGTTTTACCCCGGCGCATGCCGATATCTGCTGTGATTACGACCTTTGCCTCTGCATCCTTAATACGCATGTTGAGTGCAGCCGGGCCAAAACCTCCAAACACGACGCTGTGGACAGCACCGATACGGGCACAGGCAAGCATCGCAATAATCTGTTCAGGAACAAACGGCATGTAGATACAGACGCGATCGCCTTTCCTGATACCAATGTTTTTCAGTGCGTTTGCAAATCGCATCACTCTGCTGAGCGAGCTGCTGGTACGTAAATATGCGTTCCGCCCCCTCCTCCCCTCTCCAGATGAGTGCAACTTTGTTGCGCCTGAGATTATTGACATGGCGGTCAAGACAGTTTGCGGTAATGTTCAGTTGTGCGTTAATGAACCACTTCGCATAGGGGTAGTTCCACTCTTTTACCGCACTCCAGGGACGAATCCAGTCAGACTCCTTGGCCATCCTGCTCCAGAAGGCATCTGGATCTGCAAGGAACTTGTTGTAGGCTTTCTGGTAGTCTCCCATCCATGCATTTTTTTTGTAGTGTGGGTCGGGTGTGTATGATTTCACATCATCGACGAGCTTGACTATAAAATCCTCTTTCATTTCCCACCTATTTTACATTATTAATCATGTTAGTAACTTATATAAAAATTCTGATTGACGGGGCGGACAACCCATATAAAAAGAACAATGCTCGTAAATGAGCAAGGTTATAACAAGGATTATCTATCCGGGTTTTTCAATATAGGATAGATGCTTAAAAAGTTTAAAGGTTGCTTACTTGGCGCAGCAATCGGCGATGCACTGGGAATGCCCAATGAAAGCACATCTCCCAACCTCAAAAAAATGAAGTACGGGTACCGTCGCCCGTACAAAAACCATCCTAACGAAGAATTAAATCCCGGACAATATACCGATGATACCCAGGTGATGATACTTGTCGCTACACTCCTTGCTGATGGAAAGTTCAATGAGGAACGGTATTCCACTGCACTTCGTGAGCTCTATGCTCAGGGAAAGCTCCGCTTTCCTGATGGATCGGTTTCAGCGGTATGCGAGCATACGATTCATAAAAATATTCCTCAGAAAGGTGTAAAATCAACAACTTCCGGATGCCTTCCGTTAGCGATTCCTTTCGGGCTGACATTTCCTGATATGAATGAAGGATGTGAACGGGCAGTACGTGCATGCAATGTTACCCATACCCATCCGGCAGCACATGCAGCAGTATCAACTGTTGTAACGCTTATCTATCATACCCTTCATGAAACACCTGATCCCGTAGAAAAGGCCCTTGAGAAAGCAAAGGTGGAGGATGAGGTGCTTGGCGGAAAAATTAAAAAGGCACTTGCAATGGAAAAAGAAGGAATGGACACCGAAACGGCTTTGCTTAAAATTGGAAATGATGTATCCGTTTTCCAGACTCTTCCGATTGCAATCTTCTTAATCAAAAGGTATTCGCACCCGTCCGATCTCTTTACGGTTGCAGCCAATGTTGGAGGAAATACGGATACTATCGGTCTTATCTGCGGTGCATATCTTGGTGCTGCCAAAGGAATCGATTCACTTCCTGCAGATTTATTGGAAGGACTTGAGGATAAACAGCGGATAGAGTTGCTCGGACAACGGTTACACGCACTCTATCTGCGTAAACTGGATCAGATGTAAAGTCATTTTCCACTTTACGGTATTTTTTTTAAAATTTATTCCTGCCTGCCCGAAAAGCATTAAATTTTTATAATCGGATACTCTCTTATGAAAATTGCCATTATCGGGGCCTCCGGTTATGCCGGAGGTGAGCTGATACGCCTCTTAGTATACCATTCTACTGCAAAGGTCACCTGTGCCACTTCCCGCAAACTTGCAGGGACCCCTCTTGATCAGGTTCATCCCCACCTCAAAGGATTTACCGATCTTAAATTTGAAAATCCAGATGTTGATGCTATTGATGCGGACGTTGCATTCCTGGCTGTTCCCCATACCGCTGCCATGATGTATGCCGGAAAACTCCTGTCTAGGGGGATAAAGGTAGTGGATCTCAGCGCCGATTATCGTTTACCAAAAAAAATTTATGAGAAGGTGTACAGGGTTACCCACTCAGATTATTTCTCTGCACCCTATGGAATCCCTGAGCTGCATCGGAAAGAATGCGTTCATGCGAAGTTTGTTGCCAATCCCGGGTGTTTCCCTACTGGAGCAACACTCGCGGCAGCTCCTCTGGCAAAATATGCTCACACCATAATCTTTGACTCTAAGTCAGGTGTGAGTGGAGCGGGGGATAATCCTTCTGCTACAACGCACTATCCGAATGTGGCGGACAATATCGGCCCCTATAAATGGACAACCCATCGGCATCTTGCTGAGATGAAACAGGAGATTAGTCGACTCGGCTCAAAAGCGAAATGCTATTTCACTCCCCATCTTGTGCCGGTTAACCGTGGCATTCTGACAACAGCCCATATCCTGCTTTCTGAACCATTAGAGCAAAAAGATGTTGAGAAACTGTACCAGGATTTCTATAAAGGTGAATACTCTGTACGGTATCAGAAACCCTCCCTTGCCTCGGTTCGGGGAAGCAATTTCTGTGATCTCATGGTTGAAAGCGAAGGATTGCGCGTCGTAGCAATATCTGCAATTGATAATCTCGTTAAAGGGGCAAGCGGTCAGGCAATTCAGAATATGAACCTGATGTGCGGACTGGATGAAAAGGATGGACTCGTTGGGGCCGGAGTGCTCCCGTAGGTGAACAATTATGCTGGTAAAAGATGCAATGACAAAAAACCCGGTTGTATGTACCTGCTGAAACATCCCTCCGCGATGCTGTCGGCCTGATGAAGAAGTATCATATCGGGGGTCTTCCCGTTATGGAAGGAACGGACCTTGTGGGAATCCTCACCGAATCTGATCTTATCTCTCTGCTTGAATCAGAAAGGATATCTGATGACCTTTGGCTGCCATCACCGTTTGAGATTATCGAGATCCCAATCCGTGAGTTTATCAACTGGGAAAAGACAAAACATGCACTTCGCAATATCGGGGATATGCCCGGCAAAAAAGGTAATGACACACCAGGTAATCACCGCGACAGAAGGAATGGAAATCGGGGCAGCCGCCGAACTGATGCTTAACGAGGGTATTGCACGACTACCGGTAATGCGGGGTAAAGAACTCGTGGGAATCGTGACCCGCGCCGATATTATTCATGCAGTTGGTGCATCCCATTCTGAAAAAAAAGGGAGCTGAAACCTGAAATGACGTTTCAGAGTATCTGTGCTGTCAAGGGTGTGAAGGCATATGGGATGAAAGAAGGTAAGTTCGGACTTGCCCTTATCCGTGCGACCGGAACAGCAGCTGGTGTATTTACTCAAAACCTCGTCAAAGCAGCACCGGTAGAACTGATGCGCAACCAGATAAAAAAAGGGACGATGGAAGCGATAATCGCAAACAGCGGGTGTGCCAATGCCTATACCGGAAAAAGAGGATATAACGATGCGGTTGAAATGACCGTGTTTGCCAGTTCTGCACTGGGGATCGATTCTGACCAGGTGGGTGTAGCGAGCACCGGTGTTATCGGGAGATATCTCGATCTCCCCCTCATTCAACGCCAGTGTAAGGAAGTTGCACAAAAGATTGATAGTACGCAGGAATCTGAAAATCTTACAGCCGAGGCTATCATGACGACCGACACATTTCCCAAACATGCTCTCGTGCAAAATGAGTCGTTTAGTATTGGGGGAATTACGAAGGGAAGCGGCATGATCGCTCCTAACATGGGGACGATGCTTGCTTTTATTTATACCGATGCTGATATCGATGCAAACACCCTATCTCAAACCCTGAAACAGGCTACGAACCGGACATTCAACCGGGTTGTCGTAGATGGGGATATGAGCACGAATGATATTGCGCTTTGCACTGCAACAGGGGAATCAGGTAAGGTAAATCCCGCAGAGTTTTCGCATGCTCTGGAAGAGTGCTGCCGTTTGCTTGCCCGGCAGATTGCAGCAGATGGTGAAGGTGCCACAAAATTGATAGAAGTGACTGTTAAGGGAGCGCAGAAGGAAGAAGCGGCTGCAAAAGTCGCCCGTACCATTATTGAGTCCCCACTGGTAAAGACTGCGGTATACGGGGAAGATCCAAACTGGGGAAGAGTCATTGCCGCTGCAGGCCGGGCTGGCATTGAGTTCGATCCCAATGCAGTTTCACTCTGGATAAGTGACGGAAATCAGCGGTACCCCCTTGTTAACTCGGGAAAGATCATCGCAGATCTGAAAATGGCAAAAGGAGCAATGCACGGAAAAAAAGTGATCTTCATCCTTGATCTGGCGATGGGAAAAGAAGAAGCAACCGCATGGGGCTGCGATCTCACCGAACGCTACGTGGAGATTAACGGGAGGTACACCACATGATGAAACGCGAGGACGTTCTAATAGAGGCGTTGCCCTATATTCAGGAGTTCCATGGTAAGACTATTGTGATAAAGCTCGGCGGTCATGCGATGGTGGACCCGGTTGTTCTCGAAAATGCCATACGGGATACAGTTCTCCTGCGCTACGTTGGAATCCGGGTTGTACTTGTGCACGGTGGAGGACCGGAAATCTCTGAGAAGATGAAGGCGATGGGCAAAGAATCTGTTTTTGTCGGGGGATTACGGGTGACTGATCAGGAAACGCTCGAGATTGCCCAGATGGTTCTTGTCGGTAAAATTAATGCCGGGATTGTCTCTCTGATTGCAAAATGCGGGGCCCGTGGTGTGGGCTTGTCGGGAAGTGACGGGAATCTGATTATTGCCAGGAAAATGGAAATCCAGCGGGTGGATGTTGGTGGTGTGCAAAAAGACGTGGATCTCGGTCATGTAGGGGAGATAGAATGGATCGATCCAGCGCTCCTGAACACGCTTCTTGACAGAGACTACATTCCCGTAATCGCTCCGATTGCGATTGACCGGTTCGGTGGGAGTTTAAATATTAATGCAGATACAGCTGCAGGTGATATCGCGATAACTCTTAAAGCGTATAAACTCATCAACATGACCGATGTGGATGGGGTAATGGATGCCAAACGTACAACCGTGCTACAGAAAGTTATCTATTAATGAGGCAAAAGCGATGCAAAAGTCCGGATCGATTGGAGAAGGGATGATCCCAAAGGTTGGATCGCTTATAAAAGCCGTGGAAAATGGTGTAGGTTATGCACATATTATTAATGGAAATATTGAGCACAATCTTATTCTTGAGCCTCTTCACCCATGACGGTGTCGGGTCAATGATCTCCTTATACTAACTGTTTTTCTCTAAAATTGTCATGAGGTAAATTATTATTGAATCAGACCAGATTCCTACAGAGATAATAATGGACAATACGCTGAAAATTGTTGCAGGTGTATTCATTGCGATACTGGCCGCCGGCGTAGTGTTTTTTATGGTCATCCCCTCGCCATCCGGAGAAATCCCTTCTGCTGCAGCAGACAATTCAGGTAATGTTACGGTCTATTTCTTTTACGGGGAAGAATGCCCGCATTGTCATAATGTGATACCGTTCATCCAGAACCTTTCCAAAAAATATCCTGATGTAAATTTCCTGATTCTTGAGACCTGGCATAATGAGACAAACCTGGTTCTCTCCCACTCTCTGCACCAGAAACTGGGGATACCAGATGCCGGTGTCCCGGAAGTCATTGTTGGTGATGTTTCACTGGTTGGTGAGCTTAATATTCCCACATATCTCGAAGCGGTAATTCTCGAACAATTAAAAAAAAAGCGTTAAGTGAAAGACCGGGACCGGATAAATCTTTTACAACGTTAAACACCCCTCTTCAAAATACCACGATAACCGCATTTTTTTTCTATGGTGACGGGTGCAGTCATTGCGAGAACGTAAAACCCCTCATTGCAGATATGAAAGTGAAATATCCGGAACTGGATATCCGGATGCTGGAAATATATCATAATGCAACAAACCAGCAGACTTTCACGCTTATGAGCCGGCAGTACGGTATCAGCAGCGCAGGGATACCCGCCATGTTTATTGGCTCAACCTCCATGGTCGGCGATGCTGACATAAAAACTCGTTTCGAACCAGCGATTCTTGCTGAAAGAGAACGGATTTTGTCATGCACTTCTCCAACATCCGAAAACGGAACGGTATCAGAACCCACCTGTTCCACGAATACCATTCAACTGACAATCCCAATCGTTGTTGCTTCTGCACTTATTGATAGTATCAATCCATGTGCTTTTTCGGTTCTTATCTTCCTGTTGATTACCATTGTTGCTATTGAGAACCGCAAACGCATCATAATGGTTGGAGGCGTTTATATTTCTGCAGTGTTTATTTTTTACCTGTTTTCGGGAGCAGGACTTTTTTCAATAGTTCATCTTTCGGGATTCTCTGTAGTTCTCTCGCTGCTGGGTGCAATAGTGGCAATAGTTTTTGGTATGGTGAATATTATTGATGTGCTCAGAAATAAGGACGAATTCCTCCTCGGAATTCCCGAATCAAAAAAAGAGATGATCGATCGCTATATCAGCAGAGCCTCACTCCCTACGGCATTTGTACTGGGCGTTCTTGTTGGTATATTTGAGTCTCCCTGCACCGGGGAGATTTATCTTGCCATCCTCGGGCTCATGAGTAGAAGTTACTCGCTGATGGAGGGGCTTCCGTATCTTGTTCTTTATAATATTGTTTTTGTCATGCCCCTGGTATTTATCCTGTTACTGGTTGCCTATGGTATCTCTCCTCAAAGGGCAAACGAATGGAGAATCAGGTACCGGAGAAAACTGCGGATTATCGTGGGACTGGCAATGATTGCACTCGGATTATTCATCCTTTCAGGATGGATAGGGTAAAGGGAAAAAAGACCGGAACGCCCCCACGGTCTGAGATAACTTCACGGAAGGTTTCCCTCCCCCGAAAATCCCCTTTGGCGTTCCTCACTCATCAATATCAGGATCTCAAAAATTTTCTGGACGGCAACGGGATCGATCTTGCATTCAACAGCCTGGTTAAACACGTTCTCAATAACCTTGGAAGTCCTCTCCTTATCCTGTATGGGTAATCCTCCATGGATTTTGACCTGTGCAATCTTTCCTGCAAGATCCTGACGCTGCGCGATAAGCCGGATAATATGGGTATCCACCTTAGTGATCTCTTCCCGTATAGTCTCAAGGGACATATGAGGTACATGACCGAGATTTTTAATAAACATAATCATTCGGTTCCTCAATACTAAAGCAGATAATACATAACCGCCCTATCTGATCAGGTGTTTTCATGTTCGAACGGATAAGCAGGCGTGAAGAGGCAGATCTTTTCCTCGCCTGGATGGCGATTTCACTATCCTTTGCCATTATAAAAATTGCACCGTATGGTGTCACTGGGGCCGATACGATCTGTGGATCCTGTGATGGCCCTGACCTATTTTGGAATCTCCCTGTTAACTGTCGGAATTGGGTTCATCCTGCATGAGATGGCGCATAAATTCACTGCGATACGGTATGGATACTGGGCAGAGTTCAGAAAAGACAATTCCATGCTCCTCATTGCAGTTGCCCTCGCATCTCTTGTAGGATTCGTCTTTGCGGCACCGGGAGCAACGATTATCTATAGCAATTCAGTGAGTGGGCGGGGATTAACCCGGCGCGAGAACGGCATAATCTCGGCTTCAGGACCGGTTGTCAACCTCCTGCTCTGTATCCCCTTTGCCGTGCTTGTTCTCATCGGAGGTGGATTGGGAAACCTGCTCACCCAGATTGGCGTGTTCGGTATCCAGATCAACGCGATGATCGCAGCGTTCAACCTGCTTCCAATCAGTATCCTTGACGGGCGAAAAGTGATGGCATGGAATATTCCGGTATTTGCCCTCCTGATCATCGCATCCTTTGGGATTCTCCTGGGATCATTTTACCAGTTCTGATTCCCGGATATAACATTTTTTAACAAAGACAACTTAAGAGTGGAATTAATCTTCATTCAGGTGTTTTACCACAACTACAACCTTCTGTCCTTTATCAAAAGCCTCTTTCAATGCTGTCGGGTGTTTGTTTATCCCCCCATAGGTGTCCATATTATTTGCTATGACATTGTCATAATATTCAAAACCAACCCCATTGAAAAATGCGGTAATGGCAGGAAATGCTGCATCAAACACATTATCCCATGAAAGTCCGGCCGTAGAAATGAATATTCCTTTATGCCGCATGATATGCGCATGGGGAAAAAACAGTGTTTTTAAAATAAACTTCCTTGCCCAGAGATACTGGCCCCGGTCAATCAGCCCTTTTAATTCTGCAGTAATTCCCATACTGTAGATCGGGGAAGCAACAGCAATGGAATCTGCTTTCAGGATTTTCTCAAAGAGGGTTATTGCATCGTCCTGGATAATACAGTCTCCGGTTTTATGGCATGCATTGCAACCCCTGCAGGGCGTATAATCCAGATCCTTGAGTACAATCTTCTCTACCGATGCACCGGCTGCCTGTGCCCCCTCAAGGAAACTATCGAGCAGGGTTTCTGTATTCCCATGCCGGTGTGGACTCCCAGAAATGCCAAGTACGGTTACGGTCATCAGGCTCACGCAGCAAGCCGCTTTTTACTATCGGCAATCAGTGATTTTCCAAGGTTCTCTGCATCTGACCTTGCGGTCGGGTGCAGATCGATCGCTCCTTTTTCGTCTACTCCATTGATCATCAGGTACGAGATATCGGCATCTTTGATGTCGATCACGTGGAAAAAGCACTTGACCGAAGGAACTGCGGCATCAAATACATACCTCCAGTTTTGCCCCGCGGTTGCAAGAAACGCACCGATCCGTTTTCCTTTGCGTTCCGGAGGGACGATCGGTAGTTTGAGGACATATTTTCGTGACCGGAAGACCTGCGCACGGTCTATTAAGGCTTTTGGTTGTGCAGCGATACCCATGCAGTAAATTGGTGAGGAAAGCAGGATAATATCGGCAGCGACGATTTTATCGTGGTAGATGTCCATCCCATCCCGTTGCACGCATTTGTTGAGTTTTTCGCAAGCATTGCACCCTTTGCAGGGATTGATATTTGCTTCATTAAGGATGACTTTCTCTATAGTAACTTCCGGGTCAGTAATCATACTGTCCAGCACCCAGTCCAGCAGCGTCTCGGAGTTACCATGCCTGCGGGGACTTCCGGCAAAGGCGAGGACCTTGATCACCATAGCAGTTTTCTTGTAGCGGCAAGGTAAAAAGGTTGGTTTTTGATCTGTTTCACGTGGAAAAAGGTTTTAATTCATCAGATTTTCTTGAAGCACAAATACCAGTCTTTGCATTCATACCCTTCTGTGGGTCTCTTTTCCATCTCGGCAGCAGTTTTCGGTGGTGGGACAACAACCTTATCACCCGGCTGCCAGTTTGCCGGTGTTGAGACCTTGTACTTATCCGTTGTCTGGAGCGCCTTGACCAGTCGGATAATCTCAGGCATAAACCTGCCGTTCTGGAGCGGATAGTAGATCATCGCCCTCATGGTACTCTTATCATCAATGAAGAATACACAACGGACTGCTGCTGTCGATGACTGCCCGGCATGGATCATACCGTATTTATTTGATACTTTCATGGTGAGATCGGCGATAATCGGGAATGGGATTACAACTCCCATCTTCTCCTTAATCGCGTGCACCCATGCCAGGTGTGCCGAAATGCTGTCTACCGATAGCCCAATCAGCTGAACATTGAGTGACTTGAGTTCATCGTAAATATTTGCAAATGCCATGAATTCAGTAGTGCAGACAGGAGTGAAATCGGCCGGGTGGGAGAATAACACCACCCATCTTCCCTTAAAGTCTGATAATTTCAACGGTCCATGGGTGGTTTCAGCTTCAAAGTCCGGTGCCGGTTCCCCTATAACGGGGAACGTGATACAGGTATTTTCTTCCATCCTCACCACTCCAGGCCGTATTACGGCATGACCTCATCGAGCTGTGCTTTGCCGTACACATAGACGTGGCATCCCAGAGAGCAGGAAGGTGACACGGAGTGCCTCCTCAATTTCTGCTTTGGTGACTCCGAGGTTTTTTGCACCTGCCAGCTGTGCATGTACTGCATGCTGATCACGCAGTGCTGCAGCAATTGCAATGGCGATTATTTTTTTTGTCTTTTTCGATAGTTTGCCATCGTCCCAGATATGCTGCTCGAATCGCATGACGAGGTTGAACATCTCAGGTTCTTTCGTTGTCAACTCACGGAAAAATTTCGGTACTTTACCAATCTTCTTCTCAAGATCCTGGAGTTTTTTATCAGTGCCTTTTTTTACTGCGGTTTTCTTCGCAAGTGGTTTTTTAGCTACTGTTTTTTTTGCTGCCATAGTTTCACTCACTCTCCAGTTGCATAGGTTCGCCGCAGCAGACAAGTTCGCCGCCACCGGCTTCCTTTACAACTACAATATTTCCACAGATCTCACATTTGAAGACCTGACCTTCCTTTGATACGTTTACCATTTAGAGATCCTCATTTCCTATCAGATAAAAACTGGGAGCAGGATCCTGCACGCATTTTTTGCAGGACTCCCAGAATTCACATTTGCTCTTCGGTGCCTGAAAAGAAAAATGAAAAGTTACTGGTTGCTTTTACCGCGTTTTGGCGGATTTTTGGCATCCTCCGGAGTTTTGATATCCGGGCGGATGTGCGTCATCGGGAAACATGCGTATTCTTCGCAGGCACAGGCAGGACATTTCCTGAGATCCTGCTCACTCTTATCAAGCGTAAGTTCCTTTCCACAATCAATGCACACATATTTGCCCGCGCCGACCTTCTGTCCCGCAGTGTAAGTTTTCTGTTCGGTCAACTACTTCACCAAAACTTTCATGCACGTTAAAGATATATATGAGTTGCGTTCGTGCTCCAGAAAAAGGAAAATGGCGAAAACCAAAACACTCCTCCAAAGGCAAAAGTATATTGCGTATTTTTTTTAAGGTGTTAATATGGCAGGAAAGATCATCGGTCTCCTTGGCAGCCCCCTGACCGAAGGAAATACCGCACAGTTGCTCGACAGAGCGCTTAAAGGAGCTGAAGATGCAGGATGTACAGTAGAGAAAATTGTTGTTACCAATCTTGATTTCCAGGCGTGCCAGGAGATGATGTTCTGCGCAGAACATGAAACCTGCATCCTTGATGATGATCTGCAGGCGATTTATCCGAAATTCAGGGAAATGGACGGTCTCATCACTGCCACACCAATCATGACGATGGGTATTCCGGGAAAACTTAAATCATTTATAGACCGGTTCCAGGTCTTCTTCATGGCAAAGTACGTGCGGAAAAAACCGTTTATCTCAAAGGAAAAACAAGCGAGGCGGAAGGCGTTGTTTATCTGCATCTCCGGTATGAATATTCCTGAAGTATTTATCGGGGCGAAGATGACCGTTGAGGCTTTTTATGATATCATCGATTGCCAGTATACTGATGAGCTCCTGATTAACGATATGGACACTATCAAGGATATCCGATCGCGACCCGATCTCCTTGAAGCAGCATATAAAAAAGGCTTCGCGTTGGGCAATTCATTATGCACCTGACAGGTGAAAAATTAAAACCCCCTCTTTTAAGAAAATGAAATTGAATAAATAATAAAAGGAACTTCAAATCATTTTTTTCGAATCATTGAAAGAATCATTCCAATGATAAGTATGGAAATTACAACTCCAATAATCAGATAAATGGCCTGCTTGTCGAATTGGACCGGAGATACTGAAACACTTCCGGGATCTTTTGGATAGCTTGATTGAAATTTATTTATAGCCTGCGACATATTCACTTTTTTTAACAAAGCGCCGGTCTTTTTATCCTTTAACTCGAAGGTCATCTGGTTTTCATAGTATGGAAGGATTAGGATAAGATCAGCATTTTCGGAATACGCAAGATACCCGGAAAGATAACCGGATGATTCATTGTCTTTTTCAAGGACATCTCCCAGCTGATAGCGGGGATCCCAAAGATCAAATTCCCGAATGGTGGAACCATCTGCTGATTTTAATGTTCCTTTAAAGTCCCCAGACCGGGTTTCGAGATTTGGGGCATGGCCATACCGCATTTCAACTGACTTTTCTGTGATAATACTGTTATTAATATTCAGGTGCACAACGACGATTTTTGAATAATCGGGTGGTTCTTGTGCAGCAGCAAGCCCGATCCCCTGCAGGAGCATCAGGGCAATAAGACATGTGATGACGAAATGTTTCATGTCTGCCACCGGTTAATCGTATCAAAAATAAGACGGATGTGTGAAGTTGAAGCATTGCCGAACCTGCCGGAATATGCCCCGCTCCCCATGATATCGGGATCAGGATCAACTCTCCAGAAATTTTTCACGCATGGATCTTTCGACCGGCTGCTGGCAGGTTTTAAAATCTGCCTGCAGCTTGAAGGATCCCAGTTTTCCTGCTCGGCATTTTTCTTGCATGAATACTCAGAACCCCAGATATTGGGAAAAGGAGAATTTTCCACGTAGTAAGTATCTCCGCAATAGGTATCGATCAGGCCAAAGACTACATGCCCGCTCTCATGCAGAAAAATCATTGGTGAATCTGCCGGCGCTTTCAGCCAGGATCCCGATCCCGGCCCCAGGCCATTTGCACAACCATTCGGCTCACACGGAGAGCCGGTATAGAACCCCTCATAAGTGGGATAGAGTATAATTGCTACATCTGTGAATGGTGCATCATTCCAGAATTCAATGGGAAGCGTTCCGGCACATCCATCGAAAGCATCAGCGTAACTCCCGGTATCCCAGTAATAATAAAAATTAAACCGCTCCCGGAAATCTTTTGGCAAATCCACAGAAGCGGAAGTCCGGGTGTCCAAATTTAAAAAAATGTCAATTTTGTTGTGTACATCATTAATGAACCGTTGCTGATCACCGGTATATTCTGCGGTCTGAATTTTTGTTTTGGAATTACAGTTAAACGAGGTATTCGATGCTACAAAAACGATATCAATCTTTTCATCTGTCGATCCACGGATTTGCACTGGTATCACGTTTGACCGGTTGAGCGTGAATGTGACCTGCTTGTTTTCAGTAAAATCAATTTGTCGGGTGATCTCCTTATATCCCGTTTTTGCCACCCTGATCGTATGTAGGCCTGTCTCTTTATCACGAAATATCTGCTTTCCATCCTGTTCCGATGTGATCCCTACAGACTGCCCGTCAATGTATACATTGGCCCCCCCCATAAAAGCCCCGGTTTGGGCATCTTTTGTTTTTACCGTAATATCGAATGAGTTTTTAACAGGGCCCCCATTGCGGAACGGTTTATCCAGTACCTTGATTATGATCAGCCTGTTTTTTTGGAAATTTGTTTCATTGGTTGATACTCCAGCGACAAAATACCCTTCGTTCGGGGAAACGGCAATATCCTGTATATCCATGGTTTGTCCGATACTGAATGTCCGGTTCTTCTGCTCGCTGCCATCCGGATCGATGTTGAGTATGATTATCTCACCGGTTTTTTCACGAACAGATCTTTGATCGGATCCTGCGATAACCGTTATACCTTCAGAATCCTGGATAAGGAGATTACCCGAATTTTTCCCGACCCCGGAAACTTTTTTCCCCCAACGTTCTTTACCACTATCATCGGTTCTGATGAGGAAAAGATCCAACTGTTGCAGATTTGTAGTACCAGGCAGGGAGGTTCCCATGAGGATATACCCCCCGTCCTGTGTTTGAATGACAGATGGTTTTTCACTTCCCATTCCGGTTTCATATGTAGTAAACCACTCACGATTGCCAAATTCGTTCATCTTAAGCAGGAACGTGGAAGGTCCCCCAGTACCCCCGTAACTTTCTGTAGTTCCGGCGATAATATATCCCCCATCTTCTGTCTGGCAGATGTAAGTGGCAAAATCATTTTTTTCGCCCGTAAAAAAGCCAGTCCACAATTCCCTTCCATCTGAATCGGTTTTGAGGATGTATACATCCCAGAGAGATGATGGTTGAGTGTCATTCCTGTATATTGACCCGGCAATGATGAATCCACCGTCACGTGTTGTGCTGATATAACTTCCGTGGTAATATTCACCTTTTTTGAAAATATGAGTCCATGTCTTTTTTCCAACCGGATCAAGTTTCATAAGAAAAATCCCGCTCGTGATGGTTGTGTTGGAACTTCCGGCAACCACATATCCTTTATCCGGTGTTTCAATGATGGATTCTGCTTCAAACGAATTTTGCGTCTCTGTAATGTCCCATATTTTATTTCCATTCGTATCAGTTTTGATGACATAGATACTGGGGTTTGCTGGTGAAGATAATGTATATCCGCTGGCTACTGATCCACCATCACTTGTACCAATAACAGAAAATGAACCTCCCCCGCTCGCAGGTCCGAATGTTTTCACCCAAGCTGTACGAGGATAAATACCTGAATTTGTATCATTTGCGGCAGTAACCGGGCTGATCATAAAAAACAGGAGTCCAAAGAAGATCTGGACGAAAATAAGAAAGGTAACCCCATTAGTAAAACGGGGACTATCCCTTCGGATTAAATCAAACCAGTTCATCAGCGATCCTCGCAATGCACACTCTTAGTATTGGAATATAAAACGTCTATGAATCTGTAGATTTCGTTTGTGCTTTGTAATCAACAAAGAAACTCTCCGGGTACATCCATCATAGTATTCCAACATTCTTCTGTAGACCGAGTACCAGGCACACAAATGCTGTAACAACCCAAAGAACATAAATCCATACAATCTTATTGTCCCTTTCTTTCAGGTTGTTTTGGCGGTTCCAGAATCCCAGAACAGGGATTATGAGGATAGTGGCAATAAGCCCAACGATAGAGTGGGTTGAAGCGAGGTGCTGTCCATTTCGGATTGAAATAAGATATGACTGGAAGAGTATGCCAATAAATGTCACGGCAATTCCCACTGCAAGGAGAATGTCCGCAGGAACCCTCCACTCCGGGTATTTATTTCGTTGTGAATGAACGATGAAAGCAGAGGCAAGCATGAAGAGCGCAATAATCATAATGAACTTATGATCAGGAATCTCTGAATGAAGTGATTCCGTATCCGGAGGCTCTTGTGCTGGTGCTCCGAGTTGGGGACGTTGAAAAGGATTTAATCCCGGCATGTCCAGTGCCTCGAATATGGAAGGACCTTGCGGAAAATTCGCCGGTCCTGTTGGTACACCCGGTTCTACACCAGAAGGAACTGGTGTCGGTGCCACGGGTGCGGTAAGATTCACCAGTGTGTATGAGATGGTGAAGTGCAGAGCATTATTCTGTGCATCATTCTGTGGCTGCCCTGTTTCTACAAATTCCCATGTCCAGTTGATCCTGATTGTGTCTCCGGCACTGAAAGAATCGATGATAATATATTGACCCGTCATCAGGGGAGCATTGGGAAAGGAATTGATGCGTGCGGGAAGAATTACTGAACTATTGAGATGAGAGTGTGAGATATTGAAATACATATAATTGGCAAGCCCGCCCCCAGGATTGCCGTATCTGTCGGAGGTGCTGATATTGTCCACCCATACATAGACAATCCCATTTTCGGTTCCGTTGTTGTGAAGATCGATAAAGATGGAACCACGATCTCCCGGGCAGAATTCCTGCAACACTCCAGGGAAATACACCTGTTTTTTCGACAGTCAGGTCAACAGGATCCTGAGTAAAAACCGGTAATGGAAGGAGTAAAAGAAGGATGAACACATATCCTGCCAGCGGGAACAAGGATCTCCGGCACGAGAATCCTGAAATCGTCACAGTACTCCCCTTAGTATTTTGTGGTCTTCCGGAAATGGAATGAATACTTGCGTACATGAGACTACGAGTACCATAGTCTTACCTCGTTAAGAATTGGTGTTTTCGATGTATCGCTTGTCGAAAGGGTAGCACGCCATTGGAGATATCTGCCGGAGGGAAGCCCTGAATTAACCGGTGATAACAAGACCGGATTCGTTGCCAGGCAGGTGATGCGTCAGTTTTGATAAAGGGGGCATCTGATGTTCGCACCTCAAAGGTGATACTCGTTCCCGAAACGGTATTGCTATCCCAAATGAGTGAGTCCCATCGTGCTCCTGCAATCCCGGTATTGTATATGGGTGAAGCAATTGTCCCCCAGGGTACATATCCGGACGCACCGTTAATGTAACGTCAGGCTGCCCCCCGCACCAACATTCAATGATGGGTTGGTAACTGCTGTATCATTCCAGCTATTATTGAGAATGTCGTATCTCCAGAACGAAGGTTTCGAAGAACCGTTGAATGCGTAAATATAATTTCCTTTATCTGATACTAGGGACCCTCCTGCACCTACGTTTCCGGGTATGGCTGCCAATGAGGACCATGAATTCCCTGAGATGTTATACCTGAAAAAATTTCGGGTATTCGTTCCATTAAATGCGTAAATGTAGTTTCCGTTATTATATACCAAAGCCCCCCCAGCCCCAACATTACCTGGAGCATCTGCCTTGACTGACCATGAATCGGAGGAAATGTTGTAAATCCAGAATGCAGACGTACCAGCGCCTCTGAATGCAGCGATATTACCATGACCGAAATATACCAAAGCCCCCCCGTCCCCCACATTACCGGGAGCATTTGCCTTGATGACCATGAATCGGAAGAAATATTGTAAATCCAGAAGGTCTTTGTACCAGCACCTCTGAGCGCTGCGATATTGCCAGAGCCTATAAAATCTGATAAAGTTCCTCCTGTGTTCACCTTACCTGGAGTGACTGCCTGATCGTTCCATGTATTTGTTGAGATGTTATAAATCCAGAAATAATTAGTATTGCTCCCCCTGATCACAGAAATATTTCCTGATCCGATAGAACGTGCCCCTCCCCCGGCCCCGACATTTGCTGAAGTACTCGTCTTTGCTGTCCATGTATCGCTGGATACAATATATTGTAAAAAATTCTTTGAGCTTCCCAGTGTTGCAAAAATTGAGGGACTGATTGTCTGTTTTTCCAGTACAACACTTCCCGGAACTGGCACTTGTATCAACATTAACAGGCACACCTGCCAAAAAGTCAGCCTGTGTAGTCTGTGTCCAGAACGAGGATTGCCATGTCGAAACAAGGTAAGAACCAGAGACCTGTTGGGAGTAAAAATACGCATGGGTTGTACGAAAAGGTCCTGAGAGAAATTACCACGAGAATTAAAACGATGATTCCGAGGGTATTGGTTTTCATGGATAATGGCTCTACGCTTTGTTATTCCATCTCTTTCCAGAGATCAAGCACCTCGCGTCCGATAAGAATCACTGCCGGAACCAGGAAGAAAAGTGTAAATCCAAGTGGTGTTTTGATGAACTGGGTGAGGAGACCAAGATACGGGATAGTGAATGCAACAATACCTACGATTTGACCGGGTACGACAGGGTTTATATCGGAATTATTGTTAGCATCTCCTCTGGTGATGAACCGGAGCGTAGGCTCAGATTTTACATCAACCACCCTGTGAGTGATCAGGCTTGTCCTATCGGGAGAATAATACATGATGATATCTCCTTTTTGGATTGTATCAGGAACAATGGGGTGGACAATAACAACACTGCCTGTCTGGATAGCAGGCTCCATACTCCCTGAAATGACGACCTCGCCCCTCCAGCCAAAAAAAGGGGAAATGATCGTGAATAAAAGATCCGGAAATAATGAATAAAAGGAGAAGAATTGCTAGAATTCTTCCCACACCTTTTAATTGATGTTCCCAAGAGTTCAGGGTCTGTGCATCCATTTCCGTTATCCACGTTACCTTAAATGTTGGAAAAAGAAAAATTACCTGTACCATACAGGTTATCTTCCATGACCTGGGAGCTGCTGGGGAGGGGGCTGCCGGCTGTGGGGTACCCTGGCTCTGTTGAGCATAAAATACGACATTAAATGTCATATTATCCGTTTGTGCCCAGTTGGTAACGTTTCGGTCCATCATGAAACTCTGGTTAATCTGCCATGTTGCCCCGGGCTGGGATGTTACCCAGGTAAATCCATTGGTCTTTTATTGCAGTTGTTTGAAGTGTTCCGGTTAAATTATGTGTACCTGCACTGATAGTATACCCGTCAGTGTCCGTGATAAGGGGTTGAAGGCCAGAACCCGCATTATTATACAAATCATAGCGGATTACACCATCGATATCAAAAGCATATGGTTCTAAAATCTCTGCGGAGGTATTTGATCCATTGTCCGTAACAACATTTATGGTATTCAACCAGAGATCTGCCTGATTCTGTCCGTGTCGTACAGTGACATTACCCCAACGCTTTAATCCGGGTTTTACATCTGCAAGAGTTGCGTTGAAAGTGCCGGACCAGGGATCCTGACCATTAACGTTAATCGTAATGCTTCCTGTGCTAAGCAGATTCGGTCCACTCGTTTGTGTTGAACTGAAATATGCCATCGTCCCGACTCCTGTCAGAAGTGCGGTCAGGGCAATCAGCATGATGCTGATTAAGAGAATTTTTTTCGTACTAATTCCTTTTTCCAATTTAATCACCGTTTATTTGGTAAAATTTTTGAATTGAAATTGGATGTATCTCCCCGGTAAAAAGGATAATTACCACTGTGTGGTTACGTTATATAAATATTTGTTTTTCCCGGATGTCTAAAATGTATCAGGAACCGTTAGAAAATTTTTTTAAAAAATGATAAATGGCCAAAATAATATATCAGGATTTGTTTTCTCATATTTTGACGCTGGACAATGAATAAATTAATGATCCAGAAAATGTTTTAATTGGATATTTCAGCCTATTTTTTCTTTTATGTGAACGGACCCTGGTTTTTGTCGCTTTGTAATACTGGTGATGATTTGACCAATTGGTTACCTGCCCGTTCAATGTTCAATCCTTTACCGTCAGAGTAAACCCCGCTCCCGGAGGCTTGAGTGTCCATTTTTCGAAATAATGATATGATCAATCAACTGGATACCAATTAGCACTCCGGCATCCCGGAGCTGAGTGGTGATTGCAATATCCTGGCTGCTTGGTTCAAGGGATCCTGACGGGTGATTATGGACACAAATGATGGACGCAGCCCGGTCCGTGATCGCATCAGCAAAAACCTCCCGTGGGTGGACAAGACTATGATTGAGCAGGCCAAGTGTTATAGTCCGGTTACCGAGAACCTCCCCCGCCCCATTCAAAGTAATACACACAAAATGCTCCTGTCGTTTTTCCTTTAAATACGCAACATGTGGAAGGATATCTTCCGGTTTTGTCACATGTGTATTTCCTCCATTTGGAAAATACCTTCGGGAGAGTTCGAAGCAAGCGATGATCTGCGATGCTTTTACAGGTCCCATTCCCTCCATCCTCTCCAGGTCCTTATACTGGATATTCTGTCTCTGCATCTGGATTAGATTGCAAATCTCTTTGGCAAGCGTTCTGACATCCTTATTTTTTGTGCCCCGTCCAATGATCGCCTCAATAAGTTCAGTATCTGACAGTGCAGACACGCCTTTATGGGCAATCTTTTCGCGTGGCCTGTCCTGGATAGGGACATCTCTCATCTTTTTCATATTGACATCCTCAAAGTCAAATCAAATAGAATAAAATTTTCATGATTGAAGAACACCACTTTGGAACAATTGATACTCAAGGAGTCCCAACCAGATTGGGATCATCGTATCTATAAAGCATATGATGGATTTCCCGATGATTTTCCTGACAGGCCTGTATAAATATAATACCAAAATCCGTTCGGAATCTTTCAGGTTAAAAAAATATTAAACACGCCGGTTCTTCAGAACACCCCATTGATTTTGCCAGATTTGACCGAAAAACTGATCTTCAAATGGGGGAGCTTCAAGTTTTATATACGTCTTTCCTGCACCACCAACCCTTCTAGCATCAGTCATTGCTGTATCATCGGGTGCATCAGACGCAGTTGCATATATCTTTATTTTGTAACCGCCAGGGGGAAGTCTTCTTACATCAAGTTGTGCAAAGTCCACATATTCTGTTGCCGAAATAATGTCAGGAGCGTAGGGGTAGTTGTGTGTAATTGTGTTGAATGATACCCAGGGACCGTTATCTGCAGAATAATAGATATTTTCAGTAATGGTTTTGTTTCCGGTATATGTTGTATTCCATATTACCGGCAGGATTGCTGTGATCTCTCCTGATTCTGTTACAATAAGGTTTGAAAGAGCAATGGTTTTTTGCCCGGTGCTTGTCGCAGTGAGGTTAGGAACAACCGTAAGGAAAGTATGCGGTATTGTGAGCGATGAAGCACCTCCATTGAATGAGATGAGGGAATTCGTACCGAAGATATCAATGCTGCCACTCCGGTTTGCCCTCATCCGGTAGGTAGCATTCCAAGTCTGGCCGACTTTGATTGTTCCTATAGTGAAGCCCAATTGACTATCATCCGCCCAGTCCGCGGACTGGTTGGTTACATTCATCACGCCATCCTGCCAACCGATCCTTGTTGAATAGATGGGGTGGGAGATATAACTGAAGACCTGGGCTCCAGGGATAGGGACACCAGTAACATTAATGTTCTGATTATCGATCACCATTGTGGTGTTCACGCCAGGTTCATCCTTGAGATCTCCGGCAATTTCCTCATAGACATTTGCGAGATCGGCTTCTGTTGGAGCATGTTTATAGAATCCCCCCGTGGAATTAGCGAGGATCGTCATCGCCGTTCGTTCGCTGGCAGGGACATTCTGGGCAAACGATATGGTGTATAACCGTATGTTATTCGCTTTGGCATATACTGACATATTCTGACTGGTGAACTGGCCATCCTGACAATAGGGAACGTTATTGAGGGTCCTGTATGTCCGGGCACTCGTTTGCACCCCAGTATCTGGATCAACCACCGGTGGATTTTTTACAACTGAAACACCATTGCCGGTTATAATGGTCCCACCCAGTCCTGAATACCAACGGTAGTCTTCCTCCTCAAATTGATTTGCGAGGCTCGAAAAACCATGATATCTGTTCCCCCCGACATCAATCGCCCTGTTCGTTGTAACCCAGGTGACATCCTGGTAACCCTTTCCTACTGCAAGAGGGCTCCCCCCGTTATTCCAGTTGCCGTCCGTCATCAGGATTACTGCACGGACAGCACCGGCTTTTGGCTTGCTTATCATTTCCGCAATAGCTCTCCTGAATCCTTCACGCATCGCAGTCCCACCTCCTGATGAGAGACTATCGATTCGTGAATTGACCGTGGCAAAGGATGTGCCCAGTGCTGCATCGAGCGTTACACTATTTTCATAGCCTGTAGGAGACAAGACCAAGTCGATCAGTGCCGGAGTTCATTTTAGTGGCAAATGTCTTGGCTGCATTCTTTGCAGCCTGCATCCGGGTAACTCCCGGTGCAACATTATGCACTCATACTCCCCGATCTATCAATGACTAACATGGCATCGATCGGTTTAGGTCCGAGCGCCCACCCGTCACCAGTTAAATCTATTCTCACTTCTACCGTCCCGTTCTGAGCAACAGTCGGAGGCATAACTGATGTTTTCACACTCAGGTAGGGATAATTCTTCCAAGTGACAAGAAGTGTCTTTGGCGTTGAATTCCATGTAGCGTTTATAGTTACATTGCCAGTTGCAGGTTGGCTGTAGTAGAGACTGGAGTCGTCTTGGTACTGAAACTACCAGGTACGAATTGCACCGTGGCAAATCCATTTACATCTGTTAATGAACTGTTACTCGTAAGCAAGGGTAACGATGTTACGTTATATGGTCCATTGGGATACCCAACAGGTCCCAGCGAAAAGGTGACCAATTCATTCTCTACCGGATTTCCCAGGTCATCTGTTACCGTTGCGGTAATATCAGATATTATAAGCGGATCGACATCACGGCTTGCCATAGTTTCCGGATTATGTCATCTCCATATTCGTCGCTGCAGTATTGGTAAATTCTACGATCTTGCTGACGGGAATCGGACCGTTGGTGAGGGGTGTTGCAGTGATATTAATGACACCAACGGATGACTTCGGGCCATAGGTAATGGTTATCTGTCCATTATTGTTTGACTGGAACTTGTTCTCCTCCCCTGGAACAGATGTATTTACCCAAACCCATTGCAGACCGGAGATTCCCATAACTATCACGCAGGGAATAAGTTATAGTAAATTTACTTGAACTATCCGCAGGAAGTGCAGGAGGAGATCCTGTGGGGATATATTCCTGGGTTATGGAAAACGGGATGCCATTCGTATCAGCATTGATCCATTCAAGTTTACCGTATATTTTCAAAGCATCCATCAGGATGTTGTTCGGACCTACTTTTGTTGTTAACTTAACACTTACCGACTGGTTTCCATTGGGATCAAAAGTCAGGCCGGGAATATCGTGGC
>CAVTBZ010000013.1:0-55198 GCA_963733045.1 uncultured Methanoregulaceae archaeon | reverse complement strand
TGTTGTCGTACCTGGTTGGTTAGTATTGCTATGGATGGGGAAGGGTAATGTTCCTATTCCAAATCTAGGAAAGTACTCAGGAAGCCGAGGTTGCATATGAAAAAAGTCTTGAAGTTTTTCCCGGAGAATGCGGTCGCGTGGACACGTCATGGTATGGCACTCGCAGCCCAGCATCAGAGCGAGGCTGCCATCGAATCATATGAACATGCGGCATCTGTGTATCCTTCGTTCTCAATAGCCTATTTTACCAAAGGAAGTGCACTTATTGCACTCGGCAGATATCAGGAAGCGAGCGATGCATTCAGTACAATGATCTCCATCCGACCGGATTTTGTGGATGCATGGATCTATAAAGGCAAGGCATTACTTGAGTTTGGGAAATATCAGGATGCTCTGACTTCCTTTAAACGAGCGCTGGAAATTGATCCCGGACGAAAAGAAGTATGGAAGGACATTGGCGATGTTCTTGAAACTATTGGTAAACATGAAGAGGCCCAGATTTGTTATAAAAAGGCAAAATAATTCTTAATAATCTTTTTTTGAGTAAAGTGTTATATTAGCCCCGAATTTTTTTTTAATTTTCTGTAAATTATACTAAAAATAAAAAATTGTGACGCTCCTGGGGGCTTTGGCAAAGCCTCCGCCCCCGCCGCTGTGGCGACTCCCACAATGCGATAGATCTGAATGCAGGAATCATCAACACGTAAAAGGAAGGTTGAAAATTATAATCACTTTTTTCATTTTTAGTTTTTAATTATAAAATTTTTTCGAAAATATCGTCGTAAGAATGAAAAAATTTAGGAGCGCAATTGGTAAATTACCCTATTATGCAGACGGCTCTGCAGAAATTTCTGAAAAAGACTTAAACACCCGCGGGCCTTCCATCAATGCGTCAGAACGAGAACACGACGTGTAAGGCTTTTATGTACACGCTGTTCATGTCGTTGCAGAATTGTCATATGTTGTTTGACAATATCTGAAATATCTTTATGCGTAACAATTACGGCCCTGTGACCTGTTTTTAGGACACGACGTATTTCTTCCAGAGCATCAGCATACAGATTGGCCATAGTATCGGTTTTTTTGATCCAGAACTGATTGGCCATAGGGAAAATCCGTTACCACGGCATCCATTGAAAGATTTCCCAACGGCAGATGCGTTGCATCAGCAAGCATAAGGTCCGCTCCTGTAAGACATTCTGAAGGCTGCCATGAACCATCATCGGATCAAAATCACTTCCCAGTGCCTGTATTCCGAGCATTTCCGCTTCGATCAGAAATACCACACGGTTCCGCAGAACAATCAAGCACCCGGTCTCCTGCATGAGAACAGGTTAAATTAATGAGCGTCCGTGCCATCCTTGGCATCATCACTCCGGGATGGAAAAAGTCCCGTTTTTCCGGGATTGCGGACATCATACGCTCCGCGATGTATATTGAAGAGTCCTTTTCCAAAATAACACCTGTCCTCAGAAAGAATGGCACGGTATTCTTTGTTCCGGCTTATCCAGTTGAAACAGGACAGGAAATCATGGTCCCGATCAGGTTCTCAAATTCCCGTTGTGAGCAGGGATTTCTTTCAAGAGACCCCCCATGAACTTTTTTGGCACGCCCGGCAAATGATTCCCGCGTTTCAATGGCAAGTTCTTTGAGCAGTTTCCAGGAATGCGGGAACAGTTGGCTCGCATTCGCCAAGATACTCTGATACGACGTGTGTCATGGCAAGCCGGTGTGCCACGTCTGGATCAGGTGCATCAACAACCGCTACCTGAAGACGTCGATCGATAACTTTCCCAATGCAGTCAAGTTCGGCAAAGGGGAGTGTCGGGTTCTCACCGGACAACTCAGCCAGCAGTTTAGTCCTGATCTCATTGATCACATGCACTCAAATATGTGTGTGAAAAAAGGAAATTTATGGTAAAAATAATTCTCAAACCAGGTTCTTTTAAGTTACTTTTTACCTTTCTTTTTTCCCATGAGGCCGGAGAAAAACCCTCCGCCACCACTGCTTTTTCCTTCAAGTTCAGCAAGTTTCTGGTAAAGTTCTCTCTGCTCACTGTTGATGGATTTAGGAGTGACAATTTTTACCCTGACAAGCAGGTCCCCGGGCTTTCCACGGCGCTTCATACCTTCACCACTATTTTCAGGGCTGTATTATACTGTATGTGCAGGAAGATGTACCTTCAGGTCAATATGCCGCTTGTCTATTGTTTCAATCTCGATCGATGTCCCCAGCACGGCCTCAACGGGCTGATCTCGATGGTAATCTCAAGGTTGTCACCGTTGCCCGGACAAAATGGTCATGGGGCTGAACATACACCTCAATAAACAAATCGCCATTTGGTGCACCATAATCGCCTGCTTCACCATACCCTTCCATGCGAAGTCGCATACCATTGTCAATACCTGCGGGTATATGGACAGATACTTTCCGCTTCACTCGTGAATGACCTGACCCACGGCACTCTTTACAGACTTTTTCGGGGATTTTTCCTTTTCCGCCGCACTGGCTGGTCATTATCCGGATGAACTGCCCAAAGGATGAATGAGCAGCCTGACGCATCTGCCCGCTGCCACCACAGCGGGGACAGGTATTGAGTCGTTTTGTCTCACTGCCCGATCCATTACATGCGGGACATGGTTCTGTATGCATTACCTCAATGTCCCGGTGTACACCGGATACCGCATCCTCAAGACTGATCTGGATGCGCATGAGCAGATCGGCACCCCGCTGGGGGCCCGATCGTCTCTGCCCCCGCCAAAGAAATCAAAGATATCCCCGAAACCCGAGAAATCGGAGGAGAAACCTCCACCCCGAATCCGCCCGCGCCCGTATATGAGCCTTTGGAAGCGTTGGTAAACGTTTCATGGCCCATATTATCGTATTGACTCTCTTCTGTTCATCTGAGAACGCTATACGCCTCGTTGATTCCCTTAAACTTCTCTTCTGCACCTTTTTCTTGCAGACATCGGGATGATATTTTCTGGCGAGGTTACGGTATGCCTTCTTGATCTCCTTATCATCAGCATTACGAGGTATGCCAAGGATATCGTAGTAGTCTCCCTCACCCATTCCTGCTCACTCTTCTTTTACGTTATAATCTGCATTGACAACATTATCATCTGCATTTTTTTCCGGTTCGGTGCGGCACCCGCTTCTCCCTGCTGCTGGGACGCCTGATCTGCCTGCATCTTCTGGTAAATTTTGGTTGTGGCTGAATAAACCGATTCGGTGAGAGTTTCCATCGCCTTCTTTATCTCTTCCAGATTGTCGTCTGAAAGCGCTTTCTTGAGCGCAGCAATGCCCTCCTCGACTTTTTGTTTGTCGGCAGATTCAAGTTTGTCCCCGCTTTCCTTGAGCATTTTTTCTGCAGTGAAAACAGCAGTATCCGCCTGATTATGCAGTTCAATTTCCTCTCGCTTTGTTTTATCGTCAGCCTCGAACTGTTTGGCTGCATCCATCATCTTCTTGATATCTTCATCGGAGAGTTTCTTATCTCCCTTGATCGAGATTGCCTGCTGGTTTCCAGAGCCCAGATCTTTTGCAGATACGTGGATAATACCGTTCGAATCAATATCGAAGGTTACATCGATCTGGGGTATGCCGCGGGGTGCAGGGGGATCCCGGTTAACTGGAACCTGCCCAGGGTAAAGTTGTCTTTTGCAAGCGCCCTTTCACCCTGCACAACATGGATCTCGACACTTGTCTGGCCATCGGCTGCTGTCGAAAAAATCTGGCTCTTGCGTGTCGGAATTGTGGTGTTGCGTTCAATGAGTTTGGTTGCAATTCCACCCAGCGTCTCGATACCCAGTGTCAGCGGGGTAACGTCCAGAAGGACAATATCTTTTGTTTTCCGGTTAATACTGCTCCCTGGATACCGGCACAGGGCAACACACTCATCCGGGTTGATACCCTTGTCAGGCTCCTTACCCAGGATCTTTTTCACGGTTTCCTGTAGAGTGGTATTTCGGATGGAGCCTCCAACGAGGAGGACATGATCGATGTCTTTTGGCTTAAGTTGGCATCACTGATGCCTGTTTAACGGGCCTACGGTGGATCAACAAGATCTCCGATGAGTTGTTCGACTTTGAACGGTAGTCGATATTTAAGAATTTTGGGCCGCTCGCATCGGTCGTTATATACGGCAGGTTAATGTTGGTAGACTGGCGTTGCGGAGAGCTCGATTTTTGCATTCTCTGAAGCATCGCGAAGTCTCTGCATAGCATAGGGATCATTCTTGAGATCGACACCTTCCTTTTTCCTGAATTCCTCAACAAGGTAGTCTGTAACACGTTTATCGAAGTCATCCCCGCCAAGATGGTTATTGCCGGCAGTTGATTTCACCTCAAAGACGCCATCCCCTAACGTCAGAATTGAGACATCAAACGTTCCCCCGCCAAGGTCATACACCAGAACAGTCGCATCCTGTTCTTTGTCAATGCCATATGCCAGCGCACTGGAGGTTGGTTCATTGATGATTCGTAAAACATTGAGACCGGAATTTTCCCGGCGTCCTTGGTGGCCTGCCGTTGTGCGTCGTTGAAATATGCCGGTACGGTAATTACCGCTTTTGAAATCTTCTCACCAAGATATGCCTCGGCATCGATCTTGAGTTTCTGCAGGATCATTGCCGAGATTTCCTGGGGCGAATAATTTTTATCATCGATTTTTATTTTTTCCGCAGATCCCATCTTGCGTTTGATGGATTGTATCGTTCGCTGAGGATTGGTAACTGCCTGACGTTTGGCAAGACTACCGACAAGCCGTTCTCCCTCTTTTGTGAATGCAACAATCGATGCTGTCGTCCTCCCGCCTTCCGCGTTAGGAATCACAATAGGCTTTCCTGCCTCCATGATCGACATACAGGAAAAGGTTGTTCCCAGATCGATACCCAGAACCTTCTCTTTTGCCATTTTTTATACCACCTGATTTTTCTGATTTCCTTTTGAAACTGCTACTTTAGCATATCTGATTACTTTGTCATGCATACGATACCCGCGGGCAACCACATCTATGACAGTCCCTGCTGTTTCATCAGATGCGACATGAGCGATTGCCTCATGCTCTGCCGGGTTAAATTGTTTTTTAAGTGCATCTATTGGATTAATACCATTGCGTAGTAACTGGGCTTTAAGAAGCTGCTGGATCTGATGAATCCCTTCACGCAGATGAGCGTCGTCAGCCTTTAATGCCCGTTCAAGGTTATCCATTACTTCCAGTATGTCAATCGCGAATCGCTCATTGGCCAGGGAAATTGAAACCTCACGGTCACGAGCTGTTCGTCTTTTGTAATTTTCAAAGTCTGCAGCAAGGCGCAGGAACTGATCGTTTAATTCAGCATACGCTTTCTTCTGTTCGTCCAGTTCAGCTACAAGCGGTGGACCCTCCGGCAGGGGATTTCCCCCGGTACCGGAATCCTGTGTCCCATTTTGTTCTGTACTGCGTTCTGCGTCGTCCATAGTACATCCCATGCGATGTTCCATTATCTATTGTATTGTAGTTCTATATAAATTTTTATATCATTCCCCACCTGACAATCGCTGAATATCACGTATTTTACGGAATTGGGCAAAAAAATCCGTATGATTTAATTTTTAAGGATTATTTATGAGATTTTTAAGAATATTTTTAGGTCTTTCCATTTGAAACAGATACAAAATCAACAGTTTATGCCCGGAAAATTTCTCTTACCCTGATGCAGGAAATTACCTGCATACATTTTTCTTTCCTATCTTGCATACACTAGACCATGAAGTGGGCACTGCTCTCGGTCTGGGACAAAACGGGAATCATTGAGCTCGCACATGAGCTTCTGCAACAAAAATACAGCATCATGAGTTCGGGGGGAACCGGCGAAGCGCTTGCCAAATCCGGAATTAAGTTTACCGAGGTATCCAGTTATACGGGTTTTCCCGAGATGATGGATGGACGGGTAAAGACCCTGCACCCGAAAGTCCACGGCGGTCTGCTGGGAAGACGGCAGATTGATGATGCTGTTATGGCAAAGCACGGGATCAACGGATTGATCTGCTCGTTGTAAACCTGTACCCGTTCGAGCAGATGTCCAGACAACCAATGAGTCTTGAGGCATTAATAGAATTCATCGATATCGGTGGACCTGCGATGATTCGGGCGGCAGCAAAAAATTACAAAAATGTCGCTGTCATTGTCGATCCTGCCGATTACCCCACATTGATACATGCAATTCAGAGCGGTGAAATTTCTCCAGATCAACGTTTCGTTTTTGCAAAAAAGGCATTTGCCCGGACTGCAGCCTATGATGCAGCGATTAGCAATTATCTACACCGGCTTAATGCAACATTTCCCGAAACGTTTACCGTTCAGTCCAATCATGGCAGGCACTGAGGTATGGCGAAAATCCGCATCAGGAAGCTGCAGTATATGGTAATACCGGTATTGCCGGTGTGGAGCCTGTTCAGGGAAAGCAGATGTCGTATAATAATTACCTTGATGTGAACGCAGGTGTTGGACTGCTCCGTGAGTTTGATGAACCTGCTGCCGTTATTATCAAGCATAATAATCCCTGCGGCGTTGCCATTGGCAGCGATATACTTGATGCCTATGTCAAGGCGCGGGAGGTTGACCCTGTTTCGGCATACGGATCCGTTGTCTGCTTCAACCAGGAAATCGATACAGTTGTTGCAGAAGAAATTACCGGTACATTTGTTGAAGTGCTTGTCGCTCCATCATTCTCAAAAGAAGCGCTTAAAATCATGACAAAAAAGGAGAATATGCGTGTGCTTACCATCCCACAAAAATCCGAAGGAGATGAGATCCGATCAATCAATGGCGGTGTACCTGTTCAGAGAACACCACCATATCAGGAACACTGGGAAGTAATAACAGACCGGGATCCAACACCTGACGAAATGAGTGCAATCAATCTTGCCTGGAAGGTTTGTAAACATACCAAGAGCAATACGATCATATTTGCCGACAAGCAACGCACACTGGGAATCGGTGCCGGTCAGATGAGCAGGGTCGATTCGGCAAAGATAGCAATCGATAAAGCATGTGCCCCACTCAAAGGTTCTGCAGTCGCTTCAGATGCATTCCTGCCGTTTCCCGACACGCTCGAAATTGCAGCACAGGCAGGAGCCACTGCACTTATACAACCAGGTGGATCAATCCGGGACAAGGAAGTGATCGATGCTGCAAACCGTCTTCATATGGCGATGATATTTACGGGAGTGCGGTATTTCAGGCACTAAATCAGGCACCTTTTTTTAATTTTGGGTTAATTTCTGCGATAAATTTATATCATGCGAAATTACCATAGCTTATTTAAATTGTTTATGGCTGATACAGTCATGGATGATGGGCAGAAGTTGCCTTTAAAGAGGTTATTTATATGGATTATGGTAGTATGGTTGGTGAATCCTTTGAATACGCAAAGGAAGTTGTCGTTGGTAAGTGGAATAAGTGGCTGATGCTGATCATCGCAACGCTCCTTCTCGGGCTCCCCCTGATGGGGTATATGATGAAAGTCCTGCGGGGTGAAAAACCCGCACCGGAAGTTGAAGACTGGGGCACACTCTTCATTGACGGCATTAAATATCTTATTGTTGCCCTTATCTACGCAATTCCGTTGATTATCGTCTGGGTCATTGTCCTCGGTGCATCAGCTGTTTCCTTTATGTCCGGGGATGCTACAGCAATGATGGCAGCTTTCGGGGCTATCACTCTTGGCCTTGTAATCATGTTCATACTCGGGGTCATTATTGCTGTCTTTGAAGTAATCGGTATCGTCCGGTTTGCCCGTACGGGAAGCATCGGTGAGGCATTTAATTTTAATGCAATCCTTGCGACCATCGGAAAAGCTTGGCTGGGTTCCCTATATCATTTCACTGGTTGTTCTTATCGTAGTCGGGATAGTTTTCGGTATCATCGTGGCCATCATCCAGATTATTCCAATCCTTGGCATGATCATCTATTTCTGTCTTATCGCTCCATGGACTTTGTTTGTCGCCCGCTATGTCTGTCAGATATACGATTCTGCAGGTTCTGCATAATCCAATCCTTTTTTTTCCAACAGATTTTACAAAATCATTTCTCTGATGCAGTTTTTCCTGCCAGAACATAATCCATAAAATCTGAACTGATAATAACGGCTCTGTAGAATTCATTTTTATCAGAGTATAAAATTAAAAGCACAGAATATGATGGAGGGGACAGGCCTTCCCCCATGACCGCCCCTGCGCTGCGCGATAGTGTTGTTTAACCTTCTTCAAGGTTATCGCATTTTGGGGGAGCCAGGCAGCGGGGGTGACACTCCTGTTGAGCGTTAGAGTTTTTTCAAAAATTTCTCACAGCCTTTTTATCGTTATTTTTTAAACAAGCACGGTTTTTTACAAGAGCAATAATAACGGATTTTCAATTGCCTGAAGGTGTGGCAGGGTATGCAAAAAAAGAGATAGCGTTGAAAAAATTTAAAAATCAAATCTCCCGGCACGAGTAGAGAAGAGATGCCGTTAATCACCGCACGATGACCTTATCCAGGCGTACGATGATACCGTTTTTGATCTTGTCGGTGAAAAAATCCCGGTTGACTGGGCACTTAACAGGTTTGCATAGATATGCGAAGGAACATTCTGGTATTGATAGAGCGTCCCGGAATGGAACTCAATCTCTAAATTCTTTCAGATTTTTATCATAACCTACTGATTTCAGGTTACAGGATTCAACGGGTTGTCTTTCCATCATATATCACCTATACTAATAGGTGCTGTAGACAGATAATGATTGGTAATAATAAAAATGTACAGATTTGCAGGATAAATAATCGAAGATTTATATTTTTTTATCGTTTCACGTGAGAAGTGGATCTGCTTCTTTTTACTCTGCTCACCGGGTATTTTGATCTGGTAGTTTATGGTTTGTATGCTGATGTTTTCCTTCGTAAGGTATCCAGAATGCACCATTCAGTTCTGTAGAATTCATTTTTATCAGAGTATAAATTAACGGTACAGGATATGAAGGAGGGGACAGTGCTGTCCCTCCTGACCGCCCCTGCGCTGCGCGATAGTGCTGTAAAACCATTATCAGGAGTTATCGCATTTTGGGGGAGCCAAGCGGCGGGGGTGAAACCCCTATTGAGCGTTTAAGTTTTTTAAAAACATTTCTACATAGCCCACCGTTCGTAAAATTTGTGGTCGACGACAGGGAATTCTCGTGGAATGCACCACATCCGGTCCTTTTTACCATGATATACATAAATATTTACAATACTAACATTAAGTAAAGATGTAAGATACTGTTGAGGTTGCCCGCCTGCTCGACATCCTCGGAAACCGGAATCGAAGGCGGATTATTGAATTGTTGCGGCAAAAACCCTGTTTTGTGACCGAAATTTCAGAAACGCTGATGCTCTCGCCAAAAGCGGTTATCGATCATCTCCAGATGATGGAGCGCGAGGCAATTCTTTCATGCCAGATGGACGACAGACGCCGGAAATATTATTATCTCGAGAATGACATTCTCATCGACATTAATCTCAAACAGATCCGAAAACTCACAGACGTAGTTGAAGAGGATATTGTAGGGGAGCACTCAACAACTCGGTCACTATGCTGGGAAGGATGATTAAAGCTCATGATATGATTCTCTCAAATCTCGAACAGGTAAATCATGATATCGAAACAAAAATTAATGATATTGCCCGAAACCATAAGGATTTATTCAGGAGCGATCGAGAGATTAATGTAATCATTGCACTCTCACATAACTCACTTACATTCCAGGAACTGCAACAGGTCACTGATGTGCCACAAAAAGAACTCGGTGAATTTCTGAAGCGGTTTGAGCGTAAGGGAATCATCGGGAGGATAAAAGACCGGTTTACACTCCGAGGTGTACATGAAGAATAATCCAAACAGTCCTTATGACGATGTTTTCAATAACCTTGCAAAAATCGTTGAAGACATCGTGAGAAACATACCGGACAGCCAGCACGCACGCATAGTAGGTTACACTATTATTACCCGTCACCCTTCAAACGGAGACCCTGAGGTCTTCAGAGCGGGAGAGACAGATGATGATGATGAAATTCCCTATGAAGTTGTGGAATCTGATGACATGATCTATATCACCGCAACGATGCCAGCATGTCAGAAAAACGCTCCCTGTGTTGATATCCAGCAAGAAAGCGTCCATATACGTATTGATGGCCGTGATGTTTCGATCATACTCAGTCATCCCGTTGACAGAATCCACAGTTATTACCGGATCACCAGGCGTGATGGATTTAACGCTCAAAAAGATAATGCAACGCTGACGATTTCTTTTCCGTTTTAACAAGAAAGTGACATACAGCCTTTCCATGTACAGCTGCTGGCACGATATAGCACCATGAATAAAAAACAAATGGTATTATTGTGCTCTTACAGGAAGATCAGATTGTGCCCATGAGGAAATTGTATTCTTTTCCGGGCATTTCATGGAACTGTCGCAGAGAAACGGTGATATCCCGGGTGAAAGCAAAATATCCAATCTGGGTATTCCTGAGAGTTTCATTGCCATATCCATGAGTCCATGGGGATCAGGGATGTGCTTCACCATGGATGGAATATGTTCCCACCGTCCACAATCGGGAAGAATACATGCTCAATCTCCATCCGCTTGGCGAGCGGGATGTTTGCTACGGCGGAGCACGGCTAGCCGTTTGTGTATATCGGGGAGATCACGACTCTTTCCCTACATCTGGAAGACCTTCCTTGATATCACCCTTGATTACCTTTACAGCAAAATCGTGGTAGCGGCGGTCAAGCAGGTCGGCGACCGCGGAAACTTCGCCCGGCTCGTTTCTGGAGGGGTTCCGCGGAGCGCTATCGTCATGTTGTTCTTCTTTGATAATTCATGACAATAGAGTTCCATCTCGGTCATCGCCCGGATCGCGAGTTTGAACGCCTCTTTTGATTCGTGGACACCGTTTTCCCGTGTGATGCGGTACCATTTCGTTGACCCCGACTATGCCAATAAGAGAACACGAGACCTTCAAGATTGACAGCAAGAGCACCTCTTTCCATGGTATTCGGATCTTTGGGTCACCCATAGCAAAAGGCATCGTCGTTCGCCCGGATCAGATTCATTTACCGGCGCTTTATTTTGAAAATTTCAACAGCGACATCCATGATAGACCCTGAATTTGTAGGAGCCTTGCATCATCACCCTCTGCTTTATAGGCTGCACGAGGGCAGTTCACATATTACAACCTGCCATGAACCCATCGAGAAGTGCCGGGCTTTCCGATAGACAAGTTTCTTGTCGAAATCCGACAATCCTCGTCTGCCACTGCAGAAAACTGGTAGGCACAGCACTGGGAGCAGGCAAATCCCCTTTCCTGCACCTTTACCCCGGCAGCTGGTTATCATAATACCGGTGGACCTTTCCATCGAGGTAGCTCGCAATGTCATGAGATATAATTCCTGAAAGGTAGGCAGATTAGGATTTTTGCGGTTGAATTCTTCTCGTTCATTCATGAAGTCCGCCCCAATAGAAATCTCCGGTTTGGGAATTTGAAGGGTTTTCCCCAGTAGTCTCCCTCAAGCATTACTTCCATAAAGTGCCTCGAAAAACAGCTGCACCTCGCGTTCGATTGGCGCATGTCGGGGAGGTGCAGAATTGCCATCCCACACTTTTTCCCTTGTAAATACAAGGTTTGTCCTGCCAGAGAGCCGGGACTCCCGGGTGAATTGAATCGACGAGAAGACCAGTTCCTACACCGTACAACTATTGCGTCATTTCATACACGAACATCTGCATGTTCTGCTTGATTTCGTCATACACCATTCCTTCCATGTACGGAGCCAGGAATGTGAGAAGCTTGCAAGATCCCTGCCCACCGGGTTCTCTCTGCGCAGAACCTAGTGCTTTCACAGCATGAAGGATTGCAACTTCTCAGCACGTTTTGCAGGTACCTGCACACGGTAGCTTTGGACCATTACCGTCAGGCATCAATCCATAATATAAGAAATAACGAAGGTCCCAGTCCTGGCAGACGGCCGTGTGCCGAAATACTCAAGATCATGACGTGCATCTCGCCCGAAAAGGTGGTGATCTCTCAGGTCGGGGGGAGGTGAAGCAGGTACGTTCTTTGAGTTTCCTGCCTTTTTCTTGTGCGAGGCTCGGGGATTTCCCCAAGATTTGCGTTATCGTGCGCCTCAAATCCCCTGCCAATATTGATCTGGTGGGCGTCAAAAACCGGGGTTCCGACACGGGTCGAGACATTGCGTATCTGTATCATGCCCTTTTCAAGGAGGGTAATATTCACGATTTCACGGATAAGAAGTTGGAAGAGGGACTTTAATGCCATATTTTTGATGCGGTTTTCCACATCGTGCGCGATTTCCTGTGCTGTCGCTTCGTCAGCACCTTTATACCCATAGAATGTCTCGACTAGTTTTGTCTCTTCAACAATCTGTCGGACGATCCGATTGCGATCCCATTCGATGATGTGCCCATCAGATGTACGGACAAAGGGGAGTGCGGGAAGAGTGATCTCCCTCTCAAAGGTAAGTCGCTCGGACTCCCGATGTGCCATTATTCACCTGATATCAGCGCTGCATAGGTGCTCCCCATCTGTTTACCTGCGGGAAAAAAAGCATCCAGAGATGTGTAGAAATCAGAATCTTTCTGTAAAACGGGGGCTTCTTTCAGCAAATGCTGTTCATCCGCAGCTCGGTGAGTGATTCCGCAGTCGGCAAGATTCACGTTTGATATAAGTATAACCGCCCTCTTTCGTTTCCCTTCAGACTATCACAATTCGGGAATATTCAAGCGAGAGCGAAGGCCCCGAATTGTGATAGTCTGAAGGGATTTCTGACAACGGGCGGTTATACTTATATCGAACGTGATCTTTCGACTGCGGAATCACTCACCGAGCTGCGGATGAACGGCGTTTTTGTAAAAGAAGCCCCCGTTTTACAGAAAGATTCTGATTTCTACACATCTGCGGATCTTTTTCCCGCAGGTAAACTGGATGGGGAGCACCTATCAGCGCTGATATCAGGTGAATAATGGCACATCGGGAGACCAAGCAACTTACCTTTGAGGGAATCACTCTTCCCGCACTCCCCTTTGTCCGTACATCTGATGGGCACATCATCGAATGGGATCGCAATCGGATCGTCCGACAGATTGTTGAAGAGACAAAACTAGTCGAGACATTCTATGGGTATAAAGGTGCTGACGAAGCGACAGCACAGGAAATCGCGCACGATGTGGAAAACCGCATCAAAAATATGGCATTAAAGTCCCTCTCCGGACCGCTTATCCGTGAAATCGTGAATATTACCCTCCTTGAAAAGGGCATGATACAGTACCGCAATGTCTCGACCCGTGTCGGAACTCCGGTTTTTGACGCCCACCAGATCGATGTTGGCAGGGGATTTGAGGCGCACGATAACGCAAATCTTCAGGAAAATGCCGAGACCTCGCACAAGAAAAAGGCAGATAAAATATCAAAAGAACAGTACCCGCTTCACTCCCCCCGACCTTGCAGATCACCACCTTTCGGGCGAGATGCACATTCATGATCTTGAGTATTTCGGCACACGCCCGTTCTGCCAGGACTGGGACCTTCGTTATTTCTTATATTATGGATTGATGCCTGACGGTAATGGTACAAAGGCTTCCGTTGCAGGTCCTGCAAAACGTGCTGAAGTTGCAATCCTTCATGCTGTGAAAGCACTCGGTTCTGCGCAGACAAATTTTGCCGGTGGGCAGGGATACTACAACTTTCTCACATTCCTGGCTCCGTACATGGAAGGAATGGTGTATGACGAAATCAAGCAGAACATGCAGATGTTCGTGTATGAAATGACGCAGATGATGGTTGCCCGGGGTGGCCAGCTGGTTTTCTCGTCAATTCAGTCTCTCTGCCGGGAGTCCCGGCTCTCTGGCAGGACAAACCTTGTATTTACAAGGGAAAAATCTGGGATGGCAATTCTGCACCTCTCCGGACATACGGGGAATTCGAACGCGAGGTGCGGCTGCTTTTCAAGGCGCTTATGGAAGTAATGCTTGAGGGAGACTACTGGGGAAAACCCTTCAATTTCCCAAAGCCGGAGATTTCTATTGAGCCGGACTTCATGAATGAACGAGAAGAATTCAACCGCAAAAATCCTGATCTGCCTACCTTTCAGGAATTATATCTCATGACATTCGAGCCTGCCTCGAAGTACGGTACACCGTATTATGATAACCAGCTGCCAGATTACCGTGGTGCAGGAAAGGGGATTTCCTGCTACCAGTGCTGTGCCTACCAGTTTTCTGCAGTGGCAGACGAGGATTCGGATTTCGACAAGAAACTTGTCTTTGAGGATGGCCGGCACTTCTCGATGGGTTCATGGCAGGTTGTATCGGTGAACTGCCCTCGTGCAGCCTATAAAGCAGAGGGTGATGATGCAAGGCTCTTTGCCGAACTCAGGGTACTCATGGATGTCGCTGTTGAAATTTTCAAAATAAAGCGCCGCTGGATGGATCTGATCCGGGCGAACAGCCGGATGCCTTTTGCGATGCAGCGTCCAAAAGATCCGAATACCATGGAAAGAGGTGCTCTTGCTGTCGATCTTGAAGGTCTCGTGTATACTATTGGCATAGTCGGGGTCAACGAAATGGTACAGCATCACACGGGAAAACAATCCACGAATCAAAAGAGGCGTTCAAACTCGCAATACGGGCGATGACCGAGATGGAACTCTATTGTCATGAATTATCAAAGAAGAACAACATGACGATAGCGCTCGCCCGGACCCCTGCAGAAACGACCGGGCAAAGGTTCGCAGTAGCCGACCTGCTTGACCGCCGCTACCACGATTTTGCTGTAAAGGTAATCAAGGGTGATATCAAGGAAGGTCTTCAGATGCTGGGAAAGAGTCGTGATCTCCCCGTGTACTACACAAACGGTACCCATGTTGCGCCAGGTGCGAACGTCCCGCTCGCCAAGCGGATGGAGATTGAGCATGTATTCTTCCCGATTGTGGACGGTGGGAACATATTCCATATCTGGCTGGGTGAAGCACGTCCTGATCCCCGTGGACTCATGGATATGGCAATGAAACTCTGCAGGAATACCCAGATTGGATATTTTGCTTTCACCCGGGATATCACCGTTTCTCTGCGACAGTTCCATGAAATGCGCCCGGAAAAGAATACAATTTCCTCATGGGCACAATCTGATCTTCCTGTAAGAGCACAATAATACCATTTGTTTTTTATTCATGGTGCTATATCGTGCCAGCAGCTGGTACATGGAAAGGCTGTATGTCACTTTCTTGTTAAAACGGAAAAGAAATCGTCAGCGTTGCATTATCTTTTTGAGCGTTAAATCCATCACGCCGTGGTGTATCCGGTAATAACTGTGGATTCTGTCAACGGGATGACTGAGTATGATCGAAACATCACGGCCATCAATACGTATATGGACGCTTTCTTGCTGGATATCAACACAGGGAGCGTTTTTCTGACATGCTGGCATCGTTGCGGTGATATAGATCATGTCATCAGATTCCACAACTTCATAGGGAATTTCATCATCATCATCTGTCTCTCCCGCTCTGAAGACCTCAGGGTCTCCGTTTGAAGGGTGACGGGTAATAATAGTGTAACCTACTATGCGTGCGTGCTGGCTGTCCGGCATGTTTCTCACGATGTCTTCAACGATTTTTGCAAGGTTATTGAAAACATCGTCATAAGGACTGTTTGGATTATTCTTCATGTACACCTCGGAGTGTAAACCGGTCTTTTATCCTCCCGATGATTCCCTTACGCTCGAACCGCTTCAGAAATTCACCGAGTTCTTTTTGTGGCACATCAGTGACCTGTTGCAGTTCCTGGAATGTAAGTGAGTTATGTGAGAGTGCAATGATTACATTAATCTCTCGATCGCTCCTGAATAAATCCTTATGGTTTCGGGCAATATCATTAATTTTTGTTTCGATATCATGATTTACCTGTTCGAGATTTGAGAGAATCATATCATGAGCTTTAATCATCCTTCCCAGCATAGTGACCGAGTTGTTGAGCTGCTCCCCTACAATATCCTCTTCAACTACGTCTGTGAGTTTTCGGATCTGTTTGAGATTAATGTCGATGAGAATGTCATTCTCGAGATAATAATATTTCCGGCGTCTGTCGTCCATCTGGCATGAAAGAATTGCCTCGCGCTCCATCATCTGGAGATGATCGATAACCGCTTTTGGCGAGAGCATCAGCGTTTCTGAAATTTCGGTCACAAAACAGGGTTTTTGCCGCAACAATTCAATAATCCGCCTTCGATTCCGGTTCCCGAGGATGTCGAGCAGGCGGGCAACCTCAACAGCATCGTACATCTTTACTTAATGTTAGTATTGTTAATATTTATGTATATCATGGTAAAAAGGACCGGATGTGGTGCATTCCACGAGAATTCCCTGTCGTCGACCACAAATTTTCACGAATGGTGGGCTATGTAGAAATGTTTTTTAAAAACTTAAACGCTCAATAGGAGTTTCACCCCCGCCGCTTGGCTCCTCCCAAATGCGATAACTCCTGAGAATGGTTTACAGCACTATCGCGCAGCGCAGGGGCGGTCTGGGGGGACAGGTACTGTCCCCTCCTTCATATTCTGTGCCGTTAATTTATACTCTGATAAAAATGAATTCTACAGAGCTGAATGGTGCATTCTGGATACCTTACGAAGGAAAACATCAGTATACAAACCATAAACTGCCAGATCAAAATACCCGGTGAGCAGAGTAAAAAAGAAGCAGATCCACTTCTCACGTGTAACGATAAAAAAATATAAATCTTCGATTATTTATCCTGCATATCTGTACATTTTTATTATTACCAATCATTATCTGTCTACAGCACCTATCAGTATAGGTGATATATGATGGAAAGACAACCCGTTGAATCCTGTAACCTGAAATCAGTAGGTTATGATAATAATTTAAAGAATTTAGAGATTGAGTTCCATTCCGGGATGGTCTATCAATACCAGAATGTTCCTTCGCATATCTATGCAAACCTGTTAAGTGCCCAGTCAACCGGGACTTTTTTCACCGACAAGATCAAAAACCGGTATCGATCGGTACGCCTGGATAAGGTCATCGTGCGGTGATTAACGGGATCTCTTCCTCAACTCGATGCCGGGAGGTTTAATCTTTAAATTTTTTCAACGCTATCTCTTTTTTTGCATACCCTGCCACACCTTCAGGCAATTGAAAATCCGTTATTATTTCTCTTGTAAAAAACCGTGCTTGTTTAAAAAATAACGATAAAAAGGCTTTGTAGAAATTTTTGAAAAAACTCTAACGCTCAACAGGAGTGATCACCCCCGCCGCCTGGCTCCCCCAAAATGCGATAACTCTTGAAGAAGGTTAAACAACACTATCGCGCAGCGCAGGGGCGGTCAGGGGGGACAGGCACTGTCCCCTCCATCATATTCTGTGCTTTTAATTTTATACTCTGATAAAAATGAATTCTACAGAGCCGTTATTATCAGTTCAGATTTTATGGATTATGTTCTGGCAGGAAAAACTGCATCAGAGAAATGATTTTGTAAAATCTGTTGGAAAAAAAAGGATTGGATTATGCAGTACCTGCAGAATCGTATATCTGACAGACATAGCGGGCGACAAACAAAGTCCATGGAGCGATAAGACAGAAATAGATGATCATGCCAAGGATTGGAATAATCTGGATGATGGCCACGATGATACCGAAAACTATCCCGACTACGATAAGAACAACCAGTGAAATGATATAGGGAACCCAGCCAAGCTTTCCGATGGTCGCAAGGATCGCATTAAAATTAAATGCCTCACCGATGCTTCCCGTACGGGCAAACCGGACGATACCGATTACTTCAAAGACAGCAATAATGACCCCGAGTATGAACATGATTACAAGGCCAAGAGCTATAGCCCCGAAAGCTGCCATCATTGCTGTAGCATCGCCGGACATAAAGGAAACAGCTGATGCACCGAGGACAATGACCCAGACGATAATCAACGGAATTGCGTAGATAAGGGCAACAATAAGATATTTAATGCCGTCAATGAAGAGTGTGCCCCAGTCTTCAACTTCCGGTGCGGGTTTTTCACCCCGCAGGACTTTCATCATATACCCCATCAGGGGGAGCCCGAGAAGGAGCGTTGCGATGATCAGCATCAGCCACTTATTCCACTTACCAACGACAGACTTCCTTTGCGTATTCAAAGGATTCACCAACCATACTACCATAATCCATATAAATAACCTCTTTAAAGGCAACTTCTGCCCATCATCCATGACTGTATCAGCCATAAACAATTTAAATAAGCTATGGTAATTTCGCATGATATAAATTTATCGCAGAAATTAACCCAAAATTAAAAAAAGGTGCCTGATTTAGTGCCTGAAGTACCGCACTCCCGTAAATATCATCGCCATATGAAGACGGTTTGCAGCATCGATCACTTCCTTGTCCCGGATTGATCCACCTGGTTGTATAAGTGCAGTGGCTCCTGCCTGTGCTGCAATTTCGAGCGTGTCGGGAAACGGCAGGAATGCATCTGAAGCGACTGCAGAACCTTTGAGTGGGGCACATGCTTTATCGATTGCTATCTTTGCCGAATCGACCCTGCTCATCTGACCGGCACCGATTCCCAGTGTGCGTTGCTTGTCGGCAAATATGATCGTATTGCTCTTGGTATGTTTACAAACCTTCCAGGCAAGATTGATTGCACTCATTTCGTCAGGTGTTGGATCCCGGTCTGTTATTACTTCCCAGTGTTCCTGATATGGTGGTGTTCTCTGAACAGGTACACCGCCATTGATTGATCGGATCTCATCTCCTTCGGATTTTTGTGGGATGGTAAGCACACGCATATTCTCCTTTTTTGTCATGATTTTAAGCGCTTCTTTTGAGAATGATGGAGCGACAAGCACTTCAACAAATGTACCGGTAATTTCTTCTGCAACAACTGTATCGATTTCCTGGTTGAAGCAGACAACGGATCCGTATGCCGAAACAGGGTCAACCTCCCGCGCCTTGACATAGGCATCAAGTATATCGCTGCCAATGGCAACGCCGCAGGGATTATTATGCTTGATAATAACGGCAGCAGGTTCATCAAACTCACGGAGCAGTCCAACACCTGCGTTCACATCAAGGTAATTATTATACGACATCTGCTTTCCCTGAATAGGCTCCACACCGGCAATACCGGTATTACCATATACTGCAGCTTCCTGATGCGGATTTTCGCCATACCTCAGTGTCCTGCCATGATTGGTACTGAACGGTAAACGTTTCGGGAAATGTTGCATTAAGCCGGTGTAGATAATTGCTAATCGCTGCATCATAGGCTGCAGTCCGGGCAAATGCCTTTTTTGCAAAAACGAAACGTTGATCTGGAGAAATTTCACCGCTCTGAATTGCATGTATCAATGTGGGGTAATCGGCAGGATCGACAATGACAGCGACATTTTTGTAATTTTTTGCTGCCGCCCGAATCATCGCAGGTCCACCGATATCGATGAATTCTATTAATGCCTCAAGACTCATTGGTTGTCTGGACATCTGCTCGAACGGGTACAGGTTTACAACGAGCAGATCAATCCGGTTGATCCCGTGCTTTGCCATAACAGCATCATCAATCTGCCGTCTTCCCAGCAGACCGCCGTGGACTTTCGGGTGCAGGGTCTTTACCCGTCCATCCATCATCTCGGGAAAACCCGTATAACTGGATACCTCGGTAAACTTAATTCCGGATTTGGCAAGCGCTTCGCCGGTTCCCCCCGAACTCATGATGCTGTATTTTTGTTGCAGAAGCTCATGTGCGAGCTCAATGATTCCCGTTTTGTCCCAGACCGAGAGCAGTGCCCACTTCATGGTCTAGTGTATGCAAGATAGGAAAGAAAAATGTATGCAGGTAATTTCCTGCATCAGGGTAAGAGAAATTTTCCGGGCATAAACTGTTGATTTTGTATCTGTTTCAAATGGAAAGACCTAAAAATATTCTTAAAAATCTCATAAATAATCCTTAAAAATTAAATCATACGGATTTTTTTGCCCAATTCCGTAAAATACGTGATATTCAGCGATTGTCAGGTGGGGAATGATATAAAAATTTATATAGAACTACAATACAATAGATAATGGAACATCGCATGGGATGTACTATGGACGACGCAGAACGCAGGTACAGAACAAAATGGGACACAGGATTCCGGTACCGGGGGAAATCCCCTGCCGGAGGGTCCACCGCTTGTAGCTGAACTGGACGAACAGAAGAAAGCGTATGCTGAATTAAACGATCAGTTCCTGCGCCTTGCTGCAGACTTTGAAAATTACAAAAGACGAACAGCTCGTGACCGTGAGGTTTCAATTTCCCTGGCCAATGAGCGATTCGCGATTGACATACTGGAAGTAATGGATAACCTTGAACGGGCATTAAAGGCTGACGACGCTCATCTGCGTGAAGGGATTCATCAGATCCAGCAGCTTCTTAAAGCCCAGTTACTACGCAATGGTATTAATCCAATAGATGCACTTAAAAAACAATTTAACCCGGCAGAGCATGAGGCAATCGCTCATGTCGCATCTGATGAAACAGCAGGGACTGTCATAGATGTGGTTGCCCGCGGGTATCGTATGCATGACAAAGTAATCAGATATGCTAAAGTAGCAGTTTCAAAAGGAAATCAGAAAAATCAGGTGGTATAAAAAATGGCAAAAGAGAAGGTTCTGGGTATCGATCTGGGAACAACCTTTTCCTGTATGTCGATCATGGAGGCAGGAAAGCCTATTGTGATTCCTAACGCGGAAGGCGGGAGGACGACAGCATCGATTGTTGCATTCACAAAAGAGGGAGAACGGCTTGTCGGTAGTCTTGCCAAACGTCAGGCAATTACCGATCCTCAGCGAACGATACAATCCATCAAACGCAAGATGGGATCTGCGGAAAAAATAAAAATCGATGATAAAAATTATTCGCCCCAGGAAATCTCGGCAATGATCCTGCAGAAACTCAAGATCGATGCCGAGGCATATCTTGGTGAGAAGATTTCAAAAGCGGTAATTACCGTACCGGCTTATTTCAACGACGCACAACGGCAGGCCACCAAGGACGCCGGGAAAATTGCCGGTCTCGATGTTTTACGAATCATCAATGAACCAACCTCCAGTGCGCTGGCATATGGCATTGACAAAGAACAGGATGCGACTGTTCTTGTGTATGACCTTGGCGGGGGAACGTTTGATGTCTCAATTCTGACGTTAGGGGATGGCGTCTTTGAGGTGAAATCAACTGCCGGCAATAACCATCTTGGCGGGGATGACTTCGATAAACGTGTTACAGACTACCTTGTTGAGGAATTCCGGAAAAAGGAAGGTGTCGATCTTAAGAATGATCCCTATGCTATGCAGAGACTTCGCGATGCTTCAGAGAATGCAAAAATCGAGCCTCTCGCAACGCCAGACTACCAACATTAACCTGCCGTATATAACGACCGATGCGAGCGGCCCAAAATTCTTAAACATCGATCTTACCCGTTCAAAGCTCGAACAACTCATCGGAGATCTTGTTGAATCCACCGTAGGGCCCGTTAAACAGGCACTGAGTGATGCCAACCTCGAGCCAAAAGACATCGATCATGTCCTCCTCGTTGGAGGGTCCATCCGGTACCACTCGTGCAGGAAACCGTGAAAAAGATCCTGGGTAAGGAGCCTGACAAGGGTATCAACCCGGATGAGTGTGTTGCCCTCGGTGCCGGTATCCAGGGAGCAGTATTAACCGGCGAAACAAAAGATATTGTCCTTTTGGACGTTACCCCGCTGACACTGGGTATCGAGACGCTGGGTGGAATTGCAACCAAACTCATTGAACGCAACACCACAATTCCGACACGCAAGAGCCAGATTTTTTCGACAGCAGCCGATGGCCAGACAAGTGTCGAGATCCATGTTGTGCAGGGTGAAAGGGCGCTTGCAAAAGACAACTTTACCCTGGGCAGGTTCCAGTTAACCGGTATTCCCCCTGCACCACGCGGCATACCCCAGATCGATGTAACCTTCGATATTGATTCGAACGGTATTATCCACGTATCTGCAAAAGATCTGGGCTCTGGAAACCAGCAGGCAATCTCGATCAAGGGAGATAAGAAACTCTCCGATGAAGATATCAAGAAGATGATGGATGCAGCCAAACAGTTCGAGGCTGACGATAAAACAAAGCGAGAGGAAATTGAACTGCATAATCAGGCGGATACTGCTGTTTTCACTGCTGAAAAAATGCTCAAGGAAAGCGGGGACAAACTTGAATCTGCCGACAAACAAAAAGTCGAGGAGGGCATTGCTGCGCTCAAGAAAGCGCTTTCAGACGACAATCTGGAAGAGATAAAGAAGGCGATGGAAACTCTCACCGAATCAGTTTATTCAGCCACAACCAAAATTTACCAGAAGATGCAGGCAGATCAGGCGTCCCAGCAGCAGGGAGAAGCGGGTGCCGCACCACAACCGGAAAAAAATGCAGATGATAATGTTGTCAATGCAGATTATAACGTAAAAGAAGAGTGAGCAGGAATGGGTGATGGTGACTACTACGATATCCTTGGCATACCTCGTAATGCTGATGATAAGGAGATAAAGAAGGCATACCGTAACCTCGCCAGAAAATATCATCCCGATGTCTGCAAGGAAAAAGGTGCAGAAGAGAAGTTTAAGGGAATCAACGAGGCGTATAGCGTTCTCTCAGATGAACAGAAGAAAGACTCAATACGATAATATGGGTCATGAAACGTTTACCAACGCTTCCAAAGGCTCATATACGGGCGCGGGCGGATTCGGGGGTGGAGGTTTCTCCTCCGATTTCTCGGGTTTCGGGGATATCTTTGATTTCTTTGGCGGGGGTCAGAGACGATCGGGCCCCCAGCCGGGTGCCGATCTGCTCATGCGCATCCAGATCCGTCTTGAGGATGCGGTATCCGGTGTAGACCGGGACATTGAGGTAATGCATACAGAACCATGTCCCGCATGTAATGGATCGGGCAGTGAGACAAAACGACTGAATACCTGTCCCCGCTGTGGTGGCAGCGGGCAGATGCGTCAGGCTGCTCATTCATCCTTTGGCCAGTTCATCCGGATGATGACCTGCAGCCAGTGCGGCGGAAAAGGAAAAATCCCCGAAAAAGTCTGTAAAGAGTGCCGTGGGTCAGGTCATTCACGAGTGAAGCGGAAAGTATCTGTCCATATACCCGCAGGTATTGACAATGGTATGCGACTTCGCATGGAAGGGTATGGTGAAGCAGGTGATTATGGTGCACCAAATGGCGATTTGTTTATTGAGGTGTATGTTCAGTCCCATGACCGTTTTGTCCGGAACGGTGACAACCTTGAGATTACCATCGAGATCAGCCCGGTTCAGGCCGTGCTGGGGACATCGATCGAGATTGAAACAATAGACAAGCGGCATATTGACATGAGGGTACTTCCTGGCATACAGTATAATACAGCCCTGAAAATAGCCGGTGAAGGTATGAAGCGCCGTGGAAAGCCCGGGGACCTGCTTGTCAGGGTAAAAATTGTCACGCCTAAGTCCATCAATAGTGAGCAGAGAGAACTTTACCAGAAACTTGCTGAACTTGAAGGAAAAAGCAGTGGTGGCGGAGGGTTTTTCTCCGGCCTCATGGGAAAAAAGAAAGGTAAAAAGTAACTTAAAAGAACCTATTTTGAGAATTATTTTTACCATAAATTTACTTTTTTCACACACATATTTGAGTGCATGTGATCAATGAGATCAGGATGAAACTGCTCGTTGAGTTGTCCGGTGAGAACCCGACACTCCCCTTTGCCGAACTTGACTGCATTGGGAAAGTTATAGATCGACGTCTTCAGGTAGCGGTTGTTGATGCACCTGATCCAGAAGTGGCACACCGGCTTGCCATGACACACGTTGTATCAGAGTATCTTGGCGAATGCGAGCCAACTGTTCCCGCATTCCGGAAACTGCTAAAAGAACTTGCCATTGAAACGCGTCAATCATTTGCCGGGCGTGCCAAAAAAGTTCATGGGGGGTCTCTTGAAAGAAATCCCTGTTCACAACGGGAATTTGAGAACCTGATCGGGACCATGATTTCCGGTCCTGTTTCACTGGATAAGCCGGACAAAGAATACCGTGCCATTCTTTCTGAGGACAGGTGTTATTTTGGAAAAGTACTCTTCAGTATAAATCGCGGAGCCTATGATGTCCGCAATCCCGGAAAACGGGACTTTTTCCATCCCGGAGTGATGATGCCAAGGATGGCACGGACGCTCATTAATTTAACCTGTTCTCATGCAGGAGACCGGGTGCTTGATCCGTTCTGCGGAACCGGTGGCATTCTCATCGAAGCGGACATGCTCGGTATGCTGGCACTGGGAAGTGATTTTGATCCGATGATGGTTCATGGCAGCCTTCAGAATGTTACAGGAGCGGACCTTATGCTTGCTGATGCAACGCATCTGCCATGGGGAAATCTTTCAATGGATGCCGTGGTAACGGATTTTCCCTATGGGCAATCAGTCTGCATTAAAAAAACTGATACTATGGCCAATCTGTATGCTGATGCTCTGGATGAAATACGTCGTGTCCTAAAAACAGGTCACAGGGCCGTAATTGTTACGCATAAAGATATTTCAGATATTGTTGAACAACATATGACAATTCTGCAACGACATGAACAGCGTGTACATAAAAGCCTTACACGTCGTGTTCTCGTTCTGACGCATTGATGGAAGACCTGCGGGTGTTTAAGTCTTTTTAAAAACATTTCTGCAGAGCCGTTTGCATAAAAACCAAAAAAAAGAGTTTTAAGAATTATTTTGCCTTTTTATAACAAATCTGTGCCTCTTCATGTTTACCAATAGTTTCAAGAACATCGCCAATGTCCTTCCATACTTCTTTTCGTCCGGGATCAATTTCCAGCGCTCGTTTAAAGGAAGTCAGAGCATCCTGATATTTCCCGAACTCAAGTAATGCCTTGCCTTTATAGATCCATGCATCCACAAAATCCGGTTGGATTGAGATCATTGTACTGAATGCATCGCTCGCTTCCTGATATCTGCCGAGTGCAATAAGTGCACTTCCTTTGGTAAAATAGGCTATTGAGAACGAAGGATCCACGGATGCCGCATGTTCATATGATTCGATAGCAGCCTCGCTCTGGTGCTGGGCTGCGAGTGCCATACCATGACGTGTCCACGCGACCGCATTCTCCGGGAAAACTTCAAGACTTTTTTCATATGCAACCTCGGCTTCCTGGTACTTTCCGAGATCGTACAGGTACATTACCCTTCCCCATCCATGCTTCAGCAAGGTTACCATTCTGTTCGAGTGCTTTATCGAAAGTCTCGATAGCATCCCTCGACATTCCCAGTTCAGCGAGTGAAACGCCCTTATAGGATAATGTTTCAGCGCTTTGCTTCATCTCAAGTGATTGATCATAGGATTGTACTGCCTGCCTGTGCTGATCAAGTGCAGCATATGCTCTTCCTTCAAAGTAATATACGTCAGCTGTTCCATGGTTGTTTTCGAGGGCATGCTCAAATGCTGTAATTGCTGCGTCAAAATTACCCATCTCAAAGTATGCCCGTCCCTTCCAGAAGAATGCCTGATAGCAGGTGGGGTTTATTTCCCAGGCACGGTCAAATGAGGAGATTGCGGCTTCATAGTCTCCGAGTGCGAGGAGGGCCCGGCCTTTTTCGTAAATTGCATTGACAAATCCGGGATTATGGGAAAGTGCATGATCGAAAGAAACTATGGCCTCTTTGTTCTTTCCGGCGTGCATAAGTGCTCTTCCTCTTTCATACAGTGCATCTTCATATTCCGGATTAATGCTCAGCGCGGCATCGAACGAAATAATTGATTCTTCGTATTCCTGGAGGTGGACCAGGGCCACTCCTTTATGATGAAACACCTCTGAATACTGGTCATTTAATGCCAAAGCCTGATTAAATGCCGTTATTGCCTCATCATAGCGCTCACGCTGCAGGTGGGTGATACCCCGGTAATAGAAGGCTTCCGGAAACTCCGGCTTGAGTGTAATTGCCTGATCAAATGCTGTCAGTGCTTCGCTGTGCCGGTTCAGGTGAATTAATGCAATACCCCGGTAAAGGTGTGGCAGAGCGCTCGTTTCATCCATAGAAATTGCCTGATCATAACATTCAAGTGCCGCATCGTATTTTCCAAGATTTGCCTGTGAAATACCCTTATAGAGCCATATTTCTGAAAATGTGCCGCTCTCCCCGAGGGCACGGTCGAAAGCACTTATTGCTTCGTGGTACATCGAGAGATTTGCAAGCGCCCGTCCTTTCTGATAGAATGCTTTGACGCATTTCGGGCGATAAACAAGTGCTGCATCGAAGTTTTTAATCGCATCATTAAATTTACCGGTACGGGAGAAAGAAACCCCAAGATAATAATATGCCCGGGCATCTTTTGTATCGATACTTAAAGCCTTGAGATACGAACGTATGGCCTCCTGATCCTGACCAAGTTCAGACTGGGCGATTCCCTTACCGGTCCAGATAAACGAAGCGGTAGGCCGGAGACGTAATGCCAGGTCAAAAGATACTACAGCCTGATCGAACCGGCAAAGTCGTGTGAGAGCCAGTCCTTTATGGTAAAGTGCATCGATATGTTTCGGTTGGGTTGAAAGCGCGTTGTCATAGGATACAACCGCTTCGGCATGCATTCCCAGCTCATACAGCGCACGCCCTTTGAAATAGAAAGCTGATGCAAAATCCGGACGAATTTCCAGTGCCTTACAAAACGCTTCAATCGCATCGTCAAAGCTGGAAAGCGAGAAGAGTGCAATACCTTTGTAGTACCATGCATCAGCATTATCCTGGTCGATCTCCAGCGTTTTCACATATGCTTCAATCGCATCATTATATCTGTTGAGATCTGCCAGTGCCATCCCACGGTGCAACCATGTTTCAACAGACAAGGGGTTAATCTGAAGTACCTGGTCAAACGCCTCGATTGCATCTTTGTGACGTCCGGTTGCAGCCAGAGACAACCCTTTATGATAGAATGCATGTGCATTCCCGGCATCTCAGATCGATATTTTTATTGAATGCAAGGATGGCGTCTTCGTGGCGTCCCAGATTTGCCAGTATACGTCCTTTATGGAAATAGACTGCTGCATAATTTCTCTCGATGCTGAGGGCCTTATCAAAGGATCGTACACCTTCACGGTACATCCCGAGTGAAGCCAGTGCTTTTCCTTTGTCAAACCATGCATCTGCAAAGGATACGTCAATCTCGAGTGCCCGGTCAAACGCTTTGATGGCTTCTTCGAACCTGCCCATCCGTGCCAGTGCAACCCCTTTGTGGTGAAGCGCCGGAGTATATGTCGGATCAAGGTCAAGTGCCTGATTGTATAGGTCAATGGCTTCGTTTGTCTGTTCAAGAAGATCCAGTGAACGTGCTTTATTATAACATGCTGCAAAAAAATCCGGTTTTATTGCAAGCGCGCTATCGAATGCGGATATCGCATCTTTGTGCCGCGTGAGTTTTGCAAAGACGATACCCTGCTCAAACCAGCCCTGAGAATTTCTCAGGATCGATGATCAGCAAACGCCCGAACGCTTCTGCAGCTTCATCGTATCTTCCAATCTCGGCAAGAGCAGCTGCATAATGGTAGAGTGCATCTCCATGATCGGGTTTTAGAGCAAGCAGATTCTCTAATACTTCAATTGCATTGGTAAATTTTCGGATTTGGAATAATGCAACACCTTTTGCATACAATGCACGGGTATCTTCCGGCAAATGGTCGAATACCCTGTCAAAGGAACCGATCGCTTCCTCAAATTTACCCAGAATGGCAAATGCGTTTCCCCGTTCCAGAAATGCTCTGGGATTATCCGGTTGGTAGATAATGCTGTCGTCAAAAGCATTTATTGCCGCTGTGGGGTTACCAAGATACGCGTATACTAATCCCTTTTCATACCAGATCTCCGGATCAGTTTTATTCAATGCAAGTGCTTTATCAAATGCATGTCCGGGCATCTTCATATCTGCCAAGGGACACCAGGGACAATCCCTGCAAATATGGTGGTTCATACCGTTTGGGGAGCTGAGGTACATGCCTTTCCAAAACTCTTTTCTGCCTCATCATGCCTCCCCAGGTTAGCGAGGGCCCGGCCTTTCTCATACAGGATCTCACCATTTTCAGGATCTATACCGAGTGCGCTATCAAAAATATGAACAGCTTCGTCATACTTTTCGAGCCGGAACAAAGCATTCCCTTCAGAAAAGAGTAACGATATATTTTGAGGATCATTCTGTCGTGCTTTCTCAAATGCTTCTACAGCTTCTTCATCTTTGCCAAGCTGTTCAGATGCCAGACCTTTATGGAACCATGCTGCGGAATAATCCGGAACTGCGTAAAAGCATCTGATCGAATGCATTGATAGCCTGATCATATCGTCCGAGATTTTCAAGTGCCAGTCCCTGATTGTAATAACCTTCGGCAAATTCGTGATCAAGGACAAGGGCTTTTGAAAAGGACGATTCAGCTTCTTCATATTTTTTAAGCATTGCATAAGCGAGTCCCTGTTCGAAATGTCCGTCCCGGCTCTTATCATCTATCTCAAGTGCACGAGAAAAGGCGGAGACTGCTTCTTCATAGTGTTTCAGATTTAAGAGGGTGAATCCTTTTTCATAATGAGCAGCATATGCATTCTCGTCGAGAGCGATTGCCCGGTCGAATATAATTTGCGCTTCGTCAAATCGTTTAAGACAGGACAGGACAATCCCTTTGTTGAACCAGCCTTCGTAACTTCCCGGATCGAGGGTAAGGGCCGCACTGAATGCCAAAAGTGCCTCCTCATACCGTTTCAGGTTTTTAAGTACCAGTCCTTTCTGGAAATAAGCAGGTGAATAGGATGAATCAACGGCGAGTGCCCGGTCAAAGGCAGCAACAGCTTCCCGGTTTTTGGAGAGGCGGCTGAATGCCAGTCCCTGATTATAGAACGCATTGACAAATTTCGGATCGATTGTCGTTGCTTGTTCGAAAGCTTCAATCGCTTCCCCGTCCCTGCCCAACTTCGCGAGAGCCAGACCTTTGTCGTAATAGGCGTTGGCGTATCTGGGGTTGATGGCAAGAACCTCATCGTATGATGAGACCGCTTCTTCGTATCTGCCGAGTTCCATGAGTGCAATTGCCCGGTCATACCACCCGTAAGCAGAACCGGGTTTAATTTCCAGCGCCCGGGTAAGGACATCGACTGCAGGTTCATACTGGCTGAGAGAGAGAAGCGTGCTGCCTTTTCGTAACCATGCCGGAGCACAGGACGGGTCGTTTTTAATCACCCGGTCAAAGCATGTAATCGCTTCAGAAAAGTTGCCGAGTTCAATATATGCCTTGCCCTTCCTGTACCAGGCAATAGTGTTGTCCGGTGCAAGCGCAATTGTCCTCCCGAATGCTTCAAGTGCTTCGGAGACCCGTTCCAGTTCAGACAGCACGGTTCCCTTGAGCAGCCAGACTTCAGCATGAGTATCTTCAAGCTCAATGGAGGATTCAAGCGCCTGATGGGCTTCGTCAAATCGTTTAAGACAGGACAGGACAATCCCTTTGTTGAACCAGCCTTCGTAACTTCCCGGATCGAGGGTAAGGGCCGCACTGAATGCCAAAAGTGCCTCCTCATACCGTTTCAGGTTTTTAAGTACCAGTCCTTTCTGGAAATAAGCAGGTGAATAGGATGAATCAACGGCGAGTGCCCGGTCAAAGGCAGCAACAGCTTCCCGGTTTTTGGAGAGGCGGCTGAGTGCCAGTCCCTGATTATAGAACGCATTGACAAATTTCGGATCGATTGTCGTTGCTTGTTCGAAAGCTTCAATCGCTTCCCCGTCCCTGCCCAACTTCGCGAGAGCCAGACCTTTGTCGTAATAGGCGTTGGCGTATCTGGGGTTGATGGCAAGAACCTCATCGTATGATGAGACCGCTTCTTCGTATCTGCCGAGTTCCATGAGTGCAATTGCCCGGTCATACCACCCGTAAGCAGAACCGGGTTTAATTTCCAGCGCCCGGGTAAGGGCCTCCACTGCAGGTTCATACTGGCTGAGTGAAAGAAGCGTGCTGCCTTTTCGTAACCATGCCGGAGCACAGGACGGGTCGTTTTTAATCACCCGGTCAAAGCATGTAATCGCTTCAGAAAAGTTGCCGAGTTCAATATATGCCTTACCCTTCCTGTACCAGGCAATAGTGTTGTCCGGTGCAAGCGCAATTGTCCTCCCGAATGCTTCAAGTGCTTCGGAGACTCGTTCCAGTTCAGACAGCACGGTTCCCTTGAGCAGCCAGACTTCAGCATGAGTATCTTCAAGCTCAATGGAGGATTCAAGCGCCTGATGGGCTTCGTCAAATCGTTTAAGACAGGACAGGACAATCCCTTTGTTGAACCAGCCTTCGTAACTTCCCGGATCGAGGGTAAGGGCCGCACTGAATGCTGAAAGTGCCTCCTCATACCGTTTCAGGTTTTTAAGTACCAGTCCTTTCTGGAAATAAGCAGGTGAATAGGATGAATCAACGGCGAGTGCCCGGTCAAAGGCAGCAACAGCTTCCCGGTTTTTGGAGAGGCGGCTGAGTGCCAGTCCCTGATTATAGAACGCATTGACAAATTTCGGATCGATTGTCGTTGCTTGTTCGAAAGCTTCAACCGCTTCCCCGTCCCTGCCCAACTTCGCGAGAGCCAGACCTTTGTCATAATAGGCGTTGGCGTATCTGGGGTTGATAGCAAGAACCCTGTCGTATGATGAGACCGCTTCTTCGTATCTGCCGAGTTCCATGAGTGCAATTGCCCGGTCATACCACCCGTAAGCAGAACCGGGTTTAATTTCCAGTGCCCGGGTAAGGGCCTCCACTGCAGGTTCATACTGGCTGAGTGAAAGAAGCGTGCTGCCTTTTCGTAACCATGCCGGAGCACAGGACGGGTCGTTTTTAATCACCCGGTCAAAGCATGCGATCGCTTCTTCAGAAGAGTTGCCGAGTTCAATATATGCCTTACCCTTCCTGTACCAGGTAATAGTGTTGTCCGGTGCAAGCGCAATTGACCTCTCGAATGCTTCAAGTGCTTCGGAGACTCGTTCCAGTTCAGACAGCACGGTTCCCTTGAGCAGCCAGACTTCAGCATGAGTATCTTCAAGCTCAATGGAGGATTCAAGCGCCTGAAGGGCTTCTTCGGGTTGATGGATCTTTACAAGGGAAAGCGCCCGCATATAGAATACATTGGCATTGGATGGAGTCAGCTGCAGCAACCTGTCAAAGGATTGAAGGGCTTTCTCATGTTTCCCGAGATTTGCAAAGGCGAGCCCTGTCTGATACATCGCATCGGTAATGGAAGGATCGAAAGTAAGTGCCTGATTGAATGATCTGATTGCTTTTTCATACTTCCCGGTGGCGTTCAGTACGAGCCCTTTATGATACTGTGCCAGAGCGTGTTCCGGCATATATTCAAGCACATAATCAAACGCTTTAATGGCATCAGGGTATTTACCGATACGGAAGAGAGCAAGCCCTTTATTATACGCAGCATCAGAATAAGCAGAATCGAGACTTAAAGCCTGATCGAAGGCAATAATTGCATCTTCATCATGCCCGACTGCAGATAATGCCTGACCCCTGCCATATGATGCCTGAGCATTATGGGGATCCAATGCAATTGCCTTATCAAATGCAGATATGGCATCATTGAAACTATTAAGCCTGAAAAGTGCCTTTCCTTTTGCCAACCACGCAGCAGCATCTTCAGGTACCAGTTCAAGTGAATGGTTCAGCGATACCAGTGCATCCTGATCGCGCCCGGTTGCCAAGAGAGAGTATCCCCGGTTGTAATGGAGTGCCCCACTATCAGGGCCAAGGGTAAGGGCTAAATCAAATGCATTGATTGCCTCATCATGTCGTCCAATATTTGAGAGTGCGAGCCCTTTTTTATATGCAGCGTCCTGCATACCGGGACTGAGTTCAAGAGACCGGTCAAAACATGGTATCGATTCATCGAACCGGTTCAGTTTGCCAAGAACGCTGGCTTTGTGGTACCACGCGACGGCACACAGGTTATCGAGAGACAAGCTTTTCTCAAATGCATCAAGAGCATCATCATACAGCGACATCTTTTCATAAGCAGTGCCCCTGTAATACCACGCCGGGGAATTCAGATCATCTAGATTTGTCACCTTTTCAAAGGTGGTGATCGCTTCTTCCCAGCGCTGGAGATGGAGAAGGGCTTTACCGCGATGCATCAGAGCAAAGACATTCTGAGGTTTGCGTTTCAGGGATTTCGCGAAAAATTCAACTGCTTCCTTATACCGGTCCAGTTTGTAGAGTGAATACCCCTTGCACGCGTGGAGATCCGGATTTGCCGAATCATTTTCCAGTGCCCGGTCCAGTGCAACAACAGCATCTTCGTAGCGGGCTAATCTGGCAAGTGCGATACCTCTTCCACGGTGTGCCAGAGTATTTTCCGGATCAAGGGCAAGGGTAGCGTCGAATTCCGCGATGGCATCATCATACCGGTTGATCTTAAGCAGTATCTCTCCTTTTATCCGGTGCGAGACCGAATCACTACTATCAAATTCAAGTGCATGGTCAAAGGATGCAATGGCATCGTCATATCTGTCAAGTTCAGACAGGACAATTCCCTTTTCTGCATGCACACGTGAATTGTTAAGACCGAGCTCAATACAGCGGTTAAATGCTTCAAGCGCAGAATCCGGCTTCTTTAAGTGAGAAAGAGCAAGTCCCTTTTCAAACAGGATGTCAATTGAATCGGGCCTGAGTTCAAGAAGCTTATCAAATGCTTCTACTGCCTCTGTGTATTTTTTCAGGATAACGAATGCTCTCCCCATCTCGCTCCATGCCTCAGTTCGTGATGGGTTGAGGGCAAGTGACCTGCTGAATGCGTCAATGGCATCAGGATAGTGAAGTATATTCACAAGGGCAATACCCTTGTAGTAAAAAACCCGTTCACATTCAGGTTCGATTTGGGAAATATGAGTGTAGGTGGCTACTGCATCTTCATACATTCCCAGATGGTCGAACGCACGGGCCTGGCCATAGAGTGCTGTCAGATCATCGGGATTTAATGAAAGGACATGCTTGAATGCATCAGCTGCCTCATGGTAGATGCCAATTGCAGAAAGTGCTCTTCCCTTCTGAAGATATGCATCAATAAAATCTGACACTAGCCGGTTTGCCTGTTCAAAAGATACTGCAGCTTCAGAAAATTTCTTACCTTTGGCAAGTGCGATTCCTTTATAATAAAATGCCTCCCCGAACTCCGGTTCAAGCGACAGTGCCTGATCGAACGCATTTACTGCATCATCATCATTCCCGAGGTTGAGAAGTGCCCTCCCCTTATAGAACCAGGTATGCGGGTTCTTTGCATCTATCTCGAGTGAGGCATTATAGGAAAGGACTGCTTCCTGATAGTTCCCGATTGCGAAGAGACAGAATCCCTTAATCAGCCATGCATTGGCAATTTTCGGAGTAACGTCAAGCGCACGTGAAAGGGATGCAATAGCTTCGTTGAAGTCACCCAGTTCGGCAAGTGAAAGTCCTTTATGGTACATTGCATCCGTATAACCCGGGTCGATCTCAAGTACACGGGTGAATGCATTAACTGCTTCGTTATGTTGACCTGATGCTGCGAGTGACAATCCCATCTGGTAGTGTGTATCTGCTATCAGGGGACTGATTGTAATAGCGGCTTCAAATGCAGAAATTGCCTCTTCATGGTTTTCCATGTGTGCAAGTGCAATTCCTTTCTGGTAGAGCACTTCCGGGTCGTCCTGGGTAATTTCCAGGTTAATATTGTATGCAAATACTGCTTCGTTGTACATTCCGGCATTTGCAAGTGCTCTGCCTTTATGGAAGAATGCCGGTGCATAACTGGGTATCAGTTCTAATAAACGGTCGAATGATGCAACCGCTTCAAGATGTCTGCCAAGGTGGATTAATGCCAGACCTTTTTCAAAATATACCTGTGCAGTAGTGGGATCCAGTTCAATTGTCCGGTTAAAAGCTGTTACTGCCAGATCATACCGTTCAAGCCCGACAAGAGCTTTTCCTTTCTGGTATGTTGCTTCAACAAAATCAGGCTTGAGTTCCAGTGCTTTCTCGGAGGCGGCCAGTGACTCTTCATTACGTTCCAGATCATGAAGTGCAATAGCTTTATTGAGTGCTGCTTCAGGGAAGTTTGAATTCAGTTCCAGTGCACGGTCAAATGCATCTATCGAATCCTGGAAAAGGCCGCTGGCATGGAGGGCAAGTCCTTTCTGGTAAAACCCGGGAGCATACCCTGGCATCAGTGAAAGAGTTTTATCAAATGCGGTGATCGCAACATCATACCGGCCAAGTTTTGAAAGATCTACTCCGCGATGATAATGTGCAGCCGCAAGTTCAGGATCAATTACCAGAGCCAGGTCGAATTCCAGGATTGCGTTTTCGAACCGGGACTCTGATTCAAGAGCGATACCCTTGTGGAAGTGTGCATCGGTAAAATTTGCGTCCTGCTCCAGAGCGCTGTTAAAAGCATCGATGGAATCAGACACATTTCCCGAATCAAAAAGTGCTCTTCCTTTCTGGTAATAAGCTTGGGAACTTTTGGGATTATCGGTAATAATCTTATTAAAATCCTTGATAGCATCTTTGAACTTGCCAAGATTGTATAAAGCGATGCCTTTACGCATCCTGGCATCCCGGTATTTTGGTTTTAACTGGAGCGTCTTTTCAAAAGCAAAAATTGCTTCACTATACTGTTTCAGACCTGCGTATGCCCTGCCCTTATGATAAAACGCAAGTGCATTTTCAGGATCATAGATGAGTGCCTTATCAAAAGCTTTCAGCGCCTCATCATATCTTCCAAGTCTGGAAAGCGTGATGCCTTTGTTATAGTGCGCCAGTGCATTACTTGTATCCTTTTCCAGGTTCTTATCGAAAGATTCGATAGCGTCAGGATATCTCTCTAATTTTAATTGCGCGAAACCCTTATGGTAATATACTTCAGTATATGCAGGTTCAATTTCCAGAGCCCGGTCGAATGCGTCAATTGCATCCGGATATTTTCCATTGTAGATTAACGATCTCCCTTTGTTATACCAGGCGGGTGCAAATAATGGAAGCAGTTCAATAGTCTTATCAAATGCAGCGATAGCTTCACGGTGATCGCCAAGTTTTACCAAAGCAAGTCCTCTATGGTAGTGCGCATCACCATTCCCGGGATCGATTTCAATGAGAACCTCAAATGCGTGTATTGATTCGTCAATCCTGTTCACCTTATCAAGTGCAAGTCCTTTGTAATGGAATGCCTCGATACATCTCTGGTTCAGCGCTATAGCATTGTCAAAGGCATCAATTGCGTCCTGGTATCTCCCCAGGTCATAGAGCGCCTTCCCGTTTTTAACCCATCCCCCCGCCTGATCCGAATCAATTTTTAATGATCTCGTGTATGCCACGATTGCATCTTCGGTTCGCCCGAGTTCGTTCAGTGCATCCCCCTTTCGCATCCAGATATCACTGAGCACAGGATTGATATCGAGGGCCCTGGTGTATGCGACTACCGACTCCCGAAGCTTTCCGATATCATAGAGTGCATGACCCTTTTTCACCCAGCCTTCTGCGAAATTTGAATTGATCTCCAGCGCTTTGGAATATGCCGCAATCGCATCCTGCTTTTTATCAAGGGAAAAGAGTGCATTTCCTTTCTGCATCCAGATCTCAATAATCGTGGGATTGAGTGAGAGGATACGGTCATGTGTTTCGATTGCTTCAGAGTACCGGTTCAGCCTGATGAGGGATTTTGCACGATAAATCAATGCTTCGATCTGCGAAGGGTTTGCTGATAAGCTTTGATCCAGTAATTGTATCGCTTCATCATATCGTGATAACTCCGCATTGGCGATACCCTCGTACATATAAGCGTCGGTAAGTGATGGATCAATCCCCGTTGCTGTTTTCATTGCAGTTATCGCATCTTCGTAGCGTTTTAACTGCAGGTAGGAAACACCAAGATAATAATAATTTAATGCATCCGAAGGGTCAAGCCCGACCGCGGTTACAAAGGCATCTATCGCATCATTATACCGTTCACACTGGACAAGGGCTACACCTTTGAAATGATGTGCGGAAGCATTTGAACCATCGAGGGCTATTGCTTTTTCAAATGCCTTGATTGCATCATCAAATCGTTCCAGTCCGGCAAAAGCGACGCCTAAAAAGTAAAAACCCGGTGCATTTTCCGGCTCAATATCCAAAGACTTCTCAAATGCCTTGATTGCATCATCATATCGTTCACGCTGGGCTAGGGCAATTCCTTTCTGATAGAGAATTTTTGGATCCTTCGGTGAAATTTCCAGTGCCTGATCATAGGAAACAACAGACTTCAAGTGGTTTTCCCAGATTCAGCAGGGCATTTCCTCTTTCAGCAAATGCACGTGCACAACGGCGGTTGATTTCCAGAGTTTTATCAAATGCATGAACTGCTTCTTCAAATCGTTCAAGTGCCAAATACCCTATACCAAGGTAGCACCATGCCCATACATCACGCGGGTGTTCTTCAACGGAATGGCTAAGAATCGAAACAGCATCCTCGAAACGGTATAAACTGATAAGCTCAATGCATTTCCGTACCGTTGCTTCGGAAAGTGCCGGGTTTAACGCAAGGGCATGATCGAATGCCGAAATTGCTTCTTCATGCAAGTCGAGATGAGTAAGGGTAATCCCTTTATGCAGCCAGGAATCGGTATGAGCGGGATTCAGCTCCAGGGCTGCATCAAATGCATTGAGGGCAGCCTGATATCGCAAAAGGTGTAATAATGCAATCCCTTTTCCATAGTGTGCGTCTGAATTTTGCGGGGAAATGTCAAGCAGACGATCAAAAATTTCTATCGCATCAGAATTTCTTTCGAGTTGTAAAAGGGTTGTACCCTGGAGATAAAGTGCCGGAGTATAAGCAGGGTCGAGTTCAATAGCATGATCGAATACATCCAGTGCTTCTTCGTGCTTTTTTAATGAAACAAGAGAAAATCCCTTGTTGTAATACGCATCAATACAATCAGGTTTGATGGAAAGAGTGCTGTCAAACGCTGAAATTGCATCATCATACTGTTTAAGTTTGATGAGTGCCGTTCCCTTGCGGAAGTAGGTTTTATAATTATCAGGTTCGAGCTCAAGCGCCCGATCATAGGATGAAACAGCATCCTGGTACCTGCCCAGATGCGTAAGTGAATTTCCCTTACCATAGAATGCCGGAGCGCATTGCTGGTTGATTTCAACGGTCTTATCAAATGCCAGGACAGCCTTTTCGAACTGCCCCAGTGCAGCAAGAGAGATACCCTGGTAACACCAGGCTATGGCATCATGAGGGCTGTCTTTAAGAAAATGCCTGAGTACTGCAATGGCCTCTTCATATCGTTCAAGCCTGAACAGTGCGATACCTTTTCTGACATACGCTTCTTTCCATTCCGGATCTAATCCGATAGTCCGATCGAATGCAGTTATTGCATCTTCATATTCTTTCAACACCTGGTGGACGATTCCCAGATAATAATACGATGATGCATTGTTAGGGTCGAGAGCAAGTGAATGATTGAGTTCAATCAGGGCGTCATGATACTGCTCTGTTTCAATCAGGGCAAATCCCTTAAAATGATGGACGATGGCATCGGACGGTTCGAGTTCAAGAGAGTGGTCGAATGCTTTAATGGCATCATAATATCGCTCCTTTCCGGCATATGCCACACCGAGGTAATAATACCCGGAAGCATTTTCCGGTTCATGGAAAAGCGCTCCTTCAAACGTATCAATTGCCTCATCATAACGTTCCTGGCGGAAAAAGGCAACACCCTTCAAATAGAGAATTTTCGGGTTATCGGGTTCAATTTTGAGGGCATCATCATACAAAGCAATGGCTTCTGACTGATTGCCCAGGTTTGAGGCGGCATTTGCTTTTTCGTAGATAGCGCGTGTGCATTGGCTGTTGATTTCCAGCGCCTTGTTAAAAGACCGGATTGCTTCTTCAAATCTGTCAAGGGCAGACAAGGCAATACCCTTATTGCACCATGCCCGGTCATTATCAGGTTGTTCTTCAAGAGCACGATTCAGGACAACTATTGCATCATCGTACCTCTGAAGTGATACAAGAACGATACCTTTACGCACTGCCGCATCAGCATGTTTGGGATTCAATATCAGGTACTTTATCAAATGCAGTGATCGCATCATCCGGGAACCCGAGATTGATGAGGGTTATCCCTTTTTGAATCCAGCCATCAATAAGCGACGGGTTCTGTTCGAGCGCATCTTCAAAGCATACAAGGGCTTCCTGATACCGTGAAAGATGAATAAGGGCTATCCCTTTGTTGTACATTGCTCCGGTGCTCTGGGGTAATTGTGCCAGTACACCATCCAAATCCACTAAAGCTTCAGCATAATGCTGAATATGAACAAGTGCAGTTCCCCGCTGATAGAGAACCAGTGTATTCGCCGGATCAATTTCCAGCGCCTGATCAAACGCATACACTGCATCTTCAAATCTTCCGAGTTGAATGAGTGCAAGCCCAAGATTATAATGGGCGTTCACATAGTTCGGGTTGATGGAAACAGCCTGCTCATATGCACCAATTGCTTCCTCGTACTTTTCGAGTTTTGCTAAAGCGAGACCTTTATCAAAGAATGTCTGAGCGTATGTGGGTTTTATCTCGATACTTTTGTTGTAAGAATCTATGGCCTCTTCATATCTTCCAATCTTTGCAAGCAGGAGCCCTTTCTGGTGATTTGCCTGGGCATTTTCCCGGTCCTGGAGGATCGTCCGGTCGAATTCCAGGATTGCTTCATTGATATTTCCCAGTTTTGCCAGGGCAAATCCCTTGTGATACAGTGCATCGGTGTACGATGGATTGATTTTTAATGCACGATCGTACGCTGTAACAGCCTCTGAAAATCTGCCGAGACTGGCATACGTAATGCCTTCCTGGTATGCAGCAGAAGCACATCCGGGATCCAGATCAAGTGCCTGTTCGAATGATTCAATTGCCTCTTTATGCCTTCCGAGCTTGGTAAGAGCGATCCCCCGGTAATAAAATGATGCAGGATGCTCCCGTTTTTTTTGCAATGTCTGGGTTAATGAAGCAAGTGCATCTTCATAACGGCTGAGTTTTATGCAGGCAACTCCCTTCAGATACAATGCATCGGAATTTTCCGGTTCCTTTAGGAGCACACTGTCGAAATCCAGAACAGCATCCCGGTATTTTTTTAAGTAAGCATAAGCAATTCCACGGTTATAGTGTGCAGGAGTATTTTCCTCTTCGAGTTCCAGGACTTTATTGAAAGCAAAAACTGCATCGCCAAACTTCTCCATTATATTAAATGCCAGTCCTTTGTGAAGCCAGGCATCAACAAATAATGGATCAATTTCAAGAGACCGATCAAGTGCAGCAACAGCATCTTCATATTTTCCGGTTTTAAACAATGAAATTCCTTTAATCGCCCAGATATCGGAATATCCTGATTCATACTCAAGGAATTTATCGCATGTCCTGTCCGCTTCTTCAAACCGTTCCTGTTTTGCAAGAATGAAACTCCGGTAATACCATACCCAGATATCAGTCGGATCAATTTCATACGCTTTATTGAAAGCAATCAGAGCATCATCGTATTTTCCAATATCATAGAGAGATATGCCTTTGTTATAGAACGCTTTTGCATAATTTGGTACGATTTTGATTGCGTTATCGTATGCCAGAATTGCGTCGTTATGCCGATTGAGATCTGCGAGGGCAATGCCTTTATTGTAATAGACTTTTGCATGACGTGGATCAACCGTCAGGGCATGATCATATGCACTGATGGCGTCCTGATAACGTCCCAGTTCATAATAGGCTATTCCTTTAAGGATCCAGGCTTCGGCATTGTCCCACTTGATGGAGAGCAAACGATCACATGCCTGAAGAGATTCTTCATTTCTCCCGACTTGTGCCAGAGTTGCTGCTTTATTATACCATGCATTCGTGTCAGAAGGTTCGATTGCCAAAGCATGTTCATAGGAATCGATCGCATCCTCGTATTTGCCAAGGTCGTACAGAGCAATACCTTTGAAATAATACGCTTTCGAAAGGTTGGGAAAAAGGGCGAGTGCCCGATCGAACATGACGATGGCTTCCTGATACCTGCCAAGGTCATAGAGTTCGATGCCCTGTCGCAACAATGCCTCAGCATCACTCTTAATCATGTATTTCTTACCTCACTGTGTATAAGATTTGGAATTCAGGTATTTTCCGTTCTGATTGTGCATATGTTCAGGTTTCTAAAGGCGATTTATACCCTTTCTGGTGTTATATATGTATATATCGTATTTATCAATACTATTTTTATACTATGATCCGAACTTTCATGGTTTATTATGCCATGGTGTAGAAGAATGTGACCAATCAACGGAAGCATCGTTCATATTTTTCTTATCGAATTTATGTTTTTTTTCCGAAACGAACGGGTCCATTCTGAAGCACCACAGTCCGGATAGTATTTTTTATCAATCATTGCAGCGGCAATTCTGAATTTATCCAGCCTGATGAGGACAGGATTCAGGAGTCCTCCTGGAAACGTGAAACATCAGCTCATTTTCATACTATTCAAAGATATGCAGGAGTTCTTGTCATGCATTCTCCTAAAAAAATTATTCCGGACCAGCACTTTCGTAGAGCAGGGTCGTATATCGTGCAGAGAACAAACCCATCAAAGGAAACAATATGAGGAATACAATTGCACCCACGTAGGGAATTATTAAACAGATTAGGGTAATTATGCAAAGGACAATAAGCATCATGAGCAGGGCAATGATGTAATCCATCCAGCCGATCCTGCCAATATGAGCAAAGATGTTCCTGAAGCTGAATGCTTCGAAAAAATTATCGGTTCGTGCAAAACGAACAACTGCTGTGGTAATAATCAACCAGATGAGGATAGCTACGACGACAAGAAAAATCGATTCGATAAGAACCGCAAGTATTAATCCCATAATTGCATTTGGATTCGAAGAAGATATTTTCACCAGACCAGGACTGGCAAAAAGGATAACATCAAGGATGAGAACCGGTATTACGTAGACAAGATAGACAATAATGAGTTTTATCCCGTCAAGAAACATGCAGCCCCAGTTATCAGGTTGCGGGGCTGGATTTGCACCACGATAAATTCGTATCATGTAACCCAGATACAGCGGGAAAATGATGCAGCTGATAATCAGCAGTATCCATCTGTTCCATTTTCCCGCGAGTCCTTCTTGTGCATATCTGATCGAATTCTCGAGAATCCTGCCACTGTCCACCAAGCTCACCTTTGAATAAAGAGATATTATTTCACCGTGGGGTATTCCTGTATAAAAAACAATAGGTCTCGAAATATAAAAATAATATATTGAGCATTTTTATGCCTTTTTATTAAAATACCAGACACGCTACAAACATGAGAAATATTAGATAATTCCATATTCACGTATGGACTATGACAATAATTCATTAAAAAAAATCCTTGATGATATCATCCTCAATATTTATGAAAAAAATCCTGTTGTTTTAAAAAATATCTGGGATGGAGAAGGAGAGAAAAAATATATCGGTTTTTTACATTTTCAATATGAAAAAATACTTCTGGATTTCAATAGAATTTTTGACAGCAGATTTGATGATAAACGCGTTCTGGAAATCAGTTCATTTCTAGGTGTCATTGATATCGCTTTTGCAAAAACCGGTTGTGAAGTATACACCTATGATATCCCGGAATTTCAGGAAAATAGTACATTGAACAAATTATATTCTGAATTCAATGTTCATCCATCTTCGGGATATTTATCCGATGTCTGGAAAACCGGATTACCCTATCCTGAAAATCATTTTGATGCAGTTATTTTATCTGAAGTAATCGAACATTTGAATTTCAATCCCTTACCTCTGATGCAGGAAATCAACCGGATTTTGAAAAAGGACGGGATTATTTACATCACAACGCCAAACCAGGTTAACTTGATGAACAGGATTAAAATTGTCCTGGGCCGTTCTATCAGAAATTCCATTCACGATTCTGTTACGCAACTGGACCAGACACGGCAGACAATATGTGGCATACATTGGAGAGAATATACCCTGAATGAGTTAATTCAGTTATTAGAGATTACCGGGTTCACAATAACAACACATTCGTATTCCCATATGGCCCAAAAGCCGACCTCTCCTTTCCTTAAAAAGATTTTTTATAAAACCTGCGGTTTGTTGTTCCCTCAACTGGGGGATTCAATAACGATTATTGCGAAAAAGAACGAGTACAGTCCGATGAAATTCTGGTTTCCCGGTGAATATATCAAATACATAAAAAAGTGATTGCCGTAAGTAAACTCCTGAATACATGTTTGACGTCAGGAACCATTTCATGGATGGCCACATGCCGTTGCCCGGCCCGATGAGCAGGAGGGTGTTCAAGCGGCAGGTCCTTAAGGAACCCGCGTGACCAGTACCTTATCGATCCGGTTGCCATACATATCCACGACTTCATAGCGCAGTCCGCCAACATCGATATAATCACCTGTTTTTGGAATCCGCTGTAGAATAAACAGGATCAGCCCGGCAATAGTCTGGTAATGTCTCTTGTGCTCTGCCGGTAAGGGATCGATGGATATGATATTCCTGACATCTTCAATGGGTGTATCCCCGTTGATCAGCCATGATCCATCTTCCCTTTCGACAATGGCTGTATCCCCCGGTTCTCCCAGAGTCCGGATATCGCCCACGATTGTTTCAAGGATGTCATGCAGGGTAATGACACCCTGGATGCCTCCGTATTCATCAGTGACCAGTGCAATATGCACACCGGTTGCCTTGAATGATTCGAGAAGTTTCAGGACCGGGATGTTTTGGGGGGCAAAGAGCGGTTTTGTGACAGAGGCTTTTATATCCGGAGTGCTGCCATCTGCCATTTTCGCCAGTATATCCTTTACGGATACCATACCGGTAATATTGTCCAGATTTCCCTCATATACGGGAAAATTTGAACGCCCGCTCCGGATCAGTTTCCGCAGGTTATCTTCAACAGGGTCATTCAGGTCGAGAGCAATGATATCGGTGCGGTGTGTCATCAGGGATTCAGCGCGGCGGTCGCCCAGGTCAAACACACCCTCTACCATGTTCAGTTCGGCTTTCTCGAATACTCCGGCCTCGGTACCTTTGGCAAGCATAATCCTTATTTCCTCTTCAGTTACCGGTGGCTCGGAAATCTTACGGAATCGTATAACCATGAGTACGGCTTTTGTCGAATAACTGAGAATAATCACCAGCGGTGCTGTTATAACAGAAAGAAACCGTATCGGTTTTGCGACGGCAGAGGCTATATTCTCGGCGTTATTGAGCGCAAGGCGTTTTGGAACGAGTTCTCCAAAGATTAAAGTCAGGTAGGTGATTACAAGAACCACAAAAAGGATACTCAGGAGATCGCTGTATCCCGAGAGAGCAGGGAATTCTTTGAGATACCGCGAAAGTCCTTCTGCGACTGTCGCTCCACCAAACGCACCGGCAAAGATACCCACGAGAGTTATCCCGATCTGAATTGTTGAGAGGAATAACATGGGTTCATTTGCGAGTTCAAGTGCAGCCGCTGCGCCACTGTCTCCACCATCCGCCCGCTGCTGGAGTCGTGTTTTCTTTGCCGAAACGATGGCAAATTCTGTCATGGCAAAGATGCCGTTGAGCATGATAAGAATGAGAATGATGACAATTTCAAACAGATAAGACATTTTTAAAGATACTATCGCGCTGACTGTAATTTAAAACTATTTAAAGAAAGAATGTGGGATCTTGTGTTTTCTGAACGTCACGTATTTTGAAATTTCCTGCTTCAGAAGAGCACTGTTCTATATCAGCAGAACGGGTCAGTTCTTTGTTGAGTTGCCTCTGATAATGACCCGGACGGTTGCACCATTTCCGGGATTCTTTATACATTCATGGATGGATAATCAGGCTGATCTCTGCGGTCTTTATAATCGGGACCCCCTCCGAAAGAATCCATTGTCAGGATCTTTTTACGGATTGCTCACTACCGGTTTGCCCTGTCCTGCATCCCGATCCATATATTCCTTAAAAATTACCAGGATTTTTCTGGTCATATCGGAATAAGGATATTATTTTCTTTGATAATTGTTGGGGGAGAGATCCTGCGAATGGTCAGTGGTGTACCCGATGGAGGTTTGACGATGATCGTGATAAACTGCTGGGGAACGAGCGGGGCTCTGGGGTTTATTCGGATAACGAACCGCTCCTCGTATTCGAGCCGGTTGTTGGTGTTGCCGACCTCATTCTGTACTTCCAGAATTCCCCAGTAACCCTGCGGGGGATAGGTCCGGAACCCCTTGACCGGTATCAGGCTTTCGGATCGGACCGCATCGGCATAGACAATAGAAATGTTCTCCATGTTGACGGTTTTCTCACCCGGAACAAGGCCGATTGTGAAGGTAATGGTATCGATTGTGCCCTGGGGTATGCCATCACCGGTGACATCCCCGATATTCACCAGTACCTGACCCGGTAGCACACCACTCCCTGAAGGCGGTTCCAGTCCGGGAGATTCTTCATCCGTGCAGCCTGCTGCGAGAACCACAGCAATTAAAATTACCATAATGAGAAGAGGCAGCCCCTTCACTATCAGTATCTCCTGTCAAATGTGTTGCTGATAGTGTGGGAACGGGTTCTTAAAAAACACTTGCACCGGCAGACTCCTACTCAGTAATTCACGTATACGAGGACATGTCCGGGAGATTCACGGAGGCCCGGGTAAAAATCACATTTCAAAGTCATTCAGGTAGTAGTGTTTTTTTTTAAATAATACACAACGGACTGTGTGTTTTTGCCAGTGACCAGGGAGCCCGATCCAAGTGATATGTATACATTTTTTGTGATAGCCTCCCTTATGGGAGGACGGGCTCCGACCGGGACCCATGAACATCGCCCGGGTGATCCACTTGTGGCGAAGCGTCACTCCTATCATTTTTGCGATTTTTCACAGTGGATTGTGTGTTTTTTTAAAAAACTTCTGAATAAAATGAAATTCTCTTTTATGCGTAACAGACCTCCATCTCCCGACCAGTAACAGCCCTACTGGAAGCACGTTTTTTCGCATACTCTTCCTGGTGGAAGTATGGGAATAACCCTCCGGGGAATCCTAAAAATCGTCGCGTCTTTTACCAATGGGGGTCAAAAATCCCCCGAACAAAAAGGAAGAATAAGTAAAAATAATTTGAAAAACCATGATTCGTGCGGAAGGACACAAAGAATGTTTGGCCGTTTCAGTTATCCATGCAGTTATTCAGGAAAAGAGTTCTCATTCAGTATCAACCGGGACGGGGATTTTTTCAGGTACCGGAGGGAGTGCCTCCAGGAACGCGTGGAAAAGATTGTTGCATCGGCATTTCGGCTGTTTTTATCCATCCGCTGGAACCGGTCAATCTCCCAAAAGAGGTAACCCGGTATCTTGAGATCGTATTCCCGCCACTTATCATCGAGCCGGAATCGAAAAAAACAGTTTTTCTTACTTTCCCCCTCGAGATTGGCGTCTTTGTGACTGCAAAAGATGATTACCAGCTCCTCGATGTTTTTTCACAATGCCTGCCGAAATATTCCCTTTATGGCTCACCTGAGAACGGCGTAATAACACGTTACCACGAGAGCCCGGTATCAGACAGTCTTGTAAAAACGGTTCCGGTCTGCGAGGGGATTCTGCAACTGGAAATCCGGAATACCAGCCGGGGGTGGGTTGAGGTTTCGCACGCGGTCTTTGAATCGTACTATATGTCGATCTACTTTGGAGATTTTGTTGCAATGTCCGGTGAGATGGTGATCTTTTCAAAAATGATTGCCGAAACCAGGATATTTGAACGGCCGTTTCAGGACGGAATGGAACTGGCACTACCAGCAGTTAAGGCACGCAAGATCCTTCTTGTCGATATCGAGAAGAAAGGATTTCTGATGGAACATGGAGTGGGTGAAACCGGATGGTCATTCTTTCAACACCGGTAATCGGTGATGTCACCGTCTTCGATCTCATCGTATTCTCCCTGATCGTAGCGGCATCAGTAGTTATTGCGAATATTACCGGGGCATATATCAAAAAGAGCCTTTCTGACCGCATCAGGCAGGATGAGATGGTAAAGATCGTCAAGATTACCCAGGCTGCCATAATACTCTTTGGTATTTTCATCAGCCTTCCCAGTTTTAATGTCAATGTTGGCGAACTCCTTCTGATTGGCGGCACTGCCGGTATTATTATCGGTTTTGCCAGTCAGCGGCTCGTCACCAATATCGGTTCCGGAATCTTTCTTATCATCGAACGATTGGTCAAGATTGGTGACACGGTGAAGATTGGGAACACCGCAGGGACTATCGAAGATATCAGGATCCTTTCTACGACCCTCAAGACCTATGAGGGAATTTACATCCGGATCCCAAATGAAACGGTTTTTAATTCCGAGATCACCAACTACGTGGCCAACGTGGCGCGGAGATTCGAGTACCGCATCACGATCCGGTACAGCGATGACGCCGATCAGGCGATCAGGATCATCCATGAACTCCAGGCGGCACACCCGTTTGTCCTGAAGAACCCCCCGCCCTCGGTTTATGTGGATGAGCTTGGAGATAATGGGGTAATCATCATGGTACGGATCTGGGCGCCTTCCCGTGAATGGTGGTCGGTGAGAACCGGTATGCTCCTGAAGATCAAACAGGCACTTGATCTGGAGGGATTTGGTTTTCCGTTCCCTCAGTGCGAGGTCTGGTTTGCCAATGAGAATAAAAACAGGGACGGACAACCGGTTTCAGCCGGAGGTGTTGTATCAGGAGGGGAATATGCAGGGCCTGATGCCGGCAGACTTTAATCAGTTCACGGCGGTGTGTTGTATCCTCCCTGTCGTAATAGTCACCTGTTTCTACAGCCTTGCGTTTTTGTTGATGCAGGTGCTGATCGATGCCTGTATCAACCTGTTCCTTTCCATTATCATGTGAAATATCCGAATCTCACGGAGAATATCGTTAATGGAGCGCTGGTCATCCCACTTCGGGTTTATTCTTGCCGCAATCGGCGCTGCGGTCGGGATCGGCAATATCTGGCGTTTTTCAGCAGTGCTCGGGCAGAACGGTGGCGGAGCATACCTGATTCCCTATTTTATCGCGGTCTTTGTCTTTGCACTGCCCCTTATGATCCTTGAGATCACGATGGGGAGGAGGTTCAGGGGAACGGTCGTAAGTTCTTTCCGAAAAGTTCGACCGGAATTCCGCATCATCGGCTGGCTGATCTGTATCATTGTCTTTTTGATCCTCAGCTATTACCTTGTAATTACCGGATGGACAATTGCATACACCATCTTTTCTGCAAACGGGGATACGGTTACGTTTTCCGGATTTACCGGTTCGTACCTGCCGGTTCTTTTTGCAGTAATAGCAGTTCTCTTAACGGGAATCATCGTTTCGGCAGGAGTCACGAAGGGGATCGAACGGATATCGATAATGCTGATCCCTGTATGCATCATTATCCTTGTTATCATGGCTTTCTATACGGCGACACTGCCGGGATTTACTGATGGCATCCGGTTCCTTCTGACTCCGGACTATTCCGTTCTTCTTCATGCAGACCTGTGGGCAGCCGCATTCGGGCAGTCATTCTTCTCCCTTGCGGTCGGAGAGGGTATACTTCTTACGTACGGTTCGTATATGGTAAAAGATCAGAATATCCCGATAGCGGCACTCATCATAACCATTGCAGATCTCTTCGTTGCACTTATTGCCGGCGCGATTATCTTCCCTATCGTTTTTTCTTACGGGCTTTCTCCTACTGTCGGGGCCGAGCTTGCTTTCACCACGCTCCCGATAGCGTTCTCCCTTATGCCGGCAGGGCAGTTTTTTGCAATTGCCTTTTTTGCCGTGCTCTTCTTTGCCGCTCTCACCTCGGCCGTTTCAATGCTGGAAGTGTGTGTTGCAGCAGTGGACGAGGCTGCAGGATGGACAAGGAAAAAAACCACTATAATTCTCACAAGTCTTCTCCTTTTTATAACCCTGCTGCCTGCCCTCAGCTATAGTGCGGCGAAGGTGTCGGTGAACGGAATCCCGTTGCTTGATGTCATGGATGAGACTGTGGGAACACTTGGCCTTCACATCGCCGCCATCCTTCTGGCCGTCGCATTCACCTGGTTCCTCTCTCCGGATGTATTCTGTTCAGAGCTGGGAAAGGCAACACGTCTGAACCGGATCATCTATTTCCTCTGTAAATATGTGATTCCGGCAGCGCTCCTGCTCACGATTGGGGTACAGACTGCTGGCGGGGATAAAAATTCCAGGAACCTCATTTATTCCCGGTACCCGTTATATTGGATCCCTGTTCCGGCTGGAAGGTGTTGTTCTGTTTATTCTCCTGATTCTTATTGTGAGCATTATCTTTGGCAAGTTACGGAGATGATTGTCTTTTTTTTTTGAACAAATCCCGAAAGCCATTAGATATTCTCGATGTGTGATATCCGGTGAAAAAATCCATTTACCTCACTGAATATAAAAAGTGTAACTGGAAACGGATCGCGGTTCTTCAAACACTCCTGTCACTACAAAATCAGCACAGGATTTTCTATCCGGTATCTGTAAACCGGTACTTTCCTGATGGAACCATAATCTCAAACCGTGCACCTTTACCTGGTTCACCGGTTTCACAGATCGTCATCCCGGTAATGCTCAAAATTGTACGCGAAAGGAACAAGCCAAAGCCGGTATGCTTGAAATACTTGCGCTGGAATATTGCCTCTTTATATTCCGCAGGAATACCTTCTCCGTCATCCTGGTATACGACGACAAGTCCCTCGGGCAGAATACGACAGGAGAATTCAATGGTTGTCACTGTTTTACCGTGACGAAGAGCGTTTTCAAGAAGCGTATAGAAGACCTTCTCCAGCATGGGATCAGCATAGAGTTTAACCTTGTCAACCTGTACAACAAGTTTCACCGTGGATAGCGGGAGACCTGATGCAGCAGATGCAATGACTTTTGCAAGATCAAACCATTGTGGGGACTGGACGCCGATATCCTGGTACTCTTTCGTGAACATGATCTGGGTCCTGATGTTCCGGGCAGCCTGGATTTCCTTATCAATATATTCTTGGAGGGATGGATCGGGATAATTCATCTTAGTCATTTCAAGATACCCCAGAATCGCCATGAGCTGGTTGAGGATATCGTGCCAGGTAATACTGTTCAAGAGGTTCAGCCGGTTAGTGCTGCGGGTGAGGGCTTGTGCGTAGTGGGTCATCTCTGAAGCATAGCGATCAATTATCGCTTCCGTTGTTTTTTGATCCGTAATATCGATCAGTGACCCCACGCTGTCCTTCGGTACCGGGTAACATGTCAATAGTCAGGAGGATACTGCGGATATCGCCCGATTTTGTGATAAGCCGGAACTCGTATTGTTTCAGGGATTTTTCTGGCTCTTCCCTGCGTAGCCGGTGCTGTTCGATCATTTTTTCAAGATCGTCTTTGAATATGAATTCTTTCCAGGACCTCTTCTGGTCAATCTCCTTCTGGGTATACCCGGTCATACGGAAAAACTCTTTATTGGCAAAACCGATAGTCGTGTCTTCTTTTAAGATAACCATAGCAGTACCAGTGCTTTCAAATACCGTCCGGTACCGGTTTTCACTTTCCCGTATACTTGCCTCAGATGCCAAAAGGATCTGCTTCTCCCGTTCATTCCGTTCCAGAACATAGAAAAAAATCAGCAGGAAAAATACGAGGACAAACATCGCAATAACTGCGGGTGCACTGGCCTTGATAATCTCTATGTTCCAGTCCCGGGCATCAATGTCCGTGCCGAGGACTGCAACAACCTTACCTGTCATTGGATCCGTAATAGGAAACAGGCCGCTTACCCACGTGCCCCATCGATCGGACAGGGGTCCCTCGGTAATCTCCTTCCCGGAAGAAAAGGTATTCAGAAGTGTTGCTGATGCTTCTGAATACACTTGTCCGGGGGGTGAGTAATCTGTTGAACCACGGGATCTCTGAATCCGCATAGAAAAAAACTGTATTATCCGGTCGTAGTCCCATCAAGTAAGCAAAGCGGATCTCCGGATAGCCGGACGGATTTGGATCATCTGATTCTTCAGGGTGATATAACCAGGTGAACCAAGGTCAGATTCAGATCCTGTCAGATTTACGAGATATTCTATACTGAGGTCCTTTGTCAAATGACGGGTTTTTGTGAGCAGATCTGTCCGTTGAAGGTCATCCTCCCGCTGGACAGACCAGAAGGTCAACGCCATTCCACCCGCAAGGACGATAATAACTGCGATAATCAGCCACCGGTGGAAATTGCGGGTCATTGGTAACCTGTCATGAAATATGCATATCTAATCAATTCAGCCAGTCGTTGAACACGTATCAAGGTTAATTCTCTTAAGATCTATTACTTCCCTCAAAGGGTAAATGCATTTTGAAATAATTACTTGCGAAACGATTTTGATGCAAATGTCTTAAAAAAAACGGAGGATGATGAACAGTTCCGACAGGTTTTCAGGCAGGCAAAATAATAGTGGATATAGAGGATGCCGACCAGTTCATCCAAGACAGAGTCGCATGCATCGCATGATTTCATCATGACATATCAAATCGATGCACTCTATGTCTTTTTCCTGTTCTCTGTCTTTATTTAACCATCAACAGATAAATATCTCTGATATTCGCGTTCTGTTGGTGTTTATGGTATTACGAGTATGCTCATGAAGGCGAGTTACATCCCTTCTAGCCAGTCCCATGCTTTCTCCATCTGGTCGATCCGGTAGAACTGGATAGACAAACCGGTAACTGTCCCAAACATCTTCACCATCCAGGTCATCCACTCGGCCCATGAATCATCGGCCACGACCGCTATACGTTCAATTTTTGGTCCAGTGGCCAATTTTTAAATTCCTCCCATGCGCCACCGGATTTCCATCCCCCGAAATATTCAACCTGGAGGAGCAGACGGATCGTCTTGTAATTTTCGAGCTCATTCCAGCTCAGGAATCAGGTTGTTGGTGTAGTCTTCTTCCGTAAGCTTTCCCGAGAGGCGGAAAGCCTGAATATTTCCCGGGCTGCAATTTTTTCTATCATGAAATTCCCTTTTACAGGGTACTACTTAATAGTTCCTTCACTTGTAAACTCATCCAATCTCAAAAAAACGGAACATTTCCAAATAGTACGAAGAAAAGAATTGGACTTTTCAATTTAAGCCTATGCCGAGCACCGGGACGTGGTGTTCGATTCTGTTTTTCTACAAAATTATTGAGATTTTTATGAAATTACGCTGTTTCTGAATAGTGATTTATCATCCCTCCTTAAAAATTAGTCTATTCTTTAAATTCACTCAAAATAGGAGCGCATATTTACGTCAAAAAATATATGGACTTGGTGGGGTTACTCAACGGGGCCCAGGCCCCAAGCCGCGTGGGCTTCCCCAAAGTAATCTTACTTGGTTACTGGTATGCAGACGCTCGGTCATGTTCACTCGTCCTCATTCCGTTCGCTTGCGCTCACTGCACTCCGGCTCGCTTCACATCACCTCGCTGTTTTTCCTGGTTGCCCTGTTGAGACGATGACGCCCCTGGCTTGTCGCGATGCTCCGGCGCCAGCGGCTGCTTCCGGCCCGCTCCTCACACCATGCTTCGCATCGTGTTCGTCGCTGTTGATCGGGCTCATGCATAACGCTCAGTGACTCCTTCACGCGACGCACAGGGGCTCGGACTCACCGCTGATGCGGTTCGTTACCTTCGCGCCCTGTTGCGGCGTTCAGTCGGGCCGCTGGGCCGCATCAGGATAGCCCCCTGAGGGGGGACGGGCTCGTGTCCGGGTGGGAGGATGCGAGCCGGAACACGGCGACCTTCGCCGTGTCGCGTGAGCATCGGGTGGGCCAAGGAAGATCAGGGCATCTCAACAGGACAGGAACACAAAGCAGCAGTGAGGGCGGGAAGATGGCGAGCCGGTTACGGGACCGCATCAGCGGGCCTGTCGCGTGAGCCTTCAGGGTGGGCCAACCTTTGCCAAAAAAGATAATGCCGGGCGTCGATATTGTACCAACCCGGGCAGGGCTCTTTGATTGGACTCATGGTGTCCCTGTCCGGGCCACCTTGTTATTAACAATAAAAAAGGATTTTTTTCTTTACCCGGTGCAGCCACCAGATCAGACGTTTCCCCATCCCCCAAATGGTTGATCGTTTTCTTCGGTGCTCCCGGAGTTCGCTCCTGCTGATCATGGAGATTCCTCAATACTCCGATGGCACCATCAGCACGCCATCGATAAGATACATCTTCCAGGTCCCGACCGGGAAATCGGTATACTCATATTTCTGCTCGTAAATCACCGGCATGTCGCAATCTTCCCGGCAGGTCAGGACCGCTTTATTATCTTCATCTACGGTAAGCGTCCACAACTGAAAAGGTATTTCTTTGACTTTCGGGTGATGCCGGAACACTGCACCGATATCGGAAACCAGCCAGTGCGCCTCCGCACGTTCTGCCAGATGCTCGATCCCATCCGTGTGAATCAGAGTGGTGAACGGATCGCGGATGTATCGGGATGTTCCGGTAAAATGGGAGAGGGAGGATTTCAGATCCGATGCCGCGATCATCGTACCCGCCCCCGTGCCTCAGCTGGGATCCTGTTCGGCAGCGGATCAAAGATCCATGCGATTGCATCCTGCCGGCTCGTTCTGCGATAAGATTGTCAAGTCCTTCCCGTTCTGTCCGGGCTTTCCATGATGCGATGATTTCATCGTGCCGGATACGGAGGTCCTGGGCATTGGCCTGAAGCGTAAAAGCCCGGTGTTCCGCATCTCGCAATCGTGGTCTCCATCCGTTCGAGTTCTTCCAGAACTTTTACCGGCATAGCATCAAAAATAGTGGTCATGCAGGCCACCTCTGCTGTTTGTGTAGTTGTTGCGAGGGATGGAATCTCGCACATCGATCGAGACATTCGCATATTTCCGTTCCCCATTGAGCATCCCTTTTACCTGGGCGAGCGGGGAGACATACTGCACATCGTTGATCGAGATCATCACCGCTTTACCGGACCGGGTGATCCATGCTTTCCCGACCGGAGCCGCGTCCGCGTTCTTCATTACATCCGATATGTCATAGACCGGTGCGGGCCAGTTCTGTTCGAGCCTGCGGACCTCACCAGCCGGGATAACGGCCTGCATGGTCTTGACATCGATACGGACCGAGCCATTATAGAGGCGGGCTGCCCCTATGTGCTCGAACTTCACATCTGTTTTTGTTGTTGGACTCATGGTGTTTTTCACCATACATACATCGACGTGAGAGCATATAGCTCTCCGCCGTGCGCAGGGTGAAAGTAAAAGCGATGCGTTGTCCGATTTGCGAAATAATCTTTTTGCGCAGAATTTTAAATAAAGTTGGCCCGCCCAGGCACACGGTGCGACAGGTCGCTGATGCGCCCCGTAACCGCACCGTGTGGCCATTACCCGCCCACGCTTGCAGGAAATTTTACGTTGTCCTGTTGGCATGCGATCGCCAAGGCTGGACCCGCCCGGCGCTCACGCGACACGGCGATGGTCGCCGTGTTCCGGCTCGCGCCTTCCCCCCGTACAGGTGCCCGTCCTCCCCTCAGGGAGGCTATCCTGATGCGGCCCAGCGGCCCGAGTGAACGCCGCAACAGGGCGCGAAGGTAACGAACCGCATCAGCGGTGAGTCCGAGCCCCTGTGCGTCGCGTGAACGAGTCACTGAGCGTTATGCATGAGTACCGATCAACAGCGACGAACACGATGCGAAGCATGGTGTGAGGAGCGGGCAGGAGCAGCCGCTGGCGCCGGAGCATCGCGACAAGCCAGGGGCGTCATCGTCTCAACAGATCAACCAGGAAAAACAGCGAGGTGATGTGAAGCGGAACGGGCGCACAGCGAGGACGAGCGAACATGACCGAGCGTCAGCGTGTCAACCGGGCAGCAGATAATCAGCGGTTCCTTCCTTCTCCCGATTTCTGCCCAGCAAAAATACACAGAATCCTCGTTTCCGATCAATTATCGAGACCGATGAATAACCAGTATCGGTAAAAAATCCTGTAGCATCAGCAACGGTCCAAAACGTTGCATGCCGAAGAAACCGCCCCTTGACGGGTTCATGCAGATATTCCCGGTGGATCTCCCACGGCTTCAATGAATCCAACGACAAGCAAACCCCCGGGCATGAGATTACAGGTTTGCTTCACTGAATACCGCAATCACATCATTGAGAAAACAGATGACGGTCATCATCAGCACATAAATCCATGAACCGGTCCGGCAGGGAATGTGCTCGCCCTCGCCAAGTATGACCTCAATGCCCCCAGGCCCTTTGCCATCTTCAGAAGCTCGCGGGATGGATCGATGCCATACCAATACCGAGCGGTAACGCAAATCGGCCCGAACCGACACCGACTTCGAGACCACGTCCGGGTTAGTGGCACTGCGTCCGAGCATCCTGACCTGTGCCTGATAAACCTTTCTATGCTCATCAAACCACCGGTCATAATCTACGGCATGGTCATCAAAGACACGGCGTGACGGGATCAAGGACCATCTCCGGGAAGCGGTCTTGGATAAATATAGGGAAACATTCATTGATAAGCTTACCCCGCAGGACCTTGAAGAACTCCACTCTATCACAGGAAGCAGTATGACAAAGTAAGCGGCTGGAACAGGGAATACAAACAAAAATTCGAATTTAAACTAATGCAGTATTTTCACGAAGAGGTGCTAATGCGGGAGATTCCCAGTATCGAAATCCTGCTGGGCCTCCTGCAACCCCAGGATCTTTAAAATCTAAACCTTGGGTCCAGGTATTCATAGTCTGTATTTTCTAAAAAGTCCGGCACCGTGGATTCATTGGTTTATATATTAGAATTTTTCAGCACAGAAATTACCTGATCCCAAAGAACCACCCGTATTGTATATCTGATAATCTCTTTTTTATCATACAGAAGCTCTGTTGATGCAGCGCTTTCGTTTTTTGCAGGATGATTCATAGTACCATGATCCATGAGATCCAGAATAGACGTATACGAGAATCCGAAAACGTCAGAAAAACAGTGAGAGAGAGATTATCTCTGGTACGTGGCTATAGCAATACATC
>CAVTBZ010000012.1:0-5645 GCA_963733045.1 uncultured Methanoregulaceae archaeon | reverse complement strand
GGCAGCACTACCTATGTAATAAGAACACAGATTTTCCTGACGAGAAGTTTTTCTGGTACAAGATTTTTTTTTGATTTCGTGTAATCCTTCCTTACTCGATATATTTTCGATTCATGAATCTTTTTTTGAGATAGATATTCAGACAAAATAATTTAGAATTTAATCTCTTTCAAAAATTCTTTATTTTTCAGTTTGTGTAAATTTTTTTAATCCCGGTGCTCCTTCATTATTATCACCAGCGTGTTCAACATTAGTCCCACACTGAGCATGAGCATCCCCATAATAAGAAACAGCATGCTTATCATCTCCAGCGCAAAGGGAAAAATTGCTGTGGAAGTATATTCACTGAAAGCATAAAAAACCGGTCGCAATACCAATAATTATAAAAATAATCCCTGGAACCCCGAACAAAAGCAGGGGTCTCCTATAACCAATCAGGTTAATTAATCTCGTGAGCACACCCACTCCGTGAGTGAGCGGGTGTTTTTTGTGTTTATTGGGTACATCGTAGTTCACCGAGATGGGAACTTCCATAATAGAAAGACCCAGTGCGGAGAAGTGACCAATCATATCTGATTCAATATTGTATCCATCAGATTTGAAGTCCAGGTTATCAAGCGCTTTACAGGAAAGTGCTCGGAATCCCGACTGTGAGTCGGTGAACGTTACTCTTTGCCCCCATATTCGTGAAAAGGTCAAGTATTCTCTGTCCAATCTGCCGATAAGCAGGTATTCCGCTATTTTTTTCGAGAAAACGAGATCCGATGACAAGGTCTGCCTTGCCTGCTCTGACCAATCCCGCAACTCTTTGGATCTCCTTGGGATCATGCTGGCCGTCTGAATCGAGCATTACTGCGACGGCACAACCTGTTTCACGGGCACGTTGGAGACCTAAAAGAATTGTGTATGCTTTTCCGGTATTATGTTCAAGCTTAATTACTTCAGCACCGGCTGATTCTGCTACCTCAGCCGTGAGATCGGAGGAACCATCATCAACAACAATTACCTTATCGACATACTTCCGTGTCCGAAGTACAACAGAACCAATGACCAGTTCCTCATTAAACGCAGGAAGGACCGCAAAAATACCTTTTTGGGGTTTATCTATATCATTTACCTGGACCGGGTGCACGATAAATGATTGTGATGTATTCATTCAATTCATCCTTAAGAAAAATTCTATCTATCTATAAATTTTTTACTTATAATATAATCGTTTTTGAAATTTTTATTATATAATATAATGCAAGGCAATGATACTTACACCCTTCAAAGTAAGATCCGATGAAATATGGACTTTTCAGGTCACTACATCGTCCCCTTTTTTCTGCAGACATCAATGATTCGATGTGTCCGCATCACCATCCCCGAAATGGATTCCTCGACGTACGCGGAATGTCTATCATATATTTTGCCGCTTTTCCAGCACCTTTTCCAGATCCGTGCCTGCGAGCATATTCGAGCCGACATCGATTGTTTCAGGCCGCTCTGTATTTTCGCGAAGGGTAACGCAGGGTACGTTTAAAATACACCCCTCCTCCTGCAATCCCCCGGAATCGGTCAGGAGGAGTGATGCCTTTGACTCCAGCACGAGAAATTCAAGATAGCCAACGGGATCGATAACCCGGATTCCTTCAGTTGAGAGGGAGAATTCACGCACCATCTTCTGCGTTCTGGGGTGCATGGGGAAGACAACGGGGACACCAAAATGTCCTGAGACTTTTTTAAGCCCGGTCAATATCTTGGCAAGACGAATGGGATCATCAACATTTTCAGCACGGTGGGCAGTGACAAGGAAATAGTTCCCGGGTGTGAGATCCACTCTTCAACGGGATGCACTTTTTGTTGTGCAATCCTGATGTTCTGGTGTACCGCATCGACAACTGTATTTACCGGTTACCGTGATTTTCTCTGCAGGTATCCCTTCATTCAGTAAGTTCCGGCGGGAATTTTCTGTTGGTGCATATAACTGGTCGGATACATGGTCGGCAACAATGCGGTTGATCTCTTCTGGCATGCTGCGGTCAAAACTCCGTAAACCTGCTTCAACGTGCCCGACCGGGATGTGCAGTTTTGCCGCAGCAAGGGCACCTGCACAGACGGTATTTGTGTCACCCTGGACAAGGACAATTCCCGGGCGCTCAAGAAGAATATTTTCAATACCCGAAAGAATCGCGGCGGTCTGGGAAACCTGGATACGGATCCGACATCCAGATTATAGGTGGGGGAAGAAGTTTGAGTTGTTCGAAGAAAACTTTGTCCATTGCGTTGGGATCATGCTCGCAGTATGAAGCACCGAAAATTCCAGTCCCTGCCTGGACCTGCATTACACAGATAACAGCGACATTTTGATAATTTCCGGGCGCGTGCCGATGACAATGAGAATCATGCAAACCTCAAGAGAACCCGGAGTGATAACCTTTTTTATTTTCCTGGCAAATTCCAATATTTTTATTATTGGTATTCCTTTATGGTGCTTTTGCTTTACGTACCAGAAACCGCCACCTGTTTTTTTATAGAAGCCACACCCCCATGAGCATAAAAAAGAACTCCCTTTTTATATTGCCATGCTCAATGACTTTATGGTTACAACAGGAATATTCAGGAAAGAGATTTTTAACATAGGACGGTGAGAACGCTGAAGAGAATAATCCTCGCGGTAATTATCCTGGTACTGTGCAGCACTGCCCTGTGTATGATAGGCGTTCCACAAGACACGGTGAATCCGGAACACCTATGCAGGCAACGGCAACATCGTTATCCATAAATGCCCCTGCCTGCGAAGCGTGCAACCCTGCTCCCCCGGCACAACCCGTCAAACTCATCTTCATCCACCACTCGTGCGGAGAGAACTGGCTGGATGATAGGAACGGGGGACTGGGCATTGCACTGCGGGACAACAATTACTTCGTGAGTGATACGAATTATGGCTGGGGTTCGGTTCCTGAAGGCGGTTCTGTGCCGATCGGGTCGCTGACGGATATCGGCTTCTGGTGGACGTGGTTCCGCGGCCCGCAATCCGCAGAGATCATGGATGCCGTGTACAGCGAAAGCGGCCAGCATGCAGACTATTCACGGCTGAACCCCGATTCCGGCGGTAAAAACGGATTGTCATGTTCAAATCCTGTTTCCCGAACTCAAACCTCAAAGGAAATCCTGATGACCCGGTACCGTCCATTGATGCAAACCCGTTAAAGGGTCTCGACCCGGATCTGATTACCACACGGTTGCAAATGCGAAGGGCATCTATATTGACCTGTTGCCGTATTTCCAGGAGCACCAGGATACGCTGTTCATTGTGGTTACCGCACCTCCTGTCAGCAACGGGAGGTATTCATCGAATGCAAGGTCCTTCAACCAGTGGCTGGTCAATGACTGGCTGAAGGATTATCCGTATACTAATGTTGCAGTTTTTGATTTCTATAATGTTCTGACCACCAACGGGGGGAATACGGATACCAGCGATCTTGACCAGGAAACGGGGAACCATCACCGCTGGTGGAATAATGCTGTCCAGCACCAGGTGGAAACAGGCGGGTGGCTGCCCCATGATACCGCTGCCTATGCAACGGCGTTTGGCGATGACCATCCCAGCGGGCAGGCAACCGGAAGGCAATCGGGGAGTTCGTGCCGCTCCTCAACCTTGCCTACAACCGCTGGCAGGCAGGATAAGGAAACGGAACATATTTTTCCTATAGCACAAGAGTGTGCCGTACCCCGGGAAACCACATATACTGCAGCAGGATTATTAAAATCAACAATCAACGCGTAATTACATGTTCATCTTTGCCCATGTCTTCGCCGGTGCTCTCCTTGGTCTTCTCCTCTGGCACCTGACGAATGACCGCCGGGCAATCCCCCTCTGTATTGCAGGGTCCATCCTTCCTGACCTGGTTGACAAGCCACTTGGTTTTCTGTCCCCGGCAGTTCTTCGAGTGGCAGACCTGTTTTCCACTCGCTGAGCATCGTTTTTATCATCATCATCGTTATGCTTTGGGTGTTCCAATCAGCACCCGGTTGCTTGGTGCCGGAGTGGCAGGTGCAGTCCTCCTGCACCAGGTTCTTGATGAGATGTGGACCCTGCCCGGACCTGGTTTTATCCTCCTTTTTGGTCCGTTCCAGGGCATGATGATCCCTGATTATATTGGTTCCTATTTCTGGTTTGAAATTACCAACCCAGGCGAATGGTTGTTTATGATCGGCACTCTGATTGTCCTACAATCGTACGAGGGTGTGGATTTTGTCCGTGGCCTGTCGCTGCGGGCTCATGCAAAGAGGAGTATATGTATTTGTTGTCCCGGTATTCGGATGCATAGGGTTATACGTCGTCGCATCAGGACTTCTCGATCCGGCAGGCACCTTCATTACACCCCTCTATAATCCGGTGACCACGGGGATGGCGGCTTTTCTCCTTTCACCGGGGCTGCGATACTGTGCCGAAAAAAGTGTGATGCCCGGTCATGAGGGACGGTAAATAAAAAGAAGGGATATTGCGATTCAAGTGACCGAATATTTTTCACGGTACCTTGTTTGCAGGTAGTGTCCAGGATTTTTATCGCTTTCATCAGGGCACTGGATCTGGAATACACAGGCAAAATCTATCGTTTCCCTATGGACGTTATGTAAGGAACGCCCTTTAAGGCAGATATACCATCTGTTGCAGAGAACTCCGTAACTGAACAATGGTCTGAATCCCGAAGTATGTTTCCCGAATATGTTTCCCGGAAACAGAGATAGAAAAAAAGGAAATTCATGGATTCTTTTTTACTCAAATCCAGTATCCAACAACAGGGATATCTCCTGATGTTCCGAATTGGAATGACTGATCCACGGTACCGGTTGCATCGTAATTCAGATACCAGTTCCCTGTAGATGGCCGGAAAATCCCGATATCCGTGCTCGTCACCGTTCCAGTCGCCAACGACAGGTGTATCTCTTCGTGTTCCGAACTGGAATCTCGTATAAACCTCGCCGGTTTTCGTCGTTTCCAGGATCCATTCCCCGTAAATACGGGCGGAAAACCCCGATATCGGATGTTCCATCATTATCCCAGTCTCCAATTACCGGGGTATCTCCTCGTGTTCCGAACTGGAATCTCGTATAAACCTCGCCTGGTTTCTGTTGTCTCCAGGATCCATTCCCCGTAGACGGGCGGAAGATACCGATATCAGTGTTCCCGTCACCGTTCCAGTCCCCGGTTACCGGGCCATCTCTTCTGGTTCCGAACTGGAATCTCGTATAAACCTCGCCGGTTTTTGTTGTCTCCAGGATCCATTGTCCGGTAGACTGGCGGAAAACCCCGGGATCAGTGGTCCCGTCACCATTCCAGTCTCCGGTATCCCGGGTATCCCATAGGAGTTCCGAACTGGAATTTTTTATACACTGCCACCGTTTTTTGCTGTTTCGAGGATCGAGTTCCCGCCTGCAACGATCGGAAAACCCCGGGATCAGTAATCCCGTCACCGTTCCAGCTCCCCGGTCACCGGAGTATCTCCTCTGGTTCCGAAAAGGAATGTGGTATCATCACCGGTAAAGGTTGTGTCCCCATTTGAATCGAGTTTCCAGACTCCTGAACGATAAATTCCCACGGTCTGTTGTTCGCTGGCTGTGGGTGCAGGGAGTGTAGGTTTAGGAGTTGGAGCAGG